>CALODY010000001.1:0-60165 GCA_942492215.1 Pirellulaceae bacterium
TGGCAGCAATATCGTGGGAGGATGTGTCGGCGCAGGACTGGTGCTTGATTTTTCGACGTCCATGCGGAGAGTCGAAGCGGTTGGACGTGATGATGTTACGGTTCAACCGGGCGTGGTGCTAGGCAACCTCAACCAACAACTCAAATCCCACGGCCGAATCATCGGTCCTGATCCTGCGTCGCGAAACGTGACGACCATCGGCGGTGTCCTGGCAATGAACAGCTCGGGAAGCCACTGGATTCGCTATGGGACACCACGTGACAATGTCAAACGATTACAGGTCGTTTTGTCGGACGGCGAAGTGATCGAGGTTGCGTCACGAGACCAGGGACCCCAAGCCGAGCAGGCCATTTCGCCGCGGGCCAATCAGATTTCCAGCCGCGTCCAAAGTGTCCTGGAAAATCATCAGGACGTCATCCGCGCCGGCAAACCCGATGTGAAACAAAACCAGGCAGGCTACAACGTTTTTGACGTGCTGCAAGATTCTCAAGTGGACCTGATTCCGCGCCTGTTGGTGGGTAGCGAAGGTACGCTGGGAATCATTACGGCGGCAACGTTGGTGACCCAGCCTTTGCCGCGACACCGTGGCGTTGCCTTGTTGTTTTTCCATCGGCTTGAATCGGCGGCTCAGGCGGCGGTGGAGATCGCCAGCATGAACGTCGCGGCTTGCGATTTGCTGGATCGACGCTTGCTAACGCTTGCTCGCGAAAAAAGTGATCAGTTCGCACGGAATATCCCCGTCGGATGCCGAGGCGATGTTGCTGGTTGAGTTTCAAGCCGTCGGACAATCAGTTGTTGCAGAACAATCTGGATCAGTTGGTAACGAAGATCTGTCGGAAAAAAGAACTTGCGTTCGATTTTCGGACCACGACCCAACAGGCTCAACGGGATATCTTTTGGCGGATTGTTCGACGAACCGTTCCGACGCTGTTCAAACTGCGAGGTGATCGCCGGGCACTACCGTTTATCGAGGACATGGCGATTGCTCCCGATAAACTGCCCGCCTTTTTGCGAGATGTTCACCGGATTTTAAATTCCTACGAGGTGACTGCTTCGGTCTTCGCCTACGTACCCCAAGGGCACATTCATTTACGTCCATTCATGAGCCTATCCCATCAGTCAGATTTAACGACGATGCAAAAACTGGCCAATGAGCTTTTTGAAAAAGTTCTCGAGTACAAAGGGACCATCAGCGGTTGTCATGGCAACGGATTAAGCCGGACCTGGTTCTTGCGTCGGCAGTTTGGGTCGGCCTACAACGTTCTTTCACAGATCAAAGAGCTGTTCGATCCTGACAATATTCTCAACCCCGGAAAGATCGTCGGCCATCCACATTCGGGACTGACGGACCACGTGCGCAAGGTCGAAGTCGCCGACAGCCTGCGTTTGGCAGAGCGAATCGTGGACGAATCGAAAGCGGCAGAACTTGAGGAGCCCAGTGACCTGGACGCTGGTCCAGAGTCCGGCGGTAATGCTGACCAAGGGATCATTGACCGAAGGTGCCTCGACCCTCGACGCCCCTTCCGATCGTAGAACCACTGCTCAACTGGGACGTCGATCAGATTGCTCGAACGGCCAGAGACTGCAACGGATGTGGCCGATGTCGAACTCAAGCGTCCCTCGAGCGCATGTGCCCGATGTTTCGACTAACGCCGCGTGAGGAGTCTTCTCCGCGGGCGAAAGCGAATTTAATGCGCGGGATCGTCACCGGGCAACTGGATCCCCAATTGTTGGCCCAGGAAGAATTCAAATCCGTCGTAGATCTGTGTATCAACTGTCACCAGTGTCGAATCGACTGCCCGGCCAGCGTTGATATACCGAAGTTGATGGTAGAAGCCAAAGCCCAATATTTTGCGACCAACGGCCTGAAGATATCTGACTTGGTCCTGGCGCGGCTGGATTGGCTTTACGGATTCGCCGAGCGCTTTCCCAGGTTGTCGAATTACAGTTTGCAGCATCGTTGGACCCGCTGGCTGATGGATCGATTGCTGGGCATCGCTCAAGGCCGCAAACTGCCTCTGGTCGCACGGCAGCCATTGTATCGTTGGTCGCAGCGTCAACGACTTAATCGTCCTTCAACACAACAGGGCCGAAAAGTCGTGTATTTCATCGATTCCTATGCGAACTGGAATGATGTCGAACTGGGTAAAGCGTTTGTCAAAATCCTGAAGCACAATGGCATCGACGTTTTCATTCCACCGTCGCAATACATTTCCGGGATGTCCCTGATTTCCGAGGGTTCAATCGCGCGTGCCAAACGGCTGGCCAGCCGCAATGCTGAGCTGTTCGCGGAATGGGTTCGACAAGGTTATGAGGTCGTGGCTACCGAACCCTCTGCGGTACTGGCCCTCACCAACGAGTACTTGAATCTGCTGGACGATCCGGATGCTGAATTGGTGGCCGCCAATACGATCGATGCGATGTCGTTTCTTGTACGAGCTTCATAAATCAGGTGATCTCGAGCTGGATTTCAAGCCCCTCAATGCGGCGATTGGCTATCATCTGCCATGTCACCAACGTGTTTTAACCGATGGCGCACCGGCGATCGAATTGCTGAAGTTGATTCCCGGACTGCAGGTCGAAATGATTGACAAGGGCTGCAGCGGGATGGCGGGGACGTATGGGATCAAGCGGCGCAATTATCTCCGCAGCCTGCGAATGGGATTTGCACTGATCAATTCAATGCGGCGCCCGGACATTATCGCCGGCAGTACCGAATGCAGTGCCTGTAAAATTCAGATGGAACAAGGCACGACTAAGCCAACGATTCATCCGATCAAGATTCTGGCCTTGGCGTATGGACTGATGCCCGAGTTGGATGATCTTTTGGGGCGAAGCAGCGGAGAGTTGGTCGTATCATGAGAATCCGAGTTGTTCTGTTTGCTGCCGCCCGCGAGATCCTGGGTCGCAACGATTTGGAGATTGAATTGCCCGAGGGTTCCACCATTGCTGACTTGCGTACCGGGATCGCTGATTTGGCTCCCGAGGTGGCCACGCTGTTATCCAATTCCTTGTTTTCTGTCGACCTTGAATACGCAAATGAGAATGACTTGTTGCGAGAAGATCAGGAAGTCGCGATGATTCCGCCGGTTAGTGGCGGCTGATCGATTTGTTTTCCTGCCGTTACCCTGACTGCCGACTCGGATTCTTTGATTTTTACCTCCGAAACCCCCATGATCGCGATCACAGAAAAGGCAATCGACACAAATGAGGTGTTACGCTCGGTTGGGTCCGGCCAAGCCGGGGCGAGTGTGTTGTTTGTTGGCTGCACGCGTCAATTCACACTCGGAAAGGAAACCGTCGAACTGAACTACGAATGTTATCACGAAATGGCCGTCAAGAAATTGACGGAACTGAGGTCGCTTGCGGAAAAGCAATGGCCCATCGTTCGTTGCTCGATCGTGCATCGAATTGGACGTGTCCCAATTGGCGAGGCCAGCGTTGCCGTGGCGGTCAGCACGCCTCATCGCGCGGCGTCTTTTGAGGCGGCTGAATGGTTGATCGACACGTTAAAAAAAGAAGTGCCAGTCTGGAAGCAGGAGAGCTTTGCCGACGGTCAAAATGAATGGATCCATTTCGATCAAGCGGCAAATTCAGTTGAACCGACGAATGAATCGGTGACTGGCTCTCCTGTCCCGCACCGGAAACGCGACTCATGAATGATCCAGATTCCCAAACGGCCATCGTCGACTCTTTTGGTCGTGTTCACGATAGCCTGAGAGTCAGTGTCACCGACCGCTGCAATATTCGTTGTTTCTATTGCATGCCAGAGGTCGTGAAGTTCCTTCCTCATCGCGATATTCTGACATTCGAGGAACTCGTCACTTTTGTAAAAATCTGCGCAGATTTGGGGGTAAACAAAATTCGATTGACCGGTGGCGAGCCCCTGGTTCGATCCCAGCTCTGGCGGTTGATTGCGATGTTGGTCTCGATACCCGGAATTCAGCAAGTCGCATTGACGACCAATGGGTTGCTGCTGGCCGATCAAGCTCAAAAGCTTAAGGACGCGGGGCTTTCGCGGCTAAATATCAGCTTGGACTCAGTGAATCCCAAAGTTTTTGAACGCATCACGCGTCGTCGAGGCCTGGCAAATGTGCTGGCCGGGATCGATGCCGCGAAGGCGGCCGGATTTGAGCATATCCGGCTCAACGCAATATCGGTCAAAGGGATCTCAGAAACCGAAATTCTGCCGTTGGCTCAATACGCTCGTGAAAATCAGCTTGAACTGCGCTTTATTGAGTTCATGCCTCTCGATGCAGACGGGAAATGGGAACCCGGTCGAGTTTTATTCGGCAGTCATGTCAAGGAAATGTTGGAGCGAAGTTTCTGTCCGCTGGAGTTGGTGTCTAGCGTTGGTCAACAACAGGCGGCTGTAGACTATCGATTCTCGGACGGCAAAGGAGTCGTCGGTTTTATCAATTCCGTCAGTGAACCTTTTTGCAGTAACTGTAATCGAATGAGAATCACCGCCGAGGGTAAGTTTATGAATTGCCTGTTTTCTCAAGTCGAATGGGATATTCGGGAGCTCCTTCGCAGTGGAGCCGATAGCGGTGCAATTGAGAACAGAATTCGAGAGTGCATTGCCGCCAAAAAGGCCGGGCATGGCACAGACTCGATTGATTTCCAACGTCCCCTGAAGGCGATGTATCAAATCGGGGGTTGAGGTTCGAGATCGCTGCGGCAAAAACGGATCCAAACCCTCATTCAAGTGACCGATTTTTTCAGGAAGCGACTTGCCAACGGTTTTTTCGAATGATCGGTGTTTCGGGAGAGGCTGTCTGCATTCCAAAAAATGAGTTACGCTAATGTTTTTGTTGCAGCGAGCCAGAAGTAAAATGACCGAACCCGACAACGATCCCTGGTACAAAGAAGGCTTGAAGTTCACCTGCACAGGTTGCGGCGATTGTTGCACCGGTGCGCCAGGCTATGTTTGGGTTAACAAGAAGGAGATTGCTGCACTTGCGAAGCTGGTCGATTTGTCGGCCGAAGAGTTTACTGACCTGTACACTCGAAAAATTGGGGTGCGGCGGTCGTTAAAGGAATTCGGCAACGGAGATTGTGTTTTTTTTGAGAGCGATTCGCGAAAGTGCTCTGTCTATTCGGCTCGACCGCGGCAATGCAAAACTTGGCCGTTTTGGGACAGCAATCTAAAGTCCCCCGAAGCCTGGCAAACGACTTGCGAAGTATGTCCCGGCAGCGGCAAGGGAAAACTCCACCAACTGGAGCACATCGAATCCCAACGCAAGGTCATGAAGATCTGAATTTAGCCGTTGCAAAAACTCGATTTTGCCGATCCGCCTCCATGTGTCTGGGACCAGTCAGCTCTTGGCTCCGTTGGCGACGCGTTGCACGCCGTTGGTGCCCGGTTGCGAAAGGATCAATCCGCCAGGTAACAATCTGGAACTGGCGGAGAGTGCAGTCAGTTGACATTAATCCTTGCTATGTATACAGTTGGAGCGACTCGCAGGTACGGTATTTGCCGCCTTGGAAGAGCTTGTCTGTGACCTACCATCCGCCGTGCGGAGCAACCAATGACTAAAAAGGAAATCGTAAAAACGATCTCCGAGGAGATCGGGCTCACGCAGCTAAAGACAAAGGAAATCGTGCAGAAGACATTCGACGCGATCATTGAGGCGCTTGTTTCGGAGCGGAGAATTGAACTGCGAAACTTCGGAGTGTTCGAAGTCAAGAAACGTGCGGCCCGCAAGGCCCGCAATCCGAGGACTGGGGACAAGGTAAACGTGCCGGAGAAATTCGTAGTTACCTTTAAGCCGGGCAAGGAAATGGAATTGCGCGTCAAGCAACTCGAGGAACAAAACGCTCGGGATTCGCAGTATTATTCCGCAGGTGACGCGGGGCATCCGACGGGCGGTCTCGACCTCGATTGATTGACAGGACCCCGATTAAATGGAACCAATCATGCAGAATATCTTTCGCAATCTTCCGTCCGTAAACCAGCTGCTGGAGAGCCCCCAGCTGAAAAAAATGGTTCGGACCGCGAATCACAATGTGGTCGTCGATGGTGTCAGGACATTTTTGGACGAACTGCGCGAGCAGGTAAGTAGCGCAACGGAAGATGTTGCGATTCCGTCACCAAATGAATTGGCCGAGAGAATCGCCAATTGGCTTATCAAGGAAGAACAGCCTTACTTGCAACCGGTAATCAATGGTACCGGCATCATTCTGCACACGGGACTGGGGCGAGCTCCATTGGCAAGATCGGCGACCGATGCGGTCGTCTGTATTTCAGAAGGCTATGCCAGTGTCGAAGTAGATCTGAAAACGGGCGAACGCGGCCAACGCGTCAAAGCGGTTGAACGGTTGTTGCGAGAGCTGACCGGCGCGGAGGCTGCCGTGGTCGTCAATAATAATGCGGCGGCCACGATGTTGACACTTTCGGCATTGGCGGCCGATCGGGAGGTCATTGTATCGCGTGGCCAGTTAATCGAGATTGGTGGCAGTTACCGGTTGCCCGATGTGATGGAATGCAGTGGTGCCAAGCTGAAAGAAGTTGGCACAACCAACAAAACGCATCCTCATGATTACTCGGATGCCATTGGTGAACAGACAGGGGCGCTTTTAAAAGTACACCCCAGTAATTTTCAAATCGTTGGATTTACGAAAACGGTTTCCACAAAAGAGTTGGTGGGTATCGCTGCCGGACATGGAATCCCTGTCATCGACGATGTCGGGTCCGGAGCGCTGGTAGATTTTTCCAAGTACGGATTGAAAGAAGAACCGGTGGTCTCCGATAGTATTCGCGACGGAGCGGACGTCGTGTTGTTTAGTGGCGACAAACTGATCGGGGGCCCACAATGTGGGATCGTTGTTGGAAAACGAAAATACATCGAGATGATTCTCAACAATCCTTTGATGCGGGCCATGCGAGTCGACAAGATGACGCTGGCTGCTTTGGTGGCCACGCTGACTCTCTACCGCGATCTGGAAAAAGCCGAGTTGGAAATTCCGGTTTTGCGAATGCTTTCCATGCCCATCGAAAATCTGGAACTTCGCGCAAAAAAGATTTCTCAACAAATTTCGTATCTTCCTCGAATTGGCGTATGCGAAGTGATCGAAGAGGAATCGATGTTGGGGGGTGGCAGCTTGCCGACGCAAAAAATTCCGACTTGGTGCGTCGCTGTGGAAGCCGGTGAAGGCTCAATCGACAAGCTTGCAAATCGTCTTAGGGAGGGAACCCCGGCGTTGATTGGAAGGGTTTTCAAGAACCGATTGCTGATTGATATGAGAACGGTGCTGCCCAGCCAGGATCTTGCTTTGGTTGCTGTTTTTGAGTCCGCTTGCGCTACGCAAGAGGATTCCGGCAAATCGTAGGATTTACTGAAAAAAACGCAAGATCATCGTTTGACAAGCGAATATTCTAACTGGTTTTCGATTAGATCAGGGTTTTCAGCCCACGGGGGACCGCCGGGTCAGTGTTGGTTTTCTCGGTGCTTTATTGAAGTTGGGTCGCCAAACGAATCGGTGCGGCAAGTCTTGGCAAATCGGAAATTTGCACCAAATTTCAGGCATAGTTAGGAACAACGATGGGTCCGGCAATTTGTTATCCCCCGCAAAAGGGGTTTGAGACTCAGCAACAATTCGTCAAATACGTGCCGGTCGGATTCGCCGATACGCACTCCAAAGCCGTCGGCTACCTGCTTTGGGTGATCGGGTTCACCGGGGCACACCGGTTTTATTATGGAAAACCCTTGACGGGCATTCTTTGGTTTTTCACGTTCGGGCTGTTGGGGATCGGCTGGCTCGTGGATGCGTTCTTGATCCCGGGAATGGATCGGGAAGCCGATTACCGGTTTCGACCTGGAATGATCGACTACAACCTGGCGTGGGTCCTGTTGGTTTTTGTTGGGCTATTCGGAATCCATCGTTTTTACCAAGGCAAAATAATCACCGGTTTGATCTACCTGTTAACCGGAGGGCTTTTTGGAATTGGCGTCGTCTACGATGTATTGACACTGAACCAGCAAGTTGACGAGCTCAATGTTTCTGCCCAGAACGGTTGGGCTTGGTAACTGGGTTCTTAGACTCATCAAGATTTTGGTGACGACTCGGTGAACTTGTTCAAGATTTTCAGTCAGTTAACGATTGCTCCTTGAGTCAAGCCACGGTGCGGTGGTCGAGCGCGACCATTTGCCGAAAATTGCCGGCGTCCCGTCCATTGCGAAACAGCCGTCAGCGATCAAGTGATTTTGCTTGTTTTGATGCATTCGATCGCACGAGTATTCAGTTCGTGGGTCTAATGGTCTAACCTTTATGCTTGTCACGAGTGGATCGGTCCCGTCCGTTAGGTATCATCGGGCGATCTTCGAACTCGTTTTTTCCTTAGCCGTTGTGCTCCGTCATTAACGAGGCGTCAAAAGCAAATGGTCAAGCATTCGGTCCGAGACGAATTGCTCGGGGTCCTCATATTCGTCGGCGTGGTCTGGGCTGTTTTCTTGCTCGGCTTGATTCTGCCTTTCAGCCTCAACTCATTTGGCTTGCAGCCGCGTTCTGCTGGCGGGTTGATTGGAATCCCGTTGATGCCGTTCCTGCATGCGGACTGGAAACACATTCTCAGCAACACGGTTCCGTTGACCGTCTTGTTGTTATTGTTGGCAGGTTCACGAGCAAACTCGGGTTTGATTGTCACCGGCATCGTTTTGCTCGGCGGTGCGATGTTGTGGGTGTTCGGCCGACCGGCAGTCCACGTGGGAGCCAGTGGACTGATATTCGGTTTGATCGCCTTCCTGATAGTCTCCGGCGTTATGGAGCGCAGGTTGGTGCCGTTGTTGATTGCGGTTTTGGTAGGTTTCTTTTACGGCGGCACTTTGCTATCCGGAATTATTCCGGATTTCGGTTCGCGGGTGTCTTGGGACGGCCACCTTTTGGGTGCTGTCGCGGGTGGCTTGCTGGCTGGAATTCTTGCCAGAAACAGCGCGAAACGGGGACGAGATTTCGATAGCGTCACGCCTTGAGTAGGGGCATCCGCTTGTTATTCTTTGTAGAAAACCGCCAGCCACACCGTAGGTTCGTCCGCCGTCGTCCACTCAACCCGATGTTTCTGGTGGGCAGGGATCAGCAAATGATCTCCCGCCTTCAGATGGACTGGGGAATCCTGTCCCTCAAAAGTCACCTTTGCCTCTCCCTTCAGCACAACCACCCATTCGTTCTCGCTTTGGTCATAGCAAAAACCTTCGGCGCTGGAGTGACCGTGCGATACGATCCGCTCGATTCGGATTTGTCGGTTCTCCGCCAAAACGTCGACAAGTTCTGCGGGCATGTCAGTCGGAAGATCGTTTAGAAGGTTTTGCATCTGATGAATCTCGGCCGAGCCAGTTCGATCGCGACCCGCAATTTACTTTTCGTTACGTTGGAATCTGAGAAAAATTGCGCTTGGTTTGCCAGCTCGCTGGCAACACCGACAAACCAGAATCGATAGTCTCCGTCGAGGTTTGGGAACTGATTCGGTTTCGAGCAGGGGGGGGAACGGGCCCCCATGGGGCACTTAGGTACGTTTTTCGAAAAACAATTTGATACGTTGTAGTTACTGCCAAAGTAAACTGCGGATCCAATGTGAACCAGCAGGTGGACGGACATCATCCGGCCGGGTGGAGAAATGCCTCGGTCAGGATCAAGCGATCGGCGTATCGCTTTCCAACGGTTCACGCACCCTTTGAAAACCGAAACGGGCGATCAGGCGAAAATCTACAAGAAGTGTCGACACACGTCATTTGAAAAAAAATTCTTTCGTCCTATTGCCATCGTCCGGCCTGGAATCCGTGTGGCAATCGGCTCCGTTTTCTCAATGCAATGGCCGCCTCCGCGGCGACTGTAGGCCTGGATACCAAATCCGATCGCCATCCTTGACGATTCCCGAGACGAAGCGACGCTTGTTTGCTCTTTTGAAATTGACGTCTTGACCCAACCGAAGTAACGGTATGAAATCTGGATCCAAGTTACGGCCTGAGCATGTTGCCGAATTTTGAGTCATGCGACCTGAAAACGGTCGGAAGTGCAGTCGAAAATCGGGTTTTCGACTACAATAAGCGAGACAAAATTTCTTTCAATGGACGCCCAGGCTGGATTGGCAGTTCGTGGGCAACGGAAACGATAGATGAACACGACTGAAGAAATCAAGACTCGAATTCACGAATGGGTGATTGGCCACTTCCCGTTGGCCAAGGAACGCAAGATTGGTCCCGAGGATTCACTGCTGGAGAGTGGAATTGTTGACTCGCTTGGCACCCTCGATATTGTCCTGTTTTTGGAGAATGAATTCGGATTTGTCGTCGACGATGATGAGATGGTATCGGACCATTTTGAAACGGTTCAATTGATCGCACAGTTCGTTGACTCAAAAGTGAAACTCTGACGTCGGTCCATGCAATATCTGTTTCACCACATGCTACTGGACAGTGCAGCCCGCAATGCTGATCGGGAGGCCCTTGTCGACGCGAAACAAAGATTGGGTTTCGGCACGATGGCTGACCAGGTTGCCGCTCTGGCAACGGGTATGCGAGCCTTGGGAGTGCAACGCGGCGAACGAGTCGCAATTTTTCTAAAGCCGTCCGTGAGTTTGCCTCTATCCATTTTTGGCGTTTCGATGGCGGGGGGTGTCTTCGTGCCGGTTCACCACGGTCTGTTCCCTGATCAGGTCGCGCATATCCTGAAAGATTCCGGAGCAATTGGACTGATCACCGATTCCCAACGATTTGAGTTGCTTCAGGAAGTGCTGCCGCAAGCTTCGAAGCTTAAGTTTGCGATCGTCGATGGTGGCACTCAAGATACGCCGATTGACTCAACAAGCCATGTTTCCCAGCATGCCTTTGAGACAATCTGCCTCGGCCAATTGGCAGCCTGCCCAGAGGTGGGTATTGGCAAAGACCTGGCCGCGATTCTGTACACCTCTGGATCAACCGGTCGCCCCAAAGGGGTCATGCTCAGCCACGCCAATTTGTTGGCGGGCGCTAAAATCGTTGCCAGTTATCTCTCGATCAATCAGGATGATCGCTTGCTGGCTGCCTTACCGCTTAGCTTCGATGCCGGTTTGAACCAGTTGACCACTGCGGTTCTGAAAAGCGGGACGACTGTTATGCTGGATTTTCGCTTTGGCCGTGATATTGTCCAGCAGTTGGTCAATGAACGAATTACCGGATTGGCGGGCGTGCCTTCGCTTTGGAGCCTGTTGTCTCAACCGAGTTCTGGACTTGGCAAACACTCAATGGCCCGATTGCGATTCATTACCAATACCGGTGGTGCTCTGCCGCAAAGTATATTGAAACAACTGCGAGAGTGGTTGCCGGATACCGAGATCTACCTCATGTACGGACTTACGGAGGCTTTTCGTTCGACGTACCTGCCGCCATCGGAACTGGATCGGCGGCCGACGTCGATGGGTAAAGCAATGCCCGATACAGAAATCATGGTGCTAAATGACCAGGGTGACCTTTGCGAACCGGGTGAAGTCGGCGAGCTTGTGCATCATGGTCCGACGGTTTCGATGGGATACTGGGGACATCCTGAGCTTACGCAACAAGTCCTGCGGCCCCATCCGTTTCCGCAGCCGGGAGGACCCACGACCGATTTCGTTTGCTATTCGGGTGACCTCGTCAATCGCGATGAAGATGGGTTTCTTTATTTCGTTGGCCGTCGGGACAACCAGATCAAATCTTCCGGTTTCCGAATCAGCGCTACGGAAGTCGAAGACGTGATTTGCAAGGTTGCTCCAATTCGGCACGCCGCGGTCGTCGGTGTACCTGATCCGATACTGGGTCAACATCTGGTTGCATTTGCAATTCCGCAAGAAAAATCGGGCCCGCTCGAGCCAGTTGAGATCCTGGCAAGGTGTGCCAATGAGATGCCGCGATACATGGTGCCCAGGCAGCTTCGGTTGGTCAATTCTCTGCCGATGACTTCCAGCGGAAAAGTGGATTACCCAAAGCTGCGGGATGAACTGGCTAACGAAAAACAGACCGTTTTGAACGCTGCGTCTGCGGCCAAAAATGATGTGCCGTGAAATGAAATTCGAAAACGGTGATGTCCCTATACTAACGATGGGAAACCGAAGCGATTTTAAGCGTTGCGTCCGAGTTACGTTATGGACGATCCTTGGAATTCCGAATTCCTCGGGCAACGCCCCGTTTAAATTGAAAGTGTGTTTTGCCGCCTACTCCCTCACCAACTGCACCTAACCCTTCACCGAATGCTGACCGGCCGGACATCGACCAAGTAGCGCGCGTTGTGCAAAACTACTTCGCTGTCGAAAACCATGAATTGCTGCTTGGTGGTGTCCGGGCTTCAGAACTGATCGAAAAATTCGGCAGCCCGCTTTTCATTTACGATGAAGGCGTCATTACTCGTAAGTTGAAAGAGATTCGCACGATTCTGCCTGCCAGATTCGAACTTTACTACTCGATCAAGGCTAACCCGAACGCAGCGATCCTGAAGACCTTCATCCGCGCAGGCTGTGGACTGGAAGTCGCGTCGGCTGGCGAGCTGCACCAGGCAGTCTCGGCCGGCTGTGCCGCCAACCAAATTATCTTTGCGGGTCCTGGAAAAACGGAAACCGAACTTGCCGCAGCTCTGGACGTTTCAATCCGTGAGATCCACGTTGAGTCCATCGAGGAAGCCAGGTGTATCAATCAACTGGCCCGCGACCGCCGGATGGTTGCGGCGGTTGCCTTGCGCATTAATCCGGTTGACTCAGCGGGTGGTGCGATGCGAATGGGCGGTAGGGCATCCCCGTTCGGAATTGATGAGGAAGATCTCGATTTGGTACTCGACGAAATGGACGATTTGCAGAACTTGGATCTGGTGGGTGTCCACTTATATATGGGGACCCAAATTTTGGATGCCGAGATTTTGATTGGACAATATCGGCGGGCGGTTTCAATCGCGCAGGCAGTTGCCAATCGCATCGGCCAGCCGTTGCAAACGATTGATTTTGGAGGCGGCTTGGGGACGCCCTATTTTTCGCATGAATCGCCGCTGGATTTGGATGCGGTGGCACAGGGTTTCGCGGAGATTGATCGCTGCATGCAAGCCGACCGTTTGCTGTGCGAAACAATGGCGATCGTGGAACCTGGGCGATTCCTGGTCAACGAGGCGGGCGTATACATTTCGAAAGTTACGCGAATCAAGAAGTCACGCGGAAAAAGTTTTGCCGTGGTCGATGGCGGCATGCACCATCACTTGGCGGCTTCAGGCAACCTCGGCCAGGCAATCAAGCGTAACTATCCGCTGGCCATCGTCGACAAAATGGGATTGCCGCCTGTTGCGGAATTCGATGTGGTGGGTCCCCTCTGTACGCCGCTCGATACGCTGGGAAGAGGCGTCCGATTACCCGAAGTCGCGGCGGGCGATTTGATCGGGGTTTTTCTTTCGGGAGCCTACGCTCGAACTTCCAGTCCGCTCGGTTTTCTCAGTCACGAATCGCCCGCCGAGGTGATGGTGTCTGATGGTCAGCCGCGGCTAATTCGTCGTCGGGGAAAACCAGAGGATCTTTTGAGTGATCAGACGGAAGGATGATTCTGCGATGGTTGCGAAATTACCTCCCCGCCCAGAATTTCCCAACCGTTGTTGATGGGTGAGCTATTCCGCTCAGGATCCTGATCCAGCTATCGATTCGCGATTCTGCGCCCCAAAAAAATAACGACAGCGGATTCAAACCCTGCAACAAAAAAGGAAAATTGGTACGATGCCGGAAAAGGATTTGAATAGGAAGAGAAATTGACGCAGCTTGTGCAGCCACTTTTTGACGGTCCGATTGACATCGTGGGAGATTTACACGGTGATTTGGACGCGCTCCATCATTTGATGCGACATCTCCGGTACGACGTTAACGGCGTCCATTCTGCTGATCGGAGGTTAGTATTCGTTGGTGACCTGACCGATCGCGGACCAGACAGCCCGGCTGTCGTGCGATTCGTGAAGGGTCTGATTCAGTCGGGCCGTGCGCAGTGCGTTCTGGGTAACCACGAACTGAATATCATGCTGGGCCAACACAAGTTCGATAACGGCTGGTTTTTTGGAGAAAAATTCGTTGATCGAACAGGAAGAGAGGTCGAACAGCATGTGGTTTTCGACGCGTTTGTTCGCGACGAATTGATTGAATTCTTCGCGACACTTCCCCTCGTACTGGAACATGAGAGTGCTCGTGTTGTTCATGCATGCTGGCAACCGGAAATGGTGGCAATGGCAAGCGAAGCCGATGATGTCATCAAATTTTACGAGCAACACCGGTATAACATCAATCTAGGATTGGCGATTCGGGCGGACTTGGAGCCATGGCAACGCGACCAGCGGCGGCAAAACCTAAACCCCGTTCGGGTTCTTACGTCCGGTTTGGAGATTAGGGCTGAGCAGCCTTTCGAAGCCAGTGGGATATTGCGTCACCTGAAACGAGCGGCATGGTGGGTCGACTATCATGACGATGAATTCTGCTTTTTTGGTCACTACAGTCGGCCTTATCCCATGAGGTCGCCAATCACTCGAGCAATATGTGTCGACTTTGGCGTTGCTCAGCGTTGGGTGCCCAAGATACCGGGGGAATCTTCGCCCGACATGTGGAGACTGGCGGCGGTCCGCTTCCCGGAACTGGAATTCGTTTTCGACAATGGCGATGTCGAGCCCATCCAAATCGAATCCGATCGATTCGTCTGAAACAGTTGAAGTTGAGATTGGACTTGGGCGAATTCAACCGACAATAGGGAAGCGCAGAGACGATGGTTCAGCATCAACCGAAGCGTGATCGCTGTCACGACGAGCGTCCTTGCGTTCATTAGTCGGCCGAGCTCTCAACCAGCAGATTTAATCGGTCGCGGCCAATTGGAGGATCGGCTTGCCATGGGATCATGACCGTTCGCTTGGCGTGACGATCGATGACCTCTCTGATATAGGGCAGTTCGTGTTGACGACGCGACAGCAATCCGGGGTCGGTCACGGTCAGCGGGGCAAGACATTGATTGATAACCCAGGCGAAGGGAACGATTTCGGCTCGACGCAAATCGCTTTGAAGACGTGCTGCCTCATGAACGGGGGTTGCCTCCGGAAGCGTAACAATCAGAACACGGGTGAGCTGCGGGTCGCGCAAGCGAGGCAGGAGTTCCTTGACAGCGTCTGGCATTTGATTTGCCTGGCGTAGCACTTCTCGGTGATACGCCAATGCCGAATCGAGAAGCAGAATTGTGTGCCCGGTCGGTGCGGTATCAAGCACAACGAAACGATCCTGACCGCCCGCAACCGTCTTTGCGAAAGCTCGGAAGACGGCAATCTCCTCCGTGCACGGCGATCGCAAGTCTTCTTCCAGCAGCGCCCGGCCCGCCTCATCCAGTCCTTCGCCCGCGTTCGTCATGACTTCTTCTGCGTAGCTCGCGGTTTCCGCCAACGGATCAATTCGATCCACACTCAAGTTGGGTAACCCGCCGCCGGCAATTGTCGCCGCAATGTGGGCTGCCGGATCCGTTGTGGAGAGATGCACTTCAAGCCCACGCTCGGCCAGCGACACAGCCACTGCCGCCGCAATGGTCGTTTTGCCAACGCCTCCTTTTCCCATTGCCAATATGACACCTTTGCCAACTTCGGCCAGGTCATCCACCAGCGTTCCCAACGAAATCGTTGAGGAGAACGAGAACGTCGCTCCATCCATCTCCTCGAAGTTGATAGTTGACGCCGTTGGCGAAATAGTCGAATTCTGTTCCCTGCCCAGCATTCGCAACGACTCAACTCCCATGACACTCTTGGGGGACAAAGCCACGACGGTTCGCGGCAATCCAGCCAGCGCGTCCGGCATTTCGACAATCGCTTTCTGTGCACGCGATTGCATTGCATTGGCCAACTCATCGTCCTTCACCGTGGCGTGAAAAACGCCGTTGATCACCAAGTGCTGGTTCTTAACGTTCAGCTCTCCCAACTCGGCGCAGGTTCGTTTTGCCTCCTGGAAGGCAGACGTTTCGGGTCGCGTGACCAGGACCAGCGTCGTCGTGGCAGCATCGCTCAAAGCTACGATCGTTTTCTGATAAAGCTCCTGTTGAGCCTGTAATCCGGACAGTGGCCCAAGACATGAGGTACCGGTCGTGTTGGATTCCATAAAGCCATCCCACGCCGATGGCAATGTCAACAGTCGCAGCGTGTGGCCAGTCGGAGCGGTGTCGAAAACGACGTGATCGAATTCTTTCGTGGCGTCCGCATCGCCAAGTAGTTTGGAGAATTCGTCGAAAGCCGCGATCTCAAGCGTACAGGAGCCAGAAAACTGTTCCTCCATGCTCGCCACGGCGGCGTCCGGCAAGATTCCCCGATAGGGGCCAACCATCCGTTCGCGATAGTCCGCAGCCGATTGCTCAGGATCCAGGTTTAAAGCCGAAAGGAGGGGCACGGCCGGAATTGGAGTCGGATGATTTCCCAGGCGAACTCCCAGGACTTCGTCCAGATTGGAAGCCGGATCAGTTGAAACCAGTAAAACCCGCTTTCCCACATCAGCCAGTCGGATGGCGGTCGCGCAAGCAACCGATGTTTTTCCAACGCCACCCTTGCCGGTGAAAAACAGATTGCGCGTTGGCGTTTCCAGGAATCTCATGAACGAGCTTTCCAAACGAAGCGTTTCCAAATAGATGAATAAACAATGTCACGGCATGTCCACGATCAGCAACAGCCCGAATCTCCGGAGCAACCTGAGGAGTCGACGACTGGCAGTGGATTCACGTTCAACGTTGTTCCTTTGGCCAATGCTTCCAACTCGCCGCGACTTGGGTAGCCAGCTCGACTGACGATTTGCCCATCCACCATAACCAGGGGCAGGCACTCCACGCCTTCGGCTGCCAGTATTTCCCGCACCGTTTGATTCTCGGCAAAGGCGGCGGGCTGTTGCGCGAGGTTTGATCGGATGACCTCATGGCCTTGAGATTTCAGCCAGTCAAGGTCAGCTGCAAATCGAGGCAATACCGGATCGACCTCAGGGCCGCAAACTCCCGTGGAGCAGCACATCGGTTTGTCAAATATTTCAACTTTGGACATCGTTCCCATTTCTCATTTGAACTTTAAGTGCGAAAATATTCTTCACAGCAAACAGTGGCGAAATGATCGTTTGAAACCTTTCACCAAAACGTCGTTGTACGGCAGTGGTTCCATTTGCGTGTCCACTTAATTCTAACAATCGCAGCCTGTTCTGCCTGCCGGTGAGTCGATTTTTGCAGTTTCACCCATCATTCAAGCATCACGAAAAATACATGCATGCTGGCTGGAGCGCCATCGTTGGATAGAATCGAGCTAACAATCATTTTCGCGATGCGTCATTGCGTGGCGAATCCAGCTTGTCGTCGGAGAAAGGCGTTCGCGTGTCGAGTGAGAGAGTAAACCGTCGCCATGTGGTCATTGTCGGCGGCGGATTCGGCGGACTGGAGACGGCAAAACGACTGCGGAAGTCAAACTGCCGCGTGACGCTAGTCGATCGACACAACTACCACCTCTTTCAACCATTACTCTATCAAGTCGCTACCGGTGGCTTGTCTCCGGCGAATATCGCGACACCGCTGAGATACATCCTGCGACGACATGCTAACTGTGAAGTTTTACTTGGCGAAGTCAAGGACATTGACATCACAAATCAACGCGTGATTCTAGCAGACGGTGAACTCAGCTATGACGAATTGGTTGTGGCTGTCGGGGCCACGCACAGCTACTTTGGTCGGGATGAGTGGGAGTCGAACGCGCCGGGACTGAAGTCAATCGCCGACGCGCTGGACATTCGACGTCGCATATTTTTGGCGTTTGAAGCGGCAGAACGGGAATCTGATCCCGAAATCAGGAAAGCGTTAATGACTTTTGTCATCGTCGGAGCAGGTCCCACTGGCGTGGAGTTGGCGGGTGCGTTGTCAGAGATCGCCCGGCACACGCTGAAACACGACTTTCGGCATATCAATCCGGAAGATGCGCGAATCGTAATGGTTGAAGCTTCAGAGCACGTGTTAGCCCATTACCCTGCGGAGCTTTGTCGACGGGCGGCGGACAAGATTCGCGCGCTTGGAATTGAAATTCATACGCAAACGAAAGTGACCGACGTGGCACACGACCATGTGCTGCTTTCGACGACCGACGGCGAATCGACGATCGCAACCCGAACGGTTCTGTGGGCGGCGGGTGTGCAGGCGAACCCGCTGGGGCGCGTCCTTGCCGCCGCGGGCAACGTTCACGCCGATCGCACCGGTCGAGTTCCTGTGTCACCGCACTTAACCCTGGCAGAGCACGACAATGTATTCGTCATTGGCGATCTGGCAACATGTCTGGACGAATCGGGTAAACCGCTGCCTGGATTGGCGCCTGTCGCGATGCAGCAGGGAGCTTACGTCGCAAAAGCGATAATGGGCCGCAACGCGGGCAAGCCGGTTACGGATCCGTTTCGATATGTCGATCGGGGCTCAATGGCAACGATTGGTCGCGCCGCCGCCGTGGCGCAGATTGGAAAACGGCAATTCTGCGGTTTCTTTGCGTGGTTGCTCTGGCTGGTCATCCACCTGCTGCAGATCGTTCAGTTTCAGAATCGACTGCTAATCTTGATGCAGTGGGCCTGGAACTATTTCACATATCACCGCAGCTCCCGCATTATCACCGGTGAGGAGCATGTTGTGATTGTTCATCAACCGGCCAGCGAAGCGGAAGTGAAGCCGAAAATCTCCTGATATCAGGATTTGGAGGTTGCCTGCCGGATTTCTCAGTGGCGGATGAAACTGCGTATCGTCCGTAACCTGAACGAAACCGTCACCGGGTACACTCCGAACGGCGTAATTAGAAACGCGCGTCGAATGTGGCCACTGTCAATCAAAAATTGACAAGCCACACCGATTTGCCAATAATTTGGCCCTCTACCAATGGCTGATGCCCCGGGGTAGCATCGCGATCAACATGAATTCGAAATTCCATTCATCCAACTTACGCCAAATCAAATGCCCGATTCGAAAACAAGAACGCTCTCTCTAACCGCTTTCGCTCTTTTTTGTGCTGCTTGTTTTGGCCTCGCCCAGGCAGGAGCTCAACAACCCGTGGACAAGGTCGAAGTTAAAAAAACATCGGAAGGCAACTGGCAGTTGTTGCGGAACGGGCAGCCGTACTACATCAATGGCGCCGGGTGTGACGGAACTTTTGGAGAGCTTGCGGCAGCGGGGGCAAATTCCAGTCGAGGGTGGCATTTTAACGAGTCGACCCGAGGTTTACTCGACGAGGCCCATGAAAAAGGACTGGCGCTAACCGTAGGGATTTGGCTCAATCACGAACGTCACGGGATGAACTATCAGGACTATGACTCGGTGACGAAACAAATCGATACGGTGATGAAAGCGGTCCGAGAACTCAAGGACCATCCGGCTGTCTTGATTTGGGGGATTGGAAATGAAATGGAAGGCGAGGGGAGCAATCCTGCAATTTGGTCACATATTGAACATCTCGCGAACCTGGTCAAACAGGAAGACCCCAACCACCCGGTGATGACGGTGATCGCCGAAATGGGCGGACGCAAAATCGAGGCGATTCACAAGCTTTGTCCAAGCGTCGATATTATCGGAATCAACTCATACGGTGGAGCGCCCTCGCTCCCCCAGCGTTACGAACAACTCAAAGGTACGAAGCCCTATGTCGTGACGGAGTTTGGCCCGGTTGGCACGTGGGAAGTTCCCAAGAACAACATCGACGCGATTCTTGAACCGCTCGGCCATGAGAAAGCAGCCCATTACGCCAAATCATACAAAGCTTTCAAGGCAGACACCAAAAACTGCCTCGGATCCTACGCTTTCCTGTGGGGTCACAAACAAGAGGCGACGGCGACTTGGTTTGGCATGCTATTGCCCAACGGAAAACGAACCGCCGCCGTCGACACGATGTCGGAATTTTGGACTGGAAAAAAACCTTCCAACTCATGTCCGCAGATCAAATCACTCACTCTGGAAGGTTCCAATGAAGTTGACAGCAATCAAGTTGTTAAACTGAAATTGGATGCATTCGATCCCGATAACGACCCGATCAACGTGAAATGGATCGTGACAGGTGAATCAACCAATTACGTCACCAGCGGAGATTTTCAGGAGGCACCTCCGTCTTTCGAAGATGCGGTTGTCCGCGCCGATAATTCGAGTGCAGAAGTGAAAATGCCCGAGTCGGATGGACTGTATCGCATTTACGCATACGTCGATGATGGTGAAAAGAATAACGGTGGCGCTGTCGCCAACATTCCGATTCGTGTCCAAAGTTCGATCGAAACGAGTCCCGGCGCCAAAGCCAAACTGCCGTTCGTGGTGTTTGATGAACCTTCCAGCAAACTTCCCTTTGTGCCGTCCGGATTTATGGGCTCGACAGACAACATCAAACTGGTCCAGGATTCCCGGGACGATCCCAAACAAGGGGCAAATTGCATCAAAGTCACTTATGACCGCGGTGACGCTTGGGCAGGAGTCGTTTGGCAGAGTCCCGAAAATGACTGGGGCGACCAGGAGGGTGGGTTTGATTTGCGAGGCGCGACGAAAATGACGTTTTGGGCTCGCAGTGCCACCGGCTCGGAAAAAGTAACGTTCGGCGTGGGTTTGATTGGACGGGACAAACCGTTTTTTGATACAACCAAGAAAGAGATCGTCATCGATCTCACTCGGCAATGGAAGCAGTATACGATCGATCTGAAGGACGCCGACCTCCAACGCATCAAGTCAGGCTTTTTCTTTTCGCTCGCCGGCCAAGGTAAGCCGATCACGTTCTACCTTGATGACCTGAAGTTTATCGGCAATGGCGAGAATAAGACCAATGGTACCGGCGTTGAAACTCCGAATCGTGCTCCCGACGCGTTAAAGGCGAGTCCCGGATCCAATGCCAATCTCCCGTTTGTTGTGTTTGACGATCCTGTCGCCAAACTTCCATTTGTTCCATCCGGCTACATGGGCTCAACGGAAAATGTAAAACTTGCCCTCGATTCTCGCGACAACCCAAAACAGGGAACTCACTGTATTAAAGTAACCTATGACCGCAGTGATGACTGGGCAGGGGTCGTTTGGCAGAGTCCTGCAAATGACTGGGGCGACCAGGAGGGTGGTTTCGATTTAAGCGGCGCTAAGAAGATGACGTTTTGGGCTCGTAGCGCTACCGGCACCGAGAAAATTACTTTTGGAGTGGGGATGATTGGACGGGACAAACCGTTTTTTGATACAACCAAGAAAGAGATCGTCATCGATCTCACTCCGCAATGGAAGCAGTACACGATTGATCTGAAGGACGCCGACCTCCAACGCATCAAGTCCGGCTTTTTCTTCTCGCTCGCCGGCCAGGGCAAGCCAATCACGTTCTACCTTGACGACCTGAAGTTTCAGTAGCATCCGGTTCAATTCAAGTCGCGGACAAAAACCCCCGGCTTTAGAACAGCTGGTCAACGGTCGGCGGATTCAAGGCCAGAGGCCAGGCTTATTCAATCCTGGATTTCTGAATCTTCTGATGGATCTCGTTGAGTTGCATTAAGGCTGCCGAACCGTACAGCTTCATCAGTTCATATTCGAACACGCCTGCCCCGACCGCGGGATCGGTCTGGACCAGTTCTTCGGCTTCCTCGATCGTACTGACATTGAAAATGTATATACCTCGATTGGGTCGCGCATCCATCAAGGGACCCGAAAGGACCAGTTTGCCGGCGTCGGCCAGACGAGTCATGTTGGAAAAGTGACCTGCAAAAACCTTTCTCGATTCAGCCGGGTCTTCGATTTTGGTCGGTCCCGTTTTCAAAACGCAGAACACATAACTTTTCATGCCGTATTCGTCGGCACCCAACTGCTTGGCCAACTGGGCATCATATCTATCATCCGCGGTTGCTGACTCTGCTTCCGGCTGGCTTTCCGCCGGACCAACGCCGGCTGGTTCGGCACGGGGATCCGAATCCGTTTGGATTTCATCCAGGTCGAGAACGATAACGCTGTTTTGTTTCTGCCTGTCAGCCCCGACGCCGCACAGGATGGCAACACGATGATTATCAATGGGCACCATCCGATGAAAGAATCGCCCAGATTCCAGTTGATGAATCGGCTGCCACTCGGAACCGTCGCGGGAAAGTTGGAGGATCTTGCCGCTGGCGGTGCTGACGATCAATCGACCGTTCACGTTAAAGGAAGAATTGCCGAAACCTTCCATCGCTTCCCCTGGCAAACTTGGGCCGTCCTCCCAGGCGTCGGAATTCGGATCGTAGATCGCAACTTCCGTCGTGGGTCCGCCCCGCTTTTTCATTCCGCCGATCACATAGATCTTGTTTTGAAAATAAGCGACCGAATTCGCGCGACGAACGACCGGCGGTGTCTTGATCGGTTGCCAACTTCCGCTGGGATTGCTGAGATCGAACTTGCAGGCTGTGTCATGCCAAACCGTTTCCTTGCCTTTCCCGTTCAAGGACCAACCGCCAACGACGAACAGCGTATCGGCCATCACCACAGCATCGAAACTGGATCTCGGTTCGGGGAGGTCGGCCAACGAAGTCCATTTCATCGTGGTCGAATCGAACATGCGAAAATCTTTTGAAGAATGCATGTCCTGTTCTTCGCCTGTTTTGTTCCGTGCCTCAAAGCCGCCGATCTGATAAACCACTCCGTTATTCGCTACCAGCGCGTTACCCTGTCGTCGATCGACAGTGCCGAGGTCCTCCCAGTGAGCCCCGTTTTCGAGTTTGATTCGTCGAAATTTGTCATTCTGTCCCTCCATCGAAAACGAGTGCGACGTGCCCTCATTTCCACCGAACAGATAAAGGTAGTCGCCGCAGACCGCAGCACCAAAACTGGCAACCGCTACCGGGCTATCTTCGATCTTCATTTCTTGAGCCCTCAAGTCATTGGTTAACGCGGTCAATATGACCAAAACGACCATTGTAAATTGGATGTTCATCATTTCCCTTTTGGTTACCATGCATTGCACCGGGACAAAAACGTTTGGGTGCAGGACTTTCGTTAGCCCCAAAGACTATCTCAATTGATGCGACCGGACTCCGCAAGATTATACCGTCTTCCTGGAGTCGCAGTTGCCCATCGACAGGAATTGGAGCTTGCCGATGATCTTTGCAGGCTTTTTCAGTGCGTCGTTGCAGGTCGTCTGCTAGGGCACAATCGGAGCTCGCGAGTTGTTGACGCAACTGGGGGAGGCAACCTGCGCTGGCAAGGAATTTTCTTTGATAAACGGACCCAGGAATTCGCTTGGAATTTTGACGACGCTGGCCCCGTGTTGTTTAATAGCGTCATGTTACCCTCGCCGGACTTTCGACCAAAGTTTTGCCAAACATTTCTCGCGGCAATCACAACCGGTCGTTTTTAACAGCTCAGTCGGATTCACTCCGGAATGGCGAGTTGAATCGCTGTTACCATTTCATCGTTACAGAAGGTTGTTGAGTATGTCCTCATTCAAATTGAGATGGCTAAACGTCTGCCTCATTTTCACGTTTTCATTGATGTTGCTCTCCGGGACTCAGAGTGACACGACAGCGAAACAAGACGAATCAGTTAAAACGGTAACGGGATCCCCGGTCGTGAGCGATGATTCGTTGTTGCAGCAGCAGGGCGACTTGTTGGCCGGTGTTTCGAAGGCGGTTTGCTATTCCGGATTCCGCGCCGGGCAACACCCGGACCGGGGCGAAGGTGCAAAGAATCCTTCCTGTCAACAAACGCTGGAAGATCTTAAGATTCTGGCTCGCGATGGAAACTTCAAACTGATTCGAGTTTACGATAGCGGTGAAAATTCCGAAATGGTGCTCAAGGCGATCTCGGAAAACCAACTCAAGATCAAGGTGATGCTGGGAATCTGGCTGCGGGCCGAGCTCAGCAATCACGAAAGCTGTGCCTGGTTAACCGAACCTATCCCCCAAGAAACGCTTGACAACAACAAATTGCTTAACCAGCAGGAAATCGCCCGCGGCATCAAACTGGCCAACGCCTATCCGGAGATTGTGGCGGCCGTCAACGTGGGCAACGAAGCGCTAGTCGACTGGAACGACCATAAAGTCGCCACGGAAGACATCATCCGTTACGTAAAACAGGTCAAGGAAGCAATCCGTCAGCCCGTGACCGTTGCCGAAAACTACAAGTGGTGGGCTGACCACGGCAAAGAGCTTGCCAGCGTTTGCGACTTCGTTGCAGTTCACACTTACCCGGTTTGGGAAGGCAAAGACATTGATGAAGGCATGTCATTTACTATTGAGAATCTGACAGAAGTCCGTCGCAGCCTGTCCGACTGCAAAATGGTTATTAGCGAGGCAGGGTGGGCCTCGGTCGCCTCAGAATTTGGAGAACGTGCCAGTGAAGAAATACAACTTCGTTATTACCAGGAGCTGATGTCGTGGGCGGCGAAGCACAACGTGACGACATTTTTTTTCGAAGCGTTTGATGAACCATGGAAGGGTGACCCCAATAACAGCATGGGTGCTGAAAAACATTGGGGCCTGTTCACGGTTGACCGCAAAGCCAAAAAAGTCATGCAGGAACTTTACCCCGACTTGAAGTAGGAATGGCGAGCACCAAAGTCGAATGTTCGCCGACAGCCAAACCGGGACGCAAACGCGTTTCACGCTTGAGCAGCTCAAGAAAAGCGTACAATCAGACTTTCGTCGCGCATCGATCGGGCCGTTTTGAACCGGATCGGCTCGCGTTTTGGACACTATTGATAAAGGATTCTTACGATGCAATTGACCCAGGACAAAAAAAGACTCGTCCTCAGCGTTTGTTGTTTCGTCACCTTGCTTGGCAGTGGTGTTTTCGCCCAAGAATTTCGGCGATTGCCGGTCGCGGAATACCGCGATCGAATGGCGGCCGGCTGGATCGGACAGATGGTCGGCGTTGGCTGGGGAGCGCCGACGGAGTTCAACTTTCAAGGCGAAATCATTCCCGAAAACAAGGTCCCCAAATGGACGCCGGACATGGTCAATCAGTTTAACCAGGACGATATCTATGTGGAGATGACGTTTTTGCGAACGCTGGAGATGTACGGACTGGATTGCTCGATTCGACAGGCCGGCATTGATTTTGCCAACAGCCGTTACCGTTTATGGCATGCCAACAAAGCAGGCCGGGACAACTTACGCAATGGAATCGCGCCACCGGACTCCGGTCATCCGCAATTGAATTCGCACGCCGATGACATTGATTACCAGATCGAGGCTGATTTCTCTGGCCTGATTGCGCCTGGGATGCCCAACGTGGTGATCGAAATGGGTGAAAAATTTGGCCGGCTGATGAACTACGGCGATGGTGTTTACGGCGGTCAGTTTGTCGGCGGGATGTATGCCGAAGCCTTTTTTGAGGACGAACCACTAAAGATCATCGAAGCCGGTCTGGCCTGCGTGCCGGCAGAAAGCCAATTTGCCGAGTGCGTCCGCGACACGGTTCGATGGTGGCAAGAAAATCCCGAGGATTGGCAAAAGACTTGGCATCTGATCGAGAACAAGTATCAGAAGAATCCCGACTATCGTCTGTTCTCCTGCAGTGGACCAGATGGCCAGTTCAATATCGACGCCAAAATCAATGCGGCCTATATCATCATGGGCTTGCTCTACGGCGATCGTCGAATGGAAGAAACCATCATCGTCTCAATGCGTTGTGGCCAGGACTCGGATTGCAATCCTTCCAGTGCTGGCGGAGTACTCGGCACCACTTTGGGCAAGTCGAAAATGGCATCGAAATATTTGTCCGAGCTGAATCCCGAAGGCGTCTTCAGTCATACCGCCTACAGCTTTCCGGCTCTCGTGAAGGTCTGTGAAAAACTTGCCCGTCAAGCAGTACTCCAGAATGGCGGTCGGATTGAAAAAACTGAAGCAGGGGACGTTTTCGTGATTCCGGTGCACCTGCCTAATCCAGGCAAGCTCGAACAATGCTGGGAGCCTGGCCCGCTGGCAGGAAGCGTCTTCACCGAGAAGGAGCAGGAGAAGATCAACGCGATGGGGTCGGCCAAGCAACTGCAGGCCGACTTGGCGAAGATTGCTCCCGGCTGGAAACTCTCAAACTGCGGTCCCGATATGGAACCAGGCCTTCGAGCCGATTATCGCGGCCGGAAAACCGTATTTATGACCCACCCGCTGAATGAAGAGGTCGGTTGCTCGCTGACTAAAACAATCAACATACCTTCGGTTGGAAAAACGACGTTGAAGTTGCTGGTCACCAATGACCAACGCGGTGATTTTCTGTTAATCGTGAAAGCTGACGGGCAGCAACTGCTTGAACAAACGATCGGTTCCGACGCAGTCGACGACGGTTGGGCGAACATTGACGTTAACTTGTCGCTTTTTGGCGGGAAGGAGGTCGACATTGAGGTGATCAACCAAGCGAACGGCTGGAGCTGGGAAGCGGCCTATTGGGCGGAGGTTGATATCACGACCAACTAGTGCATCGGATTCGGCCGTTTACGCCGCGGTGGGTTTGCATGACGCGTGATGGCAATTTCGCAGCGCGAGGCGGGCAGGACTTGTCTGTATGTTCGTTCGACGCGGGTCTCTGAACCTGCGTTCTATGGACATTGGGATTAACGACTCATCCAGGGACTTATCGAGACGTTGTGATGTCGTTGCAGTTTCCCGCCCCAACAAACGTCTCTGTTCGCCGTTGTTTTGACTGAGAATTCAGATTTCACGGGGCGCCTAACAAGTTTGGGCCTGTGTTTCAATGTTTGTTGGAGCGGCAACCCGATGCGTGTTAGAGGGCGAGCATGTAAGCCACCAAGTCCTCTTTCTCCTGTTTCGTTAGTTTCAGCTCAAGTACCAGGTTAAAAAACTCCACGGTATCGTGCAGCGTTGGACATCGCCCGTCGTGCAAGTAGGGTGGTGAGTCCTTGATGCCGCGCAAAGGAAATGTCTTGATCGGACCCTCCGGACGACCCACGTAAAACCGCTCAACCTTTAGATCATGCATATAATCGTCGACGAAGGCTGGGCCGCTGTGGCATTGCACGCACTTCGCCTTGCCGTGAAACAACGCTTCGCCGCGTAGTTCCGATTCGGTTGCCATCGATTCAATCAGTCGATTGAGCGCGTCAAGTTTGGGAGCCGGCGGGTAGTCGATGATCGCGTTGAAGTCAGCCATCCGGTTGGTCACCTCCCGCTTAACCGCTCTTGGGCCAATTGCCTGTTGCATTCCCGGGTCGCCATCAAAATATTCTTCGACTTCCGAAAAATGATCCAGGCTGCGAATGGTTCGCTTTGAAGAAAGTTGCATCAAGTTGTAGTTGCCGCGCATGGTCGGTGTGTCGACTCGCAAACGTGCCAGATTGGGGCGGGCATCCGGAGCCAGTTCGATCGCGCCGTTCGTATGGCCATTGACGTGGCAGTCCATACAGGCGACCCCTTTAGATGGACTTTCGGTGATGCGATGGCTGGTGTGATTGAACCATGTGGTTGGCGAAGGCCTGAGTAATTCCTTGAGCCCCTCCATTTGTTCCGGAGTGATCAGCCCGTCAAACATTTCGTAATAATTGTCGATGGTGATTTCTTGACCGTTGGTCACATCTCCCAGTTCTTTGTGAGTCGTCAGGAACAAGGGTGGCGGGAATTCTGGCAGGTACTCATCAGGGATATCCAGATCAACATCCATCCGCCGATGCTCCGGGTGAACTGCCAGCCAGGCTTCCGGAAATAACATGTGGGCATTCGATTGGAGTGGGTGTGCCAATGGCTTGTAGGGGAACAGATCGCGTTTGCGAATTTCTTCGGGAGAGACATCGGCCAATGCTTCAAAGGACGAGATCCCACTGGGAAGCAAAGCTACCGGGCCTTGCATGATCGGTTTTCGGCCACCAGACATCACTTGATCAGGGATCGTTGCGTTTGAAAAATCAAAGCGGCTGTCCATGTATCTCCGTACGTCCTTCATTAATTTCGGCTTTTGTTTGCGATGAAATTCGAGCCACTGATCAAAACGCATTGGCAAAACCGGTGATGTAAATGACGATCGGCCGCGACCGTAGTAGCGCCATAAATCGAACGGTGTCCGCATCCCTTTTTCGATCGTCGGATACAGCTTCAGTTCGGCCGTTGTTCGTGCAGGGTTTTCTGGGGTGGTGCTCCAGATTGTTTTCGTATCCTCGCCAACGCTCGGTTTCGTTGTATCGTAAGAAACGAAACTGGATTCGCGAATCTGGCTGCTTGGATGCAAATGTGAATTCGTCCCATTGCTACCCTGCATTTGTGGTACACGGCTCAATTCGGTTCCGCGATATTTGTTGTACGTTGCATTGACTCCGAATCCGAATCCGACCAGTAATAGGGCCAGAATCAAGTTGGTCGAGTAACGTATCAGACTTTGCCTCATGGCTAGGACCTCTTGGGGGTTTCAAGTTGTGAGCTGGTGGAGCTTCGAGTGGAGTTATGAAAACCTGTGATTCCCTCCGCTGTAATGAGCGGTGATGTGGGTTCCCTATGACCGATCTGGGGTTGGTTGAGGTTGGCGGCCGGTTGCCGTCCCGAATCTGCCGGACAACGATTGCCAAATAATGCTGGCACAAAAACTGCCCAGGCAGCGGCAACGAAGACGATGTTTTTCAAGATATATTGGCCCTCTAGAGTCGGCGCAAGGGGTGAAATTTTGAAGGCCAATTCAGGCAACAGAAATAGCGGAGCAAATGTGCCGGCCATATGAAACAGGAATAACACAAAGGCCGCTCGCATCCAAAGATTAAATATCAGTGCGAGTCCGAGGCTGCATTCAAAAATGGCTAACCAGAATAGGGCGGTGTTGGCATCCAGCATGCCTCCCGTAAGTCGTACAATCGTTTGGCTTGCCAACAGCTCCGCCGGACTCAGATCCGGAAAAAACTTAATGAAGCCAAAATGAAAATAGATGATTCCCAAAGCCAGCCGCAGGATATGATAGGACGCATTTTTTGTGGATGGCGGATGATGACCGGCAGGTGTGGTAAGCATGGATGGAACGCCGACATGGTTAAGTCGAATTGCCAGAATCGTGATTGCTTTGACCCCAGTATGCCTATCGCCAACTCGGTCGTATGTCGTTTCAAACCGACAATCTGTGTCGCCATTTCGCTACAAGCCCGCAGGGAAGGGCTTTGCTGCCAATTTGCATTCGTTTGAAGGCCGACCCGCAGCAACTTGAGTGAAACGGCAAAAATCGCGGCAAAATGGATTGAATCCAGGCCATGTGAACTTCCTGGAGACAACCTTCGGCGCGACCCAGTTATTGGGCTTCGATCAGTTTGATCTTCCAACGCTGGAAATGACGATCGCGTTAGGAGTCATCGTTGCAGCGGAATTCGTGAGGCGCGTTGAGACGCTTGGTTTGGCAAATCGACTCGATAACTGCAGATTTGCCAAGCCGAGTCAGGGCCAACTGGTGACAATTGTTAGCCAGTCGGTTTCAGTCGCAAGCCTTTGGGCACGACCCAGCGTTCGACCACTTCAAATGCAAGTTGTACCACGACCGCCAATACGGCTGCCGGTATCGCGCCCTGCAGGATCAAATTCATGCTGTCCAGGCGAATGCCGGTCAAAATTGGCTGGCCATAACCCCCCGCCCCGATCAAGGCACCTAAAGCAGCAAAGCCGACGTTCATGACGGCGGCGGTTTTGATGCCGGCCAAAATGCTCCGCATGGCGAGCGGCAGTTCGATATTAAATAAGCGATACCGTTTTGAGAGACCGAGCGCTTCAGCGGATTCAGTGTATTGACGTTCAATCCCTTGAAAACCGGCAAACGTGTTGCGCACGATCGGCAATAGACTGTACAAAAACAGCGCGATCACCGCCGACAGGGATCCTGCGCCAATCGTTCTGGCTCCAATGACGGTTACCAACGGCATCACGAGAACCAACAAAGCCAATGCCGGAATCGTCTGCAAAATGCCGATCAGACCCAGCACAATTTGGCCCATGAAGGCCGAGCGGTGAACGAATATCCCGATTGGAATGCCACAAAGAATAGCGGGGATCAGGGAGCGGCGGACCAGGTCCAGATGCTCAACTGTCCGTTTCATAATCGATACAAAGACGGTTTCCTGTTTTGCAATTTGTACGTCCAGGCCCAATTGCTGTTGCAAGAACTCGTTGGCGACAAAATTTTCGGTTTGCCGATCAACCCCTTCAACTCGCAGGTTTAACTCGGACATCGTGGGATCGCTTATCTGGAATTCCAACTTGGCCAATTCGGCGACAACGGACGGATATCGGTCCGTTAGATCCGCACGATATAGCACGACGGCATCGTAACGCGGAAAAAACTGTCGGTCGTCCGTCAGCACTGCCAGGTCCAGCGATTTGATTTTTGAATCGGTTGCAAAGACGTCGATGGCATCGATTGTTCCATCCGACAACTGTCGGTAGGAGATGTCGTGGTCAAGGCCTTGAATGTTTTCAAGACTCAATCCGTAGTGTTTTTTGAGCGCCTTCCAGCCGTCTCCACGGTCGATGAACTCATTGCTGACGCCAAGTTTTATTTCGGGGTGGCGACCCAAGTCTGAAATCTTTTCGATTCCTAATTCGGCAGCCCGAGATTTAAGCATTCCGATGGCATAAGTGTTATTGAAACCGAGAGGGCGACTCATCGAGATTCCTTCCGCCGCCAGTGCCGCCCGCAATTGCGCGTCGTTCTCAATGTCTTGGCCAGCAAAAATCTCCTGGATCATTGTGCCCGTGTATTCGGGGTAGGTGTCGATTTCTCCTTTGACGAGCGCATTGAACACCAGTCGCGTTCCGCCAAGCTCCTGGTAGTGGGTTGCGGTCGTACCGGTCGAGCGAACGACTCCAGCAATCATCTCGCCAAGAATCACGGATTCGGTAAATTTCTTCGAACCCACCTTCACCCCCGATTTTTGAAATGAAATCGGAATGAAGGCCAGCACGACGAGCGTGATCAACAACAACCAAAAGCGAGTCATTGAGACCCTCCCGAGGCATCCGTGAGGTGGCCTTGCTGCGCTTCGATAAACTCGGTCACAAACTCACTGGCGGGTCGATGGATTAAGTCGAGGATTGTGCCCTGCTGCTCGATCTGCCCATCTCGCATCAGGACAATTTGATCGGCAAAGTAGGCTGCTTCATGTAGATCGTGCGTCACCATCACGACGGTCTTCCCCAGCGTTTTGAAAATTTCTCGCAACTGGATTTGTAACTGGCTGCGGATCATTGGATCAAGGGCACCCAGCGGCTCATCCATCAAGAGGACGTTCGGTTCCAGCAATAGCGAGCGCATCAAGCTGACACGTTGACGCTGGCCACCGGACAGCTGAACCGGGTACCGCGCAAGCGAATCTTTGGTCAGCTGGGTAAGCTCGCGCAATTCCGCAATTCGCAGGTCAATTTTTTGCTTAGGCCATTTCCGATAGACCGCGGGCAAGGCCGCGTTCTGCCTCGCCGTCATGTGGGGGAACAAACCACCGGATTGAATCACATAGCCAAACTCGGCCCTCATCGATTCGAAGTCAATTTCGTCGAATGGTCGGCCGTTAAAAGATAGTTGACCCTCATCGGGCTTAATGAGCCCGATCAACATTCGTAGCAAAGTCGATTTGCCACAACCACTGGGTCCGATCAGGGTATAAGTTTTGCCCTCTTCCAGCTCCAGGTCGATCGCATTCACCACCGTCTTGCCGTCGTATCGCTTCGTGATATTTGACAATTGGATCAAGACGGGTGGTTCCGATTGGTTTTATGCGCATACCACGCAGCGAATGTAAATGAACTCGGCATTTTACCGGACAACTTGTTCAAACTGAATTGGGCCTGAAAAACATGTCGGGAAAAAAAGTGGTCAAGTACGTCCGTGGTATTTTCTATATTCTGCGGGGCGTTGCTTTAATAAGTTAAAACGTACCATATTCTTACCGAGCCGAATGACCAAGCGCAATCAGGGTTCATTGAAATCTAGAATCTCGGCGTGGCCCACTGCTGCCAATTGATCTGGTTGATCACGACCTGCGTGTTGGTCATTGCGTCGACCAAGCCCCGAACACTTCCTGTCGTCGTATAGAGGTCTATGAGCAACTCGTCGTGGCGATCGCCTTGGCCTTGATTCGTTTCCAACACATCGAACTGCCGTTCCAAATCACCAGCGAGTTGCCGCAATTTGACTTGCTGAAGCCCCATTGCATCGGACGAATCGAGTCTTGCCCAGCGTTCAAAGGCATGCTGCAGCGATACCCGAATTTGTTTTGTCGCCAAGGTAAACGACTCAGGCAACTGCATCGCATGAGTGGACAATCGCTGATGAGAGATTTCCAAAGCCTGCATACGGTTGATGATGCTTTGCAGGGCGTCGACTAACTGCTGGACTTTCTCGGGCGGGTTATCGGGAAATCGTTCGTAGTCGAGGTGCTTACGTTCCGCACGAACTTTCGCGGATGCCGGCAACACCATCGTTTCAAAATGTCGCTTTCTAAGGGCTTGCCCCTGTGCGATATCGGCGCGACTACCCAAAAGATAGCCGCTTGTGACTCGTGCACACCCGCTGAAGAACCGGCGAACGCTGTTGAGAATCTTTTGCTCGGATTTCATCGATCCGATCAGCGTCTGAACGATGCCAACAATGACCAAGCCCAGCAGAAGCATCAGGGCTCCACTGACAATCGCCGGGAATGAGTAACTTTGATTGTTGCTGATTCCGGTCATCATGACGAATGCCGCCAACGTGATTGTTCGAAGAAGCGTGAAGCGACCAACTAGCACAACTCTGGAAATAAACGCAAAGGCAAAGATGAGTGCCAGGAGCTCTGAGCCGGAGCTCAGACGAGGCATGAGCAGAAAGTACACCGGTGCCACGATGGCCAAAACCGCAACCATCGCAGCAGGAATGATCCGCAACACATTTGTCGGCGTCATGACCGCCATCAAGCCGAATGTCACCGCCATGTTGGGTATACTGGGACCGGTTGGAGGATTGAAGTAGATCCAGAAGAACCAACCGACGATTAATGAGACCGCAGGCAGCAGTCCAACGGTGAACCTTGCCGGGTCCCATCTCGGAGGTTGATAAAGATCCGCCGGCGATGCGTCTGCATCAATGTCTTTCACCGAAGCGGTGTCCGAGAGCACGCGCATCGTGCGTAGCAGCCTGCAGCTTGTTGAATCGAACAAACTCAATTGTCTTGCGAAACTCAACAACGCCGCTTTTTCAAAATGAGAAAGCTTGGCGGCCTGATCCTTGACCAGTCCTAAATCCTCACACTGCAGCAATGATTCATCATGATCGCCCGTTGCGTTTACTTCTCCGCCAGCCGATCGAGCTTGCCACAGGAAATCGATTCGCGCCAGTCGCTGTTGAAGTTTCTCAAGCGTAGAGTGAACCTGCGGCAAAACGCGGTCCAAACCCAGATGGCGACAATCATCGATACTCTGTCGCCACAATTCCATCGATTCGACGGTGTCGCGGGCATTACCTCGAAATGATTGCCAGACTCGTTTTTGCGCGGCCACCGACGGCGTATCAGCCGAGGCGGCTTCGAGCGTTGATAGCATTTGTGTCGCGGTCCCGGCGAGTTTTGCTCGCTGGGCCGACGCATCAGCCGATTGCTCTGCCTCCTCCAACTGGCGTCGATAAACGCCGAATAGGTTTTGCAGTTGCTGGCAGAATTCATGCCCCTGCCGATTGAGTGCATCTCCAGCATTCCGCGGCCAAATCAACGCACTGACTGCGGTGTAAATGACCACACCGGCGGTCGTTTCCAGGTATCGAAAGGTCGCGTAAGAGAAGGCGTTGTCAATCTTGCCATAGGTCGTCGCCCAGACGAGTGAAGGCAGGAACCCGGCGACGAACCAGGCGTAAGGATACCGGCTGGACTGCATGAAGTAGCCGACAACTACCAGGTACAAAACATGGTACACGAGCGTGAGTGAACTATCCTGCGCAAACAAGGCCAGCCCCAGTAATCCCACGCCCAGCCCAAACGTCGTGCCGACGATCCGCATGATGCCTTTGTGAAGCGACGCGCCAGTGGTATCGAGGCTGATCAGCGCGATTGCCAGCGCACCGTACTTTGGCAAATCCCAATTCAACGTGAGTGCAAGCCAATACAGCAGCAACATGCTGAGGGCAAGCTTGAAGGCTTGCTGCAGGTTCACGATGTTTGGATTGGATATCACGCTCGCGGTTGTCTTTTCATTGATGGTCTATTCGTGAACCCGGAGGTTTACTCACGTGGCTGGGGCATCTTGCCCCAGTACTGCGGCTGGAAGCCACAGCCACAAAAGAAACAAACTCAATCCTTCCGAATCGCGATGGACGCGGTCATGCCGGACACCAGGTGCAAGTCTTTCGGAATTTCTTCAAAACGTATTCGGACCGGGACGCGCTGAGCCAACCGGATCCACTCAAAAGTCGGTTGAATGGTTGGCACGATATTACTCGGACCATCGGTCTCGGCGAGGTTGGGTGGATTAATCGCGTATCCGATGCTCTCGACCCTTGCTTCCAATGGTCGATCCGGATGTCCCATCAAGGTAATGATCGCGCGGTCGCCGGGCTGGATGTGCTTGAGTTTGGTCTCTTGAAAATAGGCATCGACGTGGAAGGAAGACGAATTGACGAACAAGGCAAAGGGTGTCCCTGCTGAAACAAATGTCGTGTTCGTCAAACCCATGTTCGAAATGAAACCGTCGGCGGGAGCGTAGATAGAGGTCCAACTCAAGTTAAGCTGAGCCTGTTTCAATTCCACGTTTGCACTTTGGATGCGGAAGTTTGCGTCACCTGTTTCACCCAAGTTTGCTTTGGCCTGATCCAGGTCGGCGATCGCGGTTGTCACGGCCGCCTGGGCCTCAACCAGCCCGTTTTGGGCGCTCACCACATCGGCTTGGGCTTTGCGTTTGGCTGCCTTTGCTTGGGCCACTGCTGCTTTGGCTTGCTGCAGACCCGCATTCGCGCTGTCGACCTCCGCCTGATACGCCTCCACCGCAGCCGCTTTTGCCTCTGCGGTTTGAACAGATCCCGCTTTGCTTTTGGCCAGTTTCTTGGCCCTTTCAGCTTCTCGCTGGGCTTCGGCAAGTTGCGCTTTAACCTGAGCGATCATGGCGGTCGCCGAAGTCACACCCGACTCAGCTTCCGCCACCGAAGCTTCCGCCGACTCCACGCCGGCCTGGGCCGCCACAATTTGACTTTTGGACGATGTCGCCGCGGCTTCGCTCTGTTTGACTATGGCTTCGGCAGCCCGCACCGCAGCCGCCAATTGCGCCACGCTTTGCTTTGCTTGAATCAGATTTACTTTGGCCTGATCGACGGCCAGCTGGTACTGACTGGGATCAATTTGAAAAAGTAGATCCCCCTTGTTTACCGCCTGGTTGTCCTTGACAGCGATGTTCGACAGATAGCCGCTGACCCGTGGGGCGATCTGAACCACATCGGCCCGCACTTGACCGTCGCGTGTCCACGGCTTGGATTGGTATTGAATGTAAAGCAACCAGGCGCAGACCGCTGCTACCACAACGACGGAGGCTGTGACGAGCTTCGGAATCAGTTTTTTTAGCGAGTCTTTGAAAGGCATCGTTTTCTCATCGAGATAGTTGCTGGTGGCTGTGGCCTAACCGCCATGTCCGCGTCAAGAACCGAGGCGGCCATTCACTTTGGGATTCCAACCAGCGATGGCGTCGATCACGGAGGCAGAATGAACAGGCCGATCAGAGACGTCAGCATGACCCAAAAGGCCAGGAATCCGATCTCGGGACGCCAAAAGTACTGACTCAGCCCCATCGCGTTGAGCAGTCGGGTCACGCCAAAAGCGGCTAGATACCCCAGCAGCACCGTGATCATGAAGGGCGGCAAGTAGACCCAATCAAGGGAGATCTCCGATGGAATTCGAGCGGGGAACATAAAACAGTATCGGTCAGGAAAATTGGGAAAGCTGAATGCGACAAGTCCTATTGTAATAGTAGTTCTATTCGATCACTGTAATTGCGATGTGTGAGCGCACATGGCGTCAGCGTCTTGCAGCGGAACTGCCGAATTCTCCAAAGGTTCCGTCTGTACGGATTGAACGGATTCCGAATACACCGAGAGCCAGATCGACGATGGGAACAAAATGTCCGTCGATGAGTCGGCTTTCGATGGCCCGCGAGGGCGTCCGAGGGGGGCCTGCGCTCGCGTGTGCATTGCTTCTGGGCAGGCTCCTCTCCTTCGTTCCGGTTGCGGTCTGACGGACTGGGCGCACAATGGATTAAAGGTCGGCCCCGAGTACCGTCGGCCACCGGCTGTGATCGCGGACTACTGGATCGACGCTGGCGACGCGCATCTGGTCGAAAGCGTGTCGAGCGATCCCCAATGGTGGTCGACGCTGAATGATCCCGTGTTAGACAGTCTGATTCAATCCGCATACGGGCAAAACCTTACGCTGCGCGAAGCCGGCTGGCGTGTCATGCAAGCACGTGCCGCCAGAGCTATCGCAGTCGGCAATTTCTTTCCCCAATCTCAGCAGGCTTTCGGACAATACGAGCGATTAGAAAGCGAATCGTTGCGACTCCAGTACCGTTGCGCGCATTCAGCGAGTGGTCCACAGGTTTGAATCTGGCCTGGGAAGTCGATGTTTGGGGACGGTATCGTCGATCTATCGCGGCAGCCGATGCCAATGTTCAAGTCTCGATCGGAGATTACGATGCAATACTGCTTTGCCTGATTGCAGAAGTTGCCACCGCGTATACCGATTACCGAACAGCCCAACTGCAACTGCAATACGCGCAGCAAAACCTGCAAATCCAGAGAAGTTCACTGAAACTCACCCGCGAAAAGGCGGACCAGGGTGCGACTGGTTACACCGGCGTCTACCTGGCCGAGTCGAGTCTCGAAGCGACAAGAGCTGGCATTCCCGATATCGAGATCAAGCTTCGGCAGGCAAGCAATCAACTCTGCACGTTGCTGGGCATCCCCACGCAAGACCTGGCCGAGCTGCTTGGCTCCGGCGCAATTCCCTCGGCGCCGGCAGGAGGTCGCCGTTGGCATTCCAGCCAACCTGTTGCGGCGACGTCCTGACATCCGGGCCGCAGAGCGGGCGGTCGCCTCGCAAAGTGAACAGATTGGCGTCGCGATGGCCGATTTGTACCCAGCGTTTACGATCACAGGCGAGTTCGCGCTGGAAAGCGAACAGTTTGGCGACCTGTTTCGCTCGGCCAGCAGCGCCGGTTCCGTCGGTCCGGGGTTTCAATGGAATTTGTTGAACTATGGACGCATCGCCAACAATGTCGAGTTGCAGAAATATGGACTGCAGGAATTAATCGCCAGTTACCAGAACACAGTGCTGACCGCCAACCAGGAAGTCGAAGACGCAATGGTCGCATTCCTCCAAACACAAGAGAGGTATCAGGCATTGGAAAAGAGTGTATCGGCGACCGAAGAAGCGTTGAAATTGTTGACGCTGTCTTTTGAGGAAGGCGATATCGACTTTTCGTCCGTGTTCTTGTTACAAGGAGAGTTGGTCGGTGCGCAAAACGAGTTGGCGCAAGCACAGGGTGATATCGTGACCAGTCTGATCAGCCTGTTTAAAGCGGCTCGGTGGCGGTTGGGAGATCCGCTGCGCGCAGGATTGCGGGAAGTCAACGGATTCGCATGACGCAGGACTCGGGTGTGGATTGAGCATCCACGAAACCGCAACCCAAAAACGCAAGTCAGCGACGAGCTTCCAGATTCGATCCGAATAACCGAATCTCATCCGTCGTGCCGTTTCCAGAACAGAACCGCAGAGTAATTTAAATCACGTTAGTCATCGAAGAAACAACGATGCTCGTTCTTCCAGAATCAGCTTCGTCAATGACACCGGATGCTGATCGGAACGAATGATATGGCCTACTTCTTCATCCCGATGGGCGTTTGTTTTCTATTGAGTCAGGACTCTTCCGTCCTCACGCAACCCGCAAACTCAATAGGAGCTTGAAGAATGAATAAACGACCGAAGGCGTTCCTTGAATTTGCCAGCCACTTTTTTCGCTATGCACGGTTCGTTCACCAAGTATTGGTCGGCTTGCTACTTTTACTGTTGTCGTCGGGGTTCCTGTTCTCTCGATTGGAAAACATCCCGCTGGGTGACGCGCTCTACTTCACGTTCATCACTGGGCTGTCCATCGGATACGGCGACATCACGCCGAATACTGGGTTGGGAAGTGTGGTCAGCATCGGAATTGGCGCGATCGGGATGATACTCACCGGAATGACCGTTGCCATCGCCACCCGAGCCCTCGCGGACTCGATCAAGGAATATGAAAAAAAACGTGTCACGATAGAGCGACCTGCTCGATTTGACTTTTCGCTTTGCCTGTTTCTAAATCTCGCCACCGCGCTCTTTGACGCGAGCACCATACAATGCTGCCAGCCGATTGGCGGACAGGCCATGCAGGAGAACGCTGAGTACGATCGTCCAGGCAACGACTGCCACAATCGTATCGTTACCCGGCAACTTCTCAGCGATGACCATCACCACAAACACGATACTGGCCAAGCCTCGCGGTCCGAACCAGCCCATGAACAGAAGCGTGTCTCGCTTCAGTCCCTTGCCAATCAGACACAGGAACACAGGCACGATGCGAACGACGGTCAGGCTAAGCAGGGCATAAACCAGCACTTTCCAGCTGAGGCCCGGAATTAGCAACCCCAGGATAATGGTCCCAAACGTAAACCAGGTCACCATTGCCACAGCGTCGCCTGTGCCTTCGGCGGCTTCCAGAAACTCCTCTTTGTGTTGCTTCGTCAAAGCCCCAAATGTCAGGCCGCCTACAAAAGCAGCGATGAAGCCGCTACCTCCCAGCCATTGCGCTAATCCAAAGCAGAGCAAGGCGAGTGCGATGATAGGAATTTGTAGCCAGGTACCAGCAACCCAGCCCCGGGCCGCACACGTACGCAATGCAAATCCGCCCAACACCGCCAGAACAAGGCCGGTCACCAAGCCGATTCCGATCACTTTCAGCGGCAGATTAAGAACCAGTGAAGCCGATTCGGACGCTTCGACCGAACCAGCTGCCAGCGCGATAAAGAACAAGATCACCGGCACGCAGATGCCGTCGTTCAATCCGCTTTCGACGTTCAGGCTTTCACGCACTTTCGCAGGTACGACCGGATTGGTAACGACTGCTTTTCCAAGGGCCGCGTCCGTGGGTGCCAGCATGGTGGCAATGAGAGCGACTTCAAAGAAACTAAGATCACCAAAGAATAACCAGGCCAGAGCCAAGCCGAACGCAATCGTCAGCGGCAGGCCAATGAACAACAACCGAACCGGGATCGCCTCGACGCTTCGCAGTACCGTCAAGTTGGCATTTGAAGAGTCTGTAAAAAGGCAGATCGCCAACGCGATTTCGGCCAGACGACTAATTGAATTCATATCAAGCTGCAGGTCGACCAGACCGAGCAAATGCGGGCCGCATAGCATCCCGACAACAACGTAAACCAGCGCCCCATTGACCGGAGTCTTCTCCAGCCGTGACGCAATCAGGCTATAGGCAAACGCAAATGCAGCAAAAACGGTGAGGATTTGGTATTCAGACATGCTTCGGTGTCGCTAAAGAAGGATCAAGACATTGCGGCATATTTCCATCCTATTCGACAAAGCACCACACTGGCGACGCCTCCCTCGCAACATTTTCAGGTCCCGATTGATCGCGCTTCAATCGAAGGCTTCGAGGCGGTCGCAAGTCAGGTCGAAAGCTTGCACTGTCGGTTTGACTTCCGAATCCAATTTTTGAAGTTCAGTTTCATCCTTCCATTGAGTTTAGCGGCTTGTTCGGCGACTGGACCACCAGGTGATGCCCCGCCTACCTCAAGAGGCATTGAACCAACATTCCCATCGTCGGTGTGTTGTAACTGACTTCGCCCACGTCGGTGCTGCCGCCCAGAGGTTGTGCACATCGAATGGCGGAATGATCTTATCTGATATGCAGGTGGGTTTCGCTCCCGTGGATACCTGACATTTCCTGGCAAACTCTTGTTCTTCCTCGGCGTATTCCGGCAGCCCAATTTGAACCGCGTGCTCGTGCATCCGGTCGGCCAGTGTTTTGTTGGGCAGCAGATCGTGCATACCACAAAACACCAGGGGCTTGTTTTACGTTTGAGTCGCCATGGCTGCGCCCTGGGCCATTGTTTGACCCATTCCGTTGTTTTCTCCACGCGTGGGTGATCAACTTCACGGATGAAGAGCTTGATCTGGGCGTGGTCAACAACGACGTTGGGAGCCAGTCCGCCGTCGGTATCGATCTAGTGCGTCCGCGCTGTGGGCTCAAGATGTTCGAGCATGAGGTCGATCCCATGAGCGAATAGTTCCGCCGCATGCAATGCGTTACGCTCTTGCCAGGGCGCGGTTCCAGCGTGAGCGGTCGTGCCGTTGAAATCAATCAGCAGCATGTTGACTGCAGCGCAGCGAGCATGCCAGGGCGTGTTGAAGCTGAGCGGGTGCCAGTGCAGACGGGCATCAAGGTCATCGAATACGCCGTCGCGAGCCATGTAGATTTTTCGCCTTCTGATTCTTCGGCAGCCGCGCCGAGGACTCTGAGAGTATCATTTGGCGAACTCTTTTCGTCCGAATTTGCGGGGAGAGAGGAGCAAAAAAATTGCTGCCCAAGATCAAAAGAACGAGCCCACCCAGTGTCCCGGGCGGGCTCGTGTTAAAAGGATTACTTCAAGGTGACGGTCACCTTGTCAATCTTGCCGGTGTACTTACTGCCGGCCCGGTCGTATTCCTCCGACACGGTCGTTTCCATGTCGATGCCGACGCCGGCCGATTCATCTGCTGAGAAGATTGAGAATTCCGTCTTCGGAATCTTCGTGGTTCCGACCGACTTACCGTTCACGTACAGAGTCGCAGTGCCTCCCTGACCCGGCTTCTCGCCACCATCGTAGACAAAATCCATCTTCACAGTGGCCTTGCCGACCGGCAACTTGTCAGTACCCGCGGCGACCGAACGCTCAAGACCGAGATAGTTGTACGTGTACCTCGGAACGCCATCTTTTACGTGCAGCGCCCATCCGCCAAAGCGACCTCCCTGAGCCAGGATGACTCCGTTGGCCGGTTTGTCTCCGCTCTCGACCTCGGCCACGATTTCAAACGACGTGTTCTTGACGTTGATGAAGTCGTTTTCGAGCAGTCCGTTCATTCCTTCATAAAGTGTCAGGCTCTTGCGTCCGAACATCAGGTCCGGGCGACCAGCCAGCTTCGGATTGAACAACTCTTCTCGTCGATCATCCAACGGCAACACTTTGTACTTGACCGCTTCACCGAGGAACGCCTGCTGCAACTTGGCCAGCATTTCCGGATGCTGTTTCGCCAGGTCCGTCGACATGCTGAAGTCCTCTTCGACGTGATACAGCTCCCAAGTATCCTCGGGGAATCGAGTCTCGGGCTTTGCCCATGGTTTCACATGAATGGTGCCCGCGAACCAACCGTCAAAGTAGATGCCGCGATTACCGAACATTTCAAAGTACTGGATCGTGTGTTGACTGGGCGCATTCGGATACTCCCAGGTGTAGGCCATGCTGGTCCCTTCGATGGGTCGTTGCGGCACGCCGTTGACGATCCGTGGTTCGGGCAATCCGGCCGCTTCCAGAATCGTGGGCGCGACATCGATCACGTGGTGCCACTGCGAGCGGATTTCTCCTTTTGCTTTGATGCCGCCGGGCCAATGAACGGCCATCGCGTTTCGCGTGCCGCCATAGTTGGACGCAACCTGCTTGGTCCACGTGAACGGAGAATCGAAGGCAACCGCCCAACCAGCGGACATGTGCGGATACGTCGATGGACCGCCCCAGTCGTCGTAATGCTTCATCATGAAGTCAACATCAGAACCCTTCGGCTCGGCATTGAAGTAAGCCATCTCGTTGTACAGTCCGGTCATCCCGCCTTCGGCGCTCGTGCCGTTATCGCCAGCGATGTAGAAGATCAACGTGTTGTCGAGTTCGCCCATGTCTTCGATCGCCTGAATCACACGCCCTGTTTCGTGATCGGTCATATCAAGGAAGGCAGCGAAGACTTCAGCCTGACGGGCAAACAGTTTCTTCTCAGTGGCCGAAAGGTCTTTCCAGTCCTTAATGTCGTCAGGCTTCTTCGCCAGCTTCGTGCCTTTGGGAATGACGCCCAGCTTTTTCTGGTTCTCGAAAATCCGCTCGCGGATCACGTCCCAGCCTTCGTCGAATTTACCCTTCTGCTTTTTGACGTAGGATTCGGGAACGTGATGCGGCGCATGCACGGCTCCCGGAGCGAAGTAAACGAAGAACGGTTTGTCCGGAGTCAGCGCTTGCTGGAAACGCATCCACTCGATGGACTTGGTCGCCATGTCGTTCATGAAGTGGTAGTCCGGAGTTTCCGGCGTCTCGACGCGGTTCAGGTTGTGATAGACCGCGGGTGACCACTGATTCGTTTCACCACCCATGAAGCCGTAGAACTCGTCAAAGCCGGTGAAGTTTGGCCAACGAGTGAATGGACCGGAAGGGCTGATTTCCCAGACGGCGGTTTCATGGTGCTTACCGTAGGCGGCCGTGCTGTAACCGTTTTGCCTGAGCGTTTCAGCAATGGTCGCGACATCATTCGGCAGCATGCCGGTCGCGCCCGGAAACGCGGTGGCAACTTCCGTGATCTTGGCCTGGTTGCACGAGTGGTGATTGCGACCGGTAATGAGCGCCTGTCGCGTTGGCGAGCAGAGCGCCGTGGTGTGAAACTGGTTGTACAGCAGCCCGTTCTTTGCGAGCTTGTCGAAGTGAGGCGTTTGCAAGACGCTGCCGGTGGCGCTGGTGCCACCAAAGCCGAGATCGTCGAGCAGGATGACGACCACGTTTGGTGCATCCTTCGGCGCTTTCACTTCAAAAACCGGCGGTGCTTTCGCGTCGCGGGCATCCAGCGTGGTGATCGGCGGATACCAAGGTGCCTTGATGGGCAGTTCCGTACGGTCGACGGCCGCTTTTACCGCAACAGGCGCTGCTTTTTCCTGAGCAGTGACTGTCTGCGCTGCAAACGGCGCTGCACTCAAACACATCATCATGAGTACCGCATGCCAGCGTATCAAATCTCTTTTAATCTTCATCTAGTCTCCCCTTCTCTTTCTTTCAAAATCGTAGTCGTTGAGTTCATGGATTCGTGGATGATTCTTGGGATGTTTACTTGACGAGTTCGATCTCATCTGGACGCCAGCCTTCGCGAATAGCATACATCGATACCGCCGGGAGGCAGTTCATGAAGGCGTCCACCGCGCGTGACTGGTCGAGATAATCGTAGACGGCTTCCTCGGTTTTCGGCTTCGGTACGCCGTCGAAGAACTCGAGTGTGCCGATTGAAGTTTCGACCTTGTCAGGAACCGTGATCGACTTGGGGATCGGCGTCGTCATCTTCAGCTTCGGCGATTGTGCGTAGCAGGGGACTCCGCCAATACCACGGTGGTACCAACCAGGAATTGTGCAACTATGTTTTGGGTTTTCATTGCTGACTCACTTGCAAAAGTGGCTGTGGCTTCCAGCGCTTCCAGCCGCAGTGTCTTGCCGTTTCAAGAACTGGGGTTGGAAGCCCCAGCCACGTTAGTCAACCAACTCGGGATCACCGATTCTCCAGCTCTTGTCGTACCAAGGTTTGGTCGGGCCATAGATGCGCCACAGCATGTTCCAACCTTTGCCGGAAACGGTTTGGAGCCAGTTGGTTTCCTTGCCGGCTGGCGGCTTGGGGCTGAAGTAAATGTCGTAGGAACCGTCGGCGTTCTTAACCAGATCCTTCTTGTTGCTGTCGATCCCTGGAAACTGCTGATCGGTCTGCAGCTCGGAACGGGTTTGGTTGTCATAGAGCGTAAATGACCAGAAAGATTCCATTGGCACATCCGGTGCTACATGTACTTTGTAGGTCTTGCTGCCATCGAGCGCGTTGCCTTTGGAATCCCTATAGGCAACGGCATAGACGGAGCCCTTACCATAAGGAGCCTGAGTCATCGCGGGAGTAATCCCGGTCGCGTAGAAGTGAAAGTAGGCGCGGGCGTCCAGGTAGCGGGCATTGTTCTTGTCAAGGAACAGATAACTTCCGCCGATAAACGGCGTCGTCCACACGCCTTCACCGGGATAGTAATAGAAATCTTTGCCACGTGGACGTGAGGCAAGCGCTCGGACGGTGACTGCGGCCACATCGGCAGCTTCACTGAGGATCTTTTGCATCCGCGCATCAGGCTTGAAGGGTTGGCCCTTCTTGATGCCGATGGATGCCAGCTGGCCAAGAATTTCCGGATCCTGACCTTCGCCTGGCTCGCGCTGAACGACGCTGTTGACTTCATCGAAAAAGTGAGCGTCCATCGCATGGATCGTGTTGAATGGTTTGCCGGACACGTCGATGAAGGTCATCTTCGGCGGATTGTCCTTCTTCGCCAGCGGGTAGACCCGCAAATTCTCCTTGGTCGCTTTGATGGCTGGAGCCGTACTCCCATCGACTTGGGAACCGCGCCAGATCACCCAGTTACCGAAGGTCTGTGGCTTTTGCACGAAATAGCCTTCGGGAACTTCGCCCTTGTAACCCGGTGGCAGGAATAGGAATTTACCGCCCTGGTTCTTGTCCGGTCCGACTTGGCCGAAATCACAGACGTAGTGGAACCAGGCGTCATCGACGAGGCCAATGACGTTAGGAGGCGTCTCGACGACCATCGGCCCTTCAGACAGATCGAGCCATAACAGTTGGTAAATCGAACTGGTATTGGGAGTCAAAAACAGCGTCGTCGAATCCATGAGCTCTTCGAACAGAAGGGCGGTGTAATTGGCAGGGCCCCATTTAAGAATTCCTTCGCGCATGCCATTCATGGAGGCGATCTGGATACTGTTCAGGTAGGCCTGAGTCGCGCGCTGAAAATCGAGATTGTCATAGACCTTCTGGGTGGTCGCTGCATCCGGCACCCCGTCGACCGAGGTCAGCGTGCCGAGGCGCGTTTCCAATTTGTCTGGAGTCGCAATCCCTGGCGGAATCTCAGTCGTCATTTTCATTTTTGGCACCTGTGCCAGACACACCGAGCCGACCATCAGCAGCCCGGAAAGGGTGGACATTGCGAGTCGAAAATTCTTTTTCTTGGCTTTCATTTGGGTAACATCACTTTCGTTTGGTTGGTCATTTGTGGCGCTTTGTCGATCGTGAAGCGGCTGAACTACTCCGTGCCAAATTTGCATACAGCGTGGACATCCAGATCCGCATGATCGCCTCGCGGACAGGTTGTTGTTGGGATCGCGGCCGACGTCCAAAGTGGTGAATCAACAGCGATGCATCCATGCGATTGAGGGCAATGGCAATCGGGCGGGCATCAAACGGTTCGATCAGACCAACCGCCTGCTGCTCCTCGATTCGATGCGCGACGGCATCGTCAAATTTCTTCAGGAAGTTCAGCCATGCCTGTTCCAGTCGAGCGTCCAAGGGGGCGGCTTCAGCTACTGCCCGCAATATGGGGCCTTGCCGATAGCAAACTCTAACCAGCCCGGATATCGTTTGCTGCAACCGTGGAATTGGGTCGCCTTCTCCTTCGAACCAGGGCGTGGCGACATCAAAGATATCGTCTTCGATACCCTGCAGCAGGGTCTCCATCAATTCATGAACGTCGGAGAAGTATTGATAGAAAGCCGGCCGGCTCGCGCCGCTGAAGGACATCACTTCCGCAACGGTCAGTTCACGAAAGGGGCGCGTCCAGAGGAATTTCAACGCACCAGCAAGAATTGCTTGCCGAGTTCTTTCGGCCTTGCGTGGCGCCGGATCCAGCTTGGGATTGTTCCCGCGACGTATCTGCGATTGTCTTGACATTGACATGGAGTCATAATTTACTGACATTGTGTCAGTAATGCAAGTTGGCACAACCAACTTTCTGGAGAATCAGAAGTCGCTGGGGGGGGCTTCGGTTTGAAGCAAGATAACATCCGTCAAAGAGCTGAAGTTTTCCCGCCTGCCCAGGGAAGACTACCGAGCGTTTGGCAAAGCCCCTAAAGCCGCTTCGAGTGTTTCGGCCAACTGATCCACTTCGGTTTCCGTCAATGCCGTGGACAGGGCGCCGGAACACGTATTGATCATCATGAATCCATGATCGTACAAGTAGTTGACCAGGAAGGCGATTTGATTGGTTTCTTCGGCCGATTGGTATGCCTCTCGGTACTCCGCCGGTGGTGTCGGTTTGAGATGCACCCGAAACATCGATCCGGCACCGGTAACGCAGGCTTCGGCGCCGGCGGCGGCGATCGCCTGCGAGATTCTTTCACGCGCATAATCACCCAACTTGTTTAACCGGTCGACCGCAGTTGGGTCGAACAACTCCATCGAAAGGTGGCCCGCGGTCATCGTCATCGGGTTGGCCGAAAAAGTTCCCGAATGCGGGAATGGCAAATGATCCCGCGTCGGATCGAGTACCGACATAAATTCGTCTTTGCCGGCGAGAGCGCCGACTGGAAAACCACCACCAATAATCTTGCCCATCGCGGTCAGATCGGGTTGCACGTTGTACCAATTTTGTGCCCCGCCAAAACCCATGCGGAACGTTATTACTTCGTCCAACAAAAACACTGCCCCATTTTTTTGGGTCCATTTTCGTAACGCGGCCATGTACTGTTCGGTGGCCGGAATCAGTCCGACTCGATGGGGCAGGGGATCAATCAACACACATGCCAACTCACTGGCATGACGGTCGAGAAGGGAAATCGTCCGTTCGATATCGTTGAACGGAAAAATGATCACATCGTCGAGGGCGGTTTGCGGAGTCCCGGCGACGACCGGCACGCTCTGCGGTTCGGTCGGGCTGCCCCAGTTCTCCGGTTGCGATTTCTGGCTGACTTCTGCGTAGTCATAGGTGCCGTGATAGGCGCCCTCGGATTTGGCGATCTTGGGTCGGCCTGTCAAAGCACGAGCCGCCTTGATCCCTGCCATTACCGCTTCGGTACCCGAATTCATGAATCGGATCTTTTCGAAACCGGGATTGCGTCCACACATGTGTTGGGCAAATCTCAGTTCGGCCTCGGTCGCCATCGTGAAGGCGGTTCCTTTCGCAAGCTGTGCGGCGACTGCTTCTACCACTTGCGGATGGGCGTGACCGTGAATCAACGATGCCATGTTGTTGGCAAAATCGATTCGCGTCACACCATCGATATCGGTGACGCGACACCCTTGTCCGCTCGAAACGTAATCCGGATGCGGTTTTCGGTAGATCGTGTTGCGACTAATGCCGCCAGGCAGCACACGGAGCGCTTCCTCATAGAGAGATTGGCTCTTCGATTTGGTATCGGTGGTGGACATGTTTTTGGTCGTTTGAAATTTGGGTGGTCAGCGACAGGTTCGAGGCAAATACAAGTTCGACGCGTTAGCAAGCGGGTTGCGAGACGTGACTCACCTGCCTGTGCTTCGAGCCTGTTATTTCGCCAGGACACACATCCAGTTTAGTAGTTGCCGGTTCCAGCGGCTTTCGGAAACAGACCGGCTTCGTCGAAGATAACGCGATCTTCGTAGTCGTTGAACCAGATCGCTTCAGGATTTCGACCGACGATCGCGACTTTGCCTTTGTCTTGGGCATCAGCCGCATTCCGATACAGTTTGAAAATGAGCACACCATTTTCGCCATGGGCGCAATCCATCGGTTCGTTGGTCACCGCGCAGACTTCTGTCTTTCCCTTGTAGTGCGTGATCGACAATTTGGCGTGGGCCTCGATCCCCGATAGCCCTTTCTGCGACTCGTTGAGGATTTGCCAGGCTTCTTCGATCGGAATGTTGAATGCCCGGTGGCCCACAATGTCTCGTCCACAATAAAATCGGGAATTCTCAATACAGTTTCGTTTCAGCTCACGCTGAAGGATGCGAAGAGCATCCACGTTATTATTGATCCCTTTGATGATGGGTGACTGATTATCGATATTCACCCAGTTTCGGCTGGCCAGCCGTTTTACCGCCCGCTTCGTATTATCCAGCCAGGCGAGGCCTCCGCACGGGTTGGAAATATAGTTGCCCGCTGTGTCTTTCTTCAGGAATTCATCGGGATGATTGAAGTGTACGACAAAACGAATGTTGACGTCGGGATAGTTTTCGTGAAAACCGTCAAGCATATCAAAGAAGGCATCGTCAAAGCGGTCCGGGAAAAAGGCCAGCTCTTTGGTGCCTAGGCGAATGTTCTCGATGCCGGCTTCGGCCAGCGATGCCCACCAGTTGCCAATAATCTTGTTGCTCAAGACCATCGGGTCGCCGCCGGACATCAGGATCTCGCGAAGTTTTGGGCGGCCTGTCTCGGGATGTAAACCACCGTTGGCTTCCACAATTCGATTGTGCTCCTGAACGTACGCACAAATCTCTTCGACCTGGGCAAGTCCTTTCGGAGCCATCGCTCCATCGGGTCGAGCAACATCTTTGCGGGCAATTAACTCTTCGCGGTAGCAAAACCGGCAGTGCGCCGAGCAGGTGGAGGCGACGTAGATCAAACCAATCTCATACTTGTGAAGCAGTCCTTCGACCGGACTGTAGTCCATTTGTTTGCCGGGATCCTGCGAGCCAGCCAAATCAAACGTTTCGGCGGGACTGGCCTTGATCAACTGCTGCAGGGCCGAACTGCTTTTTGCCTGTTGAAAATAGTGGTTGGTAATCTTGACCGGCATGCGAGATTCAATATCGCGATCGGTATCTTTGATCGCCAGCAGCGCTGCCAGTTCTTCTTGGCTATAGAAGCCCTGCATCTCAGGATCAATTTTACCGTTAACGAACTTGTCGATTCCGGCGGTAATCTGACGATCGTATTTGCCTTTGTCAATCGACTGCACAAACGCCTGAGCTTTTTCGGATGACGTAAAACTCGAAATTGTCGACATGGTACAGCCTTCGTTCGAATGGTTAATTCACTTGGAGTTATCGGGTGTCTTTCACCGTCCGGAGAAACAGCAGCAGAATTTTCACTTACTCCGCCAGAAACGGCTACATCAATGTTTGGGAAGAAACTCTCGATCCACCGAGGTTTGTCTAATCCGATGCTAACGTTAAGCGCTATTTCGATCAAGGAATCTCGAGTGAATGTCGGCTCCTGAAAGCCACGATTGTCAGAATGCGTTCGTACTATGAAACGGATTCTTCACTTTAAGGCAAAGAGCCTCCCAAACCCCTGAAGACTGCCTCAAATAGAGACACCTGGTGACACCAGAACAATTTGCCACCGTCCCTCAAAGATTCACCCAGCGGCAGAGCAGTGACATGCCTTGCCCCCCGCCGACACACAGAGTCGCGATACCCAATGCCCCTTCCTCGTTTGCCTGCTTTAAACGGTCATGCAACGTCATGACCAGCCGCAAGCCGCTGGCGCCCAGTGGGTGACCGATCGCCATCGCTCCCCCCCATGCGTTTACACGATCCAGCGGAATACTCAGGTCTTTTGCCGAGGCGAGAACCTGGATCGCGAAGGCTTCGTTGATTTCAAAGGCCGCGATATCAGCCGCCTCAACCCCATTGCGTTCGAAGACCTTGCGCGTCGCTGGAACCGGTCCCAAACCCATGACTTCCGGGGCCACGTGACCGATTTGAGCGTCCACGATTTCCAAACCCGCTACGACACCCAGTTGTTTGGCCATGCCTGCCTCCAACACCCAGCCGCTGGTTGCCCCGTCGGTCAAAGGCGAACTGGTCGCCGCCGTCACGCTGCCATCTTCCTTGAAAGCCGGTTTCAGGCTGGCCATTTTTTCCCGATCTACGGGAAAGCGAACAAATTCATCTCGATCGATCAAATACGGATGTAGCTGGTCGGCATACCAACCTTTTTCGTGAGCTTCGAAAGCCAGCGAATGGCTGCGGGCCGCCAACTCTTCCTGTTTATCCCGGGTCAGCTCCGGACAACGTTCAGCCACCAACTCGGCCGTCTCCCCATTGGGCGTATAAGCCAGCGGCGTCGCCGACTTGATCCGCTCCGATTCGGAAAAGTTTGCCCCCCGTCGCGGAATTCGACTCATCGATTCAATCCCGCCGGTCAAATAGGCTTTTCCCCAGCCGGCCGCAATGCGAGACGCCGCTATCGCCACGGCTTCCATGCTGCTGGCACATAGCCGATTGACGGTCATGCCGGGAACTTCCAGGCCCACCCCCAGCGCCGCCATGCGACCAATGTTGTAGCCCTGCTCGTGTTCCGGATACGCACAGCCGACGATCAAATCCTCGGGACTGTGATGCCAGAGTGTGGCGTGTTTCTTGGCTTGGGCCGCAAGTAACTCGACCAATAAATCGTCGGCCCGCACGTCTTTGTAGGCGCCTTTGAAGGCCCGCCCAAACGGGGTCCGCAGCCCGGCAGTGAAGATCGGTTTATTCATGGATAGGAGTCAATCATGAGAGGTGGGGTCAGGCGATCAATTCCGGGTCCAATCCGAGTTGATTCCGTTTGACACCAGGCGCCAATTTTTCGATACAAAAATTTTCACCCGTTGGCGTGAAGATGCCCAGATCAGTGACGATTTTGTGAACAACAGCTTTGCCCGTCAGCGGCAGGGTGCAGCGGTGCAAAAGTTTCACTTCGCCGTTTTTTGAAAAATGGGTCAGCATCACAATGATTTGTTTGGCTCCGTGAACGAGGTCCATCGCGCCGCCCATCCCGGCTACTTTCTTGCCCGGAATCATCCAGTTGGCGAGGCTCCCTTCGGCATCGACTTGCATGCCACCCAGGACGCAAACGTCAATATGCCCGCCGCGAATCATGCCGAAACTGGTCGCGCTGTCGAAATAACTGGCCCCCGGTTTAACCGAAATGGTTTCTTTGCCGGCATTGATCAGCGTCGGCGAAACGGTTTTTCTCGTCGGTCGGCCGCTGACACCCAGTACCCCGTTTTCGGAATGGATCCAGATTTCTTTACTCGCCGGGATTCGCTCGGCCACCAACGTCGGAATGCCGATTCCGAGGTTCAGGCTGGAGCCGTCGGCCAACATGGCAACGACTTCGTCAACCATTTCCATTTTGGACCAGGTAGTCAGATCACTCATCGGCCAACACCGGGATTTCGATAACGTTTTCGTAGTCCTCACCCTGATAAATCCGCTGCACAAAAACACCGGGCAAGTGAATATCCTCCGGCCGTATGTCGCCCAATCCAACCAGTTGCTCGACTTCGACGATCGTGGTTCTGCCAGCCATCGCCATTAGCGGTGAAAAATTGCGGGCCGTTTCTTTGAACCAGAGGTTACCAAACGGATCGCCTTTCTCGGCTTTGATGATGGCGAAATCTGCATGAAGCGGTAACTCGAGAATACAGGGCACATCAAATTCTCGGGCTTCTTTGCTGTCGGCGACGAGCGTTCCGTATCCGGCAGGAGTGTAGAAACCCCGAATTCCCATGCCGGCGGCGCGGATCCGCTCGCTGAAAGTTCCTTGGGGAACAAGTGTGACGTCAACTTCTTCGGCAAGCATCTGTTGTTCTAAATCTGGATTGCCACCGACATAACTGCAGGTTGCCGCGCTGATCTGTTTCTCTTTCAGCAACCAGGCCAACCCGCGTCCCGAATTGCCAATGTTGTTAGAGATCGCGTGAATGTTTTTGATACGCTGCCGGCGAATTTCCTTGATGCTGTTCTCGGGAATGCCGCAAAGACCGAATCCTCCGCTCATCAGCGAAATCCCGTCCTGCAAATCAAACAGGGCCGCGGCGGCGTTTTCGTAAACTTTCAAATTCACGGTTTGGCTTGTCAAAAATCGGTAGTGAAGTTTCCGCAGCTTCGATAATCAGATGCTTAACTTTACTCTATGATCTGACTGCTTACCATCGTCGATTCAAGCACGGTTAAAGAACGCTGATCTTCGCTGATCAACCTTTACATGACTTCGTACAGATTATTATCGAGAAAGTTCTTGCATGGTCTGGTTGAATAAATGCCGTACGGCTCGTCCACTGATGGTTTCCTTTTGCAGGAGTTCGTTGGCGATTAGCTCAATCGCTCTGGCATGCGCTTCGTCGCCGAGCAGGTGTTCTGTTTTGTCAAGCAAGCGGCGCTCAATACGTTTTAGCTGACGCTCGCTGGTGGCTCGACTCTGAAGTAGCAATCGTCGGGCGGCTTGCAGATCCTGCGCAGCGCTTTGCTGGCAATAGCGGTCTGTGATTTGGGCTTCGGCTGCCATTCCCGCAAGCAGAATCAGGACGTCGTCCTCGAGCCAATCCCTGGTTGGCTTGGAACGCTCCCTTTTGATTTCGCAGGCGCCAAGTCGGACGCCTCCATTTTGTGATTGCCCCGGTGCGATCGTGACTTTCTGGATCGGACGACCCAACGTCAACGCCATCACGGCGTGACCGGCTTCGTGATACGCGGTGACGGTCCGCTGCCGCGTTGTTTCGTGCCGCTGACGCTGACTGCGACTGTCTTCCGATTTGGGCTCAATTTCGGTCATGGCCCAAACAGCTTAACCGATTTGTACTTATTCAGCAGCCAAGAAAGCGAACGGCGATTGGTCCCGGGTGCCCGTGCGGTTGTGAAGAAGATCTAGGTCACCGATAGCTTCTCGGGTCGTCGGACGGTCGCCACGCTGAGCCTGCGGCAGAAGAAAAGGACTTTGAGTAAAGAGGTGGGCAAGCCCAAAACCCCATCGCATGATGAGAAAACTCGCCCCAAGGGGACTAGAATCGACCAAGCAACGAATCAGGTCTCGCTCACCAATCTGCGGAATACTGACGGACCAGCGTTTCGAGCTGATTACGAACAGATGGAAGATGGTAGGCTGAGGTCGCGCGTGCGGCGTTTCGGTAAGGTTGCGGTAATGTTGCCCCAATTACGTTCGTGTCCGATAATCGCGTACTTTCGTCACGGCGACGCTTCACGAATTTTGACTGGAGCCGAGCTATGGTATTCGCCAACCGTTTTCGCGGCTGGCAGTGGAGTCCCCCCAATGCCCTACGAGTCAGCCCCTAACCTGTTGTTCGGACTGATTGCTCTTCAGTTGGACTTCGTCCAGCGCGAACAACTGGTCGCTGCGACCCGCACTTGGCTGACCGACAAATCTCGGCGGATCGACCAGATCCTCGTTGAGCAAGGAGCGATCCATGAGGAAGATCGAGATATGCTCGCGCCACTTGTCGAGCGGCATCTGAAAAATCACGGCGGTGATCTACAACAGAGTCTGGCGACCCTCAGCAGCATCGGCTCGGTCGCTGAGGACTTGCATACACTTGGAGATCCGCAAATTGATGCAACGCTTTCGGCTGTCAGCAACGAAGCTGGGGCCGCTCGATAACTCAGGCGCGATACCTCGCGAAGGACACGGAGCCCCGCGGTTTCGCATCCTTCGACCCCATGCCAAGGGAGGACTGGGCGAAGTCTCGGTCGCTCAAGACCACGAACTCAATCGTGAGGTGGCGCTGAAGGAAATCCAGGCGAAATTTGCTGCCGATGAAACGAGTCGATCTCGGTTCTTGCTAGAAGCCGAGGTCACCGGAAGTCTTGAGCACCCGGGCATCGTGCCCGTCTACGGACTGGGCCGTTACGCCGATGGACGACCGTTTTATGCCATGCGCTTCATCAAGGGGGACAGTCTTAAAGAGGCCGCTATTCGATTTCACCGCGAGAACGAAGTAGGCGAAGCCGCTTCCAAGGAATCATCACCGCATTGCCTTCAGGGTGTTACCTACTCCGGTGTGCAGTTTCGCAAGCTTCTGGGGCGGTTTATCGACGTATGTCAGGCGATCGAGTACGCACATAGTCGGGGCGTCCTGCATCGTGATCTGAAACCGGGCAACATCATGATCGGCAAGTATGGAGAGACCCTGGTGGTTGACTGGGGCCTGGCAAAGGTTCAAGGCCGAGAGGAAGCAAGTAACCTGGCGGGCGAGAACACGCTGCGCCCCTCATCGGCCAGCGGAAGTTCGGCAACGGTCATGGGAAGCGCCATCGGCACGCCTGCCTACATGCCGCCGGAGCAGGCTGGCGGACGCCTCGACAAACTTGGTCCGCCCAGCGACGTCTACTCGTTGGGCGCAACGCTTTACTATTTGTTGACGGGCCGCGCCCCCTTCGTTGGTCGAGAAATCAAAAAATTGCTCACGGAAGTCCAAGCGGGCAGCTTCCCCGCACCGCGTAGCCTACAGCCGGGCGTCCCGAAGGCCCTGGAGGCAATCTGTCTCAAGGCGATGGCGTTGCAGCCGGCCGATCGCTACGCGACGCCTCAGCAACTGGCCGATGATATCGAGCGTTTTCTGGCCGACGAACCGATCCTTGCTTACACCGAGCCGATGTCGCTGCGATTAAGACGTTGGATGCGGAAGCATCCGAAAATTGTCGCGTCCCTCGCGGCTACCCTCTTGGTCGGTGCTTCGAGCGCACTCTTGATTGCGGCCGTGGTCACCGGCAAGAACCAGGAACTCGGAAAAACCAGGAGCTGATCGTGGCCAACGACAATGAACGACTGGCACGCGAAAAGGCCGAGACTCGCCTAGTCCAAATCAAGAAGGCGAATGAACTGATCGGGAACGTTTTTCGCAACCTGGATCCGGAGCAAGTGAACGAATCCGACACTTCACTTCGTGACGCGATTGTCACCAACCTGGAGTCCGTAATCGATCAATTGGCCGCGGATAAAATCAGCGATCCGATTATGGTCGCTGATGTGCAACAAACGTTGGGGGAGTCGCTGATTGGGCTGGCTGAGTTTGATAAGTCAATCGAAGTTCTGGAGACAGCTCGTGTGACGCGCGAAAACAAACTGGGTTTGTCCCATCCAGACACGCTGCAAAGCATGAACAACCTCGCAATGGCGCATCATGAGGCTGGCCTACTGGAGGATGCGATTCGTATCCATGAACAGACGTTGCAACTGAGAAAGGAAGCACTGGGTGAGGAACATCCCCAGACGTTGGTCAGCATGAACAACCTCGCAAACGTTTATCGAGATGCCGGCCAGACGGATGAAGCCATCGCTCTCCATGAAAAAGCACTCGAACAACAGGAACTCAACTTGGGTGCGGATCACGAAGACACGCTGATAACCATGAACAACTTGGCAATCGACTACTTTGAAGCAGGTGACCGAGAGAAATCTCTATTGCTAACCGAGAAGGAGTTCAGGCTGACGCAAGCCAAATTCGGAGACGATCATCCTTCCACGCTGACAAGCTTGAACAATCTGGCCGCAGGTTATCAAAGCGCCGGCCGCCTCGACGAAGCTCTCGAACTCAGTCAACGGGCGGTGGAGCTATCGCAGTCGAGAATGGGCCGCGACCATACGAAAACATTCGCGTGTATGAACAATCTCGCCAGCGTTTATCAGGACACAGATCAACTTGATGAAGCGGTTTCGCTTTTTCAACAGGTACTTGATCTGGAAACATCCAAGTTGGGCCCCGAACATCCTTTGACAATCAGTTCGATGAGCAACCTGGCGGGTGCTTACATGGACGCAGGCGACCTCGCGAAGGCATTGCCTCTGAATGAGCGGGCACTTGCAATCAGTCAAGCGAAGCTCGGGCTTGATCACCCGGCGACGCTCAAACGGGCAGGGACTCTCTCGTCAGCCTATTATTTGGCCGGCCAAGTGGACAAAGCTGCGCCATTGCAAGAAGACATTCTCCAACGCACGAAAATGGAATTGGGTTTCGAGCATCCGGATACGTTCGTCGCGATGAACAACCTTGCCAACTCCTATGCGGCGTTGGGTCAGCTTGAAAAGTCTTTGCCGTTGCTTGAGCAGACGGTCGAATGGGCCGACAGCAACCTGGGTCCAACCCATCCCAATACGCTGCTCGTCGTCGCCAACCAGGCGACGACGCTGGTGGATGCAGGGGAGTTGGAGAAGGCTCGAGAATTGTATGAGCAAAGCGCTAAACAGTTACAGGAAGGGATCGGAGTCGATCACTTTTTGACGATCGACACTTTCGCCAAATTGGGACGTACCTACGTTGAACTTGGGCTAGTCGAAGAAGGCCTCCCGTTGCTCGAGCGAGGCTACCTTGAACGCGATGATCCTCGCATGCAATTTCGCCATGGCACCCACCTTTTTCGCGCCTACGATCTGTCTGGCAACACGGACCAGGCGAAGATGCTGACCGCCGAACTTTCCAAAAGCATGCTCGACATGTTGGACGAGCCCAGCACTCGCCTGAGAATCGCCGACCAACTGGCGAAGTTTGCTCGCTATCTGATGGACGCCGATGAATTCGACGACGCGGTGCCATTGCTGAACGCCAGTCTTACCGTGAGGACCGAACAGCAACCCAAAAACTTGAACAAGTTCGATACGCAGTCGCTTTTAGGGGAGGCACTCTTCCAACAGAAGAAATTTGCCGAGTCCGAGCCAAAGCTGTTGGCCGGATACCGAGGCATGCTTGAGACGAAAAAGAGAAGATTCCACCGCACCTCAAGTCAAGGTTGACCGAGGCTCTTCAGAGACTGCTCAGTCTTTATGAAGCCTGGCACGCAAGCGAACCAGAGCAAGGCCACAACGCGAAAGCCGAACAGTGGCAACAAACGTTGGACGAGCACATCAGTCAACCGGAATCCGAGAACTACAAACAAGTCAATGTAGCCACCCGACAAAGCCGTCGAGATTCGTACCGCTCGATTTTGTGATCGAATAAACTCATCCTGCGATGTTGCCACTTGGAGCAACAACCAAACGGTTAACGAATCATTGTCTTGCACGAAGGTTGCGAGCACCCCTACGCAATCCTGGCAATCCGCCGGAGATGATCCGGGAGTTTGACTTTAGCAGCCAACGGATACAGCCAGATGGGCTATCGTCACGAGGTAGGCGTTGGTCGGCGCGGGGTCGTGCTTTGGTGCGGCGTCCGGGGGCCCAATGGTCCGCCAAAAGCTGTTGATGCTTCTGGCGGCTCTCTTTCTGTATTCGCGAATCACAGGTAACAGGTTGGCGATGTCTGCCTTGATCGCGTCAAAAGATTCTCGCTTGGCCCCGGTCCTTTCGTCCATGTACAACCGACGATTGACCTCCACCATGATTGACGTGACACGCCGGTCTTTGCCGTAGTGCTTCATGGGGACGATGGAGCCGCGTACGGGCGATTGAGCAGAAACGCGGAATCCGACCCCTTCAGTTAGCGTCTGATGGGCCATTTCGGTCAATGCTGGAGTGCGTGTGGAAGGAATCCGTCTCGATGCAGAAATCGGGTCGCGGTGTCAGTTGGTGTCACAGTGACACGGAACGCTTGGCGCTGTGGCGGACGACGATGGCAGTTTGTTGATGTATCTGCAGCTCCAGATCAACGGCATAGGTTAACTGGTCGAGGTGGCCCTGAGCATATCGGCTTCGGTGGGGACGCGACTGGTTAGCCGCGGAAAGCCTACATTAAACGTGCCCGCACGTCGCAGTCCCAATCCCTCCAGTTACAAACGCAACCTTTGCCATGGCAAAGTCTTCTGTCCGGTTTGTTCCCAATGATATCCAGCTACTGCATCTACTATTTCGCCAACACGTAGCTGCCGGAGGCACCCCAAAGGGCACCGCATCTCCCTCCGTTCCCAACGGTAGCTGCATCCACTAGTTCGGGCGCCCGACTTCGCTCCAAGCCATGACACCCATTCCGACCCCACGAGGACCATGGTGACGGATGTGCTGCGTCAGGAAAAGCCGGGGTATCCGGATCAATATAACCATCGGTGTCATCACGCGTTGCGACTCGGTAGTGTCGTCGCGGGTGCCCCGGCTCGCTAATGATGCCGGCATTGTGGCCACCACTGGTCAAGACAAACGTGATTGGCGCATCGGCCTGTAGATGAATTTTAAACACAGACCTCCATGGCGCCACGTGATCTTTTTCCGTACTCACGACAAACATCGGAGCGCGGATATTGCTGAGCGACACCGGCCGTCCTTCGACTTCGTAATTGCCGTTGGCCAGTTCGTTTTTCAAGAACATCCGCTCGAGGGTACTCCGAGTGCATCCGGAAAGGCACGCGTCGCGTCAGCATTCCATGCCATCAGGTCATTGGGTGGGCGTCTATCGCCGAGCAAATAGTCACGCACCATCCGCGACCAGATTAGATCGTTTGAGCGAAGCAACTGGAACGCTCCCGCCATTTGCTTCGCATCGAGATAGCCTTGGTCCCACATGATGTCTTCCAGGAAGCTGACCTGGCTATCGTCAATGAACAGCGCTAGCTCACCGGGTTCCGTGAAATCGGTCTCCGTCGCAAATAACGTCATGCTCGCCAGCCGGTCATCACCATCCCGGCCCATTGCCGCAGCAGCGATGGCAAGCAACGTGCCGCCGATACAATAACCAACTGCATGGACCTTGCGATTGGGCATGATCGCTGAAACAACATCAAGGGGCGCCATGATCCCGAATCGACGATAGTCACTCATGCCGAGATAGGCGTCTCCGGCATCGGGGTTTTTCCACGACACCATGAATACGGTGTATCCCTCATCGACCAAGTACTTCACCATCGAGTTATGGGGAGAAAGGTCGAGAATATAGTATTTCATGATCCAAGCGGGGATGATCAGAATAGGCTCTTTGTGGACCTCTTTCGTGGTGGGCTGATACTGAATCACTTCGACAAGTTGATTGCGATAAACGATCTTGCCAGGCGTCATGGCAATGTTCTCTCCAACGCGAAACTTCTCTGTACCCACGGGACCAAGGTTCGCTAGCTCGCGGTCGACGTCCTCTACAAAGTTGCAAATCCCACGACCGAGATTGGCCCCGCCTTCGTCAACAGTGGCCTTCACCACTTCGGGGTTGAACAGGGGAACATTTGATGGGGAAAAGACGTCAAGTAGTTGTCTCGCACCGAACTCGACAATCTGTTCGTGGTGCTTGGAGACGCCGCGCACGCCCGTTGTCGCGTTGTACCACCACTGTTGTGTGAGCAGGAAACCCGTGTAGTAAACATTGAAGGGCCACTGCTGCCACTCTGGCGCTTGAAACCGATGGTCTTGCGGGAGCGGTTCAATGCAAGGCGTGGTTTCCTTGTTGATCGCCGATTGAACCGCATACAGGCCATATCGCAACCACTTCCGGCAGGCCTTGACGAGCAATTGAGCCCCATTTTGCCGGCGAGTTGTGGAAATGAATGAGCCAGTCCAAGTAGGCCAGCGTCAACGATGCTGGACTGACCGAACACGTCGCCTGGCCTATGGCGGCGTGCAACATTCGGTCCAGCGACTGCGGTTGACGCTCAACGTCATCGGTCTGAAGCAGGTTGCGCATGGGATTTCTCCACGTGTTGCATTTGCGGTTTAGCGCCAGTTCTCTACGAGGGCAATTGATGTGCCAACTCTCACTGGTTTTGCTGGCAGGCAGCCAACCGGGCCAGAACGTCCCGTCGGCTCGCCCCCAAAACTGGGCGTTTGTATCACGGGTAGAGACTTCCGCCTACGAATGGATCACTCGACTGGACTACCGAGTTCCCTGGGTCGGCACGCTACTTGCACACTATTCACGAGGCTTTTTTGGTCAGAACGTAGTCAGTGGACAGAACGTGTTCCATGGCGGAACGAGGTGGAGCTAATCATGAGTAAGACAATCGAAAAGAAGACGGATGTTCATCTGCAACGAGACGTTTTGGACGAACTTGAGTGGGAGCCAAGTGTTGACGCCGCGCAGATCGGCGTGACCACCAAAGATGGCATTGTGACTCTAACCGGCCACGTCCCGGTGTATTCGGACAAGCACACTGCTGAAGAAGCGGCTAAACGCGTCCATGGAGTGCGGGCGGTCGCCAACGAAATCGAGGTCAGACCATCGGACGTGCATGTGCGTGACGATGAGGACATCGCAGCCGCAGCGGTCCATGCCCTCCAGTGGGACGCCAAGGTGCCCGACAAGGACGTTCAGATCTCCGTAGAAGATGGTTGGATCAAAGCCGAAGGAACGGTGGAGCATCGCTTTCAAAAAGCGGCTGTCGACCGCGTGCTTCGCCATCTGCATGGTGCTCGCGGGGTGACAAATGATATTCGCGTTGTTTCGCCAGAAGCAGTCAGCGCGGTCACCAGTGCGATCGAGTCAGCATTCAAACGCAGCGCTGTGCTGAATTCCAGCAAGCTCGCTGTTGAGGTGGCGGATTCGATCGTCACCATTACCGGCGACGTCCACTCGCTGAGCGAACTGGCGGAAGTGGAGCGGGTGGCGTGGTCTGCGGGTGGAGTCCGCGAGGTGCGGAATTGCGTCACAATCACGCCGTGGGGATTTGGCCCTGCAGAGGAATGGGGTTACTGAGACAGGTACAGAGCCCGATGAAGGAGAAAGGACGCGACTTCGAGTATCACGTCGGCAGCGATGCATCGGCAGGCGATGCCAGCACGCGATTCGTTCGCTGTTCACCGGCTCCGATCCTGGGGGGAGTGACAGAGTGTGCGAATGCGGG
>CALODY010000002.1:0-14121 GCA_942492215.1 Pirellulaceae bacterium
ACAAAAAATTGCTGCTGAGACCTCAGTCCGTACCCGTAACCCTCCGTAGACTCACGTTTCGTTGGTAATGAGTGACCCTGCAGGAGGCCGATTAGGTGATTGCTCCCTGGCACCCCGATCCCGATCCTGCGGTGCAGCCGAAACAATGCTGTCCGGTAACGATCTTGCGCTGACCGAGTAGCTCATAATCGAATCCGTAAATCGACGTCGCAGTCCCACATCCAACGTTCAGCTCCAGCATCTGATTGAAGTCGCAATCATAAAGCTGCCCATCCCAACCAACGGAAACCGTGTTGCGACACATCAACCCGTCCAGTGCGGCCGGATTAAAAGTGTCGATCAGTTTTTGAAGGTAAGTTTCGTGTTCGCCATTCCGCGGCAAATACTCCAGGGTAGCGACTAACGGGCATGTTGGTGATCGTGAACAACCGGCTAAAGGAAATCCCAAACCTGGCGCCCAACTGTTGGCGATATTGAGCTTCCAGTTCACTCTGGTTGGGAGGCAGATGAGGACCGACGGGGTTGTAAACCAGCGTCAATGTCAAATCCCCCGCTGCCTGTCCATAGCCCAGGTCGTTGAGTCGCCGCAAGGCCTGTATGGATTTTGCAAATGCCCCGGTGCCCCGCTGTGCATCGGTATTTTCTTCCAGGTAACAGGGCAACGACGCGACAATCTCAACTTTGTTTTCCGCGAGAAACTCTGGCAAGCTCTCAAAACCTTCGGCCATCAGAATCGTCAAATTACAGCGATCAATGATGTGGCGATCAAACTCCCGGGCCGACTGCACGATGTCACGAAAATGCGGATTCATTTCCGGCGCACCACCGGTCAAATCAATCGTGTGAATCTGCGGATGGCGATTCAATACTTCGATACAGGCTTGGACTTCGCTCAGCTTCATGATCTCCCGCCGATCCGGCCCGGCATCGACGTGGCAATGCCCGCAAGTCATGTTGCACATTTTTCCCAGGTTAAGCTGCAGGATTTCAACGCCGCTGGCGGACAGAGGCTTTCCGTTAACGGCGGCGGCAGTTTCCCCAAAGGCACGGTCTTCCGGATTGGGTTTCAAGACGGCCAGTTGGCGGGTCGGATCCGCCAACCGATTGCCACGGTTTTTCAATGAAGTTTTGCTGTTCATGTGAGTGCACCAGTTTCTTTATTCCGTCTCCGGTAGCTGGATTGGCAACAATTCAGACGGTCGTTATACAGCATTACCTCGTAGCTGGATTGGCAACAATTCAAACGGTCTCTATCCAGCCTCACCCGTAGCTGGATTGGCAACAATTCAGTCAACCTTCTTGCGAAACCGGCCCAAGGCAGCAGTTCACCAAAACGGTTACCTCGTCTGAATCAACGAACATAGAACCGCTCAGCCAAGCTGGCCAGCCCCCTGCAATTCACCGGCCAAAGCATCCGCCGGGCTCTTGACGGCCAGGCCCGGTTTATTCATCACGTGCAAATAGATCATCGTCGTGCGAACATCTTTGTGTCCCAGCAATTCCTGCACGGTACGAATGTCCGCTCCGTCTTCCAGCAGATGGGTCGCGAAGCTATGCCGCAACGAATGGGGAACCGCGTTTTTTGAGAATCTCCGCGCGTTCCACCAATTTGCCAAACGAAGCCCTAAAATAGCTCTCGCTGACGTGGTGCCGACCGATATCTCCCGACTTCGGGTCTCGGGAAATTCGTTTGCTTGGAAACACCCATTGCCAAGACACTTTCTTGCTTTCGTTGGGGTATTTTTTCGCCAATGCATACGGCAGGTAGACTCGGCCATATCCATCCTGCAAATCCGGCATGCATCATTCGCACATGTTTGACCTGTTCCTGCAACCGTTCCCCCCCCCTCCCGAAATGTCGGGAAAACGGTGATTCGATCCTTCGCACCTTTTCCATTGCGAACAACCAGGTGGCCTTCATCAAAATGAATATCTTTGATTCGTAGTCGTCGGCATTCACTGTGACGGAGTCCAGCCCCATACATCAGAACAAACATCAACCACTTGAGACCTTGATATTGACACATCAATCTGCCGATTTCCTGCCGGCTCAACACGACTGGCAGCCGTTCTGGCTTATCGGCCGAAACCACGTCCAGAAATTCCAATTCACGGCCAAACACATCCTGGTAAAGGAACAGCAGCGCCGATTTGGCTTGCTTCTGCGTACTGGGAGCATGATTGCGCTCGACAGCCAAGCTGCTCAAAAACTCTTTGATTTCTGGTTCCGAGAATGATTCAAGGTCAGTCGATCCGACGAAGCGAATGAACTGATCAATCCAGCCGATATAGGCTCGCTCTGTTGAAAGTTCTTTGCCCTGGAGTCGCAGTTCCCGCTGCATCTGCTGAACGACAACCGGTGCACGCGGATCAATCTTTCCGACCACATCGGGTGCTTCCAGCGTTTCGATACCGTCGAGACTAGTTCGGCGAACCCTGTCTTCCTGGCTTGCCAGCCGGTTAAGCGTCTGCCGAATGTCTTTTAAACTGGGTTGATCGGCACTCAGAATGAGATCGCGATAAGCTTCGATCGCCCGCACGGCTTGGAGGCGTTGCCAGGCAGGTGTCGAGGAATGAACGAGCGACTTGGAAAACTCAATGGTGGATTCCCGGGTGACCGTCAGGTTACCATCGGGACGCATCCTTTGAGACTCGGCGCAAAACCGGGCATATCGACGAATCCATTTCGGAAAATACTCTTTATCGGTTCTACCGTAACGTGCCGAAAGCACTTCTTTTCCAAACGACTCAACGCTCATGGCATCATTTCCACGACAAGGATGTTGGGTTTTAGGAGGGTAGTTCTTATTTGTATACTATAGTAATAGGTTTATGTACAGTACCCGTGCGGATAGCGTGGACATCGGCCTATTGGATAGATCGGCGGAAGAAAACGGATTCGGGTATCTGGAAGGAGAGTCATCCCGACAAGCCTGGCAGACTCGGCTGCCGCATCCGCTTGTCGAATAACTTGCAGGCTGGCGACAAATTTGTCAGATAACCTGCAAGCCACCCACAGGTTTTGTGGAATAAAACGCGAGAAATCGACAACGCAAGTTTGTGGGATTTTGCGCATTTATCAGACAGTTTTGTTGAACTATGCGCCGCTGACGGTATTATCAAGCATTCTTGTATGATAATTATATTGTTGAACTAAGCCGCTTCGCGAGTGGTTAGTTCCTCTTGTTGGCTCGTTGTTAGCTGACCGTTGATGACGATTGTTTTGGTTATAGGGACTTGCGCATTTGAGATGTGCAAGCATGCTGGAACTTAGTACCAACGTTTTGCTGTTGGTGACTTCCAACTTTCCGGCAGGACCCTCCCCATGACTCCGTTTCGTAAACGCCTCACGCCGCTGACTCGGCGGATGGCCCAAGACATGCAGATTCGCAATCTGGCGGCCAGCACGATCGACTCTTACACTTGGCACGTCGATCAGTTCCTCCAGCACTTTGGCAAGCCTGCCGAGCAGCTTGGTCCCGAACAGATCCGTGAGTTCCAGCTGCACCTGATCCAGGAGAAAAAAGTTGGTTGGAGCAGCTTCAACCAGGCCGTTTGTGGCCTACGTTTCCTCTACCGCTTTACCGTGCCTCGGACGTGGCACATCAAAATGATTCCCTTCGGCAAACGACCCAAGAAGTTGCCCGCCGTGTTGGGGCAACCGGAAGTTGAACAACTGCTGCAATGTGTGGGCTATCCGAAACATCGCCTGATCCTGCTGACCTTGTATGCGGCCGGACTGAGACTCAGCGAAGCACTCCACTTGCAGATCCCCGACATCGACTCTCAGCGGATGCTGCTCAAAGTAACTTACGGCAAAGGCGCCAAGCAACGACTGGTCCCCCTCTCGCCCCGACTGCTGGAGGAGCTGCGCGAGTATTGGAGACAAACGCGTCCGACCAGCTATCTGTTTCACGGCAAGACACACGATGTTCCCCTGTCCAGCGCCACGGTTCAGAAGGCCTGCAAGTCAGCCACCCGCCAAGCCGGCATCCTCAAGGAAGTCACGCCGCACACGCTGAGACATTCCTACGCGACGGGATTGCTCGAAGCGGGAGTCGACCTGCTGACCATCGGCAAACTGCTGGGCCACAAGAGTTTTACGACCACGATGGTTTACCTGCACGTCCGTCGTCCGCATTTGAACTCGGCGCCCAGCCCGATCGATTGGTTGCCAGTGCGGCAATGTCCAACCTGGACCGGCTGGCCCCCAGCGGATTCTCAACCCAACTCGCAGCCACCCGGCCCCGGCCAAGCGTAGCGGCAATTCTGCGCCGTCATGCGGCGCCGTACCTTGGTCTTCACGCTGGCCAAGCGGCACCCCAAGTTCAAAACATCTTGGCGCGCCTGTCGCTGTGCCGCACGCGGGCCTTGGGTGGACATCTCTATCGCTGCGGTGGTTGCGACCACCGCGTCAACGTCTACAACTCCTGTGGTGATCGACATTGTCCGCAGTGTAGTGGAGCTCGGCGCCGCGATTGGCTGGCCAGCACCGCCGCCTTGATCTTGCCGGGCATCAACTACTTCCAAGTCGTCTTCACGTTACCGGACAAGCTATCCGGGTTGGTGCTGGGCAACCGCCGCCAAGTTTACGGCTTGTTGATGCGTAGTGCCTGGCAAGCCGCTCGATCAAATTCTCCGGGAGCAGCAAGGCATCCGCTCAGCCGCCACGCTGGTCTTGCATACCTGGAACCAGCGGCTGGATCACCACCCTCATGTTCACGCCCTGGTCCCTGGCGGCGGCCTTTCACTCGATGGAAGCCGCTGGAATAAAACTCGACACAAAAAACATCGCCGCCGCAAAGAGCCGTACTTGACTGACAACATCGAGTTGGGCAAACGGTTTCGTAAAGTGTTCATCCAAGGCCTGATGCGACTGCACCGCACCGGCGAACTGAAACTCGACGGCCAGTGGTCTCAATTGAAAGAGACCGCGGCGCTGGAATCCTGGCTGGAGACGGTTGCTCCGGCTGGCTGGAACGTGTTCATTGAACGCCCACCGACCGAAGACGCAAAGCCAGAGAATGTGCTGAAGTATCTGGCGCGTTATCTGAGTGGCGGTCCGATCTCCGATCGACGGTTGATCTGGCATGACGGAAAAACCGTTCGCTTCTGGGCTCGCAGTCGGGAGAAGCCCCCGGCAGGAGAGCGTCCGGAGCAAGTTGCCGAAAAACTTCCGGCCGTTGAATTCACGCGTCGCTGGGCGCTGCACATCCTGCCCAAGGGATTTGTGAAAGCACGCAGTTACGGCGGCTTCAGCAACAAACACCGAGCCGCTTATCTTCAGCGATGTTGTCAGCTGCTGGACATCCAGCCGGCAGGGGAAGCCGAAGCAGAGCTGCCGAGCGAAACCGAACAGGAATCATTGCTCGTTGAACTCGAGCGACCTTGGCTGGCCTGTCCTCATTGCCAGCAGGCCATGCACTGTATTGTCGCCACCGAGCCGCCCCAGTTGGTCGGTCACCATGAACAGCATTCACCGTCCGCCCTGGTATCAACGGTTCTGATGAACATTCTCCCAGCCCCGAACTTCCGACTTGATGATGCCCAATCGTGCCCTGCTGCGCACTCCAGCCAACCGCAGCCAATCACACCCATCGGCATCGTCACAGTCGATAAAACCGATCTCGAATCGAGCACCCGACATAAGTTGAAATCGTTTCGGTCCAGTGGTAATCTCTCTCTCAGACAATTCTACGCGTGATTGAATCTGCAAACGCACTCCACGCGAAGTCGGCTCAGCACAACGGACAATCTATCCGTCTCCTGCCGAGCCGGATAGATTGCAATTCGTTATCCCACTGAACAAATGACCAAAGGCCTGAAATCTATTACCGCCATTTGCGGCTTGTTATCTGTATCCGTTTTCGTTTTCTCGTTTGTGCTTTTTGGTTTTCTGCACACTGACTTTGATTTTGTTCGTGACTTCATCAGCAAACTGGGGGGCAAGGGACAGCCCAACGCCTTCTACTGGAACGCGTTTGGTTTCACAGCGGTCGGCATCCTGTTGGGTGCTTTCGGAGGGTGCTTCGGTTTGCGCGGCAGAACGAGTATTGTGTGCGGGGGCGTTGGTTGCTTTTGGGGTTGGGGTTGGCTTTGCTCCCTCTCCCTTTTAATCTCGCTGCACAATCACCTCATCACCCCGATTACGTCGCTTCTTTTTTTTTGTTTGCCGCGCTGCCTGGCGGCTGCCGCGGCGGCGCGGGGCGGGTCAAGGTCAGAATAGCCATGATGTGCCCGGTGGCGGCGTATTCGCGGAATTCTCTCTCACGTTTGCCCTGGTGGGTGTTTCGGTGGGGAAGTTGGGCTGCGGGAGTGTCTTACCGGTTCGTTTTTGGGGTTGTGTTTGTGGGTTTTTTAGATTGTTCTAGCCCCTGCCGCCCCCGGGAGACTCGTTGGATAAATGCGAGGGCGCGGGGGGGGGAGAGGGGCCTTAAAACTATTGGTAATTTACGATGACTGGCCCGTCGGTCATTGGTCGTTACGAATGAAAGAACAATGGAACCTGGGAGAGGGGGGGAGTCCGTGGGTTGAGCTTTACCGGAGGTTTATTCCCTATTCGGATGGGAGGCGGAGCCGGAAGACCATGCCGAACATGGAAGGACAATCTACATTCTGGACACCGATTACTTGCAAGCGATTCGAAATGAGACCAGCGATGTAGATGAGGTTTCTCGACGGGCATACGGTTGGGTTGAATTCATCGGTGGCAAGGCTGTGATGATCGAATCGGCTACGCTAAATCATGCTCTTCTCTAATGGTACAGTTACCAGAACGATCAAGATGAGAGTACCGAGTTGCTTGACCAAATTGGTGCAGCAATCGCTTCGGCGTGTCGAAATCTGAATGACATCGGATGGAGTGACCCGCGATTCACCGACGACTTCGTTGTATTTACCGACTGCACCGCAGATGAGGTATACAATGTCGGCGTGCGTGCAAGCGTCCCTGAAGCATGGATGGCCGCAAAAACTGACGTGGGCATGTTTAGATGGTTGCGAATCTAGAGTCGTAACAATGCCGTGCACCGAAGGACGGCTTGCGCGGTTTTTGAAGTGGAAAATCAATCGTCCGTCCTCGGTGACGGCTACCGTGTACGAGGTTTGAAGTTTGTTTCTTCCAGAATGAAAGGAGTCTGGTTCAGCAAGATCCCATTTGGCTGAATAGGTAGAGGGCGCAGCAGGTTGGTAACGACCTACTGGAACTTGCCCCGACACGGCAGTCCTGAATTGCTTTGAGACTCATCGCCGCCAGTATCTGTGGCGGAGATCTCTTGAGGTGAGACCCAGTCAGTGACGCCGACCGAAACCGCAGGCCGTAATATCAAATGAACGTTGCAGCTCCGTGAGAGTTGACCCCCGACAGGCATCGCTGGGAGAGTCGGGTGCACAGGGATAAACCTGCCCGTGGAAGACTCCGTCTGGACGTGTTTCACACCGAGCAGGCTACACGCCGAGCCCCTACGTTTTGGGCGAAGGCCACCGCCGATCGTGAAGAAACGAAAGTTTCAAGCAATGGGAATTTGCAGCGATTGGGAACCCGGAGTAAGGACGGCGGCATGCGGTGACAGAAACAAACGTGGAACCTGAGACCCGCCCGGTCTTCGTGGTTGATCGAGCAGCAATGCATTTCGGCTAATCCCCGGAATCTCAATATCGATTGAGTCGCTCAACATCCGCAGCGAATAACTGGCACGCGAAAGCGCTTACGCATAAGTGTGTCATTGACGATCGGAGCGGGATTCGGACAGGCCCTGAAGTGATGACGGATGAGACAACACAACTCATCTTGAGCGTAAGGCCTGACTTCAGTTGTGTGTTGCTTGACAAGGAAGAATGACATGAGTGCTTTTGAGGGTGGTACCTGAGATGGCTATTAACGTGTTAGCAACCGTTCAGGTCTTGCAAGAAACACTTTCCCATGCGGCGAAACAGTCGCTGGATCGAAGGTTCGGAGCATTGTTCGACAAGGTTTACCGCGCCGACGTGCTCTGGCAAGCGTGGTTTCAGGTCCGCCGCAATGGTGGCGGACCCGGCATTGACGACGAAACGTTGGAGTTCATCGAGAATGAAATCGGAGTGTCTGCGTTTCTGCGTGACCTACGCGACGAGTTGAAATCGGAAACTTACCGTGCTCAACCCGTCCAACGAGTTTGGATTGAGAAGCCTGGTTCGGTGGTCAAGCGACCGCTGGGCATTCCCATCGTCAAAGACCGTGTAGCGCAAACCGCAGTGCGGTTGGTGATCGAACCGATCTTTGAAACGAACTTCCTGAACTGCTCGCACGGCTTTCGTCCGGGCAGAAAACCACACGACGCGATCGACGTGATCCAGCGTAGTATCACGTTTGAAGGCTATCGCGAAGTAGTTGACGCCGATTTGAAAGCTTACTTCGACACGATCCCTCAAGATCGATTGTTGGAGTTGGTCGGTCGGCGAATTAACGATCGCCGCGTGATGAACTTGATCAAGGCGTGGCTGCGTTGTGGCGTGATGGAAGAAGGAAAGCTGACGCATTCGAGTACGGGAACTCCGCAAGGGGGATGCATTTCACCCTTGCTCAGTAACGTGTACCTGCATGCTTTTGACAAGATGTGGCAACTGTGGGGCGTCAAAGGGACGAAGCTGGTTCGCTTTGCGGATGACTTTGTGATTCTTTGCCGCCGCGGTGGTCAGGCTGCTTTAAGACTGGCTGCCGAGTTTCTTGATCGCTTGGGTTTAACGCTCAACCGAGAGAAGACCCACGTGGTCCACGTCAGTCAGGGCTTTGATTTTCTGGGGCTGAGCTTCCGTTTTGGCAAAACGAGTGCGGCAGCGAAGCGGTTGAAGTTCAACTGTTATCGTTGGCCACGTCGCAAGGCGGTGGAGTCACTTCGGGAGAAAATCCGAACCAAGATAGGGCGTCGTTATTACTTGAGTTTGCAAGAGTTGATTCGCGAGATCAATCCGATCATTCGCGGTTGGTTCAACTACTTTAAGGTGGCTCACAGCGAACGGCATTTCTATCGCCTTGATCGGTTTGTGATGAACCGGTTAAGAATCTTCGTGAAGCGGAAGCATCATGATCCTTGTCGAGGCATGCGGCGTGTCTCATGTGAACTTTTTGACCGACTGGGTCTGTTCCGATTGGCGAGGGGCAATGTTTCTTTCATCTGATACCTGCATCAAACCCACCGGCGAAATTTTCACGGTGTGGGGGCAAGACTGTCGGAGAGCCGTACCGGGGAAAACCCGACGTCCGGTTCGACGAGGGGGATTTGAGGAAATTGACATGGGCAAGCTAGTGAGGCACCATCCGCGAAAGCGATGGAAAACGGATAGGCAGTGCTCTAAACTGATTGAATCTGATTTCTACTCTACACTATTCGACTTGGGGGATCGGCTGCGATAGTATCCCTTTCGGCTCGAGTTTCATGCGAATGGGATGCGCGAAACTTTCGGCGAAAACATCCGGTCAGAAAGTACTTGCGATGCGCTCACGGAAACACCACTCAGTGAGTCCGAACTCGCCGAACTGACGAGGATCCAGAAAGCACTAACGTTCCTGCGTGGCTCCAAGGAATCGGTGTCGCAAGAAGTAACGAAAGCCGACCACGCATTGCTTGAGACAATCATGAATGAACCTCTGTTGGTTCAAAACAAAGAGCCGTCCAATTCCGCTAGCACGCCAGAGTCACCCCGGCAAATTGCTCGATTCCAAATCGTGGAATTGATGGGGCGTGGTGGTTTCTCGGAAGTCTATCGCTATCTAGACCCTAATCAGCGTCTCAACCGCGACGTCGCGGCCGAGGCCCGCGCCTCCAACGTCGAGCGTGTTGGCGGACGAGTGCGCGGCATCGCGGCAACGGGGCGCGTGCCGGTAATCCACTGCACTCACCTCAACACGTACGGTGGCCGTCCCCCGGAAACACACGCCACCGTTCCTAGCCAGCGACGTATCCGAACGCCCGCTCCAACGATTGACCCTGGTTTGATCATCCTGCGAGTCGAAACCCATCCGTAACCGTTGGTTTTTCCCCGGCGCCCGGCGGCCCGCAAAACTCCCAACCGGCCCCGCCAAGCCCGATCACCACGTCACCCAGTTCTCGAGTTTCAAGTCTGAGAGTCCGTCTGTGGCGTGTCAGTTTTCTTCGGACGCAAAAGCCGCAAATGTGCCGGTACCATATCCGAAAACTCCAAATGTCCATTACTTTGGCAGGGGAGTTTTCGTCGTTTACTAACGCGTTGGATTGCTCGGGCACACAAAATCCGGTTTGACCTGGATACACTCGAGCCTCCACACCAGCGCAACCTGCCGGGCGTCGTGTCGATATAACAACTCCAAGGCAACATGCCGCCGTTAACGATCTAGGAGTTCGAAATTTGCTTTTCTGCGATATCGACTCTTGGAGTCTTTTCGACAGTTATCGTGGGCAAAGTCGATTCTTTTTCGACTTCCACATTTCCAACTAGAGTTCGTTGCGTCGATCCAATCAACGAACTTCACACCGTCTCGTCAAGATCTAAATGAGATAGGGAGATTCGTTGTTTGAGATGTTGCAAGGGATCTCACGAAGCGCGTTCCCGACAAAGATCGCCACGCGACATCGATAAACTCGCGGCCGCGCCTATCGTGGCTGGAGCGGAGATTCGCCCGTGAGGTCCGGCCGTGAGTATGTCGGCTGAGTCTCGAATGATGCCTCACAATTTGTGCGATCGTCACATCCTTGTTTGCAACTCTCGCAGTGTGCCTCGATTTCTTTCTGTCATGCAGGGCCGGTCGAAACGATTCGATTTTTGACCTTTCACCGAACACGACTCTGCGGTTAAAAACTTCCGCCAATCCCCAACGTTGTCGATGCGATCCGACGACATACTCAAGCAGTGACCGGATCGTGGACACAGTGTCAGTGCTGCAGGATCCGGCTCTCGAGCAGTAGCGGTTCCCCCCCGGTCAGAATATTTACGAGGAGCACGTGTCGGACATAGCCAGCATACGAAGAAGATAGTCCAGGATGCAATCGTTATAATCAGCGATACGTTGCGTTGGCCCCAGTCCGAGCTGGTCCCGTCTCACTCCAGCACCGCACCGTTGTCGCTCGGATTTGTGGATCGTTGGGCTGGAGTCGGCGTCGCCTCCCTGCCGACGAGCAACACTCTCATACGACGCTTGCGAGGACTGTGTGTGAGGGTGTAGGAGTTCGAGTCGTTCGGGATTCACAACTCGCGGTTTGAAGGTCTAGACCGCGAATACTTGCTCAACAACAGTCAATTTCAACGCGTCCGTGAACACGAACGATACCAGAAGATCGTCGATTTGATCGATTAACTTACTCTGGCTTTCATCTCTTTGCGCCCGCGACAGTTCCAGCGTCGTATTCCGGCTTTCCAGTGTGTTTCGATCTTCGGCAAGCTCCGAACTGGGACAGGCAATTCGAATCCGCCTGTCCCCATCGAGCTGTAGTCAACAGGCTCGCGAATTCGCCCCGGCGAACCTTTCTGACCTGCTCTTGTTCGAAAGCGCGGAAAGTGAAAATGGTAGCATTGCGGGAACAACATGCATCATGTAAACCGGTTCGGGCGAGCCAGAGTACATTCTCATCTCCCGTTCCGGCGACGCTACTGGAGTACTCCCCAAAACCTGATATGCGCGTTATGAAAGTTAATCGGCCGAATTGACACAAACGTCGAATAACAATTCGGATGGACTATAAGCCGACCTTGGTTGGTTCTTAAGACCCTTGGTAATTTAAGGATGACTGGTCGGCGCGGCCATCTCCGCCGTTATTGGCCCGGAGTGAACTCTTTGATGAAACTCGCTGTTGCTCAGATAAGGCCGGGTGTTGGAATGTTGGAACACAACATTGATCGGCACATAGCGCTAGTCAATCTTGGCGTTCAGCATTTGGCAAACCTGATCATCTTTCCCGAGCTTTCGTTAACGGGATACGAGCCCTCTCTCGCCACCCAAATGGCTCTATCCCGAAATGACTCACGCCTCGCACGATTCCAGCATATTTGCGACAGCAGCAATGTCTCCGTTGGCGTAGGCCTTCCGCTACTTACGAATGGGTTGCCTCGTATTTCTACTCTCTTGTTCCGACCGGGCACGACGCCACTTCTCTACTCAAAGCGGTACCTTCACATTGACGAGGAACCCTTTTTCGATTGCGGCGAGGATACTGGTTCGACTATTTACCACGACCCAAAAGTCGCTCTTGCAATTTGCTACGAATTGTCCATCCCTGAACATTGTGAAAGAGCATTCGATTCGGGTGCAACTGTGTATATTGCCAGCGCAGCCAAAACTCAACGAGGTGTCGAAGAAGCGAGCCAACGGCTGTCTAGCGTCGCCAAAACCTATTCTTCAATCGTCATGTTATCCAATTGCGTAGGGATGCTCGAGGGTGAAGAATACGCTGGACACACTTCAGTTTGGGGGCGATGTGGAACGTTGCTCGACCGGCTTGATGCTGTTTCCGATGGTGTGATTGTTGTAAACTACCAGACCGAGGAAACTGTGTCCGATGTCCTTGCGCCGATGGGCCAATAACAGTCTGATGGAGGCGAAACCGCCGAATCCGTGTGTTTTTGAAGTTTCGATCACTCCGGCGGTTCGGTGATCGTTACCGTTGTCCGACTGAAGCTGCGAAAGATTGAACGAATGCAAGAACACGACATCGCAATCCCTATCCTGCCTTGCAGATCGATGGAGGAGACCGCAGCGTTTTACAAACGGCTTGGCTTTGGTGCGAAAATTTGGGGTGCTCCGTACAACTACGCAATACTGACTCGTGACACTGTCGAAATTCACTTTTTCTTGCAAGTCGATCTTGATCCCGCCAGTTCATCCGCAGGTTGCTACATTCGAGTATTGAATGTTGACGAGACTTACAGCGAGTTTACCAACGCGAACCTTCGGAATTCGGGGATTCCGCGAATGGACGGCATTGAAAACAAACCTTGGGGTCTGCGGGAATTTGCGATCGTTGACCTCAACGGCAACTTGATCCGGATCGGACAGGTACTTTGACCGCGTTTTTGTCTTTTCGCACAATCCGACGACGGCGAATAACGAATAAGCATTTGACATCGCGTAGTGACGTAGGAACGTAGCGGATGATCAAGTGACCCGGGATTGCAAATCCTCTTAATCACCTGCAACATCCGCTCGAGTTGACGTCTCAATCCACACGCGCCTACTGGGAATATTTGGGCGCCTGCAGATCCGCGGCTTCGACATCGCTCACCGTAAGGTCACTGAATATCGCTCGCGTTTTCCCTTCTTCGTTTCGATACCAAAAGACAATTTTTCTTTCGTCCTGGTTCATCGTCATGCCATCACCCAGGTACTCGTAGTGATCCGCCTTCATTCCTGTCAGGAAGGGCAACATCGCTCCAACATTTGTCGAGAGATCGAGGTTGGGTTTCCCGTCGACAACCACGACTTCAATCCAGTCCGCAAAGTTCACCAGGCTTTTGGGAAACTTTCCGCCAGCCAGCTCAGCGTGGCCTCGCAGCGCGTCGACGACGTTTTGCTCTGGATTGTCCACTGCCTCTTGTGCGGCGGCTTGAATATCATCAGGTAACTTCAAGTGTTCATAGCCTTCCGGCACCTCGAAGCTGAACAGCGCATCATCGACCTGTTCGTTGAAGTTGAAGTTGGTACTCACAATCTTCCCGAGGTTGCCGCTTTGCGGATCCGGGAAGTGTTCGATCTGACAAAGTTCGTGCGTTTTTGTGTTCACCCAAACGTTAAGCCGATGCGCCGAAAAATTCACCTCGAACCCAGCGACGTTCTGTCCGTCAATCTCCTTTTCACCAAGTTGCTTCGACGGCTCACCATAAGACCTGAGCTCTTCCAACCATTCCAGTTGATTGAATTCCGACAAACCTGGAACTGGATCAAAGGTCATCGCCATTTTGTCCGGCATCAAATTCAGCCGGACCATTCCCGTTTTGTCATGGATCGTCGTTAAGCCATCCATTTCGTTTCGATGCCGCCCATCGGCAGCGACAATGACTCGGTATCGAATCGGTTCGTCTTGATTCGTTAGGTACGTCAGTTGGTCAAACGAAAACGCTTTTACCGTGCGGAGTTTTTCCATGGCCGCCGCGAAGGCGGAATTTTGCGACGTCGGA
>CALODY010000003.1:0-344120 GCA_942492215.1 Pirellulaceae bacterium
GAGATGGGCTTGTTCTGAACGGTCGATCGTTTTCAGCAAATGACGGGCACCATACATTAGGCAGACAGATTTGCTCGGCCCAATCGCACCAGCCGTGTGAGATGCCGATGATTCCGTCAAGTTTGGGCAACACTTGGCGACGCAGACAGAAACTGCTGGTAGCTGATTCCATTGGTCAAGTACCGAAAACTTACCCGAAAAAGTTCAAATACGTCGGCGATAATGAAGCAGTTGTTCTTCCTCGCTGAATTCATGATTGCCTCGACAACTTGTGCCTGAGTGTCGTAAGCAATGACGCCTTGAACGGAGTATTTTTGGATTAACTCATGTAGGCGTACCCGATAGAAACACTCCGCCTGAGCCCTCCTTTTCGTCATCGCATTGCAGTACCCCTATGCCCGGGTTCGAAAAGGATCATACGCGACGGTACGTTTACCTTCAATGCAACTCTTGCCAATTGCAAATGGAGGGGCCGCACCGAGTTCCGATTATATTGCCTTCAACCCCATTAAGCTCCAACGCTCTGGCCATGCGATAAGCGATTTAAACCAGCCGTCGGTTTATTAATCGGTAAAATGAGGAACATATTAGGATTTTCGCATTTGTTTAACGGTAATCGTCTATGCGTCTTCGCGTGCTAGTTTTGTTGACATCCACACCAAACGAACTGTCTCAAGGATCATCCTTGCAACATGATTCGTGCGACACCAGGTGCTCGTTCCAGTCAACGCCGGCAACCCAAAAGTTATTCTGTTTCGGCGGTTTAGCTTAACGGTCATGATCATTCATACTTCCCGTCGCGATGCTGATGAATCTTTTGCCAAATTGCATGAACTTGTCAGCGCATCCACCAGGGTGGTGTCTGCACGACTCCCCTCACTGGACTCTTGCTGCAAAATGTGCTTTCGCATAAGACTGGCCAAACTCTCAGCATCGATGGACTGAAAAAGTCTGAATAAGGCGGGCACTGCTCACGGTGTACTGGCAGATCCGACAATAGGATCGTGTCTTTTCCAAAAGTGGGCTTCTTCAACAACCGCATTCCACCCTTCAAAAGTGAGGGTTGACAATCTATGGAACCGTACCAAATTGATTTGTTCGTGCTTAGGGACATCCGAGTAATCGGCAGGCAGAGTGGATACTTTTTGTTTGAACCAATTCAAGTATCTCGTCGGCGTAATGAGGATTGCGAGAATCGTTAAGACTTCCGGTCATTGCAATACCAAGTCCGGAAGCTCCTTGATCAACATAGAGATTGCCTCAAGGACCACGCGGTGATTTTTATGTTGCCAAAATTGGTTGCAAATGAAATAACGATCCGGCAAATGATACTGGGCTCTTTCGCGTCTGAGGCTAACCATTCCTCGGAAATGTTAAACTGGAATGGCATGACCGTTGCTTTGGAGGAATATGCCGGAAAGAACTGCTCGAAATCGTGTTTTGCTGCTTTGCTGCTTAAGACCACAGTGGGGGATTTAGCAGCCATATCCTTAAACGCTTCATAAAGAAAGGTGATGTAATTTGAGTTTGAGAAAAGAACTCCGGCAGGTATTTGTGCTGGAAATCGGGTATCCATGCGGCGGTGTGGCATCGTATTCCGGTTAACGGTCTCGGACACGGGTAGAGAAAATCGATCTTGTGCTTCATTACCAGCCAGGTAATTTAGATGTCCGTATTTTAACGCGAGATTCAAGACCGCCGGTCTTTTTCCTCTACTACTTTTGCATCGATCCAGAGAACGTTGTTCAAATCGCCCAATCCAGCCGCGATGTTTTCAAATTCGCTGGCTTCCGCTCCGATAATGCAGAATCGAATATCAATCCCCTCAGATTGGCAATATGCGGTCGAAGCACGCACCAAGTTTTTGGTCATCGGGGCCTGTTCCAGCGACCCATTCTTTCCCCTTTTGTTAAAATCCCGATCGTCAATGGTTTTGCCACATCAACTCCTCAGCAAAGGTTGTACCCCAGCCGGCATAATCGCTCAGCCCTTGTCTCAAATTCCAAGTCGGTTCGAATCCCAGGGCTTCGATTTTTGCGATGTCGGCTTGCCAACGGACGGTGTACAACGGACGAATTCGTCGAACGCGATTTCTTTCACTACCGAGGACATTACGGAGTTCCATAGCGAGATCGCGATCCGTACTTCATCGCCACTTGCGAGGCCAGCACTCCCCTGCGGCGGGAGCGTTTTCGGCAAGAATACGCGAAGCAGGCGATGTCCCTTGCATGAATGAAATCTCGTGATTCTTCGCCCGTACCTCTCAGGGTGGCGGACCTTCTCCGTAAATCTTATTAGCCAGATCCCAGACAACTTGCCTTCTCAGGCCGGGGCCGGTGGCAGAGAAAATGCGGCAGGGACGCTGTTTGCAAACCATGGACAACGGCATATTCTTCGCAGGAGAGCTCCGCCTGTCGCTTGTGGAATCCAAAGGCGAAAGCGGGTGACCGGTGACGACTCCTGAACAGGCAGCAGTCGGATTTCCGTAAATCGCTGCACTGGAAAGAAATATGAATTTGCAATTCGGTTGGTTGAGGCGTATGGTTTCAAGCAGCTGATACGTAAGCACAGTATTGCCGGTGAAATCACTTTCCGGATCGGTAATCGAAAATGCAAACCGAGCGCGTCCAGCCGCAATGAACCATTAAACCTGGCTGTTCCGCGAATAAATTCCGGTAATTGGTCGTTGGGAAGATTCGCGGCAAGATAGGAGTCAACGAACTCTCGAGCAGCGCGTTTTCGCCTATGCACAGCTATCTGTCCCGCTAACCCGCCATCTTGTGAAAGTGCTTATGCACGCAACGTCCAAGAAAGCCGAAGACTCCAGTAAATGAGAACTTTATTCACGGGCGCTACGAGTAATTTTAGGGCGAACATAGGTGTGCTTATCGGAAAAAACAGTTCGAGCACGGACCGTTTCACGGAACTCTGGATGCCTGCAAAAACACATTCGTGTGACCTGCTGTTGAGTTCCTCCGTCGATGATTGAATCCAGCTCATTTGTTGTTTGAACGAAGAAAGAGTGTTTCCAATTTATGCGAGAAGGGCAACATGTGTCACAACTTACTGCTTGTTAATTCGGTTCAGCATTCTTTGTTATGATTTTCACGAAATGATTTAGCGCCTATAGCCCTGCGAGTAAACGCTTAGAGTGTAGCAATGACTGTTGTGAAATGCCCCATCCGAGCAAGCGAGCCATTTCTTCGGCAGATTTTGCCATATTCACCACCAAGCTCTTTGAAATGCCCATTCAACGTGCTTGCTTGTGGCATCTTGTGTTCACAGAAGTGAAATGCGGGTAAATGTCTTTGAATTGATTCGGGACGCGATTTTTCAATGGCCAGAGGTAATAAATCCGGGTATCGGAGGTAAATTGGTTCATTCTCGAAATCGATGCTTGGCTTCTATCGGTCCGATCAGGCTCACCCGGCAACCCGAATACGCTGAGTAGACAAGATGTGATCCAATGGCGTTCGATGTCACATACCAAAGCACGAAAACAGTGTTCGTGACAGCTTAGCCGCATTTGCGTCGTAGGCACCCGCCCGGCACAACCAGGGAATTCCAATCGAATCAAATGACTTAGTCCAATAGCCCTTGTCAATACACTGTTGCGAAATGCAGGCAACGACATGCGAAAATTTGTTCAGCGGACATATCGCATGAACAAAATCCATTTCATTATAGCTGTGTTCACTGTGTTTCGTGACGTGCGCTGGCATCACCAGCAGGCTTGAAGGAAAACGCTCAACGCCAGGTTTGTCGGTGTACAGAAATGGCAATCCCGTCGCGGTTGCTTTGCCTGGCCTCGAGAAGCAGCTTTTTGCTTGCTTTTCGCGGCAACTAATTTCATTCCTCGGTTGTGGTTAGTAGCGATTTGGCGAAAGTGGGTGACAGGTTCATAACACCAGCCGTGTTGCTATCGTGCGGCGCTGCGGGGTGGGACGGTCATGCCCAATTTCTCACCAATCAGATAACTGGCCCCGTAGTAATCCGCCTCACTGCTGCGGAGTTTGATCAGTTTGATCGATAGTATCAGACTTCCAAAGTCTTGAACCACGTTCACGTCGTTGGTCGTATTATTGGCAGCCATTATGGGTTGCCTTTTCGACTGCGAAAATTCTGAACTCACCGGCAAATCGTTTATCGAAGCCGACCGTCAAGATTCTTCCTGCCATTCCCAGTACGGCGATGGCCGCCAAGCAGCCAGGTTTTGAATGTGATTCGAGAAAAAACGAACGAATCAATCGTATCCGGACTTGTCGTTGAAACCAGTGCCATGATTAGAATTCCATGAAACCCATTCGACGAACATCCCAATTAAGAGGGTATACAACGCTCGCGATTAGCAATGCCAGCACGAAAGTCAGCACATATGAAAAAAGTGTCGTCCAAGCGTGCTGAGAGCGTCAACACCATATTTTGGGATCAAATAGATATTCAATAAAACATTGGCGACGCCCGCGATCAACGTGATCAGCGTATCCACCGGTTTTCTTCGGAAGAACAAAGGTTCATCATAAAAGGTACAGTCCACGGAATATGCAGGCCGCTGAGTTGTATCATAAAATATAGCGGCACCGTGATACGACGAGGGTTAGCAACGACAGCTTCACAGGCAAAAAAGACAAAACCCGATCCATAAAATAAAGCCGACTGAAAACCACTTGGTAATAATGTCTCGAACCGGGCGCAATCGTACAAGCTTTCGAACAGCCCGGGATACTTCCATGAACCGTGGAGAAATGGAACGGTTAAACGCTTCCACGAAATGTATTTAGCGGTGACGATAGTTTTACCGCCACGGCATAAAGCCCAACCGCGGCTAAGGTTATGAATTTTTCCAACACGATGTTACCTGAACCGACGAATAGAAATCCGCCGTAAAGCGGAGGCATTAGTCGGCAGGCAGAACTTGAGTCCAGGGGAAACATATTTCGTTTAAAGCAACGACGATGTTGTCTCGCACCATGAACAAACCAACGCAAGGTTGGCCAAACCACTCACGCATACCCGCACTAAGAACCCCAACGGCCCCCATCGCAATGACAACTACCGCCAGCAGCACGCCATGGTCGAAAAATGTACCACTGCCACGACAGAAATTCGCAGTACCAGCCCTGCTTTTTCACTTCGCAGCAATATGAAACAACAACTAGCGAGCAGGCTGATACCTGAGACTAATGCAAGAAAAAACAGCGGAAAAAATGCGGATTCCATCAGCCACTGCTTGGGGATAGACGAGGGCGATCAAAGAATCCCTTACGGCGAACACTATCGCAAGGATAAGCAGAACAGCCAACGTCGTCGAATACAGGATAAAGCCATGATTGCAGGAACATCTTTTGTTCGCAATCAAAGTAAAACCGGCCGATGATGCTGGGCAACTGTAAGCCTGCACACCAGAAACGAACAACGAAAACGGTACAAAGATTAACGGTTGCGTAATCATCCGGCGTCAAGACGGCGGTGAACAACGGCAACAACACAAACCCCAGAATCCGCGGCAACACGCTTTTGCAGACCGTAGGCAATGGTGCGCGCACTAACCCCAGCGATTTGCCCGTCATCTTTGGGGGGCCATGTTTTTTGCCTTTGAGAAGGTTCGCTCACTGTTCAGCCAACAGAATCCCAACAAGGCCGTGCCACGAGCCAGGTTCTGCTTTGCGACCTTGCCGAGGATTTGGTAAGATACTTCGGCGGCAAGCCATATCCTGGTCGTGGATGCTGCGGATGCTTTCAGTGAAATACGTCTCCTGGCTTGCAGGTATCGGCCACGACGTATAAGGACCGACGAAAGACCTTGCTGGCGTTTTCTTTTTCGGTCCGCGTATAATTCACCTGCCATGCCTGTTCGGTGTTGCGCACCGCGTCGACCATTGCCTTGAACTCATGCGGTTCGAGCGAGAAGGCACTGTCAGGTCCGGGAATATCGCGGGAAAGCGTAAAGCGTTTCTCGACGATGCAGGGCGCCTAACGATACGGCGGCCACCGGAATTTCGATTCATCAGTGTGATCCGACAAACCGGTAGGTACGTCGAAAGCCTGTGCTAAATGTGGAATCGTTCGCACCATCGTTTCGGGAGGAGCCGGATAGCGCTGGTGCATTTCAAAAGTGCCAAAGGGACCCCCGCAGTTTTGACAACTTCCACGGCCCATCAATCTCAGCCAGATTGCCCATCCCGGTCGACATGATGACGGGTCTTCCCCGGGACGCCATACGATCGATCAGCGGCAGATCCACCAATTCAAAAGACGCGATCTTGTAAGCGGGCGGGTTAAGCTCTTCCAGAAAATTGACTGACGTTTTATCTGAACGGCACGAGAAACAATCCATGCCCAGTTTGTTGGCGAGTGCAAAAAGTTTTGGTTGCCATTCCCAGAGCGTGTGAGCATCTTCGTATAAGTCGTAAAGCTTCTTGCCTTCCCAAATCGTCCCTTGCCCGACGAGGAAATCGCCTCGATCACAATCCAACGTCAATGTATCAGCTGTGTAAGTCTGCAGCTTTACGGCGTCGGCACCGGCCTCTTTCATGGCGTGGATGATCTTGCAAGCCACGTCAAAGTCCTGGTTGTGATTTGCGGACATCTCGGCAATTATGTAGTAGGTGATGCGGGTCAACGCGCGGTTGCCCAACTTGAATTCAATCATGGATCTGTCGAGTTCTTCGAAAGCGAGGAAGTCGCCTTTTTCCCCGCTGGGGTTAAACCGGCTGCCAATGCTATTTTCTTGGAAGCGATATTCTCAGGTCGAACGTAGGCCAGCAAGTCGAAACATACGTTCTGGGCCAGGCAACTAACCATCCGTTTTCCCCAGCCGTGTCCCCTTGCCGTCGGAGCGATGGTCCAGGAGATTTCGACTTCGTCGCCGAAATCCAGACGTACAGTTCCGACGGGAATACTGGCTAGATTCAAGCGACAAAGAGCACTGTTCTCTTTTCAAAAGCGTCTTGATTAACCAAAGCTCATGCTGCTCCAAAGTCACATTCCCAGAATTTCGACTTGCACTTCGTGTCAGTGGATCGTTTCGCCATTCCAGCAACATTGACGCGTCCGATTCGGACGCAGGTCGAAGTAAAAGTTCGCCACAATTGAATACTGAGGCATTCGCCAACAGGCGAGTTACAGGCAGTTGGTCGACGACCCTGGCGCACCTTTTCCATCCACCAAATGGGACGAATTCGCTGAAAATTTCCCGCGAGTATTCGGTTCCGTCGCCAATTTGCGAATTGCTCTGCCAATGTCCTGAACTGACAAGTCGCCCGCATTGCCCAGGTTGCACGCGGATTCAGCACCATGCAACGCATTCGCTACACGACGCTGATTATCAGCCAGCACAACAAGAGCTCGGGGAAGACCAAACCAAGCTCATTTCTCGAATTGGTGCTCCCCACTGGTAGCGATCGCCATATCCGCCCAAAGGTATTGTGCGGACATGTCGTTCACATTTTGCAGAATGGATACTTGGGGAAGATCTTTGCGACAATTTTCGAATTTGTTCCAGGCGAGGATTTCGTTATCCTCAACGATCACGCGCGATTTAAGGTCCAAGTCACCGACGGAGGCGATCGCGCTAATATTTTGCGACGTTTGTTCATCGGAGCCACCCAACGTAACCAGGAGATTTTCCGCGAGTCGTGTCTCGCCGAAAATCCTCGTGTTCAAGAAATTCATTTCTCAACATGGCAAATTTTGGCCCGGTCAGAACATGAACATTTGCCGCTCGTGACGCATAAAATTCCGAAGCCACGCCCAGGTTCTGGTCTTCAGGATCAAATCGGCAAAATACTTTTCAGCGTGTCCATAGTCGTCGATAACCAATAGAGGGCGATTGGGAAGACGAACAAGTGATTGATAAGCCGCATCAAATTCGTAACCGTCGATTACCAGACAACTGGCTGACAATTTTTTTGCGACTCGGTTTGTCGCGACAGCATCGCCTTTTCCTCCTGCCTCTGTTTCAGGTAACGGTTCGTACGCAATCCCTTCATTCTTCAATCGGGCTTGGAGGACATCAGGACAGCTGCAGCCAGCAATCGTGACCTTTCCACCTCGTTTTTTCCACCCTGCGCCAACGCGATGACGCGCATCAGATGACCGATGCCAATTGAGACGGAGGCACTGCATGAATCAACAAGTGCCCGGAGTAAATGCCAACCCGTCTTTCAACTGTTCGTTGCCTGAAAAGTTGAAACATCTTTTCCGCCCGAGTCCAGCTTCGGCGTATCGATGTCTTGAACCTTGATGCCGCGGAATAGCCAGTGGACCGATTCTGGATGAATACAGTCCGGTTCGATTAGTCCAGGCCTCGAAAGTGCCCCAGTAAAACTGCCCCACATCATGATAGGCTTCGGCAAATCTTGAGACCGTACCATTCATTCTCCGGCCAAATCATTTTCACGTTCGTGATCCAATTCCAGAGCCCGAAAGATTGGAAATGGAAAGGAAGTAACGGGCATTAGAAACTCGGCTTTTGACAGGAAGAGAGCCTTGCAAATCCCTCTCGTAAATCATTTGAATCGACAAACGAAGCGCCGTCGCATAAATGCAACAAGCAAAATCAAACAATTCTCCTTGGGAAGCAAGCCATTCGATCGCATGGGCGATGACCGGAATCGTAGGCGTGTGGTCGTCGGACAATTCAGCCGGCCGAACAAACGGCACTTCGGCACCGCAGCGTTTCGCAACCTCGGCAATATCATCGCAATCCGTCGAAACAATGATGCGATCAAATACGCCCGCGTCTTTGGCAGCTTGAATCGAATAGCATAACGGGGCGACTGCAAAATTCGCGGATATTCTTGCCGGGTATTCGGCTTACTGCCACCTCGGGCGGGAATTACGGCGAGGTCTGTGTTTGGCTCCGCTCAGCAAAAACCAGGTGATATCGTCCTGGGGAAAAGTTGCATCCCGGTGCCAAATAAAATCGTAGTCGACTAAGCTAAACTCGGGATGTCGATCAAGAAACTCGCCGGCGAAATCCCGTTTGAACAGTCGGTCTGCATGACCACGATAATTGACGAAACCGGTGAAGGATTGTAGTATTCAGCGATCAGAACAAATGTTGACGATGTGCTTGCAAGTTTGTCATAGACTTTGGCAAGTTCGTTCAAGTTAATATGGATTAACACACCCTTGATTAACGCCATATCGAACTGTTGCGACGGTTCAAAGTCCAAAATACTTTGGCCGTGAACTACCACATGAGGAAGTCGTTCCAGGTTCGCCGCAGGCAGTCGAGTTGATCTCCACGGCGTGTAACTGGGCCGGGCAATAAAGTTGTGATTGCTTCGAGGTTGAGTCCGATGTTAGCGCTGAATTCGATGGCATTGTTCAACATACCCGTTCTCGCAATGACATTGGGAAAACAAGGCAATGTTAGAGGCCAGGAATCGCTCCGCCGTGTTACGCTGAATGTATTCGTCGCCGAATGAACCTGCCCAGAATTCTTCTTTGGGGTGTGCTGTATTTTGGTTCGGGGTTATTCATCGTTAATTATAAGACTCACTATTATTGATCGCTGAGGCATTGCTCGCATTCCTGACAGTCAATCGCTATCCGTTCCTGTAAGACCGTTCGGCCGTTGAGATTCAACCACACGCAGAACGTTATCGATTACCAGGTTGACATCCTCGTCAGTCATCGCTGGGAATAATGGCAGGCTTAACGTTTGCTGGTAGTAATGTTCAGCTTGGGGACATTTGCCGGCCGCATAGCCATACGTTTTTCGATACCATGGCTGCAAATGTACTGGATATAAAGGATTTGCGTGCCGACCTCGCCCAGCCGAAGTTCCTGCATAAGTTCAGTACGCGTTTTTCCAATGCCTTCAAAATCAAACAACAACGTATACAAATGCCATGAGAACAGTCGCGGTCTTGCTCGTTCCGAAGTCTGGGAGTCGTCGTACGCGCAATCGGCAAACGCTTCGTTGTACGCCACAATTTGACGCCGACGAACTATGAATTCGTCTGCTCGGGTCAACTGGCTCAACCCTGAAGTGCATTGGAAATCGGTGATCCGAAAATTGTATCCGAGCTCCTGCATCTCGTAGTACCAGGGACCTTTTTCCGCCAACTCGACTGCCTGGCCGGTGAAGGATTCAGGATTTCGCACCATCCCATGCGTTCGCAACAACCTGGCCGCGCAAGTACCCCATTGTCGGTCGCCACCGACCCCTTCGCCTGTCGTCATTGTTTTGACCGGGTGAAAGCTGAACGTGGTGATGTCGGCCCACGGGTGTCCTCTGTTTTCCATTGTTGGTCATCGTGAACGAAACGCCCGCCCACCCCGTGACAAGCGTCGATTACGATCGTACCGCGGTCTCGCGCGACTTTGCGATCGCAGTATCGTGCCTACGGCGTAGTCAACTGCCACGACGGCTTTGGTATCGGCTTGCCAATTCGCTTCCAACTGCTCCGGGCAGAGGTTGCTGACCGGATCGATATCGCAAAAATCCGGAGTGGCACCGACATAGGCGCGTTGCACTGGCCGAAGCGAGAAATGCTGGCGGACGTGATACACGCGGATTCCCAGGGCCGATGCCGGTACCACCGCGGCCAGCTTTTACGCTGCGCCACGGTAAACGGCGACCGCATGTTTGGGCGCCGACATTGTCGGCAAATGCGGATTCAAATTCCTCCACTTTCGGGCCGGTCGTTAACCAGCCAGATTGCAACGCTTGAACAACAGCTTCGATGTCTTGAGCGTCGATTGATTGTCGGCCGTAAGGTATCAAGCGTCAAGAGTAACTTTTGTTTGGGAATGAAAATGCGTGTTACGCAAGGCAATAGCTAACGCTGTGACCTAGAAGCTTTTTAGCGAGTTACGGCTCCGGCGACTTTTGAAATTCGGATCGACGTGCTGCCTGATGAGTTCGCGGACGGTTCAATTGTCAGCTACGATCGTTTTTATTGTTTCAGAAGAAAAACGTTTCGACTTGAGTTGTTTTGTGATGATCGGAAAAAAGCTGCGGCGGTTTGCGGCGTGCTCTTTTCCGTGTAGCATGGGAATAATCACGTAGTAGCGATCATTTTCGATCGTGTTCTGGCTGTCACTGGCGGTAACCATTTCTTCATGCAGTTTTTCGCTGGCCGGATGCCGATAATCGGCTTTTCGCAATCGGGCCCAATTGCTTCAGCTAAGTCGGTGATGCGATAGGAGGGGATTTTGGGAACCAAAATCTCTCCACCGAGGCTGTTTTTTAATGTATACATCACCATCGCGACACCGTCGTCCAACGAGATGTTGAACCGAGTCATTCTTGGGGTCGGTGATAGGCAAAGTCCCGGTCGTTCGACGGTTGAGGTAGAATGGAATCACGCTACCACGACTTCCCATCACGTTTCCGTAGCGGACTACGGAGAAGCCGATGTCGCGACGCCCTTCAAATTGTTGGCGGCGATGAATAGTTTGTCCGAACAGAGTTTCGTATGCCATAGAGGTTAATAAAGCACAAGCGCGGCTTTATCTGTACCAGCCGCAACGACGCGTGAAACGTGTCGGTTTCTGAGTGCAGCTTCAATGACATTTTGACCGCCGATGACGTTGGTTCGAATCGCTTCGAATGGGTTGTATTCGGCGGCGGGTACCTGTTTGAGTGCGGCGGCATGTATAACGATGTCGACATCTTCCATGGCCCGCTTCAAGCGATGCTGATCTTCTTAGACATCCCCTGATAAAAAATCGGATCGCAGGCATTTGTCCGCCGGGAATCAAGCGCGCCATCTCAAACTGCTTGAGTTCGTCTCGCGAATAGATGACGACACGTTTGATATCTGGATAGGAATCGAAGAGCATTTCGACAAACGTCGGTTGTTCGATCCGGTTCCCCCGGCATCAGGATCGACGTATCTGACCAGTCAATGGGTTCCATTTTCATTGTTTCTTTTTCCTAACGTTTTGCGGATTCCCAGTTATTAAAATCATATTTGAGGACGATTTAGAGTTTGACGCTTTGGCCAGCAATCAGGGACTCGAGCTTTTGCAGCACCGTTTCTAGCTGCGTCAATTCATGCTCGAATGGATCCACGATCCAGTATTCGGGAACACTCGATTTTTCGTACAGGCTCCGTTTGAGCTTGCGATCATTCTCGGCCGATGAGGGTGATAGGATCTCGATGACCAGGTCCGGCGTGCCTTTGATCTTGGTCGGTGTGATGATTTTTTCGTTCGCCTTGAGCACCACTACGATATCAGGTTGGACAATGTTGAAGTCCCCCAGCTGCAAATCGACGGGGGCATTGTAAACGACACCCAGGTTTTCCAACTCAATACCTTGATACAGCAGGAACTGAATTCGTCGGGAGACCGTTTGATGATAAGTGCTGGGAGCCGGATTCACGTAATGATCTCCATCAATGATTTCATGACGTTTACCGTCGTCCGGAAAACAAACGTAGTCCTCGTAGGTTAGTTTGGTTGATGTGTTGCTCATCGCTGTTTCACGCTACAGATTTTTCAAATAGGTCGGAGCGCCGATTCTTAAAGTTTGACAGGATGTACGGGATGATCAGGATCGACAGCTGGAATACATCGCAACGAATTTTTGTACGAATTTCGGGGGGAGAAGGGGGTAAGATGGCGTTTGAAATGCCAAGGTCATTCTTCAGATGATCCTAAGTTCGAGTTTTGCAGATTTAGGCTGCTAATGCAGTCATGTTTTCCAGTAAGGGATGTCTCAAGAATAATTTCCCGAATTCGGTCGATTGTTTTGAACAGAAGGTAACTGAGAAAACGGAGGATCTAGTTTGTTCACTCATGCCACTCTCCTTCCCGAATCGATCATTCAAGATTGGCAATATCAGCCGTGAAACAACTTCGGTCAATTTCTGCTCGTATTATGAGTCAATCCGGAAGTTTTCAAAAACAAACGATGCATGAAAATACCCCAAACAAAGCAAACAAAGAAATACAGAGACTCTCGGTTATCTCTGCGGCCTCCTGTTCAATCAAGCAGCCGACACGCATATGTTGCAATTCAAGGTCCGGAAGTTATTCGTGATTTGGTCCTAAGTCAGACTCTTCTGCACGCTCTCCTGGCGGGCCAGTTCCAAATCGTGATCCACCATCAATTCGGCTAGCTCGCGGCAAGACGTTTTGGGTTCCCAACCCAGTTCCTGTTTGGCTTTGGACGCGTCTCCCAGTAAGTAGATTGACTTCCGTGGGTCGGAAATAGCGTGGATCGATCTCGACATGCTTGTTCCAGTCCAAGTCCAGGTACCCAAACGTGTAATCCAGGAACTGCCGGATTGTCTGTGTCTCACCGGTCGCCAAAACGAAGTCATCCGCCTTGTCATGTTGCAGCATCATCCACATGCCTTCTACGTAGTCCTTCGCATAACCCCAGTCGCGCTTGGCGTCCAGGTTGCCGAGGTACAGCTTGTCTTGCAGGCCCAGTTTGATGCGCGTCGCGGCGCGGGTGATTTTGCGAGTCACAAAGGTCTCGCCGCGACGGGGTGATTCGTGGTTGAAGAGAATTCCGTTGGTGGCGAACAAATCGTAGGCGTGCCGGTAGTTGACGGTTTGATGGAACGCGTAGACCTTGGCACAGGCGTAAGGGCTTTGCGGTTGGAACGGCGTTTTTTCGGTTTGCGGTGTTTCAATCACGTCGCCGTACATCTCCGAAGAAGATGCCTGGTAGACGCGGACTTCCTGCTGCTTGTTCAGTTGCCGGGCCGCTTCCAGGATGTTCAAAGCGCCAATCCCGACGACTTGGACCGTGTAAGCCGGGGCGTCAAAGGAAACTCGCACATGACTTTGCGCGCCCAGGTTGTAAATCTCGTTGGGCTGCACATCCAGGACGAGGTTGGTCAAGTTTTGACCATCGGTCAGGTCGCCGTAGTGCAAGAAAATTTTGGCATCGGATTCGTGAGGGTCACGGTAGATGTGATCGATTCGGTCGGTGTTGAAACTGCTGCTGCGACGGACGATGCCGTGGACTTCGTAGCCTTTTTGAAGTAACAGTTCGGCGAGGTACGATCCGTCCTGGCCGGTGATACCGGTGATGAGTGCTTTTTTTGTCATGGTTTTTGTTGGTGGTTGGTTGTGACGGAATCAGTTCCCGTCGTGATCGTTTTGAACAGGAGATAACGGAGAAAACAGAGGGTGTCGCGTCCGCTATTGCGGAATCGGTTTCGACAACTCGTGGTCTTGCCCATCACTCAAAAATCGTTTTTATGTTGAGCTCAAACTGGCATATATTGGCCAGCTGGAAATTGATGATGGAGTCGAACGGTTGAAGTTCAAATTTGTCATGGTTCTTCTTGGTGGTTAGTTGTGACGAAATCACTTTCCGTCGGGTTCGTTATGAACAGGAGTTAACAGAGAAAACAGAGGGTGTCGCGTCCGTTCTTTCGGAAGCCTGTTATTCAAAAATCGTTTCTGGGTTGAGCTCAAATTTGCAATCGTCGCTCAGATCAATCGGGAACGTTGAGTCGAATGGCTGACGCTGATACTTGCCATTAAACAGCCGATAGACTTCAAGGGTTTTGGATTCGGGGTCGGCGATCAGGTAATAGGGAACGCCTTCGGATTGGTACAAGTTGAATTTGTGCTTTCGGTCTTTTTCGCGCGTGGAGTCGGACAGTATCTCAACAATCAAAACGGGTGGCGATTCCACGTGTCGTTCGGGAACTCCGCCCGAAACGATGATCATGTCCGGTCGAACCACCGTGTGCTCGTCCACGATCCAATCGATTCTCGGTAAAAGCGTAAAGCCGTTGCAATTCACGCCAGTCATTCTGGCCAATAGTTCGAGGGCAATCTTTGCCGCTAAACTTTGGTGCGGTCCAAAAGGTGACGGTCCTGTGGCAATCGCGACTCCATTCCAAAGCTCCCGGTCACCGTCCCACTGATAATAGTCAGCGACTGTGTAATGCGGATTGTAGTTGGCGGAGGTGGACATTGGTTTCTAGTTTGGCGAATGCAAAGATCTTATTGCTGGTTTGCAGAGGAAAGTGTTAGAAATAACTTTTGGCTGAGTTGGCTTGATTGAACATAAGGCAACAGAGAAAACAGAGTCCCTTCGTACTTTTTGTTTTCTCTATATGAGGTTTCGCGTGCACTCTCTGTTTTCAAAAGCTTCCGGATTGACTCATGAAGTTATTGGTGCGGCAATCGAAGTGCATCAGGACAAAGGACCGGGCCTGCTAGAATCCATCTATGAATGGTGTTTGACGATGGAACTCCAATTGCGCGGCCACACGATCCAAAGTCAGGAAGATGTGGTTGTGCGTTACAAAGATTTTACGCGCAAATATCCGCTTCGTTTTGACCTCTTGGTTGAGGGTTGCTTGTTGGTCGAAGTAAAAGCGACAGAAACGGTTCATCCAATTCATAAAGCCCAGCTGATAAGTTACATGAAGTTGCTTGACATTCCTCTTGGGCTGATCATCAACTTCAATGAACAGAAACTGACAGATGGCGTGTCACGGCTGATTTTGCCAAATGCCAATCTCCCTGGTTAGTTCAGGCAACGGGGGATCCTCGGTTGGCTCCGTTTCCTCATGTTCACATCAATCAACTGCTTCTCTGTCACTGAATGCGAAAATATTTACCAGGTGTACTCAGACTTTTCGAAGACTCAGCTTTTGAGTCTCCCTAATAAAACAATGATAGGTGGACTCGATGCCGGAAGGAAACATTCGTTGTTAATTGAAAATCAATGATGAACGATTTAATGGATGGAACAGGAGTGAACAGAGGAAACGGAGAGCGGGGACTCTGTTCTCTTCGTTTTCTCCTGTAGTAATGACGAATTAATCGTTTGTTGCCGCAATGCCCTGAAAAAAGGGGAAGTTGCTTCCTGACTCGAACCTGAGCCGGTCGAATTTCAATGATGATGAACGATTTAAGGTTGGAACAGGAGTGAACAGAGGAAACGGAGAGCGAGGACTCTGTTGTCTTTGTCTCCTCCTGTTCGTTCAGCCAGAAATGACGGATTAATCGTTTGTTGCCGCATTGCCCTAAATAAAGCGTATGTTACTTCCTGATTCGCGTTTGAGCCGGTCGAAGTTCAATGATGATGAACGATTATTAAGGATGAAACAGGAGTTAACGGAGGAAACGGAGAGAGGACTCTGTTGCCTTTGTTTTCTCCTGTTAGATCATTCTAAAATGATGAATCGATCGGGCGTTGCCTCAAGAAAAAGGGCAAAGCTTTTTTTTGATTTGTGTGCCTAAGCCAGACGAAGTTCGCCTTGTTGTGTTTCGTGAAGGAAAGCCTGATAAGTCTGTTTCAAGCCATCGACCAAGCTGATTTTGGGTGACCAGCCGGTTGATTGGATCAGTGAAATGTCGGTTCGCTTGACGGGCGTGCCGTCTGGTTTCGATGTGTCTTGGACGATGTCACCCGTGTACCCCACGATATCGGCAATCATTTTGGCCAATTCGGCGATCGTGATATCCGTACCGGTGCCGACGTTAACCAGGTTCGGTGGATCTTCCAACTGTAGCAAATGAATCAGACCCTCGGCCAAGTCATCGACGTGCAGAAACTCGCGACGCGGTTTGCCGGTGCCCCAGATGACGACTTCGTTGGCATTGTTTTCTTTGGCCTCATGGAAACGGCGAATCAGCGCGGGAAGTACATGCGAGTTTTCGGGATGGTAGTTGTCGCCGGGTCCGTACAGGTTGGTGGGCATCGCCGAATGGTAGGTGACGCCGTATTGCGCTCGATAGTGTTGGCAGATTTTCAGGCCAGCGATCTTGGCAATCGCATAGGCTTCATTGGTCTCTTCCAGCGGTCCTGTCAACAGGCAACTTTCCGGCATCGGTTGCGGGGCTAGGCGAGGGTAGATGCAGGTGCTGCCAAGAAACAGGAACCGCGGTACGCCGGCCCGATAGGCCGCATGGATTGTATTGGCCGCCATGATCAAGTTGTCGTAAATGAACTCGGCGGGATAAGTGTTATTGGCGTGGATGCCGCCGACCTTGGCTGCGGCGAACACCACGCAGTCAGGCCGCTCGGTTTGAAAAAAAGACTCCACGGCGGCTTGGTTGCAGAGATCCAATTCCGAGCGGGTCCGTAGGATCAGATTGTCTGCTCCGATCTTTTGGAGTCCGCGCACCATGGCTTTGCCCACCATGCCTTGATGGCCGGCGATGTGGATTCGTTGGGTGGCGAGTGGATGGGTCATGTTACGTGGTTCTGGGAGCGGCTTTTTCAACTAGTGTTCTGTTGCACGTAAAGATTCGAGTTGAAGTCTTCCGTGGCTGTGGCTTCCAGCCGCAGATTACTGGGGCAGGATGCCCCAGCCACGTTTTTGCGAACCGGAAAGTTAAGCTGGAACGCAGCACTAGCCGGAGTGGCAACACTGCGGGGAACTAACGGCGATCCAAATCTTTTTTCATCCGCGTCCGAGTTTTTGCAAATCCGGCTACCAGGAGATGGTCGGCGCGCACTCCGTTCCCGTCGGTGACACACCGATTAAATTTGGCAATATTCCGATACGCTTTCGACTGAAAATATTGCCCAGTCGTTCCACGTTAACATCGTATCTTTGAAACCGACATGCGGGCAGGAGTTCGGCTTGGCAAAAAGCGTCAATTTCCGCCCACGAAAACTATTAGTCGGGTTTTCATGGTTGTGACTCCAAGGCCAGAAAAGGGGGCCTCCAAGTCCGCCCCAACGGCCCTTTTGAATGGGAATGTGGCGAAGTTCTCCATTCGGAGCCCATTATTGTGGTTCCAGCAAACCTTCATCCATTTCCATCGAAACACCCTGCTCCAAAAAATGAAGTGATAGCAATAATCGTGTTTTTCCTTCGCGGCGGATAACGGTGCCTTCGTATCCGGCAAACGGGCCGGTTTTGACACGCACCCGGTTGCCAGGCTCCAAACGGGCTTCGGGAGTCAATGGCACGCCGGCCCCGACGACGTTGTGAATCTGACGCAGGTCGGTAATCAATTGGTCTCGGTCTTCCACCTCGCTGCAGCGCGAAATGCAGTTCGTCGTCATCGCTTGATAACGATCGTTTTCGTTGCCCAGCATAAAGACGTAGTTGGGAAACAGGGGTACGAAAGAAGTTCGCAACCGACCGTTCGGAGAACGATAACGTTTGGGGATCATCGGACCATAGTGCGGAATCTGCTTGGCCGACAGTTGCCGCATCAGCTCTTTTCCCGCCGCGATAAAGTGTAAATGCACCACCAGTTGCGGCTTGCATCGTCAAGCACCGAGGCATCATCGAGCAGATTTGCCGGATAAAGATCGTCTTCGCGTTGGAGTATCGGCATTCGATTCGGTTACTGGTACAGGCTCGGCAATTTCCAGTATCGTACCGATTGCCACAATCGAAGTGAATGCTGATTCGGGTAACGAATGCTGTTTCGATGCGTTTCGGCTAACAATGCGACGTTCGGCGCAAACTCACGAGGCAATTGTTGTTCGTATTGCCTTCCAGCTGGCCTCAAGAAAGTGACTTGGGCATCTTGCCCAAGAAACTGCGGCTGGAAGCCACAGCCACGACTCAGGCACCGCCAGGCCAAATGAGGACAGTTATCAAGCGGATCCTTCATCCTTCGATTGGAAATTCGGTATGTTACGGTTCCCTACGAAATTGCATATTGAGTATCGAGCAAGCAACTTCAAAAGACCAAGTGACACCATCCGGACCACCGACACCAACCACGAACCGGCCAACTCTCCACTCTCCACTTTCAACTAAAACCATGTTTTGTTTGATCATCATCATGGGAGTGTCCGGCAGCGGGAAAACGGAGGTCGGGCGACACTTGCAGCAGAAGTTCGGCATTGAATTCATCGACAGCGACGATCTGCATCCAGAAGAGAACATCGCCAAGATGTCAGCGGGGATTCCGTTAACCGACTTGGATCGTCAGCCATGGCTGGAGAGAATTTGCCAGCAGGCTGAGAGGCGGTTGCAAAACAACCGGTCGATTATCGTTGCCTGTTCCGCACTCAAATCCAGCTACCGGGACACGCTGCGCAGCGTGTCTAGGCCGGTTTTGTTTGTTCACCTCGCAGGAACAATGGACCTGATCCATCAGCGAATGTCGGAACGTCAAGGCCACTACATGCCCGCTGAATTGTTGCAATCCCAATTCGACGATCTCGACGACCCGTCAGGCGAGCCGAACGTGATCACGATCAACATCGATCAGGATCTGGATAGTGTGTTGGCGGAGGCGGAAAGAAAACCGGAGAAAGCTAAAAAGTGTGAAAGTTGAAGGTTGAAAGTGGAAAGGGACGTGGGGAAATTGGAAGGGGAGGGGAAGTGGGGGGGAAGGTGGAGAAGTGGAAGACGTGGCGGAGTTGGAGTACTGAGCTTGGTGGAACAGGAGTTGCGAGATTGTTGGAACAGGAGTTGCGACAGAGAACAGGAGTTGCGAGATTGGTGGAACAGGAGGTAACAGAGGAAAACGGAGTTGCCAACCGAATCTTGATATTAGTCGAACCAAGAAATTCCGATGTTGGGGCCAATTTTTGGAAATGCCGCCAGCAGTTCGCCATCAAGTTAGAAAAACTACCCGTCACTTTCTCAAATTCCACTTTCTCAACCTTCCTTCACCACTTTCAACCTACTAAGGTAAGTTGGATTTGTTCTGACCAAGGCCGATTGTCGACGTACCACTTCACACACCGCTCCAGTCCTTCATCGAGCGAAGTCTGCGGGCGCCAATCGAGCATGCGGTCGGCTTTCTCGATATTGGCATACGTCGATTTGACGTCGGCTTTGTGAAATTCCTGGTATTCAATCGTGGCTTTCTTGCCCAGCAATTTTCCAGTATTTCAATCATCAGGTTGAGCGTGATCGGTTGCTTGCCGCCACCGAGGTTGAATATCTCATATCCGACGGGCTTCAACGCCGCGATCGTTCCAAGGGCAATGTCGTCGACATAAGTGAAATCCCGCGATTGGGTCCCGTCGCCAAACAGGATCAGTGGTTGGCCTTGGTCAATCCACTTGATGAACCGAAAGTAAGACATGTCTGGCCGCCCGGCCGGTCCGTAAACCGTGAAGTAACGACAGATCGAAATATCCAACTCGTAGAGATGGTGATGGGAGTACGCCATTAATTCTGCCGACTTCTTGGATGCCGCGTACGAAGAAATCGGCGTGTTGACCGGCAGCGTTTCGTCAAACGGCATCTCCTGGCCAGCGTATAGCGAAGAGGTGGAGGCCAGCACATATTTCTTGACGCCTCGCTGGCGCATTTCTTCCAGCAAGTTCAGACTGCCCATCGCGTTGGTGGTCATGTAAACGTGCGGATTGACCATGCTGTAGCGGACCCCGGCCCGGGCCGCGAGATTGATGACCGCGTCATACTCGTGATTCTCAAACAGCTTGGCGACCTGGTCGCGGTCTTCCAAATCCATTTTGATGAATTCAAAATTCACCTCCGCCTGTTCGGACGAAATGAGTTGATCGATGCGATGTTGTTTCAGTGAAACATCGTAGTAGTCGTTCAGGTTATCGATGCCGACGACTTGATGTCCCTGCTCCAACAGCATCCGCGCGACTTGCGAGGCGATAAAACCGGCACAGCCGGTGACGAGGTAGGTCTTGGATTGGTTCATGTTTAGTTTGGTGGGGTTTGATTTTCAATCGACAATTGTCGGGGTGTTTGGTTGTGTTTAGCGGGAAGTAGCCCGGCCAAATTTGACGATTTGGACCTCAGTTGTTCCTAGAGGCCATTTCAAAACCCCGTTCGTAATGCCGGCGTTAATCGGATAAAGCTGATTCTTCCGCTTAAAGGCGAGACTACAAACTTACGGTTTTGAAACCGCTGCTGAAGTAACTCGGCGCTCGTGGCTAATCGTACCACAAAATTTTTGCTGGCCGGTTTTAGTGCTTTGTCAAGTTTCCATCTTAGGTTTCCCCTAATGTAGCCGGACTTGCAAGAGTTCAGTGAATATCGAGGCTACCGAAGTGTTCCCAGTCCGAGTACAACCTAATTCACTTTCGTAAACCACCAGCTCTGCTGACGCGTGCCGATAAGGCTCTGCCGTTTTTTGCAGTAACCCGAGGCGTTAGCGAGGGCTGATAACTGCGTTCTCCCTTGCTCACGCGTCGGGTTACGATTTTCGGCCCCTTTCAGGTGCCTTCTTCATACCAACCACCGACTCTACCGGTGGTTATTGATTCTTGTCCCTGACAATCCATTAGCTTCAAAATGTCGATCAAATTTTTCTTTGACCACTCCGAAGGAGTGACAGCGATTAGCCGGTGGTTGAGCGCAGCGACACCACCGGTTTTCAGAGCAACAATATCACGCATCCCGAAGGGATGCCAGCAGACACTTCCTTCGGTGAAATCTCTAATCCAGGTACTTAGGATCGAACTCGATGCCCGCCTTTTCCAGTAACTCGATCAACTCTTCTTTGTGTGTTTTGTGGCGATGATGATCTTCCTGGTTTTGGATGGTTCGTTGAACTGCAGGTCGAGCGGTTGGGCTAAACCTCAAATGGTATTTTGAAAATCCCCGAATTCATTTCTTGCGATGATTAGTCAATTCCGTTCGTTGTTCCGATCCACAACGGGGCAACGACTTTGGGCCAGCTCCTGTGCATTGATAAATGGCGGTCACTTTTGCAGGGCACCCGATTTCTCACAAGTGAGTGTTCGCGATGTCCGTGGGCAAAAAAATATTTCTAGATTTTTCTTGAAATTCGATTTGTAAAGGCTTAACATAATCGGCCAAATCAAGACGCTACGGAACCATTGCCGTTTCAGAGTCTCGGTTTCTTATCATCAAAATCTATTTCTGTTGCTTATCAATATTTCTTAGGAGGACTTCAATGGCTCGTAAGATGTCTTTGGCAGTTTTTGCGATCGTTGCGACGGTAGTTTTTCAGTCCGATGTCGTGGCTCAAGGTGGACTTCCCCGAGCCGAGGGCGGCATTGAATATATGTCGCCATCTGGGACGTTTAAAACAAGTGATGAGATCACGGTGCACTGCTCGGGCTGGATTAGAAGTCTGGAGAGTTTTTTGTGGATTAAAGGGTGCAATTGAAATTGAACTCCAGCGAAGATTCCCTCACCCGACAAATCCAAATCTGGAGGTTTGGAAGGAAGTGCTGTTTCTATTTCCTGTTACGAGACCCTTCCCCGATTGCAACTGTGACCCAGACGGAGTGCTTGAACCAGCTGAACAACGAATTTTTACGTTCCATGCAAATATTGGTCGTTTACCGGCAGGAAACTATCGGGTGAGGGCAGAATTGAAAGCCAGATACAATGGACAGCCTGTGGTTGATGGTCCCTGGACAACGGTAAAGCCGGTTCAGGATAAGAACGGAAATATGACTAAGGTCAGTGACTACTGCGAGTTCGATGTGAAGGCAGAAAAAGGAAACGGGGATGATTTGTCGGAAACGGTTCGAATTAAAGATTAGCTTGGAGAGCAAAATGAAATACCTTTCTCGAGAAATGATTTTCTTGTTTGTACTCGCGCTTGGAGTCGTCGGTAATTTTCAAGAGAAGAAATTCGTGATTGAAGAGGATGAGGCGGTTGCATCAGCGCGTGCTTCTCGCAGACTCGCCGACGGGGAGGAAAGAGAGTACCGCGATCGCCTGTTAGAAAGGTTTTTTCTGAGGGGCGATCAACAACAACAGGGAGTGCTGGGCGCCCTGGAACTGGTCGATGGCCAGGAGTCGCGACTCAAGGAAATTCGCGAAAAATTCAATAGCGAGATGAAGGAACTTAGTCGCCCACCAGGCAATGCTTCTCCGCAACAATTTCGCCAGTGGCTAAACGAAGAGAAAGTTTTGCAACAACAATTCATCAATGAGATACGTGAATGCTTGCTGGATTCCCAGGTCGAGGCATTGCGAAATACCGATATTACCTACAAGGGAGTTGCCAAACTGCTGGTTGACTCCCCCATGGAGCAGGTCTTGCGCATCCGACCGGATCAAAAGGAGCGAATCCGTGCCGCTTCCAACCGGATCGCGGAGAAAATTGCCAAGTTCAATCAGGAAATTCGAGAGGAGAGCATCGCAAAGATCTTTCGTGAATTGGACCAGGAACAAAAGGCAAATCTGGCGGAAATCTACTCTATCGATTTGCTCAATCAATACTACGAACAACGAATGATTGTGTCGTTGTTTTACGACCATAACATCGATAACGAATTCGATATGAAGGTTCAGTTTGATATTGAGAAAGAGCAGTAAGCGCGCGGTAAACGCACGTCGCATCTGCTCCGCAAAATCGCCAACTTTGGGAGGCGACAGGATTGCTGGGACAAGATTCGTAGCAAGGTTTTCGGCAGCAAGGATAATCTTGTCAGCTTGATTCTTCGTTCGTTCCGTGTCGGACGAATGTCACTCATCCTGTTGATCCCCTAAATTCTGTCCGCAACAAGTGTCGGCTTTAGCAACGGCGTTAGGATTGACTCACAAATAAATTCCGCAACTTGGTTTGGACGTAATAATTTTATGCATCAGGCTCCCCTCTCCCCATGGATTCGGAAAATCAAGCTTCGACATTGGGATCAAACGTTGTCCGAATTCATGGGGAGAGGGGCTGGGGGTGAGGGGTTTTCCTGCAGGGATTTATCAATTTCCGCCAATACCCTCTGCGTCTCACGTTCAACTTGGTCGCAAGTGAATCGAAGCACACGAATGCCTTGCTCTTTCATCCATTGATCGCGAACCGAATCGTATTGTTGAGCTTCATCGGATTGATGGCTTGCTCCATCGACCTCAACAGCAAGTTTCGCCTGGACGCAATAGAAATCTGCTGTATAGATTCCCAACGGATGTTCACGGCGGAATTTTTGGTTGCAACGTTGTCGATTTCTCAGTAGTTGCCACATCAGACGTTCAAATTCGTCTGCCATTTGCCGCCGTAGTCGAGCAAATTCAACTGGATTCATTCGTTCTGTCATAAGGTTTTGTTTCCCTCACTCCCCTCTCCCCACAAAATTCCGGATCACGCTTGCCCGAGTGCAGCGTCATTGTCGAATTTGCGGGGGAGAGGGGAGCAAGTGATTTGTCTTGGTTCATACCTAAAAGAACAATCTGAAGCAAACTTCGGGAAGTTATTTTTGACTCATCCCTTAGTTCGAGTTTTGCACTTTTTTGAGTGAATTTTTGCGGATTGGTATTTAACAAAAAAGGGAACCTCCCGACGATTGCTTCGTGACTAAACAAGGCAATGAGCAAGGAGGCTCCCGATGGATCTTGTAGCTTCGTTTACGGTTTTACTTCATTCAGTTGGTTTTGTCATGACCGATCCTTCGTTTCGATCTTGGCAGACTTTGGTCACCGGCTGGGTGTTCGCGCGGCGGAGAACGGTGACCCGTCTGATCATTGCGGCGGACGCTTTGGAGAAAAAACATTTTTCGTCATACCACCGATTCTTCTCGCAAGCGAGTTGGTCACGAGATGATCTTGGTCTGGCGATTTTTGACTTGGTGGAGAAAGTTCTTCCGGCAACCATCCTGTTGAGTGTCGATGACACGTTGGCCAAAAAGCGGGGTCTGAAAATGTTTGGCACGGGCATGCACATGGATCCGCTGCTTTCGAGCCGCGGGTACAAGGTGACCAACTGGGCACATTGCTGGGTGGTGTTGAGCGTGATTGTTGAGTTTCCACTTTGGCCAGGGAAATATTTTTCGCTGCCCATTTTGTTCCGTTTGTACTTGAACAAAAAGAGCTCACAGAAGCTCAAGCGAAAGCATCGGACGAAGCCTGAGTTGACGCTCCAAATGCTGAAGCTGCTTTGTAAGCACCGAGAAAACCGACATTTCCACTTAATTGGCGACTCGGCATACGGCGGCAAAAGTGTGCTGGCTGAATTGCCATCCAACTGTGATCTGACCAGCCGAGCCGTTCTCAATGCGCGGCTCTACGATGCGCCCCTGCCCAAAACGGGCAAGGAAAAACGTGGACGCAAGCGGAAGCGTGGCGAGAAACTTCCCACTCCCGCGGAAATGCTCGATGCGCGTTGCCGGCGAATTGAATTGTCGATTTATGGTCGAACCGAATCGGCCAGAATGGCGACTGCGATCGCAAGAATGTTCGCGGTTCCGAAACTGGAACTGCGCATCGTTGCCGTCGAAGCAACCAAGGGCGGACGGGGGCGTGAAGCTTTCTATTCGACGGTGGTCGATGCGACTGCAGAACAAGTTCTCACTTGGTACTCCATGAGGTGGTCGATTGAAGTCACTTTCCATGACAGCAAACAGCATCTCGGATTCGAAGATCCACAAGGCTGGAGCCAACAGGCAGTTGAGCAAACCGCGCCGATGGCGATGTTGTTGTATTCGTTGATCGTCTATTGGTACGCAACCCAAGGTCACAAGAAAGCAAACCTACAGATTTTCCCCTGGTATACAAGAAAGACAAGCGTGTCGTTTGCCGACATGCTGGCCCTCCTAAAAAGCTTGAGCATTAAACAGCGAATTTCTAAACTTGGCTTGAAAGGTACCGGAGCCAGAAAAACAGTAAAACTATTGCAAAACATGACTGCCATGGCAGCATAAATCTGCAAAACTCGAACTTAGGTCAGCTCCGATGCGATGAATGAGTGTTCGCGATGACCGTTGACAAAAAAATATCTCCGGATTTTTCTTGAAATTCGATTTGTAAAGGCTCAACATAATCGGCCAAATCAAGACGTTGTTCAACTATTGCCGTTTCAATGTCTCGGTTTCTTATCATCAAAATCTATTTCTGTTGCTTATCAATATTTCTTAGGAGGACTTCAATGGCTCGTAAGATGTCTGTGGCAGTTTTTGCGATCGTTGTAACGGTAGTTGTTCATTCCGATGTCACAGCACAGGTAGGAGATCCGAAGCAGAGGGAGGAATTACTTTCATGATTCCATCCGGAAACTACAGTACGACGGACAATATCGAGGTGCACTGTGTGGGGTGGATTCGCAGTCTTGAGAAGTTTTTCTGGATCAAAGGCTCGATTCAAGTGGAACTTCAGAAGAGAGTTCCGGATCAAACGAATCCAAATTTGGAACATTGGATCAAGGTCGCTTTGCCTGCTAATCTTAGTCGACTTGATCTCTGTGACTGTAGAGACTCTGGATTGCTTGACGTTGGTGAAAGAAAGACATTTTCCTATCATGCCCTGATTGGGAGACTTGCCGAGGGGGATTATCGTGTTAGGGCGGAGTTGTTGGCGACGTATATGGGGATCGAAGGCTCAAGAGTGAGCTGGCGGCTTGTTAAACAAGGAAAAGATGACGATGGCAATTTGATGGAGGTCGTTGATTATTCCTATTTCGAAGTCGAAAGGCCGAAAGGGAAGCGTCAAGATGATCCATCGGTTTCCGGTCATCCCACGTTTTAAATGGAGGTCACGATGCAAAAAACGATTCTCACCGTTCTGTTTTTACTGTTGCTGGGTGCTGGAGTCTTGGCGAAGATTCAGGACGGCCCCATTTTTGTGGAGAAAGATGAAGCTGCCGTTTCTGCCAGAATCGCCCGAGAATTGGCCGACGAGGAGGAACGCAAGTATCGTGATCGGCTTCTCCTGAGCGTCTTTCTGTGGGGCGATCAACAAGAGCAGGGACTTCTACCTGCATTGGAATTGGTTGACGATCAAAAGGATCGGCTGGAAGAGATCCGTAACAATTTTGTCGCCGCGAGAAAGGAACTTGTGCGTCCCCCGGGGAATGCTTCGCCGCAACAATTCCAAACATGGGTGAGAGAAGAGCAAATGCTGGAGCGAAAGTTCGTTAGTGAAATACGCGAATGTTTACTCGATTCCCAAGTCGAAGCGCTGCGCCATTGCCGCTTGCAAGCAAGCGGAGTCGTTAGGCTACTAGTTGATTCCCCCATTGGCGATGTGCTGCGGATTCAGCCCGCCCAACAAACACGAATTCGAGCTGCATCCAACCAAATTGCGGAGAAAATTGCCAAATTCAATCAGGAAATTCGGGAAGAAAGTTTCCAAAAGATCATGGGAGAATTGACCAAAGAGCAGAAGGAAAAATTGGTCGAAATCTACTCTGCCGATTTGCTAAACAAATACTACGAGCAACGAACGCTGTTGCCGATGTTTTACGACCATAACATCGATAACGAATTCGATATGACGGTTCAGTTTGATATTGAGAAAGAGTAGATGGCGTACAGTAAACGCACGTCGCATCTACAAGGATTCCTTCAACCACTACCGCAAGAAATCAATCAATCCGATCGAGGTAATCTCGGCCGTGATGGCATAGGTGTACTCCAGTAACGATTGGTCATTTTGCAGCCGCAAGACCGTCTCGGCCACATCGGTCGATTGGAGATTACTTAACTGAGTTTCCGTCTCCAGCTGCAAGTCCTGGATGCGAAAATCCAACTGTCGTAGCGACTGCAACGAAGCTGACTGCTGCCCCATCACATTTAATACGTGGTCGGCAACCGCATCCAACTCGCCCAGGCGGCGATCCAGCGATTCGGCTAACTGGGAACTGTCCAGGTTTCGCGTGTTGCGCAAATCCTGGGTCAACTCGTACAAGACCTGGAACGCATTCGAAGTCCCGGGAAAATCCAGATGATCATCGCCGACGCGAAATATTTCCTGACTGTCGATGTGCACGAATCGGCCGCTCGTTGAATCGGTTATGGTCTGGCTGTCCGTAAAGTCAATCGAGACCGTCGTCAAACCGCCGTCGACACTGAGAGACCCTTCCGCGACCAGGTCGACGGTGCCACTGAACCCGGCCGTGATCCCCGAAAGATCAACAAACACTTTCTCGCCATCGTGGCCAACCAACTCCAAATCCGTATCGCCGTTGGTAAAAGAGACTTCCGCACCGTCGTTCAGTCGGATGGTCCCCGCGGTTCCGTTTCCGCTGGTGTCGTTGATCGTAATCGTATGACGTCCTGCCGGGCCAAGGATCGTATCGCCATCGCGGGAGCTAACACCGGGCGCGATCCCCGAACCTCCCAGGATCGACGTCCCACTGTGTCGGATTTGCAATGTGGCCCGGCCGATGAGGTTGTCGGTTCCTGCTCCCAGCGCGGCACCCGATTGTCCAATCAAGATCGTTTCGCCGCGAACCGAATCTCCAAACACGGAATCGCCGGCGTAAAACGTCTCAACCGAAACCGCTTCGCCAATGAAGGAGCGGCTGTTTTGCGATGAGCCCCGGTAGTCGACGGTGAGGGTTCCGCCGGTTGCCGACGGCGGCGAAAACTCGAACGGCACTTCATCCGAGCGAGTGCCACCAAACAGATAGGCGCCAGCGGCTTTTGTTTTGGTGATGTCTTTCAGGCTTTCCAGCAGACTTTCCGCCTCGACGGCCAAGGCATTTCGTTCGCTTTGGGACAATGCCGAAACACCTTGTTGAGCCAGCAGTCTGGCGGACGTCAACAAATTGTTGGTTTCCTGCAACTGGGACACGCTGGTGTTGAGTTTGTTCTCGGCGTCTTTTACGGAAAATTCCTCCGTACGAAGTTCTTCCAGGCGGGCCGTGAACGAGGTGACTTGACGAAACCCGACCGGATCATCGGATGGTCGATGCAATCGCAGACCGGACGAAAGCTGCTTCTGATAGTTGTAGATGTTGTTGTTGAATTTGTTCACGTAGCGGATGGATTGGGCACCGATCGCGAATGAGGTGGAACGAAACATAATAGTTGAAAGTTGTGAGTTGAAGGTTGAAAGTGGAGATTGAAACCGCGTCGGCAAGTTGTTATCTAACTAACGCCAACAGCTCGTCCATCATCGTTTCCATGGTTCGCATGACTTGCACTGCGGCTTCGTAAGATTTCTGGTAATTGGCCAAGTCGACCATTTCTTCGTTCAAATCGACGCCAGAGACCGACGCGATCTCGGTTTGGTACTGGTAGTTCAATTCGGATATGTTTCGATACAGTGACTGTGACGTCTGGACGCGGAAGCCGATTTCGGAACTGGTTTCGCCCAGGAAATCTTCAAACGACAATCGGCCCTCGCCCATCGTATGTGCCTCACGCAGTGTGAGCAGGCCGTTCAGGTTGGTCGTGTCCGCGATGTCGCCGGAGCGAGAAGTGGCCAGCTCGTTCGGATTTTCAACGATGCGGGTCTCGACATCGATCGTTTTTGCATCCGAGCCTTTGAAAAAGTTGTTCAGCCCCAATGCCGACAGAATGCCGGTCGAATCGGAATCGGCAATCAAACGGGTGGTGAACGAGTCGCTATCGGTTACATCGCCGCCTCCGAAGCTGATCGAAACACCTTCGGTGACGGCCAGTTCCGAGCCGGCTTCATAACCCTCGCCAATATTGATTTCCGCAATGACTTTGCCAGTTGATTCGTCGGTGACCTGGGCCAGCAGCCCGGGAGTTTTGCCAATCGTTCCCGTACCGATCACCGACACGGAAAGTTCTCGATTCACATCGCCTTCGTATTGGCCGGAAATCCGGGGCAGCGACGTACCGGTAAAGCTGCCCAGGTCGGGCACGGTTTCCAGGTTGCCAGAAAAGTCAAATCGGTATCCCGGCTGCGCAATGATATTCAAAGTTCCATTTTGCTCGTCGACGACAGCTTGCACATTGGCCACGTTGCCGATTTTGGCTGCCACGTCGTCGAGGCTTTCCGTGGCCGGATCGATGGCCACGGCATAGGTGCGTTTCTCACCCGACGGATCGGTCACCGAGAAGTACAATTCCCCTTTCTCGACGGGGAACGGGATCTCTGATTCGTTCAACGGGATTTGCGGGTTTCCGACCGAGCGCGTGCCGCGCAGAATGCTGAACGGGCCGCTGGTCCCGACGCCTTTGGCATGGGCCTGGTCGACGTTGCGGATAAAGTCCCTTGCAAACTCGTCGATCCGCGATTGAAAATCGTCGATCGTTTCGTTATGAACTTCCGCCAGTGCGATCAAACTGCCGCTTCCAAATTTCACTTCGCGATCCGAACCTGCGACGTGAATTGCGACATTTCCGTTATCGTCATAGACGGTTTCAAATGCGATCGGGGCGTCGCCGATGGCAATGGAGCTGCCCGCCAAAGACAATCCAAAACCGTTCTGCGATTGTTCGAACCGCTGCACATCAATCTTTTCGGCCAACCTGTTGATCAGTTGATCCCGTTGGTCGTATAGGTCATTGGGCACACCGCGTGCGCTGGCGACCTGGATACGGTGCTGCAAATCGACCAACGACTCAATGTCCTGGTTGATCGAGTTGACTTCGATTTCGATCTGGTTGCGGACCGTCTGCTTCAGATCGGTCAATCGTTCAGAGATATCGCGAACCTGTTTGGCGGCATTCACACCCTGCTGGACGACGGCGTTGCGCTGGACCAGTTCACTGGGGTTGGCCGAAAGACGGTTCAGTTCGTCAAAAAAGCCACCGACTGCGTTGTGAATCGAGCCGTCGCCGGGCAAAAACAGGGATTCGATCTGGCCTTCGAGCGACAATTGCCGCCCGGCACTTTGCAAATCGGAAACCGAGCGCGTATACGTGCTTTCCAAAATCTGGTTTCGCATTCGATCGATGGTGCCGATTTCGACGCCCGATCCTAGGTAGCGGCCTTGAATGAATTGGGGCAGTCGCGTTTGAAAACCGACCCGTTGCCGATGGTAGCCCTCGGTGTTGGCGTTGGCCAGATTCTGAGAAACCGTGTTCAGCGCGAACTGACTGGCACGTAGCGCGGAAAGGCCGATGGAGAAATTCATGCTTACCTCAACAATCCTTCTTCAACAGGCCGCTGCCAACCTGGTTGTTTAATTTGCCTTCGGCGTTGTAGGCCTCGACCGTCGACGTATCTTGGGAGAGCCCGCTCAACAGCCGGTGATAAAAATCCATCGTGTAGACCAACACTGCCTGGTTGCCCATCGTGATCGCGCGGACTTCATTCAGTTTGAGTTTGATGTCGTTTCGCAGTTGCTTCATTTGGCTACGGGCGGGCTCCGGCAGTTTCGGTGACAACGACGTGACGGTCGGCGGTTCGCTGTTCAACGGCTGGAAAACCTGGATCGCAGATTTCATCTGCTGGCGGCCCTCGAGGATTGGCACTAACTGGCGGGCCAGATCGCTTCGCAAGGCGGTCAATTGCTCGTGGGGAGCAAGTTGATCCGTGAGATTACCGGACGGTTGGACTTCGCCAGAAAACGGATTGATGTCTGAGGTGGCTGGATCGCTGGCATCCGTTGGAGCACGTTCTGGTTCGGTCGTCAGCGCGTTTTTGGTCGATTTCGGTCGACGGTGGAGCAGATCCTTCATCCGTAGGCTGCTCTGAATGACCGTGTCCAGATATTCCGACTCGCGTTGCAGATGATTCAAAACGAATCGAACCGAACTGTCAAACGCCTGGGTATTGTGTGAGTCGGCCGACTCGAGAGACATTTCCAAATTTGAGGGAAATGGGGTCGTGGAATCAATCATAATGGCTTCCTTGCCAAGTTCGAAATGAGGAGTTAACCGCGGACGCGAAAAACTGCCATGTTTTCGCACCGCGGATCGGACTTCAGGGTATTCAGGTCTCTCGCGACTGGGTCGTGTCTAACAATTAGGTCTGGCGTTACGGTTCGTTGACTGATCCCATCGGAATCTTTGACAGTGGCACTAACCAATATTTACTGTTGTTATCGAGTGAAATGGGGAATAGTTGACAGTTGAAAATGGTGAGATGCAATTCTCAAACGTTTCGTAATGGCCTCGACGCTGTTTTAAAAACTCGAACCTCCAAAAAACGGTTCCGATCCGGCCGCCTGGCACTTCAGCCGAACTTCTCTCGTTCACGGGCTGCCCAAGTAGCTTCGCACGGCGTCCGCGATGCCAAGTTGATTGCTTTCGGCGAGGTGTTGGCCAATGAACGTGTCAAACATGGCTCCGAAAGTGTCACTGTCTTCGCCACCAAAAAGTCCACCTCCTTCTTCGCTACTGGAAGTGTTTCGCAGTTCTTTGAGCATCATCGAAAGAAAAATTGCCTCAAAATCTTCACCAATCTTCTGAATGTCTCGTTGCCCTTTCGTCAGATCTTCTGACGAGATCTCCTGGTTGCCGAGCGTGTTGATCACGTTGTTGATCGTGGCCTGATCTCCCAAACCTGAACTTGCCAGGATCTCGGCAAAACTGCTTGTCACCTCACCCGCAGGTTGCTGGGCTATGGGCGTCGAAGAGGGATCGGAAAGACCATATTGCAATGGATTCGAAATGAGAGCAGAGATATTCATGTTGTTCATTGTCAGTGGAAGTCCTTATTGTCTAATCAATTCCGCGTGTAAGGCACCGCTTTGTTCGATGGATTCAAAAACGCTGATCAAGTCCTGGGGCGTGACGCCCAGCATGTTGAGCGCGCTGGCCAGTTCGCCGACTGTCGTGTTCGCGTTAAGCGTGTTGTACCGACCCCCCTGCTCGACGGCTTGGAGTTGAGTTCGGGGCAGTACGACGGTATCCCCGTCGCTGAAGGGGGCTGGCTGCGAGGCAACCGGCGCTTCGTTGGTCGTGATAATCAAGTTGTCTTTGGCAAATACAACGCCGGAAATCTTGACGTTTTGTCCGATCACGATGGTTCCGGTTTTTTCGTTGATCACGACGCGCGCGGGAACGTCCGGGCGAACTTCGAGGTTGTTGATCATGACAACAAAAGATACCTCCTGCCCTTTGAACGGCTTCGGAATCAACACATCGACGCTGCCTGCATCGTTCGCCCTTGCGGCTCGGGGAAAGAACTCATTGATTTTGTGGGCGATCCGGTAAGCGGTCGTGTTGTCCTTGTTCTTGAGCAACAGTCGAATCCTGTCACCGACAAAAGCCGGTGCTTGGGGAATCTTGACTTGCAGCGTTGCCTCAACCCTGCCGACGGTCGCATGATTTTTTTTGACGCTCCCCGCGGCGCCTTCGACAGAAAAACCACCGATTTCAAGCGGACCCTCCGCAGTTGCGTAAACCTGATCATCAACGCCTTTCAATGAAGTTCGGATGAGCACCCCGCCATACAGGCTCTTGGCACCATCCAAAACGGCGACGGTCGCGGTGACGGATTGGCCCGCTTCGGTGAACGGGTCGATTTCTGCGTGAACAGAAACTGCCGACAAGCTGTTCGATTGCAATTGCCTTGGCAGTATCCCGGACCTTGCCAACACGTTTCGCAATAGCTGACGCGTTAGCTCAGAGTTTCCACCCGTCCCATTTAAACCACTGACCAACCCGAATCCTTGCAACTGGTTGGAACGATGACCTTCAATCGTTGTGATGTCCTTGATCCGAACCAGCAAGGGCAAGGCCATTGTCGGTGGCGATCCAGGCGGAGCAACCGACGAGTTAAAGGCCGGTTGTGCGGGCAAATCGAATTGTTGGCTGTTTGGCTGCGCCGCATTGGGTGACGATACGTTCGGTATCGACAGCGTGGCGTTAGGATTGATTGCGGTTGAGGGAGGAATCGGCGCTGCCTGCGCCAGTCGACGAGCCGCTGGGAAGCGTGCCGAGTCAAAGTCCGGCTGCACCAGCTGAGCCGATTCGAAGTTTTGCCTCGCAGGATCGAAGTTTTTGCCGAAGTTTTGCCTCGCAGGATCGAAGTTTTGCCGAGCAGGATCGAAGTTTTGCCGGGCGGTTTTGCCGGGCGGTAACGGCCTCGGTGAAAGTCAATACAACGGCGATCACCGCGCAAAAACGGATCAAGCGGACAATTCGGATGCAATCCACAAATGTTAGCTTCATCATTTTGTCATTAGAACCGAACACGAAACTCATCAAATCTCCCACTTTCCACTATCCACTCTCAACTTTCCACTTCTAATACGGCCACCAACGATTGAGTTTTCTCGCCAACCAACCCTGGTTAACGAAGCTGCGTTCGGATCCCTGGTCCGCCTCGTATCGGATATCAAGGTCGTAAACCTGTCGGGATGAAATCGTGTTATCAAAAAAGATATCGACGGATCGCACCATGCCGGTTAGCACCAGATTTTTTCGATCGCCTTCGAGCGAGACCTGCCGGGTTCCTTTGATCAACAGATTTCCATTGGGTGTTTCGTCGATCACCGTCACCGTAAACCGATCCAGGAATTCCCGCTCGCTTGTAAACTGTGTGTTGCCGTTGAAATCCCGTTGTGATGTGCTGTCGTGGTCCAGCGAGACCCCCCCGGCCGCGGCGCCGATATCACCACTGGCTCCGTAATTGGCCGAAAAGTCGGCGTTGGCAGCGGTCTGTTTCTGCATCAAGCGGCGATCCCTGTTCTCCACGTCGGAACGCTCATTGATGAGAACCACTAACAAATCGCCGGGCCGCCTGGCTTTCACATCACTGAACTGGTCGGTGAGTGCGGGGGCCCGTCGTTCCCAGAGTGACTGGTACTGGGCGTGCGCGTTATCGGCGACAGCGGACAAAACGAAAACCGATGTTGCCAGTAAGATCAGATGAAGGGTGAACTTCCATGTCATGACTTGCTTTTCTCTGATAGTGGTTTGTGTTTGCGGTTTGTCCCAGTTGGAAATCGAAACTGAGAGGCTACATTTCGACGACTGCGATCGAGCCATTCACGATGCGGGCAAAGACGGGCTTGTTGGATTTCGGGTTAACGAATTGGATGAAATCTCCAATCTTCCCTTTCTCCATCGCCCGCGCATTTTTCAAAGTCACACGCATCGCTCCCCGTTGAATATGGATGTTAAGCCGGTCGTTCCGCTGTACAACGTAGGTTGATTTCGGCTGCGCGTTGCGAACGTATTGGGCTTTCAACAACGAGAATTGTTGAATGCTGCTTTGGGCCTCTTTTCCAAGAGACTGTTCGTAGGATGCAAATCGGACTTGGTGACTTTCAACCGGTCGACGAACCCGGGTGATGTTTTCTTCAGTGAGTGTCTCGCCGCGGGAGATATTTTGTTTGGCCATTACCAGGTCACGAAAAACCGAGATTTTTACCGAGACTTTCACGGTGAGCGATCGTCCCGTGGCGTCAGACAGCCGGACGTCGACGGTTTGTCTGCCGACCGGCATTTCCGCCCGGAATTTGGGGACTACGGTGAGTGTTCCCGGGTCAAGTTTGGCATTGGATGTGACCAGACCGAGCGATGAAAGAATTGTCAGCTCAAACGAATCTTCAGGCAATTGAAACTGTTGGGCAAGCTGTTCGATCAGCGCCTGCCGAATTCTCTCGTCGACGTCGATGGTTTCGGAAAAACGAGCATGCGTTTTTGCCGACCCGGAAAGCCGGAACTGCGACTCGTCGATGCCGGCCAGGATGATCCGATAGCGAATCGTCCGGCTGTTGATCAGCAGCGGCCGTTGGAGGTCGGTGAATTCATCGAGGTCCAGGTCGCCGACCTGCTGTCTCAGACTCGAAGTTCCTCCAGTGATCTCGGCAACATCTTTGACGGCGATGGTTTCTTTAAAGCAGGACACAAACGGCCCGTGCAAATGGACATCAACCACCTGCTGAGCGTCCGCGCAAGGCGCAAGCCAGCCGCACAAGACGATCACCACAGCAGCAATGGCGCGCGATGGAGGTTGTTTCGGCAACCGTTTCAAGAAACGAATTCGGTTAGATATTGGTTTCATCGTTATCGGATCAATTGACTCGTGTTGGATAGCATTTCGTCACCGGCCCGGATTGCCCGCGAGTTGACTTCGTAGGCTCTTTGGGCAGTGATCAAAGAAACCATCTCCGCAACGACCTGCACATTGGATCCTTCCAGGAAGCCGCCACGAATCATCCCGATTCCCTCCGCGCCACCGGGCGTCCCGGGGATTTCCGTACCAGAGGCGACCGTTTCTCCGTAAAGGTTCCCGCCCAACTGTTCAAGGCCGGCCGGATTGGAAAAACGAACCAGTTGCACGTTACCAACGGTTGTTGAGGCGCTGTCGGTGCCCTGCCTTACGGACACTTCACCGGTTTGCGAAATGGAGATACTCTTGGCATCTTGAGGAATCGTGATGTTGGGCTCCAATGGCCGACCATCACCATTGACCAACAATCCGTTGGCATCCCTTTGAAAGGAACCGTCGCGAGTGTAGGCGAACGACCCGTCGGGCATCGTGACTCTAAAAAAACCGTCGCCCTCGATGGCCATGAACGTTTCCACGTTGGCTTCATTGATCGGGCCGGGAGCAAACAGTGTCGTCGTGCCGACCGCGCGGACGCCGTTTCCAATTTGTAATCCGATGGGAGACGTTTGCCCTTCTGACGTCGGTGCACCGGGCTGTTTGGAGACGTCGTAAAGGAGGTCGGCAAACTCAATATGGCTCTTCTTGAAGCCGGTCGTGTTGACGTTGGCCAAGTTGTTGGCTGTGTTGTCGATCAACATCTCCTGAGCTCTCATGCCGGTGGCACTGGTAAAAAAAGCTTTGAGCATCTGGGAATCCTTTCCTGCGGTGGGTCGGTTAGCTTCGCGTGTTTTCTTGCATCGTGTCAGACATCATCCGAATCGTGCGCTGCGCCGCTTCAAATTGCCTCGAACCGACGATCAGTGCGATCATCTCGGTGACGGGACTCGCGTTGGAAAGTTCCCGCACCCCCTGTTGCACGACAGCCTGTTCCGCGGGCGTGGCGTTCGCGTCGCCAGCACGAAAATACGTCTGGCTTTCCGACTGAAGTTTTCGGAGGTCATCGAATTGGACGATTTTCAGTTTGCCGATGGGATTGCTGTCGATCGAAAGGGTGCCGTCTTGGGCGACCGCGATGTCCCCAGCGTTTCCGTTGACTTCAATAGGGCCATTTTCACCCAGCACAGCCAGTCCGTCTCCGTTGACCAGTTGGTTGGTTTCTGGATTCAGGAACAAGACTCCGTTTTGAGAATAGATTTCACCGTCGGATCCCTGGTAACTGAAAAACGCGTTGCCAGAATTGTCAGATTTAGCAGAGATAGCCAAATCGAGGTTGCGACCTGTGCTTTGCATTCTGCCGGGTGAGAAGTCTGCATGCTGGCGACTGGATTCCGGGTTTTCTGCATTGGAACCCTGCATCGTTTCGGCAAATGACAAAATCATTCGCTTGTGGCCAGGCGTGTTTAAATGCGCAAGATTGGAAGCAATCGCTTCCTGTTGAAGGCTGAGCGCATCCAAAGCCGTGGCTCCGCTATAAAGGCCTCTGAGCATAATAGTTTTTGATAAGGAATAAGATGAGAAGCTTTCGGCAAAGGCAAGTCGCGCGCCAAACACATGTGAGTCAGCACAGATCGCGCGGGTGGTCTGCATGTTGGCCGGAAAAATGCGGAGTTAAAAAATTAGGGATGCACCGATTCTGCCAGTGACATAAACAATGCCACTGGAAAAGTTTTCCGGGAGAGGAGAAATCGTTTCCTGGCGGAGAAACCAGTTGCCGGGGCGATTGCAGGGGCGGTTGCCAGGCCGGTTGCCGTAGCGATTGCCATGATCCTGGTTGGTCTTCGTAGATAAGAAATAAAGAATAACTGATCAGGACCGGGACGTGCCCCGTGCCCCAAGGGAATCACCAGCTTCCAGGGACCGATTGTGGTATCCATCGTTCTTTGTAACGTCGAACTTTGGATTGTCGATCGGCCGCGAATCCGTTGAGACGGCTCCCTCAATCGAAGTTTTAGCAGCCCTCCAAAACCAGCTGTCAATTCATGCCAGCAGTCCGCCCACGATGTTAAAATTTACCACTTGGGCTGAATATCATGGCGCGGCACGACGATAAATGCTGAATACGGTGCCGGGCTGGAGTCTTCTCATGATTCCGTTGTCAAACGGTCAGCTCAGCCACCGCGAGTGTTGAATGCGTTCGCAGATAGCACTTGAAGCGACCCGATCTGGGCCGCAATTTGACTTTTCAAAAAAGCGGCATTCGCCGAAGACTGGAGGATCGAAATGGCATCGGCAGAACAAACCGATTCCGAACCGGACAAGAAGTCGGGTTCGATGATGAAAATCGTCATTTGGCTGGTCGTCGTCATGCTTTCCATCGGTGGAGGTTTCGCCACACCGCTGTTGATTGCGCAGCTGAACAAGCCAGCTGACCAGAATCAAAAGCCGGAAACGGCCGCACCCGATCCGACGGAAGAGGTCGAGTTCATCGACTTCGATGAAGTGGTTGCGGTTTTGGGCAATTCTCGCTTCAGTCGCTATCTCAAGATGAATTTCTCGCTTCAGGTCGCCCAATCCCAAAAACTGGATGTCGAGCAGAAGATTGAAAAACGAAAAGCGTTATTGACCAACCGGATCATCAGCCACGTTGCCGAAATCAGCGCAGAAGATCTGGAGGGTAAATTCGGGCACAACCGGCTGCGTCGCGAGATGCATGGTTTTTTCAACGAAATTTTGTTCGACGATGGCATCGAGCGAATTCAGGATGTCTTGTTTCGAGAATTGCAGGTTCAATGACCGCGAAAGACTATCCAGTTTATGACTTCCGGACTGCCAGCAAGGTCGAGCGACCTTTGTCGGCTGCGCTAAAGGTCTGGCTGGAAAAATTCGCCAAGATGTTTGTGGATCGGTGGAAAGAGCTTGCGCCGACAGACATCCGAGTCATTCCGCTACCGATGGATTCGGTGACTTTCGAATCGGCACAATCTCAATGGACGGTGCCGACGGTCGCGTTTCCGATCAACATTAACCAGGGAGCCGTCCAAGGAATCATCGTCGCCAAACGGGTCGATATGATGATCATCTTGATGGAAATCCTCTGCGAAACAATGACCGAACGTCCTGCTGATCGCGAATTGACTTCGGTCGAAACCTCGTTGTGCCAACTCTTCCTGGAACAATCCGTCGCCACCTTCGGTGAGGCGTGGCCGCAAAAGGAAATCCTGCCGATTGAACTGGGCGAGTTGGATCAGCGGCCCAGCCGTTGCCGACTTTTTCCTCCCCAAAATGAAGTACTTGTCACTGGATTCGATCTCCAAACGTCATCCGGCGAAACCATTGGTCCGGCTCGCGTTCAGTGGATATTTTCCAAAGCTGAGATCAGTTCGTTGTTGGGAGTTGAATTGTCCCACCAATCGAATGCGAATAGCGGCATCAAGATTCCGGTCGAAAGCATCTCGCAAATCATGGTGGAAGTCTGCGCCAAGCTGGGAACGACCAAGTTGGATATGAACGACCTGATTCAGTTGGGACCTGGCGACATTGTCAAACTGGACCAACGCATTGAGTCACCCATCGTCTTGCTGGTCAACGACCGGCCGGTTTTTGAAGCTTGGCCAGGTCGGTTGGCCGAAAAGCAATGCCTGCAAGTTGAAACCATTATTTCCTGAAGAAACTCATGTCACCTAATCCTGAATCAACCAATCCGGCAGATAACGCCCCAGAGTCGGGCGTCGAAGCGGCAACGCCGACAACCGCAGCGGAGACTCCGGTATCCGGAGACGCTGCGGGCATTGAAGTCCAGACTCCCGAGTTCCAGGAGTTTTCCGCGCAGGAGGGGACTGGCACACAAAATGAAATTGGTCGCTTTCACGACATTCACGTGACGGTGTCCGCGGAACTGGGACGCACCAGTATACCGATTCAAAAATTGTTGTCGTTGGGGAGCGGTTCCGTGTTGGAGCTTGACCGCAGTATCAATAGCCCCATCGAATTGATTGCCCAAGGTGTTCCCCTGGCCAGCGGCGAAGTCGTCGTGGTGGATGACTGTTTTGCCATTCGAATTACCGAAGTTTATCCGACGAAGTAGTTTAAAAGTGGAAAGTGGAAAGTGGAAAGTGGAAAGTGGAAAGTGGAAAGTGGTGAGTGGTGAGTGGTGGGAATTTTCCGATTTTCGGTTACAACTAACAACAACTAGTAGCTAACAAAATCAAAAATGATGTTTCGATTGCCAATGCTGACGATGGCACTCTGTGGGGCGATTCTCTTCACCCAACATTGGTCTGCCATGCAATGCACCGCGATGCAGAATTCGTCCCGTTCCCGGGTTGCGGCGGGGGCGGGCAATCCGCTGCGCCAGTCAACGCAAGCGGGTAGCGGATTGAGTCAACCGCGACAAGTTCTCGCAGCCGCCCAACCGTCGCAAAGTGAATTCGCGGCCCAGGAATCCCAGGCTTTTTCGGTCCCAACAGCACCACCTTTGGCAACTTTGACGGCCACGTCCAACCAAGATGCGACGAATACGAACAACGTTAAACAACTGAGCACAAGGGCTGATAAAATTCCGCCCGACGTGATGACCGCTATCTTCCCCAATCGAAACCTGGAAAACGTCGCACAAAAAGATGCCTCCAATGCTGATCAACCGGCAGAGGCCGCGGTGCAGGGAGAATTTGTCGATCAAGGCCAAGCAACCACCGTCCAGCCGGTTTCCCACGCGGAACCGGTTCGAACCGAAATGAAGGGTGATTTCTCGCGTTTGCCTAGTCAGCCAATTTCGGGCGAAACGGATGCTTTCGAGTCAAAGGTCCCAACGACGAGAAAGACATTGGGGACGTTGCTGTCAGAGCGTGCGGAAGAGTCAGCGTATTTGGATCCCCCGGCTAACACGGGCTCTAAATCAACAGACCATCAATCTGCTCTCGGCACACAATCGAGTCCCGGGTTACAGGCTTTGTTACAAAAAATTGCGGTCAGCACATGCATCGTGATGGTGTTGGGCGTCGCCTTTATCCTGGTTGCGAAACGCTGGGTGTCGACAAATACGGCCAAGCCGGCCGCCAAGCAACCCGCTCAGACGATCACGATTACCAGCACCCTGAGACTGACTCCCAAATCAAATCTGCACCTGGTCGAGGTTGGTTCCCAGCGAGTATTGGTCGCCTGCGATTTGACGGGTATCAAATCGGTCGTTTCGTTGAATCACACGTTCTCGGAAACGCTTGATGCCTTCGAGGGTTCTGCGGGTGCAATGAAGGAACCGCTTGCTGCCCAGTCCTCACCTTCGAAATCGGCGGAAGAGATTGAAGCGGAGATGCAGCAAAAGCTATCCCAGATTCTGGGGGGTGAAGCCTTCAAGGACGTTTTCTACAAGACTCGGGCCGTGGCCTAGCCAGAACAGATACTGGCAGGGAGGCCAGTTATGGATTTAAGTTTTCTAATTGCACAATCCGAAACCGCGATCGATCCAAGTTCGTTTGGTGAACTCGCGCCACCGATTCAAATCGCGCTGTTCCTGGGCGCGATGAGTTTTGCGACCGCCGCGCTGGTCAGCCTGACCGCGTTTACGCGAATCATTATCGTGCTGTCGTTTGTTCGCCGCGCTCTGTCAACGCAGGAGATTCCACCCAACCAGGTGCTGCTGGGTCTGTCGTTGTTCATGACCCTTTTTGTCATGGCTCCCACGCTGGAGGCGATCAACGAAAGCGGCGTTCAGCCGTACCTCGAAGCGCAGCAGATGGAACAGCCAGACAAGGATCTGATGCATGTCTGGCAGGTCGCGAAAAGCGAGTTTCACGCCTTCATGCTGGTGCACACTCGTAAGAATGATCTGGCACTTTTCGTTGAGCTGTCCGACACATCGACCGACATCACGCTGGAAGAAATTCCAATCAAGGTGCTGATTCCGGCATTCATCATCAGCGAACTAAAGACGGCGTTCATCATGGGATTTTGCATCTACATTCCGTTTTTGTTGATCGATCTGGTGATTTCGACCGTTTTAATGTCGTTAGGAATGATGATGATGCCACCGGTGATCGTTTCGACGCCGTGCAAGTTGTTGTTGTTTGTGCTGGTTGACGGCTGGCACCTGATTTCACGGGCCTTGGTCAATAGTTTCGGAGGATAGCCGTCGCCACACGTGGCCAACCAATTGCCGCAGTTACTAATACGTGTTGCCGAATCACAATCTTTTCAATTTTCTTTTCGACGTCACATGGCACAAGCTTCCACAACCAACATCAACCTCGGATTCGCTCAACGCAGCGAAACCTGGCTATCGGTGTCGTTTTTGCTGACACTGGTGGTGTTGATTGTTCCACTGCCGACCTACCTGTTGGACATGTTCCTGACGATGAATCTCGCGTCGGCGATCCTGTTGTTGCTGGTCACGCTCAGTGCCAAAAAACCCTTGGACGTATCGGTTTTCCCGTCGCTCCTGTTGCTGATGACGCTATTCCGATTGTCGCTGAACGTCGCGACTACCCGGCTGATCTTGCTGGATGGCAACGCTGGAAAAATTGTCGATACGTTTGGCGAACTGGTCGTGGGTGGGAACCTGATCGTCGGTTCCGTGATCTTTTTGATCCTGGTGACGATTCAATTCATCGTCATCACCAAAGGTGCGACACGCATCTCCGAAGTCAATGCCAGATTTACACTGGATGCCTTGCCCGGAAAACAAATGGCGATCGACGCCGAACTGGGCGTTCAATCCATCACCGAGGAACAGGCTCGTGAAAGACGGAAGGAACTGGCGGCCGAGGCGGAGTTCTACGGAGCCATGGATGGTGCCAGTAAGTACGTTCGTGGTGATGCCATTGCTGGTCTGATCATCATGATGGTCAACATCATCGGCGGTGTCCTGCTGGCGATGACGAACAACATGGATATTGCTACGGCGTTCAAGACTTATTCGATCCTGACCATTGGTGACGGATTGGTCTCGCAGATTCCTGCCCTGATTATTGCGACCAGTGCGGGTGTGTTGGTGACAAAATCATCCTCGGAATCCAACCTGGGACAGGAGATCAGCTCGCAGGTCATGACGGGTCACCGGGCCATGTTCACGGGGGCGTTGATCCTGTTGGTGGTGTCGTTGATCCCGGGATTACCCAAGATTCCCTTCATTTTGATGGCCGGGTTGGTGTTTGTGATTGTCAGTCGTGCCAGAAAACTGGAGATGGTTGCCGCCACGGAGGTTCCGACCGAAGAATCACCGGTCGAAGAAGACGGTCAATCACCCGACGAAAGAAGTCTCGACCAGTTTCTGCGGCACGACCGGATTGTTGTCGAAATCGGCGCGGGCCTGATCCATCTGGTGGAACCGAAAAAAGGCAAAGGGATTGCCGAACGCATTACGTCGCTGCGCAAAGATGTGGGGGAACAATATGGTTTCTGGGTTCCCAACGTCAGGATTCGGGATAACCTTCAGGTCGACGTTTCCCAGTACCGTTTCTTGATTGGCGGTCGTCAAGTCGGAATGGGTAGCATTCAGCCCAACGACTACTTGGCAATCAATCCGGGCGGCGTCGTTACAGAGCTTGCTGGAGTTGAAACGACCGATCCGGCTTTCAATCTTCCGGCAAAATGGATCGATGAATCAAACCGTCGACGGGCGGAGATTGCCGGCTATACCGTGGTGGATGCGGGAACGGTATTGATTACCCATCTCGGTGAATGCTTGAAGAAGCATGCTCACGAACTTCTCAGCCGTGAAGATCTGAAGAAGATGTTGGACAAACTGGAAGAACACTCGCCAACGATCGTCAGCGAAATTAAACCCGACACGATTCGTCCGGGAGTGTTGCACCAGATCCTGGTCAATTTGCTGGCCGAATCGGTCTCCATCTCGGCGTTGGAAAAGATCGTTGAGTCGGCGATTCACCATGGGGCCATGATCAAGACGGTTCCGGAGCTTACGGAACGGGTGCGTGCGGATATGGGGGCGATGATTGTCGATCGTTTTCGGGATGCGACCGGTAAAGTCAGGGTGATCCTGCTGGAACCGAACTTGCAACATGCGCTACGCGAAAACCTGAGTGGTGACATGATCGCATTCCAACCAGAAGCCCTGGAAAGATTGGTGGAAAAATACCAACAGGCCTGGGAGCTGGCTTCGGTCAAAAGTGAACCGGCAGCGGCCCTGGTCGATTCGACGATTCGCCGAGCATTGCGGTTGACCACCCAGCGGTCGCTGCCCAACGTCTCCTTCGTCGCTTACAACGAGATACCCAACGATCTGTTGATCGAGCCCGTTTCAATGATTCGTCACCAGGAAGTATTTGGTGGCGCGCAATCGCCTGAACCTGGCATGGCCGTTGCGACCTCCGGGGGAACCGAAACATGAGTTTGAAACATCAGATCGCGCGTCGGCGAATGAACCGGCATGGACCGATTGGAAAAGTCGTGGGACTGCTGACGGCTTGTGCCGTAACTTTGATCGGATTGACCGTCGGGTTGGAACCGCACGTGATTTTGTGGCGGTCATTGATTTCGGCCATGCTGATGGGGTCCATTGTTTCATTTGGAATGAGCGTGATCTACGTTGCAAACACGTCACGATGACAGCGAGTAGAGTCGAGGGAGAGATCGTTGATGGATGGCCAATTTGGCTGACCGGAAATCGCGTTTTTATTGTTTAGGATGAACAGCGAAAAAAGCCATGGATACGGCAACAAGAGCTTATCAACGACGTGCGACCGACGGTGCCCAGCGGGACCAGTTGATCCTCGATAACGTCGATTATGTTCGGAAAATCCTCAGCACTTTGACGGTTGGTTTGCCTCCGCAATGTGACCGGGAAAACCTCGAGCAGGCGGGAATCGTTGGACTGGTCGAGACGGCCAACAGTTTTGATCCAAGTCGGGGAGTTGCGTTTCGAACCTACGCCTATCCTCGCATTCGGGGGGCGATTGTCGATGAAATGCGGAAAAACTCGCCGGTCCCACAACAAATGCTGGAATACATTAGCCAAGTGAAAGCGGCATACGATGTCCTGGAAGCACCTGTATCTCCCGAGATGTTGGCCGACCACACCGGGCTGAAGTTGAGCAAGATTCAGCAGGTCCTGGAGGCGATGCGATTCCTCAAACCTCAGAACTGGAACGATCTATTTTGCACCGTGCATTCCAGTTGGAAGGAAAATTCGGAAACGCCGGGGGCCGGTTTGGAAGCCCAGGAATTGCAGCGCGTCGTTGCGGACTGCATCGAACAGCTTCCCGATCGGGAGCGGTTGGTACTGACGCTGTATTTCACAGAGGACTTGACCCTGGCGGAGATTGGCCAAGTCGTCGGGATTTCCGAATCCAGGGCATCTCGAAATCTCGCCTCGGCAAAGTTTCGATTGAAGGAACTTGTCAACGCGGCGTTGGAGTAGATGTTTGGAACTTTGTTCCCTCAAGTGGCCCCGTTAATTATCGAGAGAAACAACACCATGGATGCTTCCCTGACACCGGCAGGTGGAAACCTGATTCAACACCGGCACATTGCGCAAGCCGAATCGCGTCCGAGAATTGCGATCGGACCCAAAACCAATACATCACGAGCCGAGATTCAACTAAACAAAACGGGTGATGTGATCCAGTCGATCGAGATCCAATGCGCGTGCGGTGAAAAGATCGTGATTCGTTGTGAATACGCGTAGCGATTGGGCTGTCGAGAACGTCGCGGAGAGTTCAATAAGTGTATTTGATTTTTAAACGATTGGGAATATCGTGATGATTCGGTCGTTGAGAACGAGAACCAGTCCCGCCTATCGCGCCGCGGCAACCGGAACGGCACCGCTGATCGTTAGCGGCTGTGTCTGTCTGTTCGTCAGCTGCGGGCTGTTTGTTGGCTGCGCTTTACCCGGTCAGGAAAACGGCGGATCGCGCGAATCGGTCTATAGTGTGCTGACGAACCGGATTGGCGGCAGTGCCAACGGGAAGCGACCTGAAAATTCTGAACTGTCGGCATTGCAACCCGCCACTTCCGACCCCAGTCATGCCTATCAAGCGAATTCTCGATCGGCGACCAATCGCACCCCCATGGAATTTCAGCAGGCAGCCCGTCCGCAGGGCGACACGCGTGTTGTTACCACTGGTTATCAACAGATTCCGCCAACCTATCCGCCACTGTCACCCGAATTGCAAGCTCCCATGGAATCTGGCTATCCTCCCAATGCTCCGGCGATGGTTCCTTACGGAAACCAGCCGATGATGGCTCCGGCCACAAATATGCCTTTTAACATGCCCTACCAGGGAGGTGGGGTTGGCTATCCAGATTCAGGATACGGCCTGCCGTTGGCGACATCTCAATACCAGTACTCTGGAGCACAACCTCCGCCTTCGTCAACGCAATATCAAAGCCCACCCGCCGGTTGGCAGCAGGATGGGAGCCGTTTCATCAACGATGTTTATCGACCGGAACCACCGGCCACGGACGTTGCTCCGCAATCGATGCCAGACCCAATGGACGGCGGAAAAAGGCAAGAGTTGGATTTGCCTTCCGCTCGAAATCAGGACTCGACGTTCAATACCGGAATTCAAGTAGGCATGACTGCTCCCACCGACCGAGGACATCTGCGGGGCGGCTCCAGCCTGCAGGGCCGAAACTTGAATCCACCTCCTCGAACGGCGACCGATCACGCATTGCAATTGGACGCGGAAAATCGACGACTTTTCGAATCCCTGATTCGCACCCAGAAGCAGCTGGACAACCGCAATCAAGAACTTGCCGAGACCCGCGAAATCGTCTCCCAAAAAGAAGCGCAGTTGGAACAGGCAAATCAAGTGGCGGCAGACCTGGATCAAAAGATTTCACGATTAAATGCGGAACTCAAGCTTGCCCAACAAGCAACCGAAGCAGTCCGTCGTCAGGCCAAAGCTGATTTGAGGCAGATTCGATCAATGTTGGATACTGCGGTCATACAAACGCTGACAGGACAAGATCAACAGTGAACTGTAAACGATATTTCTCGACCTCGATCGTCGTCGCAATTTGCCTGCTAGTGTCATTGGCTGGCTGCCAAAGGCTACGGCTGCGACCCTTTTGTATCAAGCATTTCGGTCGGGCCGAGTCGGTCGCCAAGCCGGATGTTCGCAAGTTCAGTTCATTCACTTCGCCCCGGTTTTCGCAGCTGCCACCCCGCCGTGTTTTGCTGGTGCCCGCCGGCTTGCAGTCGGGCAATTACGATGCTCCACTCCGGTTGGCGGATGCGTTGGCCGCGGAAATTCGAAAGTCGGGAGTTTTCGAAATTGTCCAACCGCCCAACATTCAAAGTCAAGCGACGGTTGACAGTATCCTGAACGGAAGATTCGATGAGCGGGAAGTCACCGAGCTGGCCAAGGCTTATCATTGCGACGCCGTTTTGTTTGCACGGGTCAATCAGTTTCAAGGTTACTGGCCATTGCAGGCAAGTGTAACGGCAGCGATTGTCGACGCGAATGAATCCATTGTCGTGTTGGCGGTAGACGGCAATTGGGATATCGCGGACCCGGAGATCAGGCAGGCTTATGAATGTTTTGTCGATCAGCGGGTCAACGATGTGCCCTACTCTTCTCGTGAGATCTACTTGCAGTCACCCAAGAACTTGTTTGAGTTCATTGCCAATCAGGTGACAGCCGTTATGCGTGAAGGAATCGGACGCTAGGCGCAAAAGCAAAAAGTTGCTGGCTCGATACGGTTGATTGATTTGGTTGGCCGAGTGTTAACGCATCGAGCCTGTCCCTTTTTGCGTTGACGCTAGTAAACTTCGTGCATTTTGCGCCGCTGCGGCAACCTTTCGCTTCCCGCAGAGGCCTACGTCCGAATGGTTGCCAATCCGGCCGCCAGGCGCTAGACCGATTCCGGCAGGGACACCATCGGAATGTTGGTCGCCGTTGGTGATGAAAGGCGCGTTACATTTGCCTGCAGATCATGGGAGTCAACCGGGATCAGGGGCGTGGCGACGAGGTTCTCCGCTTTGATTTCAGGCTTCAAATCGTGTTCCGGATTCAAACGATTCAGTCCATTGAAAGCGGCAACGCGATAACATTCGGCCATCGTTGGATAGTTGAAAACGGTCTCGCAAAAATAATTGATCTTGCCACCCAACGACATTACCGCTTGACCGATGTGCACGATCTCGGTGGCCAGGTCACCGATGCAATGGACGCCCAGGATCTCCAGCGTTTCCCGATGAAAGAGAATTTTCAACATCCCCATTTCGTCTCCAATGATCTGTCCGCGGGCAATCTCGCCATAGCGTGCCAGCCCAACTTCATAGGGGATTTTTTTGGCGGTGAGCTCCTGTTCGTTGCGACCAATCATGGAGATCTCGGGGATCGTGAACAATCCATAGGGCAAATCTCCCAGTGGCGAGACGGACTGGCCGAACGCATGCAGTGCAGCGCGGCGGCCCTGTTCCATCGCAGAACTGGCCAACGACGGGAAACCAATGATGTCGCCAACGGCGTGTATGTTCGGCGTTTCAGTTTGGAAACTTTTATTGACCGACAACCGACCGCGTTGATCGCAGCTCAGATTGGCGGCGGTCAGGTTAAGCGTGTCGGCGGCTCCCTCCCGCCCCACCGAGAAAAGCGCTGTTTCGGCAACGAGGTGTTTTTGGCTTTCCAGTTTCACTGCCACCTGTCCGTCGCTGCGGCGTATCACCGTGCTGACATTCTCGCCCAGCCGAAACCTCATATTCAACATGCGGGCATTGAACAGCAGGAAATCGACGATCTCCGTATCGCAAAAATCGAGTATGCTGGTGCGACCGTCGACCACCGTTACCTCGACACCCAGAGTGGCAAACATGATTGCATATTCAATCCCGATTACACCGGCGCCGATCACGACCATCGATCTGGGAATTCGCTCGATGGCGAGGATTTCATCGCTGTCAAATACGGCTTGACCGTCAAACGGAATATGGGCGGGTCGAGAAGGGCGCGTGCCACAGGCGATCAGGATTTTGTCCGACGCCAGGATGGTCTCGCCCGCTGGGGATTGGATTCTCACATGATGCGGGTCAACGAAACTGGCCTTCCCGGAAAATATCTGGATATCATTTCGATCGAACTGTTCGCGGATCACATCCAATTCGGCTTGCGTCACGTGCTTGAGTTTCTTTCGCAAGTCAGACATCGTGATCTTGCGTTTGCGGCGATATTGATCGGTATACACGTCGCGTTGGCGGAACCCGGTGAGGTGAAGAATGGCTTCGCGAAGGGTTTTGGAGGGTACGGTGCCACTGTGCAGGCAAACACCTCCGAGAGAATTGATACTGTGCTCGATGATGGCCGCCTTTTTGCCGATTTTGGCGGCCGCGAAAGCGCCTTTTTGCCCAGATGGTCCACTTCCGATTACGACCAGATCAAATTTCATTCTATCCCCGGAAAAAGCTGATTCAGAAGTATTCACGCCGATCGTCCCGCTGATCGCGAAAAAGGGACTCGCTCCGAGCTTAACCTGGTTTCAGGCAGTGTTCCCGCCCCGCCTGTCGCTTGTTACGCGGCGTTCGCCAATGATTCCAGACCGCAAAAGGAGGAGAGGCGAGACGCAATATCATTCTGCCAAGCGAGGAACGGCAATCGGCTTGCCGCGTCAAATCGCTCCATTGTCTTGGGCAGTCGGATTAGACCATTCCTTTATCGAAAGTTTGTGCGGCAATCGAGATCGCAAATGAAAACAATCTGATGTATCGATGTTGGCAACTTTTTGGGTTGTTTTGATATCTCGCCCCCGCGAGGAATTTGTCGGTAAAAAAGGCTTCGAATCGCAACAAGTTGCCGACGTTTCCATCGACCACCCAATTAGTGACTACGAACTTCAGATGCAGGATGAACTTCGCGCCTGTGGAATCGCGGCCAAAATCGTCGGCAATGGGAGGACGCGCAATCGTTTCCTTAGGATGCTCAACGCCCGTCGATGTTGTGATTGAGATCCTGTCAGTAACCCATTCTCGACGCTTCCCGTTGCCTCGACAAACCGGTCGATGGGTCCTGGCGCATTTCGGTGCTGGAATCGTTTTGCGATGCCGGCTGACGAATTTTGGAGAGTGGTTTTACGGTCGACCAGTAAGCGAAACGGATTATTGAGAGATGTTATCTGACGTCGTTTCCAATACCCGACGAATTGTTTGAATCTCTAATTTCAAACCCCGAGGAAGTTCGGATGAAGTCCGCTCTGCAACAAATCATTGAAACGGATCAGTTGCCTTCGCCACCCGGCATCGCGTTGCGACTGTTGGAGCTTTACAACCAGGAAGATGTCGAGATTTCGGAAATGTCCAAGGTCATTGGCGCTGACCCGGTGCTGGCCGCGAAGTTGATCGATTATTGCAATTCTCCCATTCTGGCGCGGACCCGCCGAACGGAAACGATCGAGCAGGCCATCGTGGCCATCGGATTGCGGGCTGTCAAAATGATCGGCCTTTCTTTCTCGCTGATGCAAACAGCACCACCGCAGACAGGCGGATTTGACTACGATCACTTTTGGAATCAGAGCCTGGCAACGGCGATTGCGGCCCGCACGATCAGCGGTCACCTGCAACGCGACAAAGATGTTGCATTTCTCACGGGCCTGGTGCTGAAGATCGGCCAAATGGCGATGGCACACGTGTTTGGCAATGAGTACGTGGATGTCATGCAGGATGCTCAAAACCGAAAATTGCCGATGCCGATTTTAGAAATCGAGAAATGGGGATTGGATCACTACGAGCTGGGCGGCCATCTGCTGGATAACTGGAAATTCCCGCCCAAGATGGCAGACGCAATCAAAGTCCGCGGACAAATCGGTCGCGAGTTTGGCGATTCGACATTGGTTCTAATCATTGCCGAACAAATCGCGGAGATGTTGTTCCACCGCGACATTCACGTGGACCGCATCAGTGCCACAAAACAGGAAGCCGAGGTCAAACTGGGTATTTCGGGACCCATTTTTGACAGGCTGTTTGATGAGTCGGTCGTCTACTGGACCGAATATGCGAAATTGCTGGACTACGATTGCTCTCATGCCGCGACCTTCGAGCAACTCGAAAGCCAGGCGCGTCGGGGCATCGCTGAAATGTCGCTGGGGCTGCAAGCCGAGAATTCGAGAATGTTGGAGGAGAATATCCAGCTCAAAACCAATATCTTGATTGATCCACTCACGGGACTCAAGAATCGACGCGCCTACGATGCCGAGGCCAGTGCCGAGCTGGACCGCTGCCGACGAAGTCGCAGTTCATTTGTGATGATGGTCATGGACATTGATCATTTCAAATCAGTCAACGACAACTTCGGTCACGCCGCCGGCGATACGATCCTGATTCGGGTGGCGGAAACACTGGTCGACCACGTACGTAAGTACGATGCAGTGTATCGGATCGGTGGCGAAGAATTTGTTGTCATCCTGGCTGATTGTGCAGCCGAAGTTGCTCAATCCGCTGCCGAGAGGTTCCGCAAAGCGATCGAGGAGTTGGTGGTTGAGATCGATGGCCAACGTCATCAGGTGACGATCAGTATCGGAGTGCGGTGCTGCAACGCCAACGACGCTTCACTGGAAGATGTTTTTAACCACGCCGACAAGCTGATGTATCAGGCGAAAATACAAGGCCGCAATCGCTGCTGTTTATCGGTAAACAGTGAACGGGAACCCGGTTTTCTACGCAATGAGCAACCGCTGGATGTTACGGCGACACTGTTTCAGCCGAAATAGGATGCCCCAGGTTTAAGCGTGGGTCTTTTACGTCGGATTGGCGTTGCCAACTCCTGACTGCTTTCATCCCGTTCAGGAACGAGCATATTCAGGCTCTGCACCGCCCGGCATTACGACACAGGCAGAAGGGATCTTGCCAATCGTCGGGTCAGAACAAGTCGGCCGGATCGGCGCTGCGCAGTTTTTGGGAAGCGATCGCGCCAGAAACAGTACACATGATCAACGTGGAGGAAAATACGATCACCTGACGGAACAACGTCATCGTGATCGGTAGATCCGCCGCATCGCCAACCAGTTTGTAAAGCACCAACGAGACGACAAATGCCAATCCGTAGCTAATGACCCCCAAGATTAATGCTTGCTCGAAAACGATCCGGTTCAGGTAGCTGCCTCGATATCCCATGGCTTTGAGCGTTGCGTATTCGCCCAGCTGTTTGGTAATGTCGGAAGACAAGACGATGTAAACAATGATGCTGCCCACGACGAATGCGACGATCACGCCCGTGATGAAAATCAGACCGACGGGTGTATTGGTCATCCAATACTTCATCTCGCTATATTCAACCTGAGCGCGCGTTAACACCTGTACAGGCATCGCATCTTTAGGCGAGGTTCGCGACGATGAGCGGGTTAAGGCCGCGTTTATTTTGTCACGGGCTGCAGCCGGGTCGCGGGCCAGTTCGGGAGTAAGCTGAATCAGTCCCATCGCGACGTCGTTGGAAGAGTACCCAGGTACGATTTCAGCGTACCCGCGTTCATTGATCAGTATGGCGCCATCGGCAGCCAATCCCGTTCCAATTTCGAAAAGCCCGGCGACTCGGCAACGTTTTTTATTGATTTCGACTTTCAAGTTACGGGAATTCTCGTTGGAGAAAGGTTCCTTGTTTTTGGCGCCCAGAAACCCGGGGCGCGACTTCTGATCTACCAGGATCGCGCGTTCTTGATTTAACAAACTGACTTTCGGCTGAGAGTCCCCAGCTTGAAAGGTTTGACCGTAAGGGCTGACACCCATGATCAAGATGCCACGTTCGACTTGCTGGCCCTCGTAAGTCCAGTTTCCCAGGCTGACGTGGAAGGGTTGAACGGCGGTGACGCCTTCGACGTTGACGATGCGGTTCAAATCATCCCGCGAGATTCGTTTGGCATCAATAAACTGGTAGAAATCGGGTGACCGGACGACGAGATCGAAGTTCAAATTCCGGTAAAACACAACTGCGGTATCCAGCACGGCGCCCAGGAATCCCAACTGCATGAAAATCAGGACGACCGCAATCCCGATTCCGATAATGGATAACAGGGTCCGCCAGCCGCCCGCGAGCAAGTTGTTTACGGAGATGGGCGTGATCATGTGGGGTCCTGGACTGATCGGATGAAAGAGTCGCCGGTCGCACCGGGTTGAGGTGCGGCGACACGTCTCAATCAGCCGGGGATTGCTGCGGCTGAGTGAGACTCCCCGGTATCACTTCGACTTCAACTTCGACCTGCAAGTTAACAAATTGGGCTGCCGTCTCGTTATCGTCCAAAGCGATGGTCAGCGTTCCCGTACGGCGATCAACGCTCGCAAACGGATTGGGGTTTTTCAGTGATGGCGGGCTGATCATGAGGCCCTTGTTGACAACGTTCCCCCAGATGGCAGATTCAAATGCGGGACTTGTAATCTTGACGCGCGGATTTGCGTTTTCGTCCAAAACAATATGTTGCAGTAGCGAGTCATTGACTTCGGCCAGGCATTGCATGTTATCCGTGTCCGCAACAATCATGATGGGGCGATCGGTCGTCGAATCACCCTTGCGAACAATAATGTCCAGGATTTTTCCGTCGATCGGCGATTTGATTTCGGTCATATCATAGGCCGATTTGGCCAACTCGACGGCCGCATCGAGGGATTGGAGGGGTATGGCCCGTGCCGCATTATCAATGGCGAATTTCACGGACTTCAAGTTATTGTCGGCCAGCTTCTGGGCTCGTGCGGCCGCCTGTTTGGCCAATTCCACATCCATCTGGCCCTGTTCGATCTGCATCGAAAGTTGTTCGACCAGTAAACGTTGTTTGGAGAGCTCGCTCTCGTTGATCAGGTCTTTGGTATCCGGATTCTGCTTCAGTTGCTCGAGTCGGTCGAGAAGTTCGACTGCTGTTTCATGCTGGGACTCGATTAGTTTGATCTTTTGCGCCTCTCGGTTGATCTTCTCTTCGCTGTCTTCAGCTTCATCGACCGCCAGTTCCGCGGTCTTTTTTTGGAATGCAGCTTGTTGTTTTTCATATTCGGCTTTATTCAGCGCATCCTCGCGACGTGCCTTGGCCAATTTCCATTCGTGCTCACGGATATTGCGGCTGAACAGACAAACAAGAACTTCGTCCTTCGCTACGGACTGACCGACCTGTTTGTCCAAAAGGTGTTCGACTTTTTCCCCAACCGGCGCCAGGATTTTCACGATTCCGCCCGCCGGCACAAACTTGCCCTGACACCGAACGGTAGGCGGAATGTCCGTTTTCTCGTTTTTGTTTGCGATGAGGGGCTTTGTTGAACTGGACGAACCAAACTTTGTTCCCAAGAGCCAACCCACACCGCCCACCGCGATGATCAGAATTGCAATGAAGGCGTTTCGCATCAGCAGCACATCAATAAAGTTGCCAAGTGTTACCTGGACCACCGCCAGCCCGGGCCAACTTTCATGTTAGCATCGATTGATTCGGATACCAACGTTTGGGTTGTTGTGGGTGTGATTTGCCAACATAACCGGCACCGGCGGTTCAATTGGAACCGCGTGGATCGAAAGAGGCTCAGAGATCCTCATTCGGAACAGGGAATGCTCTGGCAACCGTCCGTGGAACCCAAGCCACATTCATCCAACAAACGGCCTTGTGACTGCAGCAATTTGATTCGGCCAATTTCGTTTTCCACGGCCTGCGAAATCAACTTGGCCCTGGCCGTCTGTCGTTCTGCCCACACCTGTTTTTTCTCCAGAAACATTTTTCCGTCGATGACATCCTTGCTGGCCTCCAATTGGTCCAGTCTTTGGGAAAGTCGATCGACATCCTCGACAAGCAGCGCGACCTGTTCGTAGGAACTCTGGATTTTCAGCATGGCTTCGCCCGCCTCGATGCGAGCTTGTTGGCGCAGCGAATCGACAGCTTTTTGGGCCTGTCCCGCACGCAATCCAACGGTTGGATCCGTTGGCGGTTTGGAAAGCAGGCTGCACAGGGTAATCTTTTTTCCGGTGAGTAATCGAATCCCCAGGCGGCGGTCAAACTGGGAAAGCAGGCTGTAGACGGATTCGTTGTCCGGGTCGCAATCAAGGGCGGCTTGCATGGCCTGGACGCCGGGTCGGCTGGATTCCGCGATGGCTGTCTCTCGGCGAGTATCCAGTTCAACAAACCTCGGCGTGAGTTCAAACACGGGTTGGATCAATACAATTCCTGTCTGACTGCGGCCAAACAGTTGATTCAGCTCGTATTGGATTCGTTGACCGTTGGTTTCGAGTTCCGATTCGGACTGTTTCAAATCGGTGCGACGAGCCGTCAATTCATGACGACCTTCGGCCGTCGCGATCCCGGCCTCCGCTGCTTGGTCGAGTGTCCGTTCCAGCTCATCAAGTTCGAGGTTGGATTCCGCAATCAGTTGTCGTTGAAGTTGGATCTCGACCAGCCGCAGGAAAAGCTCTCCCGCCCGACCGGCGTCCTGGTTGCGCAACTCAAGCGCCTGGCCGGCGAGGATCAAATCGATCATTTTGACTCCGACAATCATCTGACTGGCAGCGCATCGCATGACGTTCCGCTTCCACCAACTCGGCCAGTTCGGAGTGAGTCGCGGCAAGGCACGTCGCCTCTGGCAGATCGATTTCCAGTGATTCGTTGAATCCAACCTGGGATAGCAAGTTGCGGCGTACCGCCTCGAACGGTTGCACTTCGGAAAAATCCGCCACAACCCCTGCGCCGGGGACTTTGGCACTTATCACGGGTGTTGGAGTTTGTTTGACGTACGGCGGACAACAACGTTGTTCGGTGGATTTGCGCAGACAACAACCCGTCGTTGTCATCAGAATGACCAGGATAACGCAAAATCGACAAGTGGCGGAACGTTTCATTCAGTTAGCTCAGGACCGGGTGCGTTTCAATACGACCAGTACGAGATCTTTTATCGAGAAATCGACAACGTTTGGATTAATGGTTGCAGCCGGAACAGCTTAAAACGTGGTGCTACTGCAAGTTTGACCCGAATAATCCGTACAATTTAACGTTGGCCTGCGAGAACCGGCGCTCGGTGGGACCCCCCAGGGGACCGGCGGACGGATTGGTGAACATAGGGGACTTTGCCGTTCTGCGGCTCAAGCTGGCCATGATTGCCGGTTGGCAATCTGCGAGTGACAACTATTTTTCGTCCATCCGAGACAGGATGAATGAGATTCGTGGGCGTTTGGCATCGACAAACAGCCACGGTTTGGCGGAAGTGGTCAGGCGTTTTCTTTGGTCGCTGCGGAATTGGAATGAACGTTCCAGTTGTTGTTGAATCAGGAGTGCCTGATCGACCGCCTTTTTCATCGCCGTGGGGCTTGGCATGTTCGCCCACACAACCACCTCCAGTTCAAAATCGGAACGGGAGAGTTGACCGATGGAGTCCGAAGCCATTTGAATGGCGTTCACTCCCAAGATCACGTCGGTATCCCGATTCAGGTTCTCGAACGAATCGAACACAACCTGGCTTTTTGTAGGGTTACCTTCGTTCACCTCGAACTGGTATTCCATCTCTGAAAGAAAGCGTTGGAAGTTTTCGGTTTGGCGGTCGATGATGCGTTGATTGTCGTCTTCTTCGTCAGGCCCAATCCCGGGATCATCGGGAATTTTCTTGGCGGCAGAAACCGCATAGACCGGCTTGGGTGCTTTCTTGACAATGACCTGGTCGGAGCGGCTGCCCGGTTTCTTTCCCGGGATTCCGATCGACGTCATGGCTTGGACGAACGAACCGGTCCCGGTGTACATATTGGCTCCAGTTTGGTCTTTGGCCAGCGAATTCAACACGATGAAGAACGCCAACAGGGCCGTCATCGTGTCGCCGAATGAGACCAGGTAGGCTTTGCTTGGTTTGGAAGCCGGCTGTTTCGGTCTGCGACTCATGACGGATTTCCCAAATAACGCTTGATCAGGATTCGTAGTTTGTTGGCGGGCAATTCTTCATTCTTGATCATGCTCATCGCAACCTGACCCGGCCGCGTCTGTTCTTCGTGGAACATGAACATTAATAGGTTGACGATTTTTTCTGACTGAGCTTGATCGGTATATTCAAAGGATGCGCCTGGAAGGGAAAATCACGCAGCTGTGCGGCAATGCCTGGCAGAGGTATTTGCCTTGAAGTGATTTCGCCCTGCGAGTTGAAAATTCGTGTCAATTCAACGTCAAAATAGTGCGACGTCATTTCGTTGTGTCGATCCTCTGCCGGATCGAGTGATTTGAGACCCTTTCCCAACGACGTTTACGCAACGGTTCCCTCATGATGGGCGGCATTTCGGCGCCCCGCATGGCGATCCGGGCTGCTGGCGGTCGACTCGATTGACCCACGAATCATCATCTGGGCCCTCGATTGTTTTTCCGATCAGCCCGGTGGCACCCCCGGCGGAAAAGGTCGTCGCGCGGACTTTCTCAAAGCGTTCCGGCTCGGTCGTGGAAAATGTCAACAGGAGAATAAAAAACGTCATCAACAAGGTAATGACGTCGCTGTAGGTCATGAACCAGGCAGGAATATCGTCTTTTTGGACAAAGATTTTTTGTTTTTTGGCCATCGCTTAAGCACGCCTGATTTCGATATCCATGCGGAGTCCATTGATTTCAAAGGCAGCCAGAGGTTTGCCGTGTACCGGATTCACCTCGGAGCCAGAATTTGGATTAACTTGCCGGTTGCAATGTGCGCCGGTTTTTGGGTGACAGGTAGGCGATCAGATTGTCTTCAATCGCTCGAGGCGCCAATCCTTCGGCCAAACCCACCAGGCCGGTAATCATTAGCTCACGGACAAGCACTTCTTCTTTGCTCCGATTCTCGAGTTTTCCAGCCAGCGGAATGCAGGCGACGTTGGCGATGATGGCACCGTACAACGTTGTCAACAGCGCGACGGCCATACCACCACCAATTTGGCTGGGGTCATCCAGTGACTGGAGCATTTGGACCAAACCGACCAAGGTCCCAATCATGCCAAAGGCAGGAGCAGCAGCGCCGGTGGAATCAACGATCTGTTTCCCCGTGGCATGCCGAGCTTCAATGGCAGAGAGTTCCGTTTCGAGAACCTGGCGGATCTGCTCGTCGGTCGCGCCACTGATGACAATCTCCAAACCACGCTTCATGAAATCATCATCAATTTTTTCCAATTCCTGTTCCAGAGCCAGCATGCCGTCTTTGCGAACCACGGTGGCCAGTTGCTTGAATTGGATAATGACCTGATCGTTTTCAGGGAGTTTCGTAAGGAAACATTTCTTGATGACAGACAATGAGGAAAGGCAGGTTTTCAGCGGGAAATTAATCAACAATGCGGCGAAGGAATCCACCAACCGTAATCATCAGCGAGGGTACGTCAACAAACGAAGCCAAACCCTCCGCCCCGCCCATGGCGATCGAGGCAAAGATCAATCCAAAACCCATCAACAGGCCAATAATTGTTGCAATATCCATCAAGCCACCTATGACTTAGTTTGAAAAGAAATGTGCACGGATTGAATTCCTCGACGATGCAGGTGTTGCACGCAACGGAGCCACAACTTGTGTGAGTTCCATTGGCTGACGGGAAATCAATTCGCTGAATCAACGATCTGAACAGATCGTTAGCCATTCACTTCGTTTGGTGGCGTTGACGCAGTAAAGGACAAGGATCGGCGATCAGCAACTTCCAGAACGGTAGTTGGCAAAATGTAGGTTTTGAACGACGTTCTTGCAGACAATTTGGGGAACACTTCCTTCGGAGCTGGTTAATCCGCAATCAGGACAACGCCGAAGCAAGCCATCCGTGACTTTTCAAATTCACCATGCGAAAAACCCGAATCCATTTCGACGATTGGATTTACGAAACGCCAACTCGTCGGAGGTCGACGTGTTAAACCCGCCGCCAAGCTGTTTTTTGGAAGAAAAAAGCCCGATTCACCGCAAGTTGGATTGTGTTCCCTTGAACGTTCCTTCCAACGTAGCTAGCGGTTGAACCAATGAATGCCTCAAGAGTAAACCTGACTTAACCGATACAGTTTATATGACCGGACTGCCTTCTCATTTTCAATTGGTTTCCAACGCGATTGAGTTCGCGAATCAGAACCATCGCGTGATCAGCCAGAACGTCGCCAACGTCAATACGCCGAAGTACAAGACGACACAATTGTCGTTCGATGAACTGCTGGCCCACATTGAAAAAGTCAGAAGCGATGATGAGTCTCCCCAGTTCAAATTCGAATGGGTCGCTGGGTTGGAGACCCGCAACGACGGCAACAATGTGGACTTGGACCGGGAATTGGCAGGTTTAAAAAAGAACGCCATCATCCACCAAACCTTGACCCAGTTACTGGGTTCAAAAATCGGAATCATGCAGCGAGCCATTTCAGGGCAATAATGATGCCGTCCTGTCGCGAATCCTAACAGAAAGCAAGAAACGGGAACCAACCACCAAACTCATCGATTACTCATCTAAACAATCTGGAGATCAGGCATGCAAGCTCATCTTTTTGCAGGTGCCGACATCAGTGCTTCGGGAATGTCCGCTGAGCGCCAACGTATGGAAGTGGTCGCGCACAACATTGCCAATGCCAATTCAACTTCAACACCGGAAGGCGGTCCCTACCGTCGTCAACAACTTGTTTTTGCGGCCGCGCTGGATGCGACCGGCGCTGTTGACGGGTTGGGAGGCGTCGAAGTCGTCGGTATGCGAGCCGATGCGACGCCAGGGCCAAAGATCAAAATGCCCGGTCATCCTAATGCGGACGCCGATGGCATGGTCGAAATGCCAAACGTCAAATTGCCCAATGAAATGGTGGATTTGATTACAGCCAGTCGTTCCTATGAGGCAAATCTCAAGGCTCTGACGACTTTCAAACAGATGATCGAGCAGACACTGCAGCTGTTGCGAGGTACGAGGTAATGAATCCTGTTTCGGCAGCCTCCGCCGTTTCCAAGATCGGTCAGGCCCAGCATTCAACGCAAAACCAAGGCGTTGGCAAGGCGGACGGGAAAGGTTCCTTCGGCGATCTGGTCAACAAGTTCATTGAACAGACCAATACGGATCAGCAGGTTTCCGATACGGCGATCAAAGACTTTGCGACGGGCAAAACCGACAATGTACAACAGGTCGTCATGGCAGTGGCCAATGCAGATATGTCCTTTCAGCTGTTTATGGAAATTAGAAATCACTTGATCGATTCGTATAACGAATTGATGCGTATGCAGTTTTAGTTTTCGTCAACTTTTTAGTTTGTAACGGAGGTTGGAAAACTTCCGACGTCGCGAATGATCGCCAGCGGGCGGCCCGTAATAATCAGAACAGCTTCAGCAATTTTAAAAACGTGATCCAAACCGACGAATCGGGACCATTTCATGCAAACTCTTAAGTCTTATCTCGATCAATCGCTGCTGGTTTGGAAAGACTCGACCGCCGCCGCCCGATTCGGGATTATCCTGCTGCTACTGATCTGTTTTGGCGCGATCGTGGGCGTCGGCATTTGGTCGGCACAGCCTCAGTATGTTGCCGTCGCGACGCGATGTCGATTCAAAATCAATGAACGAATTGATCAACGAGCTGGAACAAGCCAATATCTCCTTACCAAATCTCCACCGCCGGTGCCGGAATCCAAGTGATCAATCGCGATTATGGCAAAGTGAACCTGATCGCCAACCGATTTGGGAATTGGCAGCACCAGACGCCCGAACTGGAACGACTTTCACCTTGGACGGATCCGCTGGTTCAGCAGGATGCCAGGCGACGCAACCTGGAGGCCATGTTGACCAGCACGATCAGGAAAATGGAATTTGTCAAAGACGCGACCGTGCATTTGGGTATTCCTGACAAACAGCCTTTCTTGCGACAAAGCGATCAACCGAAGGCTTCGGTGATGCTTGAACTGATGCCCAACCACACTCCCACCGACGGGGTCGCGGCAGCGATTGCGACTCAAGTGGCGGGGGCAGTCCCCAACCTGAGACCGGACCAGGTTTCGATCACCGATTCCAACGGCAACATCTACTCGTTGGACTCCTCACTCCGTCAGCTGTCAAAACAGGAAGAATTTCGACTCAATCGAGAGCGCGAACTCATGTATAAAGCCCAGTCGTTGCTAAACCGGGTTTATGGCTTCGGGAACTCGCAAGTTGAGCTGAGTGCCAGGTTCTCCTTTCCCGACTCAACGACAACCAGTACGGAGGTAGATCCGGAAAAAAAGGTCGTGGTCAAAGAAATTGTGAATACGAGTTCCACGACCGGCGAGAACTCATTCGCGGCGGGGACTGCGGGCGTGTCGTCCAATCTCACGAGCTCCGGTGGCAACCCGAAACAGAAGGTCACCATCAACAAGCAAGAAGATACGGAAGCGGACTACGAGGTTTCGAAAACGATTCGCGAAGCCCGGGAGCAAACTCCCGGCTGGCTGGACCTCTCGACAGTTTCCGTGCTCATCAATTCTGACGGATCGAGAAAAACGAAACGCCAGGAGATCGCGCCGAAGCCAAATCAGACATTGAAAATCTGGTCAAACAGGCGATTGGCTTTCGTGAAGGCTTGGATCAGTTCGATTTGGCGTTCATGCCGTTCGCAGAAACGATTGATTTCGACGCGGTACCAGTCACGAGTTTTCCATGGGAACAAATAAATGCAATCCTGAAAAATATTTCCCTCGGCATCGCGGCCCTGGTGGCATTGCTATTGGGACTGAAAGCGATCAAGAACCTTCAACCGGTTCCAATCTCTGGCGGATCGGCCAGTCCAGTGCCGGGCGAACGGACATCGCAGGTCAACCAACTTAGCGAGTTGGTCAAACAAAACCCGGAAGTGTTTTCGAAAATCATTTCGGCCTGGGCCAGCGACTCGGAGCAGGAATCGGATGAGCGGCAAAAACAGGAAAAAGCGGCATGACACGAGCCCGCGACCTTCCGTAATGTTGATCCGCCGCCAGTATTCATCTTAAAGAGGCAACAAAAATATGGGAGCGTTTACGTCAGAAGAACGGCTCGCGCTGTTATTGAACGTTCTCGGTGACGATGTGGCCAAGGTCGCGTTTCAGACGATGAACCCGGTTCGCGCCACGTACATTCAAAAACTTCTGCAAGATTTCCAATCGGATCCTCCTTCTCCGGAAGAAGTTGAATACGTTATCGGTGACTTCAATCAATATTTTCGTTTTGCCATGAACGAATTGCGATTGGATCTCGATGCGGATAACAGCGGAACCGGTAACGATGGAAAAGACGGTGCGACCGCCAAACAGGCTGTCACGTTTTTCCCGAAAATTACGCCCAGTGACGATCCGGTCAACGATTTGAATCGCCTGGATCCCTACCAGGTTGCGACAGCACTTGTTGGAGATCACCCAAAGACGATTGCGATGGTTTTGCGGTACATGGAAACGAAACTGGCTGCCAAGGCGTTGGAGCACCTACCGGACGCCGTGCGACCGGAAACGATCGTTTTTCTCAGCCAACCGTCGACGGTTCCGGCGCCGATCGTCAACCAGGTTTTGAAATCGACGGTGCAGAAAGCGATCACCGTCGAATATCGCGAGGAAAAGGTTGATCAATCCACCGTGCTGGCCGAGTTGATGAGGTCACTCCCCAAAGAGATTCGGATCGAGTTGATGGCGAAGTTGGAGGAATCCGATGCGGAACTGGCCGAGCAGGTCAAAGCCAAACTTTACCTGTTTGGGGATGTTCTGCGGTTGGACGACCGCGATGTTCAGAAAGTGCTCAGTGAAGTGGAATCTGACAGCCTGATTGTTGCGCTCCAGCGAACTGACGAGGCAATCATCGCCAAACTGCTGAATAATCTTTCCAAACGGGCTCGAGCGTCGATCCAGGAAGAAATGCAGTACAAAGAAAACGTTACCGACGAGGAAATCGAAGAGGCCCGATCGCAAGTCGTCGGAGCACTGGCGAGGCTGGACGAGTCAGGCGAAATCAAACTGTAACGAATATGCAAACTCACGTCGTAAGATTTGACCGACCGTTAACCAACGTCGCGCTGGTTCCAGTGAAAGGCCAAGTGCGCCCGGCCGCACACACAGTGCCAGCAACTTTATCTCCGTCCCCAGAAGTGGGGCAGACAGAATTTCCGCCACCTGCTAAAAGCCTCGACTCACATTTTGATCTTCCAGCGCTGCTGGCAAAGATCAACCAAAACATCGAGGTATTGTCACGGAATCAGAATGAATCGTTGCAGCAGCTACACGAGCTTTCGATTCGACTCGCAAACCGAATTGCTCGTGCGGTCGTTCTGTATGAAGTTTCCCACCATGATTCACGCATCCGTGCTCTCCTTGACACCTTCCTGAAACGGAGTGATCCGCAACACCCAGTTGTGGTTCACGTTAACAAAAAAGATATGGATCGATTGCTGATCTCCCTCCCAGATTCTCCATCTCTGGATTCGGCAATTCGATTACAACAGGATGATTCGGTGATGCCGGGCGACTGCCGGGTGGAATCGGCGCATCAATGCGTGGTCGCATCCTACGACCGACAACTTGATGAGATACAAGAGCAACTGATGGAGGCTCTAGAGCATGCTCGGACTGAGCGAACCTATTCTGACACAACCGATTTCGAGGATTAGTCCGTTCCAGAACGTGGGACGGATTCACAGCATTCAGGGCGCAATCACTGTGTCCCTGCCCGCTGCAATCGGTGAGCTCTGTCAGATTTGCGGCAAAGATGGAAAGACCTGTTTGGCAGAAGTCATCGGGTTTTCGGGCGATTTTGCGCAGATCATGCCTTTTGGTCCCAGCGAAAACCTGCAACGTGGCGACTTGGTCGTCGCTCTCGACAAACAAATGCGGGTTCCTGTCGGAAATGAAATTCTGGGTCGCGTGATCAATGCGATTGGGCAACCGATTGACGATTTGGGGCCGCTCCGCAGCAGGCATTCTGCATTGGTCGAAGGCGGCCCGCCCCCTGCCCTTTCGAGAAATCAGATTCAAGATGTTTTTGTCACTGGCCAGCGGGCCATTGACGGATTGTTGACGATCGGTCGCGGTCAACGTGTTGGGCTGTTCGCCGGCAGTGGCGTCGGGAAGAGTACGTTGCTTGGCCAAATCGCCCGACACGCCGTCGCCGACTTGAACGTGGTTGCCCTCGTGGGTGAGCGTGGCAGAGAGGTAACCCCGTTTGTGAGGAATTCATTGGGGCCACAGGGGATGGCAAAGTCCGTGGTCATTGTGTCCACTGCAAACGAAACGGCAATCTCCCGAGTGCGTGCCGCAGAATCCGCCATTGCAATCGCCGATTGGTTCCGCGCCCGTGGAAAAAATGTCTTATTGATGCTGGACAGCCTGACCCGGTTTGCGATGGCACAGCGAGATCTGGGATTGATGTTGGGCGAACCACCAACGTCCCGAGGCTATACGCCATCGGTGTTTCAAAAAATGGCGGTGCTGCTGGAGAAAATGGGAAATTCCGACCGCGGTTCGGTCACCGGTATCATTACGGTTTTGGTAGAGGGGGATGATCTGAACGATCCCATTTCCGACTCCGCCCGCTCCATTCTTGACGGTCATATCGTGCTGGATCGCAAATTGGCCAACTCGGGCCATTTCCCGGCGATTGATGTGTTGTCCAGCAACAGCCGCTTGTTCCTGGATTTGGCCGAACCGCAACATCAAGCGATCGCGGTCTGTATTCGCCAAATCCTCTCCCGATATGAAGACGTTGTTGACCTGCTACAGATTGGGGCCTATCAAGCCGGTGTGTCACCCGAAACAGATCTGGCGATCGAGTTGTACCCGCTGGTCTGCAAGTTTTTGCAGCAGGAACTTGGTAAACCGCAAACGTATTCCGACTCGTTCACCTTGATGTCCAACATTGCCAATCGGTGGAGTTCACAAACCACCGGTTAAGCTCGTCTTTAATTATTTCCACCTCGTCATCGAAATCTGAAACGGATTACCATGAGTAAAAATCGCCTCATCAAGTATGAGAAAATACTCCACTTTCAACAGCAGCAATTGGACCTTGTCAAACAGCAAATTGGCGCTCAGCGACAGTTGATCGCGCAACTTGGACAGGACCGCAACCACTTGCAGGAAGAACTGGCCTGCGTGGCGACCCAATTTCGCATGAGCTCCGACGCCACGATGTTCAACCAGCAATGCGATGTCGCCTTGATTGAAATTCAACGCAAAATCAACTCGGTGAAGATGGATATTGCAACCGCAGACGAGAAACTCGATCACTTGCTCCACACGTTTCGGGAGTCGAACAAACAACTCAAGTCGTGGGAGAAACTTGTCGAGCAGGAAACAGAAAAGGCAGTTTCGGCAGAGCTGTTGAAAGAAATGCATTTGGCGGATGAACGGTACTTGGCGACCCAGTTTGCAGGAGGCCAACGATGAAGACGTTACTGACCGCCGCCACCGCCGGCATCATTCTGTTTGCGGCTTCCGCCTCGGTATCCTGGTACCTGCTAAATCAAGACTCCGAATCGGAGGAAGCCAGCATCTCCGAACTTGATTCAACGACCGAACTCGGCGTACCACCGATTGGCGAAGGTGCCGACAAAAAAACGCAAATGCCGGTCGCGATGCGACCCCCAATGCCGATCACGGTCGAGGCAGTCCTGGAACTGAGCGACTCCATTCGCAAGAAAGAGAGAGAGCTGATTGAACGTGAAAAACAGGTTCAGAAGTCAGAAGAGAATATCAAGCTGTTGTTCGACGACTTGAAAATCGAGCGAGATCAACTCACTGCGTTGACACAACGCATCGAATCAAAATTGCAGCAGGCGGGCAGTTCGGTCGAGGAGATGAAGATCGAAAACGAACAGCTTTCAACGAAAACACTGGAATTGACAAAGTTGCTCAAGGACAGGAAACCCGATGAAGCCGTGGAATTGAACGAAATCGAAGAACGCGTGAAGACGGCGAAAGCCTGGTTCGGCAATCTGGAAAACGAACAGGCTGCCAACTATCTGAGAACATTTGCCAACGAGGGTGAGCTGGAGTTCGCCGCAAAGTTGCTGGACGCCATGGAAAAACGTAAAGCTTCCAAGATCCTGGAAGTGCTCGACGATCCGGCGTTTGTCGACCAAATGTTGAAGGTATTGTGGTCCAAGAAAAGGGACGACGTTTCCAGCCGGCCATCAACCAGAACACTTCGTTAAAACGATCATCTCCGCTCCTAGGTTCCTGACAACCCACCCACACAACTCAACGTGCCGCCATGGAAATGAGTGATGCCATTACAATCGGACGGGATCTGATGGTGGTCGCGTTGCTGTTGGTGGCGCCGGTCGTAATTGTGTCGCTGATCGTCGGATTGTTTATCAGTATCGCCCAAACGGTAACCAGTATCCAGGAACAGACGTTGACGTTTGCTCCCCGCATCGTCGCCGTCGTAGGAATTGTCATTTTTTTGACACCCTGGTACCTGTCCACGTTGAAAACATTCACGCTGGTAATGTTCGAGCGAATGTCCGAGGCCGCGTTCTGATGTTTGACGAGCAACTTTTCTCGTTCGTCTTGATCCTTGCTCGCATTTCGGCGTTTGTCGGTTTTTTCCCACTATTCTCGCAACGTCAACTCCCTGTACTGGTCAAAGCTGGAATGGCGTTGGCGCTTACCATGTTCTGGTATGGAAGTGTGCCGATCGGTACGGGATTGGGTCCCAACGTGCCGACCCTGCTGGCCATTCTATTCATCGTCCGTGAAGTCGGCATCGGTCTGCTGCTGGCAATGACGCTGGGGTTTCTGTTGATCCCTGCGAAAATCGCGGGTGCCTATGTTGGCCAGGAAATCGGATTGTCACTCGCGTCGATTTCCGACCCGGGTTCCTCGGATCAATCCACGCTGGTCACGAAGATTTTTGAAACGCTTGCCGTGCTGCTTTTTTTTGGATTAAACCTGCACCATTTTCTGATCTTGTTTTTGCACATTTCGATGACTCACCTGGCGAACAAGATCAATTTACTTGATCTACCCACCGAGGGCCTGATTCGATTGGTGGATGATATGCCGGAGTATGGGCTACTGATCCTGGCTCCTTTGGGCATTGTCATGTTTCTGCTCACAGTCGGCCTTGCTTTTTTGAACAAGGCAGCTCCGACGTTGAATCTCTTTTCCGTGGGCATGTCGCTGCGCAGTGGACTGGGGATTGTTTGCTTGATTCTTTTCATGCCCGTGATCGTTCAGGCGACGGTCATGTACTTTATGCGGGTGATGGTTCAGCTGGAACAAATGATGGGATATTGGGAAAGTTGAAAGTGGAAAGTGGAAAGTGGAAAGTGGAAAGTGGCTTGGCTTTCTTCGTCACGGAATCAACGGGGAACATTCAATATTCAACCAGGGATTTTCCAATTACCGGGAATTTTCAATTACCAGGACTACAGCGTAAACGTACTGACACCAATCGAAGGAATCTCGAATGCCAGCCTCGAATTTCGAAGGCCGAAGTTATTCCGGTTCTTTCCCGCTAACAACCATCTATTAACAAACACAACGTTCTCGTTTGATGTCCGAAAACGAACAAACACAAGATCAGAAAACCGAAGAGCCAACGCCACGGCGGTTGGAAAAAGCGCTCGAGGAAGGCCAGATGGCATTCAGCTCCGAGTTGTTGGGTGGACTGACGGTTTTGGTCGGGATGTTTTTCTTCCTGTTGGTCGGAAGATGGTTTTTTGAACTGATCAAGGGTTCGATTCGGGAGCGACTCACTTTCGTCGAGCCGATGATTTCTCACCCGGATACGATCTTGATGGCCATTCGGCGCGACGTGACTCAGGTCGGTTTCGCTTGCGTCTGTCTGATGGCTCCGATTATTGCGGTGACCATTCTGGCCGGCTTTTTACAAACGAGGTTCAACCTGACGACCAAACCTCTGGCATTGAACTTTAACAAGTTGCAGCCGTCCAAGGGAATGAAAAGGATTTTTTCCACACGCGCCCTTAATCGTGGCATGGTTGCGATTGCCAAAGCCACGGCCATCGCGGCAACAGCTTACTTCTTGGTCGTCGCGCGGTTTGAAGTGATCAACGCCGCCAGCCAAACCACGTTCGGGTTTGCGATCCAGACGGGGACAGAGCTGATCTTTGCCGTAGGATTCTTGTCGGCTGCATTGATGGTCATCGTGGGCATTGTCGATTACGGTTTTCAGCGATGGAAGCATTACCAGGAAATGAAGATGTCAATGCAGGAAGTTCGCGATGAACTCAAAGACACGGAAGGTGACCCTCAAATCAAGGCACGTCTTCGCCGTCTTCAAAACGAGATGCGAAAAAATCGTATGCTGGACGATGTGCCCAATGCGACGGTGACGATTACCAACCCGACCCATTTTGCCGTCTCGCTGCGCTATGAGTCTAGCGAGGACGCTGCGCCGATCGTGGTTGCCAAGGGAGCGGACTACCTTGCCAAAAGGATCATTGATATCTCCAAGCAACACGGGGTCGCGGTTGTCGAACGGAAGCCCGTTGCCCGATTCCTGTACGCCAACGTGGAAGTCGGACAGCAAATCCCCTACGAGCTTTACCAGGCCGTTGCGGAAATTCTGAATTTTGTGAAACGCCTCGAACGCGGCGCGGCGTAGAGCAGTTTGACCCGCTCGGGCTCCGATCGCTGGCTCTGCTGCGATTCGTCTGATCCGGAGGTAGCCGACGCAGCACAAGCTTTGGAAGGTGTGAGTCTCGACTCCTTCCGAACGGTTGCCATGCCGAACTACCGATGATCAGGAATTACTACCGAATGATGTTGGCCAGTTCTTCCAGTACTTCACTGGCAACGGTAATGGTTCGTGCGTTTGCAGAAAAACCTCTCTGAGCCACGATCAGCTGAGTGAACTCGAGCGCGACGTCGACATTGGACGACTCCAGTTGGCCGCCTCGCACGAATCCACTTGCGCCAGTCAGTCCAGTACCGATTTGCGCGATCCCGCTATTGGCAGTCGAGTCGTAATAGTTTTGACCCTTGGCTTCCAGCCCCTGGTTGTTGATAAAGCTGGCGATCGCCAGTTGAGCGATGGGAACTCGTTGCCCGTTTGTTGCCACGCCTTGAATGGCACCCTCTTGAGTCACTGCCACCGAGACCAGATTGCCCGGTGGAAAACCATTCTGTTCAAACGTGGACGAAAAATCGGTTGCCAAATGGGTCAATCCATCCAATGACAGGTTGATCGTTTGGGGTTCTGACAACGAGTCGAATTTCAGTTCGATGGCGGCTTCGCCGGCGCCTGCACCCTGGACCGTTTGAAACTGCCCGTCTTCGGAGAACTCGATTCGGAACGTCGACCCGGCCGTAATTTGTCCGGAGCCGTCAGCTAGTGAGAAAGTAGCATCCCAGCTGTTCGAATCCTGCTTCTGATACTCAATGTTGAGGATATGAGGTTCGCCGCGCAAGTCAAAAACCTGCATTGTCGACTCCGTTGTATCACCGGCTTTGCCTTCCGTCGTAGCGAGAAAGACGTGGTTGGCCAGTTCCGTGCTGCCGGTATTGGCAGGGTCGTCGTAGATTCGCAAAGACAGTGGCGATTCGCCGGTTTCGTCGGCAGTGACGACCAAGTTGCCGGCGGCGTCAAGTTCCGCCGTCGCTCCGACCAACAGACTGTTGTACATGTTGACAACATCTCCCAGGGTCGTGGTAGCATCGACCGCCAGTTGGGCGGTAATCGGCGAACCGTCGGCATTGGTTCCTTCAATTTGCAGAATGTCACCGGTCGTATAGTCGTCTACATTGTCATCCAGATCGTTCAACAGGGTTGTCAATGTTGCGCCAGAGCCACCTGATTCATACGGTTTGGCGGTCGTCATCACATGTGCCACCGGGGGTGAAAACAGCGCAGGCAAATTGCCCGTCACTGCTGCTTCAGTCGTGATCCGGCCAGAGATCCCTGCTCCCAAAGGTACGTGGATGGCGTTGTTTCCGGGAACCTGAAACGCTGGAAATCCATCATCCCCTTCTCCCACGGTGCCGAACCGTTGAACAAACGCCCCGGTAGCCGGGTCCACGAGGTAGCCATTGGAATCAAGCGAGAACGCACCTGCTCGCGTGTAGCTCGTCTCCCCGTCCGAGACGACAAAAAAGCCCTGTCCCTGGATGGCAAAGTCAAACGAGGCGCCCGTCGCACTCAATACGCCTTGACCGTGGTTCCGCGAAGTCTGTGCGACGCTAACGCCAAAACCGGCCTGCCGCGGATTGGTTCCCCCGAAATCAGCATTTGTGCCGGAGGATGCCGGTTGGATGGTTGTGTACAGCAGATCGCTGAACAAAATCCGCTGGGACTTATACGCGGTTGTGTTGAGGTTGGCCAGGTTGTTGGCCACGATATCGAGCTTTCGCTGGTGAGACAACAATCCTGACGCACCGGTGAGCAGAGTTTGAGACATCCTGTCTTCCTTGGTTTCTGGGTGAAAAAAATCTTCTTGATAAACTCAGCAATTTTGATTGTGAGTTTAGTTTTCTCAAAACAAACGCGGCTGATCGTCAGTTTCGAAAAGTTTGTCACTGCTAAGGTCATCTTCCGAAATTGGGCGTTCCGAATAAATGGACCCTCGCAGTGGGTGATCAACTTGCTTTGACACCAGCGATCAGATCAACGGAAATCGTTTTGCCGTTAACTTTTAGATTGATAATTCCCTGGTCGACAAAAAACTCATCCACGACCCCCGTTTGCAATTCACCGGTTTCCACGTCGAGGTATTCGACCTGTTTCCCGACCAAATCAAGGCCTTGGGAAATCTCTTGAAGCTTCAACATGCTTTCAAACGAAGCGTTTAAATTCTCGACACCTTCCAGCATTGAGAATTGGGACAGCTGGGCGACAAAATCATCCTGTTTCACCGGATCAATGGGATCCTGGTTCTGCAACTGAATGGTCAGCAGGGTCAGATACTCCGTCGTCGCGATATTGGAACTGATTCCGGAAGTTTGCATGGGATATTCTTCAGTTGAATTAAGTTGACGTTGGGTTTGTGATGTTGGGTTTGTGTTCGCAGTGACGTCGTGGCGGCTAAGCAACGATATCAATGGCGGAGTTGGTGGCCGGGTGTTTGGAATTTGGGGCACCATCGATGTCGGTGGTTTTCAAATCTGCTTGCTGGTTCAAACTTTCTTCGGAGAATCGAGGTCGCCGATCATCAAAATCATTTTGATCGAAGCGTGGATCGGAATCCTGATAGGAAATCTCGACGTCGCCCAGGTCGATGCCCATTTCCTGAAGCGCCGAAATCAACTGGTGTTTCTCCCGAACCAGCAGGTCGCTCGTGAAAAGCTCCGATGCCACAATCTGGGCCTTCATGACGTCCGATTCGGTACCCACATGGATTCTCAGTTCGCCCATTTCAGCTGGGTGGATTTGCAACGAGATCGACTGACGATCATCCTGCGTGACGGCAATGTTCTCAGCAACGATCGTTTCTATGACCTGGTTGACAACAGAATTCCGGATTGCGGGATTGGATGCCAACCCGCTTACGGACGGCACTTGATAAACATTTGCAGAATTGACCGTGGTCGGATCCAGCGATGCTTGGGAAAGCGAGAAATCAGGGGTGTCACCCGTGGATTTCGCGACGTATTCTTCGGCGCGAAGGAATGGTGCCGATTCTGAAGCATCGTTTATTCGGTCAAATGGTGCGTCGCCAACTTCCGACTGAGAATTCTTCCAGCGCGTGCTCGCGACGGCATCGGAGTTTGATTCGTTGAACAGCGACGGTTGGCCGTCGGTTGGCGTGAACTCGGCATCCGAGCTGGCCCGTGTCGGTTGGGGATTTGAATCCCCTTCGTCGGATGTAACGGTTGGTTCACTGGTTGCGATCTGACTTTTGGCCGGTACTTGTTGGAGAGGCAATTTCGTCGCCACCGGGCTCGACTGCTCACTGATTGGCGCCGTCTTTCGATCATGTTTCGCTTGCAGTATCGTCGCGTCGACTGGGTCAAGGGGCGAATCGTCCTTGGATTCGGCGGCATCCAGGCTCGCATCGGTTGAACTCGATCGTCCAGCAAAAATGGTAGAACTCAGTGAACTGAATTGAGCGGCGGGAGAAGCGGGTTGAGCGGCGGGGTGAGCGGCGGGAGAAGCGGGTTGAGCGGCGGGAGAAGCGGGTTGAGCGGCGGGAGAAACGGGTTGAGCGGCGGGAGAAACGGGGTGAGCGGCTGGTGAAGTGGGTTGAGCGGCGGGAGAAACGGGGTGAGCGGCTGGTGAAGTGGGTTGAGCGGTCGGTGAAGCGGATTGAGTGTTCGGAGAAGTTGATTGAACGTCCGGTGAACCGGATTGTGTCGTTGGTGAACCGGATTGTATTGTCGGTGAAACGGATTGAGCCGCCGACAAACGAATGGCGTCGCCGGTGAGCGTCTCCGTACTTGGTTGCTGAAAGTTTTTTGGAATTGGATTGTCAATTTGACCGTCAACCACTTGTTCCGTCGCCGGGAAGGCGCTGCTCGTCGCTGACGCCATTCTCACGTCGCTGGCTTGAGCCTCCCCTGCCGCTTGGAACAGGCTCGGTTGAGTCTCCAAACGGTTGTTTGCTGCAGGCGCGGTGGCGAATGATTGATTTGAAGTTCTGGAGGACCGGACGTGGGTCACCGGATCAACGCGCTCAGGGTCACTCGCGAGTACATCTTGAGCCGTCTCGGTATTCGGGACTTTGGCGAGGGTGGGGTTGATCGCCGTCGAATCCGGATGCGCTGGTTGATTGGAGGTCTGATTGGCACGCGGTACAGCAGAATTCGGTAGCTTAGGAATCGAGCCGAGATCCAACGCAGCGGGCTTCGAAGGGTCAAGACGTGTCATCCCGTTATTCATCAGCGTGACACGTGGATGTCGAGGAAAAGAATGACCAACCTGCTCGTTTGAAGGAAAAGGGGCGGGAGGTGTTGAAGCTGCGGTGGTCACGGTCGTTGGTGAGATAACGACCTGTCGAAACTCCGAGGCCAATCCCGTCGCAGCATCGCGTTGAATTGAAGATGCGTCAGTCGTTTGACGCGGTAGAGGAACGGAATCCAAGGTAGCGGCAGATGCTTCAATGCCGGATCTGGAAAAAAGGGCACCGCCACCATCAATGAACGGGGTGACTTGATCGCCGGAAACTCGTGCTGACAGCTCAGCACCAGCAATGTCGTTTGGCTGCGTCGAATCAAACAGCAAAATCTTGTCAAAGTTCTCACTATCTGCGAGTGGTTTCGTCGCTCCGAACGGAATCGGCGATTCAACGACTGGCCGACTCGCAACCGCGTCCGCATCTCCCGCTTCTGGTTTTTTTTCTTGCTGGTTTAGGTCTTGCATCTGTTCTGCAAACCCGCAGTCGAGGCATTTCGATTGCAGGTCTTTCCTGCCTGGCCGTTGGCCGGGTAACGAGCTAGCGGTAAAACCGCCAAACAATTGTTGCTCGAGCTGGATCACAAAAACTACCTTGGCGCCAATTCCGTTTCACGTCGCAATACGCAACTGCGACCCGTAAGCAACTCTGGTGCCAAACAAGTTTTATTTTTTTTGGTAGCAAGTTTTTTGATTCTCCTTCGAGTGCCAGCGAAATCTAAACGGCAGCTGCCGATCCGAATGGATCTGAAATGATCATGCCAGCCATCAATGTTTTCCCCAATGCGGAAAAAATTTCCGAATCCCCTGCCCAACCAGCTGTTACCACCGTCATTGTCAATTGTGGCATTGCGAAAACGAGGAGAGGTTGGCAGTCAAGCGATTCCGGCCGTTCGGGGTCCTCGTTGTGTGACAGCGGTTCGACGTTCAAGCCGCCTCGCGAGACTGTTCCTGATAGAGTTTCAGTTTATTGTTAATCGTCCTCGAAGTGATTCCCAGTTCTTCCGCCGCCATCGCCTTGTTGCCGCCAAATTTCTTAAGGCTGCGATAGATCATCTGCTTTTCGACATCGGCCAATGTTCGGCCGGCAGGATTGGCCGGATTCGGTTCTTCAATCAGAGCAGGCAGAGAGTCAACGGTTATCTGTTCGCTTTCACAGATGACGCTGGCCCGATGAACCACGTTTCGAAGCTCACGAATATTTCCAGGCCACGAATATCGACAGAGGGTTTCCATGGCGGCAGCGGAAACCGTTTGAATTTGGTGACCGTTTTCAAAACGGAACAGGTTTAAAAAATGATTGACCAACGACGGAATATCCTCGGTACGCTCTCGAAGAGGTGGAATTTCCAGCTGCAGCACGTTCAGCCGATGGTAGAGATCGAGTCGAAAGGTTCCATCCATGGTTTCTTGTTTGAGGTTGCGGTTGGATGTCGCCACGATGCGGACGTCGATTCGTTCGCTTTGGCTGCTCCCGATTCGTTGGATTTCCTGTTCTTCAATTGTTCGCAGCAGTTTGGCCTGGATCGAAGGTGGAATTTCGCTGACTTCGTCCAGTAAGATGGTTCCCAGGTGTGCCTGTTGAAAATGGCCGATTCGTTGTTGAAAAGCTCCGGTGAAGGCACCACGTTCGTGGCCAAAAAACTCGCTTTCCACCAGCATTTCAGGCATCGCCGCACAGTTGACGGTGACATAGCGCTGGTTGGACCGTTGACTTTCTTCATGGATCAGGCGACTGAATAATTCCTTTCCGGTACCACTTTCTCCCGTGATCAGGACCGAAGCCGAACTGCGTGCAAACCGTTTGGCCTGTTGAATCAGGGTTTTCATTGTTTCGGATTGGAATGTGATTTGCCCCTTGTTCAGGGAAACCTGGCTGGGTTGGGATTGAGTCGCCTCCGCAGCACCCGCTGATTGGGAATGACGGTCCGTTTCCACGGAACGCGAACCGCGAATGGAAAGGATCCTCGGCTCAGGTGTCTTGTGTTTGGATTGGCGCGAGGGATTGCGGGGCTCACCGGCTGGAACCATTTCGAACCTCGTTTCAATTGTCTGATGAGAAAGAGAAAAGTGCCGATTGAAATCAATCGATCAGATCGTAGTGCCGCGATGGAAAAGTTTCGTGATGCCCGAAATATCGGATCCAACCACTTCAAATGAAACTACGAGTATTTTCCATACGCGTTTTTCATTTGGACCGCCCGAACTCCTTCGTGAATCTGGGGTAGCAATTGTTGGCAGGAATCCTGAGCCCGTCGTTCCAGTTTTGTCATCTTCATTAACAGGTTTTGAATCAGAGAACCGATCTGGTCCGTCAATTGCTTGACGTTGGCAGACGCGTGCTGCCGGGTTTTACGGTAGCGATCGTTGATCTGAAAATTATCGGCCTGCAAGCTTGCGATCGCGTCGCGTTCGGTTTTTAATTCCAACATCTGCTCATCGTAACTGCCAACCAGGCTCTCACCGGCCAGCATTTCATCTGCCAGCAAATCGATGCGCTGGTATTTTTTTAGTATCAGCTCGAGGGCAGCCGTAACGTGCGGCTCGAGTTCATGGTCGGTAAGAGATGGTTGTTCATTCATTTTGAGGTATCCTGGCCAACATTTTCCCAAGTTTGCTTCCAGGGCGAAAAATTGTTGCTCAATACTCTTGCGACGCGCAAGATGGTCCAGAAACCACCGCGAATAATCCGCGGCGTAGGACCGCTCTTTGGATGAAACAATTTCGCGATAGAGAGACTCGGCTTTCATGGATTCACCTTGAATTCGGTAACAGCTGGCCGCCAGGCAGCGCAACCAGTTCTGCTCGTACAATGAGTGGTCTTCCTGCATCAGGGCTTCGTAACTTTTCAAAGCTTGCGCGTAGTTTCCGGTGGCAAACAGACTGTTGGCCAACTCGAATGAATTGACGGGACTGGCGACAACCTGGGTGCCAGGTGGCAAGCCTGGATTGGAGTCGGGAGAAGGATCGGATTCGTCTGGCGTCAGGGAATCTAACGGAGCGGCGGTGGGTCCTGCCGTAGTCGGTGGATCTGAATGCTGTGCGTTCGATGCGGCTTGTTGCGAAGGGTCAACATCATCTCGGTTTGCCAACTGGTCGGCGATTTGTTCGTCGGCCAGCTTTCTCGCTTTGGCTTTTTGCTCGTTGATCAACGCGTTTTTTAGCGTATCAATGCTACTGAAGATCGAATCAATTTCGGGATTGGAGTCTTGTGCATTCAAATTCTGAGTCGCTGCTCCGTCGATCGGGCCGTCAATTTCTGTCGAAAGGCCTTGGCCATGAGCGGCGTTACCGACCTGAATTCTACGGACTTTTTTACTGATCTGCCTGATTGTTTCCGTAGCCGATGGCAGTCTGACGTTCTCCAACGAATTGGATGGAGAAGGTGTTGCCGGCGCCGCAGTGGATTGGGCACGCAAAGTGGGGATCGTGGTTGCGTCGGATCTCGCTACGGATGGTTTTGCATTGAATGGATCTGCGTTGGAAGGGACGCGACGGCTCTGTGCGAATGTGACGGGACTGCTGCTGCCAACGACCAGCAACCACGCCAGAATGACCAGGCTCTGCCGTTGCCGGACCCCTGACCGTGCCCCAGTGATTTTCGTGGAAAGTTGATTCATTACTCAGTCCACTCTCTTGCTAGGAAGCATTCCAGCAAAACAAAGCGCTGCCGAATGGTCTTGACCCAGATCACGATACGCTTTGCCCATGGCATTGAGCGTCGCGATCTTTTCGTCTTCATTCAATTCGATGGCCCAGAGTTGTTCGCACAGATCAATACAATCCTGAGAGCGATTCAGCTCGACGTAAATCAGAGCCAGGTAGAGCATCGAATTTTGCCGCCATTGGTCCACGATATCATCGTCGATAAGAAACTCGAAAACCGAAGCGGCTTGTTCGTATTTGCCAGCGATTTTTTCCTGCACGGCCAGTTCAAACAGAAACCGGCGACGCCAATGGTTGATGGTCGTTGATTCGATCGCCCGCGTGAGTTTTTCGATGGCTTGTTGCTGAAACCCCAGTTTTTCAAAAGCTCGTGCCGCGATGTAAATATCGAGGAAATTCTCATAGTCCTCATCGGGAACCAGAGATAACGCCGTCAACAGTCGCTGACTTTCGGTTTTCAAACTGTTTTTATCCTCGATGCCGACCAAACGCGCATAGCTGCTGAGGATGCTCGCGGTCGCATTCAGTTTTGAACCGGCGAAAAAACCGTGATGCTCAAATAGTACCTGGTTCGCCGCCGCAGGCTGATTGTTTAGCAGAAAAGCACGAGCCATTGTCATGGCGGCCAGGCGTTTCTGATTTTCGCTGTGAGCGGTGGACAGCGCCCGTCCCGCTGTTTTGATCGCCTCATCCAGGTTGCCGGTCTCGAGACTCAATTGGCCGGCCAGCCAATAACCGGATGACTGCAGTGCGGCATCGTAAGATTGATCGACCGCTTGAAAGAAAAATTGAATGGCCTCGCCGTTTCGACCCAAGCGCATCTTGATTTTGCCAAGATTGAAAAACAGCCGGGCCAGCATTTCGTCTTTCGGATTTGAATTGATCAACTCCTGGTAGCGATTGTCCGCGGTGTCCAGATCCCCGGCAATAAAACTCAAATTGGCTCGCGCAAGCAGCGCCGAATGGTGACGAGGATCGCCCGGAAAAGCCAAGTTGAAATTTCGAAAGGCTCGTTCGGCCGCTTCCATCCAGGTTTTCTGTTCGAGTGAAGTCGAATCGGATTCTTCAAACGAAGTGATATGAATACGATCTGCTGTCTGGACCCAGTAGAGGTCCAACGGAAGTAACAGGCTATCGAGTAACAGGCTGGCAGGAGCATTGTTGACGTTCAATGACTTTGCACGGCTTTGAATCGCAATTTGTGCGCGCGGGCTTGCCAAAAGTTCGAGTCCACACGCTGCTGCCAGGTGCCGAGTCAACCACGCAACGGGTTTCACCGGAGATTGCGCGTTGACGATCATCAGATTGAGAGAGTTGGTAGGTCTTTGCAGTATCGTGATTACCGGTTCCGTCGATCCGCTGCTCTTTTCGACTGGTTCAGAAACCGGTTCCGTTGCCCCCTCTGGATTGTTCAATATGGCGAGCAACTCCGAGACCTCAGGTCCGGTTTGTTGAAAACATACTCCCGAGGGCAGCGATAAATCAAAGTGATAATCTTGCAACGCAAACCCCATGTAAACGTTGCCCAGTTGATAGGCAATTTGGGCGCGGACTTCTTCCGGTATCCGACTGGGACCCAATGATTCGAGTAGCAAGCCGCCAAGTGTTCGCAGTGCTTCGGTTTGATTGTCGCGAGCCATCCAACAGCGGGTCAGGCCCGAGATCGCCAGCCATTTTTGGCTGGTTTTTGGTTTCAGTTCGATGACGCGTTCATACTGGTCAGTCGCGGCGACGGGGTTGCCTCGAAACTCAGCGCAGATCGCCAATCTCAGACAAATCTCACTTGTCAAGCGGCCCTGAATCCGCTGGACGGTGCGAAAGCGTTCACCGGCAGCATTGAAATTGCCGGCCAACAGGAACTGGTCGCCTTCCTGACGGAGCCGGCTCAGTTTCTGCACGGTTGCATCGGTGAATCGATCGGGTTGATCTATTGAGTTTGTGCTACTGAAAGGGTTGCTGGCAGAAATGCTGGCGTTTTCGGCAGTCGGTCGGTGCGCAGATTGATTTTCCGGAGCGGCGGTAATGAGCAAAAAACTCAATCCGCCGATCACACCAACGCAAAAAAGTGTGGAAAAAATCCAGTAGTCGGCTTTAAACATCAGAAAAGAAGAGACCGCTGAAAAGATAAGGTTTTCGCAGCGCAAGGGCTTGCGCAATCAGAAAAGTCCGCCCTATTGGTACAGCCATCGGTCCAACTTAAAGACACTCTTGAGTATTTTTTTGGCAAGTCGGACGGAAAGGGCTCGATCACCTTTTCTGTCGAGTCAATCCGAAAGGGAGACACCATGGAAATTCACAATCATGGCAAAAACTTGAAAGTCCATTTTTCCACGCATGCCGGCGCGGAACCCACAAGGGCGGCCGCGGAGGCAAAAAACGGAAATGGAGTCGATCGAACCGAGCAGGTAAAACCGCAACGATTGATCGAACGATTGCAAGGCGACACTGAGGTTCGTGAAAGACTGTTAGTTGAAATTCAGGCCAGGATCCACGCCGGCGAGTACAACACTCGTGTGGCGGCGGAAAAAGCCGCCCAACAGATCGTTGGTCTTTAACTAACCGTCACCGCGACAGTTACGAGACGATGCAGTAAGGATACTGAGTTGTAAATGCAAGGAAGCCCAGGTCAAACCATTTACACTTTCTATTTTCGGAGATCCTTATCATGCTAGGTCTAGCTAACAACGTGGGTGCCCTCAATGCACAGCACAACTTGACTCGTTCGTCAGGCAAATTGAATCGTTCGATCGAACGATTGTCTTCCGGTTTCAAAGTTAACCGCGGTGCCGATGGCCCGGCGGCTTTGGTCATTTCTGAAAAGCAGCGAGCCCAGATCTCTGGTCTCCGAGCTGCGATCGACAACACCGAAAAAGCGGTTGCTGTCGTGCAAACTGCCGAAGGTGCCCTTTCCGAAATCAACAGTCTGCTCGTCAAAGTCCGCAGCCTGGCGATCGACTCGGCCAACGCCGGTGTCAATGACGAAGATGCATTGGCTGCCAATCAGGCTGAGATCGACAACGCTTTGGAAACCATCGATCGAATCGCCAACAACACGCAGTTTGGCGAAAAGAAACTGCTTGATGGTTCCGCTGGACTGTCGGGAACAACGACGGATACAGACGTTTCTTTCCTGAAAGCGACTTCGGACACCTCGGCAGGTTCCTATGCGGTTGTTGTCTCCACCGCTGCGACTCGAGCCAACACGACTGCCACCACCCAAACGGGTAACCTGGCAGCTGATGAAACGGTCACCGTTAATGGTGTCAGCATCACATTGAATGCGGGACTTTCGCGAGCAGAAGTTCAGGCCCGAATCAACGAATTCTCCGGTCAAACCGGCGTGGTGGCTGAAGATTCTCCTACAACTGCCAACGCAACACGATTGCGCACCGAAGCTTACGGTAGCGGTGCTTCGATCCAGGCGATTTCCAACACGGCCGCCGGTGGTGCTGGAACGACTTCCGGTATTGGTACAACTCAGATCAACGTTTCCGGTGCCAATGCTGTTGGAACGATCGGCGGCAACGCAGCCACCGGCGACGGCAACGTCTTGACCGGAACCGCGGGTGCTTCCAAAGGCATCATCGTTCAGTTGGGTGTCAGTGCGACCGACAGCGCTGCTTCGGTTGGTGGTGGAGCGGATACGAGCTCAAGGCCAGGTGACTGTTGCCAATAACTCGCTCGTATTCCAAATCGGTGCCAACAAAGGCCAAACGGTTTCGATCGCAGTTGATTCGGTTGCTTCCGCGGGCCTCGGTATCGGCGTTGCTGGAAACGATTTTACCAACCTGTCTTCCATTGACGTGACATCGGCTGATGGTGCCCAGGATTCGCTTGAAATCATCGACGCTTCAATTGATGAAATCACCAACCTGCGAGGAACGTTGGGTGCCTTCCAGGGAAACACCCTGGAGTCAACGGCCAACAACATGCGAACGACTTTGGAAAACACTGTCAACGCTGAGTCGGTCATTCGAGATACGGACTTCGCAGAAGAAATCTCCAACTTCACCAACAGTCAGGTATTGGTACAAGCTGGAACCTCAGTCTTGTCGAACGCGAACCAGTCATCACAGTTGATCCTGTCACTGCTGGGTTAATTCTGAGACCTCTCTCATTATTGTTCGCGACCAAGCGACGGGGGAGAGTGCCTCGGCACCTCTCCTGTCGCTTATTTTTTTGCGACAGGAACCGGAAGGATAAACAATGTTTTCAATCGACGGATTGGTCAGCGGTCTTGACACCGCCACGATTATTGAGGGCCTTGTTTCGCTTCAGGAAGCCCAGGTTGCACGACTCAACTCCAAGAAAAACGAAATCCAGGTCAGGCAGCAGGCGTTCCAGGGAATCGAAGGCCGCCTATTGAGCCTGCGGTCGAAAATGAGCCGCTTGAATCGTTCGACGGCCAGCGTGTTCTCCGAAAGATTTGCTGCCTCCAGCCAAGAATCCATCATCACGGCGACGGCAGGAAACAACGCGGCAGAGGGAACCTATAACCTGCGGGTTACCTCACGGGCCAAAGCGCATCAGATTGGTTCCCAGGGTTTCGACAGTACGTCCGCGTCAATTACCGAGGGCACCATTTCGTTCCAGGTCGGCGATCGGCCAGCCACGGAAATCACCATTGATTCGTCCAATAACAACGTCAGCGGACTAGTCCAGGCGATCAACAGTCAGTCCGATGACATTTCGGCCGCGATTGTCCACGACCAGGCGACGAATTCCGATCGAATCCTGCTAACCTCCAAACATACCGGCGCAGCGAACCAAATTACGGTGACGAACAACCTGGCCGCAACGGCTGGTGAAATCATTCGGCCGGATTTCACAGGTCTTGCCATCCAGGAAGCGACCAATGCCGCCATTCAATTGGGTTCCGGAGCGGGTGCCATTACCGCCGAATACGAAACCAACAAAGTTGAAGGCCTGATTGAAGACGTGACCCTTGATCTGTTGTCCGTGGATGCAAATCAAGACGTCGTGATTACGGTTTCGCGAAATAACGAGACAGCAACCGCGGCGATCAGCGAGTTCGTTGAAGAATATAACTCCTTGATCTCGTTTATCGAGGAACAGACTCGCTACAATCCGGAAAACAACGTCGCCAGTCCGCTGCTGGGAAACCGCAGCGTTTCCGCTTTGAAAAACCAATTGGGAGCAATGTTGACCGAAACCGTTCCCGGAGTGGATTCCGGACTGAACCGGTTTTCCCAGATCGGAATTTCCATTGACGGTACGGGCAAACTTTCGCTCGATTCATCACGCCTGAGCGCGGTCCTGAATGGCGAAGTTGAGGGAGTGGATGCCGCAGATATCCCCAACCTGTTTGGTTTGACCGGGGCAAGCAATAATTCCGGAATCCAGTTTATTCTCGGCAGCACGCGGACGGAAGCGACGAACACCCCTTACGAAGTCGATATCCTGCAGGCGGCCGAGCAAGCAAGAATTTCGGGCACCTCGGATTTGGCCACTTCGATCTTGATCGATGGATCCAACAAGGAATTTCAGATTGCCATCGATGGAACCACCAGCGAAACGCTGTTGTTGGCCGAAGGAACCTATACCCAGGAAGAGTTGGCCGACCACTTGCAGTCCGTGATCAACTCGTCGGCCGAACTGGCTAACCGGGACGTCACCGTTTCCCTGGCCGGCGCCAAACTGGAAATCAATTCGTTGAGTTACGGAACCAACTCAAGGGTGGGATCCCTGACCGGGACCGCACTATCCGTACTCGGATTTGACGGCAGCGAGTCCGGCGTCGGCAAAGATGTTGCCGGCTCCTTCATCGTCAATGGAGTCGTCGAAACTGCCACCGGAAGTGGTCGCGTATTAATCGGTGATCAGGACAATGAAAACACGGCGGATCTACAAATCCGTGTCACTCTGGATCCGTCCCAGGTCTCCGCAGGCGTCGAAGGCGAACTGACGATCCGTCGAGGCGTGACCTCACGCATGGACCAGTACCTGTCGGATTTCCTGAACCCGACCACCGGGAGTATCAAAACCATCAATGAAGGGTTTGATCTACGAGTGGAGTCGATTGAAGCTTCCATTGAACGCGTCAATCAGATCAGCGAATCAAAGCGTGAGTACTTGATCGAACAGTTTTCGGCACTTGAAAGAGTGCTCAGTGAACTTCAAACAACATCGAGTTTTCTCACTTCACAACTGGGTGCCCTGCCGAATGGTTAGCAGGACCGTCGCTTAAAACGGGACAGTCATCTCACCGATCGGGTTACACGGAACGAAACCAGATTGGACTCGAAGCCAGTCTCTTTTGCACGACCCTCCAAACTGGTCGAAGTTGTAAAACGGGCGTTGATTCGACGCGCCAAATGACGCTTAAGTTGAACAATCGGCACGTAGAAAGACGGATTACGACATCCAGCCGAATAGGCCGATATCGATACAAATGCAGCCAGATTTCCAATCCCCCTTACGGAGAAATTGATGAACCAAAGTCCACACTACCCCATTCAAACCATGTTTGGCGGCTGGACAAGAATCGACATGCTGTTGGCCCTTTACGATCGAGCGATCATCTCCGTCCGGGGGGCACAGTCTGCTCAACAAGCCGGCGACGAAGCTGAGTTTGCCGCCAAGTTCATCGATGCGCAAAAATGTGTCCTCGCCATTCACGGTGGACTAAAGCCCGATGAATACGAGATTGCCTACGATATCGCGCGACTGTTGCATTTCGTTTTGACGCGATTGAGTGAGTACAATTTCGACGAGGCTGCCCATTTTCTGGAGAAACTTCGAAGTGGATTCGACAACATCCGTGAAGAAGCGACCGAGCTGGAAAAATCCGGACAAATCCCCGCCCTGGATCTGTCCGAAGGACTCAACGCGATGGCCTAACTGCACCGCTGAATGATGGAGGGTGAATGACGACTGGAAGATTAAACAACGTTCCCTTGTGACGAAATATTTTCCTGATTCGACCTTGAAGATTGAGCTTTCGAGATTCTTCGGTGGCACAGGTGACATGACACGCAAAGTGCGAAGAGCTTTTCCAAAACAGCAATCCACGGAATATCCCGATCACGGAAACACCCAGCCAGCAGCTTCCAAGGAAACCGACACCTAACCCCATGGACGGACATCGTGACACCGGCGACGCAATCAAACTCGGGCGGCGACCCAAACCAGTTTGTTCACTTGAGTCAATCATCGAGAGACGAAACGGTGAGCATTCATCGGTTTGCCAATAGCCAAAAGCTACCGACGCTTCCAGAAATCGCTTTGAAACTGGTCCAGATCGCACAACAGGAAGAACCCGATTATCGCGAAGTCAGCCGCATCATCCGATCCGATCCGGTTGTCAGCGGAAAGGTATTGAAAACCGTTAACTCGGCTCTTTTCGGTTTTCGTCAGCGAATCGAAACCGTCGAACAAGCGGTTCCCAAGCTGGGAATCACGCTGTTGAGGACATTGATTCTCAGTTTTCATCTATCACGTCACGAATCCCACCAGGCAGCACTCGAACCGGTTTTGCAAACGCTATGGCGCAGTTCGTTGACTCAGGCCGTGATTGCCGAGCTGATCGCTGAACAGGTCGACTCTGCAGACCCGCCAACCTATTTCCTGGCAGCGATGTTGCAGGACGTCGGTATCCTGGCGATGTTGACGGAGGTTCCCTTGGAATATGCCGAGCACGTGCTCGACCGTGCAAAGTTTCCCAATGTCGCATCCGCGGAGCGCAGTCATTTTGGTTTCTCTCATGTCGACGTCTCGGTTGAAATTCTTGAACGTTGGGGGCTGGGGCCAACCTTCGCCGAGGCGGTGCAACATCATCACGATCGCGTGTCACCCTCGCGGTCGAGCCGCACCCATCACTTAGGCGTTGCGCTGCAGGCCGCATCGCTGGGAACCACAATCCTGTTGGCGCGGACGACAAAAAGCTATTTGGATTCAAACCTGAGACAATGGATCGGTTTCCTGCAATCACATTTTTCCCTTTCCAGCAAGCACGCACAGGAAATGGTCGCCGAAATCAAACATCGAGTCGACGAGTACTCGGCACTGTTTTCATTTCAAATCGGCGAAAGCATCCGCGCGGAAGAAGTGATTGATGAGGCGAAGAACCTGTTGCAGGAGATCGCTCTTAGCAACCAGTTGGAACTGATGGAGCAAAAATCCACATCGCGCAGACAAAAACGCGAGGATGACGAGATCTATCGCGACAGTCTGTCTGGACTTTACAACCGCAGATACCTCAACGAACAGGTAAATGAGCAGTTGGAAGTTTGTATTGCTAAACGAAAGCCGATCGCCTGTCTTTTTCTGGATGTCGACAAATTCAAAAGTATCAATGATTCCTACGGGCATGCGACCGGTGATCTGGCGATCCAACACGTTGCCAATTGGATAATTCATTCCGTCCGGAAAAATGATGTCGCGATTCGTTTGGGCGGTGACGAGTTTCTTGTCGTTTTGCAACAAGTGAACGAAAAGGCCTTCGAAAAAATCGCCGCGAGAATTGCCAGCGAGATACCTCCCCTGCCCTTGAAAAATGGCAGTTCGGTCAAGATCTCATTGAGTGTCGGCTGCACTTTTTACCAACCAGTACGTGGAGATGTTGCCGATGCGAACTGGTTGATCGATCAATCCGACAAATCCATGTATCGAGCAAAAAGAAACGGCGGCGATGCATTTTCCGTTCAGAAGTTTGTCGGTCGTAAGTAGCAAGGAAGACGTACCCGGGACACGGCCAGCGGATGGCGGCTCTTTGATTGGAGCGTTGGAATTGCTTCTGCGTGGTTGCGTTCAAACGCAGCACCAACTAGCAGAGATGGCAATAATTCGGACGAATCGGAGAAAGGTTTCCCAGAGTCTTGCAGCATCGGCTACGGGATCCGATGAAACGTTATTGGAAATTCCGCATCGAATACCCAACGTTCAACGGGGAATGTCCTATTTCCAAACTTGGTTGCAAACCCTTTGGATGCGAACCATTCCTGATTCACCACTAGCAGACTAACCCTGGCAACTACCATGTGCGGAATTCTCGGAATCATCACCCGGCGTCAATCGGAATCTTGCGTTTCCCAAAACGATGTCATTGCGATGCGTGATACGATGTCGGCTCGGGGTCCAGATGATGCGGGGCTCTTTCAGAAAAACAATGTTGTGCTGGCGCATCGACGACTGGCGATTCGTGACATTGCCGGTGGCAAGCAGCCTTGGGTCTCGCCGGATCATCGTTTTGCACTGGTCTACAACGGCGAGATTTATAACGACGATGTCCTTCGTGACCAATTGAACGCCAAGGGCTATCGGTTTCACACTCGCTGCGATACCGAAGTGCTGATGAATGCCTGGTTGGAATGGGGGCCAGGTTGTGTCCATCGTTTGCGAGGCATGTTCGCTTTCGGGATCGCGGATCTGGTCGAAAACCGATGGTGGCTCGTGCGGGATCGTTGCGGAGTGAAACCATTGTTCTACTCTCAAATCGGCAACGATTTTGTGTTTGCCAGTTCAGTCAAAGCGATCGCTCGGCATCCTGGTTTTTCCGCCCAACCTGACTTGGTAACCATTCGGCATTACTTGGCGACGCTCAGATTGACGTTTGATGAACAGACCGTATTCAAAAACGTCCATACCGTCCGTCCGGCAGAAATCGTCAGTTGTACTGCGGGTCGGATTTCTCAGGAGTTCTATTGGTCGCCCGAGCAGCCTGTTCTCGAAGGCGTTGAATTTGACGAGGCCGTCGATGAGTTGGAAAATCGTTTGCAGGAGTCAGTATCAATGCGTCTTAAAAGCGATGTGCCGGTTGGCATGATGCTTAGCGGAGGTGTCGACTCCAATACGCTGGCGAGCCTGACGGTGAAACTGAACGGCCAACCCATGGTGGGGCGCTGCGGCGGTGGCGTTGAGCCCGGTGGTGACTCGCAGGATTCCGATTTCCACTATGCCGCCGGAGTTGCGCAACGACTGGGATTCGAATACGACGAGGTCCGTGTTCCGGAGGATGATTACCGGCAGACCTGGCTTGACCTGCTCGAAGATTACGGGACGCCACTATCCACGCCGACCGATGCGATTATTTATCAAGTTGCCCGTTCGTTGAAACGCCAGGTCGGAGTGGCCATTGGCGGTGAGGGTGCAGATGAAGCGTTCTGCGGTTATGACATCCCCCATTGGTCCGGCCGGGACTTTGACCGTTCTGCGACAATCAACGGATTGCCGACGGACCAGGCCGAGTTGGCGCGGGCAAGTTTGTTACGCCAATACGGTCGCGATTGTTTCTATTCACCATCGGATCACTATTTAATTACCAACGGACTGATACCACGAAATACCCAGTCGGCACTATTCAACGAATCGATGTGGCCGCAGGCAGATTCGAATCGAGCCGTCGAAAAATACTACGATCAGCTCTTTCAGTCTCAGGGCGATCGGCCGATGGTCCAGAAGTACGCCCACGTTCTGTTTCGTCTTAACCTCGAAAGCCTGTTGGGACGACTGGATAGTGCTACCATGGCAGCCAGTCTCGAAGCACGCGTGCCCTACACGGATCATCCGGTGGTAGAACAGGCTTTCAGGATTCCACACGAATTCAAGATCGATGTCAGCCCGACCGAAACGCAGCCGTGGCTCAGTTCGCTGGAGCTTGCTCAACGGGGAAGTTTACGGGCCAAACGAATCTTGAGATCGGTCGCCAAGCGTTGGATGCCTGCCAAGTTAGCCGAGCGACCTAAAATGAGCTTTCCTACGCCGCTAGGAAAATGGCTGCATTCCGATTGGAAACCCTGGCTGAACCAGAAATTACATAGCAGCCCGTTTGCACGGGAGATGTTTCGCGGCGAGGCACTTGAAGATTTAAAAAACTTGCCGGCTTCGCTCTCGATGTGGAACTGGCCAATTCTCAACCTCGCAATGTGGGGCGATCGATGGTTTTGAAAGGTTGCAAGTTGAGAATGGAAGATTGAAAACGACAACTGGGGAATTAGGACGTAATCTTGAAAAATGGAGCGCAACGCGGGGGCCAAATCAAATCAAATCTCAAATTTCAAATCTCAAATCTCAAATCTCAAATCTCAAATCTCAAATCTCAAATTTGCTGCTCAAACTGTGTCTCCAGGTTTGGCTGCGTATCCACACTAATCATCGGCAAAGACCGACCGACTTTCGCAGCATCGTCGACCGCGTTTCGGATGTTCTGCAAGATCCGGATCACTTGTTCTTGGTCCTCTACCTCTCAAACATTATCCGCTTGAATTCCAGTACATCCGCCAAAGCGACAATCGTCGTCAGATGATTATTAAACGCATGAACAGCTCGTGGGATTGATGTATAATGCTCGTTTTTGCTAGCTGTTTCGTACTGCAAGTCTCTCTCCTGAAAAACGGGAACCGATGATCCATTCTCGTAACTCCATGGATACAGATGGATCAGCTGGTTACCAAGAAGGCGAAATATTTGTGGAACGACCCCGACGCGAAGAGATCGCCAATGCGTTGACGCACGGCATCGCCACCGCTGTGGCCGGCGTGGCTTCGATTTGGCTAATCAGTCGAGCCTGGCGATTCGGGGATCCGGTGTTGATCGCGGCATGTTCCGTCTACGCGGTTACCTTGGTCAGCGTGTTTTACTGCTCGACGATGTCTCACTGGGTGACCGACCACACGCGACGAACTCTCTTTCGTCAGCTGGACCAGGGCTTTATTTATCTGTTGATCATTGGAACACTGACCCCGTTCCTGCTTGCTTATTTTCCGGGCCGTTGGTCAAGTCTGATTTTGGTCGTTTCCTGGTTGATCGCTATCGCCGGATTTGCCTCGAAGGTGTTTTTTGCTCACCGAGTCAATCGAGTTTCCGTCGTGGGCTACATTGCACTCGGTTGGATACCGGCGATGGCCGCTATTCCATCCGGAAACAAGGCACCCTTGCCGGCGCTTCTTGGGATTCTCGCTGGCGGCATTCTTTACACAACCGGAACGTACTTTTTATACAACGATCGCCGTTATTGGTATTACCACGCCGTCTGGCACCTTTTCGTGTTTGTCGCCGCCGGGGTCCATTTTGCGACGATGCTGACTTTGTTTCACCGGTAGGTTCGCCTGGGAACGGGCCGACAAAGAATGGACGCGTTACAAAAAGTGTTGGTTTCCGCGATAACGACAGCGGCTTTGACAGAGGTTATTCCAGTCCAGCAACCGCCATCTTGCCACGAACCGATCCTTGAGAAGGAAGGACCCGTTTTCAAACCAACATTTGTGATCTGAAAACGGGGATTCGATGAAGGCTAGTTTTCTGTTTTCAGTAGCTAATTGAATAACAGAAGGAAATCCCAGAAATAACAAGGCAAGTTTCTGGCACTGCATTCGATTACAGATTTACCTAGAACTGTGCGAATGCTCCCGGAAGGGGTTATCGGCGTTTCGAGTTTTTATCCGTACGTCTTACTCGACCGTCGAGCCGGTGCGCCCCATGGGTGGTTGGTTTGTGCGCATTCTGACGATTTCCCGCTCGACGTTCATGCCGCCGGTCGTTCACCGTTGAAAAAGCACCGAGCGATTCCAACAAAAGTCGTCGTATTCGAAGACGGAAGGGATTAATCCATTGATTTGCAATTTGGAAGGCGAACTGGCGTCCGCCAGGGAAAAACTGGCAGGCGATCTTACCGAAGTTTTGAACCTGCGCCCGATGCCCGGGATGGTCGTCCGGATCAATCAAGCCTGTCAGAATCAGCAGGTCAACTTGCAAACAATTATTGAGTTGATTCAGTGTGAGCCGACAATCGTTTCGCGAATCTTATCCATCGTGAACAGCCCGATCTATGGATTCTCGCGAGAAATCAACTCGCTCAACCAGGCTGTCGTTGTATTGGGTTTCAGAAAACTTTCTCAACTGGCCGCGTCGATCGCTTCGAAACAGGTTTTCGAACATGGCGAAGAGTGCAAGACTGCCAGGATCGCCATTTACGAACACTGTCTGGCTTGCGCGGCCACGGCACGCGTATTGGCTCAACAACCGGACAGCGACGTAGATGATGGAGCGGCATTCCTGGCAGGTCTGTTGCACGACGTCGGCAAGCTGTTTTTTCTGGACCTCGCGCCCGCGTCCTACACGGATCTGCAATCCTCGGGGGACCACGAATCAAAAATCGAACTGGAGGCCGAACTGTACGGCAAACATCATCCGGACATGGGCATGGAGTTTGCCATTACCAACGGATTGCCACACTCCATTATCGAAGCCATCGCGCATCATCATGATGATGGGGAAAGGGCGACCCGAACGCGATTGACTCAAATTACCGATCTGGCAAATTCGATGGTGAAACTTTGGGGAATTGGTGGCCCCGCAGGCAATTCTCCAAGTGCCACCGCCATGCAGTGGATCGACGATCACGATGAACAAACGGTGGCACAGATCCGTTGTGCGGCTGTTGAGCAATTCCAAATATTGAAATCGATGTTCCTGGATTGAAACGGGCATGTTTGACAACAATCCACTCGTGAGTCGCATGTTCAGTTGTTGCGCAATCATTGCCGGAATCCTGCTGATTGGCACCTGCGGTTACACGCTGATCGAGAAATGGAATACTCAAGAAAGCTTCTACATGTCGGTAATCACGCTTTCGACCGTGGGTTACGGTGAAACGCGTGAATTGTCTGAAACGGGGCGTTGGTTTACGGCCGGCCTGATTTTCATTTCCATCGCGGGGCTTTCCTGTTTTACGGCAAGCCTGACCAGCCTGTTTGTGGAAGGCGATCTTTCCGGCGAGTTTCGAAAAAAGAAAGCAAAAAAAATGGCAACTGCACTCAAAGGGCATACGGTAATCTGTGGAACGGGTGTCATGGCAAAGACGATCATTGACGAGCTAACCAGAAAAGGTGTTCAAATTGTCGTCGTCGATGACAACAGTTGCGAGTTGGAAGTGATTCGTCGACGCTACCCGGATGTCACCATTATCGAAGCCTCAGCCGTCGATGAGATGGCACTATTCGATGCCAATATCCTGTCGGCAAAAAACGTCGTGGCGGCATTGCCCTCGGACTTTGATAACCTACTGATATCCATGACCTGTAAGGATCTTGGCACCGATATTCAGGTCGTCGCACGCACCGATGATCTGCGAATTGCTGGTCGCATGATGAAGGTCGGAGTCGACAACGTCATTTGTCCCTATCAACTGAGCGGCGAATACGCGGCCAACCTGATCACTGTCGAATCAGACGCCTCCACCGTCGCGAGCTAATCCTTCGACGATCTGCTAAGAACGTTTTCGGTAGTAGACTTCGCATTCGCTCTCACGACCCCGCACGATACGGCGACCCTTAAGTTTTCCATATCGTGCCGTGATCACCGTCCAGCGGCCCTGCCGACCGGTTTGTTCGTGGTCTTCAAGGTAGATCACGACCCAATCGAGAATCGTATCCATTTCATGCGCGTTGACCGTGTTGGAAAACATCGCGGTATAGTGCAACTGGCCCCGCTCAGTATGCAGGATCGGTAGCCAGGCCTGTTGGTTGGGATTGTTCTTTTTGGGCGCGACCAACGGTAACGTCCGATGGGCACATTCAAAACGGTACTGATCATCCACATCCAGGATTTCAGATACGGGGATTTGCCGAGTCTCGTCACGTTCATCGGACGACTCGCGATGAGGCGTTTTGAATCGACCGCGACCTGCCAAGGATTCGCGAATCGCCGTCAGGCGTTTTATCCCCATGCCAGGGAGATTCTCCAGTCGACCATCCCAGGCCGCCGTCTGCAATTCTGCCAGCGTTTCGATCTCGAGTTCCTCATGGATTCGCCTGGCAAACACGGAACCAATATTGGGTACGGAAGCAAACGCGTCTTCGATGGAGTGAGTACCGCTCAACCGGTCCAGCAACGGCCAGCGTCCGCCGCGAATCATCTGTTGCAATGCCTTGGCAAGCGATGCATCGATGCCGGGAAGATCTTTCAAACCATCGATGCCATCCAGTTGGTAGATTTGCCAAGCCGGTTTCATTAACGCCAACAGCATGTTGGCGGCCCGGAAATAGGCCTCGACTCGGAACCGATTCGCTCCTTGAATTTGGAGCAGCGTCGCCACTTCCTTCAGCGAATGGGAAAGGACTTCGTTCGACGGAGGCGTAGACAACGAAGTGGCTTTGTTCGCCGGAGCCGGCTCCGAATCAACATAGGAAAACCGAAGTTGCACGACCATGGCTTTCTCCAATCACCGAAATCGTTGCCTTCCTTCCTGCGCCCCAATTATTCCGCAATTTTGCAAAGAATCCAGTCAGTGGGTGAATAAATTTTCTTGAAAAGCAATCAGCAAGTCGCAGTCACGGTGGTTTTTCGTAACACGTCGCTGTTTTGTCAGTTGATATACTGCCAGCATGACAACGCAAAATAGCTTTCAACACCAGAAATATTCGGCAGAGTTGCCTCAGGCGCCGTACGAAATCATTGAAGCACCCTTTCCGCCTCAACCGGGAACGCCGGCTTACGAACAATTGGTCTCCCAGAGCGGCAAGCGGATCGCCAAAAACGTTGATGCGATTTATCTCATCCACGGCACGTTCGTTGGCAACGACGTTCTGGGCTGGACGGAGCAGCTGGAGAAGATCTGGCCACAGAGTGTCGATCCGTTAAGGTCGCTCAGCAAGAAACTGGTGGATACGTGGACGGGTGACCAGGGGAACTTTACCCAGTCGTATGCCGATCAACTGCAGGATATCGTCTGTGCATTCGAGCCGGAATTCCCGGCGAGGCTGTTTCATTGGTCAGGAGAAAACAATCACGTTGCCCGCTGCGTTGCCGCGATTGAGTTACTGGATCAGTTAATTCAGCGTCTCGACGGAGAGAACCGGATTCTATTGATCGGTCACAGTCACGCCGGCAACGTGTTGGCACTGGTTTCCAACCTGATGGGAGCCAACAACGAAGCTCGCGATCACTTTTTGAAAATCATTCGGCCCGTTTTCAACGACGTTGACGAAGCAAGCGGGTTACAAAGATTCGCTGCAGGGTTGTCAAACAATCAACCATGGGATCGTCTGACGCTCGATGTGGTTACGATGGGTACTCCAATCCGATACGATTGGAATCGGGCTGGCTATCGAAAGCTGCTTCACTTCGTCAATCATGCGCCTCGCCAGGACGCGCCCGAATACCTTTCGCCGTTGCCAAAAAATGCGCGCGAGATCCTGAAACTGCGAGGTGATTTTGTTCAGCAATTTGGCATCGCAGGCACCAACATCTGGCCGTACCTGTTCGATCTCCGGCGACAATTGACCGAGCAGAAACTCAACCGCCTGCTACAGCCTTTTAGCTGGCGTCAATTGTGGGAGCACTTGAAGATCGGCATGCGAGTCGCGCAACAAGGAACGACACTACTAGTTGATTACGAAGACGAACTTGGGCTGGCTCGAAAATTGGCTGGGCACGGAGTGTATACCGAAACGGAATGGCTGCCGTTTCATATGGATGAGATTACGCGACGGTTTTATAGCGAAAGTTGAAGATTCAAAACCCGACAGCGATTTCGGACTCCCATCCGAATCGGTCGACCGGGTGCGACGTCGATCGCGAACTAACCGACGTTCTCCAATTCCGAAAGCGGGCCAGTGTTGTGCGCTTAACGCTGCCGTCTTCGCGTGGAGAATCCCATCGTCAAGGCGGCCAAACCCAGTAGCAACGCAGCAGATGGTTCTGGGATCGAGGCAAGTGCCGAAACTTCTCCCGAAGATAACTCATGGTTGAAGATCCTGAGTTCGTCCAGTCGGCCATCAAGAAACCCCACGCCTTCGGCTTGCCCGAACGTCAATGACGCGTTTGCATTGCCAATGGAAAGACTGTTGGTTGCGGTACCGATTGATTTGCCATCCGCAAAGAACGTATATGTGTCACCACTACGGGTCAGGGCGAAATGGTGCCAAGTTCCAACCGTTGGGGTAAAGACTTGAGAGTGCAAAAACACTGCAGAGGTCCCATTGATGTGAAAGGCCAACTGATTGGTTGTTGAGTCGTAAAAGAAAACCCACTTGTTGAGGTTCCCACCGCCTTGGTCGTGACTGATCAACGTATTTGGCACTGAAACGTATTGTCTATTTTAACCGTGTTGAAGTTGACCCAGGTTGCCAGGGAAAAAGGGTCACTTCCAAACGACCAGAGGTCATCATCAGGGACCGAAACGTAGTCATCCCCTCCATCAAACGAGAAAGCCTGGCCCGAGATTCCGACATTGAAGGTCGCGCCAACCAGAGTTCCGTTTCGTCCACCGATAGAATCGACGGCGTTGCCGTTGGCCGACAGTACGGCCCTCGTCGGCTCGAGGGAGCTACAGCCATCAAACCAAGCAGCAGGCAAACAATCCGTAGCGGACATGGTGTGTCTCCCGAAAGCAGCGAGTAACGAAGGTGTTACTCGATTTTAATTCAACTTGTAAAAGCCGGATGCACCTATCGCTGTGCAACGGCTCCTGCGGACACGACGCGCCAAAATGGCGCCCCCCAATGTCCGATAACAAGACATTGTGGCCAAAATTCAAGCGAGTGTCGTTTTGCAGACAAGTGCTTTCTCAAGAAGCGGCCAGGATGACTGGTTTTGGATGTGGCTACTTGTTCCGGTGTACCGCTGGCCGTTAACTGGCCGCCTTCGGGGCCCAAGTCGATGATATGGTCGACTGTTTTCCCACGTCCAGGTTGTGTTCGATGACGACGACGCTATGACCGTTGAATCCGTTAGGCTAATCAACAATCGGTCGATATCCGCAAAATGCAAACCGGTGGTGGGTTCGTCCAGAATATACAGATTGTGTTTGCCTGTTCACCGCCCTCTTCAATCGAGGTGTTGAGCACTTGAGAGATGTTTTGGTCGGCAAAAAAATCACCGCCCTCTTCAATCGAGGTGTTAGGAGAGATGTTTTTTCCCTGATAGGCGACTTCCAAGGTTTCCTGGTTGTAGCGATTTCCCTTGCAGGTTGGACACGTGACTTCGACGTCGGGCATAAACGACAGTTTGGTGACGATCGTACCTTCGCCACTGCACTCTTCGCACCTTCCGCCTTTCACATTGAAACTGAAACGGGACGCCGTGAAATTTTGTTGTTTTGCTTCTTCGGTTTCGGCAAACAGTTTGCGAATGTTGTCGTAGAAACCAATGTAAGTCGCCGGGTTGGAGCGTGGAGATCGGCCAATCGGCGATTGATCAATGTTGATTACGTCATCCATGAACTCATGACCGATCAAGTCATCGTGATCACCCGATAACGTTCAATTCTCTTGCGGGCATAACGCGCGGCCTCGATGATCCAGGTGGTCGCGATCAACCGTTCTTTTTCCTGATCTTTGACGGCCGCTTCGTTCGCCAGATCAAACCACTTGGCAAGCGATGGATCGTCGCAATAGACCAACTCGCGAACGGCAAAAAAGTTACAGGAGAACGCCGTCCGGGAAGATCCTTCCACCATCAACTTGAACCTTGCGCGGGGGATAATTTCGGCGTGGATGTTAATTCCGTCTTCCATGAAAGTACGGAACCATCGGTCTCGATGATCCACATCCCAAACGATTCTTTTCGCCAGATGATTTCTTCGGAAAAGCTGCCGACCAGGACGGCCGCCAGAATGTTGCGATCGCCTTTGATCCTCCCAATAAAGTTTTCCAATGCGGTCTGGAATTCAATAGACCTTTCAGCCGCATTCATGGGAGGCAGGGACGGTGTCATGCTGGTTGCCTGAATATAAGAGCACAAAGGGGCTGCGCGAGGTTGCGAGCACGGGTTTTCCGTCACTTTGTCGGGGAATTTCAACTCGTAATCATACCATTCGTATTACCAAGTGGTGGAGAATGCACGGCGCCTCGGCAGGTTGGAGATTGGAGACGAGGACATTGTACCCAATATCCTTGTTCATCATCGAATTGGCGATAAGCGGGATGGGAGATTAGGGCAATTCGTCGGCACGGTTTGATTGACATTCGCGCCGGCCACCGTTAGAAATTTCAAGTGTGAAACGAATTGGAATATTCAATAGGTATCCAGGTTTCGCAGAGTCCCGAACCGATGGGGCATTTGACTCACCTATTCGACTCACTTACTGCACTCACTGCTACCCAACACGATAAATCACAACCACCAGACGAGGACCGGACGATGATCTTTGGCAAAATGTGGCGGGCATTCAAAGCTCAGATGAACAAAGTTGCAAATTATTTTTGGACGGCCGACCCAATTGCCCAAATGCAATACGAATATGATCAGGCTGTCGACGAGCTCAAAGGTGGTCGCCAGGGCTTGGAGCAATACCGAGCCTTGGTGGAGCGGGTTTCGCGCCAGGTGCAAAACGACAACAAACACGTCAAGAATCTGGAAGCCAAAATCAAAGCCTATTTGCAGGCCGGTGATCGAGAAACCGCAGGTAAGTTTGCGGTTGAAATGCAGAAGGCCAAAGCCGAACTTGCCGAAAACGAATCGCAGCTGGTGATGCACGAAAAAGCCTACGATAACAACGTTCGCAAAATCAAACGTGCCAGTAGCAAGCTCGCAGACGTTCGCAACAAGATTCAGAAATACGATGCCGAACTCAAAATGAGCCGGGCGGAATCGGAGATGGCCGAACTGGCCAAAAGTTTTGATTTTGACGTGACCACGGATTTTGGCCAAATCGAACAAGTGATCCAGGACAAAATTGGACTCAACCGGGCCAAAGCTCGTGTCGCGGCCGATCTGTCCGAAGAAGGCATGGTCGAAGTCGAACGTGAAGAAGCAATGGAGTCCGCGGCTTGCCGAATCGGCCCTTCGCGATTTTGAAATCGAACTTGGTTTGGTGACTCCCGAAACTGCTGGCGTCGAAAAAATAGAAAAAGAACTCGGTCCGGCGACAACTGAACAGATCGAAGAAACGAACTAATTGGCCGAACCAAATAAACCTTTTTTGAACACGATGTGCCGCTGGTCAGATTAGCGGCAAAACAGCAATTCGATATCTGCCAACGAACTGACGCGGTAAGTATCCGTGAACACCGATCCTACGACTGAAAAACAGACACCCTTTGTTGACGTAGAACGACCCCGTCCGTCCGTTCCGGAATGGTATCCAGACTGGGCACGGGAGCTGGCCGAAATGTACTTCTCGGCAAGCTCCTGTATGTTCGTTCTGCATGGCAACACGAATGACCTGGTGCACGCCCGGAGTGACGGTTCCAGCCAGTACGGCAGCTTGCCTGAGTTTCTTGCCGAACAGGTGTTTGGATCGTGGGATATCATCGTTTCCTACGATTTGGGCCGTGGTCTCAGCGTTCAGGCAGGTAAGGATTCCGCTCGTCTGCAGGAGATGGTGAATTTTGTTGCCGGCCAAATCGGCAACCGCACAACCTGGCCCCGGGACCCCGACAAAGCGCTCGATGCGCTGGAACGAATTGTCCAGCGCAACCTGTTGGAAGACAATTCCGGTCAGCGGAAACGAATCGCGTTTGTGTTTCCGCACGCTCAGTATTTAATACCTACTGGCAATCTGGCCATGCTCGCCCGCGGCCAGGCATCTCGGCTGGTGCGGTTGATTTCGTGGGCGCAAAACCCGTATATCAAGCGCGTCAATATGGCGTTCTGTTTGATCGCCGAGAAACTTTCAGAGATCAACGAGCGCCTTGTGCAGAACGCGCATGTCACCTCCATCGAAGTCCCTTTGCCGGACGCGGACAGTCGACGGCAATTTATCGAAGTGACCACCGGGGACAAACAGCGGGAACGACTGGGCGAACTCTCGCTGGCTGGGATCACACAGTTGTCCAGCGGGCTGAACCTCGTGAATCTGAACGTGGCGATCTCGCGGATCGCGGCCGATGGAAAATCCATCGATGTCGGTCGATTCCGAAAAATGAAAAAAGGGATGATCGAGCGGCAATGCCAGGGATTGGTTAGTTTTGTCGAGCCGGGTCATACGCTGGATACCGTTGTCGGTCATACGGCGGCAAAAAAACGACTGCGGCAGGACGGGCAATGGATCAGCGAAGGCCGCCTCGGCGCGGCACCGATGGGTTACCTGATTTGCGGCCCGGTCGGTACCGGTAAATCGTTCATGGCCGAATGCTACGCCGGTTCGATTGGCATTCCCTGTGTTGTGCTTCGGAATTTCCGCTCCAAGTATGTCGGTGAAACGGAGGGCAACCTGGAGCAGGTCCTGAACGTGTTACGGTCGTTGGGGCCAGTGGTTGTCATTGTCGATGAAGCGGATGCGGCACTGGGAGACCGTGGTATGGATGGCGATTCAGGGACGTCCGGTCGGGTGTTTTCGATGATCGCCAGCCAGATGGGCAATACCAAGTATCGCGGTCGCATCGTGTGGATGTTACTCACCAGCCGTCCTGACATGTTGCCCATTGACATCAAACGACAGGGGCGCGCCGAAGTCCATATTCCACTGTTCTATCCGCAGGAAAAAGACGAAATTGCGGACATGTTTCGTGTCATGGCCCGCAAAAACCAATTACAGCTGGCCGAAGATGCGGTTCCCGATGTGCCCGCCGAACGAAACCTCAGCGGCGCCGACATTGAAAGCGTTGTGTTAAATGCCAAACGGCGCGTTATGTCGGAAGGCCGGGAAATTGTGGAGCGAGCCGACTTGGAGTATTCCTTCAACACCTTTATTCCATCCGCACAGGGTCTGGAAAAGGAACTGCAGGAATTGGTCGCCGTTCTCGAATGTACCGATCGCGAATTCCTGCCGCCCGACTGGCGCGAGAAGATCGATGCACCGAACGGGCGTAGCGAATTGCAGCGACGGCTGCATGTGCTGAGAGAGATGATTGATACACTGACTTAAAATCGAATGGGAGTGCGAAACCATGGCGCGAATGAACTGGCTGGACGAAAAAGCTGAGACGACACTGATCGACGACTATGTCAAAAACATGGAATCCTTCGTTGACGCAATGGCGGATGGTCGTATCGATGATCAAGAGCTGACGAACCAGGAGAGCCGGTTGGTCGAATTGATGAAGCAGGTCGAACCGACACTTGACGATGAAACCCATCAGAAAATGACGGAACTGCTGTGCGAGATGTCGGCGTTCAGCACCATGATGACGTTGCATTCAATTTGGGAAGCCCGTCCGAAAACGTCATTTCGAGGTTAGTGTGATGGTCCGCGCAATCTCCCTCACCTTGGTCGCCCTGTTGCTGGCTGGCTGCGGACGCGCGCAACCGGCGGGTAAAAAGATGTCCGGCAATCGGTCCGCTCAAAAAAGCAACCGTCGAAGCGGAACCAATCGCGAGATTGATCTGCCCCAAGTTGATCAAAAACCGGGAACGGCCGTCGTTCTGTTGGTCGATACCTCAGGCAGTATGAAAGTCAAAGTCGCCGACGGAGCGGGCGGAAAAAAGCCCAAGTACGAAATCGCTGCCGATGTCATGAACCAGGTCGTCGCAACGACGGAAGGGTACCTGCAGAAAAACCCGGTTGTTCATTTGGAATTCGGCATTATTTCCTTTGCCAGTTCCGTTTCGGAGTGTCTGAAGATCGGAAAATTTGATGACAAAACCGCGCTCGCGGGCGTCGAATGCGTTCCACTGCCCAACGGCGGAACCGCGATCGGGCGCGCGATGGTTGCGGGTTACAAGGCGTTGTACTCCACGGGATGTGTGCGAAAATACCTGGTCTGTGTGACCGACGGCGAAAACACGTCCGGCCCTGATCCCGCGCGGATCGCCCGTCAATTGTATGATCAGACGCAGGGGGATGTGGAGATCCATTTTGTCGCCTTCGACATCAGTTCGTCCAAGTTCCAATTTCTGGACAAGGTCAACGGATTTGTTGCCGAAGCGGCCGACGGAAAACAGCTCTCCCAACGGCTGACCGAAATTTACGAAAAACGGATTCTGGCGGAAGCGATGGCAGAATCGTCTGACCAGGAATAAAGACAATATTTTCGGCTTTCGTGCGAAGCCGATAAAGAATTAACAAAACAAACGAGAAACGCATTAGGAGTTACTAACGATGGCCGGTAAACCCAAACCCGCATTCTTTCTTGCCGTGACAGTGGTTGTGATCGGGTTGATTGCATTTGCACTGTATCGAGGGTGGAACCTCATCGCACCCGAAGGCGGAGGAGGCAACGCTGCCGGTGGCGGAGCCCAGATCGATCCGAATGAACTGGGGCTGGGCAGCGGTGGCGCCGAGGCACCCGATGGTGCGAGCATCACCACGGTTTCGGAATATGAATTCAAGCCCTCCGAACGCCTACCCGAGGTAAAGGGAACGGCAGCTTATAGCCCGATGGAGGACAATACCGTCCGGTTTGCGTTAAATGTTTGGGCTGGTTGGGCGCCGATTATTCATGCGAACAACGGTTTTAAAGCCGACAGGGTTTGGAAAACTCCCGACGGCAAAGAATTCAAAGTCGAACTCGTGCTGATTGACGATCCCGTCGCAATGCGGGACGCCTACGCCGGCGGCAGCGTCCATATTGGCTGGGCAACGCTCGACATGGTGCCCCTGTTTATGGAAGGCTTCGTTGATGCCAGCGGGGAACCGAAAGACAGCCGTGTTATGCCGAGAATCTTCCAACAAGTCGATTGGTCGAACGGAGGGGATGGGATCGTTGTCCGCAAAGACATTCAATCCGTCTCCGACCTGCGAGGAAAATCAATCGTCCTCGCCCAAAACTCACCTTCTCAATACTTTGCCCTCAATATGCTCGTTGCTGGAGGCGTTCAACCCAGCGAGGTCAAATTTGCCTATACCAATGACGCGTTTCAAGCTGCGGCGGCTTTCAACAGCCAGGAAAATTTGTCTGCGGCCGTTTCCTGGGCCCCGGATATCTACAACCTGGAGAAGGTGGCCAAAAACAAGATGTTGGTCACCACCGCCACGGCCAACAAACTGATCGCCGATGTGTGGTTTGCCCGTGCAGATTTCGCAAATGACCATCCGGATATCTGCGAAGGGTTGGTGCGGGGCATTTTCGACGCCATGGTTGAACTTAAATCCGATTCGGCCAAACAGGAAACAGCCAAATTGATGGCCACCGGTTACGGTTTACCCGCAAGCGAGGCGCTGGCCATGATGGGTGACGCGCACAGCACGAATTGGGCGGAGAACTACCAGTTTTTCATCAACAAGAATAACCCTGCAAACTTCGAACGGATTTGGAACAACGCCTATTACCTTTACCGCCGCATTGGCAGTATCAAGCATCAACAGGTGCCGTTCGACAAAGTGATGGATTTCTCAATCATCGAGAAACTGGGTCAGGAGGAAAAATACAAATCTCAAAAAGACGAATATTCGACAGTGTTTGTCGCCAAGTCGACCTCTGAGATTCGCGGTGCCGAGGAGATTCTGACGAACACCGTGCGGATTCACTTTTTTCCCAACAGCTGGGATCTCTACAAAACAGTCACCAAACGTGACGGCGAGGAAGACGTTGAAAAACTGTATGACCCCAACGTCGATCTGGTTCTCGAAGAGATCGCGAAACTGGCCGGCCAATTTGGAACGGCACGGATCATCATCGAAGGTCACACCGACGGTTCCATGAAAGGGAAGATCGGTCCCTCGCTCGTCAAGGAACTCTCTTTGAATCGCGCGAATTCGGTCAAGGAAGCTTTGGCCAACAAGTACGAATTGGATCCCAACCAATTCAACGTTGAAGGGATAGGCTGGGATCGACCGGTCAATGCTGCCGATCCAAACAATCATGCCGAGAACCGGCGTGTGGAAATCAAAGTTTATCCAGCCGAAGCGGGTGATTAGACCGTGTCAGGTGAGCCGGGTAAATCTGATCAACCAAGCAAACCCTCGCCAGTCGACGGAGGATCTGCCCAAGTTGCCAAACGAACGGCGGCTGACGCGGAGGCTGCGCTGCGGCAGTACGAGTTGGATCACGCTCGCGAAGAGTCGGCCAAACAAGGCGACCAGGATGTAATCGCCGAGAAACCTTTGGACTCTCAGCCGCAGATCAAAGCGACAACTTTGCGAAACCGTTGGTTTGGGCTGCGAAAGACAGCCAGTTTGGCGCAATCGATCCTGCTTGGCGGAGCGATGATCCTAATGGTACTGGGCGCGTGGTGGATCTTGACCGCTGGCGATAGTGCGGAAGAGCGAATGGTTTCACCCACGATCTTGCCCAGCCCCCAGGAAACGTTCGGTTCGTTCCACGAGCTGTGGTTTGATCGGGCGCTAACACGCAACACCTGGGCAACCATACGCCGCGTTGCTTTGGGGTTCTTGCTGGCCACTATGGTGGGTGTACCGCTGGGAGTCCTTGCCGGCTGCTTCGCTCCCGTGCGGGCGTTTCTCGCGCCCCTTGTCATTTTTGGTCGCAACATCCCGATCGCGGCATTGATCCCGATTACGATGATCCTGTTTCTGGATTTTGACAAGTACGGCGAAACGCAAAAGGTCATGTTTATTTTTATCGCCTGCGTGGCTTTCATTATTGCCGACACCGCAACGGCGATCATGGATGTCAGTCAAAAGTATGTCGACACGGCCTACACGCTTGGCGCCAACCGCTGGCAGGTCATCATCAAAGTCCTGTTTCCACTTGCCATGCCCAGCGTGTTCAATTCGTTGCGGCTGTTGTTCGGGCTGGCATTTGGCTACATCATGCTGGCGGAATTGTTTAAGGCTGCTGACTCGACGGGAGGGTTGGGATACCTGATCAATACTTCGCAACGTCGAGGTAAGTACGACCATATCTACCTGATCATTCTGATCATTCCCATTATTGCTTTGGCAATTGATCGGTTCCTTTACTGGATGCAAAGCCAACTGTTTCCCTACCGTTATGAGTCTCGCGGGATTCTGCATTCCTTGGTGCGCTGGATGTTGGGGCTGTGGGACGATCTGAAGACCAGTTTGTTTGGTCCCAAACCGCCGTTTGACGACTTGGTTGCCAGTTCTGCCGGCGGGGCGGCGGCAAAGCCAACAACCGAAATGGATCAGACGGCAGATGCGAGTTCCGAATCGCGGGGTGATCAGTCGTGAACGAAAACGCCGAAACACAAACCTCGGATGTCGGCGTCGGTCACGTGCTGGATCATGTTCGTACACCCGAAGAAATTCAGAATCGACACATTGTCGAATTTCGCAACGTGACGAAAACGTATAACTTTGGCAAATCCAATGCGTTTACGGCGATCAAAGACGTCACGTTTGCCGTCGAAGACTTGCCGAACGAAGGGGAGTTTGTTTGCATCCTCGGACCCAGCGGTTGCGGCAAGAGTACGATCCTGCGGCTGATTGCCGGCCTCGAACCACAACATCCACCGACCATCGGAGATGTCCTCGTCAATAATGATCCGGTGTTGCTGCCCGGTGCGGATCGGGGAATGGTTTTTCAGGACTATACCAGCTTCGATCACCGGACCGTGCTGGACAACGTGACGTTCGGTCTGGAATGTCACCGAGTTCCCAGGGAGCAACGATACGAACTTGGCCGCCAGTGGATCGAACGAGTTGGGCTGGACGTGGGGAATGATCAACACAAATACCCCCACGAATTGTCAGGCGGAATGCGCCAAAGAGTCGCCATCGCCCGCAGCCTGATTCTGCGGCCCAGAATTATTTTGATGGATGAGCCGTTCGGTGCCCTGGACCCGGAGACCCGCATGAATATGCAGGATCTGCTGGTTTCGCTTTGGCGGGACGTCAAGGCCACGGTTTTCTTCGTGACACATTCGATTGAAGAGGCCGTGTATCTTGGGGATCGAGTCTATGTTTTGAGCAAGTCGCCAGGTACGCTGGTCCGCGAAATCACGGTCGAACCGCCGAACCGGCCGGCTGCGGAGATGCAGCGTGAAGAGAAATTTCAGGAAACGGTCTTTTATATCCGTGACCTTATTACCAAACTGGAGCAATGATCGTTCGGTCGGGTCAACGACGTATTGTCGGTGACCCGATGCGATAGCGAATCCAATTTCAATACCCAGTCGTCATTCCTCTCAACAAGTTTCCCAGCCGCAACATGCTGAAATACATCAAGGCTGCATTCAAGAATCGCTGGAACCTGCTGGCCCTGGCCGGTGGGATCGGAGCGGCCATCATTAGTGGCCAGCCGGACGTGTTCATCCCGCTGGTGTTGGCGGGCGAAGCGGCTTACCTGGGATTTGCCGGGACGCATCCCAAGTTCCAAAATTATATCGATGTCCAGGAAGCTCAAGCAGAAAAAAAAGTGCATTCGGCGCGCAACGATGAAGTTCTGAAGCGGATCAAGCGCAGCCTGCCCGAATCTTCGATGCAACGATTCAATGAGTTGCGTTATCGCTGCCAAAAACTCCGCCAGATTGCCGCCGATCTGAAGCCCGGCGGTTACCAGGATGTCGACTCGTCTCTCGATTCAATGCAAATCGAGGGCCTGGACCGGCTGTTGTGGGTGTTCTTGAGACTGTTGTTTACGCAGCACACGTTGCAGCAATTCATCGATAACACGTCTTTGGGTCGAATGGAGAAGGATAAACAGAGCCTCACCCGACGACTTGCCCAGTTGGACCCGAGCGATCAATCCGTAAGGTCACAAAAAGTACGTCATGCACTCGAAGACAATTTGCGAACTGTAGAGGACCGAATTGGCAACTACCGTCGTGCCGAGGAGAACCTTGAGATAGTCCAGTTGGAAATTGACCGCCTGGAAAACAAAATCAAATCGCTGGCCGAAATGTCGGTCAATCGACAAGAGCCGGACTTTATCTCCAGCCAGGTCGACGTGGTTGCCGGCAGCATGAAGCACGCTGAAGAAACCATGAATGAACTTCAGTTCGCGACCGGGTTGGCGTCGGTGGATGAGGATGTGCCCGAGTTGATGCAGGATATCTACGAGATCCGGTAGGCCGGCGTAAACTCCTGTGGCCGCGGATTTCGAGTTCCGTCGTTAAACACTACTCGTAAATGGATTCGAGGAGCCCTGGTCCTTTGTCCTTATAAACTTCGATCGCCGAACCGATTACGTCATGCGGCACTTCAGAAGCTTGAGAAAACCGAGAGTGTAAATTGGCACCTTTGAATTGAGGAAACCGAGAAAACTCTGTTATCTTTGTTGCCTCCTGTTCAATCAAGACGGTGCTGGATGGGCGTCTCGTTTATGATTTCGAAAAAGGGAAGTTCTTGAGTCGTTTCTTATTGCGGATTCACGGATTTGCAGTGGCACGGCCTGACAAGTTCAAATGTTGTACCGCGATCGAAGCAAAAAAGGCTTGAACGGGATATGAAAATGAAACCAAAAAAGATTCTGATGTTGGTCGGTGATTACGTCGAGGACTATGAAGTCATGGTGCCGTTCCAGATGTTATTGATGGTCGGACATGAAGTGCATGCGGTTTGTCCTGACAAATCGGCGGGGGAAACCGTCGCGACCGCAGTCCATGATTTTGAAGGCGATCAGACATACAGCGAAAAACGGGGTCACAACTTTCGTCTCAACGCAACCTTCGCCGACGTCGATCCGGCGGATTACGATGCGGTGGTGATTCCCGGGGGTCGCGCACCAGAATACTTACGTCTGGATGAACGGGTTCTGGAAATTGTCAGGCATTTTTCGGACGCGCAAAAACCGATCGCCGCGATCTGTCACGGACCGCAGTTGCTGGCTGCCGCCGGCGTGCTCAACGGCAGGTCCTGCAGCGCTTATCCCGCCGTCAAACCGGAAGTCGAGATTCACGGCGGCAGTTTCATTCCTGCCAACGAGACATTTGATAACGCGCACGTGGACGGAAATCTCGTCACTGCGCCGGCTTGGCCGGCTCATCCCGCCTGGATGCGCGCGTTTCTGGATGTCTTGGAGAGCACCGCGTCAAACGACGAGGCACCGACGGCAAGCAACCAATGAGGATTGTCTTACTTGGACATTGGAAATTGTCATTCTGCAGTTCTTTTCACTTTTGCATGTCCGCTTCATTTCTTTTCATCGTTCCAGTTTGCGCTTTCGACGGTCACCGCCATCACGACCGGCGCCGTTTTGTCAGGACCTTTGACAAACTCGATTTCAGTGATCTTGTCACGTCGTTTCGGGCGGATGGCCAGGTAGCGGATCTGCTGACCGCGTAGGGCAAACGCAAATTCGGATTGCGGCACGTCGACGCGGCGAATGTAGTCGGCAAAATGGTCACCGTTTCTTAATTCATGGTCCTCGGTTGTGCCGTCTTCAAAATGCAAACGAACGATCATGGAGACCGTTTTTTGCGAGTCGAAAGGAAAGCCCCATCCACTGACGCCACTCAGCAGGTGAATGGATTTTGCGGATCCACCACAGCGAACCCGCACCGTGGTGGGCAGTTTTTTTGTGATATTTCCCAACGGTCCATTCAGCACGATGGCATTCTTGACCGTTCCATCCTGAGGGTCGGTCAGGGAAAACGGCACGCCTTGAAAGGTTTTGGTTTGCCAATTTTCAAAGATTAATCTCTCGACATCATTATCCGTACTGACAAACATGCCACGATCGCTCGCCAATGTGGCTGCATCTGAGATATCAAGCGGAACGTACTTGCCACGGGCCGTGAGGAATTCGAGCAAGTCACGCATTTGTTCACTCGAAATCTGTTTCTCAAAACCCTCGGGCATGGCAGACTTCCTGGAAGCCACGATCTGCTCGATGTCCTCGCGGAGAACCACGTGCTTTTTTCCGGCCGTATCAAAAATCTCCACGGACGTTTGCGATTCGGCTCCCAGTAAACCGTTGATCAACTGCCCATCGACGGTCATCAGTTTGTACATGCGATAATTGCCCTCAACATCTCGACTGGGGTCGACGATATGCGTCAACAGTTCCGCTTTTGGATGAACGGCCATGCCCGTCAAATCGGGACCGATCTTTTGGCCTTGACCGTTGTGCATGTGGCAGTTGGAACATTGCTTGGTAAATGTCTCTTTGCCGCTGGCGGCATTCCCTTTTTGTTTGGTAACAATCATCAGGGATTCGAGAACGTTTTGCCGATCCGGGTCGGGCAGCGCTCCGCCTTCGCGCATCAGCCTTCTGGCGCGTTCCCGGATGGCGACGTTGGGGTGATCGAAAAAAGACTGAATCTGATCCGTGGTGAGTTCCGACAAAAGAATCTTGCCGTCTTCCAGGCCTTGCAATAGCGAGGTCGTGGAATCGAGTTTGGAAAGCAGGACGCCGATGGCGACTTGACGCAGTTTTGGCGAAAACGAGTCAATCGACTGAATGAGTTCCGTGCCGACAACAGGGCTACGGCTTCGTCGCAGCGAATCGACCATGCCGATCGCCAATTCAGGATCCGTTTGGGGTGTAATGCGAACAAGGATATCGTGAACGGCCTCGTCGGCGCTGTCCATGAATTCGATCGACTGTTGGGCCGCTGAAATTCTCAGTTCCATCTCGGCGGTTGGGTCGTCAAGTTGTTGAAGAAACGAATTTTGAACCTGACGCGCATAGGCCTCGAATCTTTCGCTGCCGAATTTACGGGCCAACTGAATCAGGGCACCACGTTGGGTATCTGTCAGCGATTCCATTACCTGTTCAAGATTTGCCTCGACCTTGGGGGACAAAACGGGTGGGTCATGGTCTGGCCAGCCCGCAGCAAATCCATCCAGGATCTGCCCCATGATTTCCGGGTTTGAGCTGTCGGAACTATCAAACAACGCGTTGACGGCCTGGTCGTTGTGAGCAACGTGGCGGGCGGTGTGTTCGGCAACGATGCGGGTCGCCTCCAACAACTGACTCCCCGGGCGTTTCGTCTTGGCGGCTTCAACGAGAAAATAATGACCTTGGTTGGCGGCCGCCGAAATCAGGGCATCTTGCAACCAACGGTCCGTGTAACTCCTGCTCGTCGATGCCCGAACGATCGCCTGGGCCGCACTTGGTGTTGGTATCATGTCGGCCAGCGCCAGCATTGCCACCAAGCGAACTTGCGGGTCGTCGTCTTCGATCACGCCCGAATCAAGGAGTGTTTGAGTCGACGGCGTTATTTTGCGACTGCCTGTTTTCAGTTCCAGTGGTAACGCCTGAACGGCGTTGCGGCGAACACCGGCGGAGGGGTGTTGAAGTGCCGCGACAATCGCGGAGATTGCCTTCCATTGTTCCAAGGGCTGCTCTGTCTCTCCCGAAATCAGCCCGCGGACCGTCCCTATGGCATGAATGGCTCCGACGTTTAATCCGATTTCATCAACGGATGGATCCTCAATCAACTTGATCAGATCCGGCAAGATATCCGGTTTGCCTCGCTCGACCAACAAGCGTTGCGCGTGTTTTCGCCATAGCATGGTTGGGTGAGAAAGGGTAGCAACCAGTTTTTCTGGCGAAGCGTCCGCCAGCGAGTAAGGTGGGGCGGATTGGTTGTTGTAAATGACGCGGTAGACCCTGCCGAATTTCTTGTCTCGCAGCGGCGTTTCGTAGGCGTTACCCTTCCCTTGTTTGAATCCTTTGGGCGTGGGATTGTGCTGCACGATGTAGTTATACCAATCGATCACCCAGGCATTTCCGTCCGGCCCGATCTCGGTCATGATCGGCGCCGTCCATTCGTCGTCGCTGGCGAACAGGTTGAACGGGCTGGACGAACTAAAATCGCTTCCCTGACGCTTCAAAACAAAAGTTCCCACGAGGTGGCCCGTCGGCCCATTCACGAACGCGGTCCGGTTCCAATATTCCTTGGGGTATTCACGGGCCGTATAAAGTGCATGGCCTGCCGCTGCGGTGTAGCCGCCATGATGATCAACTTGGCGAATTTTGTCGGTCACGGGTTGGAACAGGTGGGTATCGGCGATCGAATCGAGCTGGAGATTCTTCTTCCAACCTCGAACTCGTTCGTAGTACCGGTTCGGGATCGGCAGGTAAACGCTTGGAGCCCGGTTGGCCGTCGACCCAAAAACGATCCCTTCCTCGGAAATTCCCAAGCCCCACGTGTTGTTGTTGGTGGACCGCAGGAATTCGATTTGCGAACCATCGGGTTTGAAACGAAAGAAACCCATTTTGAACGCCTGCTGTTTGACATCGTCGATGGTTGGCGTCGAACTGTTGTAGCCCTGCATCGCCCAGATCCAGTTATCCAGACCATATTGGAAATTGCTCACACCTCCGTGGGTGTCATTCTGCGCCCAGCCCTCAAACATGACTTGACGCTGGTCGGCAACGTCGTCGCCATCGGTATCTTTCAGGTACAACGTTCGCTTGCCGTCCTGCACGATCACGCCGCCGTCGTGAAAAGTCATTGTCGTCGGGATGCTCAGTTGGTCGGCAAACACGGTAAAACGGTCGGCACGCCAGTCTCCATCGGTGTCCTCCAGGATTCGTATTCGGTCGCGCCCCTTGCCGACCGGTTGTAACTCGTTTGGGTAATCGTAGGTTTCGGCAATCCACAAACGTCCCCGTTCATCCCACGTCATCGCAATCGGTTTTCCACCAATTTCTGGTTCGGAGGCAAACAGCTGAACGCTAAACTTTTCAGGCACGATGATGTGTTTGAGGGACTCTTCGGGCGCGAGTGGTTTTTGCATTTTTGTGAACGGTTGTCCTTGAACGCCCCATTGATCGGACGGCGTATAGTTGGGGATATCACCCGCGGCTTCCATGTACTCAAACGGTTTGATGTCCGTTCGTTTTGCCTTCAGTTTTGGAATGGGGAACGGGGCGTCTTCGAAGAAGTCGGGAACCTTGGCAGGATCATCTTGGGCGGCCCAGCGAATTCCGCGTTCCAGCAGGTTTTGAAAACCGCGATTACCCCAAGTTCTCTGATCATGACCCCAAGCCGTATAGAACACGCGGCCTTGCCCGTGCGTTCGAATCCAGGTCCAGGGTTCTCGTCCCTCATCGTCAACGCGGTATGCCAATACCGTGCGATTTTTTTCGTTATGCAAATGATGCACGTAGGTTTCATCCCAGCTTTCAAAGCCTCCAAATCCTTGCATTACCGGATGACGGTCGGCGTCGATGAAGGTCCGAAACGTTCCTGTCCCATGACGTTGGAACTGCGCGCCCATCAAAGCGACGACCCGCTTCGAATTTCGAAAACAATACGTTGCACAATGAATCGGAACAAATCCTCCACCCTCAGCGACGTAATCCAGCAGGGCCTGCTCCTGCTCCGCCTGGATATTGTCAATGTTGGCGTAAAGCAACAACGCATCGAATTGAGCCAAATGATCCGGGTTCAGGTCGGTAATCTTTTCGGTGTACGTCAGCTTGATGCCGCGGTCGGCGAGTACGGGTTCAGTGATTGCGAATCGGAGGCGCGGCTGGTGCGCGCCTTGATCACCGAGAAACAGAACCTTCAATTCGGCCGGCTGCGTGGGCTGGACTCCATCCAGATCGGGCTGGGCGACGGCCGGGTTGCTGAATGAGGCGTGTAGGTTCAACAAAAGCAGCACGAAGATGAAGTGGAATTTCATGGGTTGCATGATCTCTTATGCCAAGGACAGGTGATTTTCAGCCATCGTTCCGTTCAGTCTAACGTCGAAACGGAATGGGATGGACCGAATATTCCGAATTCGAGAGCTTTGGGCTGCAGCCCAAGTTGTTATTTCGCGATGGGTTTATCGTTTGGAGGAATGGCCGTCCCGCCATGTTATAATCACATCCGTTCATTCCGGTTGAGATTTCAATCATGACACATCGTATTTCTCATGGCCTTGCGGTTCTGATTTTTTTATTCTGCCTGATGGTTTGCCTGGATGCCGGTGCCCAGCACGGACCAGGGCACGTCAATTCCATCAGCGGAAACGGAACGTCGCGCAGTATCAGCACGATCTGGAACAAGGATGGGACTTACAGCATCTCGGAGTCCTACATGAATGGCCGAACTGGTGAACGCGTGTCCAGGCTGTATACGAGTTGGGACAACCAATGGACCGACTACAGCAAGCCGCGTAAACGCAACGGTCGTGCCAGAAGTAACGCCCCCGGGTACCGCACTTCATCGCCCCTCAAGATTGAGCCCATCAAGGCAAAAGTGCCATGGATCAAGAACCAATTCTACCGTGAGGATTGACCCAATTTTAACACAGGGGCATCTTGGCAGGTTAGTACTACAACGCGAAGCAAGTAAGGCTTGGCCCGTTGCTGCCTACCAATTTTTTCCAGTTAGGATGATGATCCTGAGTCGTGCCTTGAATCGCGAGCCAGCTCCCGCAGCGCGATGGACAGTTGATCTGGCGAGAAATCAAACGAACTCTACGTCCCAAAGATCTGGCTAGGAACGTCCCAATCGATTGTTTTTGAGAGGTCTCACAGTCACGAGTGTCTTAGCACGTTCTTTAACCGAGGCGGAATTGGGAATATCGTTTTTGGCGACCGAATGCGGCAGCCAACATTAACCAGCCCAGCAAGCACGCGTTGGGTTCTGGAATCGCTGTCGCTCCGACCCTGACGATACCGCCAGAATACAAGTCCGACGTTTCCCAGAACAGGCCACGGGAAAGCTCTGGTAGGTTAAAGGAGCCGAATTGGCCGGTCCACAATCCGGAGACTTCAATAATCCGGAAGCTATCTCCTAGGCTAGGCATGTAATCCGGATCGCCCATGTCGAGCCCGATCAAGTCAATCGTCAGTGACCCGCCCTGCAGCGTCAGGTTTTGCAAGAAAACGTATTGGTCAAATTCCGGCAGAAACGGATTCGTCCCCGCAATTTCTACTAACAGGTCACTGGTTGGCCCCAAGGTCACATTGAACGGAAATTCCGTCCGACCCGGACTGTTGCCAATACTCAATCCGGCTTCGAAAAAGGCGTTGCCGCCTCCCGTCAACAATGCGCCCGTACGGACCTGAACCTCTTCAAAGAACACACCGTTGCTGAAATCTGAAATCCGCAATTCACCACCTGCCTTGATTTCAACGCCGCCATAAACCGTTGTAGTTCCCCCACCGGTGATGATGAATTGGGAACCGGCCTGATTTGTGACACCGGCGAAGACATCTGTGAACCCTCCGGAGAATAGCATCTGTCCGCTGTTGTCAATGTTGGGTGCTACAAACGTGCCACGTCCCGTCAATCGTCCACCAGTCTGGTTGTAGACGGTATCCGAAAAACTCAAGCGGCGTCCCGAGTCCACCTGAACCAGTCCGATTCCTGCGTTGATAAACGCCCCTTCAATTCGTCCTGAGCCAGCGAGCGTTCCCTGGTTGATTAGTGTACTGCCAGAAGTAATCACACTCGCATTGTTCCCGTCGAGATAAATTTCTCCCGAATTGGTTAGGGTCAAGGCAGAAAAACTGGCATCGTTACCGATCGACAGTCGTCCGTTGCCGTCAATAACGGCCTGATCAACCACCTGAATATGTTGTTGCGCGCCAAGGTTGATCTGGTTTCCCAATGGACCAGTATCGCCCAAGGTAAATTGATAGCTGGGTGATTGAAAAACCAAGTTCCCTTTGCGGAAATCGATCCCACCCCCATCGCCCACATTCAAATCGTCAACCGAGAAGGTGCCGCCATTTAGAACTACTTGGTAAAACGGCGAGATCGTCGCCGTGCCATTTACATTGAGTCGCTTGCTGCCTGTCAATTCCAGCGCGGGCCCAAAAACAGCATTCGACCCGATTGGCGAATCACCGGTAAAGGTCAGAGATCCCGCTTGCCAATCAAAGTTACCGCCCTGATCATTAATGGAGCCAACCGTCAGATAGCCGCCGTCCAGCAGGACGGATCCGGTCGAATTCAGCGTGATTTCACCGGGGGTGAAAAACGATCCACCGTTCTGGATCGACAGGTTGCCGACAGAATTGACTGAACTTCCAATAATCGTATTGCCCAGGGCAGACTGGATCACGCTGGAACCGATGCCCTCCACTGTAAGACTCCCCACTTGGCCAACGCCTCCACTCGTGCCGATGTTGAGGTCGCCGACATTCAGTGTGCCACCCGATCGGACCGTCGCTCGGCCCTGTGAGTTACTGAAACTACTGACAGCCAGATTCAGTGTGGAATTGAAGTGGGCTGTCGCTGAGTCTTCAATATTTAGTTCTCCAAGCTCACCATTAAGGCCGACGTTTCCACTACTATTGAACGTGGCCATTGTCCCGGATCCCGATACATTCATTGTCCCTGCGCCGCCTGAACCCCCGAGCCCCCAATAGGCATTGGAAATAAATGTGGAACCACTATTCAAATAGATTGATGATCCACCACCGAGGGTGTAACCCCCATTAAAGGTAATTTGGCCGTCGCTGTATCCGGTGATCGATTTTCCGCTTGCGAGAGTAAGCGTTCCCGTTGACATAACATCAAGCCCTCCGGAGACAAAGAGGTTTTCGTTGGTAACCAACTCGCCTCCAGCATCAACCACAGCCGACCCTTGGGCGCGGATTGACAACCCATTCTCGTAAGTAACCACCCCTCCGCCGGAAACGTTCAAACTTCCCGCTCCACCGTTGCCCAATAAGCTGTAATTACCAATGTTGGCGGTGGTACCAATTCCGGAAACCAGCAGCGATCCAGTCCCCGTACTCCTGCCAAGATCCAAATAACCGCCGACGGTCAAATCAGATCCGTCCGTGAGATTGATGACGTTATTCTTCGCCAGAATACGGCTGCCGTCAAAACTGATAATGGCACTGTCGCTGGCAGTGATCTGTCGGCCCTGTGCCAGATTGAATTGACTACTTCCATTGACATCCAATATTCCACCAAACATCTGAATATTGCCATTAGCGTTAAGCGTGCCGGTGGTAGTCGAACCGCCCACAGTCACCCTTCCCGTATTGTGAATCGTCATGTCACCAGTACCGGTGGTATAGGTCGCACCGCTTTGGACTGACTCGCTGATAGACAGCACGCCCGTTGTGTTTAGATCGCTACCGATGGACAACGTTGAATTACCCGATTGGGTAACCGTGGTTCCCGCCCCATGAATGTTGAACCTGCCAGTCTGGCCATTGTTGGCTCCTCCGACGATTCGTACGGACCGCAACGTGAGGTCAGCTCCCGAAGCAACGGTCACGATCCCCAATGATGGATTGAATAACGAATATCCTACTGTCAGTTGGCCCGCAAATGATCCTGCAGCCCCTTGTTGAAAGGTAAGGTAGCCACTGCCGTTATCACTCCCGATGGTGCTACCAAAGGTCGTTACCTGGTCCAGTCGCGATCCGGCACCGGTCACATTCACCAGCCCATAACCACCTAGTCGTGAGACATGCACCGCGTCGGCCGCAATCGTTGAGCCCCGGGTGACCCTGATTACTCCGTTGTTCTCTGCGTATAAGAAACCTGTCACGAGATTCATCGGGCGGTCGACTCCGCCGACTGTCGTACCCAGCTCCAACTGCCCGCCATTTCGAACCAATGCGTGCTCCCCCAGTGTGTACGTCCGAGTGCCGATTCCTTCGAATGAGACGTTCCCGTTTTCAACCGTCATGCGGCGGTTAGTACGATCTCCCGTGAACCCATCCCATTTGACGGTGTAGGTATTCGCAAGCAAAAAATTTGCATCATCATTGGCTCCTGGTGGTCCTGTCGGGTTCCAGTTAGAAACCGTTTCAAAATATCCTTCAGTTGTGTTAGTCCAGTTGAAACTCGTTTGCGCACCTGCCGACGAAATGCTAACGCAAACAAGAAACAAACTGACCGCAAACGCCTTACTGCGACGCTCGATTCCGGTTTTTTGTAAAACCTCTAAATTAACAACCATGATTGTTCTCATGCCGCAGGAAAAAAATTGGGTCTTGATAAATTTGGATGTCAGGATTGGAAGGTCAGCAATGCAGAAAAAACGCATGGACAAAAAACCTTTTTGCTCGCTATTTCGACGGTCAATTTTTCCGTTTTCTCGCTAACCAAGTTCCTGAGTTACGGCTTGCAATTCTGAGGCGAATGTCCCCGCATCGCAGGAGGTTCCGTTTTTCGCCGAAAGAATTCCCCCGCCGTAAACGGAGCCAATTCAATTCTGGGGGCGGCAGTCCAGTGCCTGGTCCGCGTCCAGCGAGAAACGGTTCCTTTGTTTCAAGTGCGGAAATGAAGTGGTCGTCCAACTCCAAACTGGATTTTTTCGGAAACTTCGCCGAATAACTTGCTGCCCCTGGTCCGAGTAAGGCAGCATTCCAGCGCCAGGCATATTTTTTGCCTGACAGATTGATCGCAACCCGCGGGAAGGTCACCTAGACTGTGAGTGTGGTTGAGAACCATTCAATCGCTGAGTGAATGGGTCGTCGTTTCATAACGTTCATGAAAGGCTACTTTTGCCCCAAGACAGGGTCCGGGCAAAATCAACCAATGCCCATTTGCAGGGCAATTGCAGATTTCAAAATCTGCTTGAAGAGTAACATGAATGACTTGGCAGACTTTCCCCGAGACGATGAATTGACCGTCGAGCTTGTGATGCGCGCCGCTTCAGGAGACGCTGATGCGCTGGAAACCCTTTTTCAGCAACACAGAGACCGGCTCAAAAGGATGGTGGGCCTGCGCCTCAATCATCGTTTACGAGGAAGGGTGGATGATTCGGACATCGTCCAGGACGCGCTCGTTGATGCCTCGAGAAAGCTTGAAGACTACGCACGGGGGCCGATCTTGCCGTTTTATTTTTGGCTAAGACAATTGACCCAACTGAAGTTGGTCGAAGTGCATCGTCATCATTTGGGGACCAAGATGCGTGATGCCCGCCTGGAAGTTACGTTTCAACCCGTAAAAGATTTGGATGTTAGCTCAGTCGTAATGGCTGAATATTTTGCTGCCACCGACACAAGCGCGTCAGAAGAAATAATGCGGCGAGAACGACAGCAGCTGTTGCAGGCCAAACTGGAAGAGATGGATGAAGCCGATCGAGAGATCATCGCCCTCAAGCATTTTGAACAGTTCACAATTGCTGAGGTTGCCCATTTATTGAAGATTCCCAGGGCGACCGCCGGTCATCGTTACCTGAGTTCGCTTAAACGGCTCCGTGGTTTGCTGGAGGGTCTCGTCGATTTTGAGAACTGATTGAACTCTTGCCAATTGGCGTATCCGGAGAATCAATGGGGAACACTATCCCTTGGTCCTTGTTGCATTTAGGCGTTCGAGGCGCTGCTCCCAGGAAGCTCTCTTGTCGGAATCCGGCAAAAATTCGGTGTAGAACTGAATTATGTTTTGGATGGCCTGAGGGCAGCGAAAACGGTGGTGTTTGGGCATGGCTTTTTCTTGCCGCAAGAGGGATTCACAGGAATCCAACAACATTTGCTCGGCCGCTTCCACGTCTCCTCGGTTGGCGAGGATTAAACCTTCTGTGCTTTTCATCCAGTCAGGCCAGAAGGATGCCGGTACATCTTTTTGTATCAAATCGTTGGCCGCCCGGATTGCTGTTTCCGATTCTTCGACTAGATCCAACTTCAATTTGACCCATGCGAGATCCGCAAGGTACCAAAGGCGTTCCGAGGGTGGGATCGTCTTGTCGAGTTCCAGGCAGTCGTTCCATAATTTCAAGTTATCCCGTGCCGATTGCCAATCGCCGGTCGCCATCAGGCAGGTGTGGATCCAGCGATACATGTTTCTCGCTTGAGCTGACTGAACTCCGTAACGGGTAACGGTGAAATCAACACCAGATCGAAACAGTTCCAGCGCGCGATCGGCGTATCCCTCCTGGCAGAGGATCGCGGCGAAATTCACCTTGGCAATACTGACCTCCAAATGGTCTTCGCCGTGCTGCTCGGTTTTGTCAGCCAAGGCTTCTTCCATGATTCCAATCGCCTTGTCGATTTGACCGGATTTTTGGTATCGATTTGCCAAACGGGAACTGAGGGCGAGCGTTCGCCAATGGTCACCACCAAGAATTCGCCGACAATTGTTGCGAGCCATTTCGAGGAAGCTCAGGCCCTCTACTACATGATCGGTCATGAGCAACACATTTCCGAGGTTGGCCTGTGCTCTAAATACACTCGGATGGTCCGGCCCCAATTTTTTGGTTCGGGCACTCTCAACCTGCCTTAGATTCTTGATGGCAACGTCGTACCTTCCCAAATCGGCTTGGACCATCGCCAAATTGTTCTTACACAGGATGGTCGTTGTGTGATCCGTCCCCAGCGAACCCTCGCAGTCGTCCAACGCTTCGACCAACAGCGTGCAAGCGCGATCTAGTTGCTTGGCATCCCGGCAAGCACCGCCCAGGTTTACCTTGGATAACAGGGTGCCTGGTTTATATTCGCCCAAATGGAGTTTTCTCGCCTCCCAAACTTCTTCCAACAACGGAATGGCCTTATCCGCCATTTGTTGGGTTTGATACTGCGCGGCAAGATTGTTAAGCGTTTGCAGGGTGAATAGATGCGCCGGGCCCAAGACTTCCGCGGCAATTTCATAGTTTTGCTCGTGGAGTTTGACTCCTGCCGGTTCGTCACCCAATTGGAACAATGTCATGGCAAGTTTATCGGCAACTTGCAGCGTCAATAAGTCCTCCGCGCCCAGAAAACGTCGACAGTCATTCAGGGTTTGCTCAAGCAATTCACGGGCTTCCGCCTGTCGCCCGAGCTGTAGTAATGTGTTGCCACGAAGATGTCTTGTGTTCAAAGTTCGGGAATGCTGCGGCCCATGCGTTTCCGTTGCAAGTTTGTCCGCTCGTTCAATGACTTCCAGTGCGTCGTCGTACTGGTCCAATCCCGCAAAAGCATCCCAGACTGAAAGCAACACCTGGTGTTTCAACTCAGGTTCGTCTCCCAGTTCTTCATCGATTTCGCCAAGTGTTCGTTTCAAGACCTGGTAGATGGTGACCTGTTTTCCGTCAAAATCGAGACTGGGGCTGCGCAGGGCGCGCACCAGGAATTTTTCAGTTCGTTCTGCCCGGCGTCTTGCCAGTTCTTCATCGGACCGAGCGACGGACTCTCGCCGTGCCAGTTTTTCGGCTCGAGTTCGACTTTCGGTGGCATCCGCCAAAGCCAGCGACCGTTCGTTTGCAATGCGATTCAGCCTCCACGCCATCAAGGAAGCAACAATCGCTGTCGTCACGATTAATGCAGCGACCATGCCGGTCAAACCAGCCACGACGGGATTGCGTTTTTGCCATTGCTGAAAACGTCGCCAATTGGACACGCGACAAGCATTTATCGGACGGCATTCGAGAAAGTTGGTCAGGTCATCTCTAAGATCCGCCATCGAGCGATAACGATCCGCCGGATCGGTTTGCATCGCCTTGTGAACGATCGTTTCTATATCACGTGAAAGCATCGGATTGATCTTGCGCAGCGGCAAAATACTTCCTGAAGCCACCTGTTTCGCAATCAGCATTCGGTTCTTACCGGCCAGCGCACGATGGCCGGTCAACATTTCATACATCGTGGCTCCGAGGCCGAACTGATCCGCGCGATGATCGATCGCGACGTCTGGATCGTGTTGCTCCGGGCTCATGTAGGGCAACGACCCAAGTACCATGCCGGGCTTGGTTAGCTCCAGGTTTTTTTCGACAAAAGCAAGGCCAAAGTCAGCCAGGTAAGGCTTGCCTTCCCTATCGATTAAAATGTTGGATGGCTTAACATCGCGATGCACAATCCCATTAACGTGAGCCACGTGCAAAGCATCCGCAATCGTCCGCCCCAATTCGGCGACTTCCTTTTCATCCAGGCAGTTAGCCGGATGTGAGTTCGTAACCAGGTTTTTGCTGCCGATGGTCGTGGCGGCTTGCGCGAGGGTCGTCTTGATCGAAAGATACGAAAGATACTCAACCTCGTCCGCAGTTTGGTCTGCATCCAAACTGAGCTCGGCGCGTCTGTCGGTTTTTGATCGGCGATCGAGCAATTGGGCAATCGTCGATCCTTCGATATAACGCATGGCGTAATAATCGCACTGGCCTTCTGTGCCAACCGCGAAAATTGGCACAATGTTCGGGTGATTGAGGGAAGCGGCGGCGCGAGCTTCCAAATGGAATCGTTCGCGTGCAGATTTGTTGTTCGCTAGACCGGAAGGTAAAACCTTCAAAGCAACTTGCCGATTGAGTGATCGCTGTTCGGCCAGGTAGACGACTCCCATTCCTCCCCTGGCAATTTCTTTCAAAAGACGAAAGTCGCTAAACTCCAGCGGCACATTTCGAACTGAATCGAGTTGTTGGTCAGCGTTTCCGTCCCCTGGCGGGCTGGTGGCAAACCCTTCCACCATGGCAACCGCAGGGAACAGATCACCAATCTGACTTGCCAGTTCAGGATACCGTTCCTGGTACTCTTCAATCTTCGGGCGCTCGCCAGCACGTTGCCTTTGAGAGAAATCCTCCAGCAGTTCCAGCAATCGTTTGTCGAGCGACGCGTCTTTCATAATCCCACCGAAATTGGCTGTTCCGAGCGTCGAAACCGCGGCTAGCATCCGGATTGAGGATAACGGCTTTATCTCCACATACCAATAAAATCTTCTGGACAAGCGACTATTTCTGTTTTGGTGCTCAAGCTGACCAAACATGTGATTTCGTGTCCAATCTGCGATTTTCCAACAGGTGTCAAATCTGAAACAACTTCATTACGCGTCCAACCTGGAACGCTTTCGAAACGTAATGCCTAACAGCAATTGTCAGAATTCTCATGATTCCAGCCAAATCGCGCTGTGCATGATATAGTCACGTGAGGAAAATCTATTTCGAATTTCAGACTCAAATCGGGTGATGGAGAGCACCGTGAAATATTCGAATTACCTAATCCTGACCGTTTGTTTTCTGATCGGCACCGACATTGTTTTCGGCTGCCCAATGATTTTTGGCTCTGGCGTTCGCGAGTTCGGCAACCAAGACGATGCCCCCAGTGTCGAACGCGTCTCTGCTGTCGATCGCAATATTCTTGCCGTCTCGATCATCGAAGGGACTCTTCAGCGACAATCATTAACGCGTTATCAACCTGAGGCTGGCGATAAAATAAAGACGGAGGATCAGGAAGTGGAGGTGGTGCAAGGAGGCCAAATCCTCAGGGAGAAAATGACCCGCATTCTTCAGCGAGAAGTTGACGGCAAGCTTCAGGACGTAGGGTTTCTTGCGGGTGGACGAATCGATGCCGATGAGCTTTATCTGTTTCCTTTTGAATCCGTCAACGGCGACAAGCTGGACATGTCCATCGCGATGGACCCAGAAACGTACGAAGTCAAATCAACGACGGATCCAGCTTTTCAGCGAGGAATCCGCCCAACGGCCGTGTATCGTAAAAGCAAGCCGCTGAATAAAGCGTATCCCAACAATGAACAGGTCGTCAGGCATACGCTCTACCTCGACCTTCCCAGCCAGCTTCAGGAAAATCAGCGGTACGAGGTTTCGTTTGGTCGCCTCAATACGGTTCCCGCCAGAATTCCCTATTCGCACGACACTCGCCAGGTCCGAACCGAGGCGATTCATACGAACCAGATCGGCTACCGAGCCGATGATCCATTCAAACGCGCGTTTCTATCGCTATGGATGGGCGATCATGGTGCCCATACTTTTGATGATTTTCATAAATTTGAATTGATTGACGACCGCGGCAAACCCGTGTTCACAGGTCCTATCAAAAAAGTACTGGCGGTCGACGGGAAAGACAACGTCCGCACGCCCAAAAACCTTAGTCAGACGGCAGTTTATGCGCTCGATTTCTCCAGCTTCAAAATGGCTGGAACCTACCGCGTTCATGTTGCCGGCATCGGGTCGAGTTACCCAGTGGTGATTGCCGACGACGTTTGGCTGAATTCGTTCAAGCAATCGATGCATGGCTTTCTTGCCCAGCGAAACGGGATTGCACTGGGGCCACCGTTTACCCAATTCAAACGAGCCCGCACGTTTCACCCGGACGATGGTGTAAAAGTCTATCAAAGCACGACGACTTGTGGCCAGGCATTTAACAAGTCGCTGTATTCAAGCTGGTTTGAAGGTCTGGTCGCTGGGCGAACCGACGAAATCCTGCAGGGGGCCTGGGGGGGCTATAACGACGCTGGAGATTTTGATCGGGCGGCAAACCATTTGTGGGCGACGTATCTTCACCTGGAACTGTTGGATTTGTTTCCCGACTATTTTGAAAAGCTAAAACTGAAATTGCCGCCGGACGAAGCAAACGATCAGCTGCCCGACCTGTTTAATGAGGCCCTGTGGAGTCTGGGGCCTTTTGAGCGAACCCAGGCAGCGGACGGCGGGATCACGGCGGGAATCGAATCGTCGGAGCATCCCCGCAAGGGCGAGGATTCGGTACGAGATAGCCTGCTGTTGATGGCCTACCGGCCAGAACCGGAACCCAGTTATGTTTACGCCGCGACCGCTGCGCGGGCCTCGCGCTTGATCAAGAAACACGATTCTCCTCGCGCGGAAGAATTGGCTGACAGCGCGCTCAAGGCATTTGAATTTGCGGAGGCCGCAAAGGATGACGGCAAAGGCTATGGCAGCGTATCCCGAAACGATGCCCGCAACGTCGCCGCGGCCGAGCTATTGATGCTGACTGGGGAAGACCGGTTCGACGAGATCTTCAAGAAAACCAGCCAATGGGGAAAGGTGCCGCATGTGATCGAAGCGCAGGGCGGCGGATTTACTTATGCCCGGTTGCCCGCGGGCGTTGGCGACGAAGAACTCAAATCCCAGATCCGTGATCACATGAAGAAACAGGCTGACGCGGCGCTTCAATACGGTGACGAAAATGCGTTTGGCCTGACCGTGGAAGTCAGAGACCTACCGCTGATCGGTCCGGTGGGAGCGTTTACCGTGCCGGGGATGAATTCGCGCATCCTGCCGCGCGTCCACTACCTGACCGGCGAAAAAAAATACCTGAGCGGCATCGTTCGATCCTGTCATTTTTCCGCCGGCGCCAACCCGGACAATCGGGCGTTTACGACAGGAATTGGTTTTGAGCCGGTCGTTGCTCCCTTGCATTTCGACAGTCGTTTTTCAGCGCAGGAAGTGCCCGCCGGGTTGACCGTTTACGGTGCCTACGATCATGATTCCCTTCCAAATTTCACCCAGGGCACCGACTGGGTGCATGTTTGGATGTTGCCCCAAACGATGTATCCGGCCAGCCGAAGTTGGCCCGTGACCGAGTCGTATGTCGACTTTTTTCTGTGGCCAATGATGAATGAGTTTACGATTCGCCAGAATATGGGCCCGACCAGCTATACCTGGGGCTACCTCGCAGGGCGAAAGTCGTTGGACGGGAAGAACTGAAACTGAACGTCGCGGGATGTTGGCGAGCAACTCGGGAGTGCCAAACACGGATGTTCCGATGGCGTTTAATTCGATCGAACCATTAGGCGGGGCAAGCCCAGCGACTCACCCGACTAATTCACTTTCGTAAACCACCAGCTCTGCTGGTGAGTACCAATAAGGCTCTGCCGTTTTTTGTCGTAACCCGAGGCGGGTAGCGAGGGATGATGACTGCGTTCCCTTGCTCACGCGTCGGGTTACGATTTTCGGCCCTTTTCAGGGCCTTCCTCATACCACCGGCTCTGCCGGTGGTTATTGATTGAGTTCGTTCAACGTGGCGACCGCGTGGTCGTCACAGCTTTTTGGTTTTTACCGACTTCGTTGCCATCTCAATCATATCGGCGGCCGCTTCGAGTTCGAATCGGGATGTGTCGATCACGAGGTCATAGTACTTCTCATCCGCACCGTTATTTCGGAAGTAAGTTTTCAGGTATTTCTCCCGCTCTTTATCGACCTTGACGACATACGCTTCGGCTTCTTTCTTTGTCATCTGTTTTGATTGAACGATATTAGTGACCCGGTGCTCCAACGGGGCGTGCAACCGGACAATCAGACCGTAATCCCGCGGTAATATAAATTGACAACCGCGCCCGACCATGACGAAATCGCCGTGCTGGGCAGCGATCATCAAAAGTTTGCTCAAATCCTGAACATAACCTTCCTGGCTAAAGGATTGGCCTTCAATCCAGGTGCTGAACATTTCCGTAAGCCAAGCGACATGTCGTTCGTCGACTAACTCGACAAGTTGCGTTGAAACATTGAAGTCTTTGGCGATGTCTTCGACGATCTTACGATCAACCAGATCCCAGCCCAGTTTTTCAGCCAACAGGGCGGCAATCCGCGCACCGCCGGTCCCACATTGTCGAGAAATCGCGACGAAGGGTCCGAATTTTGGCCCCTGCGGTTTGGAAATTTTGTCGTCCAGCTTATCTCGCTCAAGCCAGCGTCTCATGTTCGCTTCGACCAGCCTGGAAGCGCCTGATGATGGATGTGTCATAATGGCAATCCTTATTCGGTTAAGGTTTCATGGCCAGCAACTCGCAAGCTATGAAAGTTGCTCTCCGAAACAATCTTGCGATGACCCTCGTGATGGCTTTACACGCAACAACCATGCCAAGCCTTTGACTCGTTCGGAGTCGTCCGAACTACGCAAGATATCGTCGACGAGCGTCGATTCCTTGCGTTTCATGAGCATCCATCCGTTCAGCGATGGAAATGCGCGAAAACGCACAGCTAGATTATGCGGTAGGGCGCTGTCACCAATCGAGATTTGCCCATCCGGCTTTCTTGGCAACGGATCGATCCTTCGTGGCGAATCAGGGATTTTCGTTCACGATCGGTAGATTCGAACACAAAACGCGTTGCCAACACGCACTTTCCAGCGTTTTCAACAAGGTTTCTAATGTAGCGTTCAAAATCGCAGAAACGTACCGAACCATGGGATTATTGTTCGATGCTACCCGTGTTATCAAGTCGGATGTTCCAGTCTTCGATCCGGTGGCAGCCAATGGGTTTGGCGGTGTTGTTGGCGATCGTTTGCGCCGTCAGGCCCGGCATCGCACAGCGGCAATCAATTGCCCAGGCACCGCTAGACACACAAGTGCTTCGGGCAGTTGAAGACCGAGTGCTACCTCGCGCGCTTGTCGAAGGACCGCGCCAGCACGACAGTCTCGCCGAATACTATGTGGCTGAGAACCTTGAATTGGCGTTTCGCTTCGAACATGCCCGCGACGTCTATGAGCGTGGCACGCCGCGACCCTTTCAGATGGTGACGCTGATCGCGGGCGACGCAGGCGTCGGTAAAACTTTTTTGAAGAAAAGGGTGTTTAACGACAGCCATGATTCGGAACATGTGTGTCGCTTTGACGTCCGGGATTTGTATGCGAATGAAAAGTCACGGGATCACGTGGTCGAGAAACCGGATCTTTTCTGTCGTGACACGGTGATCTGCTCGCTCCCCGCGATGCGAGATCGAAACTGGCAGGGATTGTATGACTACCTATCGCAGCAAACGGCATCCTTCTACGTCATTGACTCGTTGGACGAAGTGCACCCGGACGATTACGTCTGTCTTCTGGAGCAAGTCGATCGATTCGCGTTCGAACAGCATCGCGAGTTTGTGCACGTCGTCGTTTTGGGTCGCGGAATTGCTTTCCGGGATTATTGGGAGAAAAAGTCAGGACACTTTTCGACAGCGCGGCTGAATTTGTACATGCTGGAGCCGCCAAACTTCTTAACGACTGGCGACTGGTCTGTTTCGACATGGAATTTTCATCGCTTCGCCCATCAAATGCGCTGGAAGACCAAGCTGGAAAACGGGTTTTCCCTGCAGGACTTCCAGCAATGGGCCAGGCAGGATTTTAAGCCGCAAGGGAGGTTCGAGGACGTCGAATGCACGCCCGGCGATGCCGTTGATTTGCGATGCGAGTCAGAACTGGAACGATTGGTCACCGAGCAGCATTATCTTCAAAGTCCTCTGCGTAACCTGGCGGGCAACGGTTTTCTGCGTGAGATTGTTGACCAGCACGTGCGTCAGGGAATCGCTCTCGATGAGCAAACGATTAAGAAGAAATACTTCGACCGATGGCTGATGAGGGATACCAAGAGCGGCAAGCGGCCAAGTTCCAGTAATCCGGAATACCTCGATCTCTATTTGCAACTGCTGGAGGAGTTGGCTGCCAAGGTTCTCCGCGAGGGTCGGGTGGACGCCTACGGATTCTTTGCGCTCTATGAGGACGATGTCATTGAATGTGATTACGGGGGACGCCGCCTGAGTTTTCCCGCCCACCGAATTCTCAATCGATCTGGCCTCAAGCATCTGGATCCCCGCACACCGGGTGCCCGCCGTTATCGCTTCGAACCGATCTGGCTCCACCGAATGCTGGCGGATTCCCACAACCACCGAAATTTGGTTCGGCTGGGCAATGACGAATCCCAAAAATTGCCCGCGAGCCGATGACGCGAGTTCCGTTAATGGGCGACCACAAATCCCCTGGACTTGATCAGGTATCATCGCCGTCGAATTCTTCATCGCCGAACTCGTCTTCATCTTCATCCTCGCGGTTGGCCTCATCAGCGTCAGTTCGAGCGATCGAGTCGTCGAAGAGTTTGGCAAGGCCCACCAGCGTTGGTTCCAAGGGTATTGGAGACGCTTTTTTGCCCTCTTGGAATCTTTCAAATAGATGCAAATGTTTCTCGTAAAGTTCTTCGACGCCAAGCCCGGGAAAGTCTTTGAAATAGAGTTTTGCGGCAGGCCGTGAAAAAGCCATTCCTTGCGTGGTCGTGGTTAGCCTTGAACCGTCAGAAAAATCAGAAATGAATTCCCAGCAGAGATAACCGTAGATCGACGCGGTCAAATTGGCGTACGAGAATCCATCGGGACTTACGTAACAACGAAGCACAAAGCCGCGAAATCGTTTGGGCGTCAGATCGCCTAACAGGTTGAAGTGGAGCGACTTCATTCCCCGCTGGAATTTCTCGCCGATTTCAGGGTCCAGGTCCTTGAAGTGACCGAGATCCGAATTCCAGTAAACACTGGATGTGCCTCGATAAATTGGATCGCCAATACGAGGAGCCGATTGAATTCGAGCCTGCTTGGCCGCTTTTCGGCGGAACTCCCATTCCAATTTGATTCGCTGCCGGTACTCTTTGTCAGCATGTTTCTCGTGCGGTCCGACGTCCCAATATTCGCGGAAACGCAGCCGCAAGATGATTTTCGCCAGAAACTCGACATCGTATTCACAGCTGATCGAATTGTCCGCGCGTTTGACATCCATGCCGTGCAAGAAACTGTCTTTCTTGACCGCCTCCATGACGGCATCGGCCTCTGGAGCATCACGTAGAGTATGGGAATTCTTGGGAGCATCAGCTGCCACGGACAATGCATCCGAAAGCACGACTGCCGGCACCGGCGGATGCGTTGCGGTGATCTGCCAAACCCGATCAATAACCTCGCCGCAATAAATTTGGCGAGTTGCTGGCTCACGTTCTGCGCCAAACGCGAGCGCGAACTCGGAGCCGTTGGGCAGGCGTTCAATGAACTGACTGAATTCGAGTCCCAACTGCTTCCGGAAATGCGGCCAATTCACCAGGAGTTGGTTTTCAAACCCGATTTTGAATCCACCGGGTATCCACTCACAGCCAGCTTGATTCATTCTTGAGCCCGACGTCAACTGGTTGAATTGGGAGGGTTCAAATGCCTCGGGAAGCTGCACGATCAGGAGGGCTTTAATTTCATTTTCAACCTGACAAGCTTCTGGAAACAAGGTCACGTAAGAGATTTTGTCCAACGCTAATTTGACCGGGCCATTTTCAACCGGCGTCGCATCCAATGTGCCGATGATTCGTTCGGCCTCCTCGATAAACCGCTTGGGATTCGAAGGGACGAAGTCTTCATCATCATTGTACTCGTCCTCCGATTCGGCCGGTGGATTCTCCGCCTCCGAGATGTAGTTGTCCCACTCACGACCAAGTCCAATCTGACTGAGTAGTCGCGGCAGATTGCCCAGGTCAGAGTCGCGTTCAACTTCTGTGAGCCCTTGCCAAGACAGCGTGCCACGCACCGCATCGGCATTGAATTGAACACCCGCCGACGTCAAAAATTCTACAAAGCGGTCCTGGTGCCATGTTCGAAAACGATTGATCGCAGCGGGAAGAGAGAGAGTTCCCACTTCATCGATAAGACTCTGCGGCAAGGCAGCGCCAAGTTCCGCATATTGATCCGCGAATCGGTGAAAGGGTGTTTTCCGATGAGGCGGCGATTGCGGCTCCTCTTCCAGAAAAGCAAGTTCCGGATCGACGTAGTCGTCCTCCTCTTCGTCCGCGTAGTCCAGTTCGTCTAAATCCATTTCGTCATGGTTGCCGAACTCGTGGATCATGGTTTCTGGCTCATTGCCGGGCGAACACATGGTTACATACCATCGAGAGCCGTCCTCGGTCGTAAACCGTAATCCAGGTTGATTCAGTTGTTGCAGACCTTCAATGAGATCGCGGGACGACACCTGCCAAACACTGGTACGAAAAGAAATCCATCCTGCATGCTCAATGAGCTTGACGTCGCCAAAACAATCCCCAAGGATTTCAAGGTAGGTCTTGCGGACGAGTTCCACTGCGCTATTGCGGATTGCAGTGACGTGAATTCGGTATGCCATTTCTACGTCCCATTTGGCCGAGGTCTTTCAATAGGCGACGAAATCGTTGAACAAACACCCCCAGCGAATTCCAGCCGAAAAGCGATAGAAGTTGCGTCCAGCGATCAAAAGCATCCGGGCCGACGCCCATTGCAACCTTATTGAATATCTTGCGGTGTGAATTGACAAGAGTTTGTTGGGGCAAAATCCACTTGTCCAAGACGATTCGATAATTTCGCCTGACTTACCCATCCCACTTCCATCAAACAATTTGTCCAGCGGCTGATCGGTGGCCATTTCGTGAATCACTGTTCTTTCGATCTCGCAGCTGAAACAAGATTCTTGATTGAATCGAATCCAGACACGGTGCGTGCGCTCGACGCTGCATTTGTCAGCCATGGAAGGATGAGTTACGGTTGACGACACCTTCAAAAAAATTGCAGGGAACGGTTCAATGAATCGCTCCCTGTCATTCTATCAACTAGACTGTACCCTCACTCGTGCAAAACCCCTCTGTCGGAAATTCAATGAGACGTTGTAACTGGAAATTTGTTGTCCTCGCGACGACATTGCTCCTCTATTTGGCTTCCTTCAACCCGGTCTCGTGGGCTCAAACGCTCACCGAGAAACTCGTGGCCGAAGATTCCGTCGAGTTGGCGAAGCAAGCTCGTCGCAATGGAGACATTGTGCGAGGGGCGATTCTGTTTCATCAAGGCAACATCAATTGTGCCAAGTGTCATCGACCGACTGCCGAAAAGGATCGAATCGGTCCTGATCTCAGCCGTATGGATCGAGAAGTTACCGACGAATCTATCATCGAGTCGATTCTTGAACCTTCCAAGCAAATCAAAGCGGACTATCAAACATTTGTCGTGTTGACCAACGATGGTCGGACCTTCAGTGGAATCAAGGTCAGCGAAGACGAGAATCAAATCGTGATTCGTGATAACGCTAACGTCGACCAACTGGTTGTCATTGCTCGCCAGGACCTGGATGATATCCGACCGGGAACCGAATCGAGCATGCCTGGAAATTTGGCCGATCAATTAAAAAACCGTCAGCAGTTTCTTGACCTGCTTCGCTACGTGATCGATGTCAAGGAGCGTGGCCCTGACTCGAGCCCCGACTCGAATTCAGACCTGACTCAAACCGAGTCGCGGCGCGAATTGAGCCCCGAGCTTGATGGCTTAGTATTGATGCAGAAGCTAAATTGCATCGCGTGCCACAATTCAGATTCATTCCGTTCACCGATCGCAGCCAAGACAGCACCCCGATTGCAATGGTCGGCCCAAACACTGAATCCAGTTTACATCGAGGCCTACATTGCGAATCCTCATGCGGTCAAACCGGGGTCGACAATGCCCGAGCTTTTTGGGCAATTGAACGAATTGGAGCGAAATCAGTCGGCCACGGCGATCACTCACTTTTTGTTGACGAGAACCAAAAACGAATTTCAACGGCAACCCATCGATGGCGAAGCGACGCACCGTGGGTTTGAGTTATTCCATTCGGTTGGTTGTGTCGCCTGCCACTCACCGAGAACCGAGGCAGCAGAAGAGCAATGGCTGGCTGAATCTACGCCGCTTGGAGATCTGGCCGGAAAGTACAGCCTCGATGGGCTTACCAGTTTCCTGGAAGACCCGCTTGCCGTGCGACCTGCGGGCCACATGCCGAACATGCAGCTGACGCATCGCGAAGCCGTCGAGATTGCGAACTTCCTTCTGCAATCTTCACCGGAAACGGCTGCAAAGTGGAAGCTCGATCCTGAGTTGGCCAAGATAGGCGAAACGCTGTTCACGCAACACAACTGCGCGAGCTGCCACGACGAATTTGTCGGCAAGAATCCGAATGCAGCAAGCCAGTTAAGTCTGGAAAAGCTGAATCCGCAGTCTGGCTGTTTGTCGGGTCTTAGCGGGGACTGGCCGAATTTTCACCTTCACGATCAAGAACGCGAATCGCTGCAGGCTGCGTTGCATCAGCACCCTTTGAAACTTAACGACGAGCAGCAGATCGAAGTCAATCTGGCTTCATTTAACTGCATCGCTTGTCACGACCGAGGCGATTTTGGCGGCGTGTCTCCCGAACGCAATCCGCACTTTCAAACGATCAACCTCAACCTGGGTGACCAAGGCAGAATCCCACCCACGTTGACCGGTGTCGGCGCGAAACTGAAACCTGAATGGATGCGTGATGTACTGGTCAATCGTCGTTCGATTCGCCCCTACATGAAAACGCGCATGCCTCAGTTCGGCAAAGCAAACATTGAGCATCTGTTGAAGCTGTTGGAAGCAAACGATCGGCTTCCCGAAACAGAATTTGCCAACTTCGATGACCAAAAAGCGATGCGCGAAAAGGGCCAACTGTTGGCTGGAAACAAGGGGCTGAACTGCGTCGCTTGTCACACCTACCAATACAAGACTTCCGATACGATGCCTGCGGTCGACCTCACGGAAATGACGGATCGACTCAAGAAGGACTGGTTTTATCAATACATGTTGGCACCACAGACATTCAGTCCCAACACCGTGATGCCCTCGTTTTGGCCGGGAGGCAAAGCGATCCGAAAGGATATCGAGGGTACGCCATCAGATCAGATCGAAGCCCTCTGGCAATACCTGGTTGATGGTCGACAGGCTCGCGCGCCCCGCGGCGTGGTAAGAGAACCGTTGGAAATTGTGGTGACGGATGAAGCTCAAATACTGCGGCGCAGTTATCCCGGGATCGGTAAACGTGGCATCGGAGTCGGCTATCCCGGTGGCGTCAACATCGCCTTCGACGCCGAACAGCTACGGCTGGCTGCAATTTGGCGCGGCAAGTTCGCCGAAGCGAGCGGCGTTTGGAGAGGGCAAGGCTCAGGCACCGTTCGACCGTTGAGTCGGCCCATCGAATTTGCGAAAGGGCCCGAGTTGGATAGCGCGGGTAACCCCTGGGTTGTTGACGACGGAAGACCGCCCAATCACCAGTTCAAAGGCTACCTGCTGGACCCATCACAACGACCAACCTTCCGCTACGTTTTCGATTCTGTCAAAGTCGAAGATTTCTTTTCACAAGGGACCGGCGAGGCCACCGGGACAACCCAACTGCGTCGAAGCTTGACATTGTCGTCGAAAAAACAACGTGATGGTTTGAGTTTTCGTGTCGCAACGGCGCCAAAAATCACCGAGACCAATGGTACGTTTTCCGTCGACGAAAAATTGAAAATCAAAATCATTTCTGAGCATGCGGCACGAATTGTTGCGGATGATGTTGGCGAACGATTGGAGGTTCCGATCGAAATGGTGCCAGGCAGGCGGGAGCAATTGGTGCTCGAGTATTCTTGGGAATAGTTTCTGACACGCACACCACGAACAGACATGTTGAATTCAAATGCTAACTTTGCTTAACCTGCTTTCACTAACATTGCTTGCGCTGGCTCCACAGCAGGAACCGCTTGGAGAGTATTGGGGTACGGGCGAAGCAGAATCCAAATACTACCAACTAGTCGATGTTCCGTTGCCAGAAGAGCTGGCGATTGAGGCCGGCAGCTTTGAAGTCATGCCTGATCAAAATCGGCTGGCCATCGCGACCCGGCGAGGCGACATCTTTTTGGTCGAAGGCGCGTTTGACAAATATCCAGAACCAAAATTTAGAAAATTTGCCGCCGGTTTGGACGAAGTTTTCGGGATGGCGTACCGCGATGGATCGTTCCTTGTGACTCAGCAAACAGAGGTCACCCGCATCACAGATCAGGATGGCGACGGCCGCGCGGATCGTTTTGATACGTTGTGCGACCAATGGGGATTCAGGAATTACCACGAATTCGCCTTCGGCTCCAAGCCAGACAAGGAAGGCAACATTTGGGTTGCCCTTTGCCTTTCCGAGTCCTACCACTCGAAAGCGCCGTTTCGCGGTTGGTGTTTGAAAATCACGCCGGATGGGAAAACGATCCCGGTCTGCAGTGGGATTCGCAGTCCTTGTGGTATCGGGCCGAACGAACACGACGTGATGTTTTATGCAGAGAGCCAGGGGCCTTGGAACGGTTCGTGTTCGTTGAAGGTTCTTGAGCCTGGCGGATTCATGGGCCACCCGGTCAGTTTCAACTGGTACGAACTGGCTCCGGAGCTTGGCCCCGCACCCGTTGTGCCAAACACGCCATCGAGGCTGGAAGTCGAACGGAAACGAGTCAACGAACTTGTCCCTTACGCTGTTGTGTTCCCGTACATACGAATGGGGCGTTCGATATCGGGATTCATGGTCGATCGAACGGGCGGCAAGTTTGGTCCATTCGAGAATCAGATTTTTATTGGTGATTTTAGTCTTGGCGTTGTCATGCGAGCGACGACCGAAAAAGTCAACGGAGTCTGGCAAGGCGCTTGCTATCCATTTCGCGAAGGCTTCGACACCGGCTTGCTGGCCGTTCAGTTTACGCCCAGTGGAAATCTGATTGCGGGCGGTACCAACCGTGGTTGGCCGGTGCGGGGCCCGAAAGCTTATGCAATCCAGCGGCTGGATTGGACGGGGCTTGTTCCGTTCGAAATCAAGGAGATTAAAGCCGCACCCAAGGGTTTCGAGATTGCGTTTACCAAGCCTGTAAACCGTGAGTTTGCTTCCCAACCCGCCACGTACCAACTCAAAACGTTTACCCACATTTATCGACAAGGCTACGGAAGTCCCGAAGTGGATCAGACAACTCCAACGGTAACCCTGGCCACGGTTTCCGCCGATGGAATGCATGTCGAAATCGAAGTCGACGGCCTGGTCCAGGGTCACGTTCATGATTTTTACTTGCCCGAAATGCGCTCGGTGGAAAATGAAAAACTGCTTCACACTTCGGCCTACTACACGTTAAATGAAATCCCCAATCCCGGTGACGAGGTTGAAAACGCAAATGCAATTTCCAGTGCTGCGACGACCAGAGGAATTATCGACTTTGTGAAACCCGCCGATGCGGTACAGTTAGTGGGCGAATCAGGATCGCAGTTTATTCCCGAAACGCACGCAAAATGCCAATGGACTTTTGCGGACGGTGTTCTGACCGCTTCACCGAAATGGGACAGCGTCGTGACCCCTGAAGCCTATCAGGATTTCCGTCTACATCTGGAGTTCAACATCAACAATGCGGGTGATGTGCCGCGCGAACGAAGCGGAAACTCGGGAGTCTACATTCAGCAGCGGTACGAATTGCAGATTCTCAACTCGTTTGGCGTTTTGGAAGCCGACTACCAAACGGACGATTGCGGCTGTATCTACGGAATCAAGAAGCCCGATAAACTGGTTTCCAAACCAGCCGGAGAGTGGCAAAGTTTCGACGTTGGTTTTCGTGCGGCCCGTTTTCAGGGATCACAAAAAACCGAGTCCGCAAGGATTACGGTTTATCAAAACGGGGAACTGATTCACGACGATGTAGCTCTGAAACGAAAGACGGGGGCTGGCAAAAACGAAGAAAATTCGGCGCGGCCAATCAAATTGCAAGGGCATCACAATCAAGTCCAGTTTCGCAACGTCTGGGTTCAGGAGTTGTTGCCAAGCGATCAACAGGACGTCACGGAATCGATTCCAAAAATTACGACCAGTCAAAAGTCGATACCCCTGACGGGCGAGTCCTTCAAAATCAATGGCGACGATGCGTTTGTCATGCTGCCGAAAGGCTGGCGAAACAACAAAGACATCCCCTGGGTCTGGTACGCGCCGACCTTGAATGGACTTCCTGCGAAAGCAGAACAATGGATGTTCGAGCGATTTCTGGCGGCGGGCGTTGCGATCGCTGGAATCGATGTGGGCGAATCGTACGGCAGCCCAGATGGACGCGCGAAGTACCGTGGCTTTTACAACTACCTGGTCGAATCGCGAAACTTCAACAGCAAGCCGTGCCTGCTCGCTCGCAGTCGAGGTGGGTTAATGCTTTACAATTGGGCAGCTGAAAATCCAGAGTCGATTGCTGGCATCGCGGGGATCTATCCAGTTTGCAATATCACAAGCTATCCGGGAATCGAAAAGGCTTGTGGTGCATTCGAGCTGACGGCCGAGCAACTAACTGCCGATTTGGCCATGCACAATCCGGTTGATCGACTTGCTGGACTCGCCGAAGCGAGCGTGCCGATTTTTCACCTTCATGGGGATCGCGACCAAGTCGTTCCGTTGATTGAAAACTCCGCGATCGTGGCCGAAAAGTACAAAGAGTTTGGCGGTGAAATGACATTGGAGATTGTCGCCGGCCAGGGCCATAACATGTGGTCGGGATGGTTCCAGTCAGAAACGTTGGTTGATTTTGTTTTAACCAGCCTTGGTCGTCCACGGCACACACATCCGGTTCCCAACAGCGAGTTGTGGCTGACATTCACGGGCGGCGAGGGACCGGGCAAAGGTAAACACGTTGTCCTGATCGCGGCAGAACAGGAATATCGCAGCGAACAATCAATGCCGATGTTGGCCAACGTTTTGTCGCAGCATCACGGCTTTGACTGCACCGTCCTGTTTTCGGTAAACGATCAAGGCGAAGTCGACCCCACCTTGCCGGCTCCATTTAAGGAAGAAGACAAACAGAAGTACCACCGTATTCCGGGCCTTGAACATTTAGCTACAGCCGACTGCGTGATCTGGCTGTCGCGATTCATGCAGTTGCCCGACGATCAGTTGAAACATTTTCATGACTATTTTGAGTCGGGCAAACCGCTAATCGCTTTGCGGACTGCCAATCACGGATTCTGGGGCGGCACCAAGTACTACAAGGACGAGGAACAGGTTTCGTTGCGAGAAATGTTGGGCGGCACGTTTATCGGGCATCATGGTGGCTGGCATCGTGAAGCGACGCGCGGAATCATCGTTCTTGAAAACGAAGCGCATCCGATCCTGACCGGAATACAAGACATCTGGGGCACGTCGGATGTCTACCGTTGCCACAACGAAGATTCGCCGTTTCCTGATTCCTGTACGGCTCTCGTGATGGGCCAGCCATTGGTCGATCTCACGCGCGATGCTGAACCCAACCAGGAAAAGGAACCGCTGCCCGTCGCGTGGACTACCAAGTGGGTTGGTAACCAGGGACGCCCGACGAACATTTTTCACTTCACGATGGGTTCCGGAAAAGACTTTGAGAACCCCGGAGTCCGCCGGCTGGCAGTGAACGCAGTTTATTGGGGGCTCGGAATGGAAGCCGCGATCGACGCAAAAAGTTCCGTCGACCCGATTGGCGAGTACCGGCCGTTGGAATCGGGTTTCAACTACGAAAAATTGGGCGTTCGGCCTCGCAAACCCGCTTTCTACCTACCCCAGTCGAGCCACAAATAATTGCCCCAGGCGCCAACGCCACGGTCATTCCTCGGTCATTCCTCAAATGAAACAGAAATTTTTCAATCTCGGAATTGTGTTTTCGGCAATGTGGCTGACGTGCCTCAGCACAAACCCTTGTGCTCTCGCGCAACGATTGGAACAGGGCTCGCACCCGCTACCCAACATCATCATTATTTATGCTGACGATTTGGGTTATGGTGATCTCTCCTGTTACAACGCAAAGTGCGCCTACAAGACGCCTCGACTGGATCAAATGGCCCGCGAAGGAATACGATTCACGGATTCGCACAGCCCGTCAACGATTTGTTCCCCGTCTCGTTATGGACTTTTTTCGGGGCAACAGATTTTTCGTTCGACAGGTCGAGGTGGTGGCGCGTTCGAAGGACCTGGTGGACCCAGCTACTTGAAGCCGGGCACGCTGACGATTGCCCAGATGTTAAAGACGAAAGGCTATCGCACCGGAGTTTTTGGCAAATGGCATGTCGGTTTAACCTGGTATGACAAAGACGGCAAGCGACTCGGTGGCGGTTTCGAGAATTCGCTGTTAATCGACTACGAAAAAAGTACGCCGTTGATTGACGGGCCGAATGAAAGGGGCTTCGACGAATCGTTCATCACACCCAATTGCCCCAACACCGATCCGCTTTATATCTATATCGAAAATGGCATGGTCCCGGTGCCCGCCAGCCAACGACACAAACGAGAAAATGTGCCGAATCCCGGGGGCAAGTGGCGATGGGACAATGACGAAGGCTGGATGGCACCCGGGTACAAATTTGTTGATGCCGATCTGCTGTTTTATGAAAAGACCCGCGAATTCATTACCGATCATGCGAAGCGGGCATCGGACCAACCTTTCTTTGCGGTCCTGTCGACACAGATTGCGCACGCACCTGTGTTACCCGCCGAAGAATTCTATGGCAAATCCCAAGCCGGACCACGTGGCGATTTTGTTTTCGAGCTCGATGCGTTGATCGGTCGTGTCCTGGATCTGGTTGTGAGTCTGAAAATTGATGACAACACGTTGATCCTTTTTAATTCAGACAATGGCGCCGAAACGGTTCACGTGGATTGGATGCGTCAGGATCACCAACACGATCCCTCTGGCGGTTGGCGCGGTATGAAGCGGGATGGCTGGGAAGGTGGTCATCGCGTCCCATTTATCGCTCGCTGGCCAGCTCATATACCTGCCGGGCAGGTTTCGGACCAGTTAACCAACACGACGGATATTTTCGCCACGCTCGCGTCCGTTGTAGGTTATCAACTGCGCGAAGAGGATGCGACCGACAGCTATGACATGTTGCCAGCGATGCTTGGAACTCAGGACAAATCCAAATCGATTCGCCCGCACATGTTGACTCAGAGTTTTCGCGGTGAGTTTCAGGTTCGGCAGGGCGACTGGAAATATCTCGATCACACGGGTTCCGGCGGCAACAACTATCAGAAAGGGCTTTTAAAAAAATACGCTTTGGTCGAGAAAGCCCCCAACGCGACTGGTCAGCTTTACAACTTGAAAGACGATCCAGGTGAGACAACTAACCTGTACTTCGAGAACGAGGCCAAACGCAAAGAGCTGCAAATTTTGCTGCAAACTTTAAAAGAGAGTGGTCGCAGTGCCCCGAAGCTTCGAACGCCAATCGGTCGGATGACTCTCCCTCGGCCCGCGACCGAAAGTGCGAAAACGCGTTGCAAATTTCTTCAGGAAAAAGCTTGACCGAACACCCGCGTGGCAAGGTGTTGCCATGTGGTATTTGATTGCCACTTGGCAACGATTGGCCAATCGCCGCTTCATACCAGGCTCATAGTTCTGGAAGTTAAATGGGAAAGTGAAAATCTCCCAACCTACCCACAAAAGAAGAACTTTTTGAGTTGCTGGGATTCCGACTCAATCCAGTGGGCCACGTTTTCGTAGGGAACCATCGACGATGTTTGATTATCTGGTCTGAAAATTTTTGACAGACTACCCTCTGGTCAATTGGGCAAGCAAGAAACTTCTCTGGTGTCTGGTAGGACTTTCCTGTAAGTGAAAGCTATTTTGGCACCTCCACCGGTCGAATTTTGACTTGGCGCTGATGTTTCCTCTGCAGTTTTGTTCATGTTGCCGATTGATTCAGTCTGGTTTCGTCCTGCCCGGTGGCTTGCAGTCTTGCTGCTGGTAGTTGCTGGCTGCGCCGGTCGGGATATTGTTCGGCCCCAAATTCCGGACGCTCCTCCCTTTTCCGGCAGCGGAAATACCGAAACTCCTGAACGCTGGTGGATGGCATTCGACGATCCTGGACTAGACTTCCAAATCAATCGAGCGCTTGAGGGCAACTACTCGCTTGCCGCTGCTCTGCAAAGAGTCAGAGCCGCGCGGGCATTGGCGCGGCGAGAAGCTTCCGATCTGTTACCTGACTTAAATGGCAACGCTGACATTGGTAGTGTTTTCGGCCCGGGTAGCGATCCAACGATCTACCGACTGGGCGTGGATGCCGCGTATCAAGTCGACCTGTGGGGCGAAATCGAATCGCGAGTCGACGCCGAGCGATTCAGAGCCAATGCGACGTGTTACGACTACCAAGCGATCGCATTAACGTTGTCGGCAGAGATTGCGCGGAATTGGTTCTCACTGAAAGAGGCCCACGCCCAAGTCGAACTGCTGGATGAACAAATCAAAATCAACCGTACGGGACTTGAGATTCAGGAATCCCGATTTGGCTTGGGTTTGATCCGAAGTGCCGATGTTCTTCGACAACGCCAATTATTGGAGTCCACATTGGAGCAGTCGGTCGTGGCCGAAGCACGGATCGAAGTGCTGGAGCATCAGTTGGCCGTTTTGTTGGGAGAGATGCCTCAGACAGCCAGCTACGAAACGGGTTCTGAGCTTCCTCAATTGCCACCGCTTCCGGATACCGGACTGCCCTCGGAGTTGTTGCATCGTCGGCCCGATGTTCTCCGCGACTATCTTGCGTTCGAAGCTGCCGATCGCGATCTCGCCTCAGCCATCAGCGCTCAATATCCCCGCATCAGCTTGACGGGTTCAGTACAGAATATCGCCGAAAATCCCGAGACGATATTCCGCGATTGGTTTGTTTCCATTGGCAGCCAGCTGATCGCTCCGTTGTTGGATGGCGGCCAGCGGCGAGCCGAAGTCGATCGTACTCTCGCAGCGGTATGTCAACTATTTGATCAATACGCACAGACGACGCTAACCGCGTTCCGTGAAGTTGAAGACAGTTTGGCTCAGGAAAAGTACCAGCTCCTGCGGATCGAGCATCTTAGAGAGCAAGTCAAACTGGCGGGGCAGGCTTCCAATCAGCTGCGTGAACAATACCTGATTGGGGATGCCGAATATTTGGATGTGCTGAGCGCCAGCACAACTCAGCAAAGTTTGCAGCGCCAATTGTTGTCCGCTCAATTAGAATTAGTACTGATTCGGGTCTCGTTGTATCTTGCGTTAGCTGGCGATTTCCAACCAACTCCGCAAGCCTTGCAAGATTCCCTGGTTGTGCAAGATTTGGAAGACGAATCGGAAGTTGATTCACAAGATGATTTGAAAGAGTCAACGGATTCAAATGACTTACCAGAAGAAGCGGGCGATCCTGATCCCCTCGAAGTGGAAACGGAAGGCGCAGGCTCGCAAAATGAACCATAGGCAGTTAGTCTCGCAGGGAAGACACGGTTGCGTGCTCATCCCCAAGTGTCGATCCCCAACTGCTTCAAATCCTGCGTCTACAACGCAACGCGATACGCGACAAGTTCGGAACCAGCTGACACCGCTGTTCTGTTCAAAACTTGATGACCGACAGCCATGAATGAAGCAACTCAACAGCGACCGAAATCGAAATGGCGCTGGCTTCGTATCGTCGTTAATGTGCTTGTCTGCCTCGCGATTTTGGGCGCAGCGGTAGCTGCGGTTATCGTCATCAATCGAACGGAGCCGACCGCCCAAAAGATCAATTCGACCCGAAAATCAGCGGCACTCGTCGATTCGATTACCGTCGAGCGCGGCACCTATTCCCCGCGCTTGGTCGTGTTGGGTACGGTCGAGTCGGCCCAACAGATCAACCTCAGTCCCAGGATTGGCGGCCAGGTGATCGAAATGTCTCCCGAATTTGTTCCGGGAGGTATGATCCGTAAAGGTGATTTGCTGCTGCGTATTGATCCCGCTGATTTTGAAAACGCTTTATCGATCAGCAAGAGCGAACTGGAGCAGGCAGAAGCGTCCATGGAAATCGAGCAGGCTCGCCAACGTCTCGCAGAAAAAGAACTCAAATTGCTGGAAGGATCCATCGACAACACGAACCGCGGCCTGGTGATGCGTGAGCCACAAATCGCTTCCATCAAAGCAGAGGTGTCTGCCGCAACAGCGGCGGTAGAAAGGGCCCAGCTTGACCTGGATCGCGCCAACATCTATGCGCCCTTCGATGCTCAGGTCTTAACCCGGTCGGTCAACATCGGCTCACAAGTCAGGCTCGGCGATGAGTTGGGTCAGCTGATCGGCCTGGAAGAATACTGGGTCATGGCAGCGGTTCCGGTACGCAGCCTGCGATGGGTGGAGTTTCCTCGCGCCGCTGGGCAGGACACGTCCCGTGAGCCGAATCAATCGACTCCAACCGATCCGGAAGGCATACTTGGTTCGAAAGTCATTTTACGAAACAAGGATGCCTGGGGACCCGACGTCGAACGCGAAGCGCGCGTCGCCCGCTTGATCGGCACGCTTGACCAGCAAACTCGCCTTGCCCGTGTGCTGATTACCGTGGACGATCCGCTGGGGCAAAAATCAGGTGTCCCCCCGCTGATTCTGGACACATTGATCGAAACCGAAATCGAAGGTAAACCCATCGAGGATGTGGTTCGACTTCGCCGTGAGTACGTTCGGAATCAAGACACCGTTTGGGTGATGAAAGATGACAAGCTGGAGATTCGGAAAACCGAGGTTGTTTTTCGCGACGCCGAGTACGCTTATATCCGGAAGGGTTTGGAAAGCGGCGAAGAGGTTGTGACCACGACGCTGGCTACTGTCGCTGAGGGGGTTGGACTGCGCAAGAATCAACAAAAGTCTGAAAACAAAGCGTCCAAAAATGACTCATCGGAAAACAAAGCGACTGACTCAGCCGACACCTCAACCGAGGGGCTGGCGAAATGAGACAAGACCGAGAAGACCCAAGCAACAGTGGCGATGATCACAACCGCAGCGCGTGGCGTGGGCCCATTGCTTGGATGGCCCAAAATCCGATCGCGGCCAACCTCCTGATGTTTTTGCTTCTTGGCGGCGGAATCTGGTCGGCGATTACCATTCAAAAAGAAGTCTTCCCACAATTCCAGCTGGACATCGTCGAAGTCAGCGTTGGATATCCGGGCGCTGCGCCGGAAGAAGTCGAACAAGGAATCCTGCGTCCCATCGAAGAAGCGGTGCGCGGCGTCGAAGGGATCCGAGAGATCACCAGTTCGGCTCGTGAAGGCCGTGGGGAAGTGACCATTGAACTGGTGGCCGGCCAGCAGAGGATGAAGGTCTATCAGGATATTGATCAAGCGGTCAGTCGGATTCGCACCTTCCCCGATCAAATCGAACAACCCGAAGTCCGTTTGCAGGCCGAGCAACAAGAGGTCATGCAAGTGGCGCTTTATGGCTCCATCGACATTTGGTCTCTGCGCAAACTGGCAGAACAACTGCGCGATCAACTTCAAGCCCACGACCAAATCACGCAAGTCGAACTACGAAGAGTACCCGAGTATGTCACCCACGTGGAAATTCCGCGCGAGCGACTGCGTGAATACGGTCTGACATTGCCCGACATTGCCAACATCATTCGCACGTCCAGTCAGGATGTTGCCGCTGGTTCGGTGCAGACAACGGCGGGTGAGATTCTGTTGCGTGTCAAAGCTCGCAAGCAGTGGGCCAAAGAATTCGCCGGGATTGAAATCGTCTCCGGTCGCGCCGGGCCCGTTGTCACGTTGGGCGACATTGCCACCATTCGCGACGGATTCGAAGAAGTCGGATTTCACTCGCAGTTCAGCCAGACCCCGTCCGTTGAACTGGACATTTACCGCGTCGGTTCGCAATCTCCCATCGATGTCGCCGAAGCGGTCGGGCAAACGATGCGAGAATTTGAATCCGTGTTACCGCCGGGCGTCAAATGGCGGGTCGACAGCAACGACGCCGAAGAGTTTCGTCGCCGCTTGACGCTGGTCTCGAAAAACGCGTTGATGGCAGCCGTCATCGTGCTCGTGATCCTGGCTCTTTTCCTCGAAATCCGATTGGCATTCTGGGTGATGATGGGCATGGTGGTCGCATTCATCGGCGGAATATTGTTGCTGCCCGTTGCCGGGGTAAGCATCAACATGATCTCGTTGTTCGGCTTTCTGGTCGTGTTGGGGATCGTGGTCGATGACGCGATTGTTGTCGGGGAAAACGTCTACGAAAAACGTCAAACGCTCATCGACAACGAGGTCGCCGCCGTGGAGGGCACGAAAGAAGTCGCTGGGCCGGTGACGTTCAGTATATTGACCAACATCGTCGCATTTGTGCCGCTGATGTTTATCCCGGGGGAAACCGGAAAATTCTGGGGGCCCCTGCCAGTCGTCGTGATCATCGTGTTGGCTTTGTCATTGATTGAATCACTGTTCATCCTGCCAGCCCACTTGGCCCACACGCGCTCGGCAGATCAAGGCTCTGGTCACGGTCTGGGCCGATGGCTTCACAACCTGCAACAGAAATTCAGTCGAGGATTCAACCGGTTGGTTGAGATCGTTTACGTGCCGATCCTCAAAGTGTGCCTGAATTCTCGCTATATCACGACCACGCTGGCTGTGGCCCTGTTGGTTGTGTTGGGCGGCTACGCGACCAGCGCCCATATGGGCATGGTGCTCATGCCCGAAGTTTCAGCCGATGAAATCGAAGCGGGTGTACGTATGCCCGTTGGTACTACGCCAGATCAGGCAGCCAAAATTGCCGATGCGGTTACCAAAGCCAGTTTGAAAATGTTCGAAGAACACAACCTGTACGAAGTCGCCGAGGGAATCAAAACCAACGTGCGCGGCCAAAGTTTTATCGACGTCGAAATTGTGATGAAGCCCCCCGATCAACGCGACATGACGGCCAACGAAGTCATTGAACTGTGGCGAGATTCGATCGGCGATTTGCCGGGCGTGAATCAGGTGACGTTTCGTGCCGAGCGCGGCCCGGGCGGGTACCGCCGCGACATCAGCGTCGATCTCAGTCACGGTGACATCGAGGTTTTGGAACAGGCGGCTCAAGCGTTTGTTGAGCGGGTCGAGGGGTACTCCAATGCTCGCGATGTTAGTGACAACTACAACAAAGGCAAGTCTCAGTACGATTTCCGACTTCGCCCTGAAGGACGATCGCTGGGCCTGACCGATGAAGAGCTTGGCGAGCAATTGCGGGGTGCTTTCTTTGGCAGTTTGGCCCTCCGGTTGTTGCGGGGCACCAATGAAATCGAAGTTCGAGTGAAGTTACCCGAAGGCCAACGCGAGGACGTTCATCATCTTGAAGACCTGATTATCCGGACACCCAATGGCTCGGAAGTCCCGCTGCTGGATGTTGCCGAAGTGACCGAAAGCCTCGCCTTCACCTCCATCAATCGGCGTGACGGTCGGCGGGTGATCGGTGTTTCCATGGACGCGGAACCCGCCGGCGCGGTGAATCAGGTGATCGACGCCTTACGGACGAAAGAGTTGCCACAGTTGCGCGAGGATTTTCCCGGAATTACTTGGAGTTTCGAAGGAAGTAACGCGGAGATGCGGCAAGCGACCGCAGCGTTATGGGGTTACTTTGGCCTGGCACTGGCGGTGATTTACTCGTTGCTGGCAATCGCGTTTCGTGGTTACATTCAGCCTCTGATCGTGTTGGTCGCGATCCCCTTTGGGGTCGTCGGAGCTTTGATTGGCCACATCCTGCTTGGGTATGATTTGTCGTTGGTCAGCGTGATGGGAGTGATTGCGCTTTCCGGAGTGGTGATCAATGACTCGTTGATCATGATCGATTACGCCAATCGAAAACGCCAAGAGCACTCGGCATTGGAAGCCATTTCCCAGGCGGGGCTTCGTCGCTTTCGCCCGATCATGCTAACAACGTTGACGACGTTTGGTGGCCTGACGCCGCTGATATTTGAAAAATCTTTGCAAGCTCAATACATCATCCCGATGGCGATCTCACTCGGTTTTGGCATCCTGTTCGCGACCGCCATTATCCTCGTCCTGGTGCCGTGCCTGTACATGATCCTCGAAGACATCAAGGGCGCGTTTCAGTAGTTGATTCAATGGTTGTTGGTTTGCAGCTGTGCGACTTGAGAAACCTGAGGTAAACGAAAACAGTTTGTTTCGTCCAGCTTCGCTGCAAGATTAGTATGGCCGCAAGTTGATGTTTCATTACTTGCTGATCAAATATGGACGAACGTCTCTTGCTGGTTTCTACAAAGAATGCTTAATCGTTGGAAAACTTGACAGAGCACGGTAAAATAGCGGCGTAAATGAAACACATGAGGTTAAGCCGAATGATTTCGAAAACCAGCCAAATCTTAAACGCTGATCAATTATTTGCGATGCCAAATGATGGAAATCGGTATGAACTTGTTAAAGGAGCCTTGATCATGATGTCTCCGGCTGGCAGTCAGCACGGCTGGATTGCTGGGCGTATTTTTAAGCGATTGGCGACTCATGTTGAAGATTTTGATCTCGGCAGAGCCTACGCAGCTGAGACTGGCTTTAAGATCACGAGTTCACCCGATACGGTGCGTGCCCCCGATGCGTGCTTTGTGAGCCACGAGCGACTTGCCACCGTTGAATCGACGCGATCGTATTTGCCGCTTGCTCCTGATCTGGTCGTCGAGGTCGTATCACCCAACGATACATCATCAGAAGTTGAGGCCAAAGCCGAGGAATGGCTGAACGCGGGAACAGACATTGTGCTTGTCGCCGACCCGATGAACCTGACGATTCGAGTCTATCAAGAGGGATCCAAGATTCGTTTGCTTCGGGCTGGCGACACATTCGAAGCAGGCGAAGTTTGCGGCAATTGGACGCTTAACATCAACGATGCCTTCGACATCGGATCATGATCGAATTCTCAATTGCGTGGCAAACAGGGCATTGGCGACCCCCAAGCACCCCGAGCCGACTCCCAACGCAACTTTTTCTCGATGTTCAATTACACCGAAAGCGTGAAGCCAAGGGTGAATGGGCGTTTAACTGAAACAACCAATCCTCGATTCAAATCCCGGAACTGTGTACGTCCAGTGCGACGAACTCCAGCAATTCCTTGTCGGATAGTTCCGTTAACAAGACTTCGCCTGCCTTGCCCTGGCCAAGGATTTGATCCGTCATCTCCTGTTTGGATTGAAGAATTTCGTCGATTCGCTCTTCCAACGTTCCGCGGCAAACGAATTTGTGAACTAAAACGTTTCGCTTTTGCCCAATCCGAAACGCACGGTCCGTTGCCTGATTTTCAACAGCCGGATTCCACCAGCGATCAAAGTGGACCACGTGAGATGCCGCGGTCAAATTCAATCCCGTGCCACCGGCCTTCAACGAGATGACGAAAAAAGGAATGGACTCGTCCTCCTGGAATTGTTTGACGAGCGTTTTGCGACGCTTGACCGGTGTCTTGCCGTGAAGGACCAGGCCTGTTCGGCCAAACTTCGAGGCCAGGAACTCGGCCAGGGGTTCGCAAACCGATTGGAACTGGGTAAAGACCAGCACTTTTTCCTGACGCTGGCTGATCGGCTCGCAAATACGAGCCAGCTGTTGAAACTTACCGCTCTCCTTTTCGTCAAACTCATCGCTTGCCGACGCCTGCGAAGGGTGGTTGCAAATTTGCTTGAGGCGCATCATCGTCGAAAGCACGATGCCACGTCGCTGCATGCCGCTTTTCTCTTTCGACTCGATCTTGTTTTGCTCAAGTTGCCTTCCCAGCTCCTTGACCGTTTGTTTGTATACCGTTGCCTGTCGGCGAGAGAGCCCGCAATCGACTCGCATCTCCGTTTTGGCTGGTAGGTCGGGCGCGATCGAAGGATCGGTCTTCATCCGTCGCAAAATGTACGGCTGCACCAATCGACGAAGCGCCGCGTAGGACTCAGTCTTCTGCTCGCCCGAATGACTGCTCAATCGTTGCACAAATTGTTTGAAATCTTTCGATGTCCCCAGCAACCCCGGGCAACAGAAATCAAACAACGACCAGAGATCACCGAGCTGATTTTCGACGGGCGTACCAGTCAGCGCGATGCGGCAGCCGGAATTCAGTTTTTTGATCGCCCGCGTTTGTGCCGAAGCCGCGTTCTTGATGGCCTGTGCTTCATCCAGAATCACCAGATTCCAATTGACCTGGCCCATCCATTCGGCTTTCCGGGCCAGCGAATAGGAAGTCACAACCGCGTCGATATTTTTGAGCATCTGGTCTGGTTTATCCGCCAGCTTCTTCAGCGTATCGGCATCGCATTCGCTGCGATGCGCCAGCAACACCTTTAGCTGCGGTGCAAAACGTGCGAGTTCCTGTTTCCAGTTTCCGATCAGTGAGGCAGGAACGATCAACAGGCTGGGGCGTAACGAAGTTGCGTTTTTCGCATTGCTGTTTTCCTTCTGGAGTCGCAACAGCAAGTCGATAACCTGAATCGTTTTCCCCAGCCCCATATCATCCGCCAGGCACGCGCCAAGTTTTAATTCCATCATGAACCACAGCCAGCGAACTCCTTCCGCCTGATAGGGACGCAACGTTGCATTTAAGCCTTGGCCTGGCTGGCAACCCATTTTTCCCGACGGGTCGCGAAGTGTTTTGAGCGTCTCCTCCAGCCAATCCCCTGCCGCAACATGAATCCACTCGCTGGCTGCCGAATCGGCTTCGTCCTCGTTCGTCAGCTTTGCACCAGCCAACATGCGCATCCCGCGCAGAAAGTCGATGCCGTCGGCGTGTTGCTGTTCCAGTTGTTGCCAATGCTCCAGTGCATCATTCAATCTTTGCCGATCGACGACGATCCACTTTCCGCGCAACAACATCAAACCTTCTTCGGCGGCAAGCAAAAGTTGCTGCTCTTCCTCCGTCAGGCTTTCACCATCCAGAGCCAGATTGACCGAAAAGTCCAGCAAAGAATCGGCTCCTAGCCCGCGCGGTTCATCGTTACCAAGACTGATCCGAACTTCCGGCCGAGACGAACTGCGGGCCCGCCACCAGTTGGGTACTCGAACGACCAGCCCCGCTTGCTCCATGGTCGGAACATCGTTTAAAAACTGTCGGGCTTGTGATATCGACAACGCTTGCGGCCGAAAAAGGGCGCGCGAATCCAGCCACGATCGGATCATTTCGCTGGACTGCGACGCCCGACTCACCGGCTTGAGCAACTCGGCCAGCTTTGATTGTTCTTTCTCACCCGCGAATTGCCGCAGCGCGTCGGCAAGCGGCAGATGTTTAACGGTCGCATTTTTCGAAAGCCGATTGGTGTAGGTTGCCAGAAAGGCAAACGGTCGTTCTTCATCTCTTTTGTTTTCCGCCAGATGAAAAGTGACTCGCCCCAGCGGCTGCCAGTCAGGATTGATCGTCGGCAGCAAGGCATCGAGCCCGCCAGTTGTTTTCAATGCTTGTTCGTGAACCCGTTGCAGAAGGTCCCGCCAGAGGTTTGTCAGGACTTCCGGAACAATATATTCCAGCCCGCGCATCGGTGGCGCCTCCGAGGCGATAACGGAAAGTTCCAATGGATCCGGCGGCGAAAGGATCGCTTGCAATTTTGCTGGAGTCGATCGTTGGGAGAATTGACGGCGTTGCGCTTCGTCCAGGCAACCTATGGACTGAGCGAGTTTTCGAGCAAACGACCTCCAGAAAGCAAATTCAGCGGGCCAGTCGGCTGGTAAGTCGGTGTTTGCGAGGCAAATCAATCCGTCTGCGGAGGACGCTTCAAATGCGCGGCCCAGATGCGTTAGCGAGCTACCATGCTCGTTGTCGGAAGCGTCAAGAACCTCTGCTTCACCTGTAGTTTGCCAAAAATAAATCCGACCATGCGGTGAAAGCCCCAGGTGCGGAAACCTGTTGGACTTGGCTTTTGGGATGGGTTCAGTCGAAGGCATTATCGCAGTCGCAGTCACAATTGTTGACAGAATTGTTGTTGGTGAATGAATCGATATTTTATAGATTAAGTCAGATCAAAACACAGTGTCGGAGGGTTGAAATGCGATACGGAAGTTGGGCACCTTACGTTCCCGTTGGTCAAAAGAAAGCCAATGCGCGCCGATTCGCCGACAAGCTTGCGAAGAAACAAAAACGTGATCGCCAGCCGATCGAGAACGTAGGTCGAAAGATTGCCAACTCCTTCTGGGGTGAAGCATGGTGCGAGCATCTGGAATCGTTCAGTGACTACGCCAACCGCCTACCGCGTGGCGCGACCTACATTCGCAACGGTTCGGTCGTCGATTTGGTCATTCAGCCTGGCAGAGTCGATGCGATCGTGGCTGGCTCGGAGCCTTACAAAGTCGCGATAGAGATCAATAAGCTCAGCAAAAAGACCTGGAACAAAATCAAGCAGGATTGTTCCTCGGCCATCGACTCCTTGATTGACTTGCTCGGTGGCCGATTGTCGGACGGAGTGATGCAGCGGCTGACCGACAAGAAGTCAGGATGTTTCCCTTCCGCCGGTCAAATCGAGATGGGCTGCAGTTGCCCGGACTGGTCATTGTGTTGCAAGCATATCGCCGCCGTCATGTACGCCGTCGGTAACCGCCTCGACACCGAGCCCGAGTTATTATTCCTGCTGCGCGGCGTCGACCAGCAAGAACTGATTTCTCACGCGATTTCCCAAGACAACCTGGAATCGGAATTGTCGGCTGGGCCAGGCGACATTGACGGCGGAGACCTGGAGTCCATTTTTGGAATCGAAATGGATTCCTTATCGCCAGTTGAGACTGATCCCGCGCCGAAACGTTCGAGGTCACGTGCGACGACTCCGCAGAAAACGGCAGCGGCAAAGAAATTAGCAGCCAGTAGATCTTCCAGCAAAAAGCCAACGTCAAAAACCGGTTCTGCGAGAAGGAAACCGTTGGCGACGCGATCAGTGAAAAAGAAGACAGCAAAGAGAAAAGCAACAACAAAAATTGTCGCCACGGGAAAGAAAAGCAGCGCGAAGAAAAAGGCCAGCACGAAGAAGACTACCGCGAAGAATGCCAGTGCCAAGAAGAAGGTTAAAGTAACGAAAAAGAAAAAGGCGAGCGTGAAGAAAAAGGCTGAGCCTAAGAAAGCAGTCAAACACGGCGGCAAACAAAAGCGAACACCGAAACAATCAGCCCCCAAAAAGAAATTGGCCAAACGAGCTGGAGTTGCAAGACCTTCGAGCAAGAAAAAAGCTGCGACTGGAAAATCACCCAAAAAGAAAGCGGCAGCAAGTTGAACGTCGCACGAGCGACGATTCGCCGCGTCAATCGAACGGTGCATTTCAATTTTTGCATTTCAAAAGCGGTGGCGAGCTCCGCTCAGGTGAACGGCGAACCAACCGCCACCCTCGAAATGAATCGCACGCGACCAATCAGCGCCGCGTCTGACTTTGCAAAAACTGACCTGCGTTTGCTGCCTTTTCGCATTAAACCTCCTTTGGTCGATGTGACGTCGATGTGACCGAAGCGTCCCACCGAAATCCAAAATAGGGTGGTTAATTGATTAGCGTTAGAGAGGTATGAACTCACGAATCAACCTATTTGTTGGCGTCGTTTTCGGCGACCGACAGCACCTGTCCGTCTGCAAGTAGTCGTTTTCGCAACGTAGCGTAATCGATATCCTGTACAGCCACTTGCGCGTCGATCGCGTGTGTGGCAGCTGTCACAGCGCTCTGGCCGAGGATCATGAATACCGGCTCCATACGGATCGAACCGTAGGCGATGTGCGAACTCGACACCGCACAGACGACGAGGAGATTCTCGCAATCGGCCTTCTTCGGAAGGATCGCACCGTAGTCGATCGGGTACGGTCCGCCTGGGTTGACCTGCACATCGCCTTCATTGCGGACAAATCCTTCGGCGTCTACGTACCGCTGCACGTTGTGCGAGTCCATGTTGTACGAGCCCATGCCGATCGGGCGCTCGGTCGGGGTGATATGCTTCAGGTGGTTTTCGTTCACCACGAAGTCGCCTACCATTCGTCGCGCCTCGCGGACGTAGATTTGGTGCGGCCAATGCCCGTTGTCCACGAACTCGTCCTTTGCAAGGCCCCATTGGCGATACCACTTCCGTACATCTTCGGGCACGCGCGGGTCGTTGGCCAGGAAGAAACAGTAGCCTTGCTGATACGTTTCGTGTTCTTTGATTATCTCGCGACGACGCTCGTAGCTCGCCTCGGGATAGTCGTAATTCATGCCAATGTTGTCAGTGGAGAACGACCCGTGATTGTTCGTATCGGTTTTGCCGTTGGGCAGCATGTCGAACTTGCCGTAGATGTGCCGGCTGCCGGCCTTCAAAGTCCGCAACAGCAGTTCATATTGCGACGCATCGTAACCTTTGGGTTTGGGAAATGGCACGCGGTTCTCGGGCACACGCGTCAAGCACATTCGGAAGTTATACGCCTGTATTCTCTTATCGCCTTCACCCTCCATGCCTGGCGGATCAGGGCTGATACGCGGCAACAATCCGCTCGACGGATCACCCGGTACCCTGTAAGCGCTAATCTTGTGAGTGAATTGATGACTACGGGCGTTGCGAATCTGTACGCCGTTGAGGGTTTCGCCATATTGACGGTTCGGCTCACGTCCTATGACGTAGGTCACCCCCGCCGCGGCCAACAAGTCGCCTTCATACGTCGCATCGAGGAATATTTTTCCGCGATAGGTCTTGCCCGACATCATCGTAATCGAGACGATGCGGCCACCTTTCATCTCGACCCCCTTTCCCGGTTTGCGGTTTAGCCATTCGTCCCGGTGCACCGGAACCTCGTACTCGCGCACAAAGTCCTCGAAGACTCGTTCGGCGACGTGTGGCTCGAACGTCCACTGTGCGTCGTCTTGGGGTCGATAGCGCGAATACTTATCAGGCTTTTCCCACTTCCATGTCGCATGTTCGTCGTAATATTTCTTAACGCGCCGATAGAACTCACGGCTGACACCGCCAATGACTTCTTGATTGCCACTGTCCGTCCATCCCAATCCGCCGCTGGAGAGTCCGCCGAGGTGTTTGTCCGGTCCAACAATGACCACCGACTTGCCCATCCGTTTCGCCTGTACCGCGGCAGCAACAGCGGCTGCGGTGCCACCGTAGATGACGATGTCGACCGTCAGAGTTTCGCCGGCACGCAACGTCGGTGTCGAACAAGATAGGATTATGCAGGTCAGCAGCGAAAGTGTGATTCGCATTCGTTGTTCCTTTTATGGGGCTCCGCCGGGTGCCGCTAACAGTATAACCCTCGTCGACCAAGGTAAGCGAAAGAGCCGCTGGCCTTCCAGGCCTGCCCTGGCGACCGCTGAAAATTGCCGTGAAGCCGCGCAGTGATTTGCCCGCCGAGCGGCGTCAGCCCACGCGCAGTGGGCCTGAAAAAGGGTGGATTTCTATGCGATTCACGAATCGGTTGACTTTTTGGGATTTCCCGTCGATTACGCTAGGCCGGCCAAGCGCAAGGGCAAACTGCCCGCGGGTCGCTTAGGACTCACGCACGTAGTAGTCGATACCAGATTTGTCACTCTTGAAAGGCAAACGATGGTTGGGAGTCAAGATTGTGCCTTGACCAGTTTTACGCTTGATCCGGTCTTTCATCCGGTTTGAAACTCCGGCGTAAGTGGATGCGGCCACAAAGACTCGCGACGGGGCTAGTTGGCACCGATCCCGATAAAAGATAAGTCTTTGGAAATCAGCTTTCCTCGGTGACAAGACTGATAATGGTGAAGGAAACGCCCATAAAATTCGAAAAAGGTCTCGCGTTGCAGCAAAATTTTAAAAAAGACGTTTTGACTTTGATAGGTTCGCAGTCAGATTACCGGACTTAGATGCCCAAAAGCTCATTAGGAACGTGTTAATCCTAAATGCAATGCTGAGCTTAACTTTCAATCCGCGACACTCGAGAAATCCATGGCAAGAATCGCAATCGTAGCAGCTGTTTTCTGTGCGGCTTTTACCGAAGCCAGTCAGAGCCAAAACTATCCACAATTTCGTGGCGAGAATTCAGACGCAGTGTCTTCCGTCTCCTTACCAATCACTTGGTCCGATGTGGAAGGAAAACAAACCAACGTCAAATGGAAAATTCGGGTTCCGGGCGAAGGTTGGTCCCAGCCGATTGTTTGGGAAAATCGGCTCTACATGACCGCGGCAGTTCCGTTGGACGAAGCGGATCAGGACAAGATCGGCCCCGAGGTGCACACCGGAGGATACGGACGTGATCGCGACGATCTGGTCAACGTCGGCTACAAGTACCAAGTCTTTTGCCTTGATGCCGACACCGGTGACAGAATTTGGGAGTGTACCGTTAAAACGGGTAAACCACCTCTCCCTCGGCACAGCACGAACACCTACGCGACGGAAACACCTGTAACGGATGGCAGTAAAATTTATGCCTACTTCGGGATGAACGGCGTTCACTGCGTTGACATGCAGGGCAATATCGTTTGGCAGAAAGACCTCGGTGCCTATGAGATGAGAGCTGGATGGGGAACTGCCAGTTCGCCCACATTGCTTGAAGATCGATTGTTCATCCAGGTCGACAACGAACAGCAGTCTTTTTTGACCGCCTTGGACACCCAATCCGGTCAGCAGCTATGGCGAGTCGATCGTGATGAACGTTCGCAGTACAGCAGTCCGATAATTTGGAAGAACTCAGTTCGCAATGAGCTGATCCTCGGTGGGATGGTCTACCGCTCGTATGACCCGGCAACCGGGAATTTGCTCTGGCAACTGGATATGAACAAGGGACGCAGTTCGGCAACGCCCATCGCGTTCGGCGACCGACTTTACGTCGGCAACGAATTTCGCAATCGTGGCGGCGCAGACGACGGCGGTGGACGGTTGTTTCGTATTAGGCCGGGTGGTTCTGGTGACATCACGCCCAAGAAAGGTGAGGAAACCGGAGAGTATGTTGAGTGGCGCGCAGATGATTCCGGAATTCAGATGGCATCGCCGACACATTTGGCCGGCAATTTGTATTTCTTTGAACGCCGCCTTGGGATTGTTCACTGTGTCGATGCAGATACCGGACGGATCGAATACAAAAAGCGAGTACCTGGTGGACGCGAATTCTGGGCTTCTCCCTGGACTGACGCAAAGTATTTGTTCGCGATGGACTCGAATGGCAATACTCACGTGATCGCGGCGGGTGATGAGTTCAAAGTTGTGAACGTCAACAAATTGGAACAACATGCATGGGGAACGCCGGCGGTCGCCGGCGGACGGATCTATCTTCGAACGGCGAAACACCTGTACTGTATCGCGGACGATGATTAGACCTAAGGACGATCCTGTTTCCACCAAGTAAAGCTGGCACGCGACTGGGATCAGGGCGCTAGGACCACATCACTTAAAGGGGCTTCTTTACATGACAAGGCTTATCAAAGCACTCGCTATTTTCGCATTATTGACAGCGAATTTTCCCAATACATCGATGCTGTTGGCCCAAGAATCGACCTGGAATCAATGGCGTGGGCCGCAGCGTGATGGTGTTTGGCCTGGGGAGCTGCCGACAAGCCTTTCAGATTTAAAGCTGGCTTGGGAGAAGCCGCTGCAACCGTCTTACAGCGGACCTGTAACTGACGGCAAGACCGTATACATAACCGAAACGGTCGACGAATCGTTCGAGCGCATGACTGCTTTCGATTTGCAAACCGGTGAAGTGAAGTGGAGGACCCAGTGGGAGGGTGCGATCAAGGTGCCAGGTTACGCGATGGCCAACGGCTCGTGGATCAAATCAACTCCAGCACTCGCGGAGGAATCACTCGTTATTTTGGGAATGCGTGATGAGGTCATTTGTCTGGATCCTGCGACGGGAAAAATCCGTTGGCAGGTCGATCTTGCGGAGCGTTTTGGTGCTCGTCGTCCTCCATTTGGAGGCGTTTGTTCACCATTGATCGACAACGGGTCGGTCTATGTGATGGGTGGTGGTGCGACGGTCAAGTTGTCGCTGGCGGACGGCAGCACGATTTGGAAAACGCTTGATGACGAGGGCGAAGATGACGACGCATGCAGCAGTCCAGTGATCGCGACCATTGCTGGCAAACGTCAGCTGGTCGTGCAAACGCGAACCCGTCTCTGTGGCGTTGATTTGAGTGATGGATCATTGTTGTGGTCCAACGCTATCGAAGCCTATCGCAACATGAACATATTGACTCCAACGGTGTTGGGTGATCGCATCTACACTGCCGCTCAACGCGGACGCTCGCATTTCTTCAAAGTCAGCTTTACAAATGGTCAATGGAAGTCGGAGGAATTGTGGACTCAAAAGACACAGGCGTACATGTCATCTCCCGTTGCTAACGATGAAACCATTTTCGTGCATTCCAGCAATGAGCGGTTAACCGCGCTAGACGTTGCAACGGGCAACATTCTTTGGACGGGCAAGCCAATGGGCAAGTATCAAAGCCTGGTTCGGGATGAGAAGACGATGCTGGTTTTGAATAACGAGGGCGAGTTACTGGTTGTCAAATTGGACCGGGATCAATTGTCGATTTTGGATCGGCAAAAATTGGCCAATGATTCATGGGCTTATCTCGGTGTTTACGAGGGAGGCATTTTGGTCCGTGACTTGAACGCGAAGGTATAAGAGATGACAGCGGAGGGCCGGGGGGGTCAAAAAACTTAAGGTTCACGCCCGAGGCCCGGGGTAAAGCAATTCGCGTGCCGGAGCAAGCCAAGGGACGGACTTGGCGTACCGAGACAAACCACGAGCCTTGCTAGGGACCATGAGCTCTGCTGGGGACAGCCAACACGGTCATTTGTTGCTCGCTGCACAAAACGGTTGACTTTCGTGGAGCCTTGCTGGTCGCGCTGATCTCGGATGACTCGGGCTAATTCACCGTCCGGGCAAGGAAGTGCATGTCTGGACCTGGCTGCCGAGGTTCTGGACAAAACCGACTGCCTGGTACTCGATGTGCAGCTTCCCGGAAAAAGCAGGTTGGAACTTCAGGCAGAATCGATCAAGGCAAAGAAGACCTGTCCAACCGTGTTCATCTCTTCTTTCCAGGATGAGTCGATCCGCACCCGGGCGATAGAAAACGGAGCCAACGATTTTCTCGGTAAACCACTGAACATTGACCGACTGTTGGAAATAGTGGATGCGGCAATTTCGAATTCAAATTCAAATTCGACCGCTTGGGCGCTGGTCAAAACGACAGGAAAATTTGACGACAGGAAAATTAAGTTTGCGATCTATTATCTTCCTGTCGCAAAATTTTCCTGTCGATCCCTACCGTCGGCGTCCGGAATCCAAGTCAATAGCCAGTCATCAGCAGCCTCCACATTCACAACGTCCTGATCGTGGTCAAGTTGACGCGGTGATGGTAGATATTGACCCATTGCAGTTGCTTCAAAGAACTGGCCGTAACTAATTTTTCAAACTCGCTTTTGTTTGCAGTCGAAGGATTCGAATACGTCGTAACCCCGAGTGCTGTGTCGGACGACAGCAGGTGAAATCGTTGATGGCCAATGAACTGCCCTCCGCAACCATCGGTAAAAGTTGCTCGCTTTCAGCAACGCCGCCTGTGCAACTGAGAATCGCTCGACGGTACAGCGACGCATTCAATCCCGTCCCCCATTCTTCGACCAATTCGCGAACCAAAGTCGATAGAAACTCATCTCCGGTATAGCCAAGCTCATCGAACCGAAACATCTGCCTTTCTAAAGTATCAAAAGTCGTATTCACGAATCGCGATTCAACTGACATGTTCCGGAAATTAACGAGCTTTCCGCGAGTGGAATTGGTCAAATACAAGTACTCAAGAAGTTGCCCTTCGTGCGATGTCAAAAGCTCAGAAACTGCCTTCAATTCATAAATTGCTTTTCTTGCAAAGACTAAGTCGAGTGCACGGCCAATTGAAAACCCCCGAAACGATAGCGTGATTGGGACTTCGGTCGACACCTCGAACTCGGAAATTCGTAAGCGTCTCAAAAGTTCGCGTTGATAGACGGACTCATCGCATAGCCGACCCAATTCGTTGTGAGTGTCAAACGCGTGACCCATCACAACGTAATCAATTGACCTCATCTCAGCTTCGCTCAGTCGCGGTAATTCAATCTCGCAATGGATGGGCATCCGTAACTTGATCCGACAGGAAAATTTGACGACAGGAATATTGCTATCGCATTTTTTATTTTCCTGTCGCAAAATCTTCCTGTCGATCCCCACCGTCTGCTTCCCGCAAACCGGGTGAATTGCCTCGTCCTATCTTCGCTCAATGGAGGCAAAGATTGGATGGACGTTCGTAACTTGATCCGACAGGAAAATTTGACGACAGGAATATTACTATCGGATTTTTCATTTTCCTGTCGCAAAATCTTCCTGTCGATCCCCACCGTCTGCTTCCCGCAAACCGGGTGAATTGCCTCGTCCTATGTTCGCTCAATGGAGGCAAAGATTGGATGGACGTTCGTAACTTGATCCGACAGGAAAATTTGACGACAGGAATATTACTATCGGATTTTTTATTTTCCTGTCGTAAAATCTTCCTGTCGATCCCCACCGTCTGCTTCCCGCAAACCGGGTGAATTGCCTCGTCCTATCTTCGCTCAATGGAGGCAACGATGAACCAAAGACGCGTGCCAATGGCTCTTGCAGCAAAATGTTTGCAAGTCAGGGGTGGCACCATTAAATTGAGCTCCGCTACCCCGTCCGAATCCTATTCGAATGATTAATGCCTTATGAGCCAGCCTATCCGTCAGTTACTCACTGCTGTCTGTGTTTTCGTCTCACTGCTGATGTGTAACGCAGAGGCGTCAGCCGCGACAGATGAATTGTCCGATCTTCAAATCGAGAAGTTAACGGCTTTCGCGCGGACGTACGGGTATGTTCGTTTCTTCCACCCCAGTGATCAAGCCAGTTTACTCGACTGGAATCAGATGGCGGTCTTCGGCGCGAATGAGGTTCTCAACTCGCCGGAGAGTGAGTCGACAGATCAGGTACTTACCCGGATTTTCGGACCCGTCGTTGTCGACCTGGAGTTTTACAGAGGGGATCAGAAAGCGCGTCCCGAAACAAAGAAAGTTTCTGCTCGAAAAATCCTGGCCTGGCAACACGCTGGCGTCGGAATCGGTCGAATCGGACTCTACCGCAGCGCTCGCACCAATCGAAACACGACCGAACCGGTTGGCAATATCTCGCCGTTCGCCAACGTATTGCAAGCGATGGATGCCAATGGCATTCGGGGTAAACAAGTTCGTTTTCGGTTCCAGGCAAAAGTCGACACGAGTTGTCGGTTGCAAGGTTGGTTTCGTGTGGACCGCGAATCCAGAGAAAACGGCCTGTTCGACAATATGAATGACCGTCCGATCACCAGCACCGAATGGGATGAGTACCAACTGTCCGGGACCGTCGATGACGATGCCCAACGTATCACATTCGGAGTCATGATGTTCGGCGAAGGTAGCGGGCTGATTGACGACGCGAAGCTGGAGGTAAAAGAGGGCGATAACTGGACCGAACTCGACATCCGCAACGCTGACTTCGAGCAAGGAGAGGATATACCACAGGGCTGGATTGGCACTGCCAAAGGCTATGATTATCTCGCGGAGAACCAGGACGTTGCGCAGGGCGATCAAGCAATGCGAATGTCCTTGCAGACCCGCACGCGTCCGGCACGGTCGGGGTTTCTTTCCATCTTGCCGGAACTTGGCGAAGTCATCGACGCTGAGATTTGCGATGGTCTTCGCGTGCGATTGCCACTGACTCTTCCGGCTGATACTCGCTTCAAAAAAGGAGACGATGACAAGGTTGATTCCTTTGTAAACAAAGTCGCCAAATACGGCTCGCAACAACACGATGTCATTGCCACCGCCAACATTGCAATCACCTGGAGTCTATTTCAACACCCACATTTCTATCCCTACTTTGATCAGATTGAAACGGACTGGGATGCCGTACTCGTTTCCAGTATGAAAATGGCCGCCGTTGCGAAGGATCGCAACACCGCTACTCGCAGTCTCAGGTGGCTGGTCGCTCAACTGCACGACGGTCACGGGAACGTCGTGGACCCGCTGCAGCTTCGGGGGATGAAGTTTTTGCCGCTCAGCGTTGGATGGGTTGAAGATCAACTGGTGGTACTTGCAAGCGATGAAAACGAAATCAAGGTCGGCGACATTGTGACGCGAATTGATGGCGAAGACGCCCGATCGCGCCTTGAAAAAGACGAGGAACTGATTTCCGGATCTCCACAATGGAAACGGTATCGCTCAACGACAGCTCTCAGCCAGGTTACCAGTGGAGCGGAGAAAGTTGCGTTACAGCTGAAGAGTGGCGACAAGGAGTGGACGGTAGAGGTTGCCACGATCAAGGGACGCCCACCGGTGCCTGAAAAACGGCCTGTCATTGATACGATTATCGAAGGCGACGAGGATGGCACCGACGCAATCTACTACGTCGATTTAGGCCGAGCGGAACCAAAAGATGTCGATCCCATGATCGAAGAGTTCGCAAATGCAAAAGGCATTGTCTTTGATATGCGTGGTTACCCTCGCGGGACCCAATACCTTTTTCAGCATATGACCGATACCCACATGACGTCGGCAAAATGGCTGGTCTCGGAACAGGTACGACCCGATCGAGTCGACATGGCAAATTTTGGCAGCCGTCCCCGTTGGCAGATGCCGCCGCGAAAGCCTCGATTTAAGGGCAAATTCGTTTTCATCACCAATGGCTCGGCGATAAGTTACGCGGAAAGCTGCATGGCCATCGTCGCCCACTACAAGCTCGCGGAAATTATCGGTTCACCGACGGCCGAGGCCAATGGCAATATCAACCCATTTGAGTTACCTGGAGGCTATCGCGTCATTTATACAGGGATGCGAGTCGTCAATCACGACGATTCGCAACATCATGTTGTCGGTGTAAAGCCAACGATCCTCGTCGAACCGACCATTGAAGGAATTCGTAAAGGGAAAGATGAACTTTTGGCCAAGGCAGTCAAACTGCTCAAGGAATGATTGCTCCAAAACGTTCGAAATCTGGCTGGGTGAAGAGGTTGATACGAAGCTAATGCTGTCCTGAATTCGAAATCACTGAATGAGCCCAATATCGTCTCCGAACCGCTGATCAAGCTGTTTGGTGGCTTGTGCGTGGCGGAAGCTGGCAAACCAGCCGTCCATTTTTCAAATTGAAAGACGCTGGCAATATCAGTTTTCCAGACCCGACGCCAATCAGCAAAGAGCGCCTTTTGGCTGACCGTTTCTCTCGCGGTACAGGCTCCGGTCGATGGTGTCCGCCATCGCTCTGGTATCCAGCCGATCATCTCCCAAGAACGCGACCACCTGTTTTGCCACCTGTTCGGGATATTCCAGTGCGTGTTGGTAGTGGACGTTTAGCCATTGGACGTTTGGCAACCGATTGGTGGCCGTCAGAGCTTCCCGCAAATGCCTTTGCTGCGTTGCTTTCATCGTGACTTCGTCCAGGTTGGCTCCTCGTCGACCCAGGCGAGACAACATGTTTTGTTGCGAAGCGACCACTTCGTCCAGATCGCGTTGCATCAGGATGATGCGATACCGGTGTTCGGGTTTCAGATAAGGCAACAATGGAGCAATGATTTTTACAACCCTCCCGCTGGCATCTTCCAGCCAGACAGGAGATTGATGGTGCATTGATTTGACAGGTTCAAATTCCAGATACCCTCGCTGGTTGTTTTGGTCGGCCTGCCGAATATGGTCGGTCAAAATCTTTACCCCGCCAGCCTTCAACATTTGCATCATCATGGACGTACCCGATCGAGGCAGTCCCGAGACGACGGTGATCACGTCGCGGTTGTCCCAGTCCACTACGGGCAAAGGTCGTGAAACGGCCGGGCCTTGATTAAGCGCTTGCCCGTCAAGCGAGCGTTCGTCGGGATCCCCGCAAGTTGTCTCAAGGCGTTTCGATTTCAGTCTTTGGATTTGACTGAGATGATGGTCTGCCTTGACATGATCATCGAAGAATTGCCGGTGCCAACCAGCCAGTCGGCGATGGGCCGCTTTAAATCCTGGGGACTGGGCAACCGCCGTTTCCATTGCCTTTATGGCCAAGTCCATTTGACCAATACGTCTCAGGCAGATCGCATACAAAAAATGGGCGAAGGGATTGTGGAATACCAGTCCAATGGAGGTGGCGGCATGCTGAGCTGCCAGTTGAGCCTTTCGCCGGGCCAGATAGACGCGACACAACCCAAGGTGTCCGTGGGGATTGCTGGGGTCCGATTCGACCAATGACTGGAACGACTGGTGGGCTTTTGTCCAGTCGCGCAACTCCAGATGAATCTCCCCCTGCTTAAACAACACTGAAGGCAAATGCGATTGCTGCGCATGAGCTGCGTTGGAGAGTAGCTGCAATGCCTTTTGGTGGTCGCCTTCTGCGTGGGAAACACAGGCGTTCAAATAACAAATGGCGGGCTGATTTGTTGTGGATTTCGCCCGCAGTCGTTTGATCCGTTGACGGTCCGCGCTGGTAATTTCTGTCTCTTGCTTAGTTTCCAGCTGTTTTTTTAGTTCGGACAAATCCTGCCGTGCCACTTCGGCAAATCTCCGTTTCCGCTGGATGATCAGATCAATGGTCTTCCGTGCTTGTGCAACCTGGTTCAATGCCAGATGACAGTTCAGCAACCTCACACCAAATCTTTGCTCCTCGGGCCATCGTTCCCACAAGGACTGAAACAGCCGAATCGCCTGGTCAAAACGCCGGCCATCGACACAAGCGCGTGCCAGGTTGTACTCCAGTTCCCTGACGGCATCATTGGCGGCCGAGGTTGCGTCTTCATCCGATTCATCGATATATCCCAGCTCTACCAGTTGGCGGATGGCCTCATGGGACTCAATCGGATCCAGCTGTTTATTTGCCGGATGCTGGCCGGAATCACCTTTGACCGCTTCCCAGCTTCGAATTCTTTCAACGAGCGCCTCGTCGCGAAAACATTGGGTTAGCACCTTTCCGTCCATATCCTTACCAGCAGGCAGCCCGAATGAATGCAATATCGTTGGTGTGATATCCAGCAGCGAGGCTCCGTAAATCCTCTGATCCTGGTGAACGTTAGGGCCCTTGATCGCAAAAATTCCGAATTGCCGGTGCTCGGCAGCCGGACCGGCAGGTTCATTAGGAAGTGCGGCCGGGCGCAGGTGATTGGAATGAAAACCGTGATCTGACATCAGAATTACCGTCGTGTCCTCGCCCGCCAGTTTCAACAGCGTTCCCAACATCATGTCGTGATATCGGTAAGCACTGTTCACAACATCATGGTAAAGTTCAAAATCACGTTCATTGATCTGATCCTGACGAGGCGGATGATATTTCATGAATCCATGACAGAAGTGATCAATCGCGTCGTAGTAGACCGCCATGAAATCCCACGGTTCCAACTGCATGGTTGCCGTAGCTGCCGCATGGATCGTGGAGCAATCGGACAACATCTTGGCGATCGCAAATAACCTGGGATCATTGGCCTGGTCGATTTCCGCAGCTTGCGGAACGAACGGCAGCAAATGCTCTGCCTCCAGTTCCAGAGGATGAATCCGATACGGCTTCAATTGTTGAGCCAGTCGCTCTGGATGAACGGATCCCGGTTTAATCGGCCAGGGTTGGTCCAGCCCGCCATCAGCTTTCTGGAAATGGTTACTGACCATCACACCGCTGATCGGCTCGGCCGGATGCGAAGGCCACCAACCAACCACATTGGATTTAAAGCCGTTTTGCTGCAGGATGTTCCAGATGGCCTTAGTGTTGCGGGAAAGGTTGGTAATGGGACGAATGCCGCCATTTTGCGGATCGGGTTCCACGAATCCGCAAATACCGTGTTTGTACGGCCGCTTGCCAGTAGCGATTGACGTCCACAGTATGGGCGACAAAACCGGTTGCAATGTGGCAAGGTTTCCAATCACTCCCTGATCAACAAACGCTGCCAGGTTGGGCATTTGTCCCGAATCCAGCAACGGATTGATGACGTTCCAGTCAGCAGCATCCCAGCCGATCAAAAGAACTTTTTTTTGTTGTGAAGTCTGCATCAATCACTCCAGTGTTTTGGTTTTGCTTAATCACTGTCTGCGGAACGCCGACGATCGAATACTGGCGGAAGGGCGCGTCTCCGACCGGGCCGAATTGCACTAAGCTGGCAGCGAGGCTGGAGCCTTGCCCTCCCCTAAAGAAATTGCCGCGACCTGAAATTAAGGAAGACCTAGTCCAGGTTGCGCTTGCGACGTGTTCGCCGCAAACCGGCGGCTCCACAAGCCAATGCCGCCAATCCTCCCAAGTGGCCGGGTTCGGGAATGCTTTGTCCAGCCAAAATGCTGCCGCCAGACGTGTCGTTGTAGGCCCATTCGTGAATCGTCACACTGCCATAATCCGGGCTGCTATTGAGAGTCATGCGAGCCCAGCCGTAGTGAAGGCTTCCCGATGATTCGAAGCGAAAACCGACATATCCTGATTCATCAAGATTGAATCCTTGCATGTCCATTCCAGGATATTGGTAATACCCGCTTCCAACACTGCCGAAAACTGCATTTCGATCCGATTGGGCACTAGCACCCCATGAATAGCCATTAGCCAGCGAGCCACCGATTCTGAAACCGGCGGGCAGGTTTCGAACATCGTCAGAAGAGGATCCGGCCCCAAAATTGATGAATCCACGGCCATTCCTGCCTCCGTTACTGTTCATGTCGATGCTTATGTAAAGAAAAGTAGAGCCGTAACTATCTTTTCGAAAGAAAAAGTCATTTGCACCGTCGCCGTCCACATCCCATTCCGTGTCAAGAGTTGATTGTGTCACGGTAAATTCACTGCCGTTGTAGACGATATCGGCGTCCAGGCTCGTGCCGATTCCAGGTGAAAAATACAGGGCTGCGGCGGCTGCAGTGCCCGCCGCCCACCTCATGGAACGTGTACCATCAGATTGGTACTCAGTCGTTGACGGTTTGGCACCGCGGGCGCTGCGCAGTTGATGTTTCCGGGTCATTTCGGGCTCCAAATGTTGCGATCAAGTGAAAAGAACTCATTGCATAAGCACCTTGATTCATTCCGTCCTGGAACCGGACACCAAAAAACGAAGAATTTTTTTTAAATTGATTGACTAAGAATGTGAGAGTGCATTGTCCTAGCGGCAAACGCGTGAGAAGTGGAGGCGCGGTGAATCGAACGTGGGTCTCGTAGATGATTCGACAACGTTGGATTGATGGGGACAGAAATGGCGGAAATGGTCAAGTTGCCGATTGGCTGTCCCAACAACCTGAATTGGACGTTTGATGGGACGCCAAAACCGCGTTAAGAAACGTATGGCTTTTTGAACCGCCGAGTAACAATGGGTCGTATTCTCGTGGCTTCAGAAAAGGTATGAGTTCGGCGCCTCGCGACGAACCATCTTGTCCGTTGTCGCCAGCGTACTATTGGATTTCAAGCACGAGGATGGACAAATCGTCGTCCAGGTGTCCATCGCTACTCCATTGAACGACTTCTTCCTCCAGCGCCTCGACACATTGGGCAAGTGGATTCGATTGGCTGCCAATTAACTCAGCCTGTAGCCTTTGTTCACCGAATTGTTCGCCATTCGAGTTGGTCTGTTCCACCACTCCGTCAGAATACAGAAGGAGTCGGTCTCCCTGGTTCAACACGATAACAGTTTCTTCCCAATCACTCTCTTCGAACCATCCGATGGGAGTCCCGCTGGCGGCTAGTGAATTCAACGACTTATCGTGTGACAGGCATATCATCGGAGGATGACCGGCCGAGCTGAGTCGCAGCTGACGCGTCTGGGCATTGAGAATTCCGTAGGCCATTGTGAAGTACCTGCCACCGGATTCCTCCATCGGAAACCGACGGTTCAGTTCGCGAAGTACCTCGGACGTCGGGGCGATCCGGTTCTTCTGCTCTCCGTCGACCGGTTGTATGAGCAGCGACGAAAGCGAAGGTACGGGGTTCATCATGCGGCTCAAGCTCACCGAGAGCAGTGACGCTGCTACGCCGTGCCCACTGACATCGGCGACGTAAAAGCCGACATGATCGTCGTCCAGCTTGAACACACCGAGAATGTCGCCGGCCAACTCGTCGCAGGGCCGAAAAGTCCAGGCGAAAGACGCTCCCACAACATCAGGAGATGACACCGGCAATAGTGACCTCTGCAATTCGGCGGCGGCGTCCAAGTCGGACTTCATACGGCGATTGTGCTCTGCTAGAGTGCGTTCGAGTCGTACGATACGTTCGCCAGCGCGTACGCGGACCCGCAGCTCATTGCGATCAAAGGGCTTAGCGACAAAATCGTCTGCTCCGGCCTCCATCCCCTCGACGATTTCGCTGGTCTCGCTTTTGGCGGTGAGCATGATGACGTACGTATAGGCTTCCCGCTGGCTGGCTCGAATGCGCCGCACGAGTTCGAGACCATCCATTTCCGGCATCATCCAGTCGGTCAAAACGAGGGCGAAGTCTCCTGCTTGAAACAACTCCCACGCTTGAACGCCATTCTCAGCAACTGTGGGCTGAAACCCCATTTTTTCGATGTTTCTTTTCAGACGCATCCGCGTTGCTTGCTCGTCTTCAGCGATCAAGATTTTCATCGGCGTAACCTTTCTGCGACTCGCTCGCTGGCCGCATGCTGCCAACATACGGGACCGTGTATTTGATGGTGAGAATCTCGGGCTTGATCGACGTAAGACGCCAAAAAAACCAGGCTCATAAGGACGTGGGCACAACCACCGCTTTCGATTGGCTGTCCTTTAATTTTGGTCTAACGTTCGAATGTAAGTATCGAGTGCTGCCTTGAGGCGTTCCAATTCGTATTGCAAACTTTGCCAAGCTTCCCTGGCGCCATTCAGGTCTTCGTTTTTGCCCATGTTTTCCAGCAGCTTTGCCGCCTCGAACGCGGCCTTGGCAAAGAAGTTACCACAGCCACCCTTCAAAGTGTGCGCGGCTGTGACGACCGAACTGCTGTCGTTGTTGTCGATCGCAGCCTGGAGTTCCTTCAACAAACCCGGCGCCAAGTCGAAATAGGACGTCGCCATATCGGCCAGCAGGTCTTCATCGCCTTCATATTCTTCCTTGAGCTCGCCTTCATCCATTACTCCGCTGCCGTCCTGTTCCGGCAACTGGTCGGGAGCGCTTTCGACGCGGATTGTTTTTCCGGCAAAACGGGCGAGCGCCTCATACAGCGCCTTCCGCCGAATGGGTTTCGACAAGTAACCATCCATGCCAGCCTCCAGACAACGCTCGGCGTCGCCCTTCATCGCGTGAGCCGTCATGGCAATGATGGGCAGATGACCGCCCGTTTCCTTTTCCTGCGAGCGAATGGCCTGGGTCGCGGCAAAGCCGTCCATTTTCGGCATCTGGATGTCCATCAGCAGCAGGTCAAACGTTTCCTGCTCCAAGGCGGCAATCGCCTCAAGGCCATTGTTGGCGACCAAGACCGAATGTCCGCGACGCTCCAGCAAGCGGACTGCCAATTGCTGGTTTGGCGGGTGATCTTCGGCCAGCAAAATTTTCAGCGGTGCGATCGCTTCCGTCTCCTCCGCGGTATCGGAAGCCGCCCGAAGATCGGCTCGTTGGCCGCCCATCGCCGTACCGATCGCATCCAGCAGCGTTGACTGCTTGATCGGTTTGGTCAGCAACGCAGCCACGTCCAGCTCTTTTGCCCTGGCTGCATCACCGCTTGTGCGTGAAGAGGTCAACAGCATGGCGGTGAGTTTCTGCAGATCGGGCTGCTGCCGCACCCATCGCAAGAACTCATAACCGTCCACCTCGGGCATATTCACATCGGAGAAAATCAACTTGAAAGACGGATGCGTGTCGCTACCCTCCTGCAAGAGCTTGATCGCCTCGCGAGGGCTGCTGGCGATTGTCGGCTGCAGGCCCCATTGAGAGAGTACTTCTGCGAGAATTTGCAGGTTGGTAGCATTGTCATCCACGACTAATACCGGTAGGCCTTCCAATTCATCCAGCTCAGCGGCGACAGGAATGGAGTTCGGGTCCTGAACACCGAAACTTGCCGTGAAATGGAACGTGGTGCCCACGCCTTCCTGGCTCTCCAGCCAGACTCGCCCGTCCATCAAGGCCACCAGCTGCCGCGAGATGGCGAGTCCGAGACCGGTGCCGCCGAATCGACGGCTGGTGGACGTGTCTGCTTGATCGAATGCGCCGAAGATTTTCTCCTGTACGTTCGCAGGAATACCGATCCCCGTGTCGGAAACGGCAAAGTGCAACAACGCTGTGTCGTCGGTTTGCGATTCGGCTTCGACCCGCAATACAATCTCGCCCTCCTCGGTGAATTTCACGGCGTTGCCGATCAGGTTGACGACCACTTGCCGCAGCCGGCCAGGATCGCCGATCAGGTGTTCCGCCACATCGGGCAGCACGTGACAGGCCAATTCAATTCCTTTCTTGTGGGCACGTAGAGCCAGCGTATGCGTGGCATCCGCCAAGGCATCACGCAGCTTGAAACTGACACAGTCCAAGTCGAGCTTGCCAGCCTCGATCTTCGAAAAGTCCAGGATGTCATTAATCAACATCAACAGCGCCTCGGCCGACGAAAGTACCGTCTGCAAGTAATCACGTTGTTCGGAGTCAAGATCTGTGTCCAAGGTCAGTTCTGACATCCCGATGATGGCATTCATTGGGGTGCGAATCTCATGGCTCATGTTTGCCAAAAAGTCGCTCTTGGCGCGCGTGGCTGCCTCGGCCGCCTCCTTGGCTTCTTGCAGCGCCGCTTCGTCCGCAATCTGCTGTGTCACATCCTGGTAGGCGCCGTACATGTGGTGAATCTTTCCGTTCTCATCGCGCACGACCTTCCCCAAAGCGTGAAGCCAGATGATCTCACCGTCACACGGTCGCTTGTATGCATAGGTCGATTCGTAATGCTCGTACCGTCCATCGATCGCGCCCTGATAACGCTCCGCAGTCCGTTCGGCGACTTCCGGACTCGCTTCCAGCAATCGGGAGTACCATTCGTCCTGCAGGTGGTAACGGCCATCAGGCTTGATTGGTTCGCCGAGCATTCTGGCCGACCGTTCAGACTGGTAGTAATAGTCGGGATCGCTGTAATCAATGTGCCAGTAGGCACAATGCGTCAACTCTAGCGTGATATCCGAGTGGAAGTTGGCCGTTCGTAGTTCCTCTTCCATGCGCTTGCGAGCCGTAATGTCCTCCTTGACGGCGACGTAATGCGTGATTCTTCCCGACGCATCACGGATCGATGAGATCGATGCAGACTCCCAGAAAAGCACTCCGGATTTATTCTTGTTACAGAATTCTCCCCGCCAGTCCTTTCCCGCCGAGATGGTCGCCCAGAGATCCTCGTAAAACTCGACAGGCTGAATGCCAGCGTTCAGTATGCTCGTCGTTTGCCCCACCGCCTCCGCAGCCGTGTACCCGGTCACGCGGGAAAAATGCGGATTGACGTATTCGATCACGGCGTCCAGGTCAGTAATCACCACGGCAACGGGACTGCTCTCGACGGCTCGGGATAGCCTAACGAGTTCACTCTCGGCTTTCTTGCGGTCCGAGATGTCGTGGATGGCGGCCGCGACCATGGGCCCGTCCGCAAGCTCGAGCGGTGCGAGCCCGACCTCGACGAAGATCTCGGAGCCGTCCTTCCGCAGTCCCTTCAACTCACGCCCCTTGGCCATGATCCGGCGATCGGGGGTGTCAGTGTAGGAGCGGCGCAGATCGGCATGGTGCGGTCGCACGGCAGTTGGCACGAGCGTATCAACGGAGGTGCCGCTCAGCTTGCCGCGTTCGTATCCGAAAATTCGTTCCACCTCTTCGTTGGCGGATCGGATGACACCGTCATGGTCCACCAGCAGCAGACCGACCGGGGCCGTGTCTAGCAGCTTCGTAACGCGATCCTCCGCCTGCTGCCGCGCCTCGGCCATCCGGTTGATGGCGTCCACCAATGCGTCGCCTTCGGACCTCGGCTCCAGGCGTTTGCTGAAGTCTCCCGTGGCGATCGCCCGGCACATCTCGGTGGTTCTGCGGTAGGTGGCAGCCAGCTTGTTGAAGCTGGCGCCGATGCGCCCCGCTTCATCTCGCGACCGGTCATCCAACCTGAGCTCTTCGGAGACGTCACCAGACGCGAGCGCGTCCACGGCCACGACCGCCTGCTGAAGGCGTGCCGTCGTGCGACGCGTGATCCACCATGCCAGGATCGACACGGCGAGCAACGCGACCATCAACGCCGCGAGATTCTGCGCGACGTGACCCTGGATCGGTGCCAGCACACTGGCCTCGGTCTTACGAACGACGACCAGCCAGTCGCCTGTCGGAACTGCGGCCGCTGCAAAGTAGCATCGCTCATCGAGTGTGGGATCGACTGCGGCTTCGATCCTGGTCGGCCCTCGTTGTTCATGAAGTCTGCCAAACAGCTTGCGATACGGCGTCGCTGCGATTTCGAGCGTGCGAAGCTCGCCAGTCTTGCCGGACCCCAGCGATACCTTCCCAACGGTCGACGCAACGAACTTGCCGGCGCGACTGATCAGAAAGAGATCGATCTCGGCCTGTTGTCCAGCTTTTATCTCATCGAGGAAAACGACGATGTCGCTAAGTGCCCGATCAACTCCGGCGATCCCCTTAAATTCACCGTCGATCACGATCGGACACGTCTGTTCGACGATCATCTTTCCTTCATAGACGTAGGGTTCGGTGACCATCGCGAGCACCTGCCCGACGCGTAGAAACTGCTCCTTGCAGCCCTGGTAATACAGGCTGTTCTCCATGTCGACCAGTGGCTCGAGCACGAGTCGCTTGGCGTCAGCCTTGCCCCGGAACCAGTAAGGGATGTAGCGGCCGTCCGAAGCGAAAGCCGGTCCGATTCGCGTGGCAAGATCTGAGCCAACATACGCGGCATCCGCTCCGTCGGCATTCGGCTCGTACGCGAAGTATGCGCCGGTCAGCTCTGGATATTCTGCGAGCACCTGTCGCGCGAAAGCGCTGGAGCCGTTGCGGTCGCCGAACATTCCGTTAACCTGCGCTTCGGCCATGACCTCGGCGGCGAGCACGGCACGCGTGTTGCCGCGCTCGATCTCGGTTGCCACACGATCCGCAATTATGCCGAGCGTCTCTTCATGCACGGCGCGAAGCTCTCCTGCCATCTGAATCGAAGTGATGATCGCCACCGCGGACAGCGCCAAACCAGTTGGAATGATGCCGAACAGGAACATTCGGCCTGCAAGGCTGTTCAGGAATGGAATGTGTTGCTGTTGCATGGCAATGATCCGTCAGCACGTCGCTGTGACTTTACTGACGCATACGGATTTTAATCCACAATGGCCTGATAATGTGGCCGTAATTGGAGTGGTTGTCAAAAGTTGGCCGCAATTTCCGCGGCCAGATTTTTTTCGGAACGTCCCGGCCGGTAAAAGGTGCTGTGGCGTAGATCAATTCACTGCCGATTGTTCCAGCGTTGTGCTGACAAAGAAACGTTCGAAATTTGGCTGGCTGGAATTTCGTCGATTCTGGCCATTCCTGCGCAGACCCATCAACGGCGGCAATTTGGGCATTGGGCCAAATTAGCTATTCGCAAAAGGGTCGTTCAAATACTCGATGCAAAAAACGTATGAGTATCTTATCTTTTTGCCGAATATCCTGGGATCCTCGATTGGGCATTGGCCGGATGGGCGGAATATCAGAAAGCCGGACTCCAGGAGCCGCAGTGCGTGACCGAAGCTACCGCCGAATACCGGAAAGCGGAAAACGAAATTGAGCGGTTCATTGAATCCAATTTCGTCATCAACAGCGGGTTCATTCTCCCTGCCGTAGAAGCTTATGAAATCTACTCAGAATGGTCCGGTGAAATGACCCGGAAAGAGTTTGTCCAGAAGATAGAGCAGCGGTTTAAACGGCGGAAACATTCTGTTGGAAAGCACCGATTTAAATACGTCTATTACGGACTTGGAAACCCACCAGAATCAGCCGAATCGGTCGGCCGGAATCCGCCGTTTTGGCCACTTTTGTGCCGTTTGTGCCACGTGTGCCGCCTCTGGTAATAGTAATTAGCATTGCGATGGATTGCGAAACAAAAACACCCCTAACACCATCAGTCCGCTCGACACGATGGCAGGCTCACCACAATACGGACATAGTCCCCGAGAAACTGTTTGAGTCAATGCCAACATCCGCCATTGTCTCGGTTCCAACATAAGCCAACTTGAAACCTACTTTGGGTGACAACGGATAGCCAACGCTTATTACCCAAGCCAGGTTTTCCTTTCGATCATCCTTGCGGATGTGATTTGGCGTTGAGCGGCCGCCTGCTCCATAGCCCAATCCGGCACCCACCCACAAACCGGGCCCGAAACGTGTAGTCCATGTGTCCCTGGATCGTATACAACGGATCCTGTTCCAGGTAGTTGCCGCCAAAAAAATCATCATTGTCCGTGAAAAGCCAAGACGATATGGTCGCTTCGGTCGCCAACTTTCCCCAGTTCCGTACGACGCCCAACTGCGGGCGAAACGTCACGCGGTTCGTACCGAGATTGAGCAATTTATCTTCGAGGTAATGCCCCGTCGGCAACTGGACGATTAATCCAAGACCGACGATGGTTTCTTCCTCGATCTCAGCCCGGTATTCAGCGAACTCTTTCGTTGACAGCGGTGGGAGCCGCCGCAGAGTTCACCGCGAAACGCAACGACATATCCGAAAAACGCACTGCGGTAAACTGCCGTGGGTACGCCGTCAAGCGTGCTCATTCCAGCGGGCGTCTTGATAAGCCAGGATCCCGTCGAATCGAGCCGACTTTCCAGCAAAACTCGAATGTGCGAATATATTTTGCCGGAAACGTGTCCACATTCATGGACGCATCTTCGATCCTCAGCACCGGATCGAAGGCAATATCTGCGTCGGTATAAACGTAACCGCCTCCGGCAAAAATTTACGCGCCGATAGAAGGTGGCTCCGGCGCCTGGGCACTTTTTTTAATTCACTGAGCGTTGCACGATGCGACTGCACAAAACCGCTATTAACAAGCAACCTGCAATTTGCTTTCCCGCTAAATACATTGCGCAGTGCATTCAATTTCGTCGGACAAACCAAAGGAAACCTTTACAGAGTTTCGCCGACTCGACCAAAGCGGAACATTTCTTTCAATTACAAAGCTAGCAGGATGAACACTTGTTGCATCATGCTGTTTTCCTGAAGATTGCCGCGAGAATCACAATAGGGGTGTGGAGTTTCATTGTGGCGAGGTTACGAATTCCCCCGGATGCGACGGTTGAGTCTATCACAATAAAACAGCTGTTCCCAGATCCCTGCTACCAATTCCCTTGGTGCAATTCCAGCGGATCTCGCCAAGAGAACCGTCATGCCAATCGTCAGTCACCTCCCGAGTTTGCGAATACTGGATAAACACAAGTTAAGTAAAACGTTGGAAATCTGGCTGGGGAATAAACTGACAATTTGACCTTTTTTCGCGCAGACGTGGCAACGGCGACAATTTGGGCACTGAACCCAAAATGTTCATTCGAAATACGGTCGTTTGATTGGCGACGCAGCAAAGGTTACTGATAACTGATAGGGATTTTAATCCACAACAGCATGACATCATGGCCGTGATTTGGGCGGTTGTCAAATATCCGGCCATGATTTTCGCCGCCAGATTTGCCCCAAGACGTTCGTGCGGTCAAGTTTGGTGTAGCGGGGTTCAAACAGCTACTGATCTTGCACGGATTGGAAGATTTGGGGGCTTTCAGGCTACCTGTGGCGCGCACCGATTACGCATCCGGGTTGATGGCCGAAAAAAAGCTTGCCAAACCGGCTACAGGAACTCAGGGTCGAGGACCAACTGGAACTCACGCGATGCCTCCGCCTGCGTCTCGCGAAACTGGGCTTCGAGGAACTCGCCATCGGGTACCAAAACGAATTCGCACGGCGCTGAAGGCAGCGGTGACTTGGTTGCCGGCGGTGCTCGCGGCGAGGCATGGGTGCGGATGAAACCCTGCCACAGCCCGCAGTGGCGGAGGATTCGCTGGATGACATCCGATTGTCGACGTTCGATGAAACTGATGATCTTCATTGCGCCGCCACATTCGGGACATTCCAGTGGATCGACTTCGTAGACTCGCTTGATCAACCGCGCCCACGTGGAAACCGAACCCGCGCGAGGGGAACGGTCAGAGGACGCATGAGTGTCGATAGCAGTTCGATCAACGGGTATCTTTTTCGGGTCGGATCCCGCCTTGGCCCGCATGCCCCGTTGGCGATGCGAGTACCAGCCGAAATAACGAACCAGGTGCTCGCCTTTGTCCGGGATGTGCTGCGTGACTTCGGCCAGAAAATCCAGTGCGCTGAAAACCTGGAAGTTGCGCCGTGGACCGCCTTTCAAATCGCCGCTTGCCGGACCGGGGAAGCGGCGGCAGCGATCCGGCTGGGCGCGATAGATTACCGAGCCGTCATCAGTAAGCCACCCACGCGGGCCAGACTGAAGGGGCATCGGAGGATGTACTGGGCCAGCCGCTCCAGTCCCGCCGATTCGTCTGGCGACAGGTAGACGCTGTTGTCGACTTGCGCAATTACTAAGTGCCATTCGTCGGACACACCGAAGCGGATTTCCAGGGCTAGCGATAGCGGCAGGATGGCTATTGATCTCTACTTCTTGTACCGATTCGGTTGACGTCAAGTTTGGGCGGCTGGTAAATCAAATTATTTCGGGTCGATCAGTTCCCACATTTCGTTTTGGTGCAACCAAACGGGATCGACGTTTAGGTGAAGCCATTCGTCCTCTGGAATTCCGTCGATTTTCGGCTCTCGTTTTACTCGAACTTGCTTGCCGTTCATCATGATCCACTTAAACTTTTTCTGTCGTTCCTTCTTTTCGGCAGCGGACCATTTCCGTTTCCGGGACATCAAGAAATCCTTGGACCGTTGAGTTGCGATCAGAAAATGATTCAAAGCAATTCGCTTCATTCTCAAATAGATCTCAATCCAGCGAAACGCTGCCGAATCAACTTTGACTCAATCAATTTGTGAACGAAATTCAGCAATAGAACCGGCGTCACAACCACAATTCCGCCACAAGCCCAATACCGTATGTACATCTTTCGTCCGGGCGGATGATTATTGGGGCGTCTCCAACTGAGAGATTTGCATGTTTACAAACGACTGCGGAATGCGCTCCTGCTCGAGCCGCTTCCTGTTTTCCAGTACGAATTGAAAAGCCAATTGCTCGGAATCCACCAGTAAAGTCGGGGTGAAGCGGGATTGATTGGGCCAATCAATTGCCAGCTGAGCAAACCGCCGATATGTTTCGAGGTTCATCATCAAGCTTTTCGTGTGCGGAAAAATTTCACGAAATTGACAAAGCATCTCAAATCCCTCGACGTCCAAGTCGCCCCAGTAGTAAATGGTTGCGGCCTCAAGCCAACCGATGTCACGAAACAGCGAAATCGCTTTGCCCAGTCCGCCGATCGCAATTCCACGCGGAATCGACGGGAGCGTCAGCAAGTTGACTTTGTTCTCCACAACGAACACGGTGACGTTTTCAACCGGCAGCCGGTTTATCGAATCGGCTGGGAGGGAAAGCTCTTCAAACGGAAGCCCTGACTCGTCAAGCAGCTCATCATCCAGCAAGCGCAACCGCAGATGAGGCCGGGGATACCGCAGTCCGTACCTCGCGTCGAATTCGTCGCGACCAAATCGGAAGTCGATTTGATTATCTGGAAGTAGTAGATCCAGCCACGCCGCCAGAAGCTTCTTGTTCTCCTCGATCAGCTTCGTCGAAACTGGCAATGGAATCTCGCGTGCGAACATGTCGGGGCGAGGATTGTCGACCAGATATCGAGTCATCAACAACAAGTCGTCAAGGATGTTTGCGACTTCAACCAGCTGCTTCCAATTCGTCGATTGCACAATCCAACCCGTCAACTCCGGTTCCGACTCGCGAATTCTGCTGACACAGCGATCGAGAGTTGCGAATTCAGACAGTTTGTTGATGAACTTCAGAAAATCTTCTCGGGAACTAAAACTCAGCTGCGTCGGAAAGTCATTTTGACCATGAGTTCGACTACGTCGCTGTTCCCACGTGACGTCGTATCCATAGCCACGTTGCGCCTTCGACGCTTGCCGCAATTCGTCGACTGCCCGCTTGGCCGCTGAATGATCGACCGGCGGAGTGAGGTTCGCTCGAATGCGTTTTGGAAAAAAGTCTTCGCCAGCAAGCCAACTCTTGACGAAAGTCGGGTAAAGACGTTCCGCTTTTTGCCGAATTTGCCTGGGAGTAATCATCGCTTTGCCGACTCGTCCACGACAAGTTTTATCGCCTCGCCAGCTCCTCCTGAAGCTGTTCCGACGTGTAACTGAGAATCTCGCTCGCATTGGTTTTCGCGCCCTTGACGACATGAGCGTGAACACCCACGTACGGTTCGCAAACCCGAGCCTTGGCGTCCAGCGGCGCAACCATCAACAACTGAAGTCCAAATTGCCTGAACAAATCCAACGCATAGCGGGCATACTTGTCAGCCGTCTTGGAAAACATTTCGTCAACCATCACGAAATGAAACTTGTTGCTCGACGCATCGTCCGGATTGATGTCATATTGATAAACGATCGCAGCAACCAGTACCAAAAACGCAAGCCGCGCCTTTTCGCCGCCCGACTTTCCCGAGCCACCATCGTAGTAGCTGCCTCGCTCGCCCGTTTCAGTAAAAATTTCCTGCGCCGAAAAACAAAACCATCGCCGAACGTCGATCACTTTTTCCCGCCAGCGAACGTTCTTGTCATCACGAAGTTTGTCGACGAGTTTTTGAATCCGCAAAAACGTCGCTTCATCGGCCTCGATCGTTCCATCAAGGTAACCCGTCAGGCAGTCGTCCAGCTCACGGCGGAAATCCCGAATCTCGGCGTCTTTCGAATCTTCGGGCTCCAACCGGATATGCGTTCCGTGCCGCCACTCCATCCGGAGCAGGCCCTGATTGATCTCCTCGATCTTTACCTTGATCTCATCGTGTTCCGTCTTTAGATGCGAATTCATCACGCCGACTTCGGTCAAGACCTTTTCATCGAGTCGTTTTTTGAATCGCTCTTCGTGCCTGGGCAAATCGTCCGTTTGAATCTTTTCATTCAGCGTCACAAACTGTGGAAGGGAGTCGACATCCGCACCCAACTCTTTTTCGTAGCTGGGGAATTTCGTGAGAAACCGGCCCATCTGTTTTGTCAGACTGCTGCGGATCGGTGTCAGCAATTCCTCAAGCCGCCGGACTTCCGAAACACGTCCCTGTTGAAATTCCAACGGGAGCGTTGTGAAGTTTTCGAGAGTAAGTGGCGTGCGCTCAAGCAGTTTCCCGATCGAGCCAAACTGTGGTTTGCATTGTTCCAGCGAGCCATCTTGCTCCGCAGCCTTGAGCGATTCGATGTTCGTGCCGACCAGCCGTTGCCCTTTTTCCAGTTCATCGTCCGTGCGAGTTCGTTCTTTCGTGAGCTCGCTGAGCCTTCGTTTGCCCGACTCGATGGCCGTTTCCATTTCCGATTTTTGCGCTTTTAGTTCCCGAATTTTGTCGTTCGAGTTTGATAACTTTTCCAGCTCGAGAGCCAACTGACTTGCCGCGTTTCGATGTCGGAATTCGTCGATGGAGTCGAACTCTTTGGTCTGCGAAACCTGTTCCAGAAAACTGATCGTTGTTGTTACCGCTTGAATTTTTTCTTGAAGATCACGATCCCGTTGCTCAAGCTGGTCAAGCTGTCCCTGTGTTTCCTGAATACTGTTTTTCAGAGCCAGGATTTTTTCGCGATTTTCCCAGCCAAGAATGAATCCTTTGCGATCTCCCTGGATTTGACGGTCATCTTTGTTGTGGTGATGTCGACTACGTTTCGTGTGTCGGTTGCGAGTCATCGCCTTCTGGTCAGCCGCCTGAAACTGAGTGACATGGTCGCACGCCAGAAAATTAAACCGCTGCTGGATCTGCCCGCGCACCCAGGCAGCAAGATCGTGGTCTTCACGGTACTTCAGCATACGGGGAAGCTCAAGCTGCCCGGAACTGCGCCCGACATCGTGTTTTGAATCTTGTCCGTTTGCCGTTCCGATACGCTCGCCGACTCGGGTGTAAGACAACCGTTGCCCGCGCCCGTGCGAGTCCGTCAATCGAGTCTGATCGACGAAGCCGGAAACTTTGGCGTAGTATTTTTCTTTGACCAGCAGGTCTCGCGCGAAGCTGTTCAAGACGTTTTCGACTGACGCCTCCCATTCGCGAAACTCTGGATCGACCGCCAGTAATTCAGCGACAAATGGCAAGTCCCTCGCGGTAAGTTTCAGCTCCCTGCAAATCCGGTTTCGCAAAAAAACCAGTTCGCGTGGCATGTTTCCTTTCCGTTGTTGCAACGATTCAAGCTCGTCCTTGTCATCGGCGAGCAGTTTCCTGTTCTGGCCAATTTCATATTGCAACTCGCTGGCTTGTTTTTGCAGTCCGGTTCGCTGCTCTTTTTGAACCGATTGGCGACCGGTTGCGATCTCCAGAACTTCCGAGAGAGAATCTGCCGAGTTCACACGCTCTTCGATCTCGGCGTTCTTCAGGAGCGACTCGAACTGGATTCGGCTATTGCGTTTCAGATCCGCGAGTTGCTTCTCGGTGGCAATTAAACCGGGCAACTCCTGCATGCGAAGGCCACCCGCGCCGGAAATTTCCAAATCCAGTTTCGCAACGGCCCGCATCGCCTGCTGAATTTGGTCGTCGACCTGCTTGATCTCTCCGTCTAACACCGAAAGGCGTTGTTGCCATTGTTGGCAAAGCGGCGTGAGGAGTTCGACGGTCGCGGACTTGAAGTAAAGCGACGTGGCGTCGAGCTGCAATTTTGCTTGCAATAGTTGGCCGTGGTATGCGGAAAATTCTTCGCCGAGGGAAACAATCGGCTGAAGCATTTTTTCCTGGTCGCGAATGCTGACCAGCGTCGTGTAAGCTTCGTTGAGTTCTGCAAAATGTTCAAGCAATTTCGAAACCTTGTCATCCCAAGGTTTCTTTTCGAGCATCTGCTCACGAACAAATGAGTCAAGTTGCTCGACGTCTTTGACCCATGCCGCCTGATTGAACATGTCCATCGCTTTGGGGCGACAGCGAATCGTTCGCCGCAACCATTCGAAATATCGCGTGTAGCTGTCCGTCGCCTGAAAGCCTCGTTTCTTTAACGTCGCCAAAACACTCGAACCTTCCGTGATGTTTCCCAAATCCTCGGCAATGCCACGCTCGTGCTTGCCGTCGAATGCGTAAAACTTTTTTACTTTGTTGTTGGAGTCCAGGTGCAGAACCTGGCAAGCGGTAAACGTCTCGTTCGTCGCCGCGTTTTCGAAGCTGGCCAGCAATGCCGAGTAGTGTTGATTGCCGGGTCGCAGATACTCCAGCTTGGCCGAACCGGTTGCATTCATCGTTTTGTCGAACGCACCTTGTATGTACGTTCGTTCGTCGCGTTCGGTTTTGCTCGCACCGGATGCGAAGTTGTATTTCCGAATTTGTGGGCGCACGAGAAGAGTCAGCATGGCATCCACCAAAGTCGATTTGCCGGTTCCGTTCTCGCCGATCAGCAACGCAGATTCACCGCGCGGCTGAAACCCGTGGACGGTTCCATCGAACGTTCCCCAGTTGTACAGTTCGATTTTTGACAAGCGAAAGCCGGTGGCTACCCGGATATCTGAAAATAGTGCAGTTCGATTCACCGACCAGCCTCCTGTCGCTTGGCAAGCTCCTGCTCAAGTGCAGCCCTGGTTTGCTTCAGCGATTCAAGCGGCAGTCGTGCTTTTAGAATCCGGCGGATCTCCCATGAAGGCGGTTTTCTCTCGAATCGCCGCACGAACTTCAGCTTTTCCAGCTTGAGCAACTGTTTCGTCATCGCATCGTTCAATCGAATTTCATCTGAATCATCTGGAAAGAACATTTTCCAGGTTGTCAGCAGTTCAGATTGCTTGACAACACAACGCTCATTTTGAAAATCTTCCTCTTCTGATTTTCGCAACTCATCGCGCAACACAACACACATTAAAGTTGCTTCAAAGCCGAGCGCGACATTTCTGAACAGCCGGGGAAGCGATTCAAATTCGGCGGGCAGCTGGTCCTTTTCCGGTTGACGCAGCCACGCAAGACCGTCGTCTTTGTCGACAACCAACACCAGACCAATGCGACCAAAGAAGTCACTGAGCGGCGACACGTGGGAGAGGATCGCGTTCCAGGTATCGCCAGAATCGTCATGATAGACAACACCCTGCAGCAATTTGACCGCGGAGGAACTCCATGCCTCGCGAGGTGGGAAATCAAAATCGGTTTCGGGAGTTTCGATTTCTGGAAAACTCATCGAGGCTTCGCTTTCGAAATGTTCTGACTGGATTGAAAAGTGATTTGCGGCACGTTGACCCGAACGGTGCGTCCCGTTTTTTGATCTGTAATGGCGACGACGCGAGTCGATTTTCGATTGATCAAATGCCCGTCGTCAAAGGCGACCTGGAAGTAGCCGACCAGTTCCAGCACACCGCATTGCGGCGGATGAATCGCGAGGATTTCTTCCAGCGAGATTCGTTCATGGGTGGCAAGCGTATCACGAACATGGTCACGCAATTTTTCGATGTCAAGCAGTTCGAAATCGGCAAGCGCGCTGATTTCGCTGCCGACTTTCTCCAAATCGACGACATGATTTTCCGGTTGAATATCGAACGACTGGGGTGTGTCCCAAAATGTGCGTGAAAAAGGGGAATAGATGCCCGAAGTCGATTGAACGGAAATGCTGATCGTCGGGTCGTCGGGGGGATTTTCACGGAGCAGACAGGCAAGCTGTTTGATGTCGCGCAGCACCTCACTCGTTTGCCGTCGATCTTCAGCGGTTGTCGTGTCAAGCAGTTTCCGCAAGGTATGCGAAAGCCGACCGTTGGTCGCCAAAACCTTGTCTGCCTCCTTCAACAATGACTTGACCATCGTTCGCAAGCGGGCAATGGAATCCGAATCTTTCTGAATCGCCTCAAGACGAATGACCTGGTCAATCGTTTCGCGCAGAGACTTTTGTCCGTCGGGGGAAAACAGGAAAGCGATAAAGGCGTAAAAGCTGATCCCTTCATCTTCCGTTTTCAGGTGATCCTCCGCGTCCATGGCACTGCCAAGAATTTCGCCCCGCGTTTCCGAAGCGGCTTGCTGATTTTGCTGGACGTCTCGAGCGATGTCCTGAAACCGTTCTTCGACGGCGCGAAAATCACTTTGCAGCGTCTTCAACATTCCGACCGCCATTTGGAACCGCTCGCGTATCTGCGACGGTTTGTAAACGTCGACGACACCATTCAATTTCAGCGCATCAATTTCGCGCTCAATGGAATCCTGTTGTTCCTCGAGGTAGGCCAACCGCTGCACCGGGTCACTGGACGATCCCCGCACGAGATCCGACAGGGTGTCAATGATCAGACGCAAGCGACTCTCGGTTCCAACCAAGCCTGTTCGACGCAAGATTAACTGGTCGACAAATTGAATGGCGTCTTCTGCATGGCGAGTCAATTGATAGGCTGGTTCGCTCGACGCCGATTGCAGGTGACGATTCAAATAACCGTTGTCTGACCAACTGATCAGGTACCGATCTGCATTTCCAGACAGCTCCGACGGGTAACATTCCTGCGTCTGTTCGATGTAGATCAGCAGTTGTTGACGCAGGTCTTCGTGTCCGATTTCAAGAACGCCCGTTTGTTTGAAGGTCTGATTCAAAAAGTCAACGATGAACATCGCGTTTTCAGCGCGAAGCAAGCGCATCGCAGGAGACGTCCGAAAAAAATTTCCAATTTGTTCCAGCTGCATGAAGGGAAGCACATCCAACGAAGTAATCTGGCGGTCGGCTCTGACTAACAGCTCTCGTCATCTTGGCTCAGCGAGAATGAACGGCTGCAGAGAACCCGGATTGTAAACGACCTCGTGACACGTTTGGTCAAAGCGCATGCCAGGGCGCAAATTTTTGGGAATCTTTTTCTGAATATCGGGGATTGGCAAGATGTTCGGTTACGACCAATTCGGAACATTGCGTGATGTTGTTGGTCGGCGCGTTTCGCGGAGTATTTGCCGCTGACTCCATTGGCTCACACTGCCCACCCATGGTCAGCGTCGAAGACCAGCCGACATGGTCCCGTTGTAGTTGTTATGGCTTTTGACAGATGCGGGCTACCGAATGCACTACCATGGTGATTTCGATTGGGGTGGGCTTCGCATTGCGAACAAGCTTTTCCAGTCGTTTGGGTTTGAGCCATGGCAACAGCAGATCACCGAGTGACATCCGATTCGCATCGACCACTCCGCGCACTCGCATCGTTCGCTGAATGGGATATCCAACTTGCGGCAAAAATCCGCGAGTACGGAATTGCCGTGCAGGAAGAATCAGTCATCGAGGAACTGTTGTCTGATTGATGCAATTGCGCAAATCAGAGGTGACGTAACACTGGCGGCACGTTCGTTGAGTGAGAGAATAAGAACGTGGAACAGCGGTTTGCAGCCGATGGAGAAGGTGAGATTCAGAATGCAAAAATGTGCATTAAACCAATCGGAAGCCGAACAATCTGCCAACGCACTTCAGAAAAACAAAAACCGGCCGAGGAGGCGAGGGATTTCACTCGTAAACAATGACCCGTCGAGAAAAAGCAGCCTTGGGCGGAAAGCACCCCGAACCGACTCCCAACGCAAATTTTGAGGTGACCGTAAGGCACTTGTCAGTAGAGCATGTCGCGGCGAGATTCGATTTGGCTTGATTGGCGTAAGTGGGTAAATTAGTTTGAGGACAAGCCATGATCAAAAAAACAAAAGAATTCGAAAGTGTGGAGTCTGCAGAACAGCTTTTTTCTGTCGCCCATCACGGCAAAAGACTCGAGTTGGTTAGGGGGGTCGTGCAAGTGATGTCGCCTGCTGGCAGTGAACACGGTTGGATTGCCAGCCGGATACTCATTCGACTGGGAACACATGTTGAAGCCAATGATTTAGGTAAGACCTTTGCGGCCGAAACTGGATTCTTGATTGAAGTTAATCCGGATACGGTGCGTGCGCCTGATGCGGCGTTTGTAAGCCATCAAAAGCTTTCCGCTGCTCCTCCATCATCTTCGTATCTGCAAGTCGCCCCTGATTTAGTCGTTGAAGTGGTCTCGCCCAACGACACATCAACGGATGTTGAGGCGAAAGCAGAGCAATGGCTTGAGGCTGGCTCAAGAATCGTCCTCGTGGCCGACCCCATGAACCAGACACTTCGCGTGTACAAGAGCAAGGCACAAATCGAGGTATTACACAGCGGGGAAGAGTTTTCGAGTGGTGACGTGTGTGGTGACTGGAAACTTTCAGTTAATGAAATTTTCGACATCCAAGTTTAACCAGCCTGTCAAAAAGTTGCGGAACCAGAATGGTTGGCAACGAAAGCACCCCGGACCGACGCCCAACGCAATTTTTTCCATACAAATCGGCTTCGTTATTTATCGCTGTGACCGTGACAAGTTAAGATTGATGTGCCAACCACAATCGTAGTTTGAATTTGATGTTTGATTAACACGGCGTAGATGTTGCGTTGTCTTTTCTAAGAGGCCGAGAAATGATCCAGCATTCGACTCAAGCGCTTAAGACCGCCGAGCAATTGTCTGCCATGGCCGACGATGGTCACCGGTATGAGCTGATAAACGGAGTCTTGAGAATGATGCCGCCAGCAGGAAGCGATCACGGCCAGGTCGCTGATAGACTTTCTCGTCGCCTCGGCAATCATGTCGAGTCCAAGAATCTCGGAGCGACGTATGCTGCCGAAACAGGCTTTCTGATTGGAACTTCCCCCGATACCGTCCGCGCTCCAGACGCGGCATTTGTAAGTCATTCGCGTTTGAATTCTGTCGAACCGATGAGCGGATACTTACCATTGGCACCCGACTTAGTGGTTGAAGTGGTGTCACCACGTGATGCTTTTTCGGATGTCGCAGCAAAAGCGGAACAATGGCTCAACGCAGGTACGTCAGTCGTCATTGTGGCAGATCCATTGAATCTAACGCTGCGCGTTTATGAAAACGCAACACAGGTTCGGATTTTGCGATCAGGAGAAACTTACTCTGGCAGAGACGTTTGCAGAGACTGGGAACTGTCCGTTGACGATGCATTCCAAATTCAAAGCGAGTGAGAAGCACTTACCTGAATTGAACAAGTCAATTCAAAAAACCGGAACCGGACGCTTAACACTCTCGAAAATCCAATCGACAAGAAAAGCACCCCGAGCCGACTCCCAATGCTACTTTTCCACTGCGGCCAAAGCTTAACCGTCTGAGAAAATTGCGAGGTGAATATCAGCTGGAAACTAGGAATACGCTATACTTGATCTATGAGCACCTCAAACAATAACTTTGACACCAGTCCTGAAACTGACGCAATACTGACACAGTTGATCCTGCAACAGAGACCATCAAAACGACTTGCAGGAGCCATTGCTGCAAGCAACCGCGTCGCCCAGCAATGTAAGGATGCAATTCTTCGGTCCAACCCTGGAATTTCTGCGCAAGAAGTCAACCTGCGTTTCATTGAACTCAACTACGGACCGGAATTGGCAGAGAACGTTCGAAACTTTTTGGCTGGACGCAGATGAGCCCGGATCAAGGATTGATAGAAGCTTTAGAGCCAGTAGCAAGAATTCTTCAGTCGTTAGGCATCGGATTTTACGTTGGTGGCTCAGTTGCAAGTTCGTTTCACGGAGCTGCGAGATCGACGATGGACGTTGATTTGGTGGCGGACATACGTTTAGAGAATATCGAGCCCTTTATCAGTCGGCTTGACGAAGAAGAATACTATGTGAGTCAAGCGGCAATTGAAGATGCGATCAACCGCTCGTCCTGTTTCAATGTCATTCACTTGGCATCTTCCTTCAAAGTTGACATTTTCATCCTCAAGAATCGCAACTTTGACATATCTTCGATGAATCGTGCAGCTCCCGGGAAGGTTGACTTGCAAAGTGAATTTGAAGTTCCCATCGCGTCGCCTGAAGACACGATTCTCGCCAAACTTGAATGGTACCGCTTGGGCAACGAGGTTTCTGAACGTCAATGGGATGATGTCGCTCGCGTCATGAAGATTCTTGGTAATACGGCCGACCAAGACTACCTGGAACGCTATGCGGTCGAATTAGGCATTGCAGACCTGCTGCAAAAACTACTTGCCGAACTCTCTTGATGGACGGCAATCGAAGTTTCCTGTGCCCAATGTTGCGGAACCAGAATGGTCGGCGACGAAAGCACCCCGAGCAGGATTCGAATGTTACTTGTTTCTTGATTATTCGCGGCTATCTGATCCGAATTTCTCAAGGTGAGTTTCTCTTGGTTCCGAGTCCTGACTTACAGCCTTTTTCCAAACATGATTGATCTCTTGAGTTGGAACTCAGGGGAAAATGAGCGGACCGGGGTTTCCGGAGTCGCTTCCGATGCGACACCGTCGATGCCGTGACTACTTCAGTTTGCTCGTGATCGTCATCAAAGTTGATCCCCAGAGACGTTTCGTACATGATCATGTCTCAGACTTTTCGGGCTCGACTGAAAGCCTCAACCACAGACTTGCAACCGCTTTCGCCAACCGTTCAGGCATAGGTTACCCCTCAGCTTCTTCGTTGTATTCATCTTGGGCACCACGTCGCACGGCCGGGATCACCACATCTCTGTCGCGGACGGTGTATATCGCGCGATAGCTTGGACGAGATCCTAATCCCACGGCCATTTGGCGAATCTCAATCTTGAACTTGTCGTTCTCTTGGGCAAATCCAAAACGCTCCGGCAAAAAGCAGAATCGAAACTTCTTCAAATTTCTCAAACATTCAATCGAAGCTAAACTCGAAGCAAAGCAATCCCCAACGCTGATCCAAGCCTAAATCCCGTGAACGGTTACAAAAGTTGTTGCCTTTTTTTCGTAGGTCCGTCTGCCCCAGACGGAAATGCTGCGAACAATAGTTTGCCACCTGCGAGCGGGAGTGAGGCCTCGCGACGGACCAGGGAGCGTATCGGCAGAATCCTTTTCGCCCCCGCTGTTAATAATTTTCGCCGCCACCGTCGTCTATCCTTGTTGAAGCTTTCTTCAAATCGTTAATCAAATGAAGGTTCCGCACGTTTCGAGTTTCCGGGTCGGCTGTTCGCAAGATCGCCGCGGGATGCCACGTGGCGATCGTAAAACTGCAGGACCCAGTGTGGAAAAATTTCCCGCGCTGTTTGGTAATGCGGAAGTTAGGTCCAATGATGGCCTTGGCCGCCGTTGCGCCCAGGCAAACTAACACTTCGGCGTCGCTCAACAATTCCCATTCCGCTTCGAACCATGGTTTGCAACAGCGAATCTCTCGCGCATTGGGTTTGGCGTGCAAGCGTTTTTTACCTTTGGGCGTGTTCGTTGTTTCGTGCTTGAAATGTTTCACGATGTTGGTGATGAAGACCTCGTTTCGGTCGATTCCCGCACCGGCGAGCGCTTCGTCCAACAATTTTCCGGCGGGCCCAACAAATGGTTGGCCGGCAATGTCTTCCTGATCGCCAGGTTGTTCTCCCACCAACACGATCCGCGCGTCGATAGGGCCGACGCCGAAAACCGTTTGCGTGGCGTCATGGTGCAGATCACAAGCCCGACAGTTCTCGGCAAGCAGCCTTAATTCGTCATACGAGTCAATATTCTTCGATTCGATGTAGTCTGCTGCCGTTTCTGCGAATCCTTCATTGCGAGCAATCATCTCCTGCACTCGCTCCGGTGCAGACTCAACCAGGTCGTCAATGATTTGCGCCTCGGGAAGCGTCGGCCAATGCCGCACTGGCATTTCGCTTTTCATCATTTTGACTTTGACGCGCGCCGGATTGAAGATTGAACCGTAATAGGTCAGCCAAAGTTCTTCCAGCGAATCTTCATCCGGGGCTTCACTTCGCGGGACGCCTGAACCGTAATCGAGTTTCAACTGATCCCATGAGACTGATTCGTCCGGTGTCAAAATTGTCCAGTTCATGCCTTTGAAGCGTCGCGAAAAAAACGGGGCGACTTTACGAACAATGCGATGATCAGGGCGATGCCAGGCAATGAAATGCTCAACGCCGTCACGGTCGACTTTGCGAAACCGTACGAAGGCTTTCATTTTGTGCGCGTCGCGGCGAACTTCCTTTTCCATGTTGTGAATTTGCAGCACGTGGTCGTCTGTCATTAACTCCAGCAAATTCCGCTCGCCATGCGTCAGCCGCCATAACATTCGGTACAGCAGATTCCATCGCTGAGGATCGCGATGATAGCCGACCGTTTCGGCAAGTTTGACGAACTCGCGGTCGACTGAGAATGTCCTGGATTGACGGTTCTCTGGTTTGAGCAATACTTCGCCTGCATCACCAAACAAAGATTTCTGCTCACTTGTTTCCAACAGTTGTACGTTAGTTGGCTTTAGATCGTGCGCAATCAACCCGCGAGCGCGACGTCGCCAATCCCGAAAATCTTTGATTCGCAAACTGTGCATGAATTGACTGACCTACAGCTCGCCCTTGAGCGCTGCGTCGAACGTATCAAAAAAGGTTAACTGTTTTTCTTTCGGTGCAACTAACGCTCGCAGATCACTGCGATCCAGATTGCCAAGCGCCGGATTGTGATCGAGCGTGATGACAAACGATTTTGCCCGCTTCCATGCGACACGTAACTTTTTCAGGTCATCTGTGCGAATCTTTTTGTGTCTCCGAATTGATAAAATTCGCCGTGCATTTCTCGCACCGATGCCAGGAATTCGTAACAGCTGTTCTCGGTTGGCGGTGTTCACATTGACCGGAAAATAAGCTCGATTCGACAAAGCCCATGCCAATTTTGGATCTATTTCAAGATCGAGATTCTGGTCGGGCCGCACAATGATCTCGTCGACATCAAAGCCGTAGAATCGCAGCAGCCAGTCAGCTTGGTAGAGTCGATGTTCGCGAATGAGTGGTGGACTCTTACCCGGAAGTAAAGAATCGGCGTGCGGAATCGGACTGAACGCGGAATAGTAAACCCGCCGTAACCGTTGACCCGCGTAAAGCTCGCTTGACGTCTGCAGGATCTTTTCATCGGGCGTCTCTGTCGCACCGACAATCATCTGCGTACTTTGGCCAGCCGGCGCAAATTTTGGCGGCTTCTTGCCAGCCTTTCTGTCTTCCTTCGTTTCGTCAATCCGCTCTTTAATGTCCGACATCGCGCTGACGATTTCCGGTTTCTTCTTCTCCGGCGCAAGCTGTTTCAAATCCCGTTCGGTCGGCAGTTCAATATTGACGCTTAACCGGTCCGCCCACAAACCTGCTTCCGTGATGAGCTCCTCCGCCGCACCCGGAATCGTTTTCAAATGAATGTATCCACCAAAATGATTTTCCTGCCGCAATTTTTTAGCGACCAATGTCAGTTGCTGCATCGTGTAATCGGAACTCTGGATGATACCGCTGCTGAGAAACAATCCTTCGATGTAGTTGCGTTTATAAAACTCCATTGTCAGGTTGACTACTTCATCGATGCTGAACCTGGCTCGCGGCGTGTCGCTGCTGATTCGGTTGACACAGTACTGGCAATCGAAAATGCAATAATTCGTCAGCAGGATTTTCAAAAGCGAAACACAGCGGCCGTCGGGGGTGTAGCTATGACAGATTCCCATGCCCTCGGTACTGCCGATCATACTGCCGGCCCTGATAGATTTCGAGCCACTGCTGGCGCACGAAGCATCGTACTTTGCCGCATCGGCAAGTATGGCAAGCTTTCGATTAACGGGCAATTTGGAATCAGTTGGCATGCGTCTTGCCATTTAGGGGCATGTGTTACAATTCAGCATTGTAGTGGTCATTTGTACAATCGGGAATGCGGATTAGAATCGACTCACAGAGAATCTCAATATTGATCGCCACGAACCCAACCGAGCGCGCGACGACCACTCGCTACCATTTACCAATTGTCCGGCGAGATTCCGTCAGACAGCATGAACGTTTGGATTGAAAGCCGATTAACTGGGCGCGTGAATTGCAGTTGATGCCGTATGGCTCTCCCCCTGCTGACAGAAACGACCTCCGGACTTTATTGCGAGCAAGGCGGCTTTTACGTTGATCCCTGGAAGCCCGTGAATCGCGCCGTGGTCACGCATGCGCACGCCGATCACGCGAGGTGGGGTTGCAAATCGTATACTGCCGCCAAAACCGGCGAAGCCATTTTCCGTATGCGACTGGGAAACGAAGCCGAATTCAACTTTTTGGACTTTGGCAAGTCGTTCACCACCAACGGCGTCAAAGTTTCACTGCACCCAGCGGGGCATATGACGGGATCGGCCCAAGTCCGCATTGAATATCGAGGCCAAATCGCGGTCGTGTCTGGCGATTACAAACTGCAACGCGATCCAACTTGTGAGCCCTTCGAACCCGTTCGCTGTCACACGTTCGTGACGGAGTCGACCTTTGGGCTGCCGATTTACCGCTGGCGAAATTCATCCGAAGTCTTCGCCGAGATCAATCAATGGTGGCGTGGCAATCGCGAGCAAGGAAAATCGAGCGTGCTGTTCGGTTATACGGTAGGCAAGGCCCAGCGTTTGTTGTCCGGACTCGATCGGGACATCGGGCCGATTTTTGCTCATGGAGCGATTCTGAATTCGTGTCGCGCGTATAAAAAGTGCGGAGTTGATTTGCCCGAGCTTCAAAATGTGATGGAAGCCGAAAAGGGTTACGATTGGTCGCAGGCGCTGGTGATTGCGCCGCCAAGTGCCCGCGGCTCGACCTGGCTGCGGCGTTTCGGCAACGTTTCGATGGCGATGGCTTCGGGTTGGATGCGAGTCCGTGGTGTACGGCGCCGGCGAGTCGTCGATCGCGGTTTCGTAATTTCCGATCACGTTGATTGGTTGGGATTGTTGGAAGCAATCAAATTGACTGGTGCCCAGTCGGTATGGGTGACGCATGGCTACACGGAACAGGTCGTTAAGCACTTGCTAAAATCGGGGCTCGACGCGCGAACCGTGCAAACTCAGTTTCGTGGCGAGTTGGAAGAAGAGGTAGCCATGCCGGCCGAAGAAGATTCAGCCACTGCGAGTGACGCCAACGCTGGAAACGCCAACGCTGGAAACGCCAATGATGAAAGCGACGCGAGCGATTCGGCAGGTGACGCGTCATGAAGCGATTCACCAAACTTTACACGACCTTGGATCAGACAACAAAAACCAGCGTCAAAGTCAATGCGCTGGCTGAGTATTTTGAATCCGCACCTCCAGCCGATGCGGCTTGGGCGGTTTATTTTCTCAGCGGTCAAAAACTGCCACGTTTGATTCCGACGAAACTATTACGTGCCTGGTCCGCAGAGCAAGCTGACATCGAACCGTGGATTTTCGAAGAGTGCTATGAAATCGTCGGTGACCTCGCGGAAGTCATGGCTTTGATTCTCCCACCACCTACCGAAGACTCCGATCTGCCTCTTCATTGCTGGGTGACTCAGCGCTTGGAAACACTGCGCGAAATGAGCGAACACGAACAGCGAGTACAAATGATCGCGTTTTGGAACGAGCTGGATGAGCAGGCTCGTTTTGTGTTACACAAACTGATCACCGGTAGTTTTCGCGTTGGCGTGTCGAAGAAACTGGTCGTCAAAGGGCTGTCGAAACAAAGTGGCATCGCCCCGGAAGTTCTGGCGCATCGTCTTATGGGAAATTGGCAGCCGACTCCCGATTTTTTCCAGTCGCTGATCGACCCGGACACGACGGACGCTGCCGTCAGTCAGCCGTATCCGTTCTACCTGGCCCATCCACTCGAAAAAAAAGTGGAAACGCTTGGCGATCTTTCGCAATGGCAGGTTGAATGGAAATGGGATGGAATTCGGGCCCAGATTCTAAAACGCCAGCAGCAACTTTTTATCTGGTCGCGCGGGGAAGACTTGATGACTGACCGTTTTCCGGAGCTGGTCGATTCAAGTCAGTTGTTGCCCGAAGGTGTAGCGCTGGATGGCGAAATTGTCGGCTGGAAAGACGGCAAAATTCTCCCTTTCAGTGAAATGCAGCGCCGAATCGGTCGTAAAAAACTGGGCCCCAAGATTCTTGGTGATGTCCCCGTGTCATTTATTGCTTTCGATCTGATGGAATACGACGGCGAAGATGTTCGTACCCGCGAGCTGGTTTGGCGGCGGGAAAAACTGGAACAGGTTGTAAACAAACTCAACAAAGATTCGATCGTAAATTCCATCCAACTGTCGACCGTATTGGCAGCGAAAGATTGGGATGAACTGGAACGCATGCGCCAGCAAAGTCGCGAACACCAGACCGAAGGATTGATGTTAAAATGTCGCAGTGGCCCTTATCGCGTGGGTCGACCTCGCGGCGATTGGTGGAAATGGAAGATCAAACCTCACACCGTGGACGCGGTTTTGATTTACGCACAACGCGGGCACGGCCGCCGGGCAAGTCTCTACACCGATTATACGTTCGGTGTTTGGGACGAAGAAAAACTGGTTCCATTTGCTAAGGCCTACTCGGGTTTGACCGACAAAGAGATCCGGCGTGTCGATCGTTTCGTTCGCAAGAATACACTTGAGCGATTTGGGCCAGTGCGAAGTGTAACCCCGGAGCTTGTTTTTGAACTGGCGTTTGAAAACATTCAAAAATCGACTCGGCATAAATCAGGAATCGCCGTTCGATTTCCGCGGATCAATCGCTGGCGAGAAGATTTGAAAATCAAAGACGCCGATAACTTGGAGACGATCAAGTCGATGATGAACGCGGTTTAATCCGGAGTAAGTCATGCTGTGCATGACACGCAGTTTTATGCCCGCATATTTTATGCCCGCATATTTTATATTTTATGCCCGCATATTTTGCTTGTTTTGGATGACATGACCTGCTCGGTTTGCTTTGTCATGCAGAGCATGACCTACCTTGATTGAGACGTATATGTCATTCATGCACAGCATGACCTACGGCTTGCTTGACCGGGCGATCCAAAAAATATGCCGACTCTTCAACAACAATCTGTCGCCTACGTCCGCCGCTGGTTTCGCCAGTCGGGTTGGAAACCGTTTCCGTTTCAGGAAAAGACGTGGCAAAGTTACCTGCGAGGCGAACATGGACTCGTCCACTCACCAACAGGAACCGGAAAAACACTGGCGGTGTTCCTCGGACCGGTGATCGAGTGGCTGGCTGAGAACAAGGAGGCGTTTCGCGAGCTGAAGAAGAATCAAAAACAGCAGATGGCAAAATTCAGCAATGCAATACAAGCTGAACCGTCCGGCGGTCCGGCTGTCGGTTCCAGGCCTGTAGTCGCGACAAGCGGCGTCAAAGCGAAGGCGACCGGCGAAGCCACTGTAACTTCTGGCGAATCCACATTGACTTCCGGCGAAGCCACTGTAACTTCTGGCGAATCCACATTGACTTCCGTGCGAAAGATTCCCCCGCCCGTCAAGCGGACTTCGATTGAAAAACTTAACCGTTCCCAAGTCAGGCGAAGGAAGCTTCCGCCGTATAACCCCAATAGCAAACTTCAGGTGCTGTGGATCACGCCACTACGGGCCTTGGCGACCGACACCCAAACGAATCTTGGTCAAGCACTGGATGGGCTGGGGATTCCCTGGCAAATCGAAAAACGTACGGGCGATACCGACTCGGCCGTCCGCGCTCGGCAGCGCAAACGATTTCCGGAAGTCCTGATCACAACGCCCGAAAGTTTTACGTTGATGCTTTCGTGGCCGGATAATCTTGAGCGTTTTTCGGATTTGAAACTGGTCGTCGTTGATGAGTGGCACGAGTTGATGGGCACCAAACGCGGAGTGCAAACCGAACTGGCGTTGGCCCGCGTGCGCAAATTGCAGCCCAAGGTCAGGTTGTGGGGCTTGTCGGCCACGATCGGAAATCTTGATGAAGCGATGGATGTTTTACTTGGCCCGGAGAATGCCGGATCCGGGCGGATGATCCGTAGTGAATTGAAAAAAGAAATTGCAATCGAGTCATTGATCCCTGAAGACATCGAGCGATTTCCCTGGGCGGGGCATCTTGGAATCCGGCTTGCCCCACAAGTTGCCGAAATCGTGGCAAAGTCTGAGAGCTCGTTGGTGTTCACCAACACGCGTTCGCAAACCGAATTTTGGTATCGGGCCTTGTTGAATGCGAAACCGGATTTGGCCGGTGAGATCGCCGTTCATCATGGTTCCCTGGATCGACAAGTTCGGCATTGGGTTGAAGATTCACTTCGCGATGGCAAACTAAGCTGTTGCGTCTGCACGGCGAGCCTTGACCTCGGCGTTGATTTCACAGTCGTTGATCACGTGATTCAGATTGGCAGTCCGAAAGGGAATGCTCGGTTACTCCAACGGGCTGGCCGCAGCGGCCATCAGCCCGGTGTTCCCAGTCGCGTGACATTCGTGCCGACCAATGCGATCGAACTGGTCGAGCTAGCTGCGCTGCGGGACGCTATCGCGGCCGGTCAAATCGAAAGTCGTCCACCACTGAACCGGCCGCTGGACGTTCTGGCCCAGCACGTCGTTACGGTGGCACTCGGTGGTGGATTCAAGTCAGCTGGTTTGTTGGAAGAAGTTCGACAAACCAATGCGTACAAATCGCTAACTGAAATCGAATGGCAATGGGTGCTTGATTTCGCCGAACATGGCGGATCGTCGTTGACGGCTTATCCAGACTTTCATCGTATTGAAAACGTCGATGGAGTATTTACGGTTGCGGAGAAACGAATTGCCCGACTGCATCGACTGTCGATTGGCACGATAGTCAGCGACGCGGCGATCAAAGTGAAGTATCTCAAAGGCGGACCGCTGGGAACCGTCGAAGAGTCATTCATCGGACGGATGGATCCGGGCGATAAGTTTATGTTGGGCGGAAAACTGTTGGAGCTGGTCAAGATTCACGACAATGCGGCCTGGGTCCGACGCGCCAAAGGAACGACTTCCACGATTCCACGTTGGATGGGTGGCCGGATGCCGCTTTCTTCGGAGCTTTCGCAGGCCATCCGGGAGAAGTTTCAGTCAGCACGCGAGGGTCGATTTGAGTCAGCCGAAATGAAGTCGGTGAAACCGCTGCTTGAATTGCAAAATACGTGGTCGACGTTACCTGCGACGAATCAATTGTTGATCGAACGACTTAAAAACCGTTACGGCTATCACATTTTTGTCTATCCGTTCGATGGTCGGCTGGTTCACGAAGGGATGGCGGCCTTGTTTGCCTGGCGCATGGCACGGTTGCAGCCGATTTCGTTTTCGATGGCGATGAATGACTATGGGTTGGTACTGGTTTCGCCTACCGAAGCGCCGCTGCAGCGGGCTTTGGATCGGGGCCTGATGGATTGGGAAACGATCGGGTCGGACTTGCGTTCCAGTTTGAATGCGAGTGAAATGTCCAAACGACAGTTTCGAGAAATTGCCCGTGTTGCCGGGCTGATATTTCAAGGTTATCCCGGCCAGCGAAAAAGTGCGCGGCATTTGCAGGCTTCCAGCAACCTGTTCTACGATGTATTCGCCGAATACGATCCGAACAACCTGTTGTTGCTGCAAGCCAGGCGAGAAGTTTTGGAGCGGCAGCTGGAAGAGTCTCGATTGGTGTCAGTATTGAAACGACTGAACGCCAGTGAAATCGTGATTCGCGATTTGAAACGGGCGACACCGCTGGCATTTCCGCTGTTGATCGATGGATTACGTGACCGTTTAAGTAGTGAGAAACTGTCGGATCGAATTCGACGAATGCAGGAATCGCTGGAGAAAGCGGCTGAGCAGACCATGGGCAAGTAACGTTGCCACAATAACAACAATGCCTGCCGCACACGCGATTTGGCGCAAGCATCATCAATCAGCAAACTATACCTGTGACAGAAATCATGGATCGAACGAAGAAATTACCCAAGCACCGCGTCATCGAAGTTGTTGGTGAACGGCTGACGTTGTTGCCTGAAAAAATGATCTGGTTGGAGTCGCGGCAAACACTGTTGGTTGCCGATACACACTTTGGAAAAGCAAATACATTCCGTCGTGTGGGAATCCCGGTTCCCGAGGCGATGACAATTTCGATGTTGACGCGACTTTCCGGCGTGATCGAAGCATGGAAAGCCAAGCGTCTGCTCGTTTTGGGCGATTTTATTCACTCGGCTGTGCCCGGGAAAGAAAATTTCGAAGCAGATTTATTGCGTTGGCGCGACGAATGTCCCGATCTTGAGATATTGCTTGTCCTTGGTAACCATGATCGAGGTCAGCAGCAATTGTTTGAACGATTGTCCATCGGCGTAGTTAATGAGCCCCATGTCGAAAAACCATTTGCGTTTTGCCACTACCCGGAAGTTGATGTGGTAGTTGGCGGTTACAGGATTGCCGGTCACGTGCATCCCGCGATCCGGTTCAGCGACGACGGAGCATCGAGCGAAAAGGTTGCGTGTTTTCTTTTTACGGACGACTATGCAATTCTGCCGGCGTTCGGCGAATTTACAGGATGCCACACGGTCAAACCTGGTGCGGGCGATCGCGTCTACGTTGTTGCCGAAGGAGAAGTAATCGAACTTTCGCGGACCCGCAACATACCGACGCGGCCTGGATCGGATCGCGAGAAATGAGGTAACGCGTTCCAGGCTCGCTGCTCGGAAAATGTTAACTGGCTGACGATAAGACTTGATCGCCGATCAACAGGAAAGTGCTATAGACGACCACTCCGCCGATAATGCACGTTCCTGCTCTTAACAAGGACGAAGCCAGCGCCTATTGCTTTCGCTGCTGTTTTAAAAGGTGATCGTTGAATCGAATTATTTTTCTCACAGGAATCGGTAACTAGACCACGCGATTCGTGCATCGGGTAAGAAACGAAACATTCCTGCAAACACGATTGGTAAGACCGCAAGAGTAATCACATATTCAGCCAACATGATCAACAACGAACCCGACCGCCCGGCAACCACTGATTGATGGTGTCATCAAAGGCGTGAATCAAGCTACTCGCAGTAATCGAAACCATGATTAAAATCGCCAAGGTCAAGATCATCCCCAGCGATACAAGTCGTTTGCTGATAAAATTCCAGATGCCACCGAGTTTCGGGTCAGATTGTACTTCCCACACATCATTCATGGTGGCTTGAAGTTGGGCGAACAATCCGGTTGCGCCAGTTAACACAACAATCCCTCTGATGAGGGTTGCCAACCATCCTTGTTTGTCTTCTTCCTTGTCAGTGCTAAGCATGGTTTCGACCTGGTCAGCCGCTTGGACGCCAACGACTGATTCGATTTCGGAACGGACAGCACTGCGGAAATCCTCAGGCTCAAATGCAACTTGTGCCGCGCTTACCATCACCTACAACATTGGCGCTAAAGAAAACGCCGTGTAATAGGCGAGCGCGGCAGCGATCCTGGTGCACTTGTCTTTGGCGAAATCGGAAAAAGTATTTTTGAGGATCTCAAACATGAGTTATTTTGTCTTCAGATACGGCCGGCGAACTAAACCGGGCTGGTGCAGCGGGTTTGAGCCATTTTCGGGATGAATTTGACTCGGAATCGCATAACGCAACTTGAATGCCAGAATCTGAACAATGGCATGACGATTGCTTTGTTTGGCATTAACCCCAACTCTTCCTCGAATGGTCGTAGTTCAGTGGTTGCCCGGCGACCACATCGGCGCATCAGATTCTTCCAGCACTTCTTCCAAAAGACTTTCTAGTTGTAGGCCCTTGGCCATGTGCCGAATATCCTGCATGTCAGCTTCGCTGGAACGAAGCGAAATTTGACGAAAATCCCTGCGACTTTTGTGGCTTCCCTTACTCACCCAAATAAGCTTTGAAACTGCCGCGTCGACTCGGGACGCAATCGGCAGCAATATTGATTCAAATATCTCGACCTCTTGAGAACGAGACAGTTCACCCTCGATTATCTCTCGAGGATTCATATCGAGCTTCAATGATTCGACCGAGTCGAACAACTGAAACATGCTCGCATCTTCAACTGCCCTACTTATCGATTCAGCAGAAAATACAAAATACGAATGGGTTAATTCGCTTATCAATAAATCTAGTTTCGACAATGAAGAGTCGTTTTTGATCACGATGTCAATGTTTTGCGGCAATCGAGGTTCACCACAAGCCACCCCCGTGATTCCACCCGTCAAATGAAACGGGATTTCCAGCCGTTGAAGATATCCACGATTTTCAAAAGTGAATTCTTGAATGATTCAATCGGGAACATCTGCAAGAAGGCCTTCAATCAACGCACGGGTTTTGACATCGCCGCCATAGATTCGAAGCGCAACTAGCAGTTTCAACCTTTCCGGAGTTGGCTTGGGATTCGAAAATTGTATTTCCCGTCTGATAAATTCACGACTCCAATTGAATAGTTCAATTGATCGTGCAATTTTTCACGGGGCGCCATGGCAGTGACAGCGTCTTGATATAGCGAATCGACTTTAGACACATCACCACCTTAGTCACAACGAACCACTACATTGTCCCCCGACCGTTTGTTTGGAGAACAGTGCCCAATCCAGCCACCCAAGCACCCCGAGCAGGATTCGAACCTGCGACCTATTGATTAGAAGTCGCTGCATGCTCTTCGGTCAGAATTCAGTTACCCACAAATTACCGGGGATTTTGAGAAATCTGTTTGTTCAGATACGACACCAATTACCAGCTAGATTTCGGTTTAGGTAACAGTTCAGGTAACACTGCTCAAGCTATGCCAGATCTTCCGGGTCAAGCATTTTGCGAACCTGGGTTAGCGAAAATGTTGAATTTGGAAGCGGCTGCTCACAGTCGCGACAAACCCCCCCAACCTGAAACTCCCCGCCGACAAGCTCAAATTCGATTGTCAGCGAATCGCCGTTGCATCCTTCACACCTCAAGCCCAGCCCGTCAACTATCGTAGCCTGGGCCGACTGATTGGTGAAACTACCAGTAAGATTTTCGTCGAACGAATATTGCGGCAGCCCTTGTCCACTTGGAGTTTGCCGGCGATTAGCTGCCAAGCGATCTGCCGTTCGTCGATGTCGTACCATCGAGCCATAAAAGAAAAGCAAGTTTTGAATGGCTGAAACTGCCCCATCTATATCGCCGCCATTCCAAATGTCGATTATAGCTGGTGCTAGGAAGTCATGCCGATCGAGCAGGAGCAGAACTGGGAAACCGCAAAGGCGCGGTTGTTGGGCGTAAAGGCTATCAAAAAACCTTCGTTCATCATCATTCAGATCTGGAATCGCGTTTCGGACTGTCGTCATTGTGGCGTTCACGTTTCTGGCTGAATCCACGAGACCTCGCCAACCGAGTTCAAACAAACCTGCGTTTACTTCCTGACGCGTGATCGGCAAACGTCCACCTCGACGTACCATTACTGTCGGAAGATTTGTCTGAGCTGAAGTTACCCAAGTGGAAAACTCATCAGTCGCAAGATCAAACTGCCGCTCCATTTCATTAAACAGCCGTTCATTGACCTCCTCAAGTTTGTTTTGATTCAACTCAGGGAGCGAGTTGCGATGCAGCAACAAAGAATCTCTTATCCTCAGCCGGATTTGCTGTGTAGTTAAATTGTCTACCTCGATGGATTTAGCAATCTGATAAAGGCCGTTGTAGAAGTCTGTCATTCCGTCAGCAGTTGCATTCGATGACATTTCTCGAATTGATTCCATGCTTCGCAGCGCTGGATGAATTGCGGTGAGTTCAGCCATGATGTTTCGCCTCGAGTCCGCGATTCGCCTCGACGGTCGAACAAATATGTCACGAGAGTAACGAAAACGTCGAGTCAGGTAATCTTGCCGATGTTTCATCCATTGACTGGCATAGAACTGTATCCGCGCGTTCGTCCGATACTCTCGCGGCAACTCATCCAATTCGGTGCGGATTGCGACTCCAGCTAAAAAGCAATCGACTATTAAGCTTCTCCAGTCGTTGTTTTGCGGAAGCAATCTGCGCACTTGATCAACTCCCTCATAGCACCGAAAGCGAATTGAGAATTCCGGCGGCAAATGCTGAGAGTATCTGCTGGGTGGGACCCACTCAAGGTCGCGAATATTGAATTCCACTGCCGCCCCAGACGGCGACATCAGTTCTTCCGTCGATTCCGCTCCAAATCGGACTTGTCCAAATGAATCTGAAATTGACATCTGTGTATTTCTTCGGTCGGCCTAAAGCCATCGCCGATTCGCACGCAATTAAATGAAGGACGTCCGCGCCGGGATTCCCGGGTAAGCGACTCGTTTACTTAAGGAGAATCAAAATGAGCCAGACAAACAATAGCGAATTTCTCGCAAAAAACCCCCAATCAGGCGTTATTTCAACCCTCGAAGTATACACGCTTGACGAAGCCAAACGCCGATTGCGCTGGACAGACTCTGCCGTCCGGTCGGCCAAACGACGGGGCCTTCGCCTCATCAAATGCGGCAAGCGAAAGTACGTCTCCGGACAGGAGTTGCTTCGCTTCCTCGAATCTATTCCCTCAGACAACTAAACCATATGGATAACTCAAGAAATGAGACACGAAATCAACGTCGTGGTTGTCCGATATGGCGACCGCAAATACCTCATGATGAGGTACAAGGATCCCGTGACCGGCAAACAAATAGCTCGGTCAACGGGAACCACGAATCGAAAGAAAGCGGAAAGAACTGCGGCCAAATGGGAGTCCGAGCTTCGAGAAGGCCGCTACGCGCCCAATAGCAATATTACCTGGGAGGCATTCCGAGACCGGGTTGAAGACGAGGTTTTGCCAGGTTTGGCAAAGAACACTTCGAATCTGGTCAAGACGAGTTTCAACTCAATTGAACGCCTACTCAATCCAAGATGCCTCCGTGATGTAACTGCCGAACGTCTTAGTTATTACCAATCAAAACTGCGGGAAGAAAAGCTATCAGAACATACCATCCGGTGTTATTTAGCCCACTTGCGATCCTCGCTGTCATGGGCAAAGTCCGTCGGCATGATTCATCAAGTACCCAAAATAACCTTCCCTAAACGGGCCAAGAAGTTAAAGGTGATGAAAGGGAGGCCCTTGGCACTCGACGAATTTGACGAATTACTTACTGCGACCGCCGTGGTCGTCGGTGATGATGCCAATGAATTATGGCAACGGCTTTTAGATGGACTGTGGCAGTCAGGCTTACGGCTTTCTGAAGCAATCAATCTTTCCTGGGATGACCAGGACAAGATCATGGTGGATTTATCAGGTCGCCGGCCAATGCTCCACATACCTGGTGAACTTGAGAAAGGCAACGAAGACCGACTCTATCCAATCGCTCCGGAATTTGCCGAAATGCTAATGAAGACCCCCAAAGCCAAGCGAGTTGGCCCAGTCTTCCCCCTGCAAGATCGATGGGGGAAGAAAGGCGAATTCAAAATGGACTGGGTTTCCAAAGTAATCTGCAAAATTGGAAGGGAGGCGAATATCAAAGTCGGAAGTAACCGTCGGACCAAAAAGATTAAGTACGCGAGTGCCCATGATTTAAGACGGTCATTTGGTGATCGCTGGGCGCGCCTGGTGATGCCTCAAACGCTCCGAGAATTGATGCGGCATGCGTCGATCGAAACGACACTCAGATATTACGTTGGATTCAACGCCGAGAAGACGGCGGATATCCTTTGGAAGATTCATGATTCCAAAAAGGGTGATGACGTCGAAACCGGATAGCTAAATCCAGGTTAAAAATTTGGATAGGCAGCCTTGGTGTTCGCAAGCCCCGTAAAACAGGGTTCATTGGTTACGAGGGAATTGACTTCTTCACAATTACTAATTGCTCAGGAACTAAACAATGCAAAAGTTTGATCTTCGGTTGGCAATTCGACGCGGAGAGCCACACTTTGTTACTGACCTTGCGCCTGCCGGAGTTCAGGACTTTACCTTCAATCTATGCCATCAAGATGCGTCATACGGAAGCCGGCAATTCCGCCATTGGTGGATGGATATCCGGTCGATTTACCCGACCCGGGGGCGAACCGCCAGCAACTTCGATTCCCTAGTAGATTTCTGGTGGCGTAGTTGCTGCGAAAACGGAACTCCGGCCGAGCCAGACGTTTGCCAGTCGTATCTCTTGGTAAAACTATTCAATCAAACCCGTAGCACCGGTTCCCGCCGAGTCCTTTTAGATTCGATTCCGCGGGCCGGAAACATGGTGGAACGTCAAAACGCCATCGCCAATCTGGAAAATCTTTTGAGCCACTCAGTTGGTGAAGAAATTTCTTTGATCGAGTTTTCCCGTAACTCGGGAAGATTGTTAGGGCCGCCTGAGTACGCCGATGAGGTTCGTGATCTGTATTGCGAGTTTACAAACCAACTCTTTCAAACCGCGGTTCCCCAATTAATGTCGGGACGGGAAGAACTTGGGCTTACTGCAGTGAATGACGTTTGGTCAGCCTGGGATGCGAAGTATGGGCGTCGCGGCGGCGCCGAACTTGAAAAGCAATTCATGGATATTTTGAGCTACGAAGCGCGTGCGTCCATCCACCGCTGCTATTCACATTTGTGGGAAACGATCGCGAACTGGTTAGTGTCGGAACACCGGTGCTCAATCGCATCTTTTGTATTCCACCGGTTTTGGCATCTCGATTTGTGCTGGCCGTCGAATGAAAGTAGCGATGCCAACTTTCATTTATTCCATGGACACATCATCGGCCTCCATCCTGCGACCGGTTTATTTGTTCAAACTGACGCCGGAAACCAACTGCTGGGAGACTGGCTGGCAATTGCACCGCAGGGTTGGGAGCGATCGAGCAATCCTGAAACACCTGAGCTACGACGACTCCTGTATGGACTGTTCGTTGCAATTGCCGATTACACCAATCGCCACCGAGAGGATAATGATCTGCGGCGTTCGCAGGTCGGACAAATGCCGGAGGAAATCAGTTTGGCTGATGCTGTCGATGATGGTAGCAGTTTCGCTCAGGTTACCAGGCGTAACGAGCGGAAACCCCTTGCCGAGTGATCTGATCTGGTTCCTTCCAATCTGTTTAGATCCATATGCGCATACCAGTACATAGCCCAACCCTGGTACACGACCAACCTGATGTGACTGACAGGTTTCCCTGCCTTGGCGGTTCCACGTCCTGCTAGGCATGAAGAACGCATTCGTCCATTCGGCTTCGACGAAGCACTAATTTTACATTTCATTCAGGCACGCCAATCAGCGTGCCTTTCTTTATGCGCAAAAGCCTAGCTGGTAGCCGTGCATGTTGCCCGGTCGGCTGGAAAACGCGCAATTTCGAAAGGAAAAGTGCCTTGACCAGTGATTTAGATAAACGAACCGAAACCGCCGCCAAGGTGGATCGGCTGCCAAAAATTGCGGAGTTAATTGCAAATGGCGAAATTCCCATCCCGGTCGATTGGCCGGAAGATCGTTTGCTTCCTTTGCTTGATCTGGTTCATGCCGCCCGCCGGCGACGACTGGTTCAATATTTCGCCCGCCTCATCGCGAGCGACATTTGCCGAATCGATCGGCAAGAGGAGTGACAAGACTATGTTACGCAGACACTTTAATTTTGAGAAACCGATTAATGTCGTGTTGTACCTGCGGATGAGCTCGGATAAACAAAATCCGAACAGCCCAGCTCAACAACGGGAACGGATCGAGAATATCATCACAACTCGAAACCTACCCTGGCGGATCGTAGCAGTTTATCGGGACGATGCCCTGAGTGGCATGTATGCTCGCAAGCGTCCGGGTTTTACCAAGATGCTTCACGACATTGAGCATGGCACGATCAACGTTGGAGCGATCCTTGTGGATACCATCGAACGGTTCGGCCGCATGGACGACTTGGACAGCCGACGTAAACGTCTTGCCAACCGTTATGGTGTGGTCGTTCTTTCAGCCGACAGGAATTTTTCGGATCCATATACGCCGGAGTCCCAGGCGATGTCGGCGATTGAGAACCTTCGCGCCTGCGATGCTAATCGCATCAAAGCTCATGATGTTTATCGTGGAAAACTTGACTCGATCAAGGATGGCTACTGGCCAGGTGGACCGGTTCCCTTCGGGTACCGTTTGGAAGTAGCCAAGGTGGAGGTTCGTCATCGCCGTGAGATCAAGCATCACGTGCTGGTCATTGACGACATCACGGGCCCCATCATGCGTTCATTGTATAAAAAGTCCGCGGCCAAGCCGTCCTGGGGACAGGATCGCTTGACTGCCTGGCTCAACGACCGTGGAGACATTCCACAGCATTTGAAACCGTTTCACGCTTCTACGGTGGGTAAATGGTTGCGTGGTCCGATTTATCGAGGCGAGTTGGTTTGGAGTAAGCACTCACAAGGCGTCATTGACGATCGCCGAGTGATTGAGAAAAACGATGAGCGATACGTCATTCGCGTTGAGGCTTTTTGCGAGCCGATTGCACCCCAAGAGGTTCTCGATCAAGTTGATGCCAACATCGAGCTTCGCAGGAGATTTCGGCCCGGAAGTGATGGTGATGAATGTTGTTCTTGGCCAAAACGTGGAGTGAACTATTCTCATCCTTTAACAGGACTTGTGCGGTGTGGGCATTGTGGAGCTTCCATGGTGCCCAACTCAACCTCGCCGTACACAACCAAGTCCGGTGAGACGAAGAACTATTGTTCTTACATGTGTCCCAACAGTCGGACAAAGGCTTGCGAGAACTCCAAGCGTATCAAAGAAGATTGGCTGCGTGAGGTGATCATCGAAAAGATTATGGAACGGTTGACTCCTGACGATGCCACTGTTTCCGAACTGGTCGTGGAAACTCGCCAAATGGTTGAGGTCCGGCGGCAGCGATCTCATCAAAAGCCGGAGGCGGAACTGGCCGGTTTGACAGCCGAGTTGGAACAGCTGGAAGATAAAATTCGCGGCTGGGCGGTAACGCTGGCGAAGACGAATTTGCACAGACGGCTCCGTGATAATCTTGAAACGCAGACCAGTGCTGCTTACGATCGAATCGAGATGATCGAGCAGGCCATTCAGGAAAACGAGGCAGAAGAAAGTGTGCTGGAGGCAGCAGTTCGGCCAATTGAAGTGTCTTCTCGCTTGAAGCAACTTCATGAAGTCATTCTGGGTGAGTGCCCAACTGCCACCAACCTGGAGCTTTCGATGCATATCGACCGGATCGATTGCTTTGATGACGGCAGGGTCGTATCTCGTATCTGTAAGATTGGTTCCTCGCCGCTTGCGGTCCAGTGGTTTTGCGACCCTGACGCTGAAGTCGACCGGGAGCCGCGTAATTCGAAAGCCAATGGCCATCGGGTTAAGCCTCGACGCCGGGCACTACTTCGCCTGCACGCGGACGAAGGCGATTACGACGAACTGATGAATCGTATCCACATGGCTACCGATCCTAACCGGTTTGCTGGGCTGCCCGACCAGTGGTTCTGGACGGACGAGTATCAGATGCCTGAGAAAACCTACTGGGTACATGACAATGCTCAGCGGGTTCTGGCCAGGTACGATGAGATCAAGGCGAACGGCAAGAAACCAAGCTTGAATGCGATGGCAAAAGAGTTTGGCAAGTCGCGTCCTACAATCTCCCGAGCGTTGGATATCGCGGTCGGTGCCGGTAACGTCAACAAGCCGGAACACCGTCGCGAACCGACGTCCGTTAAGGGCAATCCTGAGTTCGAGTCAAAAATTGCCGAGATGCATGATGACGGCAAGCTCAACAAAGAGATTGCCGAAACCTTGGGCCTGGGTCGCAGTACCGTGACCATGGCACTCGATCGACTCTACGTTCAGCGAGGCTTTCCTCGCCCAGACGGTCGTCGTGAGCGACACCGGTAACCTGCCGGTTCAAAGTTGAAACCAGGTCGGGGCTGCCAGTGGCGGCCCCGGCTTATTTTTTTAGCTATCAGAGATTCCCACCATACGGCATTGGGTCCTATCGGGTAGGAGGCGGGATTACTCCCGCCGTCCTCCCACACCACCGTACGAACGGTTCCGTATACGGCGGTTCTGTTTAAGTACTGAATTGTAGTAATTTCTGGTAGAGGCTGACGAGCCCAAGCTCGGTGAGGTATTTCGTGGTGATGGCTTGGTTCATGTGACTGGCCCCCGCGTTGAACCAAGGTCCGCGACCGTTGGTCGCGCTGATCCAGGCTCGGGCCTCGGATAAACCAAGTTGCATCAGGTTCCTGGCTCTCGTCCAGTTTCGCTTCCATTGCCGCCACAGAATGGCACGCAGCTTGCGGCGAATCCAGCTGTCGAGTTCCTTGAACACGCCACGGACTTCACTTTTCCGGAAGTAAGACACCCAGCCAATCAGCTTGGGACGAAGCTCCTGAAGGAAGAACCGCAGGTTGCGGCCCCGGCCTCGACGGAATTCTTTGCGAAGTTTACCCTTGAATCGTTTGACCGATTCGGGGGCCACCTTCAGCTTCGGCTGGAAGTGGTGCGTGAAGGTGTAGCCCAGGAACTTACGCTTTCACGTGTGTCCAACGCTACTCTTGGCACGGTTGACCACCAGACGGAGACGCTTTTGCAAGAAGCTCTCCATCGAGTCGAGTACTCTTTCGCCCGCCCGCTGACTGCGAACGTAAATGTTGCAGTCGTCGGCGTAGCGAACGAAGCGATGCCCTCGCCGTTCCAATTCCTTGTCGAGATCGTCGAGCAAGATGTTGGACAACAGCGGAGAGATCGCGCCTCCAACAAAAGTGCAAACTTCCTTCCTTTCCGTTCTTGCTAGCTTTCCTCGCAAAAAGGGGGAAGTTGATACGGTACACGATACGAATCTGATCGGCTTCGATGACTACGCGGTCAATCAGCGTGCGCAGAATCTCTCGACGCGTTGTCCAGTCGGCTGCGTCAAGATTGCTGCCGATCGACGACGTGAAATCGTCCAAGCACGCTAAGGCTTTGCGTAACGTCGCTTGCTCGCGTGAGTCTTGCTCCAGTTGCGCGACTTGTTGTTTCAGTTTCACCACGCGCTGGCGAGCACGCTGCAAACGCGGATCGAACTCCCCGCGCTCCAGCACGCCGTCGCTGTACGCATCAATCAAGCGAGCGACACTGCGCTCTGCAGCAGCCAGTTGTTTCTTCAGCGAAGAGACGTGGCTCGAACCTGACGGAGCCGCCAATCTGCGCTCGTACTCTTTGCGGAGAATCTTCGGATGCCTCAGCAACTCACAGGCATCCTGCCACACCGCTTCATCCAACTTGTCAGTGCGAACTTGTTTGTTCTCGCACACACGCTTGCCGCCGAAGCGATACGCGTCGGTACCAACGCATCGATAATAGGCCCACTGAGATTTTCCCTTCGCACTACTGCGACTGACCTTCTTACCGTAGAACGCGTAGCCGCAGCAGCCACATTCCAATAGACCTTGCAGCAGGTACTTTGCGCCGCGCTTCCGTTCGCGACCGCGCTGACGGTTCTCCGTGAGTTGTTTTTCAACTGCGCTGAACAGTTCTTCCGAAACGATCGCCGGCACGGCAATCGAAACCTGTTCGCTGGTGTCGGTGTCGTAGGTCGAACCGGTGCGACGCGGTGTTTTCGAGTGGCCGCGCGGGGTTCGCAGAGCGGCCCTGCGTGGTCCGATGCGAGTCTTACCGAACGCCGCAAAACCCTTATATGCAGGGTTTTTCAGCATTCCCCACACCGTCGTGCGATCCCACCAGTCCTTGCCAGTCGCCGTCTTCGCATCCGACCCCGTCAGCCGCCGCGTCACTTCTCCAATGCTCAAACGATCGCGGCCGACCCACTGAAACACTTGCCGGACAATCGCAGCTTGTTCTTCGTTGATCTCGTAAGCAGCCTCGCCACCTGCTTCGCTACGCGAGATGTAACGATAACCGAACGGAGCCGCCGACAACACGTTCACACTGCCACGCGTCGCCGCATGACGTTTGCCACGACGAGAGCGTTCCATGATCTTTGCACGCTCATACTCAGCAAACATACCTTGCATCTGCAACAGCAAGTCTTCTTCCGGGCTCACACCTATCGCACGATTGAGGAACACGATCTCGATGCCATGCTTCTGGAGCTCGTCGACGATCAAAACTTGATAAGCGTACTTGCGAGCCAGGCGATCAGGAGAATGTACGTAGAGCTTTTGAAAACCGCCGACGTAAGCCGCATCGCGAAGTCGTTCGAGCGCGGGCCGGTTCAACGTCGATCCGCTAACACCATCATCGAGAAAACAATTCGTTTGGCTCAAAGTCACTCTGTCTTGCTCGACCTGGCAACGGAGATCGGCAACTTGAGAATCGATCGTTTGCTCCTGAGCTTGTGCATCGGACGACACTCGCGCGTAGATGGCGGCGACGGTCGCGGTGGAGTTTTTCGTGGTCATGCTGCAGGCTCCATTGACTCGCGACGAGCAGCGTCCTTTGGCGCATGATCGCGTGGGGATTTACCTTCGTCCGCGACCTGAGAGCTGCACAAGATCGTCGCCGCCGACTCGTGGTCGACCTGCCCACTGTCATGCTCTGGCCGATGACTAACGATCTCAAAAACCTGAGCTAGCAATTCGCGTTCGATGCGAGTTGGTTCGTAATGCCTAATGACAGCAAATCGATCGATGTCCTTCTGAGAATCTGTTGCAGTTTCCATGAACGACCTCCTCCTTGAGAATTGCATGTGGCTTGTAAGGCGTTGCGCACCAATTGTTTATGGCGTTTTCCAGCCTTCGCCATAGCCTGCCCGCAACTGATTTCGCTTAATGATTCTATCCATCAAGCCGCCACTGTTTGCAATATCGTTGGAGGCGCGATGGGGCCTCCTTGCGGGGTCCCTTCACTTCGCGGACTGGTCACGCCGCCTTCCATGATCCCGGCTTGCAGGAAGACACGAATCAGTTTGAGGATGCGTTTGTCTTTGACCCGACGAGCCACGCGGCTCATCAGCACGTCGTGGTTGACGCGGTCAAAGAACTTTTCCAAGTCCATATCGACGACCCAGCGATAACCCTCTGCGACATGCTCTTGGGCTCGATCCAGTGCTTGATGGGCACTGCGTCCCGGACGAAAGCCGAAGCTGGCGTCCGAGAACGTCGGATCGTAGAGCGGACTGAGCACTTGCAGCAGAGCCTGCTGAATCAGTCGGTCGAGTACTGTTGGGACGATACCGGGTAACAGCACATCAGTGCAGCGCGCCTTCGGGTTCGGTTACGATCACACATCCGTTTCATCCGTTGACCGGGAAACAATTCCCGGTCCTGAAATCCCGTCTCCTGCGGGGCGTCGAGTGCCTGGTACTCAAAGGTTCGGAGTCCGGAACCTTCGCCATGCCGAGAGAATGGACCGATCTGGCACATCCCGATGACTACCGCGATGCAGATGTGGAACCTTGCATCTTCAAACTGGAGAAACTGATCGCGATTACCGAACTTGTCAAATCCATATTAGAGAAACGAGATTGACTTGTGAAACGCATAAACATTCTATTGCCTGAATTCTCATGCGGTTTGTGTCCAGCCTCGTCGTTGTTGCGCGGCATGGAAACTCAAGGCGTCGATTTGCTGGTCATTGACGCGCGGCAGAATTCGACGCAACGGCCCGCGCCGCGAGGCAATGCACGGAGGAGTTGTGATGCCTTCTTCAGCATCAAACGATCTGCAGACGCGTTGCGATACGGACCAACTCGCCACGCTGATCGCCAACATGATCGAGGATCATTTGCGAACATTGACCGTTTCACTGCCGGCTTCCGGCCCCCAGCAGGAGACCAACGATGACGACCGAGAAAATCACGTCGACGCACCTCAACAAGACCGCCTTTGTTTACATTCGTCAGTCCAGCATGGGACAGGTTCGCAATCACCGTGAAAGTACTGAGCGTCAATATGCACTACAGGAGACGGCTCGATCATTCGGCTGGCAGGTCCATCGCATCAAAGTGCTCGACGGCGATCTGGGACGCTCCGGTGCTTCGACAACCGATCGCGTCGATTTCAAAACGCTTGTCACCGAAGTGTCGCTGGGCAACGCGGGCGCGGTTCTTGCGCTGGAGGCATCACGCCTGGCAAGGTCCAGTGTCGACTGGCATCGTCTGATCGAGATCTGCGGGATCGCCGGAACGATCCTCATCGACGAAGATGGCTGTTACGATCCGAGCGACTTCAACGACGGTCTGCTGCTGGGCCTCAAGGGAACGATGGCGCAGGCCGAACTGCACTTCATCCACAGCCGCTTGCAGGGTGGCAAACTGAACAAGGCGCGAAAGGGCGAGTTGCGGTTTCCATTGCCTGTCGGGTACGTCTTTGACGACGCCGATCGAATCGTCAAAGACCCCGACCAACAGGTGCGCAGCGCGATCGAACTGGTCTTTACGGCGTTTGCCCAAACTGGTTCGGCGTATGGCGTGGTACACAGTTTTGCCGGGAAAAAGCTGCTTTTTCCCAAACGCAGCTACGGCGGGGCGTGGGCCGGAAAATTGCAATGGGGACGCTTGACCGACAGCCGCGTTCTGGCGATTCTGAGGAACCCGTCGTACGCTGGCGTTTACGCGTTCGGTCGTTATCGCTGTGTCAAGGAAATACTCGACAACGGCGAAGTGCGTTCACGTATTGCCCACATGCCTCGCGAAGACTGGCTGGTGGAAATTCGTGATCATCACGAAGGCTACACGTCGCTGGAACAGCATTTGAAAAACCTGGACCGACTTGAAAAAAATCGAACGAATCCAAAGGAGGCTGTTTTGAGTGGACCGGCTCGTGAAGGTCTGGCCCTGTTGCAGGGGCTGTTGATCTGCGGCTACTGCGGTCGCCGACTGTCATCGCGGTATCGGGGTAACGGCGGTATCTATCCAATCTACGAATGCAACTGGCGGAAACGTGAAGGACTGTCGCGAAAGTCATGCATGACAATTTCATGTGGTCCTCTGGATCGCGCCATCGAACAACGAATCTGGCAGGTCCTGGACGACGAACAACTGGGCCTTGCCCTGGAAGCGTACGACATCGTGATGCGGCGTCAGCAACAAATCAGCACGCAGTGGAAGTTGCGACTGCAACGCGCGGAGTACGAATCGGATCTGGCTCAGAGACGATACGAAGAAGTCGATCCGGCGAACCGACTGGTTGCAGCGACTCTGGAACAACGCTGGAACGACGCCTTGATGGAGCTGCAGGATGTCCGCGATCAGATCGCTGAACAGCAGCAGCGTCAGTTCACAGTCACGCCGCAGCAACGCGAGGACGTGCTGAAGCTGGCTGGCAATCTGCCGCGACTCTGGAACAGTAGCAGCACCTCGTCGAAAGACAAGAAACGAATTCTTCAGCTGCTGATCCAAGACATTACTGTTGAAAAGCGACAACAGAGTGTGGCGACCCTGCACATTCGCTGGCAGGGCGGACTGACCGAGGATGTCCAAGTTGAACTGCCGCTTCGTTCGTCGGACCGCTGGCGTCACAGCGACGAACTGGTGCAGCGCGTGCGTGAGCTTGCCCGGACACTTTCCGACCAAGAGATCGCGACCCAACTCAACGAGGAAGGACTTAAGAGCAACAAGGGAAACCCGTTTACTCGTTCAAGTATTTCGTGGATCAGGCACAAGCACGCGATTGCTCCGGTCGATAAGAAAAAGCAGGGGGAGCTGACCGTGAAAGAAGTGGCTGGGCGGTTTGGAGTCAGCCACGGTGTGGTTTACGACTGGATTGCCCAGAAACTGATACCGGCCCGTCGGCTGAACCACGGCTCGCCCTACTGGATCACGATCAGTCCCGAGACCGAAAAAGCCCTAAAAAAACGAGTGTCCGAGACAAATCGTATCAAAGCCCGTTAAATTGTTCTGTCATAAACCCTAACGCTAATTGTAGAGAGTGCAGTATGCCGCCAACGTCGGGATGCCCAGCATTCGCTTACCACCGCCGGGCTTTGGTATCTCTACCTTTCGCACCGGCTGCGGTTTGTACGTTCCGCTGAGCAGTTTCTCCCGGATGGCTTCCCACTGGTCCACGGCCAGATTCCACAAGTCGTCAACGGTTTGACCATCGACTCCCGGGGCTCCGCCGTTTTGCAGGACTCGCTCGTGAGCAGCCAGCATGTTCTCGCGACTTAACACCTCCTCCATGGTTACTTCAAACGGTTGTCGGTTGGGGTCATCACATGCCTTGTCCGAAGTTCGCGCGTGCGGCGTACCCTCGACCGTTCCGCGGTCTACTCTCGGCCGTCGCCCGGACATTCCAGCCTGACTTCTGCGATTATCGGACATCGAATGCTCTGCAACTAACAGTTAAACAGTTCGGCCCTTGGTCGACACGGACTGGCTTGCGACAAGCAAACCGTCCGCGGTTAAGCGTCGACTTACTATGGCCTCGGCTGACTTCTGCCGCGACAGACGACTCCTCTCGAAGTCGCTTGCTTGCCCGGAAGTATCCTCGAACAGGCATCGTGACAGATCTCTCAGGGTAAGACACGTGACTTTCCTCCCATAAACCCGCCGCATATACGCCGTCTCGATCCGGATGTCATTGGACTTCGAGTCTATTGGCCCTCTCGTCCATCGAGACAACGCCTCGTATGCGATTCGTGTTCCTCGGGCCGGGAGTTTGCCTACCGCTTCCTTCAGATTCCACCTCGCGGTGGACACCCTTGCGGTTCGGCTAGAAGTTCCTGACATCAAGGCCTCCATCGGGACTTACACCCAACAAGTCACTTGCTGGTTCGCTTTCGCTCCCCAGTTATCAAGCGTCCGCCAAGACGCTTCGCGTCATGCCTGACGCACCAACAAGAAACCACGGCAAAACGCCGTGTTTCTGAGGGTGTAAGTTTCTCTCATACGTTCCCTGATACGGTCGTGTACGGCAAGACATGAGAGAAACTTACAATCGTTGATACTGTCAGGTCAGCTTTTGGCCCGATGGCGACTCTGCTTGCAGGAGCCAAAAGAAAATCACAGGAACAATGTTCTATGCAATTTTTTGTACACCGTTGTTCTATGCCTGACACGAAGAATCATTATCGCCAGTCGCCTGAGAGCACAGAGGCAGCCCAGTAGCGGGGATGAGCCATTGTTTCGGAAATATTCTCAGCTGGCTTTTGAGGCTGGGACTTCTGGATGTCTCTTAAAGGTGTCTCGTCATCGATGCCCCGGGTAAGCTGGGCCAGTTCGGTTGGCTTGAGGTTTCGCAGCATCCACAGCTGCGCGTCGCGCAGGGCGTCGATACGGACAGTGGTGGAATTATCAATTTTGCCGTCGGCCTTGGCTTTCTCGCTGTCCGCGATCAGGTTCTCGTAGAATTTGTTCATCAGCATTTGCGTGGCGGCGGCGTTGACTTTCCAATAACTGGCGACCGTCGATTTGACTCCCGCCACCTGGAAAGCTCGCTGAATTCCGATCAAGCCCTCGCCCGGTGTATCATCTGCCCCCAAACTCGTTTCGCAGGCCGAGAGGACCGCCAGTTCGACATGCTCCATCGGCAGCATCGCGATCTCGCCCGAGCATAGTATCCCGTCATCCTCGGCGTCGATGCTGTTTCTTTCATTGCCTGATCGATTGCCGGGCTAGCGGAATTATCTGCTATTGGTCACCAGGTGTAAGTAACTTTCTTAGCAGCGGTGGAGAATCACATTTCGTGTCGACTTGGCCTGCCGTGAGAATGGAGGTTGGCAAGCGATCTTCGCTTTTGGGAAGTTCGATATTCTTGGTCGGATCGACTTCGATGAAGGCTTGCACCTTCATCCAGTTGAACCAGCGACGAATCGGAATCAGGTAATGCGCCTGAGTGTCGAAGGTCAATGGCGCGCTGGTTTTCGGATTGCGATAGTGAAACAGACTTCGTCTGTAGCCCGCAACATGTTCTGCGTTGATTTCAGACATGCACTCAATGCTGCGCTCATCGCACCAGTTGATAAAGCGGTTAAGAATGTACTTCCAGGCTTGAATCGTGCGTTCGCTGCAGTTGCGCATCCGCATCGTTTGCAGGAACTGGTGAGTCAGGATTTTGGGCTGAGGTAAATTCATTTTCAGTTTCCTTGTTGGTTGTGTCAGCCCGCACGGCGCATACCGGTAGCGCGAACTGAACAGGGGTAAAAAGAACGACCCGAGAATCGGGCCGTGAAGAACTTGGTTTTTAAGAGGTGCTTGTCCTTAAACCGGGCAAGCTGACGTTTCACGCTCGTTTTGAACGTAAGCAGATGGTCTATCTGGATTTAGAAAGAACCAGCCGTTTTGACGACTGCCTGACGACAGGCTGACGACTGCTTGTCGTTTCGCCCGCGTCGCCTGTCGGTTTGTCGTTAAGGTCAGTCTATCTTTTCTGCTTTAGCTTTGACGGATCGGCCAGACCGAGCAGGAACGACTGGCCTTCGCGACCCTGTCCGTCATACAGCAGTTCGTATTCTTTAGCGTTGCCATGTCCAGTTCGATGGGCCAACACGTATTCCAACCCAATTAACCGCGTCAGGTGATGGCGAACCTGACGATCACTCCAGGCGAAAGACTCACGCAGCTGACGCTGCGTGAACCGCACCAGGTTACGGCTCAGTTTTTGAGTCTTTGATTGTTGGTTGACCAGGTTGTCGATCAACACGAGCAGTTGTCGCGTTTGTGGCAGCAGATCGTCAAGTGATTGTCCCATCACATCGCTGATTAACTTGTTGGCCAGCCGAACATCTGCGACGGTTGCTTCGATCGCGATGTTGCCATTCCCAGGTCGATGACTTTGCGCTGATGTTGGTGCAGCAGCGTAATGGATGCGATTAACGATAAGTATTTGGCGTTGTCACGCCGCATGCGGGTTTGATCGTGTCGAAACGTAAGCTGCTGCGCCCAGGGCATGATGACGGGAAGCGGTGCGAGTAAACGCTGCGCGTTTTGATGCAGGTCCCGGATCGCATCCGGGCTCCGTTTGCTCTTGCTTCGCAAGTAACTGATGCGCTGTCGGTGGTGGATCTCCGCCGTTTGATCAGACGACTCGTTGACACGAAGTGTGATACAGCGGTTTTGAAGTTCGGGATCGGGATGTTCGCTGGTTGTGGTCAGGAACATCATCACGGGGCCTTCGACCGTGTACGTGTCGGTCGATTGACGACCGTTGCCGCTGTTCTTGCCCACGGCAGCAATGGTAAGCTGGCCGTCGCTTTGAAGCAGTTTCAAGGCGTAGCTGGCCTGCGCCACGCCTTCTTCTTCGCTGATGGCCAGGATCTTGTGCTTCATGTTTTGCTGGCCCATGTAATACAGTGATTGGCCGGTCATCGCGCTGTAACGGATCTGTTCTTCGTCCGGCATGAACGATAAAGCGGCGTCCATCAGGGTTGTCTTGCCGGCGGCGCTGACACTTTGAATCAACAGTGCCAACGGGTTATCCAACCTGCGTGAGACGCAGGCCAGATAACAGACCAGTTTGTTGGTCTCTTCCCCGGCCAGTCCGCACTGGTCGAAGTCTGCGAGGATGCGGTCAATCAGCTGCGGGTCTTTAAGCAGTTTCATGGCGGCGCGTTTTTCACTGGCCGTCAGTTCGACTGGTTTGACGGATTGCGTTGCTGCATCGATCCGCTCGTGTTGAAGCTGTTCGAGCTGGAGCAACATCGTGCCGATGTCACGCTTGATAATCTCGTTGTCGGTGAACAACTCGGTTGCCGTGGCTTTGATAAACGAGTTGCGACTTCTGGCTTTGTAAAGATCGAGCGTGTCGAGATGAACCAGTTCATCCCGCGCTACCAGGATGTTGACTTTCAGTTGTTGCTAACTGTTGTTGCGCTCAAGTCCGCGAATGCGATAACGGCGTTGACCGTCAATGGAGAGATGAACTTCATCGCCAATCGTATCCAGTACGACATCGGTTTTTGAATTGGTTGGCTTGACTGATTGAGCGCGGACCGATTGCGCAAGTGGTTTGTTCATCGTTGTCCTTCGAGTTGGAGAGCGTTAACCGACCGAGCCGCTACGGTTGTTGCGTGTCATTCGATTAAAGAACTGGAGACGTCAATCGTGGTGCAAGTCGACTTCTTAAACAGACACTTTTGATAAGTACCATGACGCGGCAATCTCCCTGCGCTGTCAAGCGTTTTTCGCGCTATTATCTTTCACGTTTCTAACATTGAACCGATGAATGTTAAGCTGTGCGGGCTGAACTGAGTGCGATCACGATCGGGCTGAACAACCAAAGGGAATCGTTTCTTACCTTTCCGCCATCTCGCAATTGCCTTTGACTGTGCAAGGCAATCGCGTGACGGCTGGCGGCCGAAGGGAATCAATGGCTATGGGTTGAAGACTGCACACGGCTGGCGCCAGGGACTACGGGCCCTCTGCGGACGGAAGTCTCCGCCGCCTTGCCAGAGCGCTGAGGGGTTGCGCTGCCTCGATAAGTGTGTAAGGCTCAGCCATAAATGCGACCGGCCGTCCATGGCCTCGGACGACGGCGGTCAACGGGCAGCGTTTTCCCTTGGCAAAGCTATTCCTTGAATTGAATTCCATTGACGTTGGAAGACTCGCGCGAAGTGCAGCCCGTTTCGACGCTCCGGCCTTCGCGGCTGGAACCATTACCCGTTCGAATCCTTTGACGTGCGTTAATCTGATTTGCTTCGGTCGCGTGTTCTCGTGGTGCGCGCCGCGTCCGTGGCCTCCGCTGCGCCTTTCGTTACGGCCCGGTTGCTCGTACCTCGCAATCCTTCGTTTATGCCATCCCTGGCAACACTCAGGACGCCATCCTGGCGCCGGGCCTGTCATAACGGCGAACGTCCATGTGTCGCCGGGAAGTTTGTTCCATTGATCAACCGATGGCAACGAGGGGTTGGCACTTCAAGCTGCCTTCCGCTGCCGCCAGTGGCCAGGCGTAATTTGATTTCGCCGCGAATGGAGATCACTCAATAGCAACGATCCCCGCGCGGCGATGAAGTTTGAACTACGTTCCAATAAAAATGCCCGCATGATTCCATCAGCGTTTTCACTGACAGAACATGCGGGCAATGGATTGCCTTGGTTTTATGGTTGCCGCTCAATCGCTTCCGTTTGTTTTGCCCTCTCCGAATTTGCGTACGGAATTGATTAGCCGTGCTACCGTTTCCTCATCGTCGCTCGTCGCTAAGAACATTCCGCCTGGTAGAGCAGCCGCACCCTGAGACCAAAGATCAATCCCAATTACCGGGAAACTATTTTCCGAGCAATAATTGATTGAAACTCTCGTGCGAGAATCGTGACTTTCAAAAACCTCGCTTTCATATTTAACGACACGCGTCAACACAGCTATGCAGTCCGCACCAAGATCCTGTTTGCTTATCTTCACAGAGGACAAGGTATTTTGAAGTGTCAAAATCGCTTCTTCTAGGCCATCAATTGTAATTAGCTGACTTGAAATTGATTCTTGTTGGATAGGGACAAGTGAAAACTCCTCCATCAATTCTCTAAAAAAATGCGCGTAAATGTCGCAGTTTCTCTTGCTCGTGTAGAAAAAAGAAGTCCTACGGTTCATTCGTCCCACCTATCGGTTTTCTTTAATTTCGCACGCCAACATTTGCATAGTCGGCTTCCCTTTGACATCACTTGTTGGTTTCCGCCTTAATTGCATTTGCCAGCAAAACAGCCACAAATATCCATGCCTCCTAATGTTTTTTCCCATTGGCAAGATCTCGTACCGGACTGCCCGCAAGGTTTGCCCGAGTCGCAATCCGCGAACGAGCATTGATCGCTGCCATCACTCTCACGACAGCAATAGTATGTTGTTGCTGCAATACCACCGACAACAACATAACAAACCCATTTCGGAGGAACAAAATCACTCAGATCTGGAACAAAAACATCAGTTGTGATGAAAGCACATACGCCTCCCGCAACCAGGACAGTTCCACTTTCATCGCTAGGTAGTCCGTTCAAACATTTGTCATACTTTCTATCACATCCACGATGACAACCGATAAACATGTCAACGTTTTTGAACCGGACGCAACCCTTTATGCAGCCGCGTTTTTCGGCCCAACATTTCTCCTGGCCAATCTCCTGGCCAGTAGGGTCGACAATGTTCGGCACGAAGTAGGCCCGATAGAATGACATTCCGTCTACGAAGCCGAGCGGATCGCGGCTGATGAAACGGCCTAACTGTGCCGAATAAATTCTGGCCCGTTTATAGCGCAGTAAGGGTTTTTGATTTTGAATTTGTTTTGAGGTCGTGTTTCTTCGGATGAAACGCGGCTTGCCAGGCAGGCGTTTGGGGGCGGTCGAATTTTTTCAGGGTGGTGACCACTTTTGAGATTTTTTCCCACGCGCGCGATGAGTCGTTTGACGAGTTGTTTTATTGTAGATGATCGGGACGGCAGAAAGGAGTGAGATTCGATCGAGAATCGACCGAATCTCACTCGGTGGGGAACGACTTAAGCGGCCGATTGATCGTCGTTTGACGAATCGTCGCGTCGTTTACGGTTTCGTTTCCCGTTCGGTTTGGCCGGGTGCGTTTTGCGGTGGACTTCCTGCAACCGCTGGATGCTGACGTGGGTGTAGATCTGTGTGGTGTTGAGTCTCGCGTGACCGAGGAACTGTTGCAGGGAACGGAGGTCAGCGCCGTTTTCCATCATCAACGTGGCTGCCGTGTGTCGAAGTAAATGACATGCACCGCGGCTTGAGTGATCCCGATGCTGACCAGGTATTCGCGAACCAGCTTGGACAACGCGTTGGGATGCATCCGTTTCCCATTCTTGGACACGAACAACGTTTGATCGCTCGATTCGGTTAGCAAGTCAGGACGAATGTCGTTGGTCCATTTTTCGATCCACGATAATGCCCGCTCGCCAATCGGGACGACGCGGTCCTTTTTGTTCTTCCCACAGCGAACAGTGAGAATTCCACGTTCGAAACTGATGTCGTAAACATCCAGCGCGATCAGTTCGCCGCAGCGGATCCCGCTTGAATAAAACGTCTCCAGGATCGCCCGATCGCGAAGACCAAGTGAAGTTGAAACATCGGGAACGTTGAGTAGTGTTTCCACCTGATCTGCGGTGAGAATCGAAGTTGGCAAGCGGTCTTCGCTTTTGGGAAGCTCAATATCTTTGGTCGGATCGACTTCGATGAACGACTGGACTTTCATCCAGCCGAACCAGCGGCGAATCGGGGTCAGGTAGTGCGCCTGAGTATCGAAGGTCAGTGGCTTGCCGGTTTTCGGGTTGCGGTAGTGAAACAGGCTCCGCCTGTAGGCGGCAACATGATCAGGCGTGATTTCTGACATGCAAGTAATGCTTCGTTCGTTGCACCAACTGACGAACCGATTGAGGATGTACGTCCAGGCTTGAATCGTCCGTTCGCTACAGTTGCGCATCCGCATCGTTTGCAAGAACTGGTGGTTCAGGATTTTCGGTTCAGGTAAATTCATTTTCAGATTCCTTGGGTTGTGTCAGCGCGCACCGGTAGCGCGAACTAAACAGGGGTTAAAAGAACGACCCGAGAATCGGGCCGGTCGCGAGTCGCGACAGACGAAGCGGTGCTGACGCACCGCCGTGACTGCGTTGGTTTTTTGAAAGGGTGCTTGTTCTTAACTGGCCGAAGTGTACGGTTTGACCAAGTTTGAATCACAAGCCGTTTGAATTGCTCGATTTACAGAGTTCTGGCCAATCTTACGGTTGGGGCACGAAGACCGTACGACTGGCGTACGGTTCGCTCGCTTTGCCGTACGGTTTGTCGTTAAAGTTGAACTACTTTCGCTGTTTCAACTTTGCTGGATCAATCAGGCCGAGCAGGAACGATTCACCGTCGCGGCCCTGGCCGTCGTAGAGCAGTTCGTATTCTTTGGCGTTGCCGTGACCGGTGCGATGAGCAAGAACGTATTCCAGCTCGATTAATCGTTTGAGATGTTTTCGGACTTGGCAGTCACGCCAACTGAAGGATTCACGCAGCTGACGCTGCCTGAACCGCACCAGGTTGCGAGAAAGTTTCTGTTGTTTGGCTTGTTGGTTGACCCAGTTGTCGATTAACACCAGCAGTTGTCGTGTTTGCGGCAGCAGATCATCAAGTGATTGACCCATCGTTTCACTGACCAGTTTGTTGGCCAGTTCAACATCTTCGATCGTTGCTTCAATGGCCAGTTGTTTGTTCACTTGCTTGCGCTGCGGGCTTGTATTGATCTCGATGATGCTGCGTTGGTGTTGATGAAGCAACGTGATCGAAGCGATCAGTGAAAGGTATTTGGCGTTGTCACGCCGCATTCGCGTTTGATCGTGACGAAACGTGAGCTGGTCTGCCCAGGGCATGATGACGGGAAGCGATCCGAGTAAACGCTGCGCGTTTTGATGCAGTGTGCGGATTTCATCCGGGCTGCGCTTTCGTTTGCTTCGCAAGTAACTGGCGCTGGCGACTGTGGATCTGGGCCGTTTGATCGGATGATTCGTTCACTCGTAAGGTAATGCAGCGGTTCTGCAGTTCTGGATCGGGATGTTCTGCTGTTGTCGTGAGGAACATCATCACGGGGCCTTCGACCGTGTAGGTTTCGGTCGATTGACGTCCGCCAGAATTGTTCTTGCCAACGGCGGCGATCGCCAACTTGCCGTCCGATTGCAGAAGTTTCAACGCGTAGCTGGCTTGCGCGACGCCTTCTTCTTCGCTGATCGCCAGAATCTTGTGTTTCATGTTGGTTTCACCCATGTAGTAGAGCGACTGACCGGTCATCGCGGAGTAGCGAATCTGTTCTTCATCAGGCATGAATGAAAGCGCGGCATCCATCAAGGTTGTCTTGCCGGCGGCCGAGCCGCTTTGGATCAACAATGCCAACGGGTTTTTCAGCCTGCGTGAAACGCAGGCCAGATAACAGACCAGTTTGTTGGTCTCTTCGCCTGCCAGACCACAACTGTCGAAGTCAGTCAGGATGCGGTCGATCAACTGCGGATCTTTGAGCAGTTTCATCGCGGCTCGTTTTTCGCTTGTACTCAATTCGACTGGTTTTTGAGATTGTGTGGCCGCTTGGATCCGTTCGTGTTGAAGTTGTTCGAGCTTCAATAATATCGTGCCAATGTCCCGCTTGATGACTTCGTTGTCAGTGAACAGTTCGCTGGCGGTCGCCTTGATGAATGAGTTGCGACTTCGCGCCTTGAACAGATCGAGCGTGTCCAGATGGACCAGTTCATCTCGCGCGGCAAGGATATTGACTTTCAGTTGTTGTGAACTGTGGTTGCGCTCCAGGCCGCGAATGCGGTAACGGCGCTGGCCGCCGAATGACAGATGGACCTCGTCGCCGACTGTTTCCAGCACAACATCCGTTCTTGGATTGGTTGGTTCGACTGTTTGAGCGCGCACGTTCTGCGCAGTTGGTTTAATCATCTTCGAATTCCTTGAGTTAGAAAACGGTCAGGTAGATTAGCCGCTACGGTCGTTGCGTGTCATTCGATGAACGAGTTGGAGAAGTGAATCGTGATGCGAATCGATTCCTTGAACGGACACACTCTTGATAAGTACCATGACGCGGCAACTTCCCTCCGCTGTCAAGCGTTTTGGCTGAGAATTTTTATAGGCTCGGAAGATTCTTGTTCGATGTCGTTAAACTGTAACGGTTGTTCACGACCGGGCTGACTTCCTAACGGAATCACCACCTTTGGAGTTGGAGAGTGCACACGGCTGTCGCCAGGGTTTGCGAGCCCTCTGCGGACGGAAGTCTCCGCCGCCTTGCAAGAGCGCTGAGGGGTTACGCTGCCTCTATAAGTTTGTATGGCTCAGCCATATTTCGACCGGCCGTCCTGGCCTCGGACGACGGCGGTCGCGGGTTCCACTCTCCCAAGCTGCAGTTTTTTCTTTAGCTGCCTTTGAACTGGAGAATCTTTCCCGCTGCCAACACCGCTCGACGCTACGGCCATCGCGGCTGGAATCGTTAACCGTTGGAACGTGCGCGCGTGATTTTTCCTTGAATCGTTTCGGCCGCGCGGCATCGTGGTGCGCGCCGCTTTCCGTGGCCTGCGCTGCGCCTTTCGTTACGGCCCGGTGCTCGCAAGCTCGCATCCTCGCTAATGCCATCCATGGCAACCGCTCGGATCCGTCCATGGCCCGGGCCTGTCATAGCGCCGGACGTCCATGATCCGGCGTGCCTGCGGCATTCTCGTTCTATCTTTCGTTCGTGAGGCTCGCGCGTGTTGGTACTTCACACCGAAAGCCCCGTTGGAACGATCACCCAGTGTTCCGCCGCGAGTGACGTGGTTTCGCTTCGGTCGCGCTGAATGCGCGGCGGGGAAGTTGGAACACCGGCCCAATAAAAAATGCCCGCATCGAAGCCGCCTTCGTTTAGGCAAACTCCACATGCGGGCAAGCATGGTTAAAGAATGAATTCATTCTTTACTAGTTTTACTCATTGGCTTTTGACTCCTTATTCGTGTCTTTGCGCCTGATCTTGCGCTCTGTTTTTCCTATCAATTTTCATTAGCACGAAACTCAAGAATTGTTTTTGTTCATCAGAAAACTTGGTCGTAAATTCTTCACCGCGATAGTTCAAGTTCCACTCCAAGTTGTCTGCCAAAATCCCAATTACATCCTCGTCAATTTCAGATGTTTCAAATAAAACAGCTGCAAAAATCGCTGGCAAGTATGCTCGAAACGCATCGTCACTAAGGACAATCTGCGACGTCGGGAACCGATAGAGCATTTCGCAATCTACTCCCTTCCAATCTTTACCAGCAAAAACTTCACGCGCGCGCTCATCATCAAACGTTCCTGATTTTAGCAATTGACCATTTTTTACTTCAATTCTTGGCCAACAGTCGAATGAAATATCAATCGTTTCTGCAATAGAACCGCAAAGCACGAAAACCTCCTTCCCTAACCAAGAAATGGGCCACCAATTTGTGGAACGCCTAATCCAGGACGTGGCGGACAAGGCTTTTTAATGTAAAAGCTACTTGCATCACTTGCCCAGTCTTTGTGTTTCTTGACTTCGGCTACGTGAACAGGGTCGTTATCATCGAAACATTTTCTGGCAACTCTATCGCGTGCTATCGCACACGCCAAGTTGGCAAAATACAAGAACGCAAGTCTATCGCAACTTTGGCCGGGTCGCGGTTTGCCAGCACCAAGACACGCCGCCTCTTTCTGAGCTCTGAGCCAAGCATGTTCTTGTTGCGTACATTTTCCGCAATCTCCTTTGTATTTCTCGCATTCGGGTGCGGCAATCTTGTCCGTAACTTTAATGGTCTTTGTCAATCCAACTTTACGAATGCGAACTCGCGTGTAACAGGTACATTTTACTGCTACTTCATTCGTTCGAGCACATTCTTTTTCACAGAGTTGGATATCTACTGCCGTGCAAGCACGCGGTGTAAGCGAATCTGTACCATCCGGATCCATTCCTCCCGGGACGAAGTAGGCCCGATAGAGTGACATCCCATCGACGAAGCCGAGCGGATCGCGAGAGATGAAACGTCCTAACTGGGCCGAATAAATTCTGGCCCGTTTATAGCGCTGTGAGAGGTTTTGATTTTCGAACCGGTTTGACCTCGGTGTTCTCCGATTGAAACGCGCATCGGTAGCGGGCTGATTTGGGCGGTCCGAATTTTTTACCAGGGCGACCACTTTTTGGATTTTCTTTCCCGCGCGCGTGAAGCGTGTTGATGAGTTGTGTTCATTGTAAACGATTGAAGTGACAGAAAGGAGTGAGATTCGATCGAGAATCGAACGAATCTCACTGCCTCAAGCCGTTGTTTATGCGTCTTTGGCTGGTTTCCCGTTTGGTTTAGCAGGATGAGTTTTGCGGTGGACTTCTTGCAGGCGTTTGATGCTCACGTGCGTGTAGATTTGCGTTGTGTTTAAACGAGCATGACCCAGGAACTGTTGCAGCGATCGCAGGTCAGCGCCGTTTTCCATCATCAGCGTGGCGGCCGTGTGACGAAGTAAGTGACAGGCGCCCCGCTGCGTTATGCCGATGCTGACCAGGTATTCACGAACCAGTTTTGATAACGCGTTGGGATGCATCCGTTTCCCGTTCTTGGATACGAATAATGCTTGATCACTCGATTCGGTGACCAACTCCGGTCGAATGTCATTCGTCCATTTTTCGACCCAACTCAAGGCGCGAGTTCCGATCGGAACGACTCGATCTTTCTTTCCTTTGCCCTGACGGACGGTGAGAACTTCACGGTCGAAACTGATGTCGTAAACGTCCAGCGCGATCAGCTCGCCGCAACGGATCCCGCTGCTGTAAAACGTTTCCAGGATCGCACGGTCGCGAAGACCAAGTTTTGTGTTTACATCGGGAACGTTGAGTAGCGTTTCGACTTGGCCGGCAGTCAAGATGGAAGTGGGCAAGCGGTCTTCGCTTTTGGGAAGCTCAATATCTTTGGTTGGGTCGACTTCGATGAACGACTGGACTTTCATCCAGTCGAACCAACGGCGAATCGGAATCAGATAGTGCGCCTGAGTATCGAAGGTCAGCGGCTTGCCCGTTTTCGGGTTGCGGTAGTGAAACAGGCTGCGCCGGTAAGCCGCGACATGATCAGGCGTGATTTCTGACATGCAAGTAATGCTGCGTTCATCGCACCAGTTGAAGAATCGGTTGAGGATGTACTGCCAGGCTTGAATCGTTCTCTCGCTACAGTTCCGCATTCGCATCGTTTGCAAGAACTGGTGAGTCAGGATTTTGGGTTCGGGTAAACTCATTTCGAATTCCTTGTGATTGTGTCGGCGCGCACCGGTGGCGCTGACGGAACAGGGGTAAAAAGAAAGCCCCGAGAATTGGGGCTTGTAGAACTTGGTTTTAAATGGCGGTGCTTGTTCCTAAACGGAACAAGCGATCGTTTTGAGTGTTGAATCAGCCGAAGTGGTTTTGACTCAACGGTTTAGGCTTTTTTCCTTGAATGATCGGTGGCCGATCTTTGTATCAACGATAGGGCATCGAATGTGCATCGTTCTGTCGTTAAGGTTGAACCAGCTTTGCTATTTCAACTTCGATGGATCAATCAGGCCAAGCAGGAACGACTGACCGTCGCGGCCCTGGCCATCGTAAAGCAACTGATACTGACGTCCGTTGCTGTATCCCGTTCGATGGGCCAGCACGTATTCAAGCTCGATCAATCGTTTCAGATGACGACGAAGTTGATAGTCGCCCCAGCCAAACGTATCCCGCAGCTGGCGCTGCGTAAAGCGAACGTGCGTTCGATCAATCTTTCGGGTTTTGGATTGTTGATTGACTAAATCGTCAATTAACACCAACAATTGACGCGATTGTGGTAGCAAGTCGTCCAGCGACTGGCCCATCGCCTCACTGATGAGCCGGTTGGCCAGTTCAACATCTTCAACCGTTGCTTCAATGGCAATCTTGCCCGACCCAAGGTCAACTACCATTCGTTGGTGTTGGTGTAACAGCGTGATGGATGCGATCAGCGACAAGTATTTGGCGTTGTCACGCCGCATTCGCGTTTGATCGTGGCGGAATGTGAGTTGGTCCGCCCAAGGCATGATGACTGGAAGCGATCCGATTAAACGCTGGGCGTTTTGATGCAGGACGCGGATCTCTTCAGGGCTGCGCTTTCGTTTGCTTCGCAAGTAACTGGCGCGTTGGCGGTGGTGAATCTCTGTTGTTTGATCGGACGATTCGTTGACACGAAGTGTGATGCAGCGGTTTTGGAGTTCAGGATCTGGATGCTCACTCGTTGTGGTCAGGAACATCATCACGGGGCCTTCGACCGTGTAGGTCTCGGTCGACTGACGGCCGCCAGAATTGTTCTTGCCAACGGCGGCGATGGTTAACTGGCCATCGGATTGCAAGAGCTTGAGCGCGTAACTGGCCTGGGCGACTCCTTCTTCTTCGCTGATCGCCAGGATCTTGTGTTTCATGTTGGTCTCGCCCATGTAATAGAGCGACTGACCTGTCATCGCACTGTAGCGGATTTGTTCTTCATCGGGGACGAACGACAGCGCGGCATCCATCAAGGTTGTCTTGCCAGCGGCGCTGCCGCTTTGGATCAGCAACGCCAGAGGGTTATCCAGCCTGCGTGAGACGCAGGCCAAATAACAGACCAGTTTGTTCGTCTCTTCCCCGGCCAGACCACAAGCGTCGAAGTCTTCGAGGATGCGGTCGATCAGCTGCGGGTCTTTAAGCAGTTTCATGGCGATCCGTTTTTCAGCGGCGGTTGGTTCGACTGGTTTTTGGTTTTGCGTGGCTGTTTCGATCCGTTCATGTTGAAGTTGTTCGAGCCTGAGCAACATCGTGCCGATGTCGCGTTTGATAATCTCGTTGTCGGTGAACAGTTCGCTGGCAGTCGCCTTGATAAACGAGTTGCGTGAGCGGGCCTTGAACAGATCGAGCGTATCGAGATGAACCAGTTCATCCCGCGCGCCAGGATGTTGACTTTCAGTTGTTGAGAACTGTGATTGCGTTCCAGACCGCGAATGCGGTAGCGACGCTGGCCGTCGAAGGACAGATGGACTTCATCGCCCTTGGTTTCAAGGACGACATCTGTTTTCTTCTTCGTTGGTTTGGTTGTTTTGGCGCGTACCGGTTGCGCAGTAGATTTGATCATCGTTTTTCCTTCGGATTAGAGAGCGTTAAGCGACCGGATCGCTGCGGTCGTTGCGTGTCATTCGATTAAGAGAACTGGAGGCCTGAGTCGTGGTACAAATCGACTTCTTTAGACAACACTCTTGATAAGTACCATGACGCGGCAACTTCCCTGCGCTGTCAAGCGTTTTTTCGCGCTATTATCTTTCACGTTTATAATATTGGACCCGCCAATGTTAAACTGTGCGGGCTGTGGAGGTGGGATCACGTTTCAAACTGACATCCAAAGGGAATTATTTGGTTCCCCGGTCGCCATCACTCGATTGCCTTTGACTGTGCAAGGCAATCGCGTGACGGCTTGGCGTCCGAAGGGAATCAACATCTTTGGAGTTGGAGAGTGCACACGGCTGGCGCCAGGGTTTGCGGGCCCACTGCGGACGGAAGTCTCCGCCGCCTTGCTCGAGCGCTGAGGGGTTGCGCTGCCTCTATAAGTTTGTATGGCGTCTGTCAAAAATGCGACCGGACGTCCTGTCCTCGGACGACGGCGGTCGCGGGTTCCACTCCGCCAAGCTGCCTTTTTTCTTTAGCTGCATTTGAATTGGAGACATTTTCCCACCACCAACACCGCTCGACGCTACGGCCATCGCGGCTGGAACCGACAACCGCTGGAATGTAGGCACGTGGTTCGACCTTGAATCGTTTTGGCCGCGTGGCATCGTCGTGCGCGCCGCTTTCCGTGGCCTGCGCTGCGCCTTTCGTTACGGCCCGGTGCTCGCAAGCTCGCATCCTCGCTAATGCCGTCCATGGCAAACGCTCGGATCCGTCCATGGCCCGGGCCTGTCATAGCGCCGGACGTCCATGATCCGGCGTGCCTGCGGCAACTTCGTTCTATCTTTGAACGTGAGGCTCGCGCGTTCTCGTACTTTACACCGAAAGCACCGTTGGAACGATCACCCAGTGTTCCGCCGCGAGTGACGTGGTTTCGTTTCGGTCACGATTGATGCGCGCCGGTGATGTTGGAACACTGGCCCAACAAAAAATGCCCGCATGGAAACCGCCTTCATTTAGGCAAGCTCCACATGCGGGCAAGATTAGCGTTGGTTTCTAAAGCTCTAAAGTTTTTCTTGCGGCCCATTGCCAGACGACCGAAGACCAAATCATTTGCGTTACAAAAACTTCTACGATCGCAAAGATTGTATAAGTCTTACCTGTCAATTTCGACCATGCGAAACACTTGACGAAAAATCCGAGGATAGGAATTGGCAAATACACTATCACGTAGTAAATGCCAGAGCCGTCGAGTTGATAATGCATTCTTTTCAGAAATTCAATTTCCTCCTGTGTGTTGTACATCAGCAATACCGGACAAAACGCGACTGAAAACAACAAGAACGCAGTGAACTTCACGTACCGCCGAAGCTTTTGCTGTAGGATTTTCCAACCAATAAGATAGACCACAAAAAAATAAAGTGTACCCTTGAGTGTGAAATCGGATTGAAACGCCCAGATACAAACGGCAATCAAGGTCATCGCGAAAAACAACTCGCGTGTCGAAAGCACAGTCGCTTTTCCACTGCCGTTCTTATCAAAATCAGTTAGGGTTAAATCCGTCTGGACATTCTTGTTCACAATCTGGCCTCGTTCCGTTCCATCCGGTGGGTGTCATGAACCAACCCCAATTGATTGTGATTCTGCACCGTTTCAAAATGCATTTCGCTACCCAGTTTGAGTTTCGATTGATATCGTCGCGAATTTTTTGGTCTGCTGGAACCGCATCCCATGCCGCTTTCGAACCTTCTAAGCAGGCGCATTGATCTGGTGTCAGTGATCTCACGTAAATATCACTGGGCCGAAACGGATTCAAGTGAGTAGGATTCGGTAGGCCAAATTCTTTCTTCGGCAAACCGATTCCAACTTTGCAATTCGGTACAACAACAAGATCGTTAAAAGCATCGCCGTCAATCGTCGTCGCACCGCCGCCAGCAGCCGTATTAAGTGGATTGCAATTAGGATCCAGTATCAGCCCAGCATGTCCGTGCCCACAACCGCCTCCCCATTGAGGGTAACTACGAATACGCAAAGTACATCCTTCTTTGCACTTTTTTGAAATCGGATCTCCGGATATCCAGCTTATCTCATCGTTCGGATTCACGGCAGCAATAAATTGCCCCAACGGATCAACGGCTGTCGGGACAAAATACGCCCGATAGAATGACATCCCATCGACGTAGCCAATTGGATCGCGGCTGATAAAACGTCCCAACTGGGCCGCATAAATTCTGGCCCGTTTATAGCGCAGTAAGGGTTTTTGATTTTGAATTTGTTTTAAGGTCGTGTTTCTTCGTGTGAAACGCGCATGCCAGGCAGGCGGTTGGGGGCGGTCCAGATTTTTGAGGGTGGTGACCACTTTTGAGATTTTTTCCCACGCGCGCGAAGAGACGATTTGACGAGTTGTTTTATTGTAGACGATTGAAGTGACAGAAAGGAGCGAGATTCGATCGAGAATCGACCGAATCTCACCCGGTGGGGAACGACTTAAGCGGCTGACTGGTCGTCGTTTGGTGAATCGTCGCGTCGTTTACGGTTTCGTTTCCCGTTCGGTTTGGCAGGATGGGTTTTGCGGTGGACTTCTTGCAGGCGTTTGATGCTCACGTGGGTGTAGATTTGCGTTGTGTTTAAACGAGCGTGACCGAGGAACTGTTGAAGCGATCGCAGGTCAGCTCCGTTTTCCATCATCAACGTCGCTGCGGTGTGACGCAGCAAGTGACAAGCGCCACGCTGCGTGACGCCGATGCTGACAAGGTAGTCGCGAACCAGTTTTGACAACGCGTTGGGATGCATCCGTTTCCCATTCTTGGACACGAACAACGTTTGATCGCTCGATTCGGTTAGCAAGTCAGGACGAATGTCGTTGGTCCATTTTTCGATCCACGATAATGCCCGCTCGCCAATCGGGACGACGCGGTCCTTTTTGTTCTTGCCACAGCGAACAGTCAGAATTCCACGTTCGAAACTGATGTCGTAAACATCCAGCGCGATCAGTTCGCCGCAGCGGATCCCGCTGCTGTAAAACGTTTCCAGGATTGCCCGGTCGCGAAGACCAAGCTGTGTTTTTACATCGGGAACATTGAGTAACGTTTCCACCTGGTCAGCGGTGAGAATCGAAGTTGGCAAGCGGTCTTCGCTTTTGGGAAGTTCGATATCTTTGGTTGGATCGACTTCGATGAACGACTGGGCTTTCATCCAGTCGAACCAGCGGCGAATCGGGATCAGGTAATGGGCCTGCGTGTCGAAGGTCAGCGGCTTACCCGTTTTCGGGTTGCGGTAGTGAAACAGGCTCCGCCTGTATGCCGCCACATGCTCCTCGTTGATTTCAGACATGCAAGTAATGCTTCGTTCGTTGCACCAACTGACGAAGCGATTGAGGATGTACGTCCAGGCTTGAATCGTTCGTTCGCTGCAGTTCCGCATCCGCATCGTTTGGAGGAACTGATGAGTTAACATCTTGGGTTCGGGAAGGTTCATAGGGAACTCCTGGGGTTGTGTCACGCGCACCGGTAGCGCATACCAGCGACGCGAGCTGAACAGTTAAAAAGAACGGCCCGAGAATCGGGCCGTGAAGAACTCAGTTTTTAATGGGGCCTTGTTCCTGAACGGAACAAGTGTGCGGTTCGACGACTTAACAACCGTAAACGGTTTGTTTCGATCGACTTGCGTCAATTAACCCGATCGTGCGTCTGGCATGCGAAGGCCGTGCGACTGATGTGCGGTTCGCACGGTCAAGTGTGCGGTTTGTCGTCAAAGCCGACCTACTTTCGCTGTTTTAGCTTCGCTGGATCAGCCAATCCCAACAAGAATGATCCGCCATCGCGGCCTTGGCCATCATAGAGAAGTTCGTATTGCTTACCGTTGCCGTGGCCCGTTCGGTGAGCCAATACGAATTCAAGTTCGAGTAAGCGCTTAAGGTGCTTGCGCACGTGGCTGTCCCGCCAGCCGAAGGACTCACGCAGCTGGCGCTGCGTGAAGCGGACGAGGTTGCGACTCAGTTTGGATTCGCGTGACCGCTCGTTGACCCAGTTGTCGATTAACACCAGCAGTTGCCGTGTCTGCGGAAGCAGATCGTCAAGTGACTGGCCCATCGTTTCACTGACCAAACGGTTGGCAAGTTCAACGTCTTCGATGGTTGATTCAAGCGCGATATTGCCCGAACCAAGATCAATCACTTTGCGTTGATGTTGATGCAACAACGTGATGGATGCGATCAGTGATAGATACTTGGCGTTGTCACGCCGCATTCGCGTTTGATCGTGACGGAACGTAAGTTGCTGAGCCCAGGGCATGATCACGGGTAAGGATGCCAACAGGCGCTGCGCGTTTTGGTGCAGCACCCGGATCGCGTCGGGGCTGCGTTTACTCTTGCTGCGGACATAACCAATTCGTTGGCGATCATGGATTTGGGCCGTTTGGTCGGACGATTCGTTGACTCTTAAAGTGATGCAGCGGTTTTGCAGTTCCGGATCGGGATGTTCACTCGTTGTCGTGAGGAACATCATTACCGGGCCTTCGACGGTGTAGGTTTCGGTGGACTGGCGACCGCCCGAGTTGTTCTTGCCAACGGCGGCGATCGTCAACTTGCCATCCGATTGAAGAAGTTTCAGCGCGTAGCTGGCTTGCGCCACGCCTTCTTCCTCACTGATCGCCAGAATCTTGTGTTTCATGTTGGTTTCGCCCATATAGTAAAGCGATTGTCCAGTCATGGCGGAGTAGCGAATCTGTTCTTCGTCGGGGACGAATGACAACGCCGCGTCCATGAGCGTTGTCTTACCTGCGGCAGAGCCGCTTTGGATCAACAATGCCAACGGGCGATCCAGCCTGCGTGAGACGCAGGCCAGGTAACAGGCCAGTTTGTTGGTCTCTTCGCCGGCCAGACCGCACCCGTCGAAGTCGGCCAGGATGCGGTCAATCAACTGCGGGTCCTTGAGCAGTTTCATGGCGGCCCCTTTTTCACTGGCGGTCAGTTCAACTGGCTTTTGACTTTGGGTGGCCGCTTCGATCCGTTCGTGTTGCAGTTGTTCCAATTTCAATAACATCGTGCCGATGTCGCGCTTGATGATCTCGTTGTCGGTGAACAATTCGGTTGCCGTGGCTTTGATGAACGAGTTGCGACTGCGGGCCTTGAACAGATCGAGCGTATCGAGATGTACCAGCGGCGAGTCGCCGGGACCCCCATCATCTCGCGCCGCCAGGATGTTGACTTTCAGTTGTTGCGAACTGTGGTTGCGTTCCAGACCGCGAATGCGGTAACGACGCTGGCCCTCGAATGACAGATGGACTTCGTCCCCCTTGGCTTCAAGGACGACATCCGTATTTTTCTTCGTTGGTTTGGTTTGCTTGGCGCGTACCGGGAGCGCAGTTCGCTTGATCATCTTTGAATTCCTTGAGTTAGAAGACGGTTGGAGAGTTAGCCGCTATGGTCGTTGCGTGTCATTCCATGAACAAGTTGGAGACTTGAACCGTGGCGTGAATCAAGAACTTTTGAACAACACTTTTTGATAAGTACCATGACGCGGCAACTTCCCTTCGCTGTCAAGCGTTTTGGCTGAGAATTATTGAAGTGCTAGAAAAAAATTGAGCGACACTGTTAATCTGTATCGGATGACCACGTTTGGGCTGAACAAGCAAAGGGTGTTGTTTCTGTTCTCACCGCCATCACACGATTGCCTTTGACGGGTGCAAGGCAATCGCGTGACGGCTCGAGCGAGCGAAGGGAAACTGGCCTTTGGTGTTGGAACGAAGGCGAGAGGGTTTTGGCTAAGCGTTGAGCTGAAGGGCTTGAGATTGAGAGGTTGGAACGCTTCCAGGGCTGTCGCCATGGTTTGACGAGCCACTTGTTGATTGCTGCGCTGTTCACTCCCTCACGTTCCCGGCGGCTTAGGCGCCTCTGGTCACTTGCCGGTCGCTCTCGACGCTCCGCACAACCTTGCCAGAGCGTCCAGATGCCACGTGGCGTCTAAAGGCTACTATGGCTCAGCCATAATCCGACCGGCCATCCATGGCCTCGGACGACGGCGGTCGCGGGTTCCACTTACCCAAGCTGAAGTTTTTTCTTTTAGCTGCCTTTGAATTGGAGAATCTTCACCGCTGCCAACACCGCTCGACGCTACGGCCATCGCGGCTGGAACCGGCAACCGTTGGAATGCGTTGACGTGGTTCAACCTTGAATCGTTTCGGTCGCGCGGGATCGTCGTGCTCGCCGCTTTCCGTGGCCTGCGCTGCGCCTTTCGTTACGGCCCGGTGCTCGCAAGCTCGCATCCTCGCTATTGCCGTCCTTGGCAAACGCTCGGATCCGTCCATGGCCCGGGCCTGTCATAGCGCCGGACGTCCATGATCCGGCGTGCCTCCGGCAAACTCGTTCTATCTTTCGTTCGCAAGGCTCGAGCGTGCTGGTACTTCAAACCGAAAGCCCCGTTGGAACGATCACCCAATGTTCCGCCGCGAGTGACATCGTTTCGCTTCGGTCACGTTTAATGCGCGGCGGTCAAGTTGGAACAATGGCCTAATAAAAAATGCCCGCAGGGAAGCCGCCTTCGTTTAGGCAAGCTCCACATGCGGGCATATGTTTCAATATTTCGAATTCAACGCCGCTCAATTAATGAGGTAATTTCAACTTTCGTATGCCTAAAATAACCATTCGTGTAGAACAATTGTTTCACCTGTCTCAGGATCGTCTGCGACAAGAAAAAGGTCAGAACCTTCGATGTGAGTTGAGCCGTACCCAGGCGTTGTATACCAATTGAAATTCTTAGGATTCTCTATTCCCCATGAACGTGGAATCGAATCAATGAGTTCGGCAGCCTTCGGGTGACTGTAAGTCGTTGGAATCAGTTCATAACACTCGGCCAATGCTCCGCGAAATTCCGATTCTCTTTTGATTCGCCATATCGAACGATGATCAATGAAATCGCCCAGACCATAAAGCGTTACCTCGCTTTGGAATTCCTTATTTGATTCAAGCAAGGATTTAAAAGCTCGAGGCCAATCTTCATGGTTTTTGAGAACCCCGTACCCCATTTGACGATTAACTATGTACCCGCACGCGGCAATGAGAACAGCGAAAACCAACGTTACGAACATCAAACCCCGGATGGACATTTGGAATGTAAAGTTCATTCGGTCATTTTTTATCATGCTTAAGTGTCCACAAGGCGATATTCAATTCGTTCGTTAAACGAAATTTTTTCCACCTTGAGGTCTGGCCTTCCTATCATCACCGCCATTTTTCACCTTGCCCAATCCGGAATAAAAGGGTCATCCGGGCCAACCGGGAGTGATTCTGGACACAGGTCGCGAATTTCCGGCTTCTTGCCAATCAAAACTCTCAACTTTCCGCAGCGATTGGCTCCATAAATCGCGTCTGAACAGCCCTGTACGCAACAATCTTCAGTCCAGCAATCTCCGCCAATACAGCGACCAATTTCATTGTTGTAGAGATCCATTCGAACACGTTCGAGAATTTCATCATTGCCAGGATTGTCTTCCAAATTTATCGCTTCGTGAACATTCGCGATGCAGGTTGCGCAACCGGTCGTTGCCCACCAAGCCCAATTCTTCAACATTATGCAATTCCACACGCAATGGCGAAACGCATCGGAGATTCCACCGTCACCGCTACGTCCGAATATCGACCATGTAAGTTCCTCTGCACGCGTGCGAGCATTCGAACCTGCGTTTAGTCCTAGCGCACCGCATGGAACGAAACAGATCGCGTATTGCACATCCTTACCGCTTGGATCAATTTCCCCTGGGACGAAGTAAGCTCGATAGAGTGACATTCCATCGACGAATCCCAGTGGATCACGGGAGATAAACCGTCCCAATTGTGCCGAATAGATTCTGGCCCGGAAGTAGTACAGTCCAGACTCTAGATCCTCTCGTCGTCCGGTGTAGCGGAAGTCCCAATCGTAGTTGGATGAAGTTCGAGATGCGAAGGCGCTGTCCAATACGGAGACGTGTCCGTACGCATCGTATTGGAAGCGTTCGACGATTGAGCCGCTGGTGTTGGCTAATGCCATTACGCTAAAGCGCAGGTCGGGCAGCGAGTAGATGCGTTCGTCGAGTGTTCCGTTCGAATTCGTATCGCGGTCTCGCAAAACGAGATCGTCGACGTAAGCCAGGTTCCAAACTAATTGTTGATCGGGATTAGACGATGAATCGACCCGTTCTTCCAGAGTCTGCGAAGAAGATGAATAGTAAACGTGTCTCGTTTCATCGAGCACCCCTGAAACGTAAGTCTTCTTGATCACGCGGCGGTTGGAACCGTCGTACTCGTAAGCTGCAACCGTGTTTGCGCCGTCCTCCAGTTTCACCAACCGGTGCCAGGCATCCCAGGTCGCATCATAGACCGACGTCAGATCCGCTGGTTGGGGAATCTCGGTCATGTTGCCGGCGTCGTCAAACGCCGGTGTTGCCCAGGCTGATCCAACCGTCTCGGTGATGTTGGTGATCTCGTTGACCTGGTTGTGCGTTCGCGTCTGGGTGACTGCGTCGACCACAGTCTGACTGAAGTTTTTGAAGTTACCCGTTTCATCGAGCGTAAAACTCTGAGTCATCTCGGGCGACGAAATCGCGGTGCCACCTGCGTTAAGCAAGCCCGTTTTGAAACTGGTCAGTCGGTTCAACTCGTCATACCCAAATAACGAATCCACATCCGGATTGCTCCCGGTGCTGACTTTGTTCCGCTCGTTCAAACGGTTGCTAACCCGATCGTAGTCGTATTCGAAACGAACCAGGTCGGTTGAACTTTTGGTCCAGCGAAGATCGATCAGGCGGCCAAACCGGTCCAAAGCCGAGTACGGATCGCTGCCGCTTCCCAAATGGAGGGTCTTTTCAATGCCTGGCTCGTTGTAGGTCTGGGTTACCAAAGTCCCGCTGCCTGCATGTTCATAAGTGACAAGTGTTGTCGCGCCGTCTTTAATCGTCGCGACTCGGTCCAGCCGATCCGTATGACTGCCGGAGCTTCCGTAATTGTAATCGAGTTCTCGACCATCGGGATAAGTCAATTTGGTCATCCGAATCGTATTCGCACTGCCGTTGTCATAATCATACTCGACGACCGGCGACGTGGAAACATTAACTGCCGACCCGTGTTGCTGGTATTCAGAGACGACTTGGCCAAAATCATTGTAGTTGTACTGAATATCCGAGGTCACATTGCCAGCCGAAACGGCATCGTAGCTGGTCACGTTCTCCAAACGCATCCGGTTGTCGTAACTGTGTTCGATCCGCCGAACCGATCCATCGACCCCCGATCCCAGTGTTGAAACCTTGTCGGCGATCCTTCTGCCCAGATCATCGTAGCTGTAATCGTGCATCGAGCCATTGGCATCGGTCATCGAAATTTGCTGGCCGGTTCGATCGTAGTCGTACGTTACTGTGCCGCTGTCGGGATGAGTCACTTTTTCCAGCAACTGATTGCTGATCAGATCCGAGCCACCCGCCGTTGTCACACCGTAGGTATAAACCGTTTCCTGATTGCCCGTGTCAGCGTTTTCGGCGATTTGCTTAGACATCTGACCGACGGAATTGTATTCGGTGCGAACCGTTTGAGTCACCGAACCACCCTGGTTATGAATAACTTTTGTCGTCCGGCCTGCATCGTCGTACTCGTGGCGAACCACATCACCAGCCGGATCGGTCGTTTCGTAGACCTGGCCTTCCATATTGAATTCGGTTTCGCTGACCAATACAGTGTCGCTTGAGGAAGGAGCCGTGCTCGGACGAGTCAAAGCAGTGCCGCCATTGGTACCGTAGTTGGCGGATTCGGTAACCCGACCAATTTTGTCATACCACATCGCCGCATAGGAATCGCGAGACTTGGGCTGGCTGCCGGAAGGCCCGTTGAGCGAACCATTACCGGTTGCATTGTACAAACGATCTTGGGAGGTCGTCATCAAGACTCGGCCCGCATCGTCATAGTCGGTATGGGTTTCGGTCAAGACTTTGTTTCCCGAGATGCTGGCCGGATCATCGGTGCCAACTCCATCGTAATACGCCGAGTACACCTCAGTCGTTCGTCCAACGGCATCGTAAACCGTTTTTGTAAATGCGGTTGAACCGGGTGAAGACGATTTGATCACACGGTTCATTTCGTCGTACCATTGATTCGATTCGAGCGCGTTGCCTGCCACCCCCGCCTCACTGACCGCGTAGGTCTTGCTGCGATACTGCCGGCCCCGTTCGTCAAAGTAAGATTCGGACTGGGCGATCAGGACCAGCGTGCTTGAATCGTCCCGGAAAGTCTGATTCTTGGTGACGCGATTCTGATTGTCATAGGTTGGTTTTTGATGAAACTCGTTGGTACCATCGCTGGTGATCGTGTTGCTCAATCGGCCGCGCCAGTCATACTCGAATTCCGTTACCCGATTATCGGCGGCCGTTGAGTTGACTTGGATGGTTGTTTTGGTGCGGTATCCATCACCGCCATCGTTGCCGTCGTCATATTCGTGTTCGGCAGTTTTCAGCATGTTGTTTCCGCTTGCGCCACCGCCAGTTGGATCGGAATCGGTGGCACTGGTGTCGTCGGTGCCAAGCCAGGTGGAAACGACCAGCCCACGGTCATCAAAAACCGTTCGTGTGATCGTTCCAGCGGGTGAAACGGCTTTGTTTTGACGGCCCATCGCGTCGTAATCGTAGCTCGACTCGATGTAATTCGTTCCAGAGGTACCGCTTCCGGATGAGGGAATGTCGTGATATATCCGAGTTGACTGCAGCCGCCCAAACACATCGTAAATGTGACGCGTCCAGGCGGTCCAACTGGATTGAGGGAAACTGTTGCTGGAACTCAGGGCACCCGATGATTCGACGGTACTCCCCCGTTTTGCGGTGATCTGATCGACTTCGGTTCCGTCATCTGATGTTTTCTGAATTGAGACTGGATTCACCAGTGTTTCAGCGCCACCCGAAACGACGTGATAGCCGGTCGCAGTCCAGGTTTCCCGGTCGTCGATGCGTACCGTCCAGTGGGCTTGTCGGTTTCCATCGACCGCTGGACCAAGCCGTTTCGTCACCTGGCCGCGAATATCGACTTCGATGTCGTCGGTCAGGTTCAGTTTTCCGGTGCCCGAATCGCGGATGATTTGAGTCACCGCGCTGGTTGCCAAATCGTGATCATATTCGGTCACTGTGCCGTCTGCGGTCGTTTGCTCAATCAGTCGGCCAAACTCGTCATACTTCATTTCGGTTTCATCCGATTGCGGATTGCCGACACCGTTGTTGGCAGCCGCCACATCGGGATGCGAAATCGTGATGGTGTCCGGTTGCAGCGTTCCCGAATGCCACGAGTCGTAGCTATACTCGGCAACTGTTACCGGGTCACCTGAACCGGAATCGCTTTGATACTGAATCTGTTTGCTGACGAAGTAGGCGGTTCTGGCTTCGTCACCCGATCCAACGGTTCGAGAAGCATACTCAGTTTTGGAAATATTGATCGGAGTGCCGGAGGACCCGTTTTGGGTCTTGCGGTATTCAATCATTCCCGAGGATGAATCGTAGCTGAAGCTGTCGATCCGACCCGTCGCAGCATGATACTGAATGTCCAGGTCGTCTTCGGTGTCATCGTAGGCAGCGGTTGACGTATCAAACGCCGTCGGAAAAGCGGTTTTGATCGGACAGAAGTCTGAATTGAACTCATTGGCCATCAACCATTCGTCGGAACCATCGCTATCGACGATCAGCAAGTCCGAATAGAAGTAGGTGCTGTAAACCGTTCTGTTGGATCCGTCGTTGTTGGTCATGACCGATTTGTAATACCAGTCATTGACGCCGGTCGGTGCATTTGCGTTTTCGCTATAAGTGATCGTGCTATATTCCGATCCCCCTTTGGTTTCGATCCGCGTGATCTGACGGTCGGAGTTGTATTGGTAGTACTGGCTGGAGGCATCCAACAGCTGGGCCTGTGTGGCGGTGTCAGGATTAGATAAAGAAGCGTAGCCGTTGGGTTCGATTCGATGTTTCAAACCGTGAATGAATCCGGTCGAAGAGTTGGAGGTGTAATAGGTGAACATCCAGGTCTGTTGGGTATCCCAACCGCCCGATCCGTCGGGTGTTTGATAGATCAGTTTCTTCAGGTCGCCCTGATTGACTTTGTTGGTGACGTCGGCATCGGCGATCACGAAGTTCAGACGACTTTTCAGATCCCAATCGTTGGTTCCTGGCTCCGTCAAGGTTCCCACGTAGGATCTTTCGGTGACGTACTCGACATCAGAGCTGTCGCCAGTTGTCATTCCGATACCGCCTCCCCCTCCGCCACTTGGTCCGGGGCTGGAGTAGTACGAATAGAGCCGCGAAAGCATCACGTTTTTGCTGTCTTCGGACCAGGTGGTACGGACTTCACGCAGCACGTTTTCGGTGGTGTCCATGATCCACTCGGTTTCCCGGCCGTCGGCAGCGACTTGTTTGGTAATCCAGCCGTTGGACACGTCAAAAAAGCTCATCGTTCCATCGGCTTCCTTGAGGATATAGTCCGTAGAGGTTTCAACCAGTTGCGCGCGATTTCCGTACAGCGAATCGAAACTTCCATCGGTCTGTTTCTCAAACCGGAAAGAGCGTCCGTCGCCACCTGGCAGCACATGTACCAGAAATTCGTCACTGCCCAAATCGACAAGGTAGGCGAAATCGGAGGAGGCAAAGTTGTAGCCGATACCAAAATATTGATTGACAAAATCACCATTTGATTTTCTGAATTGGTTGTAATACTTGATCGTAAACCCGCCCGCTGGACTGGCCGTCGATCCAAACGGATCGAGTGAGCCAGTGACCGTTCCATCGGACAGGTTGATGTGTTTGTAGTCGCCGCCGACCTGAGCGGGCATTGCTAGCACCTGGACCAGTCCGCCCCCTCCGCTCGGCCCGGAACATTTATCGGTTTTGCAGCCCGCATGGGCGTTGTCTCCACCGCCACATTCCGGAATGGTTGACCCGGGGAAGACCTGGCAGGGATCGACCTGGCCAGGGTCATCAAAGGCTTCAGATCGGTTCTGATGAGATGACGTGTTGTCGTTTTTTGGCTTCGAATTGTGTTTCTTGTTTGACATGATTTTTCTCTTTTGTGGGAAGGTTGTGTTTTGATATAGATTTTGAAAATTGAGTTGGTTGTCGGGTACTGGTTTGGCGCGCACTCCTTTCGCAGAGATGGGTTGGGGTAAAAAAGGTTAAGATTTTGGGCCGTTGGCCTTTGTCTGATTGCCTGGGTGGGCAAGGTCGCACTTGGAAATTCGACTCGGCGACAGCCTCGCCCTTCCCGATAGCCTGGCTACGGCAAGAAACCTACAAAGACCAGCTAGTATTCAGCCGCTTCGACCAGCGAATACTCACAGCGGACCGGACCTCGCGCTATCACCTTTTTTGTCTGCCGGAGTTCTTTCAACATCGCTTTGGAGCGTTCAAGCAACTCGGGCGATGATTCGGGTAGCCGGTTCTCGTTTTGGCGAAACTCGACAGGCACATCGGCCAGGATTCGCTCGCGGGTCACCGTGTTTAATTTGCCCAGGATGTAGGCAACCAGCTCGGGAACCTGCGGATTCACGCTGGACGAACGTTGCTGGGCATGGCCGATCGAGAGAATCGAAACGACGGACTGCTCAAATAGCTGGTCATCAATCTCGCCTGTAATCAACATGCGAATCGAATGTTGGCGCCCATTGACCAGTTCACGTGGCTCTTTTTGTTTGCTGCCGATTTTTTCCAGGGCGGCAAACACCGCACTGCGTAGCAAAAAATCCTCATTCAAAGCGGATGCGCCGTTTGCGGCGGGATTGGCTAGTCGGAGCATGGTTTTTCTCCAGGGGTCAGGTTAAGCAAGTGGTTGTGTTTTTCAGCCTGTGAGGTGTCACCCAGAATGGCTGTCAATCGTGTTCGCAAAACTCTTGAATCTGTTTGGTTGCCGCTCGGATGCGACGATAAATCGTACGCGCGTGGCATTTCCGTCGCCGTGCGATTTGCTCGACGGTCAGGCCATCGCAAAGCAGTTTCACAATCGAGCGATACGACCGATTGAGCGAGGCAACGGCCTCTCGGAAATCGATCAAATCATCCACCAGATCACGTTCGTCAATCAGCGGATGTTGTGTTTCACTGCGGATCGGTTCTGTCTCGAATGACTTGTTTCGCGATTTGCCTCGGACGCTTTTGCAGCAGTAGCGGTAGACAACGACTTTCAGAAGTTTCCCGTAGTCGCCAGCCGGAGGCTGAATCCCAAACGCTGGATTCTTCTTGAGGTCAGACGCGATCAGAACCATCACGTCTTGCTGCAAGTCCTCCGCCAGGTGGAACGGCAGACGTTTTCTGCGGATCACGGATAAAGCAGTTGTCTGCAATAGCTCGGTGAACCACTGATCTCGGCAGAATAGATCCAGGACTTCCGCCCAGGTTTTTCTGCGCTCCACAGCTTGTGCATGTTTGCGACGCAGCGGTGCAATCGGACTTCGGTTTTCGACGTTCATCAGGTCGTTGTTCTTGGTTTGTCGCGTTGAACGATCGGCCACCGTGCCGCTTGGAAAAGCTGATTCTGGTTCAGGCAAAAAATTTCCCTCTCTACCAATCAAGTACCACCAAGCCACTTTCTTTTGACAAGTTGCGACTTTCGAAACGGACTGGATTGGCATCATCGAGTCATCCGTGTGGCTGCCTGGTTTACTGTAATTTTGTCCATTATGTGTGACGCGTCTGGTCACAGCAGGGCGCGTAAAAAGGGTTTCAAAAAAACTTTTTTTCGCACCCCAACTTGTGGCCGTGTCAAAAAACGTTTCCCCCTCGGTACATGGTTGGTGTAGGCGGCAATCACGCAACGATTGCCTTTTTCAGAAGCAAGTATCCAAAGCAGGAGTACAGGCCATGAACGATCGACCACGCATTCAAAGAGCGTTGCTGCGACGCGCACTTCGCAAACAGATTCGCCAATCCACTACAGAAGAATTAACCATGCTCGAGTTGACTCTCGATGACGAAGTGTTGTTCGAAACGGCCTATGAGACTTCCATGGTTGCAGCGCAGAAGTTCGGCACCACCAGCGGAACGTTTTCGGTCACCTTTTTCCAAGCCGAACCGATTGTGGATAACCTGTTGAAACTGCTGCAGTGGTTTATCACCCAGGCCCCGGCGCTGATCGAGATGATCGAACAGTTGATTGGTCTGTTCGGCAATGTGGCGGTCGCCAGAGACGTCTGCGACGACGAAGTTGTATTCGTTGTCTAAAGGCGTTGAGCTTGACGCACGTTGTGCTTTACGGCTCATCCGTAGCGAATAATCGAAAGGCTACTTAACCATGAAGACCAAACAGGTAGGGATCGGGACGATCGTGGTATCCGTTGTTGCGATCTGGGCAAACATTGGCTTTGCCCAAATGAACGCACTGGATATCAGGGGCCCATTCGAAGTCGCACCGGGCGAACTGGTCCGGCTGACGGCTGAAATTCAGCCAGAGGAATCCCCGTTCTGGATTGTGCTGAATCCACCCAATCTGGACTACGAGCAAGTTGAAGACGGACACCGCCTGTTGTTTGCCGTTGGCTGTCATCAGCAGTCGGAGGTGGTCGTGGTTCTGTTGGCTCAGCAGGTGATGGATCAGCGAATCGTCACGCGGCAAATTCGACGAAGGATCAAGATTCGCAGGCCCAACGACACGGATCAACCTCCGGACGAAAATCCGAACGATCCGCCTTCAACACCGATTACCGAGTTTCCAATGTACCGATTGGTGGCTGCGGCGATGAAGAAAATCGAGTCAGTCGAGGCCAAGTCGAAAGGTCACCTCATTGCCAAAAGTTTTGAACAGACCGCCACTGCCTGCGAATCGGGGTCCATCAACTCGATTCCCGATATTTGGGAATCGCTATCCCAGGCGAACGCCCGGATTCTCGGCCCGTTAACCAGCTACTGGGAGCCGGTTGGTGTTGCGATGCAGTCAGAGTTTAAGCGGTTGCGGATTGCCGACGTCAAGTCCCATGCAGTTCACTTGCGCGCCGCCGCGGCTGCCATCAAACAGGAGTTCAGCCATGAGTGAATATAGCCTACCGCCGGTTCGCCTTGATTCTCCGCCGATGGATGCCCATTCCCTGGCCCAACAGATTGGCTGGGGCTTGCGAGAAAGGTCGATGCCGGAAATCTGGCAGCGAAGTGCCGGTGAGGGGGTACTCGTCATCATTCTCGATACCGGAGTTCCCCGGCACCGTGACCTCGCTCCACCGTTATTCACCTACAACTTTACCAATTCCCGTTCAAAATTCGATTTCAACGCCCATCAAACGCATTGTGCCGGGATCGTCGCGGCGATGAACAACCAAGATGGTGTGGTTGGCTGGGCTCCCAACTCGACGTTGGCCCACCTCAAGGTCCTCGGTGACCGTGGATCAGGCCCCTCGGACTGGATTACCCGGGGAATTCGGGCGGCTATCGAAGAATGGGTCAAACGCAAACAGGACTTCGACGGCTGTGTCCTCAGCATGTCGCTGGGGGGAAGTTTTGACGAATCACAGGAGCTTGCAATTGAATCAGCCAACGAATCAGGAATGATCGTTGTTGCGGCCGCTGGCAACAGCGGATACCGGGGGCGAGGTTCTAGCGTTAGCCATCCGGGGGCTTCCAAATACACCATTGGCGTGGCCGCTTATCGGCGCGATGGCAACATCGCAACCTTTTCCAGCGGCGGTCCGGAAGTCGACATTGCCATGCCGGGAGAAGAGATTCTATCCACCGTCCCGGGGGACCGGTATCAGGTCATGTCGGGGACTTCGATGGCAACCCCAGCAGCTGCCGGACTTCTGGCTTGCATTCTTGCCAGCCGACCGCACGACCGGTCGATTCGCACCATCAATGGCCTGCGCGAGTTTCTCAAGCGTCACGCGGAAGATCGGGGCGAGTTGGGAAAAGACAATCGCTTCGGTTTTGGAGTTCCGCAGGGCTGTGAACTCGTTCGCGATCAAGAATTCTGGTTTTTTTAAAAGGTTTGAAACATGAGTACCAAAAACTTTCAGATTGATATTTTACTGTTTGTATTGGCGTTGATGGGAATGAACGTTGAATGTTGTACGGCCCAACAAAATGTGTTTGCGCCATTGAGACATCCAGCGCCGAACGTCTTTTTGACCCAGCAAGCCCGATCGCCAAGTAAACCCATCGTTCTGCGCATTGATTCGTCTTCATTCTTTGACGGGTCGCAGTCGGTTCCCTCGACGGTGTGTGTTGGCGGAGTTTGTCCGATACAATCTGCGATGTTGCCGCAATGCTTTGAGTCGGTGGATGCGAGTGTCGAGTCGATTCCAGCCATGCGGCCGTGGCAATCTCCGACCAGCTTTCAATCAACTTTTTCCAGGATGCTTGTTCCAGAAGCCAGTGCGACCAACGAGCCCATTCGTTGCCGGCCGCCGATGGATGGCCTCCTCCGCAGGCAGAGCGGAAAATTGCATTGCGATCCGGCAACGGGCAGGTGTACCTGGGTCAATCGCTAGGCCTTTCCACTAGGAATTGGGGGCACCGGTTGGAATCCACATTCAGGAAAGATTTTATGTTTGGTCAAGTTGAATTACTTACCGCGTTGCTGGAAAACGGCATTGTTGCGGCGGCTTTCCTTTACATCTTGCATTGGTTGCTCAACAAACAGAGCCGGGAATTGGAATCTCAATTCAAAACGGCCCAGATTACCAACCTTGAAGTTGCCAAGGCAATTCGTAGTCTGGTCAGTGCAGTCTTGGGGATGCAGCAGCAGTTAATGACGCATGATTTGACAGTTACGGGTCTCAATCCATCCACAGGTACAAATTTTGAGGAACGCGACTCGATGGCGTTCAAGCGTTATACCGAGGTCATGAAAAAACTGGATGAACAACGTCAAATCATTCACTCCATGAATTTGGAATCGGACAATCGAATGGAAGAAATTCGAGCAACTTCAGAGGAATAGGACCATTCGAAATGCTGCTTGGTTGGCTTAGCCGCAATTACCGGACAAGTCGATCTACCGGCGCCATCCGATTGGCAATGTCTGAATGCTGAATGGGGCACGATGAAATCCGGCAATACGGCAGTAACAAAAGTGAACTGGGATGTTGGTCAGGTTTTCGATGGAAACCGATTGCCCAAGTTGGCTGACGATGGTCTCCGCGTCATTGGCTCCCATTTGGAAGATGATGTGGCTTCGTGCGTTGCCCCACAACGCTGCCAGGATCTCGCCCGGAATTTGTTCAGTGAACTGGTTGGCGATGATGAGGTGGGTTCGGTATTTGCGTGCTACCGGCGCGCCCAGCCGGTCGAAGTCGCGGACGGGGGAGAGGGGAGTAGCGAAGCCTGACCGGCGAAGTCGTGTCGGCAAAGCGGAGCCTCGATCCATCGGAGCGACACAGTTTGCAACTTGTTGCGAACAATTGAAAAAATCGGCTGGAAATGGCTGGTGGTCGCGAGCAGAAAAAACTCACGCGGCCTCCGAGTGGGGGGACCACGGGATCCTTGCCGATGATGTTAATCGTCGTCCATGCAACTGCCGACAAGTCAGTAGGAATTCTTTATCGCCGACAATGCGATTCCATTCTTCAACCAGCTGCTGACTGATGTTGGTGTAGTGCTTCAAGTCAGACCAAGCAAAGGTCTCGTCGTAGTCGCCAATGAGCGCCACGCGGTCACCTGCCCAGCGACCGACGACCGAAGAAGAGGGGATTGGCATCTCTATGCCTTACATCGAGAAACAAGGGCGCTGCTAAAATCTCCGCTGGACATACTTAAAAAGGCAATGAACCCGTGGTGAGAATTTTAGCCGAAGACGGTTTCAATTGCCTCACGCTCGCGATGCGGAAACAAATGTCGATATCGGCGTACCATTTCCTCGGTTTGATGACCGACCCATTGGTTGATGACACGTTGCTCGATACCGACCGCTGCGCAGTTACTACAAAATGAATGTCGCAAGCAGTGCCAACCACGAATATTATTCCATTTTGTTCCCTGTAAAGTCGAGCGAAAATGTGAATGCGCCTCGTCGTGCGAGATTGACTGGCCAATCTTTCGATTTTTCTTGGATCGGCTGATCGCTGGCTCCAGGGTAAATAGATATGGCCCAGCCGGATGCGATTCCAGCCACCCAGCGAGAACGATTCTCAGAGCATTTGACTTCACATCAGAAAGCAAATCAGCGATTTCCTTAGTCGATAGAAAAAGGCAATCCCAGTGCTCGTCGGCTTGTTGCTCCGCAAGCCCACCGCACTCTATTTTTCGCCGAATCTCCTCCATGGTTTGGAACGGAGGTTTTTCTTTTCCCTTTGGAAAACGAAGCCCTTTTGTGCTGAATTCTGACTCGATTAGTTCTTCATCCTTTGCCCATCGAAAAATGGTTTTCAACGTCGTGATTTCTTTTTTAATGGTTGCCGGAGAAACGCATCCGCCACGAATGCCTGGATCTTTCGACCTCAAGTTGATGTATTTCTGTGAAACCCTGGCGTTGACGGCTCTGGCTTTCTTGTCAGCACCAATATGCCTGAGAAGATGGCGTCTGTGAAGCTCGAGCGTTTGGAAGCTCGCATCTTCGACTGAAGATCTCAAGAAGTTATCAAAGTAACGTTTGCAGATTCCACCAAAACTAATCTCTGCCTTCTGTTGGGCTTTTTCGATGATGCCGGTTTTATCTGGCTGGCTTTTTCCATGCATCAGAAACTCGACGACGTCTTCACCAACAGAAGGTCCTGGCAAGAGTTTGCTCTTTATGAGTTTGATTCTTTGTTCCACGGCCGTTTTGATGCCGACTGCAGCGGCTTCGTCGTTCGTGCCAAGCGATTGGCTGAAACGACGGCCCTGAAAGCGGAAAACAATCCGAAAGATCCCGTTGCGTTGTTCGATAGAAGCCATGATGGTATTTTCCCTTTGAGGTAAGGAAAAACCCGGCGATACAAATGCAACGCTACTGAATCATTGTCCCCAAAATGTCCCCACGCCATGGTCGACAAAAAGAAAAGGACTCACAACGAATCGCCGCAAGTCCCAGTATTTCCGAGTGCTGATGAGAGGATTTGAACCTCCACGACCTTATCGGTCACTAGGCCCTCAAACCGGGCGAGAAAGGAGCCAGAAACGCGACATATAGTTGAACCCAAGATTTCGTAATTCGTCCTTTGTCGCGAGAATTCCATCGCTCGCAACCTCAATTTGCATCAGCTAAATTACCGGCAAAAACGCGGCATATTAGTTGATGGGAAACCTAGCTGTCAGAAATCGAGGCATCGCCACAATTCTTAAGGAGGAAACCTTGATCACTGCAATCGTAACCAGCAATGCAATTCTGGTTTCTATTTTGACTGCTCTGTTCATTCGTGAGTGGAGCCGTCGGCGGGCACTCGAAGAAGTGCTGCGTCAATCAATTGACTTATGGAGAAATGCTAATGAAGCAAATTTGGATGGTCGGAATTTTGATTCTGGCCGGACTGATGATGATCATCGGAGGGTGTCAAACTGAATCGGAACGGTTGGCTGATATGGCTGACCATACTGTTGAGATGCAGTCCCAACAAAATAACTCGAACGCAAAAGCAAACGAAGAGTTTGCGAAACTTAGTCGAGACATTCAATCCGAACGAAAGGAACTCAATCGAGGATTCACAAAACTTGATGAGCAACGTCAGCAGTTTCAGCAAGAAAGGCGTTCTGGATTGGCCTGGGCCGAATCGTTTCGATTTCTGGCGATCGTAATCGTGGCAACCATGCCGCTTTTTTTAGCGCTTACCTAATCTGGGCTACGACCAGGAAAACGAGCGATCCGGACATGGTCAACGAAATACTGATCCGGGAACTTGTTTCAGAAGTCCCTCGATTGATCGCCGGACCAAACCAGCCGGAGACCAACGAACGACAGCAAAGAATCACTGACGGTCTGACTTAAAGACACCAACCAACACTAAACCAGGAGAAGAATAATGTCTCACGTTGTTCAGATTAAGACGGAGATCCGCGATATCAACGCGGTAAGGCAGGCGTGTATTCGCCTGCAACTCGAGGCGCCGGTTCAAGGAACATTTGAACTTTATAACTCAACCGAGTTGGGATACGGCGTGAACTTGCGAGACTGGAAATACCCGGTCGTTTGCAAGCTCGAGACGGGAGCAATCCGCTACGACAACTACAACGGCCGCTGGGGTGACCCACAGCGGCTGGACGAATTCCAACAGCGGTATGCAGTCGAGAAATCGAAACTCGAAGCTCGCCGCCAAGGATTAACAGCCAGCGAACAGGCTCTGGAAGACGGCAGCATCAAAGTCACTATTCAATCGGAGTTGATCGTATGAAACGAATCGAAGTGATTGTCTCACCCCAAGGCGAGAGCCGAATTGAAACACACGGTTATGAAGGCGTCTCTTGTCGCTCGGCAAGCAAATCGCTTGAACGAGCCCTTGGCATTCAAAGTGCTGAAACCTTGAAACCAGGGTTCTACGAACACCATGAATCAAAAATCCATCAGAAGGAAATTGAATGAAAACACTCACAGAGGAAATGTTTGATCATATCGCCGCCTGTTTCACCGGGATCTGGATTATTCCCACGAACACACCGACGCATTGATCGAATTGAGCGCGATGTGCCGAGAAAATGATTGGGACTTGTCGTCCTGGGATATCTGCAACGGAGTATCGTGCGGTGGTTCGGCAAACACTGAAAACGGCGGTGCGGACCCGTTGGCGGCTCTGAAGACGTTTGCCGCGTCCGGATCTGCGGATCGACCATCGTTGATGGTGCTAAAAAACTTTCACCGATTCCTTGGCAATGCTGAAATCGTGCAAACGCTTGCCGAGCAAATCCAATCAGGAAAGCACACTCGCAACTTCTACGTGATTCTGTCGCCGAAAACAGACATCCCGATCGAACTGGAAAAGTTATTCGTGGTGCTGGAGCATCGACTGCCAGGTAAAGAACAGTTGGAGGCGATCGCCCGAGGAATCACTGAGGGTGACGAGCTGCCGGCTGACAGCGAATTGACTCAGGTCCTCGACGCGGCGTCCGGGTTGACACGTTACGAAGCGGAAAACGCATTCAGTCTTTCCATCATTCGCGAAGGCCAAATAAACCCATCGACGGTTCAAGCAATTGAAAAGCCAGACTCTGAAAAAGTCCGGGCCTGCTCTCACTTCACGAGAGTGAATCCGGATTTGAGCAGCTCGGCGGCATGGACTCGGTGAAACAGTTCTGCACGAAGGTGTTCCAGTCCGATCCGCAGCTCGCCCGCCCGAGGAATTCTACTGCTGGGCGTGCCTGGAACCGGCAAAAGCGCTTTGCAAAGGCGCTCGGCAAAGAGGCTGGCCGCCCGACCTTGGTCATGGATGTCGGCCGTTTGATGGGCGGATTAGTCGGGCAATCGGAAAGCAACGTTCGCGTGCCTTGGAAATCGTCGACGCGATGGCGCCGGCGATCCTGTTCGTTGACGAACTTGAGAAAGCGTTGAGTGGTTCCGGAGGCGGTGGTAAGAACGACAGTGGTGTGGCGACTCGGATGTTGGGCTCACTGTTGACTTGGCTTTCGGATCACACCTCAGACGTTTTTGTCGTCGCAACCAGCAACGACATTTCACAGTTACCGCCAGAACTGACGCGGGCCGAACGCTTTGATGGGATCTTCTTTTGCGATTTGCCGTCGGACCGGCAGATCGCATGAGTATTTGGCATATTTGGATGAGTCATTTTGGAATCGATCCGGTCGCCACCATTCCTGATGATGATCTTTGGACAGGAAGCGAGATTCGCGCCTGCTGCCGACTGGCATCACTCTCGGAGTTTGCCACTGAAAAACGCTGCCGAGCAAGTTGTCCCGATCGCTGTGACGAACAGTGAAGTCAGTGGACAGCGTCTTCGCGGTGGGCGAGCAATCGCTGCTTGTCCGCAACCAGCCCAGGAATTTTTTTGATCCAAGGCACAGGGAAGAAACGCCGGAAGTTAAGCCCGGTTGGGCCGAAGCCTTCCAATAATTGAATTGCGTTTTCAATAACAGAAACATGGAGCCTCTTTGGTCACTCGGCCATTGAGGCTCTTTTCTTTTAGGAGGAACTATGAGTACGACACTTGAGCCCACTCAGACTCGTGACGAATCGGTGAGTTCATCTGACTCCGCAGCCAATCGGCTCAGGTCGACAATGGCGGCAAGCGGGTCTGAGTTTCACCTGGTTTGGCACAACCAAATCATTGACCGACTGCAAGAAACAACCGCGGCGCAATTCGTTTGGAGCCGACGGCGAGGTGCTTTCCGCTGGAAAGAAACTTCTCGATACCAAGCATCCTGCGTACAAAGCAGTTAGCTCGGTCAAGAGCCGCATCAATTCGTATTGGAAAAGTGAAACACTGCCCTTTCCACAGACTGGAATTCGATTGATTCGCCAGGACAGCGTCGAGGCGTTCAACGAACGGCTCGGAGAGTTTCAACAGGAGCTTGAACAAGCAGTTTCCCGGCTGGACGACGAGTTTTCAGAATTGAAGTTTGCTGCACGTGATCGATTGGGCGACTTGTTTAACGAAGCCGACTATCCGCCATCACTAAATGGATTGTTTAGCGTGACCTGGGGGATTTTCCCAACGTTGAAGTCCCCGAATACCTCCGGCGATTGAAACCCGGAACTGTACCGTCAAGAAGCAGAACGCGTTACCCGCCGATTCGATCAAGCATTGGAACTGGCGGAAACAGCCTTCACCCAAGAACTGAACGAGCTGATCGAACATCTGACCGAACGACTTGCTGGTCAGGTCGACGGCAAACCTAAGGTCTTCCGCGACACGGCAATCACAAACTTGACGAGTTTCTTCGATCGCTTCAGAAAACTAAACGTGCGCTCGAATGAGGAACTCGATGATCTGGTCGAGACTTGTCAGGGAATTGTCCAGGGTCGAACGCCGCAATCACTGCGTGAAAACATGTTGATTCGCGATTCCGTCGTCGGCGAGCTGCGCGAGGTCGGTGTTCGATTGGATCAATTGTTGGTTGATCGACCCCGCCGCAACCTGATTCGACGAGCGAGGTAGCCAAATGCAGATTGTAATTGATCCACGTGGTATAGCTCGCTGTATTTACGACGAGACGATTCCACTACCTGCACTCGGTCGAATGAAGATTCGACGGGGCAGTCATGTGGAACCCGTCGACGGTGGCAAATGGATCGCTGATCTATCACCTGTCGACGGCCCAACCCTTGGCCCATTCGTATTTCGGTCAAAGGCACTAGCCGCCGAACGAAGGTGGCTTGAAAGAAACTGGCTGATTCCGAAGTAGGAATCGGCGTTTAAAACTGCAACTTACACAACTGCCCGGGGCGCTTATGCACTCGGGCTTTTTTTATGGAGTCATAAGATGACACAAAGAGAACTTGAAAAACAAATCTCAGAACAAACTGGTGAATCCATTCAGACGATTCTCCAGTTGGGTTTCAGCCCGTTGCGGGCGAATACGCCAATCGAAGAACGACAGGAGCCACTGGTCGTCGATTGGGATCTTTTGGAATCAACAAGGCATTTTGAGAGGAGATATTCTTGAGCGCAAGAGAAAAACTTAACCAGTTCTATGTATACTCGGCCGTCGGCACAGCCGCCGTAGTACGAATCCTGTTTCAATCATGGCTGCTATTTGTGATCGCGGCCGCGGTTTTCCTTTACTTCGCGTTTGAGGACGGGAACATTCGAACCTCGCCGACGAACAGGAACGCCAATCGCAATCGCCGCAGAAAGAGATGGTAGCTCCCTGAACTCGTAAGATCTGAAAGCCTTGCGCGTTACTTTCCATGCTCGCTGCGGTGCCGTCGCGAATCCCAAGGCAAAAGTCTTGTAGCGTTTTTGTAGCGTTGCAACTTGAAAATGAGCGACAAGGCGTTACACTTTCGATCGACAGGGGAGTGAATCAAACACCTAGAAACGTTACATTTGCGCATGAACGGGCTCACGCTGAAACAGTTTTCGGAATCCTGTCGTCTCCGCTGTTGTTGATGCCCGTTGTTCCATTTTCAGGAATAACGGGCATTTCGTTTTGTTTGGCTCGTTTCGTAATTCGCAGCAGGCAACGGGCGAGACCTGTGTTCAACCGGGACGCGACTGGCTGACCGGGCTCCCGAAGTCGCCGGCGAAAAAATGGCTGCCGTCGCATGGTTTGCTGCTGAAATCCCGAGGCGGCATACGCAACCAGACAACCAGGTTGAATTTCACTGTTTACAAATCGGCGCTCGCTTTCCAATGATTCGAAGACCTGGATACCATGGATTTAAATGAACTGAGGCAGGAGTACGCGCATGCCTCCATCGACGTCGATTCGGTCGCCCCGTGCCCGTTCAAGCAGTTTGAAAGCTGGTTTGGCGAATCCCGGAAAGCCCAAATCAATGAGCCCAATGCCATGGTGCTGTCGACGGTGGATGCAAATTCTCATCCAGTTCAGAGAACGGTGTTGCTTAAGTACGTTGATCCAGCGGGGTTCGTATTTTTTACCAACTATAACAGTCGAAAAGCGCATCATATCGCCAGCAATCCGCAGGTCTCACTCCTGTTTCCCTGGTATGAACTTCAACGTCAAGTCGAGATTAATGGCGTCGTTTCGAAAATCAGTCTGACCGATTCGCTAAAGTATTTCGCACTGCGGCCGCGTGGCAGTCAGTTAGGGGCTTGGGTCTCAGATCAAAGTACCGTCGTCTCCAGTCGCAGCCTGCTGCAAAACAAACTTGATGAAATGAAACGGAAGTTCGGGGCAGGGGAGATTCCCAAACCCGACTCGTGGGGCGGCTTTCGCGTCCAGCCCATCCGATTCGAATTCTGGCAAGGCGGACGAAACCGACTCCACGATCGAATTGAATACCTCACGGTGGACGACACGGCGGCTGGTTCCGCACCGGACTGGCAACGCAGAAGACTTGCCCCTTGATGCGGATCATCAGGAGGCGGCTCAAAATCCTACGATGAAACGAGGGGCTGCCGCGCGAAACTTGCTGGCCCAAACTGCTGGCAGAATTGCGACTGATAGCGTTTGCATACGTCACAACCCGGCCGACGACTCGCCAAAACGTTAATCTTTAACGGTGAAACTGACTTTCCACAGCACAGAGATCCGGTTGTTTGGGCAGGTGAATTTCTAACGATCAACCAGCAGCTTACGCCTGCAGAACGTGAGTGGGTCGCAGTTGTTTTGTTGAATTGATGTCTTGAATCAGAACGAAGGATACTGATGTATTTACGTTTCGATTGGTTGTGGTCGTTGCCCGTGGGGCGTCCTGACAACCGAATGACTTGGAGTGGTGAAAATGCGATTCTTGATCACATCAGCGGTCCTGTTGACACTTTTCTGTGTTCCTGTTCATGCCCAAGAATGGCGAATTGAAGATCCCAGTCAATCGACCGCGGCTACGGGTCGAAACGATCAAAGCTATTTCGCAACCACCTCGGCCCAGCCGGCACAGCGTGTTAGGAATTCCTTTATCGGAAAAAACGGGACGGCACCGGCCTCCAAGGTTCAGCCGCGTAAGACATTGCTCACTTCGCACCCTCAAGCCCAATTGGCGGAACCACCGGTCGCAACGGTGGCAGCGAGGTTGCCACGCCAGGACATCCAAACGACCCCCTGCCAGGTTTCCGGTCCCGGGATAACTTACATTGGTGGAACTCAGCCCACCCAATCCTGCTGGGACAACCGGTTGGCGAAAACGGGTGAATGGCGAGCCCCTAGCTCGACGTTTTCGATTCCTTATCGATCAAAAATTGCACGCGCCTACGGTTGCAATGCCTGTGGAGAACTGGACGTCAATCGGGAATTCCGAGATCCTCGGTTCTTTTTTGGTGTTGATCCGGAAACCTGCTGCGACGAATGGGACCATTTCGCTGGATGTGGCGGATTGAAGGCAAACCCTGGGCACTGGGGCAGACGCTGGATCCGAGCTACGGACGACGTCTGCATGGAATGCCGCACATGCCGTATCAAAAAGAACAAACAGGAGAGTCGCGCGGAAAGCTCCACCTGCGACTGCAGTCGTTGTAACGCCGGCAATAACGTCAGCCCACAAACAGGTTGCTCGACTTGCGATGTGGAGGCTGCTTTTCCAAGTCCTCGGGTCGCCAGAGCGTCTGGAGACTCCGCCAGCAATGGAATTTTGGGAAATCTGTTTGGCGTGAAAAAAGAGTAGTGCTACGTCCGAGCTGGAAATTCCGATGGCTCATTAGCCAATCAGTCTTAATCGGCTTTTCGCAATCGAACCGTCGCTAACGCCAAAACGGCTAACTCTCTCAAACCAGTATTTGATATCGCCGGTCCGGATATCTCTTCCATTGCAGTAGGCCGGCAACAAGGTCGCGTGCGTTTCCGGAACAGTGCAAACCCCCAAGTGCGCTGAACACTCTGTAGGATGACGTGACCATTTGCTGGCGACCGAAGGTCCGGCGTGACAAGGGTTTGCTCACACCGGCCGACAATCTGCACCGAGGAATTTAGATCGTCGAATCCTCTCCGACGGGCACTTTGACCTGAATCGCGAACAGCGTGGCCACGACGAATCCAATGGTGATACAGATTTGGGTAATGAACATAGTTTCCTTTGGGTGCGAGAACAGTCTTTTCCTGTTCTTGGGATCGCGGGCCAAGTGACACGTATGGTCAGAACGGGAAAGCTTTATTACTTGCCGGAATAAATAGAAAATTCCTAAATATGCGTCAAGATTAGATTCCATTTAGCCGACGACACTCGCAACGTGTTACGTGACTTGGTGTGGTTTGGATCGCGAACGATCGAGAATCGTGACGTATTTCGAAACTTTCCATTCGATGTCGCTGGAATCGCGGAAGGCTTTTCAAGAAAAAAGCAGTAAGAAGCACTCTTGCACCGCTATCAGACGTCGACGCTGCGGGCCGGTGGCAGGCATTGGTCGAAACGCGACACTTCTCATATCGTTTGAAGTCGGAATCGCAGAACTTCGCCGGGGCGTCCGGATTGTTGCCAAACCGGCTGCATTCCGTGTGCTGATGTCGGGAGAACTCAGATGGATCTCGGCAGTTGAAAGCGGTCCTCACCCGTCCGAATTGTTGCCAATCCTGCCACGGTCTCATTCCGGATTTTCAATGCAGCCACGTCAGGTTATTTGTCTTCCGTTGGTGGTTGCCCGATGGGTAGGTTTGCTCGAATGCCGACGTTGTCCATGTCGGTCCAAAGGGTTCCCTGACCAGCGTACATCAACTTCAATTCGATGTCGTCGGGCAATCCCGTGGCAAAGACCCAGTCGTTGTAGGCGCGCGGCGTTCCAAACGCCTCGACGGCCAGCCGGAATTTGTCGGATCGCGATTCCTCGACCAATTGCTTGCCCAAGTTTTCCGCTTCGCCAATTACAAGCACGGCCTGGGCATTCAATTCGGCGGTTTCTCTGTCGATGGCGGCTACCAACCTGCCCGTTTGAGCGTCAATTTTTTTTGCTTCGCGATCGCCTTCGGCAAGCTTGGTCTGAAATTGACGATCCGTATCAACCTTTACTCGCTCCGTCTCCAAGCCAACATTCCTTTCGGCCTGTCGCAGCAATGCCTCCTCCCTGGCGGTCATCTGTTCTTGCTCTCTCGTAATCTTTAACTCATCCGCGATAAACGCTGACTGGATGGGTTCCCGTACTTCGCGGGGAATGTAGATGTGGCGGACCAGCCCATAGAGTAGTTTGATATGCTTTTCTTCGAGAATTTGCTCCATCTGCTCCCGGTTAATTTGTTGAAACTTTTCACGTTCTTCACCCACCAGCAATTGGACCGCTGAGTACTTGGAGCCGTTGTTTCGACAGATTGATTCGATTTGGGGTTGAACGACTTTGTTTTCGACTTCACTAATATTGCCAAAGGTTCTCACTGCGTGAGGTGCCTGTTCGGGGAGCAATCCCCAAATAGCGGTGAAATCCATTTGAATAGGAAACCCGTCATTGGAGGGGAAGTTGATGCCGTCCTGGTCATTCAGCACTACCGGTTCTCCGGCGTCGTCCAGCTTGAGGCTGCCATCGGGGTTACGAACTTTTTCGACCGAGACCGTCGATTCACGGTAGCCGATTTCCACGATATCGATCTGTTGTTCCCTTACGTTGATAGGATAAATCCCGGGTGGAAAAACGTTGTCCTGTACGCCTTTTCTTTGTGGGGGGGTGGTATTCGGATTGTCCGCCAAATTGGTGATCACGCCGACATAACCTGTCGGAATCGTGACCCATCCGCCGTACTTGGTTTGTTTTCCGGAAACCTTCTTTTCGGTTTTGATTTTCTCAACGGTATATCCGTAGGAGTTGATGCGGTAGCGACCGGGCCCTAACGCTTTCCGCAGCACACCTTTTTGCGTTGTCTCGCCAATGTCGCCGTCGACCAGAAACTGTCCCGTCGGTAGGTCTTCGCCAAGTTTACAGGTGACGATTCCAACTTCGCCCGGCTCAATTTCGTAATCGTCAATGATTCTTCTCTCCCACCAGATCGGGCAGTAGAAATGTCGGCCCGGGCCTCTGAGGTTTTTTAGGATTCCGACTTCGCCCTCCTCGGCCCAATAACCTTCTTTGGCGTATTTCGCCTTGCGAAAGAAAGGCCCTTTGTATCTCAACTGCAGACTTTGGCCTTGTTCAACATAAACGCGATTGACCATCCAATGGAAAGCGATCGCCGCCGCGACGACAATAACGATTCCGATGAGACCTGGCACGATGTATTTCATTTTGACTCGATTGTGATTGCGTTAAGGGGGCTACACAAATTTTGAAAGAATTGGGTTCGGTGAGTGCTGTACCGGACTGTAGGGTTTTTGGATCAGCAGGGGATTAACATTACTCTTCGGTTGCCATTTTGGTCGCTGCCGGGTTGGCAAAGTTCTTGAAAACTTCCATCAATGGGGAATCCGATGTGTTCGTCATGATGGACCTGAAACCTGGCGAAAGTTTTTGATAAAGGACGTACCTGGCAAATGCCTGGCCATCGTCGTCGAGCGCCTGGACCGCGGCCTTCCAACCGGCAGCGTCGGCTTCATTGGAAAATCCGATGACCGTGGCCTCGGCTTTTTTCTCCGCCATGATTGCCGCAGCCTTGTCCTTGGCAGCAGCCAACTCTTCAATCGCGACCTCTTTGTCGCGATTGGCTTCCGCAATGGCAACTTCCTGCCGTTTCCGTGCTTCGGTTGTCATTTTGACCACGTCTCGCTCTGCTTCGACGAGGGTCTGTATTTGCTCGACAAGTTCGACCTCTGTCGCAAGCTTGGCCTCTTCAACCTGTTGCAGTTTTTGTTGTTTGTACTGCTTCAGTTTCTGGCTGGCGACTTCTCGATCGCGGACGGGAGCAGCGATGGCTTGCGGAGGGTTGATCTTGGTGATCAAGGCCTGCACGATCTCGATGCCTTGAGCGTTACAGGTTTCTCGCAACTTCGCTTGAAATTCATCCTGGAATGCGACTCTCGTTTCACCACCAATAAAATCCCTTCCCGAGGAATTGGAGCCCCGCAACCGGCAGATGGAACGGGCGTTGGGCATGATGACTTTGCGAATGATCTCCTCATCAATCGAGGTTTGCGTTCCCTCGTTCGATTTGGCTTCATCGTAAAGCACGTACACCAGGGCGGCCTGTTCTGGTTTGACGTGAAACTCGACGATTCCATCCAGCGAAACCCAGAAACCATCCTTGCTTGGGAAACCCATGTCATAACCGTCGGCGAGATTGAATCTTTGTGACCGGCAGTCAATTGCTTGAACTCGTTGAACGTACGGATTCAAATAATAGGTACCTTCATCCAACGTTGCCTCCTGAACGCCTCGGAATCCGGCTTCGACGAGGAACTGGTTCGGGTCGTCAGGAAGCGGCCCGGACAGATTGGTAACGACCCCTTTGTATCCGGCGGGAATCGTAACGGGGTCATGCAACTCGATGATCTCGACGTAGTCGTTTCGCGACCGCGGATTAACAACTTTTCCCGTTGCGTTTTTGAGAATTGCATTTAAACCATAACGGCCCGCCCGTAAGACTTCGGGGACAATTCCCTTTCCGACGCTTTCGGGATCGAAATTCGGATCCGAGATTTCCAACCCACCACTGGCAGCGACGAAATGGCCGTAAGGCAGATCGGTGCCGTAAAGTCGAACTCGAACACCGAGTTTATTCTCGGGAATCTCGATCATCGGGTAGACAGACCACTTGTAGAAATAGGGATTCCTGAAATATCGTCCTTCCCCCAGCACATTCAGCTGCAGGCCCTTGTAATCCGTCGACGGAGCGACTTCCTCCCCGTTGCTCAGTTCCTGGCCGGTTTTCGTTGTCAGAACTGCAATGTGTTTTGCCGGGACATTGATGCGACAAAAGTTGTAGGCCAGGTAACCCAGTACCAGTGTCGCCAGCAGGCAAAACACAAACGAAGAAATCAACAAACCAGCCGCATTGGCGCGGCCGTCGTGTTGGAAACGTCGAATATTCATTTAGTGGTTCTCCCTGCGCTTAATGGCACAAGTTATGGGCGGAAATCAAAGAAAACGGCGAATCGCCACGGACTCCGGGAAACCGAAAATGGCTTCGTAACAAATGGCAGCATCGCGGTTCTGACGGGATTTGCGACTAATTCGTTTTTCAAGATTTTTTGGTCGCTTCCTGACAGCAGGAACATCGGTGCGTCCTCTGGATTTAACCGGTATCGACGCTGGCAAGTCCAAAGTCAAAAGATTCCGGTTACGTTGTTCTCAACTTTTGCGTCGCCAATGGCGTTAAAGGAACGATTGGCGCTTGTCGCAATTTTGGCTTTAAACGGAGTTGTGGAAAATCAACCATAACAGGAACGATCCCAATCGTCGTCTCCTGAAATCGTTCGCGGCTCAAGTGCATGATATTCGTCGAGCCGGACGGAATATTGGCGCAGAAACGCCGATTTCGGCTCTCGACGACCGTGCGAGCCTGACATTGCGCTAAGATTTAAGCTGCGTTATGGATCAGGAAAACGCGGAGAAATGCAGCAAAACAACGGTTATTGGCTTGATGCCCCGGCTTCCAGTCAAGCGCGCTTGCCGCAACTGACGTGCGATAACTCGATTTACGGTCGCCAGTCCGCTTGGGTATTCCTGCTCTGGTCCGAAGCCTCGTGAGACCTGGGATTCATGCTGCGATTCCGCGGAAAGTAAACCATGGCCCCATTTGGGTCGCAGAACCACGGCGTTTTGCTGTTCGAGTCGACCCATTCTTTGGCTGGGCGCAAAAAAATGAAGGGTTTCAGCTCGCCGCTACTGAAACCCTTCTAAAGTTGGCTGTCCGAGAAAGGAACAAGTTCCAGTTCGGAGACCCACAGCCAATATTGCTATCGACCGACCGAGACGGTTTTCACCAATAAAGAAAAAACAAATGGTAATCCGCTACAATAGTCAAAGTCAGTTGTTAAATTAAAAGATTATTTGGTAAACCCAAGGAATCGTTTCAACTTTAAAGAAAGCAAGAATCGTAATGGTCACGGATGGTTTGAGCCCCAAACATAATGCTTCCGAAACCAACATGGTCGCCAAACTGGCCTTGGAAGATGGTTCCGTATTCACAGGCGTTTCTTTTGGCGCCGAAGGAACGAGTTTTGGCGAGATCGTGTTCAATACTTCCATGACGGGCTATCAGGAAATCCTGACCGACCCTAGCTATCGTGGGCAAATCGTGGCGATGACTTACCCGGAAATCGGCAACTATGGGGTGAACGAAGAAGACATTGAGAGCATTCGCCCCCACCTTGGCAGGGTTCGTCGTGCGCAACGTTAGCCGGGTTGCCAGCAATTTTCGCTCCTCCGCCACGCTGCCCGAATTTCTTAAACGTCATGGAATCGTTGCGGTGGCAAATGTTGACACTCGGTCGCTGGTTCGAAAAATTCGGAGCGCCGGTGCGATGAAAAGTGTGGTTTCAACGGAAATTCTGGACGACGCCGAATTGGTTCAAAAAGCCAAAACCAGTCCCGGATTGATCGGACGCGATTTGGTTCAGGAAGTGCTACCGGATCAGCCCGTCAGCTGGGACAGCCAACTAAGCAAATGGTGGCATGCTCAGTCCGACGCCAAATCAATCGGCACACCCGATGATTCGTCTCCCCATGTGGTGGCACTCGATTTTGGAATGAAATGGAATATCGCCCGCCACTTGTTCAATCAACAGTGTCGCGTCACCGTGCTGCCAGGAACTGCTTCCAAAGAAGAGATCCTGGCACTTTCACCCGATGGCGTCTTCCTGAGTAATGGCCCAGGCGATCCTGAGCCACTGGGTTTTGCGATTGAGACGATTGCGCAATTGATTGGCAAGGTACCTTTGTTTGGAATCTGCCTGGGCCATCAACTGTTTGCATTGGCTTGCGGAGCAAAAACATACAAAATGAAATTTGGACATCGGGGAAGCAACCAGCCAGTCATCGATCTGGAAACGGGAAGGATCGAAATCACGTCTCAAAATCACGGTTTCGCTGTCTCGGAGGAAGGATTGCCCGACTGCTTGATCGTTACGCACAAAAATCTAAATGACGGCACGATTGCCGGCCTCAAGCACAAAAGCCAGCCTGCGTTTAGTGTGCAATATCATCCGGAAGCATCCGCAGGTCCGCATGACAGCCAATACCTGTTCCTAAGATTTCGCAAATTGATCGATTCCCAGCTCGGGCAACTGAAGTCATAGGTCCAGGTCAGTTGAAAAGAGCGACTCTCTTGATCACTACACGGTCTAGTTGACGTCGCGCCGGACGATTACCTCCGTGAACCGGTCCATTTGATCGCCGAAAGATCGATCGACTCAATGTCAACGGCCTAATCCGCATTTCTCACCAGAAGGTCGACACCAAGTCACGACCGACGCTCATGTGAGAAATTCGCACTAACCCGATTTGTTTTCCCAAACGGGAACTCTCCCCAACCTCAGACGTCATTGCCACAAAAGATCGTCAATTCGTTCGTTTCTAATCTGGAAATTGCGAATATAATAGACGCTGATCCAATTGGCGCTTCCGCATTCTCGAATATTGCGTTTCCTCCAGGTACGAACGTTTGACTCCGGCATGAGAGAGAAAATCGAGACATTGATCGGGGCGATCGTTGAGCTTCCTCCGCCTTTTTTTTATGGCATCTGGATATTCGGATTCCTCGCTGTTGTGGCGTTCCTGTTAATGCGCGATGACCAGGCACCGGTGATCGAATTGGGGCCGACCAACGATGTCTTGCGACACGAATCAAGCCCGGACCAGATCGGATCTCCTTTTCTGACGCTCGATCAACTTGTTTCCCAAGCACCGCAATCAGTAATTGATTCGCAGGAACTTGAATCCAAGCTGCATGAACTGGAGGATTTTATTTCGGCGCAGATTGTCGGCAACTACGAATCCACTCCCCAATGGATATCGGAAAACCTGGTTGCCAGCGGTGTCGATCGTGCCAGCTTTGCGGATCGCTTCCAGAGCAACGCGATTCAAGTGCGGCGATGGAGGAAAAGCGATGCGGCACCTCTTTTTGAAAGTAGCGACGCGCTCGGGTTACTGATTGAGTCATGCTTGGGACCTTGGCGAACCTGTGACGACTTCCGAATCGAGATCCGACCCTACCGGAGCCAGGTTGAGTCCGGGAAAACGTCGGTTAGTTTGATTGTCGAATGTTTTGGAATTTTCGACAAAACGAGCAGTCAGCAAGGGACAGCAATCTGGTTATCAGAATGGTCTCCAGAATTCGGTCAACGAAAACTGCAAACGGTCTCGGTGCTTGCTCAGGAAGAAATTAAAACGGCCGTCTACGATGGAAAGATGTTCCGGGACTGCACGGCGTCGATTCTGAAGCGTTGTGAATCGCTCGAGCGCCAGCTTGTGTTCGGTTTGGATCAATGGGCTCAACGAATTCCCCATCTCGACGTCACCGGCAAGCAAGGGCTTTGCGTTGGCGACATTAACCGGGATGGTCTCGACGATATCTACGTTTGTCAGCCACACGGTCTTCCCAATTTGCTTTTCACCCAAAATGCGGACGGAACGGTCGACGACGCCAGTCACGCCGCGAAAGTCGACCTTTTGGACGCAACTTTTGCGGCAGTTATGGTCGATCTTGATAACGACCGGGACCAGGATCTGGCTTTAACGACTGATGAGAGCCTGGTGCTGTTGTCGAACAATGGAAGCAACGTATTTCAGGTTGAGCATCGTCTTCCCTTGGGGCGTCAAGCGGCCAGTATTTCGGCGGCCGACTACGATCAGGATGGCGACCTTGATCTATTCCTCTGCAAAACCAATCCGATCGTCCAACAAAATGATTTGCTTCAAATATTACCGGCATTCGATCCCAACGCTCGCGGCGGAAGGAACATCTTGCTGCAAAACAATGAGGGCTGGGAGTTCAAGGATGTAACCGAAAGCGTTGGCTTCACGTCGGACAACGATGAATTCACGCGGTGTGCCGTTTGGTTGGATTTCGATTTCGACGGCGACCAGGATTTGTACGTCTCGAACGATTTTGCCAGCGATCGGATTTTCAGGAACGATGACGGATGGTTTTCTGATGTCACCAACGCCCAAAATATGCACCAGGTCGCAAGGCATCGAACGGCTTCCGTGGGTGACTTCAATCAGGACGGAAGGTTCGACGTCTTTGCCGGCACGTTGGCATCGTCCGCCGCCATCGAGGCCGCAAATTCTTGGACAAAACCGGCAACGGAGAACCGCGAGCCTGCTGGCTCGATGGATGCAATGTTGACAGCCGAAGATCACGTTTGGTACTCGGCAGCGCCTGAAGGATTCACTCCATTTTTCTTAAGAGCGCCGTTGTTTGCAACGCAATCGGCTTCCGGATCTGTCGCAGCGGACTTAAACAACGACGGGCTCGATGACATTGTGGTATCCAACGGAGGGCTGAGCCGGAGTTTGGCTGATGACCTGGCGGCATTGTTGTTTGCTGCCCGATTCATTGATCAGGATGCTGATACGCGGACGCCATCAGGGGGCTGGAATCAACTGCTGAACAATATTTCTGACCTTTGCCGAGCGGGCTATTCGTTCGCCAGCAAGGAAAGAAACAAATGTTTTCTCAGCATCGGCCGGCTGGGATTTGCCAACCTTTCCTCGTCGTCCGGTCTTGATTTGCCAGATGACGCCAGGGCCGTGGCGTCGACCGATTGGGATAACGATGGTGACACGGACATCATCATGACCTGTCGCACCGGCCCCCAATTGAGGATCTTCTGCAACCAGCTGATCACCGAGAACGGTTATGTGGCCTTTCATCTGCGAGGGACCGAGTCGAATGCGGACGCGATCGGCGCACGAGTCGAACTTTACCTGGCGGGCGCGGAATTCCCGCTGGTGAAGACACTCCAAGCCGGTTCTGGTTTTCTCAGCCAGTCTTCGAAACAACTGGTGTTTGGAATCGGAAAGGAGAAGACCGTTGAGAGAGCGGTTATCACTTGGCCGAACGGCAAACAGCAGACGTTCTCCGATTTGGTGGTCAATACTCGTTATCGAGCCGTCGAAGGTCTGGGGGAACTCACCGAAAAAAGATCCGGCCGATTCAGATTCTCGATCGAAAGCAAGCAACTGGCCGGAGTGAATTCGGCGCCGGAATCGGGACGCACTGTTTTTTATCCGCCTTCGGCCCTACCACAAATGATGTTCGAAGGCGCCGAAGAAACGTATTATCCAATCGAGACCATTGGTGGAAATCCGTTGCTCATCGTCTTTTTCTCGCGTGACTCGAAGTCGGACGCCGTTCTTGGTGAGCTCACGAGATCGTCGCCCCAGATTGCAGGTGAGGACCTCGACTGTTTGGCTCTTTTTTGCGACCCGATTTCTGCAGAAGCTGAACAGGATTGGCAAACCGCGAAACTTGCCATTGCGAATTCCCGGTTTCCGTTCCGCTGGGGGCGATTAACGGACGCGTCAAGGGACAAACTGCAGTATATGGTGGGCGAGTGGTTTACCCGTCAACAGCTGCCTCGATTTCCTTTTGCTCTGCTGATGTCCGGTGACAACGACGTGGTTGCGTTTTATCCTTCGAATTCGATCGCGATAGGCACTATTATTGCGGACAACAAAAGCATCTCGCGAAACGATCGGAATATCGCAGAATCTTCGTCGCCGTTGGCGGGCCGATGGGTGGCCCGTTACCGACACTCCAACTACTCGGGTCTGATTCAGAGACTGAACGCCAACGGCTATGGTGATGCGACGCAAAATCTCGCGGAACGCTCCCAGCCGTTTGCAGCCCTGCAGCTTTGTCACCAGGCAATTGAACTCCAAGCCCGTGGGGAGACGAACGAAGCAAAATTGCTGCTGGAAGAGGCCATTGAATTAGACGCCCGCTGCGTTTTGGCGCATGTCGAGCTCGGTGAAGCCTATCGTAGATTTGCCTTGAGCGATCCTGGACTGACGGATGAGGACAAGTCGATCCTTCAACAAATGGCTTCCGATCAATTCAAATTGGCGAACCAATTGGATCCGCTCAACATTGAGGCCATGATCGGTCAAGCCAATGTTGCGGTTGACCAGGGGCGAATTGATGAAGCCGTGGCTCGGCTGACAGAGGATGTCATGATCGTGCCGGAGCATTACGAGATTCATGCACTCCTGGGGCGCCTCAAATTCTACCAACAGGAATATCGCGAAGCCGAGGAGTACTTGGTGAAAGCGTTCGAAAACCGCCCTTCCATCCCGTACGTTTCGGGTGACCTTGGATTCCTCTACCTGCAGCGCGGTCAATTCAAAGATGCGCGACGTTTTCTTGCCTTGGCCCTACGACTTACGCCCAGCGACGCCAATACGCTGCGTTTGCTGGCCGAAGCAGAATTTGGCAACAATAACTTTGAGGTGGCAACCGATCTGTTTGAGAAAGTTGTCGAAGTAGCTCCAAACCGCCGACGCCCCAAACTGATGCTCGCGTGGCTGCTTGCGACCTGCCCCTTCAAGGACCAACGCAATGGGCAACGCGCGTTGGAAATCATCTCTCCTTTGGTTGAAACCGGCGGCCAAAAATCACCGGTTCTGTTGGAGATTCAGGCCGCAGCGTTCGCCGAAGCAGGCAAGTTTGATAGCGCAAGCAAGTTGCAGGAAAAGGCAGTCGAATTGGCGGAAAGCAGTAATTCGTCCGAAATCTATACGGCCGATCAAAAAACCGGAATGCTTAAACGAAATGAGCTTTACCGCCGGGGCCGCCCTTTCCGAACGACTGAAATTTCCCAAACGCCGGTCGCTCCCCCCACACCCGCCGATGACTAATGGTAACCACACCCTATCCGTCGTAGCCGAATCGGCAACCATTCCGTGCACCCCAACCCTGGATTGCAAACAATTCAAACGCCGATCAATTACGAAATCAAAATTCGTGACGGCATTAGGTATTCGGCTTTTTACGGAGCCGCGACGTTTTGCCAGAATTGACGACGTTCCAAGCCAGGTGGACCCTCTCCAAAAGGCGGATCGTGCGATAGGAAAGATCGAACTCCCACCACTTGTGTCCGTGCGCTGCGGATCTTTGATCAGCGTGATGATTATTGTGCCAGCCTTCACCATGCGTCAGCAGGGAGATAAGCGGATTGTTGCGACTGTCGTCCGCGGTATTGTAATTGCGGTAACCCCAGACATGCGTTACTGAATTCACCGCCCAAGTTGCATGCATCACGACGACCGTACGAACAAAAACGCCCCAGACCATCCAGCTGAGGCCCAATTGAATCCCTGCCCAAATTTGTCCCGTCATGGCCAATCCCGCCATCATGCCCACGATGAAGAATAGGACTGCATGAATGGCGTAGATCCAGATCCAAAACTGGTGACGCTCCAGTCGCATGTAATAGGGATCTCGGAGTATGTCACGCGCGTACCTCTCGAAGTGCCCAAGTTCATCATGGTCACGACTTTGCACCAACAACCACCCAACGTGTGACCAAACAAAACTGACCAACGGAGAGTGTGGATCCGGCCGTTCATCAGAATGCTGATGGTGCATGCGGTGGATTGCAACCCATTTGGCTGGCGAATCCTGAAGGCAGCAAACTCCAATCGTAGCCAACGTATGTTCCAACCATTTTGGGCACTCAAACCCCCTGTGGGTCAACAACCGGTGATACCCGATCGTGATTCCCAGCATTCCAAAGAAAAAGTGACCGAAAAGAAAAAGAAACACTCCAGTCCAACTAAATAGCCAAGGGACCAGAGCAGTCAACGCAAAAACGTGAATCAAGGTCAAGGAAGCCGTGTATGGCCAATTGACTCGGAATGGCTGCGTTGCGGCGGGCGCTGTTAGACGCGCTATCGGAATCCGCGGAATCTCCAAATGGCAATTCTGTTCATTTTCGTCCTGGCCGGCGGGCCTCAAACCAATCGGATCATCTTTGATCATCGCTTGCATACTCCGTCAACGTTTGTTGAGACAATCGCCCTTCGCCTGCTTTATGTGTCGTCCATCATCTGGGGGAAGGGATCTGATATCGCCTGCCAGAAGATTGGAAAAACAGGATCATCGTCTTGGGCCCATCATCCGTTTTGGATGTAGGTTAACACGAATCACAAAAAAAGGATATGGAATTTAACAACACTCAATTGCCAGCCAAGAACCAAACGACGTCAGGGTTGCGCGTGAAATCCAGCCGTATCGAAAACGTTGACTTGGAGTTTATCAGTGCGGCGATTCATTAAAAAATCGCCCAGTTTTGAATCTTTTCAACTACAAAACCCGCGTCACAGACTTTTCAAGAAATTCGGCCGAGCTGCGGATCGAGTGACGAGAATCGAGGCGCTGTTGAGCAAACGCGCATGCCAAACCTTAGTCACTTGTAAAACATCTTTAACCTCCCGTTGAAAGTACTCGACCTGGTTCAGCCGGAAGCGAGTTCCACAATTCCGTTCCAAAAATTGCAAAAGCTTATTTGGCTGTTAGGTCTTCCTGTCAGTCACGATATTGATTCCCATTGACTAACTCGCTTAAGGGAAAGGATTGGGATAGAATCGTGACTTGGTGTCGATCCTAAACCAACGACGAGGCCGCGAAACTCTGTGAATATGCTCCCTCCGCTTCGTCGCGACAAAGCCTTTTGGGGCATGACAGCTACCCAGTTCCTGGGAGCATTCAACGACAACGTGTTCAAGATGCTGCTGTTGCTGATTTGCGCCGACTACGTATTGGCCAGACCAGGAAACGGTGCGAGTCCTTATTTTGACCCCTACCAGACAGCGGCCAGCTTGTTGTTTGCTTTTGCCTTTGTGCTGTTCTCCGGGTTCGCCGGGTATCTGTCCGATCGTTACCAAAAAAAGAACATCGTCGTAGCGAGCAAGGTGGCAGAGATCGTCGTCATGACGTTGGGGCTTGTTGTGTTTCTGACGGGAAATCCCGGCAGTCTCTCATTTATCGTATCCCTGTTTTGCGTTTTGTTCTTGATGGGTATGCAGTCGGCATTTTTCGGCCCTTCAAAATATGGCATCTTGCCGGAGATGTTCTCCGATTCCGATTTACCCGTCGTCAACGGCGTGATCCTGGCTACGACGTTTCTGGCCATCATTTTTGGAACGGCGCTGGCTGGATTGCTCAAGGATGCATTGGGTGACGGAATCTGGTTGATCAGTCTTCTTTGTATTGTCCTGGCGATGATGGGTACGTTCACTGCGACGCTAATCCGCCGGCCGCCCGCGGCTCAGCCGACGCTCCGGTTCTCCTGGAGCAATTGGTTTATCGAACCTCGAATCTGGAAAATTGTGATTGGGGATCGTTTGTTGGTCAAAGTGCTACTGGTCTATTCCGTATTCTGGTTTGTCGGGGGAGTCGTCGCGTTGACAATCACACTGATCGGTCAAGTTCAATTGGAACTCTCCGCGACGGTTACCGCGTTATTCAATGCCAGTATGGGAATGGGCATCGGGACCGGATGCGTTTGGGCCGCCAAAATTTCCAAAAAAGATATCCGACTTGGTCTCGTCAGGATCGGCAGTGTCGGTTTGTTCAGTGGCATGGCCTCTGCTGCAATCGTGGCGATATTGCCAATTCCAATTGTTGCGAAATCATGGATCATCGGGTTTTCTCTTTTTTGTGGAGGTTTCTTTGGCGGTTGGGTGGCGATTCCTCTGCAGGTCTTCATCCAGGCCCATCCACCTGCCGAACTTAAGGGTCGCGTCATCGCCGTCATGAACTTGATGACTTGGATCGGCATCCTGTTCGCGTCGGTCTATTATTTTGGGGCACTTGCCATCACCGGTTTCAAAATGGATCCGAGCTGGATTCTGCTGTCGGCGGGCGCCCTGATGCTGTTGGTGGCCCTGCTGGCCGGGCTCAAGACTCAAGAGCATCTCCGGGAAGAACGGAAGTAGTTGGGGTGAGTCGATGTTCGACAAAATGCGACCCAAAAGCCACCGAATCGGACTCCTTCCAAATTGAGGGCCAAACCAACGTGGCAACGATTCGCCAGATCTCGACGGGGCCAGGAACAGGATTTCGGGAGTCCTTCAGCTATTCTCCGTCCGTGTGGTTCCCGATCCGGCGGCTGGTTCATGCTGAGCAGATTTTGTCCCACGGTCGGAAATTGCCCGCCTGAGCAATGGCCAGCCGAATGGGCGAAATTGCGGCTTTTTTGAGAAAATCCGAGTTGAATCAATATTTTATTTGTCCCGGCTGGCGCAGCGCAGCGTTGAATTCACCGTAGTAGAGGCAAGAAGCAAACGTCAGATCAAAAAAACGGCTTCTTGGCTGTTCCAGGAAAAACCAACTCCAACTCGAATCTATATTGTCGCTTCCATGCGGCCGGGAAAGAAAAATGAAACGTATCATCACATTAGCATTGTTGGCGGCCGTTATGCCCGTAATGAAAGTAAACGGTCAACAGCCGGTTCAGAAACCGGTCGATGACGCCCCTCAGTCCACGCAGCAGGCCTATGAGTTGGAGATTCTGCGTGAGCAAGCGGAACAAGCCCGCCACGAACGTAAAGCCGAGTTGGAATATCAGAAATCCATCAAACGGGAGATAATGGCACAAGCTGTGGCTCGGCGAAAGTACAACCGCATGGCGCTTGACGCTCAACGACGCGAGGCAATGGCCAACGCAGCTTCGGCCCGATTGGGTGCGATATTGACACCCGTCGCCATCGTTCCGGTGGGAACAAGCGGCTACGGCGGCTACGGCTACGGAGGATATGGTCATTACGGGTATGGTCACGTGCGGCACGGACATTTTCGACATGGCCACTTGAAGCACCGTCACGCAGGACACGGCCACTTGAAGCACGGTAACTCTGGACATGGTCACAAAAAGCAGGGTCGATCAGGATCTGATCGAAGGCGATAACGCGGGAAAAACTTTCCCAGTAATGCTTGAGAAGAAGTTGCTATTGCTGCCCGGGCCATCGCCTGCCGTTGTTTCTTGTTGCGTCACTCACCTGGTTGGCAGAATCAATAACCACCGGCAGAGCCATTGGTATGAGGAAGGCCCCAAAAAGCTGCCGAAAATCGTAACCCGACGCGTGTTAGCGAGGGAACGCAGTAATCATTCCTCGCCAACGCCTCGGGATAATACAAAAAACGGCAGAACGTAATTGGCACGCACCAGGAGAGCTGGTGGTCTACGAAAGTGAATTAGACGCCGTATCGTGTCGAAACTTCGAGTCTTACGTAGTCCAGTTGGTCAACGATGAAGCAATAAGTCTCCGGCGCCGTACTACGTTGTTTGGCGGGACCTGACACGCAAAGAGGCCGCAGATTATCCTTGGCCCTAGGCGATCCAACGGATACCTCTAGTCGAACGTGACGAGTTTTTCGAGGCAGCGTTTCCTGCCCATAACAAGACTGCGGTGTCCGGCTATCGTGCGTTTCGGAAACATTGTTTTCATTGCCACAGCATCAACGGCGTGGGCGGTAAGCAGAGTGTTGAGTTGAATTCACCTCGGTCAGTTACCGACTATTGGAAACCCAAGATGTTGCGAGAGTACATTGTCGATCCAGCTGCTTTTCGATTGCGAAGCAAGATGCCGTCGATGACATATGTGCCAGAAGAACAAATCGACGCAATCGTGCAGTATCTTCAAGCGATCTCCTCTCTCAAGGCATCCGCTTCCAAGCATTAGGTAGAGAGTTCATTCCAATCGAATCTGCGATTGGTGAGTCACTAAGTAAACTTCTCAAAGTACGGCCAAAATATTGGTCCGCAGTGGATTAAAATCCCTGTCAGTTTTTGCGGCCATCAATCCGGACGCGTTATCGGTGCGCGCCGCAGGCATCATGAAAGTCCTCAGATCTCCGAATCCGCACAAGATTGGTAGCGATTTGAACCCCGCTAAACCAAAAGTGAACCGCACGAACGTCGTGGGACACATCTGGCGGCGAAAACCATGATGCCAGGAAATCCGACCGACGCCGTGGGGATCGATTTCGTGTTCGGCAATGCTGATCAATTCGTCGCACCACCTTCGTTCTCTGCTGGAGGTGGCGGTTCGTTAGGCGGTTTCTCTTCTGTACCCGAGCCGTCTGGTGCGACCGAGTGCCTGCTCGGATTGCTGGCCTTAGCGATTCGTAGGCGGAATCGAGCTTAGCAGCGCTGGAGTGGGAGCTCTAGTTTTGGGCTGCAGAAGTCCGCACTTATTTTGCGTATAACCGGTGCAGGATTACACCTCGAATTCTGTTTCTAATCGGTTTTACGATCAAGCTGCATGATTTCCCTCGCTCATTGGTAATTGGTTCGATACGATGAAGACCGAAAATTGAATTACCTTGGCAAAGAAGAAAATCCCTTGATTCAGGTTGTCCATTACCAAAAAGCCTTCGACAACACGTTAGCGGTGGATCAGCTGTCGTTCGAGGTTGCCGCCGGAACGATTATGGGATTGGTGGGCCCCAACGGGGCAGGGAAAACCACAACGATGCGGGCGATCGCCGGTATCATCCAACCCACCGGCGGACAAATTTTTGTTTCCGGATTCGACGTTGTTCGTCAGCCCAAACAGGCGAAGCAAATCGTTGCCCTGGTTCCCGATGAGCCGAAATTGTTCGAGTCACTGACCGTCTGGGAACACCTGCGGTTCATCGCGGCGGCCTATCAAATTAAAGATTTTGAGCCTGAGGCGATTGCATTGATGGAATATTTCGAGCTGGCGGATAAACGAGACTCGTTGGCTCGCGAGCTGTCACGTGGGATGCGCCAGAAAGTCGCCATCTGTTGTGCATACCTCCAGCAGCCAAAGGTGATCATGTTCGACGAGCCCCACACGGGACTCGACCCGTTGGCAATCAGGAGGATGAAATCCACGATTCAGCAACGCGCTGCTGAAGGTGCGGCGGTCATTGTCAGTTCCCATTTACTGGGGTTGATTGAGGATCTCTGCACACATTTGTTGATCCTTTCAAACGGCAAAGCCCTATTCTGTGGAACACTTGAAGAGCTTCGTAGCCAACATCCGGAGCTTGAGTCTGGGACGCCTCTGGAAGAGATTTTCTTCAAGGCTACGTTGGGGAAAGCCAAAATGGGCGAAGCCAAAGGATCAGCTGCCGAAGCCCAATCCAGTTGGGAACGTGGAGCGTGATGTCGGCATTATGGCTACTAATTCGTTTGAAGACGCTGGGGGCGTTTCGAAGTTTCTGGCGAGCGTTCAAGACCCCACAGGGTGCGGTGCGTGGCGTATTTATCCTTTGTTTCGTGGCCGTCCTCTTGCTGCCCCTGTTCGGCTTCCGAATTTTCAACTCACGAACGTTTCCCCCCGAGTTTTTTTCCCGATGCACCTATTTCATTGACAACATTTTTCCGTTGATATTGGTGATTATGCTGTTGATGTCGCTCGCCAAGCCCAACAGCGGTCAAAGCCTCAGTTTTCAACCATCAGAAATCGATTACCTGTTCACCGCGCCGTTTACGAGGCGGGAACTGCTGCTGTATAAGTTGACGGGAGTTGTCACATCGACCCTGGTTTTCAGTCTGTTTCTAACCTGCGGCGTGGCGCCCCTGTATCTATTTGTCGAGGGTGGTTTCGTCAGCGGGCTGATTCGGTGCTACCTGGCCATCGCGTTGGCGGGGCTGCTCGCGCAGTTCACATTTATTTGGTCAGGCTTGATTCGAAAATCGGTCGCGGTTCGACTGATCACTCCGCTTCGCCGATGGACGGCAATCGGCTTGGCAGCACTGGGGATTGTCTCGATCATCAGCGTGGGTGACCGCGTTAATTTCGACGTCCTGGCAGACCCTGAAAACACCTTGCTGCCTGCCTTCGACGCATTCATCAAAACACCGTCCTATCAGGTAGCGATTACGCCAATGAGAATGTTTTCAAATTTGATCTTGAGCAAATCCATTGTCGAGGCATTCGCTTGGGCAAGTTTATGTCTGGTAGCGAATGGAACCATGGTTGTTTTGATCCTGAAAACCGACGAGGACTTTTTGGAGCGGGAACTTCACAATAGCCGAATGCGCGCCGAGGCGTCAAAAAAGGCGTCGACGCTTGAAGGTGCATTCGTCCGTAACAAGAGCTCAAAAAGTTTGCCCATGTTGCCGTTCATGGGTGGTGTTGGACCGATCACGTGGAGGCAGCTTCAAACTTTTTTCCGGATGAAGCAGCACCTGATTACTCAATCAATCGTCTATTTCGCCATCATTGCGACCATGTTCTTGCTCTATCCGGGTGAAGATGTGGCTCAGTTCCGATTTTCCGTTGTTATCACCATGCTCGTTACGCTGACGGTAACCGCCTCGATCGCAATGCCGATGGGATTCCATACTGACAGTAAGAACTTGGAGATCTTCAAAAGCCTTCCCTTTTCGCGAAACCGGATTGCCTTCGGGCAAATCCTTGGGCCGGTTCTCGCGGTGACCACGCTGCAGTATGCGACCATCGCGATTTTCATGTTTAGTGCGCTGGAGCTACTGGGCTATTGGCTGGCCGCGGCATTGTTTGCGCCTCTGGTTTGTGCCGTGTTGCTGTCCGTGATCAATACCTTGGCACTGTTTTATCCGAAACAACCAGATGACGGGATCGTTCAACAAATGGAAAATATCGGGCACGTTCTGGTGTTCGTGGTTTTGTTGATGTTGGTCGGCTTCGTAATTCTTGGATCGCTGGGGGCGGTCGGCGGGCTGACTTTTTACTTGTCGAGAAATATCGTGATGACACTGGCTGCGTGTTGGTTTGTGATGCTGTTATCCAGCATCGTGGGAATCTGGATGACCGGATGGGCGTTTGAGCGATTTGATGTCAGCAAACACCGGATGTAGAGCACAGGGGGCGGACTAGCGGTCAGCGGAAGGCGCTTCAGATCGACGCAGCTGGTTACATTCCGAAAGCGCCAGGATGGCCATCGCGGTCCCGGCATGCGAGTTGAAGTGCCGGTTGTCCTTGTCAAGTGAACGGGTTGAACCACCGGCCACTCTCTCGCTGGTGAGTCTTCAGCCAGTGGATTCCGCGATGAATCGGCGCAGAATCGGCGGACACTCCGGCACGTCGAAGGGTGAAGATCACAAATCCGGTTCCGTAGCCATCGCTCGTCTCAAGATCCTGCTATTTTCCGTTCGCTCGCTGCCAATTCCCCAGCGTTGCCAACGCCCAGCCGCCGTCCTGCTTTTGCAACGCGAGTAACCGCTCGACAGAGACCTGCCGCTGTTCATTCGTTATCAATCCATCGAGGTAGCTTGCGGCCCAGGTAGCATTGCCTGGTGGTGGATTGTAACCCCTAGCAGTAGCCCCCGAATGTTTGAAAACTACTCAAAGTACGGCCAATATGTTTGTCCGTAGTGGATCAAAATCGTAAACTACGTTTTCTGTTTAAAGTGGATCAAAATCCCTCCCTATCAGTCAGTGGATCAAAATCCCTATCAGTCGACTACAATCGATGGTGGTCCGTTTCCCTAGGGTCCGAATCGACCCGGCATCTCGGTGAGTTTTCCCATGATCTATTTCCATCCGTCATGCCCATGGTGGGTCGTCCTGCTCGGTTGCCTACTGACTCTTGCCCCGAGCACTCGAGCCGCCGACTGGATTTGGATCGAGGGCGAATCGGCGAATCGATCCGATATGCGTCCGCATCCGTGGTACGGCGATGTTGATAAGGCGAAGCTTTCGGGCGGCGAATTCCAGCATCATTTCGCGGTCGAGGGCCCGCCGACCGCAGCGTATGAATTTTCAGTTGAGGAAGCCGGCACATACGATTTTTGGGTGCGTGCCAACCCGGTCCAAACGCGACTGGCCTACCGCGTCGATGAGAAAGACTGGCGAGAAATTCCCTTCGACGGTGACCTAATCGGCCAAACCAATATTGCCAAAGACGACAAACCCGATTTGCGATTTCTCGCCTGGGTCAAAGTCGGCAAGTTGCCATTCAAAGTGGGTACTCACAAGATCGAGTTTCGATTCGATAGCGAGAATAACTTCCACGGATCGATCGATTGTTTCGTGCTCTCCAAAGGTCCATTCAAACCCGAAGGAATTCTCAAGCCCGACGAAATCGAAAAATCGCTGCAAGACGCCGCTCGCCAAAACGAAGGCTGGGTTCTGTTTCGCCCGGACGCCGATCCCTTCGACGCCGCCGCCCTGGACTTGCGATCGCTTAACGAAGACAAGGCGGGGCAGGGCGGTTTCATCCAAGCTCGTGATGGGAGCTTTGTCCACGGCGACACCGGCGAGGCGGTTCGTTTCTGGGGCGTCAACAATGTCGGTAGCAAGAACCGGGTAGGCTTGATTGCCGAAGGTCGCATGTTGGCCAAACGAGGCGTCAATTTGGTACGGATCCACGGCGGCGTGTTCGACGAAAGGACGGGTGATTGGCAAGCGCCCCGACTCGATCGGATCCGCGAAATCGTCTCCGCGATGAAACCGGCCGGCATCTACTCGCACCTATCGATCTACTTCCCGCTTTGGATGACGCCCGCCGCCGACCTCGATTGGTTGCCCGGCTACGACGATCGCCAGCATCCCTTCGCGACGTTGATGTTCAACCAGGAATTTCAAAAACGATATCGGTCTTGGTGGACAAGGGTGCTGACGACGCCCGATCCCGCGACGGGACGTAAACTGATTGATGAACCGGCGTTGATGGGAATCGAAATCCAAAACGAAGATTCGTTCTTCTTCTGGACCTTTGACGCCAAGAACATCCCTGACCCGCAACTGCGAATGATCGAAACGCAATTCGCAACGTGGTTGGCCGACGAATACGGCAGTACCCAAAAAGCGATCGCGCGGTGGGACGAAGGCGAGTTACCTCGCGATGTACCGGAGCAAGGACGCATCGCGCTGGTGCCACTTTGGAACCTGATCAATCGCCAGTCCGAGCGTGACAAAGACACCGTGGCTTTCCTGCTCGACAAACAAAAATCCTTTTACGAGGAAACGACCAAGTTCCTTCGCGGCCTCGGCTTTCAGGGCGTGATTACGGCGTCGAATTGGCACACCGCTAGCGAAGCGATCCTGGGTCCCCTGGAAAAACTCAGCTACACGCCGGGTGACTTCATCGACCACCACGGCTATTTCGGTTGCCTCAACGAAGGCGAAAACGCGAGTTGGTCGATCCGTGACGGACACTCATTCATCAACCGATCGGCGCTCCGGTTCGAACCCAACTCGGTTGCGGCCGACGCGGTTTCGGGCGGCAAGGATTTTGCGCACCCGATTACGATGCCGACGTACAACGGCATGCCGTCGATGTTGTCCGAAACCGGCTGGACGCGGCCGAATCGGTATCGCGGCGAAGCGCCCTTGTTCCTTTCGGTGTACGCGTCAGTGCAGGACAGCGACGCGATCATTCACTTCGCCCAAGACGGCGCGAACTGGTCGGTCAAGCCGAACTTTTTCATGCAACCCTGGACGCTGATGTCGCCGACGATGTTGGGCCAATTCCCCGCGACGGCGCTGGCGTACCGCAAAGGCTACATCAATCCGGGCAAGCCGGTCGCGAGCGTCGATTTGAACATCGATTCGCTGACCGAACTTCGCGGCAGTCCGATCGCGCCGGGCGCGTCGCTGGACGAGTTGCGAGCGGCGGATGTGCCCGAACAGGCCGACGTACCGGAGCGTGATACCGCCGGAATCGATCCTCTGGTCTACTTCACCGGCCCCACGGAAGTCAACTTCACCGACGGACCGGCGCGGCGTCGGGTCGCGGATCTGACCGATTTGATCAATCGCGACCGGCAAACGGTCACCAATAACACCGGCGAAGTCCGACTCGATTACCAACGCGGCGTGCTGTACGTCAATTCGCCACGCGCGCAAGCGGTCAGCGGCCACCTGAGCGAACTCGGCACGGTGATGCTTGATCAAATCCGCGTTCGTTCAAAGATGGAAATCGGCCACCTTGCCCTGGTCAGTCTCGACGGCAAACCGATCGAGAGTTCCGACGATATGCTGCTGCAGGTGATGAGCGAAGAGAAGACGAACGGCTTCGCGACCACGCCGATGGGCGGCAACCAATTTCGCATCGACGACATCGGCGGCGAACCGTGGCTGATGAAAGAAATCAGCGGCCTGATCGGACTCCGCCGCGACGACGCCGATCAGTTGAAAGTCACGCCGCTTGACTTCAACGGCTACCCGATCGCCGCCGATCCGCCGCTCAACGCGAAAGCGTTCGAGTTGCAACCCGGTGTGATTTACTACCGAATCAGCCGTTAGAGACCTCAAGCTGTTTGACGTTATAGGCAGTGTGGAGCTCCGCGACACAAGGGCCGTGAAAAGAGGACGGGCCGTGAAAAGTGGACGCAGCTCATTGTTCGTCCTTCGAGGACCAGTCTTCGCCTGACGCGCGCCGGGGCGTGGAAGTGGCTGATCTAAGCGAGCCCGCGCTTGATCCACTCGGAATGTCCCGAGACGTGGCGTGTCGCCATGAAGATCACCAGTTTCATCGAACGTCGACAATCGGACGTCATCCAGCGAATCCTCCACCACTGCGGGCTATGGCAGGGCTTCATCCGCACCCATGCCCTCGCCGCGAGCACCGCCGGCGGCCAAGTCACCGTCTTCAGTGCCGTGCGAATTCGTATTGGTCCCCGATGGCGAGTTCCTCGAAGCCCAGTTCCGCGAGACGCAGGCATCGCGCGAGTTACAGTTGGTCCTCGACCCCGAGTTCCTGTAGCCGGTTTGGCAAGCTTTTTTTGCGGCCATCAACCCGGACGCGAAATCGGTGCGCGTTAAAGGTAGCCTGAGAACCCCATATCTTCGAATCCGTGCACGGTAAGCTCGGTAGCGATTTGAACCCCGCTAAACCAAACGTTTACCGCACGGTTGTCACGGGACAAATCAGTTTGTCACGGGACAAATCAGTCGGCGAACATTGCGGCCAAAATGACGGCCAAATTTTTGACAACCGCCCAAATCAGGGTCGCGATGTCATGCGTTGTGGATTAAAAACTTGTCAGTCAGCGACCTGCGCAGTCCAAATTGGGCTGACGCTAAGTGCTGGATGGAATCACCAAAACTGGTGGTTCGTTTGTTTCCACGCGACGCCAGTTAACAGCGGGCAGAGCACTCCATTGATTGCTGAATAGATTTTAGGGTTTCCTTGTTTGGCCATCGGTCGTAAGTTCTTGAGAGTAAGAACTACGCAACCGCCCTCAGGAGCATGCACGGTAGTCATGCCATCGTCGGGGGCATCGAGCGAAGTCAGACAGTCGATCCACGCATTCATGCACCCTCGAAACGAGGGTGGCTTGTTCCATCGCTTTGCGGTGCTCGCTCACTGAGGCGGGTTCGCCATCCCGTGCGGTGGATACTGTGACACTCGATCACGGCCAGAAGTGGTCCAACAAATCATGGAGTTCATGCGGGAGGCCCACATTCATCAATTGCGAAGTTGTCCAAATGACACTCGGATAGATCGCAATTCGTTATCCAACTTGGGTTTAGTCGATTCATGAGAAGCGTCGAAAAACGGTAAGAGAATGCGTTCTTGCCGACATGGCGATTGTTGAATGTCAATGGGCATTTCAACCGTGCAGTTGCCGTCCAGGTCTGGGGGTGCGTGGATCACCTCATGATTGAACAAAAGCCGATGCATCCTAAACACAGTTTCGCCTTTTCTAATCTGATTCAGTGTCGGCACTGCGGATGTGCTTTGGTCGCCGAGCTGAAGAAGCAGAAATACACCTACTACCACTGCACGGGCTATAAGGGGAAGTGTGACGAGCCCTACGTTCGAGAGGAAGTCTTGGAGGAGCAATTCGGCAAGGGTGATTCGAAGCACTCAAGTTCGACCCTGAGACACTCGACTGGATCACTTCAGCCCTCAAGGAAAGTCATCAGGACGAAAAGCGATTTCACGATGAGGCCATTCATCGACTTCAGGGCGAGTACAGTCGCCTCCAAAATCGGATCGACAAAATGTACGTCGACAAGTTGGATGGCCGGGTCACGAACGAGTTCTTTGAACAGAAATCGGCCGAGTGGCGTCAGGAGCAGGCCGCCGTTCGACAGAACCTCGAACAGCACGAGCAAGCAAACCAGAGTTACCTGCAGGAAGGCGTCGCCATTCTCGTACACCCCAGAGGATTCGAACCTCTAACCTTCGGTTCCGTAGACCGATGCTCTATCCAATTGAGCTAGGGGTGCGTTTGAAAAATGGGGACGTGAGCACTGAGCGTCAGGTTTTTTTCCGTCCTCCACGATGTCGATTCTATGAGGATCGCCGCCAGTTGCCAAGGTTAGTTGTTCGAAAATCGCGGACGCAAACGAGAGTGTGCCCCGTATGCCCGGAATCCGCAAATTCCAAAATTGCCGTTCGGCAACATTGAACCAAAACCAAGCTAGTGCTGCGTTCCAGCTTAACTTTCCGGTTCGCAAAAACGTGGCTGTGGGCATAAACTGCGGCTGGAAGCCACAGCCACCGAAGACTTCAACTCGAATCTTTACGTGTACCAGAGCACTAGTGCTTTGTCAGGATTGAATTTTAGGGTAGTGGACGAGGCTGCGAGTCCTTCAAAGCCGCAATCCAAAAAGGGGCTCGTCGCCTCCCACTGCGGCTAACCCGAATTTTCAACGTTAACAATCCACTAGGGCCGTTCCACGCCCCGATTGACCGGGGAAAGGGATGCGGATGAAAAGATTTTCTGCCACTTGTTCTGAATGCCTTCGGGCGGTTGAACATTTCTCATCGTGTAAGCGATTCGATGCACATCCTCCGCGCCTCGCAATAGCCGGACCAACTGGTATCGCATCTCCGACTCTGGCGGAAACTCAAACTCAACCGTGATAGAACTTTCATTGGATTCGATCACGCTGGGAACGATACCCGGGTCACGTGCCGATACCTGTCGGATCAAAATCTCGCCAATTTCCTTTGTGGATCCCGCTTTTGTCCCCTTCAGAATACGCTCGACCTCGAATCGCTCCGTCCAATCGGCCAATGCTTGATCCGACAAATGGAAAGTCGCAGACGACGAACCTGCATTCTTCTTCCGCATTCGACAAATCCACCCCCGTCCATCCAGATCAATCGAGACGGTTTCCGTGGGCTCAAACAACGACTTGGCCGCACCCCGCAAATCAATCACTTCATGGAGCTGTCCGGCCTTGAAATCGATCCCAAAATATCCATAGACCCAACGTCGCCGCGGTCCCAGCTCAATCTCTTGCTGGGGTACACCCAATGTCTGTTTGATCTTTTCCGCAGGCGTTCCAACCTGCAATTGTCCTTGACTCTCAAACACGCCCAGCATTACACCAAGCCCCTTATTGATACCGGCATGATCGGGTTTGATTTTGTTACCGGCCAACAACTGTGCCCACGCCGCAGTCGGTTGCTTCGCCTGATAAAGTGCCATCGCATACTTACCACGGGCCGAGACATCAGTGGGGTTTGCCACCACAGCAGCCTGAAGAACGCTTAATGAGGCTTTAATCGAGTCGTCCAGGGCTTCCATGTCCGACGCTGGATCACCCGCGGGCTCAAGCTTACCGACGTCATCGAGCCGAATCAGTTTAAACCCCTTTCCATTCCACCAACCGATCACTTCCGCAGTGGCCGATGAGGTCTGGTGATTGAATCCATAACACTGGTTTACATCGACGTCCGATTTATCGGCGAAGTAGGAGGCGCGTTCGTCTCCAAATGCTTCCGATGCCGTGTTGAACGAAGCGTTCTGTTCCAGCAGCTTGATTCCCTCTCGAGAGATTTCGTTTTTTTGAACCAGGCCGTCCAGCATTTCCGGCCGAAAATTGTTGGGCAATACGAAATGCTGGGAGGCTGCCTGGAAGTCTCGTTTCTCCAATGAATCCAGTACCTGGTTCAAACTTTGAATCAAAGTTGCTTTGTTCGGCGTTGGCGGAAACGCGGATTCCTGTTGACCATGCACAACGCAAATCGGCAGGGTCAATAAGCAACAGATGGCAAGCCACCGTGTCGGTCGAACAATCAATAAGACGTCGCATAATCGTTGGCGATTCATCACAAAACCTGGCGGGCAGTCGGTTACCTGAGCGAACACGTTCACAATAAAAAAAAGGCATGCCGCAGTTGGCGACATGCCCTTGGTTTGTCAAAAAGTCAGTTCACAGTTGCACTAGCGATTGCGTTTGAACAAACGGCAGCCACCGCCACCACATACGGGCGTACCGCAGCAGGGTTGAGGACAACAGCTTGGCTGAGGACAGCAGCTTGGCTGAGCACAACCAGTGGAGCATGCATCACAGCCGCCACAAGCACTTGTACCACAAGCACCGCAACCGCCACCGACCATTCCAGCACCACCGACCATTCCAACACCACCGACCATTCCAGCACCACCACCAGCCATGCCAGCCGCGCCGTAGCCGTTGACGGTTACGGGAACCTGGATGGTTTTGGGAACTTGCACACAAACCTGTACAGGAACCTGTTCCGTGTAAGTTTCCGGAACCTGAACCGTGTAGGTTTGAGTTTGAGTCTGTGGCTGGCAAGTCATCACGGTAACTTCGCGAGTTTGCGTCTGGGGAACTTGAACCGTGTAAGGAACTTCACGGGTCTGAGTTTCCTGACGACACTTTTGAACCGCCACCGTACGAGTCCGTGTTTCGGTATTCATGACGGTGTAAGGAACGGTACGTGTGCGAGCTTCCATGCGGTTCTTCGTCACGGTGTACGTACGAGTACGTGTTTCCGGACGACATTTCTGCACGGGAACTTCCCGAGTACGAGTTTCCATACGGGTTCGAGTCACAGGAACTTCGCGAGTCCGTGTTTCCATACGGCAACGCCGAACCGGAACCACTTGGGTGCGTGCTTCCGTGCGGCAACGCTGGACCTGAACGTTACGAGTGCGAGTTTCCATGCGAGTGCGGGTAACTGGAACCATACGAGTTCGGGTTTCCTGACGCTGACGCGTTACTGGAATTTCGCGGGTGCGAGTTTCCGTTCGGCAGCGCTGAACCGGTACTTCGCGGGTACGCGTTTCGCACTTGCTTCGCGTGACGGTAAGCATCCGAGTTTTGGTTTCCGTGGTGTAGGTCGTTTGATTGACCATACGAGTCCGCGTTTCAGGAACGTTTACCGTAACGTTGTAGGTATAAGTCTGGGGAACCTGACGCTGGAGCGTCACCGTGTAGGGAACTTGCTCGTTTACTTGGTTTGGAACCCAAACACGGGTCGTTACCGTTTGGTAGCAAGGACCAGCCGCACCGGCCATGCCGCCGCCAGAGACCATGCCACCAGCATTGCATCCGCCACAGGGCGATGGGCAACAACTTGCACAGGGCGATGGGCAACAACTTGCACAAGGCGAGGGGCAACATCCGCCGCAGCTGCTGGCTCCGCAACAACCTGATCCGCCAGCGGTCATTCCGCCGCCAACCATGCCGCCACCAACAGGAACGGTGCGAGTCTGCATCTGCCAGCTACCGGCATCACGACAAACCGTTCGGTAGCGAGTTTCCTGATAAGGTTCGCAAACCATTCGAGTTGCAGTTCGCTGCTCGGTTTTGGGTACCATCACCGTGTAGTTCTGAGCGACTTGCGTCGTCACAGGAACCTGGACAGTGTAAGTCTGAGGAACTTGCTCGGTGTAGGGAACGTTTACCTGGTAGGTCTGAGTCAAGGTTTCCGTGTAAGGGACTTGAACGGTGTAGTTCTGAGTCACGGTTTCCGTGTAAGGAACACAGACGACGTAGTTCTGAGCGACTTGCTCAGTGTAAGGCACACAAACTTGATAATTTTGAGTTACGGTTTCGGTGTAGGGCACCTGCACCGTGTATTGCCGTGTCACGTTTTCCGTATAGGGAACTTGAACGGTGTAATTCTGGGTCACGGTTTCCGTGTAAGGAACGCAAACATTGTACTGCTGAGTAACGGTTTCCGTATAAGGCACCATTACGGTGTAGTTCTGAGTAGCCTGTTCGGTGTAGGGCACGCAGACCTGATAGGTTTCTTCGCGTGTCTGCTGAACGGGGACTTGAACCTGGTACTCTTGAGTGACGTTCTCCGTATAAGGAACGTTGACCGTGAAGGTCTCTGTGCGTGTTCGGTTTTCCGGAACCATGACCGTATAGTTTTGGGTCTGTGTGGTTGGAACCTGAACGTTAACTGTCACTTCCCGCGTGCGATTTTCAGTTCGCATACGAGTCCGAGTGACGGTTCGCATTTGGGTGACCATCTGGTTTTCATAAACAGTACGTGTTTGGTACTGAACCGTCGGTCCACATGCGTTTCCATCAGCGGCCACTGCGCCGCTCATACCACCCGCGTACGGGCTGACTACGGATGCACCGTAGCAATCTCCACAAGGGCTGGCCACCTGGCCACAGCCGCATTGCGTTCCAGCATTGGCCAAAGGTGTTGCGATCGCAAAACACACAGCCACCATGATGCCGAACATGGGTTTCGACATAAAATATCCTCCTCAGAACGAGACTCAAACAAAGAAAATTAATTTCGGCGAAGGCGATACGAACACCAACGCGCTTCAAAGTTGACAATCAAAGTATTTTCGAAAAGGAATCCTGGGGCGAATCAACAGGCAAGCAAAAATCATCAAAAGATGGGCATTAGGGCTATTGGTGGGAATGTCAATTAGCCAGAACTATGCGAAATTTGTACTGCTTCTTGTTAATCAGAATACCTTGAACAATTGTTTGATCTTTATCAGCCCCCTAATTTAACTTCAACGTTCTGTTTTACCAGTCAGTCTCCACGAATAATTTCAAAAATTTAGTTATTTATGGAACGATTAGGGTAGCTTGGTCTTTTGCGAGCTCAGTTTCGCGGGCCCACGAGTCAAATTCAGTTGACTGTTTCCAGCTCCTCTGGGGCGCCTGCCGAGTCACCCCGAACCGGGTCGGACATTACCTTCACGACTCTTTGTTTTCGTTCCCCATCGACCTTGATTACGAGCAAATAGTCCCCAGCAGGAACGCTACGGCGGAAACGACCCCCGCCGCCCTGTTGGTCCGACGACAAGTCCCAGTTAAATTCGTGCAAACCTTTGCGATTGGAAGTTTCGAAAGTCTTCACGACGTCACCTTTCAGATCCTGAATCGTCAGGCTTACATTGCGCGCGTTTTTGCCCAGTGAGTATGCGATTTTTGTACCCCTCGCAGGGTTCGTACCGACGAACTTTCGGGTTCCGCTGCTGCCACGAGAACGCAACGATCGCCAGACGATTGCATCCCGCGGCTGATACAGATAGAAATCTGCAGCAATCGTTTCGGAAGAAATTTGACGCAGAACAGAAATGTCCGCGATCCACAGGCTGCGGCCATGTGTCGCGGCGACGATCTCCTCACGGTCAGGATGAATTGCAAATTCGTGGACGGCAACAGTCGGCAGGCCTCCTTTAACTCGAGTCCACGTTTTACCGGCATCGATGGAATACCATGCTGAAAACTCGCATCCCAAAAACAACAGGTTTTCATTCTTGATATCTTCCCGGATCACGCGAACTGACCCGGCAGTATCGGGAAGATTGCTGCGGATCGACTCCCAGGATTTTCCGCCGTCGTTGGTGACAAAAACATAGATTCCGTCGTCGTCACTACGATGCCCATCAAAGGTGATGTAACAGCGGTCCTTCTTGAAGTGAGAGGTTTCAATCGAGCTCACCCAACGAGGGCCTGGCAGTAGGCTGGACAGAGTTTTGTCACCCGTTGGTTGTTGGTAGGTCTTTGCGGCATCTTGGGTGGCAGCAGAATCCGGTTCTTCCGATTTTGGTACCGACTTGGTTTTTCGGTTCACGGAAAACTCCATCGTAAAAGCACCTTCATTAATTTCAACTTCGCCTTCGTACTCGTCGCCTTCGACGGTCCCGTTAAACTCCAGCGTAAACTGGTCGGTTTCAGACAACAAAGTCAGAGACTTCGTCGCCGGGTCGAATTTGCCACTGGAAATCTCCCGGTCACCCTGTGTCGATTCGAAAGTGCCGGTGATCTCGTTGTTGGTTTTAAAATTCAGGCTGAGTTTCATTTCGCGCTCACCGCGAGGCGAAGTCATGGTTCCCTCCCACTGACCACCGACGGGATTATCCGGCGATGATTGGGTGGGTGGTTCAGTCTTCGCCGCGTCCGACTCCTGCTTGCCGGCTTTTTCAGTAGGTACGTCGGCCTCTTTCGCTTCCTCTTTCGTTTCCTCTTTTGATTTGGCAGCAGCTTCCTGTTTTGCTGGTTCCGTCACCGGCGGTTCTACCTTTTCGACGTCCGGCTTTTTCCTGTTTGCTTCAAACTCCACTTCAAACGAACCGTCGTTGATGGACATGGTACCGGTCATCTGTTCGCCTTCGACATCGGCCTGGATTTCGATTCCGAACTGTTCGTTCTCTGCCTCAAAAACTATTTTCTTGGAATCTGGATTGAAAACACCATTCACAATCTCCGAATCTCCCTGAGGTGAAACAATGGTGCCGCTCAGTTCCTGTTTGTCATTCATCTTGAGATCAATAGTGAACTCAACGCGACCATCAGGTAGATTTTCATTCTCGATTGCTCCGAGCCATTCTCCTGAGATCTGGTCATCGGCCAACAGGATTCCGGTCAAGGCGGCCCGAAGGCTCAAACCCAGCTCCAAGCGCTCCGGTTTTTCAGAATTTTTTGTTTGTCGATTTTCGTGGCTTCAAACTCGATCTGAAATCGGCCTCCGCCGACGGACATTTCGCCGGTCATCTTCTTGCCTTCGATCTTGGCGGAAAACTCCCGTTCTCCGCGGCCACCCTCAACAACCCAGGAGATCTCACCGGTCGACTTGTTGAACTTGCCATTCGTAATTTCTTGATCGCCGCCACGGCCTTCGTAGGAACCGGTGACTTTCTCACCATCGAGTTGCAACGCGAATGAGACCGCTGCGCGATCCTCGGGGATTCGATCGGAGATCATGCGCCCCTCCCAGTTCCCGGTCACCAGATCATCGGCTGCCGGAGCAGGTGTTTGGGGAACAGGTTCATCCGCAACTTCTTTGGCAGCCTCTGGTTTGTCCGATTCTGACTTTTTCGGGTCGTCTTTCTTTTCCTTGTCTCCCTGGCTCTCTTGATCCTCTGGTTCTTCTTTCTTCTCTTCTTTTTTAGGTTCCGGCTGATAGAACAGGGGTTGCCAGTTGGCACCGCCGTCTTCGGTCATCCAAACTGCGCCATCTGTCGTCCCAACGTAAAGGATTCCGGGTTGCACGGACGATTCCGAAATCGCGCTTCCGGCGCCTTTATCACCGTTCGTGATTTCCGGTGAAATCGCGGTCGTGCCGTCACCCTTGTTGTAGGACCTGAAGACATGGTTGCCCGCGCTGTAGTGAATCTTTGAATTGTGCGGCGATAAAAGATACGGCGTCTTCCAATTAAAGCGATATCGAACACCGCGCGGCGGTCGCGGACGAATGAAACCGCGCTCACCGGTTTCGAGATGAATCCGCCCCATGCCACCATTTTGGCTCTCAAAATAGATTTGATTCGGGTCTTCCGGATCGACCAGCGTGACAAAGCCATCTCCGCCGCCAACGCTGAACCAATCCGTATTGACCGGCCCTGATCCATACAGTCCCCGCGAGGGCCCGCCCCAACTTCCGTTGTCTTGCAGTCCTCCGTATACCTTGTAGTCCATCGTTGTATCGAGGCCGACGTGATAAAACTGCCCAATCGCTACGTGGTTCAGATGATCCCAATGTTCCATACGATCGTAAGTGACGTGGAGACCTCCGTCATTGCCAAGTATCATGTGCCGCGGATCCTGTTTGTCGATCCAGAGCGCATGGTGGTCGACGTGAATTCCATCCGATCCCCCGTCGCCTGTAAATTTCTTTCCGCCGTCTTTCGAGCGGTAAAGGCTGGTGCCGCAAACGTAAATGTTGTTTCGGTCTACCGGGTCAATCTGAATATTGCTGTAGTACATCGGCCGCGGATTCAACGAGTTGATTCGTTTCCACGTATCGCCGCCGTCTTCCGACAGATAGATCCCCCCATATTCTTTCTCGTCTGGCCCTTGTTGGCCTTGAAGATTGGCTGCTTGACCTCCCAGCGTGCCAGTAAACTCATTCCGTGAACTTCCACGGCGCCTCGACGATCTGGTCGAACTGGGTTTGGGTTGTTTACCCAATTCGACCTCCACGTCGACCTTTTCACGATCGCGCGAGATGACAATTTTGATCGTCTCACCGGCCTGATGCTTCCGAACTTCACCCATAAAATCGTTGTAGGACATGACCACATTGCCCTCGACCGCAACCACAATATCCCCTTCTTGCAGGCCCGCTTTGTCGGACGGACCATCTTTGGTGACATTGGTCAATCGCGCACCGACGTCAGCATTCTCACCTCGTAGCCCCATGAATGGCGAAGTCTCCGGACGTTGAGCGATCTTTTCAGACTCAATGATGGCGACCACGACGTTGGGGTCCGATTCGAAATAGTCCAGGCCAATGCGTCCCATCTTGCAAGACGGCAATCCTTCGGTAATTCGTTTAAACGATTCGCCGCCGTCGGTTGATTTGTAGATGCCGGAGCCTTCACCAAACCGTTGAACTGGATCGTTGCCGTCAAAGCCATCTCGTTTTCGTTCGTAGGTGGCAACCAGAAGGTTGTCGGGATTCTTCGGATCCACTTGAACGTCGATGACGCCCGTTTTGTCATCCACGAACAGAACTTTCTTCCACGTCTTGCCACCGTCGGTTGTTTTGAAAAGGCCACGTTCTAAATTGGGTCCCCAAAGTCTGCCGAGCGCTCCGACCCAAACGACGTCCGGGTTTTCTGGGTGAATCGCCAAGGCTCCGATTTGGAAGGATTCCTTGAGCCCCATGTTGGTCCACGTTTTTCCGCCGTCCGTCGATTTGTAAACTCCATCGCCCCACGAGGTACTGTTCCGCGGATTGTTTTCGCCAGTTCCCACCCAGACGATGTCCGGGTTACTTTGGGCGACCTGAACGTCCCCAATCGAAACGGTATTTTGGTCATCAAATTGGTGCTCCAAGGTCCGACCCTTGTTGGTCGTTTTCAATAGTCCGCCCGAGGCGCTTGCAGCCCACCAAATGCTGGGGTCTTTCTCGTATACCGTGACGGCGGTGATACGCCCGCTCATGTTGGCGGGACCAATCGATCGCCAGGTCGTCTGGTCAGCCCAATCTTCTGGCAACGTGGGTTTGATTTTAGCGGCCTGCTTTTTCGCAGGCTTTGACGCCGGTTTTTTTTCCTCTCCCGTTGTTTCCTTTTGCTGCTCTTCGGCAACCTTTTCCTCTGTCGATGCCTTCCCGACCTGTGACGCTTGGTCGACCGGTTGTTGTGCAACTCCGACCTGGACAAGCAGAACAATGATCGGGAACGCGGCGGTCGCCAAACGTTTTACCACGTAGTGGTTGTAGGACATAAATGTCTCCGGTACGTCAACTAAAGGAACAGGATGCGGAATTACGGTAGCGATACTCATTGCGTGCCGCCACTAAGGGAGCGGCGAAACGTCACTCATTCTCGCTGGAATCGTGGGCAGCGAATGCCCCGAGAATCGGCAAACGGCTGGATCGAGTTCAGTCGTGAAAATGATAACTGCTGGGACTCACTCTGTAAATTTGATGTTACCACCGACGTGCGAATCGTTCAAACATCGTCGCTGGTATGTACATCATGTTACTTGCCGCGGCTGGGCGACGGTCATCAGTTTCGATAAAATCGTTTCAACGGAACTCAAGCTGGGCAACAAAAAAATGACGACACTGGTTACCGGTGCAACCGGATTGGTCGGGAAAAGGCTGCTTGCGAAGCTATCGTCGCCGGTCATCTGCTCCCGAAACGTCGATCGGGCCAGGCAACAAGTCGGCGATCTGGTTTCTCACATCGTCCAATGGGATCCTTTGACAAGCGATCTTGTCCTTGACGATTCCGTTTCCTATCGGACCGTGATCAACTTGATGGGAGAACCGATTGCTGAGGGGCGTTGGAACAAAGAGAAAAAACGCCGAATTCGTGACAGCCGAGTGTTGGGGACGCGCCGACTGGTCGATCGTCTGCTCAAACGAGACGAGCTTCCCTCGGTTCTCGTGTCGGCTTCGGCGGTAGGGATTTATGGCGACCGCGGCGAGGCAATCGTCGAAGAGGATGGGCCGCATGGATCGGGCTTCCTCGCCGAGGTCTGTGAAGCGTGGGAGGCGGAGAGCCAGCGACTGGAAAAGCACGGCGTCCGAGTCGTCAATCCCAGGATCGGTATCGTGTTGGGGCTGGAGGGAGGTGCTTTGGCCAATTTGATTCCGCTCTTCAAAGCTGGGCTGGGTGCCAAGCTGGGCAAAGGCAACCAGTGGGTCCCCTGGATCCACATTGACGATCTGGTCGATCTGCTTTTATGGTTGCTGGAGGCAGATGCCGTTTCTGGCCCGGTCAATGCAGCATCCCCCAATCCGGTCCGCAATCAAGAGTTGACGAAAGAGCTTGCAAAATGCCTCAAGCGTCGAACGCTGGTACCGGCTCCGCGGTTCGCCGTGCGAGCGGCACTTGGCGAATTTGCTGACTCCCTGTTTGATTCACAACGAGTCGTGCCGGCGGTTGCGCTGGCCAGTGGATTTCAGTTTCGATTCCCCGATCTTTCCGATGCCCTCAAGGATCTGATCAAGTGAGCCAATGGTTGGGGTTGGACATTGGCGGAGCCAACATCAAATCGGCGTGGGGAAGTTCCGTCCGCTCCCAGCCATTTCCGTTATGGAGGCAGCCCAAGGAACTTGCCGGGCGATTGCGTTCGCTTGTTTCCGTTTGCCCACCAAGCGCTGGACTTGCAGTTACGATGACCGGCGAGTTGGCGGATTGTTTCCCAACGCGGCGAGCAGGGGTTCGTTTTATCGTGGCTGCGGCGTTGGAAATTGCAGGCGATTGCCCCGTTCGGTTTCGCACCACCGACGGCCGCTGGTTTGTCGCGGCGGAAGCTATCGCTGAGTGGGAAAAAATCGCGGCGGCCAATTGGCAAGCAAGCGCCGCTTACGCCAACCGGTTCCTCAAACATCGCAGCGGTTTTTTTGTCGACATCGGCTCAACCACGACCGACATCATTCCGATCAGCGAAGGCAATGTGGCCGCACAAGGTCAAACCGATATCGAGCGACTCGCCACAGGCGAGCTTTTCTATGGCGGAGTCCAACGCACGCCGATTTGCAGCGTCTGCCAACATCTGCAATTGAATGGACAGACGATTGGCGTGGCAAGGGAGTTATTTGCGACCACCCAGGACGTGTTTCTCGTCAGCAACGAGGTCGAGGAAGACCTGGCAGACATCAATACGGCCGATGGACGTCCCGCCACGCGGAGCCACGCGGAGCAACGGTTGGCGCGGATGGTATGCAGTGACGCTGAAATCCTTGGAACGACGCGTATCGAGCAAATGGCAAATCAGGTCAGGCGATCTCTGGCAGACCGAATTGAGGCGTCATTGAATCGAGTTATCGACGCGCATCCTAATTTGCCTTTGGATTTTGTGATTTGTGGTCAAGGGGAATGGTTGGGTCGCTCGATTTTGAATTCCTGTTTTGAGGGATCTAACATTGAGGTGACCGGAGTTTCGAAATTGTTGAATTCCGATATTTCGCGATCCATGGCAGCGTATTCTGTCGCCATGCTGGCCGCCGAAGAAATCAATACCAACGACTGCCCCTCCCGACTTCCGGCTCCAGACTCCACCCGCAAACGATCATTACGGGTGATCAAAATCGGTGGCAGTTTATTTGGATGTGTGGATTTGCCCGAACGGATCAACACATGGATTGCCAAACAGAGTCCTGCGACCAACGTGTGGGTAGTTGGTGGAGGTGATTTTGTCGATCAAATACGACGTTGGGAACAAGTCCACACACTCGATTCTCAAACCGCTCATTGGGTCGCCATGGACTTGATGTCCGTGACAACGAAACTGATTCACAACTGGTTTGACGAATGGCCGATCGTGAAGCAATTGAACGAAGTTGAAGGCGGCGCTGAAACCGGCAACTGTTTCTTTGACGTCAAGGATTGGATGCTCGCGAACCGTCATCTGCCTGAATCGTGGCACGTCACCAGTGATTCATGTGCGGCGTTGTTGGCGACCCATCTTGACGCAGATGAAGTCGTGCTCTTGAAATCACGACTGACCAAGCACGCCTCAATCGAAGAATTGGCTGGCGAGGACCTGGTTGATGTAGAGTTTGCTACGCTCGCCAGAAATCTACCCGCGACACGCATCGTAAATCTACGCGATGACGAATTTGCCGAGGTTGTCGTTTCCTGAATTGCAGGGCAGGGCATTCGGTTGGAGGTTGAGACCAATCTCACAATTCGTGTCCGCGTTATGGCGTCAGTTTCAGCGGGAAATATGGGCGATATTTACAGATAGCAAAGAGCAACATGCTTTAAATTGGAAATTCTTTCGACGAATTCCTATTTATGATCACAGCCAAGTTCACAGGGTTTCCAGTTTCACGCGGTCGATATCAGAAATGATCGAAAGTTCTCGCCGCGGCTCAACTCGCACTTGGTGGCCGCCGTGGGTTGTTCTGTAGCGCGTCGGTGCGCGCGATTGCCTGGTGAAGCAGGCCCTCCAGTTCAAGTCGGTCGACGACATTCTGGATTTCAGGGGCGACGAAGATACGCACCTGTTTCACAAAATCGTCGAACTGACGTTGCGCCAGAGTTTTGACAACCGGGGATAGTTCTCCCAGGCTTCGATAGGCGTTTTCTCGCGGGGAAAAGACTTCCATCTCGAATTGGACCTCCAGGCCGACCGGCGGAGCGTCAATGAGAATTTGAATGGGATCAATCTGTTTTTGAGTTCGATCGGCGAGCAATTGTGCCAGCTGCCGACTGCATTCGACAAGCCACTCGTACGGACGTTGGGCAAGTTCCCGATACAGATCGAATCCATCAAAACAGCTGTAATTGGCAACCCGTTTGTAAAGCCTGCGTTGTCGCCCGAACAACGCATCCAGCAGCAAGGAGCATCCAGCAAGATTGGGCGACTTCATTTGCGCGATAAAATCCACTTCGCGAAGTCGAAACAGCCGCTCGATTCGCTGTCGAAAGTCCGTGGCCGAGCGATTTTCCCGGTACCACAAATAAAACGCCCGTTGGAACATCGCGGTCGCGCTACGGACCGCATGATGCCAATAAACCTCGCTGAACATTATATACCGGGCGAAAACCATCAGCTCGGCGGCCGTCTTGCCTTTGTGAGTAATCGCCAATCGATCCGCCGCAGCATTGAGGCACAGACTTCGAATCAGTCGTGGCGCATCAAAGTTTTGGCCATACGGGACACCGGCGTGAAGACTATCGCGATACAGGTAGTCCATTTTGTCGATGTCAATTGGGCCCGAAAGAACGGAACACAGAATTCGACTGGAATTGTCGGTTGTCTGTTTCTTGATCAGTCGAATGATCTCGTTCGGAGAAACCGCCCAATCCTCCGCCAGACAAGCGGAGATTTCTTTTTCGTTGAGGAATGTATCACAAAATTCTTCGTGTTCGGGAACTTGACCCAGCCGCATGTCTTCGATGGGATGGCAAAACGGCCAGTGACCAATATCATGCAGCAAGGCAGCCAATATCAGCACTGTCGCGTCGTGCGGTGAAACCACGTTAGCGAAAACAGGCTGATGCGACAGCTGTTTCAGAAACAGTAACGACATCCGGTAAACACCCAGCGAATGCTCAAACCGGGTGTGATTCGCGGCTGGATAAACAAATGACACAACTCCCAGTTGACTGATATGTGACAGTCGTTGAAATGCGGCGGTGTCAATGATCCGCAACAGTCGAGGAGTCACCGGCACATCGATCTGGTTGGGAATCCGAATCAATCCTGAGGGTCCATCGAGCGCCTGAATTTCCGGAATTTCAAGGAGCTTTGAGTACATTGAGCACAACAGACCGTTCGAGGTTGGGTTTCACTGGTCAGAGCGGTACCCATTCAACCCGGGATCAGCATCCCCAGAATGGAGATGATGTGATCGAAGGATATGAGAGCAGCAGTTTCCGGGACTTCCCAAGGATTCGGCTCACCCGACTCAACCATACCGGGTAGCACGCCCAGTCCGGCCAGCCAGCGGCCAATCAGGCAGGTGCCCAAGTACATTCCATAGTGAACCAAGCCAAGCAAATAATCGAAGTCAAAGGTCAGCATTCCCGTTGCTCCACCAATGGCAAGCATTGCAATCAGGGCTACCATCCAAGACCCAAGATCGTATTTGTCGTTGAAAGCAATGCAACCCAGTGGCATCGCGAACCACAGCAACGCGTAGACAACGCTGCAAATCAACACGCGCACCCAAAATTCCCGCCCGGCAAACGTCCCCAAATCCTGATCGCGAAGAAACGAATAAGCGATATAGACAATCGGAGGTGCAATTGCAATCGCGGCGACATAGATCAGCCAACCAGGAACCTTCGAAGAATCGCCCTCGGTCATTAATCGCAAGAGCAGGGCGACTAACAGGAATCCGATCACGGAAACCGCAATCAAGGTAATCTGCACGCTGGACAGAACCGTGTCCCGACGTTGGATCGGTTTGAGAACGCTTCGGCCCTTGGAATCCTTGGGCGCATCATCAGGAACATCAATGATGATTTCCTGCTCTTTGTCCGGAACGGTAATGGTTACCTTACATTTCGGACAAGGACCTTCTTTGCCAGCGAATTTTTCACTGACGTTGAACCGCGTGTGGCAGGAGGTGCAGGTGACGCGAATCGGCATTGGTTTTTTCGCGGTAAGAAAATTAGAAACGGGGTTAACTCTAGCTCAATTCCATGAGTTCATTCTCGGAGATCATCTTGAAACCCTCGTGTGCAAGCGTCTCTTGTGCTCCATCTACGTTGTCCACCATAATTGCTACCAGCGTGCGATTGGAATCGGGCACCATCAGCGGATAAGTCTGCACCAAATTGACTTCTGCGCGCAGCAATGCAGTACACACATCCAACAGCGGCTGATCGGTGCGATGAAGCTCCAGCCCAATCAAGTCACTTTCGATCATCGCCAAGCCCGCCCGTTCCAGGATTTCACGACCTTGCTCCGGATGGCTGAGCACGAAACGAACAATACTACATTCCGTTGAATCGAGAATATTCAACGCCATGACGCGAACTTTGCTACCACGAAATCGACGAATGACGCCCAGCAGAACCCCCACTCGATTTTCCAGAAAAACCGTGAACTGACGGATGGTCGGATAGTCGCGTCCGCGCATCGTCGCATAATCAATCGCGGATCCGGAATCTTCACCTTGGCTCATCGCGTTCTCGTCAGTTGAGGAGTTATCCGTTATGTTTTGGTTTTGAATTTACAGCGGCGACTGAATAAATCTAAGGCAACTCATGACTTCGGTCAATCAGCAACCTGCGGTATTGCGCGAACACGAAATGATGATCCGCGTTCGCTATCAGGAAACGGATGCACAGGGCAGGGTGCACCATTCCAATTACGCAAACTATTTCGAAATGGGACGAGTCGAAATGTTGCGAGCCTCCGGCCGAACCTATAAAGATCTGGAATCGGAAGGGCTTTTGCTGGTGGTCATCGGTTTAACCTGCAATTATCGTCGCGGGGCGAAATACGATGATTTGTTAAAGTTACGCACGTCCGTCAAGAAAGCCCGGGGTGTCCGCATCACTCACCATTACGAGATCCACTTGGGCGACCAGTTGATCGCTGATGGCGAAACGATCGTGGCGGCGGTCGACCGCGATGGAAACGTGGTGCGATTGCCAAAATGGCTGCAACTTGATTCCCCGTCGAGAGACAAATAGTTGGCGAAACTCGGAATTTGAATCTTCCGAACGCCATTTTTCTTTCTTAACGCCCGCCTTTCCGCGCACTGGCTCTATGATGCTGCGACGCCAAGTCGCGACTGACAAAGCGCGCAAGTTTGCGGATTAGGTCAGCCGCGGGTTTCTGCCAACAGCGTTCCAGGTATTGGTCGATCGATCCCTGACAAGCTGGATAATTTATACCGGCAATCGCTGAGGATTTAACGGGCTGCCGGTATCAATCCGATTTAACGCTCTATAGGTTTTATGCAGTGAGATTCTTGCTAGCCCGCACTGGCGAGAATGTCACCCTGATTGACCCACCAGGTAGCAAATAGCACATGCACTTTCGTAAGAATGATTTGATTCGGCTAATGCTATTTGGCCTGATTCTCGGATGGAGTTGCGACCTCTCGCAACCGCTCCAGGCGGATTCGAACGAAAACAGCAGATACACCCCCTTGGTCCGCGCGGTCCAGGAATGTCGTCGTTCCGTCGTCAACCTTCGTGGGCGGAAATCGGTTCCCACCGAAACCAGCGCCGACAAACCAGGACAAAAACTGAAGCAGGTAAACGGAATGGGGACCGGTGTCGTGATCGATTCACGGGGCTACCTACTGACCAATTACCATGTCGTGCAGGGTGTCAAGGAAATCGAAGTCACGACCCACGACAATCAAAAAATGATTGCAAAGCTGCTGGCGCACGACCCGGCTACCGATCTGGCCATTCTCAAAATCAATGCGAAAGCAAAGCTTCCGAAGATCAATATTGGTAGCTCATCTGATTTGATGCTGGCGGAAACTGTCACCGCCGTTGGCAATGCCTATGGTTATGAACATACCGTCACCGTGGGCATTATCAGCCAATTAGGCCGTACGGTCCAAGTCAACGATAATCAGATCTATCGAAACCTGATACAGACCGACGCAGCCATTAACCCGGGAAACTCGGGAGGGCCGTTGTTGAATATGAATGGCGAGATGATCGGCATCAACGTCGCTGTCAGAATCGGAGCACAGGGTATCGCCTTTGCTATTCCCGTCAACGACGCCATGGAAATCGCTGCCAAGCTGATGGAAGAGATTGTCGAAGGCGAAGGCTTTCACGGCCTCAACGCAACCACGACGTATGTCAAGAACCGTCCTCAACTGTTCGTCGAATCGGTCGTTGCCAGCAGCCCCGCTGCCAAAGCCGGTCTGTCGAGCGGTGACAGGATTGTTGCGATCAACGGTCAACCGGTGCACTGCAAGCTCGATTTCCAGTGTGCTCTGATCGGCACGAGTTCCGGTAAGCCACTTGACCTTACCGTCGCTCGTGACGCAAGACAAACCAATGTCACCATGGCGATGGAAGCCCGCTCCAACAAGCCGCAATCCTTGGCATGGGATACGATCGGTCTGAGCTTGAAGCCGGTACTCGAAAGTCAAATGGCAGATTTGCATCCGAACTACAAACGCGGACTACGAGTCACGCGGGTTCGTCCGGACAGCCCAGCGGAATCTGAGGGCATTATGCCGGGAGACATCGTTGTCGCAATGCACGGATACAAGACGGAATCGTTAGACAACATGGCCTATATCCTTCAGCAATCCGACGTGCTGCAACGCAAGACCTTCATGTTTTACATTTTACGAAATAAAGAACCGTTTTGGGGACAAATGCGAGTCGCCCGGAAACCGACTCGCTAAAGGGCTGCTGCTAGGCTCGCCCCAGACGAGCCGAGTCCCAAACGGTTCCAACCAGAAACCCGCCGGCTGTCCCGCAACAGTCGGCGGGTTTTTTGGTTACGGCTTTCCAAAATCCGAACTGCATCTTACGATTCCGGAAGACCCCGTGCGCAACTCCCTTTTTTTCAGCCATCGCGACGACTTATGGAAAGAGAATTTCACCAATGGCTGAAGTCGCGACTCAGCCCTTCGTCGAGAGTAAAAATCGGCGTCGGTGATGACGCAGCCGTTTTAAACAGTCTTGGCGATCCGGGAATTGTCGTAACGACCGATACCATCGCCGAAGGAACTCATTTCCAAATCGAGAAACCGGAGCGAGACCTGCCACGCATCGGACGAAAGGCGTTGGCTGTCAATCTTAGCGACATTGCCGCGATGGGGGCACGCCCGATCGCAGCGGTTGTTTCGTTTCTGCTGCCGCAGTCATTTCGATTAGTTGATGCTCAAAGGATTTTTGACGGCTGCGAGCTCTTGGCAAAAGAGTTTCACATCGATATCGTCGGCGGGGATACCAACTCGTGGAATGGCCCGCTGGTGTTAGGGGCCACGGTAATCGGAATCGAAGCAAAATTTGACGGCGAATTTTGCGTATGGCAAATGCAGACCGCAAACGCTGGTGATCAAATCCTGGTCTCCGGAGAATTGGGGGGGAGCATCCTCGGCAAACACCTGGATTTCCTGCCTCAGGTCGAACTGGCCAATCACGTAGCTGCACGTTACCAGATTTCCGCAGCTACGGATATTTCCGATTCGTTGTCATTGGATCTGGCTGCCATCGCGGCAGCCAGTAACTTGGGAGTGGAGTTGTTTGCGGATAAAATTCCCATCTCAGCCGCGGCGCGGCAAGTGGCAGCAAAAGACGGTACTGCGGCGCTTGTCCATGCGCTGTCCGATGGCGAAGATTTTGAATTGGTATTGGCCGTTTCGCCAGGAGAACTGAACAGGTTACAAACGGATTCCGTCGTGAAAGATAAGCTGACGCTGGTCGGGAGGTTCGTACCGGGGAATTGCTTCGACCTGCTAAGCGACGATGAGCGAAAACCATTTGAGCCACGCGGTTACTCCCACTGATTCCCACTGATCGAGGACTCCAGCAAAAGATAATCTCATGTCTGTAACTACATTTGAAACAGTCACCACGAGTGAGGAAGAGACTCGTTCATTGGGGAAACGGATCGGCCAACAAATTCCGCCGGGGACGGTGATTGGAATAGATGGCTCACTGGGGGTTGGAAAGACCCGTCTCGTTCAGGGGATTGGCGAAGGCTTGGGGATCGAGCCTGGCTTGATCGTCAGCCCGACCTATACGATTTGCATCCCCTATGTTGGTCGACTTCAGTTGCTGCACCTCGACATCTACCGAATTAACGATGCAACTGAGATTGACGAATTGGGACTTGACGAACTGGTGGAAGACGGGGTCGTCATCGTCATCGAATGGGCGGATCGCATGAAGTTCGCTCTGCCACCGATCGACGTCGAGGTTTTCATCATTCCGTGCGAATCAACACCGAATAGCCGTGCGATTCGAATTCGAGCGGCGGAACATCAATCGCTCTTGCGCGAACTTTGAACGGCCGGCCATCGCCAGACAGATGCGATCCAGCGGGCTGAATTTGTCTTGGGCCGTGAGCAAGTAGGTGTGGAACGACGGTTTTTAGCGAAATTCCCACATTCCACAGCAGAAATATTGAAGCCTTAAGGGCTTCGAACTACTATCGCAAGGGATATCCACATTTGATTCCCGCAGCCAATTCTCCTGATAATGTCGGTTTTTCGCCACATCTCGGTCGTTGCCGGCCTCGTCATTTTTGTGTGCCTCTTGGATCCACAAAATGACTTGGATGCAATTTCATCGATTGACGTCGCACGCCGTGACAATCTCGCCGCCGCGATGGCGCTTCAATCAGGTACCATCAATCAAGATTCGTCGGCAGCTCCCGCGGAAACGATAACGACGCAGCGTCCAACTTACTTTGTACCACCGCAAGTTCCACAAGACTTGCCACCCCCAGGCCCGGCGTCCAACTCTCGGGGTCAGAATGGGGCTCTGCTTCCACAACCGAGCTTGCCTCCACAATCGGGCTTGCCTCCACAACCGGGCCTGCTTCCGCAACCGGGCTTGCTCCCACAACCGGGCTTGCTCCCACAACCGGGCTTGCTCCCACAACCGGGCCGGCCGATTTCGCCATCAAACGGGATGCCTTTCTCCGGCCGAGCCACGCCGACGCCCTTTCCGGCTCCCATTCTATCGCCGGTCACGTCGTCCCATCCCTCCGGCTGCCCCTGCGGTTGTCAGCCGCGGTGCACGTCGGCCACGGTTTACGTTCCTGTTTGGGAAACGTGTTATCAAACCGTGAACCAAACGAGGTACCGTACCGAGATTCGTCAACAACCCTACACGACCTACGAAACCGTCTATGAATCGGTTCCACAGATTCAAAACTATTCCATTAATGTGAAAGAGCCGCGACAAAAACGATACACCGTCATTCGACAGGAAGAATACCAGGTCCCGGTTCAGGAAAACTACACCATCATGGTGCAAAAACCAATTCAGCGGGAAGTCACGTTCGATCGAGAAGAAATTTACGAAGTGCCGGTCGAAGTGCCTTACACTGTGATGGTCCCGCGCCAGAAAGAGGTGCAGACCACACGCTACAAAACCGTCGTTGACAAAGAACCCGTTCAGAAACGGTACGCAGTCAACGTTCCTCAACAACGGACGCGCGTCGTGACAACTTATGAACGAGTGCCGGAAACCAAAACCATTCGCAAACCGGTCATGACCAACGTGATGGAAAAACGGGCGCGGAAGGTCGTTCGTTATCGAAACGAAGTCAAAACTCGGCGCGTGACCACCCCCTACGTCGAGTATGTCAAAGTCCCCAAGACTCGAATCGTGCAAAAATACCGTATGGAACGGCGAACGCGAACGGTACGCGATACCTATATCGATTACGAGGACGAACCGAGAGCCTACGACTATGTCGAAACCGCGCAAGTTCCCGGAACCGTGGAGGTTGAGCAATCCTACAACGTATCTGTTCCCTACACGGAAACGAAACTTGAAACCTACACCGTGAGTGAACCCTACTCCGAACAAATCACCAAACAGTTTCCCATCAAAGTTCAGGTACCCCGTGAAGTCACCAAAACCTACAACGTGACATTGCCTTTCACCGATCACGTACCGCAAACGTATTGTGTTCTTGTCCCCTACGAAATCATGCAGACGGCGTTGCGTGCGGTTCCTCGACAGATTGCGGAAACCTGTTATCGGACGATCGTTAAAGATGTAGGTTGCTGGAAAACGGTTTGTGTTTCGGTCCCGACCTGCGAATTAAACACCGATGAGTGCGGTCAATTGGGTTGCTGTTCCGGAGTGCAGACGATTCAAAAAAATGTTTGGTGTCCACGAATCATCACGCAACGGATTCCCTACACGGTCTTCAGAACCGTGCAGGATAAAGTCCCTTATCAAGTTCCGGTGATGACTCAGCGTCAGGAGTTCCGTACACGCATGGTTCCGGTCAAGCGGTATCGAACCGAGCCGCGTCAAGTCACGTTGACGGTCATGGAAACTCAAGACAGTGTCCGAACTGAAACATTTGACGTGACAAAATATCGGCAGGTGCAGCAGACGCGAGAAGTCACTCTGCAACGAGTCCGCGAAGAAGTCCGCAAACGGGTTATTCCTCAGGTCGAATACAAGACAGCCGAAACGGTCAAAAAAGTTCCCTATCAGGTCCGCGTGCCAGTCAGGAAAACGCGGATGGTGGAAGAGTCCTACCTGGAAAAAGTGCCTTACGAATTTCAAGAGCAGTACGAAGTCACCGAGCCCCGTGAAAGGCAACGGGTTACCGAAGAGCAATACACGGTCCGCGTCGCCTACGATGACAGTGAGATCTATACCGTCCAGGTTCCCAAAATCGAGTACGAAGAAGTCCAACAAACCGTTTATGTGGATATTCCCCGAACACGGGAAGTTCAATACACCGTGCAGGTGCCTGAATTCCGAACGAAAACCGAATACGTCGATGTCGAGCGTAAAGTCCCAGTCGTTGAAACAAAAATGATCACGGAAATGGTTCCTGAAATCCGTACCCGTTCAACGACTCGCAAACAGACTCGTACCGTCGCCGTCAAAAAAATGCAGACCTACATCACGACGGTTCCGGAAATCCACACCCGTACGATTTACCAAACCAAGTTGCGTGAAGTTCCTGAAATTCGCACGAAACTGGAATGGGTCGACGTGCCAAAACAGATGTCTCGGACCAATCTGGTCAAAGTGCCCCGGCAAGTCGCCAAACAAAAATTCCGCGAGTACTCGGTACGGGTCCCCTACAATGTCCAGGTCCGAATCCCTTATCAAGTCTGTCGCCTTGTTCCACGCTGCGTCACGATCCCCGTCGAGCCGTGTTGCGACACCTGCGGCAACGAGTTCGCTGACCTGAATCAAATTGGCGACGCTTATTTGCGATACGGTTATGAAGGGATTCAAGACGCATGGAATTGGGGCCGGCAATAACCCCAATCGGCGGTGATATCTTCCGTAGTTTGACTGACCTCATGCTAACGACCATTCAGCCGAGATTCCTGGCAGTGGGCCATGTGATTCGCGCAACGGCTCACGTTGCAGGACAAAAATCCAACTTGGGCTCAGGATAAAGCCGGCAAGTCATGGCTGGGGTCAAAATTGCCGTACAGGTTAGCAAGAGCTTTTGTCGAAAGAATGGCGGCCAGCGTCACCAACCCCCAGGCCCCCAATCCGAACAACAAACCGCCGATCAAATTCGCTTCCTGAAACTGATCGCCGATGTTCCTGCAGACGAACGCCCAGACCAGCGCGATGGCAAGCCCCAATGCGAACAGCATGCCTTTTGCGGTAAAGGTAAGGATAGTGCGCAAGAACATATCCAGACCTTCCTGATTTCGACGGTAGGGAGAGACCATGAATATCATGTTCTCCAAAGCGAAGATCAAAACACCGACCGGCAGCAACAGCACTGCGGCAGCCATCATCTGAACCCAGGAAATCGAACCGCAAAGTGCCGCGATTCCCAAAACACTCCAATGAAACAGGGCGCAAAGCGTCACGGGAATCGCCAATTGCCCCACCGTTACCGCCAGCGGACTGATCGGCAGAGATTTCAAAACGTCCAAACGATTCACGTCGCGTCGAAAATCCAACATCAACGCCGGCGGCAGTAGTAGGAATGAATAGAACACCAATCCGGCGACCAGATGCAACGTCATTTGAAACGGGCCATGATTTGCGAATAGTGGCAGGCAGCAAAGTAGCACGGGAACACCAAGACTGACCGCCAATGTGCTTTTGTAGTGATAGGCTCCCAGGAATTGACGCCAGGCGATGCTTCCCGCACCTCTTAATCTGGTTGGAATACGAAAATTGAAATCGTCCCATCCCATGCAATTGGTACTCGCGCCTGGTGATCGCTGAGTCACTTTATTCAGGCGGGTCGTTGGGCCTGCAACGTTGTTCAAGAAGACTGCCGCTTGCCGAGACAGGAATCTTGACTCACGACGACGAAGTACAACGAGAGCAAATTTGTCGGCAATTAAAACCAATACAAATCCCGCAACGGTGATCGTGCAGGCAGCGAGCAAATGCAAGCCGAACCTGAAGTCGATCTTCTCCGACAGGATTACTTCACTGACCAGGGAGAATGGCAGTAACAGCCAATGCCCCGTGGTCGTCAACTGGGCGATCAACGTTTGCAGCACTTTCAACGTAAATACCATGGCACTGGGGCTGGACAAATCCCGAGCGGCATTCGCTTCCTGGAAACAAATCCAAAACGCGGCTCCCACCCAAATTGCGATACCCAAAAATACGAAAGTGCGAAGCAGAAGACGCAGTGGTTTGATCAAAACATGACAGGTTATTTCGACCAGGATTCGAATAATTTCAACCAGCATTAAGCCAAGAAACATTCCCACGAATCCTGCCGGGAGACAAGCAAGATCGGGAATCATCAAGATCGAGAAACAAGCCGATTTCAAAAACGCTGATCCAAAAATGCTGACGAACCGGTAAGTCACCAACTGGGTTCGCGTAACCGGTGCACCGATCAGCCATTCGGTTTCTGCCGGCGTCCAGTCAAATGGCTCGATCGGTTCGGAGCCAATGATTTTGATCAAGTGCCAAGCGCTATAGGCAAAAAATCCGAGTGGGATCCAAATTGCCAACTTTTGCGGGTCCGCAGATTCCCTGAACAGGATGCCCATCACGGCCTGTCCAAGCCAGACGAAGCCCAGCATCAAGGCGACGACCGCCAGCCACTTCCGACGCGGCGAACGCAAACCGGAAAACATCTTGCGGCACCGCGCACGAGCCTGCATTTGCCAGAGCAGGATTAGGGCGGGATGCATCAACCGGGGTTGCATTGTCGCCACCTGCCTAAAGTGACGCATGTGTGAAGTGACAACTACCGTCCGGGCCGGTTGAGTTGGCTGAGATTGCCGCGAAATAGGCGTTCTCCAGGGAACTGGCGTCGGCTTGGTCAGCGTGGCGGGAGTAGACATTCCCCAACTCTTCGAGCGTACCAAAGAATTTTTGCTTGCCTGCATCGAGAATCAAAACATGACTACAAATGTCCTCAACCATGGCGAGCAAATGCGAGCTGATAATCACGGCAGCGCCTGCTTTGGCTTTGTCGATGACGGATCGCTTGAGGAAGCGAATTGCCTGTGGATCCAAGCCGGTCATGGGTTCATCCAACAGCAGCGCCTGAGGTTGACTTAAATAAGCGCAAGCAATCGCCAGCTTTTGACGCATCCCTCGAGAAAGCGCCGACGCCGGTGTAAATCGCTTGGGTTCCAGTTCGAACAGGTTCAGCAATCGGGCAGCCTCGGGAGCGGCATTTTTTACGTCATATACGCTTGCCGTGAATTGCAGATGTTGCTCGACCGTCAGATCATGGAACAATTGTGGATCGTCCGGAACATAGGCGGTCCGAGACTTGGCCTCCAATTCGTCCGTCGCGACGTCGAAACCGGCAATTTCCAGCTTTCCATTCGACGCGGGGATAATTCCGTTAAGGCAACGAAGCGTCGTGGTCTTTCCCGCGCCGTTCCGCCCAACCAAACCCAACACCTGGCCCGCACTGACGCGGAATGAAAGCGAGTCAGTGGCCAGAGTACGATCATACGCTTTGCTAAATTCTTCGACGACGATCACGATGGACTCCGCGTGCGGAACTATGTTTCTGACTGCAGAGATGCCTTGAAGGATTCGTACAACGAATTACCTTCCGGCTTGGCGAGAGGGGCCGTCCCCGACTCAATCGATTGAGATTCGCTTGTGTTTTCGCCGGCACAAGTGGAGATACGATTTCGACCAAGAGATTTTGAACGATAAAGCGCTTGGTCCGCCCGTTCATAGATCGATTCGGCAGTGTCAGTCGGTTCGACCACCGCCAACCCCATACTGAGTGTTACGACGGTCGATTCACCGCGGCTGTTGACGCTAAAATCGTAAAGCTCGATGGCGGAGCGAATGCGAGTTCCGACGTTATCGGCGTTTCGTGCCGTCAAGCCTTCGAGCATGATGACGAACTCGTCACCGCCCAGTCGACCGACAAAATCTTCGGGCCGCACGCATTCCTTCAGCGCAATGGCAATGCTCGTCAAAACCTCGTCACCGGCCGCATGTCCAAACGTATCGTTGACCCGTTTGAAGTGGTCGACGTCGATGATCAGCACGCCAAAAGACGTTTTTTCGGAGTGGAAGCGGGAGATCATGAATTGCAGCGTCTCGTCGGCAGCCTTTCGGTTTCCGATATTGCAGAGCACATCCGTTCTTGCTTCTTTTCGGGTCCGATCCAATTCCTGAGCCTGGCTCTCCAGTTTGTAACGTGAGACAACCAAGTCATTTTCGAGTCGTCGATTTGACTTGACTACCCGAGCAATATTGGACAGCAACGCAACCTGCAAATCTTCCGTCTCTCCAGATGCCTGGATGGTTTGCAGCTCCTCTTGTGCGGTGGCCAAGGCCGTATTGTGTTCATCGACATCTTCGTTGAGTTGATTGGTGCTCGAGACAAGTTTCACCAAAGCCGTCAATGTCTGCTCACGGTCCTTCTTCAGTTTTTTGGTCTCGTTTGACAAAGTATACGACCGACCAATGAAGAAGCCGCACAACAATCCAACTCCAACGGCGGCCAACGACCATACGCAGATAAAGACCAGTGATGATACGTCTTGGGGAAACATCGGATCAAATTCTGTTTGAGCGTGCTGAAACGACAAATCCTGCCGGACAGAACTACAAGTTGAGGGATTGTGGTGAGACAGCTGGCAGGGAAAACGGTATGTCTTTTTTCTTCAGGAAAATATAGGACACCGTCTAGAAATGGATCCTATGAGAGGAGAAAAACGCCAGGGTGTGCGGAAAGCGGATTGCTTTTTGATGATCCTGACGGTCTTGAGGCGGTCTCGACTCGACTGGATCTGATGATCGGTACCGAAAATTCGCCAACCGAGCTCACATCTGACCAAGCGGGTGTGTCAACGGCACGCGCCATAATGCGGCGTGAGCAGAGCTTGATTGATAGAGCGACCGCACGGCGGGTGTTTTATGAAGGCAAGGTACGACGGGGATCGCCATGTTCTTGCATCAATCCTACGAACCGCCCCGTTCGACACAATCGGTCGTCGGTTTGGCACAGATTGTACAACTGGTTTCACCGTCCGAGTTTGTCATGCTCGAAAGACCGCCACAGGATCCTCGAAGAGGTTTATTGGCGAAAAGCGCTCCCATCGCCATCCCCAACGTCGCCAACAGGAAAACCACAGCCGCCCCGACAAACGTCGGCCAAATCGAATCACCGCCTGCGCCCGCCGGGACTACGGCAGAAATATCGTTTGGCGTCAGAAATGGAAACCCGGTGCTGGCGGATTCTGTCAGCTCACTTCCAAAGTCACTATCCCGCTCGATCGTTAACAGTTCCAAACCATTGCGACGGCACACGTCAGCGCCCTCTTCTGCACCCATCACGGTGACAGCTGTTGCGAACGCATCCGCGGTCATGCAATCGGACGCTACGACGCAGGCCGAGGCAAGAGAATGTTCGACCGGTCGGCAAGTTTCCGGATCGATCGTGTGCGAATAGCGTTTGCCATTGACCTCCTCGAAGTTTCGATAGTCTCCCGAGGTCGCCATCGCGCGACCGCTAAGTTCAGCAATACGCCCTACCTTCTGAACCAATGATTCTGGGGATTCAATTCCGATCCGCCAGCCTCCGCCACCAGCCCTTTGTCCGTGCGCAAAAACTTCACCGCCCACTTCGACCATGTAGTTTTCAAAACCCAGTTTGGTTAATGTCGAGGCGACCTGATCAACCGCATAGCCTTTGGCGATCGCGGAGAGATCCACATACAACCCGGGGTTCGCTTTCTTCAGTGCGGGAGGTTCCAAACGACATTCGAGAAAGCGGAAACCCACTCGAGACTTAACCGCCTGAACTTCCTCATTGGAAGGCAACTCGAACTTTTTCTTTCGACCAGGTCCAAACTGCCACAAATTCACCGCTGGCCCCACGGTCACATCGAAATCGCCATTCGTGATCTCGCTGATTTCAAGGGCGCGACGAACCACCGCTGCCGTCTCAGCGTCAACAGGTTGCCAATCGGTCGATTGAGACGCGTTGAATCTCGAGACGTCCGAATCCTTCTTGTAGGTCGACATCAATTGGTTAATGCGTTCGAGCGTCAACTCAATTTCCGATTCAACTAACGACGAGTTCATTTTTGACGAGGAAGTGGCGATCACGACATGATAGGGAATTGGTCCCATCGTTTTGCCGGAGAACTTGAAGGTTTCCAGCTTCGAATCGTCCTGCGCCGTCGTCGAAACGGAGAGTCCGAGCGCGATCAATCCAAAGACCAACATCGATGACAAACGCCAACTGACGCCCGATGTGAGAGGGATGCAAGCTTCGTAAGATCGAATCGTTTTGTCGCGGTTCATCTTCATCAAAAACTATTTCTTGGATTCGGTGGCTTTTTGGGCAGCTTTCATCTTTTCAATTTTCTTGGTATCCAGTCGGGCCCCATTGAAGAGTCCCGCCTTGATCAAGTCGTCGAAAGACATCTGTTTTTTCCCAATGACTTCCATTGCCTTCGCAAAATCTTTGGAAATCTCTTTTTCGAATTCCGCGATTGCTTCATCGCCTTTTCCTTCAACTTCGGCCCACTTTTTCTCGTAGTTCTTGTCTTTCATTTGCTGATAGATCAGCTCGGCAAAAGAACTGCGAATTCTTCGATCGTCACTATCGGGATGGCAGGTTTTGCAGGAGAAGGACTTCAGTGTGTAGCGTTCTTCCAACACGTCCTGGTAAATTTCGTGCCCAAATGAAACCGTGGACAGGCAAACGATTCCGGAAAACAACACCACTTTCAACATCGGCTTTTTCATAATCAATCCATCCAATAAGCAAGTCAATTCGGAAAGGAGCACAGACCTCGCGAGTACCCAGATCAGTTGTCGCGGACCCCGTCGATATCATATTCGATTCGGCTTTCGAAGTGAAACTATTGAATGGTTTCAAAAAAACAGAAGCCGACGTTGAATTTTTAACCCCAAGCCAAAGCCGAATTGCCAAACCTGAGATCCGCAGCAAGCAGCCAACAAATTTTGGATGGAATGCAAGCCGAAACGAGCAAATCCTCGCATAGCCAGAAATTCGGGGGCAAGCAAATGGTTACGTCGCCACTTGCCGAGTGTTCATCGCCGTTTTGGGTTTTTTCGCTGATCCGTCAACGCATTGCGGCCTGGTTGCGGATTGGCGCAAACTCCTGAAAGAGCAAATGATGCCTTGTCATTCAAACCTGCGGAAAATCCCCACTTAGAACCTGGCAGGCTAACCCCCAAAATCGTCGTAGGCGATGTTCTCGGGCTCGACGCCCAAATCATCCAACATGTTGAAGACGGCCTGATTCATCATCGGCGGACCACAGATGTAATACTCAATATCCTCGGGAGCGGCATGTTTGCTTAAATAATTGTCGAGCAAAACTTGGTGGATAAATCCCTGATAACCGGTCCAGTTATCTTCTGGCAGGGGTTCTGACAACGCAATGTTAAACTTGAAATTCGGAAAGCGTTCTTCAATTTCTCGAAACTGATCGATGTAGAACAGCTCTCTCAGGCTGCGGCCACCATACCAGTAGGAGACCTTGCGACCCGTCTTCAAACGCTTGAACAGTTCGAAAATATGGCTGCGAAGCGGCGCCATTCCGGCTCCGCCACCGATGTAGACCATTTCGGCGTCGGAGTCCTTGATAAAGAACTCGCCATAGGGTCCTGAAATGGTAACCTTGTCACCGGGTTTCAGATTGAAGATGAAGGATGAAACTTTTCCGGGCGGCGCATCCGGAAGGCGGGGAGGCGGAGAGGCGATTCGGACATTCAGCATGATGATGCCTTCTTCACCTGGGTAGTTCGCCATCGAGTAAGCTCGGATAACCGGTTCCTCTACCACGGACTTGTACCGCCATACATCGTACTTGTCCCAATCCTCACGGTATTCCTCCTCCACATCAAAATCTTTGTAGTCCACGACGTGGGGTGGAACCTCGATTTGAATGTAGCCGCCGGCCTTAAACGCGACCTCTTCGCCCTTGGGTAATTCCAGCACCAATTCCTTGATGAAAGTTGCCACGTTTTCGTTCGAACGAACCGTACACTCCCACTTCTTGGTTTCGAACGCCTCTTCGGGAACTTCGATTTCCATATCCTGCTTCACGGCAACTTGGCAGGACAGGCGGCAACCTTCTTTTGCTTCTCGCTTGTTGATATGCCCGGTCTCGGTCGCCAGAATCTCTCCCCCACCAGAATGAATCTTGACCATGCATTGAGCACATGTGCCACCACCACCGCAAGCCGACGACACAAAAATACCTGCGTCGGCCAGCGCACCCATCAGTTTTCCACCGGCGGGGACCTCAATTTCTTTTTGTTCGTTGACCAGAATTTTTACGTTACCACTTGAAACGAGATAACCCTTGGCAAACAGAATGACGCAAACCAACGCCAATACAACGAGGGTGAACATCAACACGCCCAGAAAGATTGCAGCCATGACGATTCTACACTTGGTTGAAATGATTCGCGGTTGGATCTGCCAAAGTCACATCGACTGTGCGTTGGCGACGAAGCACGTAATTTGCGAAATCTAGATTCCCAAAAACGCTTGAAAGCCCAGTGCCATCAAGCCAACAATAACGAACGTAATCCCCAACCCGCGTAACGCCGGCGGGATGTCACTGTATTTGAGTTTTTCACGTATTCCGGCCAAACCGGCAATCGCTGCGGCCCAACCGAATCCACTGCCCACGCCAAAAACGCAACTTTCAACAAAACTATAGTCGCGTTCGACCATGAATAATGTGCCACCGAGGATTGCGCAATTAACCGTGATCAGCGGCAGGAAGATTCCCAGGGTGTTGTAAAGTGCGGGAAAGAACTTGTCGAGTGTCATTTCCAGGATCTGAACCATCGCAGCAATCACTCCGATGTAACAAATCAATCCCAGGAATTCCAGGTCGGCAGCTACCAGCGGTGCGCCCTCTTTCAGAATCAGATTGTAAATGAGTTGGTTGATGGGGACCGTAATCGCCTGTACGACGATCACCGCCACACCCAGGCCAAGCGCGGTTTTGACATTTTTGGATACTGCCAGAAATGTGCACATCCCGAGAAAGTAAGCCAACGCCAAGTTCTCGACAAAAGCCGAACGCAAAAAAAGTTTAATAAGTTCCATGGATCAGGCCTCCTCCATCTGATCGGGTTTCACCATTCGCAACACCCAAATGAAAGCGCCGATAATAAAAAATGCACTTGGTGGCAGTAACATCATACCGTTGGCCTCGTACCAACCCCCCTCGGTTTGCAAGGGAAGCACTGAAAATCCGAACAGCTTCCCGCTACCCAAAAGCTCGCGGAAAAAGCCGACCAGCATCAGAATCAGGCTGTAACCGAGTCCGTTCCCAATGCCGTCAAAAAAACTGTCGCGGACGGTGTTCTGCATGGCAAAACCCTCCGCACGTCCCATCACGATACAGTTAGTAATGATCAATCCGACGAAAACAGAAAGCTCTTTGCTCAACTGAAATGCGAAGGCTTTTAAAATCTGATCCACAACAATCACGAGTGAGGCAATAATCGTCATCTGGCAGATGATGCGAATACTGCTGGGGATTCGGTTCCGAATCAACGCGACACCGGCGCCGGAAAACGCCGTGACTGCGATGACCGCAATTGACATTGTCAGCGATGTCGAGAGCTTCGTTGTTACGGCCAGGGCCGAACAGATACCGAGCACCTGTAGGGCGATCGGATTGTTATCAAAAATCGGATCAAGCACCAAGTCCTTGATCGCCGCTTGTTTAGCCATTGTTATCCCTCGCTGCAGTTATCGAGGTGGAAGAGGATTTTGTTTTCTGTTGTTCCATGAAAGCCTGGAACCCGTTGGGACCCATCCAGTACTTGATCATGTTGGTGACGCCGTTGGACGTAATGGTCGCACCGGAAAGCCCGTCGATCTCATACTCATTGTCGGCCGCCCCTTTCACGACGTGTAACTCAACGTCTTCGCCCTTGTAGACTTTTTTGCCGTCCCACTGTGCCTTCCAGGTTTTGTTCTCGACTTCACCGCCCAAACCCGGAGTTTCTTTATGCTCGTAAAAAGTTAATCCGGCGACGGTTTCGAAATCAGGTTCCAGAGCCAAATATCCCTTGAGCATCGACCAAAGTCCGTAGCCGCGAATCGGAAGTACGTAGTTTTTTATGGTGCCGTTTTCACTTTTCAAAATAAACACGTGCGAATACTTTTCGCGGTACTTGATACTGGCAATGTCTTCTTCACGTGGAACCTTGTCGCTGACCGCCGGCTTTTCGATTTGGACGCCCAAAACTGGTCGTACTTGCCCAACACGTCGTCGCCCAAATCTTTCCCGGCCTTGTCCAAAGCCGTTTTGAGATCGTCCAACGCCTCTTTGCCTGTGTCCAAGCTGATCACCATGGTTTCGAAGCGATCGGCATAAAGCTGCTCAATTCCGCCCGCCTGGTCGATCTCTTCCTGGCTGAAACCAGTGACCTGAAGAATGTTCTTCTTGCGGTCGAGTTCAACATTGCTACTCTGAAGCTGCTTCAAACCAACCGCTGCCGTTGAAACCAACAACGAACAAACGAGGCACAGCAAAGTCGCGACGATAAACGTGTTGGCGATACTGTCACGCTGCATAGCGGGCCAACCTCCTTTTCACATTGGCTTGAACCACAAAGTAATCAATCAGCGGAGCAAATACGTTGGCGAAGAGAATTGCCAACATGATCCCTTCCGGGAAGGCCGGGTTGATGGACCGCACCAGCACCGTCATGAATCCAATCAATCCACCATAAATCCACTTCCCGGTTCGAGTCATCGAAGCCGAGACCGGATCCGTTGCCATAAACACGGTCCCAAAGGCAAACCCTCCGATAACCATGTGCCACCACGGGGCCACGTTATAAATCGGATCTCCACCGGGGACGGCCCAAATTAATGTCGAGAACGCCGCCATCCCAATCACCACGCCTGACATGATCCGCCACGAGCCAATTCGCGTCGTGATCAGGAAGGCGGCGCCGATCAAGGCGGCTAATGCCGACGTCTCTCCCATTGAGCCATGAATGTTACCGACGAAAAAATCCCACCAACTGGAATTCATATTGGCGACGGTGTCTGTAACCGTGCCGGTTGTGGCGGCCGCCAATTCACCAAGTACCGTGGCACCCGAATAGCCGTCGACGGCCGTCCAAACCGCATCTCCGCTGATCTTGGTTGGATATGCGAAATACAAGAATGCCCGGGCCGTGAGTGCTGGGTTGAGGAAATTGCGACCTGTTCCGCCGAAAATCTCTTTTCCCACCACCACACCAAAAACAATGCCGATCGCCACCTGCCAAAGCGGGATGTCGGGAGGCAACGTCAGAGGAAACAGCATGCCGGTTACGAGAAAGCCTTCATTGATCTCATGTTTGCGAACAACGCTGAACAAAAGTTCACAATGTCCACCGACAATCATCGTGACCAGATAAATTGGCACAAAGAACAGGGCTCCATGAATCAAACAGGGAATGATACTCCCCAGACTCATAAAGGCGCCACGATTGGCCTGGTAGTCGATCCCCATTGCATCCATGGCATGATACCGCCACGCGCCACTCCACAGCGACCCCAGCAGACCGTCGTTGGGAACCGAAAACGCGGAACCTTCGGCGAACAATATTTTTTCGGCCTGATAACCGGTGTTGTACATCGCCATAAAGATGCAAGGAATCAGAGCTATGATCACCATGGTCATCATGCGCTTTGTGTCGATCGCATCACGAACGTGAGTCGCCCCTTTGGTGACCTCACCCGGCGTGTAGAGAAACGTGTCATTGGCCTCGTAGAGCGGATAAAGCTTTTCGAGACGACCGCCCGGTTTGAACAGCACCTCCGCTTTGTCAAGCATTTTCCTCAACATATCGCGCTATCCCTCTTTCTCAATCGTGGTCAAGGTTTCTCGCAAGATCGAACCGTAATCGTATTTACCGGGGCAAACATAAGAACAAAGTGCCAAGTCTTCCTCATCCAGTTCAAGGACCCCGAGCATTTGCGAGTCTTCGGTGTCTCCGTAAATAATCGCCCGCAACAACTGTGTGGGCAGGAGATCCAACGGCATGACCCGCTCATAAGTCTCAACGGGGACCATGGCCCGCTTGCTTCCCCCCGTGCTGCTGGTCAATGAAAACAACTTATCCTTCAGCCAGGAGCCGCCGTAGATCTTCGTCACTGAGAACTTGTCGAAGCCGGGCTTTTGCCAACCCAGAAACTCGCGATGATCACCCTCTTCGATGATAGAAACCTGGTTGTGATAACGACCCAGGTAATTCTTCGTCGGCTCCGATTTGCGGCCGCAGAGCACCGATCCAGAAATGACGCGCGAGTGCTTGAGGTTCGGATTGCCAGCTGCAATTAATTCATCAAGACAGGCTCCCATTCGCGTCTTGTAAAGGCCCGGTGCGGCAACCATGGGGCCACCCACCGCCACGACGCGTTCCGTCATGATGCGCCCAGTTTTAAACAGGTGGCCAATCGCAATCACGTCCTGGTAACCGATCAACCAGACCGTTTTGTTTGCGTCGACAGGATCAAGAAAATGAATGTGGGTTCCCGGCAGACCGGCAGGGTGGGGACCCTGAAATTGCTCGAATTCAATGTCCGGAATGTCTTCGCCGGGGATCCGTGAATCTGCTCGAGTGCAAACGAAAGTCTTTCCGTCGGTCAGCTTGCAAATGACCTGCAAGCCGCTCACAAACAGATCCTTGTGCATGCTGATGACCAGTTCGGGTTCCGCCGACAGAGGATTCGTGTCCATCGCCGTTACGAAAATCGAATTGGGTTCGGTGTCAAGCTGCGGAACTTTACTGAACGGTCGAGTTCGAAACGAGCACCAACAACCCGAGTCAACCAGTTGACGCTGCACTTGCTCTCGCGAGAGATCCCCGAGAGAGTCGAAACTCTCAAAGGTAATTTCGTCTTCACCATTGAGCTCGAATTCCATCGACTCGAACTTTCGCTTGGGACCTCGGTTAATCGAAGTCACCGTTCCGGCAGCAGGAGCAGCATAGACCACGCCTTGAGTCTTTTTGTCAGAAAATACGGGTTGACCCAATTTGACATGGTCGCCGACGTTTACCAACATCGTCGGTCGCATGCCGATATAGTCATCCCCGATCAATCCAACTTTGGTGATTGTCGGACCGGCTTTAATGTCTTGAACTGGAACTCCGCTGATTGGTAGGTCCAGCCCTTCTTTTAGTTCGATTACCATTTCTGTACGTTCTTTTGTCTGGGAGTCAGATCGCATCAAGAGCTTTGACCGGGTCACCGTCCCTACGAACTCAACCGGACATTGTGATTTTTTTCACGGGGAATCTTCGAAAAAAACACGCTTTTTTGTTGAACTGCCGCGGTCAAGTCAGCATATCCTGAACCGTAACAGTTCAAAAATAACCTGGCCGCCTGCAGCTAAAAGCGTGTTGCCGTACTATCGTGAGTTCTCGGTAACCGAGGTGCTCTATTTGCCTGCAAATGATATGGGATTCATCACCGGAGGCAAACTCCATTTGTCGGATTGGTTGCGAATTCTCCCATATTTAGGATTGAAGTAAATCCCACACGCGCGTTGAAAAATCAAGGGGCGGCACTTGGCTGTCAAATCATGTTAATGGTTGCCAGGCTAACTTTACGACACAGACGCAAGAAAGTTGACCGATATAAACCGTTGAATTCTGTTGGGGGCGTTGGCAAAAACTCAGACGGACCAGTTGCCGAATCAGTCGTGATGTTGCACACATTCACAGCCAAGAAGGTGAACGTTTTCCGCGACGACGATCGTACTCAGTCGGCCAACATCGAATCGATGAGCGTTTCAAACTTATTCTTTAAAAGTAGATACTCAGATCCGGTTGCGGGCCCAGTAAAACCGGTATGTACAGCTCGAACTTGGCCCGTTTTATCGATGAAGATCATCGTTGGATAACTTCGAACGCGATCCAGCAACGGCAATGACTCCGATGCCTTGACCTTGTCCGCCAACCCAGCGATCAAGACAGGGTAATCCACCCCGTGACGCTGCAGATAAATCCGAACCTGGTTCGCATCTCGCTCAAAATCACCCGTCAATTCGAATGCCAAACCGAGAATGGAAAGTTCTTGATCCCGATATTGAGTTTTTAATTCCGCCAAGTATTTTCCGGCGTCGTGGCAATTTGGACACCAGCTTCCAAAGACATAGACAATCCTGGCCTTGCCCGCGAACTCCGGGGCATCCAGTCGTTTCCTTACTCCCTGCAAGTCGGGGAAAGCCAGTAATTGCAACTGGTTTAGATCGGCAATCTTGGTTAGCTGAAAGGCGTCCGGTAATTTGGCATGTGGGTCTTTGCGTGCAACCCATTTTTCGTGCCAAGAATCTGAGGACCAGAACTCACCCTCGATTTCACCGCTCGGATTCAGTTTGCCTCGAAAAAGAAAGGCATGTGCGCCGTCGAAACAGGACAAAACCAATTCGCCATTGACGACCGCGCCGTCAAGATAACGGTAGTCTCCCGTGGTCGTCAAAAATGTTCCCGCAATGCGATTGGAACCGGATTGCAGGCCAAAAACAGCGACCGCCGGATCTTCATTGGATTCAAATTCTACCGACCAACGGCCTAAAAATTCTTTCGGTGAATTGAACACCTCTTTTCCCTGCCGCGTGGCCGAAAACTGCATCTCAACCCATTCCTGTTTGCCTCGCCTTTTCCTCCAAGTACCGGACAATTTCTGCCAGGAATCGTGTGACGCGGCTGTGATTTCGGAATCGTAATGCGAGATTCGAAATTGAATCTTTGAATCGGAAACGTGGACTTGAGGGATGGGTATCTGCTCTTGCCCGTTAACAATAAAGGCTGACCATTTACCCTCCAGCCTTTGAACCTTCAAACCAAAACGAATCCCGCCACCCGGCGATTCGATTTCCGCATTCCACAATCCTTCCCAACTTTCTTCTTGCGAAAACGCCGGAAGGGCACAAACCCAATACAGCCCCAACAGCGCGATGCGAAAGGCGAACGTTAAACGATGGTCAAAATGGTTACTGGCACGGATCATTCCCAGATCATATCAGTTTTCCCCGTTGATTTTCCCGAGCGCTGCTAATTGCTGGCGGCAGCTTGCCTGGTAGGCAGCATTATCGAACGCCGCATATCGAGAGCGACCATTTAGCTCCGTTTATCGCCCGCGAGACAATCAGGATTTGGCCAAGCAGCCCTGAGTCGAATGAAAGCGTCTCGGGAGTGCCGTGCCAACCAACTATACCTTGATCTCATAACCGGCTCGTTGCTCGCGCTCGACGAATGAATTTGCTTGAGCGTCATCGCCAAACGTTTCCGTTTTGGGGTCATAGACCACTTTCCGGCCCAACCTCAATGCGACATTGATCGCATGGCAAACGTTGAGCATCCGGTTATGTGTCAGCATATCGGAAGCCGGCTCCTTCCGGGACTTGCAACATTCCATAAAGTTTTTCATGTGAAAACCTTCCACTCCGTAACCCACTTCGGTGAGCGGATCAAACGAAGTGAAAAGCTTCTGCATTGCATCATCCGGCAACGGTTTTTTGGCCAGATCTTCGACCGGTCGCCCGACGATCTTTCCACGGTTTACCAGGAAACGGCCTTTGCTACCCTCGAACATGATTCCGTTTTCAAACCCCAGGTCTGGCGCCTCGTTGCGGACCATTAATTCCGTACCGTCGCCAAATTTGACCTGTACTTTAAACTTTGTCGCGCAATTGAATTTATCGTCGCGCGTCGGCATGCCGTCCACGAACTCCATGGGGTGTGCGACTTCGAGTGGATCGATATCAACAGGCCCCACGTCATCACCCATTTTATTCAGTGCCCACATGGCGATATCGACATGATGAGCGCCCCAGTCCGTAAGCTTGCCACCCGAGTATTCGTAAAACCAACGATAGTAGCGGTGAGTACGGCTGAACGGGAAACCAGCTCCCCAGCCTTCTACGTCGACAATCTCACCGGCCGATCGATAGTCGACGAGAGGACATTGGCCCAACCATTTTTCCCAGTTTAACGTTGGAGGAGGATCACAAACTGGCAAAACATCGCTTTCCCTGGAACCGCCTATGCAAATCGTCGTTCTCTTGAGTTCGCCGATCCGGTTGTCGTGCATCATCGCGACGGCTTGCCCAAACCGTTTATCAAACTCCGTCCGCTGCTGCGTACCAACCTGAAGCACTCGCCCCGAATTCTGGAGGGCCTCCATGATTTGCTGGCCTTCACGGATCGTCAGGGTCACCGGTTTCTCACAATAAACATCCTTACCGGCGGCTAAGGCATCGATGACGATTTGAGTGTGCCAGTGATCGACGGTTCCAATCACGACGACATCCACGTCTTTGTTGTCCAACAGTGGCCGATAGTCCTCGTGCGCACCCACTGCCAATGGGCGTTTTTGGGCACGGTGCTGGTCGATGGCGACCTGCAACGCCCGGCCAAGCTGCAATGAATCGACATCACAAACCCCAATGCAAGGTCCGAATTTAAGGCCCTGTTTGCCGTGATAGGTGTGATACCGAATTCCCGTTCCGACAAAAGCGATTCCGGGTTGTTCATTGGGAGATCGGAAATCTGCTGCCCAAGCTGTTTGGGGATTCACGTTGCCCATGAAATAGCCACCCGCCGCTGTGGCTGCGGTGGCTTTGAGAAAATTACGACGATTGGTTAGGGTCATGTTGGGATTCCCTGGTCGGTTAAGGCACGTGGTTCGCCGTTCGAAGGCGAAGCTTTGGTTTGCGATTCGGTGAATTTAACTGCTAAAAATCATGTCGGGATTCCCGTGAATCCACATTCCGCTATGCGAGTATCTTTTGTTAGAGAGTTCGCACCATGGTCAAATTTTAGGATTTTAGTTCGTTTGGATTCGACCAGCCAGTCTTAAACTGCCGGACTTACCCAAGGAGCATTATAGTCCAGACGTCACAACCAATCAGCACTGCGACTATTCGGATGCCTCCGGTTCGGCGTGAGCTTTGTCCATCTCCAGTCGCTTCTTCTTTATCAGGCGTTCCAGCTTTTTGCGCATTTTCTCACAGGAAAATGTGTATGAATAATTGTGAAACTCCTTGCGATTCTCTACCAGGAAAGTAAACGGTTGGTGGACGTGCTGCACGGTAAATTCCAGGTGCGAATTTTCTGGAGCGTAACGCCCAATCTCGCCCTCTTTGACGGTTCCTCGCCACTCCACGATATCAACGGTCGCCGAATGGCCAGTTGCATCAAAGGAGACCATGGGAATGCCACTCGGATCGGTCAAGTCAAGCCTTGCGGGCATTTCCAGTCGATTCGTTTCGGTCGGAGCGTTTGTTTTGTGGGTGATCGCCGTCGTCACATCGAAACAAAAAGCACCTGGGCGTCGGAGCGCGTAGAGATAGCGAATTTTCTTCCAGTGATCCTCCGCAAAATGGTCGGTCTCCTCTTGATTGCCCAAGGTCACGAATTGCTGATCCGGGCCAGCTTCGTGAATCGATTTGCGAAAACGCAGGACTCCGTTTTTGAACTGCAAGTAAATTGTATCGGCGGTCTGGAGGAGTTTTTCCGTTTCTTCCATCCAGATAGGGACTGAGTCGTTGACCGCTGCAGATTTCAGCTCGACCGGCGCCTGGGAGGGATCGACCAGAATACGGTCTTTCTGCGATTGTTGCATGCCTTCGTCGATCCGGGAAAATGCCCAAGGATTTTCCTCTCGCAAAAAATCAACTCGCCCCGACTGGAATGCGTAACCGATTAGCTTCATAACAAAATGTTGAGTTAAATTGACGCCCGACACTGACCAATCGTTGCATGCGTTTCGAACGAAACGGCGCTTGCAACAACTGGGCTCCACTTTGAATCACATCACAATTATATCAAGGCTACCGGAATAGCAAGAATTCCAGTCAGAGCGTTCGCAAATTGTCAGGAATCGGGAATTTCCAATTGGTGTCGCCGTTTCACCGGCTGAAAAGAAAACGAGGCCACCTGAAAAGGCAAGCGGCCTCGTTTCGAATGTCGAAGTTTTTCTGATTCACCTGGTTGGGTCCAGTTACCGACCGAATAAGTCATTTACGCTTCGTCTCGAATCCAGAACTGTTCAACTGTTTGCGAACTGCCCCGGTAATGGCGTCACCCAAAGTTTCCTGACCTGGCACAGCGGTCATTTTGGCACGTTCGGCTTCAATAAATGCCAGCCTTTGCTTGTTAACCTCGGCCATTTTCTTTTTGATTTCCGCTCGCCGGGCTGACATCTGTTGTACGTATTTGATTCGTTCTTCGGCTGTCATACCCTGCATTTTTTCAGGAAGTTCCTCTTTCTTGAGCTTCGCGATCGACTCTTTATCTTCTGCCATCGTATCAACCAAATCGCGGCCGACGTTTCGGTAGATGGCGCTTGATTTGGCTTGGGCTCGCAAACCGATTCCGCCGACCGAACTTGCGTTTGAATCCTGCGCAAGCTGGTTTTCAAAAAAGCGTTCACGAATTTGTTTCTGACCGAACCACAAGTAGGTCTTGTTCAGCTCGTCATTCAATTGAATGATGATCTTGTCCTGCGGGCATTTGATATGCACCACCTTGCGATCCTGATCGATATTCAGATATTCGCCCTCAGCCAGTTCAGCGCCATGCTTCCATTTTCCGCTGACGCCTTGTTGATAATTGCCGCAATGGATCGTATTCACGACCACGCCGGACTCGATCGCCTTTTTGCAGGAAACCCTGTAGTCCACCGAACCCTGGGTGAATGGTTCGTTGCCCGCAATAAAAATTGCCTGGTAAGCATTCGGTTCGCTGTTCCAATCCAGCCGTTTCAAAGCCTCGTCAATCACCATACCGCAGTATTCGTCGCCGCCGCTGGTCCGCAAACCAAAAAGTGCTTCTGAGACTTTGTCGAGATCGTCAGTCAACTGCACGACTTGACGAATATACCCTTCGCTCGCGGGCAATCCAGTGTTTCCGTATTCGAACACGGCAACCCGCAGCAACGGTGTTTTACCCTGTTTTTTGGCTTCCGCGAATTCCTGGACGATATTCCAAAGCTGGCTCTTGGCCTGGCTGATCAAACCGTCCATTGAATTCGAAGTATCCAGCAAAATCGCAACATCGACCGCCGGTCGCTGGCCTGTGAATGGTGCCTTCCCGGAAAGTCCGTCTTTTCCAGATTGATCCTTTTTGTCATCGTCTTTCTTGATCGTGATGGTGATGTCTTGCGCATCGGTTTGCACCGTTAACATTGGTACCACTGCGACGGCCAGGGCCGCCGAAAGTGCAAGACTAATGGATCGTTTCATCGTTTTCTCCCTTGCGAAATAAATTGCCTGCCGGAACATTCGATGCGTGGGTTGGTTTTGTAGTTCCAATCCTTTCGATAATTGTCTGGTCTGCGTCAATTTCTGTGACGGTTGCAACTGTTCTGTAGATCCAAAACGGGAATGCCACAGGAGCGACACTCGATTGAAACGGCGAACAGCTATGCGGAATTGCTCCCGATTTCATGTTTCAATTCAAAAACCCTCCACCCGCGTCGACCCGATGAAATCGCGGCCGGCCTCGAATCCCCATTTGATTCTACGTATTGACTTCCGATTGCAGGCGAGCAATTTCCTTTCCTGCCAGCGAATTATCAGAGCAAAGCAAACGGATCATCGATTGACAAACTCGGATCGGTGAACCACTTCGGTCCACTCTCCGTAACAGCAAAATGGTCTTCCAGGCGTACGCCAAATTCGCCTGGAAGGACTAACATGGGTTCGCAGCTAAAAACCTGCCCTGGACTTAGCAGTGTTTGTTCGCCGCGCACCAGAAACGGTCCCTCGTGAATATCCAAACCGCAACCGTGTCCGGTGCGGTGAGGTAGACCAGGTAACTCATAATCCGGACCGTAACCGGCGGCTTCCAAAACTCGTCGTGCCGCAAAATCCGGGACCTCGCAAGGCTGCCCTGCCAGCGCGGTATTGAATGCGGCACGCTGGGCGTCCTGCTCCGTTTTCCAGGCTGCACGTTGGCGATCCGTCGGTTGACCGTAAGGATAGGTCCGCGTGATATCCGAGTGGTATCCCTGCAGTAGACAACCGGTATCGACCAGGACCCAGTCATCCTCTCGCAGCACCTGTGGTTCTTTCACGCCGTGGGGAAACGAAGTCGCTTGACCAAAGAGGACGATGCAGAATGAAGATCCCTCGTTGGCTCCGACGGCAGAATGCGCCTCATCAATAAATGCGCAGACTTCCGTGGTGCGAATTCCTTTTTCAAGAATTGCTGCGGCGGCTTTTTGGACCTCCAGCGTCATTCGATGGGCTTGGCGGATAATTGCCAGTTCCGCGTTTGATTTAATACTTCGAATCGACTGAATGACCTTCAACCCATTTTTGATTTCCAGGTGGGGGTTCGTTTTGGACAGGTTGTCGATCATAAAAAACGGCGTGGCCGGATCCACGAAAATCTCTCCGGCCGCCATTCCCTGTTCCGCAAGTAGTTCCCTGAGAGTTTGCCCCGGGTTTTCATGCTCCTGCCACAACTTGATTTCCGCCTCCATCAGCCAATGATCGCGCAACGTATCGGATTCGAAGTGTGGCGCGATGTATTTTATCGTCCCGTTGTCGAAGATTACGGCGCCCACGAGTCGTTCGCTGGGCTGCCACTTGAGTCCCGTAAAGTAGTACAGGCTGGCACTGGCGGTCAGCAGAGTCGCCTGAACTGAATTGGCGACCATGGCGTTACGCAAATTCGCAATTCGAGATTCAAATTCGGCCCTGCCAATCTCTTCGACGCCTGCGGACATGTTGCCTAACGCTGCCAAGACTTGATCGCGGTTTTGGCCTCCAACGCCATAAGCCATAGTCTTCTCCCTTGTCGAGATGCCTTTTGAATCAACACGCTGAATCCTATTGTTACACAAAACACAAACTACATTGTCTTGATCGATAGGAGAGTGTACGCGACGTTGTAACTTGGAACTGTTGCCTAACTCGCCTTTCGCCTGACCCAGGATGACAGTAGCTTAACTGCTGATCGGTGTGGCCTATTTTTGTGCGCGCGACCTTGGATCGCAGTGCTCCGAAGCTTGGCCGGTGACAAATCGAACGGAGAAGAGCAAACATTGCTCGGGATTTTTGGAATTTCCCCACGCAGGAATACAAACTCGACACCTTAGTTTTTGCGGGGCTTTCCGCTCGAAATTTGGCAATATCAATTGACGGTAGACGAATCGACATCTGACATGAAGACGAATCTGCAATCTACCACAGGAGGCAACGAACTTGATCGGCGACTCGCTGTTCCGATGTTCCTGGTGGCCCTGGCATTCTTGCTAATCGCCGGATTTTTGATCCATACCGAATCAAGTGATTTGCCAGCGGCGTTCTCATACTCGGAAAAAATCCAGCTTTGGGGCATTGTCGCGTTGGGCTTGCTTTACCTTTGCTACATTGCCGAGGCTGTAGCGCATTGGTGGCATCGCAGTAACTACATGCGAAGGCATATTTGGTACCTCGTCATTCCCTTTCTCCGTCTCTGCCCACGGGACCACCTGGACGGATCTCATGCGTGGATCGTTGGACTGGGATGGCAACCAACCTCGGTTCCGTTTGAACGGTACATCGGCCGTTTATTCAGCGGCCCGATGATTGGCATTGCGTTGCTGGTATTGCCTGTGGTGGGCGCCGAGTGGTTTCTGGCGAAACAGATCGAGGCCAGTCCCAACGGCCGGTTCATCATTCAAAGTGCCACCGGATTCATCTGGATGGCGTTCGTTTTTGAGTTTGTCGTGATGATCACGATTGTGGAGAAGAAGGTTCAGTATTGTAAACAAAACTGGATCGACATCGCCGTTATCCTGCTGCCATTGATTGCCTTTCTTAGAGCTGCTCGTCTGGGCCGCCTGATGAAGCTCCAACAACTTTCCCGAACTGCGAAGATGTACCGGATGCGAGGTCTCGCATTACGGGCCTGGCGTGCGTTTGTGACGCTCGATGTTATTGGCAAGCTGTTGCGGAGGACTCCCCAGCAACGATTCGAGAGACTCCGATCAGAAATACTCGAAAAGCAGGAAGAGATTCGCCACCTGAAAATGGAACTTGAACAAGTTCGCGCGGAAGTTGACGCGCACCAGGTAGACTCCAATTCCGATTCGAATCAGGGAGGTCATTCCAAAATCGAAATGAATTTTTCCTACCAAAAGAAATGAAGCGCCTCCGCTATCCCTCGACAACTCACCCTGTTTTTCGAAACTTGTTGAAATGGAATCTTGCTTGCGTAACATACGCCCAAATTTCACTTGCTTGCGCAACATTTCACTTGCTTGCGTAACATACGCCCAAATTTCATCCGTTAGCAAATTTCATCCGTTATCGCATGCAGCCTCATACTGTTCGTGAGCGACACCCATTCTTCTCTTAAATACTGACGGAAAAACGCGAACACGACTTGTGAAAACGCTGGGAGCGTCACCGCCTGTTTTCACCTGACCGGGCGCGTCGGGCTGACCATCCGCCCGGATTTTGTCCGCACCTAGCCAATGCGATTTTTGCCGAAACGTCGGTCGCTACTCAATATTTTGGAAATGCAAAGCTGAATGACAACCGCCGCCTGGTTGCAGTGTGCAATGTTCGGGCCTTCTTCGCGACCTTGTTCCTCGCGACGTTGGAAATGAGTGCAAAATGAAGAACGGCAGCCACCAAAAAAATGCCGATTGCAAATAGGGCAATCGGCATTCTGATATTCTCGCTGGGGAACAGGTCCGAGTGAAAGACCTAACCACCACCGGCTTTGCCCATATCGCTGGCATTTGAAGGCGCGGCGTCCGAAGTTCGTGTTGCCTCGTCTGCTACGTACTTGCCGGAAAACATCTGATCGTATTCCGCAGCGTCGGAAACCTCTTTGACTTTACTGGTTGTAAATCCCACGAGTCGGACGCCATCGACGCCGGTCGTCTCAAAAGCAACAGGTTCATTACAACCTCGCGCTGAACCTACTACCGAAAATCGAACCTTAATCGGTTCATTGTCTCGCTCACTGATGAACATCGCGTCAATGTTACTAGGGTCTGCCCCCATCAATTCCAGGTTTTGGGCATTGTCTGGCTTAGCAAGAAAGGCCTTGAATTCTTCAAGATTTGCCGGTCCTTTGTAGCCCTTACTGCTCATCTGAAAAAACATGTAACAGTTGGCAACTCGTTGCACATTGTTCTTGTTCGCATCTGCGACAGCATCTTTTGCAAAATCGCCTTCGCCACATCCGACGGCAACCAAAGCAACGCAGCAAAGACAAAATGCATTAATACAACGCATCAACGTTTTTTCTGTGTTCATAACCGTTAACTCACCTATCTAAAAAAAAAGAATTCCGCCCAGAGAACGGAATTCTAAAAAGTTTCAAGACTAAATACTACTGGTCCTTCGGACTGAAGTTAGAACCGTCGGAACGACGACTCAGTCGATCAAGAATGTCGCCTTGGATCGAACCTTTGAGCGTATGAACCGAACCATCTCCCAACGCGACGTTGCAACTGCTTGGGTGAGGAGAGCCATAGCTGTGCTCATTGTGGTCCGAGTTTGCACGACGCTCGTTGGCTGGCATGTTGTCGGGCCAAATGTATTTGCCCGAGTCCGACGCCATCGCACCACGCATGATTGCCCAGTCGCAAGAGAACATCTGACCTTGCATTTCCCACCAATCCCAACCATTGGCTGTCGAAATCTGGTATCGAGTTGCGTCGACCGATTTCTCAGCGTAGAGGATCGTATTGGAAGAACCATCCTGGATTTGGCCAAAACCGACCAAAGCGAATTTCTGCTCGCCAATACCATTGGGAGCGGAAGTGTCAGGAAAGGAGTTTAAGCCTTTGGTGATGATGCCTCTCCAAATTTCGGATTGCTCCCGCTTCACATCGGTCATTTGGCTCTGCCAGTTGAATCCACCCCAACTGCTCGGGCTGTATTGCCACTGGAAGTTCCAAGAACTCATGCATCCGGTATAGTCACCCATATTATACTGCCAGCCCCACGTCGTGGCTGCAGTTCGTGCACCGCGAGATGGGCAGTTGAAACTCGGAACTCGGGCACGTGTCGGTCCAACACCGCTGGTACCCTGTGGGCGCAAAGCACCATCCCGACCGACTAGCCCTCGTTTGTCGAACAGGATGTTCTGCTCAACAAACGGAAGGATCTGGAACATCCAACCCCAGTTTTCTCGCCCGCTCAACGAAAACTGTTCTCCATTCGTTTCAAAACCGGCGGCGTGGTCACCAGCGGTCGGAAAGTGCATGTTGTTCGACTCGAAATTGTGCGAAGCAATTGCGATCTGACGCATATTGTTTAGGCAAGCAGTTCGGCGGGCAGCTTCCCGTACCTGTTGAACGGCAGGCAACAGCATACCGATCAAAATTCCGATGATCGCGATTACGACTAGCAACTCGACCAGTGTAAAGGCCTTTCTGGACTGTAAATACTTCATTGGGCGAACCTCAATTCTTAAAAAAAACACACTAATTAGACTAGATTTAGTTTCCCATGAAATCCGCGGCTAAATCTACGAACCTTTATGAACCGTCCTTAGTCTAACCGATCTTTTTGGCGATGGTATTGGGTTTTCGCGAGTTTTCCATAAAAGAGGGCCTGTCTAGGCCGCTTACGTGCCCCATCGAATCTACTCTACGTCACCATTCCAACCCAAAACTAAAACGGCTCTCGGAACGAGAATGCGCAAAAACACCTAAAAAAACGTCAAAAATTTTGCAATTTTGCGTCAACCGAAACGAACGACCTTGCCAGCTCAGGGCTCGAATCGGGAGAGGATTTGGGCTAGGAATTTTCGGAAAAATTATTTCAAAATTTTTTCCAGAAGTCGCTGGACGTAATCTGTTCCTCGGTTCAACACCTTCGTTGTTCGCGGCAAGCTCTGCAGCTTTTCACTATCGAATTCAATGCCTTCATCAAGACGATCAATCGCATTGAGCGCATGAATGGCTGTATAAAAATCGCAAGCGTCAAGATTCGCTGACCGCATCAACGTTTGGATGCCAATTTGTTGGGATTTCTCATCGCCGAATGTCGCTAACGCTTCGCCCGCTGCGAGCTTAACCGCAGAGGCAGAATCGGAGTTCGCCAAACCTTCGAGGTTGGAAAGGTTTGCCTTCACCGCTTGCTCCCCACGAACCATCAAGCCTAAAACGCCCCAATATCGCACCGACGCGCTCTCGTGATCCAGCGCTTTCACAAGCTCTTCGACCGAACCCGTATCAAAGTTCGCGGCGTGGTCAGCGGTATACAAAATCGTCTCAAGCGGAAAATTCTCGTTGTCTTCATTCATCAGCCAACGAGATTGTTCCAGTCCGAATTGGTAAGCAATCGACTCGGGAACCAGACCGAGATCACCAAAGCGGATCATGCTGTCGCAATGTTCCTTGCGAAACCTGACCAGCGTTTCCTGTTGCCTGGGATCATCTGCCAAATTTTTCGTTTCAAACGGATCCGCTTTCAAGTCATAAAGCTCTTCCGGAGGGCGAGATTGCCAGAACTGCGATTGGACCGAGTTCAATTTTCCTTCATCGAACATTTGCTTCCAAATTCTGGTTGTCGGCGTGATGAACTGATACCCGACATGCTGCCCCGCTGGTAAATGAGGCATATAATTTCTCACGTAAATGTACTGTTGGTCGCGCAGGGATCGGCTGATGTCGGGACGCTCATCCATCCGGTCTCGAAACCCGTAACAGTACCTGGGAGCTGCCGTTTCCCATTTGCCCATGATCGCGTGACCTTGCATATAGTCGGGTGGTTGGATCCCCAAAATGCTGAGCATGGTGGGTGCCAGATCGACAAAACCAACGGGACGTTCAGAGCGGCCCCCCGGTACGTAATCATCGGGCGCCAGTGACTTCAGCTTTTCCGGGACGTGGATAACAAACGGGACTCGCATGCCAGAGTCGCCCGCGAATCGCTTGTGCCGCGGCATCCCGGATCCGTGATCGCCAAAAAACAGGACGATGGTGTTGTCAGCCAGACCCGCTGCTTCCAGTTCGTCCAGGTGCTTCTGAAACCAGACGTCCATGTTCGAAATGTTGTCGTGGTACTGAGCCCAATCCTGGCGGACTTCGGGCACATCCGGCCAATACGTGGGCAACGTCACGCCGGCCGGATCAATGACGGCGTCGTGGGGGCGGGAGCGGATTTTGCTTTCGTGCGTCCCGGTGTGGTTAAAGACGGCAAAAAACGGTTGACCCTCGCGTCGGTTTTTCCAATGGGCTTTCGTTGAAGACTCATCCCACGGTTGGTTGGGAGGATTCGCATAGTTGTAATCGGTCTTACTATTATTGGTGCAATAGTATCCGGCTTGCCTCATTAGGTGCGGGAACATCTCCACGCCCGGCGGCATGATGACTTCGCTCCGCATATTCCCCGCCGCGCTGGCACTCGCGTACATGCCCGCGATGATCGTCGTCCTGGCCGGGGCACAGACTGGATAGTTCGACCAGGCGATGTCATAAACGAGACTCTGCTTTGCGAAATTGTCCAAGTTCGGCGTGACCGCATCCGGATCGCCATAACAACCAAGGTGTGGCCCGATATCCTCGGTAGATAGCCACAAAATGTTGGGGCGTGTTTCGACGTTGCCCGTCTCCTGCGATCGAAGTCGCCCCGTAGCCGAAAGTGAACCAAGGAGGACCAACCAGACGATCGTTAAACGTGCAATCCGAGTTCTCATGACGACTCCTACGCAATCAGAATAGAAATGGTTTGCCCGAGTTTTCTTGAAGACTCGGGATAGACAATCTTCATCCGCAAGTCCGGCCGCCACAACACCGTTAATGGATACTTTCAGGGCAGTTCGCGTTTGTTACTGGTAGTTGACGAGGTTACGAGTCCGCCATCCACGATTTCATAATGGACTCGTAAACTCGTCCACTACGACAAATCCATCCTTAGCGGCGTTGCCGGCCGCCGCAACGCCGGCGCCAGCAATTCAGCTCATTTGTGTTTGGGCCGAAAGGCGACCCAATGAGCTGAGTGGGTTTCGAGTCTTGGCCCGCCGATCAAATCGATGCAGTAGGGAATGGCCGGAAACACCGCATCCAGGCACTCCGCGATCGCCTTCGGGTTGCCTGGAAGATTGATGATCAAACATCCGTGGTCGGACGTGCTGCGGATCCCCGCGGTTTGTCGAGACAGGATGGCGGTCGGGACTTTGGTTAACGAGACGGTACGCATCAATTCACCAAAACCGGGCATCATTTTGTTGCATGATTCTGCCGTCGCTTCCGGCGTCACGTCCCGCCAAGCCGGTCCCGTGCCGCCGGTCGTTACGATCAAGGAACAGCCTTCACGATCGCAGAGATCCGTCAACACCTGAACAATCAACGCTTTCTCGTCGGCGACGACGCGCGAAAGCGAGTGCCAACTGGAGGTAACAACTCCCTCAAGGTATTCCTGGATCGCTGGACCACCCCGGTCTTCATATTCTCCGCGGCTGGCCCGATCTGATACCGTGACAATTCCAATTCGCACTGTTTCGGTCATAAGTGGTCGATTGAATTTCTATAGCGGGCGATGTGCCGCACGCGGCGAAAACATTCCTTTTTTTGGAGCGTGAGAATCTTTTGCGCCGCGACGGCCAATTTTCTTGGCGGCTTAGCCTACGCGTTTCGCACTTCGGCCGATGGCCGTATTTGCTCGACGAGTTGCCGGGTGCTCTCGTGTCCATTTAAATCGTTGGCGATGACAGAAACCGTTATCTTGCCCTGACTAAGTGCTTGTGTATCGGTTTGCAAATGGGAAACTTCAGGCAACGGGTCATTCGTCGACCAGAAATACTCCCTGCCTTTTGGATCGACGCCCTTGCGAAAATGGTAACCCATGGGATTCGTCTCAATCGGCACCACCACGGTCTCAACTTCTTGCTCGAGAGCCACCGTCGGTACGTTGATGTTAATCACCGTACGCGGGGGAAGACCAACATTGACATAACTGTCTATCAACGGCCAAACCAGCCCCGCGGTCTTGGCAAAATCCATCTGGCTGGATAATTCGAGGCTGACGGCAATCGACAACATCCCGAAGGTCGAGGCTGCCAAAGCCGCTCCCACCGTTCCGGAATAGCTGACATTGACGCCCGCGTTCAAGCCGCCGTTGATTCCGCTGATCACAAGGTCCGGCTTCCACGGGCAAAGTTCGGCCAAAGCAAGTTTGACGCAGTCGACGGGAGTCCCATTGACCGAATAGCCCGGAATGTGATCGTCCTGAGAATCCCTGTGACTGCCTAATGCAATCGGCACCAGCGGCGTCAAAAAGGTGATCGCCTGGCTCACGCCGCTCTGTTCGACATTCGGCGCGACCAAAAAAACATCCGCATGCCTTCGGACCTCCCTCGCAAGCTGAATGATACCTTGCGCGTGGACGCCATCATCGTTGGTTATCAAGACCTTCATTGTTTTCTCTTTACGGAAATATGAATGCCGAAATCGTCCCTCGGCAAAAAAACAAGCCGGCCCGCGACTTCCGGCTTTTCCAGTCCCCCGATTTCAGGTTACGAGTAGGTGGCCGTTTTGACAATGACAACGAACCGAGTCGTCAACTTGATTAACGCCCGTTATTCGGAATCCTTGTATCTGATCGGTAGAATACCGAGTTCAAAACCGTATAATTCGTGATTCAAAATAATCGCCCATTTTGTGGCAAGCATTTTTTCGGAATCGCGTCATGACCGTCGTGGCTGAATCGAAACAGGACGTTCCACACAAATCCACTTCGGAGCGCGTGTTGGTTTTGGATTTTGGATCGCAGTATGCGCAGTTGATCGCCCGACGAGTTCGCGAGCAGCGAGTTTATTGCGAAATCGTGCGACACGATATCACCCCCGAGCAAATTGAAAATCATCAAGCTGCTGGTTTGATTCTGTCGGGTGGTCCCAGCAGCGTCTACCAACAGGATGCACCCCACTGCTCCCGAGGCATTTTTGAGATGGGAATTCCAGTTCTGGGTATTTGTTACGGAATGCAGCTTGCCTGCGAGCAATTGGGGGGGAAAGTCGAAAGCGCTCCCTCTCGGGAGTACGGCCGAGCAATCTGCCAGACGTCGAGCGACGATGAGCTGTTCGAAGGCTTTCCGTCGGAATCCCAGGTTTGGATGAGCCATGGAGACCAGGTTCAACACGTCAGTGACGATTTCAGGTCGCTGGCTCGAACCGACTCTTGTCCGGTGGCAGCGGTGAAGCATCAATCGCTTCCGGTCTATGGACTTCAATTTCATCCGGAAGTGACGCACACACCCGAAGGCAAGACTTTATTGAAGAATTTCTTATACAAAGTCTGTGGCTGCACCGGCACCTGGAAGCTTTCGGATTTTGCCTCCGAGGCAATCGCAAACGTTCGCAAACGGGTCGGCGACGCCCGCGTCATCTGCGGATTATCCGGCGGCGTTGACTCTTCGGTCGTGGCAGCCTTGCTTTACCAGGCAATCGGCCCACAACTTTCTTGCATCCTGGTCGACAACGGCCTGCTTCGAAAAAGCGAAGCAGAATTGGTGTTGAAGGAATTTTCCGATCACTTCAAAACTGACCTGCATGTCGTCGACGGAAAACAGGAATTTCTTGGACAGTTGGAAGGCATTGTGGATCCTCAGGAAAAACGCCGTCGCATCGGTCACGTTTTCATCGATTGTTTTAAGGGAGAGGCGGAAAAGATCGAAAATGCTCGCTTCCTGGCCCAGGGTACACTCTATCCTGATGTCATCGAAAGCGGGGCGGCGGTTGACGGCCCGGCGGCGACGATCAAACTTCACCACAATGTCGGTGGCCTGCCGAAAGAGCTGGGATTCGAGCTGATCGAACCTCTCAGAGATTTGTTTAAAGACGAAGTCCGCCAACTCGGCCTGACGCTCGGATTGCCGGAAAAACTGGTTTGGCGACACCCGTTCCCAGGACCTGGACTTGCGGTACGTTGTCTCGGTGAAGTTTCCGAACCGAGATTGAAAATTCTGCGTGAAGCGGATGCCATTGTGATCGAAGAAATCGAATCTGCTGGACTCTATCGCAAGACATCGCAATTATTCGCGGTGCTATTACCCGTACAAAGTGTCGGAGTTATGGGCGACGCGCGCACCTACGAAAATGCACTTGTGATTCGCTGCGTAAATACCGACGATTTTATGACGGCGGATTGGTCTCGGTTGCCCTATGACGTGCTGGCAAAAATGTCGACGCGGATCATCAACGAAGTTGTTGGTATCAATCGGGTTTGTTACGACATCAGTTCGAAACCGCCCGCCACGATCGAATGGGAGTAGTTCCGGCCTTCTCGACGTCATCAAACAATACATCCGACCTGACGATCGAAGTTTCGTTTCGATTTTCTCGATCGGGTCGAAACTCTTCGGTTTGACATTCACTAGTTTGATCCACCCAACCTGCAATAAAACATGAGCAAAAAATACATATTCCAAATGGTCGACATGACCAAAAAGCACGGGCAGAAAGCGGTGCTAAACAATATCTGGCTGGCGTTTTATCCGGGGGCAAAAATCGGTGTTCTCGGACGCAATGGGGCAGGGAAGAGTACGCTGTTGAAGATCATGGCGGGTATCGACAAAGAGTTCGACGGCGAAGCCCGCCTGACCGACGGATTCACGGTCGGCTATCTTTCGCAGGAGCCTCAACTCAATCCAGACAAAAACGTGTGGGACAACGTGCAGGAAGCTGTCGCGTCACGTCGCGGATTGTTGGATCGGTACAACGAACTAAGCGCTAAATGTGGCGAACCGCTCGATGACGCTGCGATGCAAAAAGTCTACGACGAAATGGCGCGGGTTCAGGATCAGATTGACGCGACCAACACGTGGGGCCTGGATCATGAGATTGAAGTCGCCTTCGAAGTCATGAACCTGCCGGACAAAGACGCGGACGTTACAAAATTGTCGGGTGGAGAAAAACGCCGGGTCGCGCTGTGCAAGCTGTTGTTGGAAAAACCTGATCTGTTGCTGTTGGATGAGCCGACCAACCACCTGGATGCGGATTCCGTAAACTGGCTGGAGCGGACGCTACAGGATTACCACGGCACCATCGTAGCGGTCACCCACGATCGCTACTTTCTGGATAACGTTGCTGGCTGGATTTTGGAACTCGATCGCGGCGAAGGCCATCCGTTTGAAGGCAACTATTCTTCGTGGCTGGAGCAGAAACAGGCGCGACTGGCCGTCGAGGAAAAGCAAAACAAAGCCCGTCAAAAAGCCCTGAAACAGGAACTGGAATGGATTCGCATGGCCCCCAAGGCCCGCCAGTCCAAGAGCAAGGCCAGGATCAGCTCTTATGAACAAATGGCGGCTGAAGAGGAACGTGACCGTGAAGACGAACTTGAAATCCAGATTCCAGCCGGGCCCCATTTGGGCGACCTGGTGATCGAGGCGGAAAATCTTTCGAAGGGATTTGATGATCGAGTCTTGATGGAAGACGTGAACTTCCGCCTGCCGCCGGGTGGAATTGTCGGTATCATCGGCCCCAACGGTGCTGGTAAGACCACCCTGTTTCGCATGATCACGGGCCAGGAACAGCCGGATTCGGGAATACTTCGCGTCGGTGAGACCGTCCAACTGGGCTACGTCGACCAGTCCCGTGACAGTTTGCAGGATGAAAACAGCGTCTACCAGGAAATTTCGGAGGGGAATGAAACGCTGGAAATGGGCCAACGAAAAATGAATGCCCGGGCGTACGTGAATCGTTTCAACTTTCGGGGCCCCGACCAAGAGAAAAAAGTTGGTGTACTCTCGGGGGGAGAAAGAAACCGGGTCCATCTTGCAAAATTGCTGCGAAAAGGGTCAAACGTTTTGCTATTGGACGAACCCACAAATGACCTTGACGTTGACACGCTGAGAGCCCTAGAAGAGGCGATCCTGAACTATGCTGGATGCGTGGTTGTCACCAGCCACGATCGTTGGTTCCTGGATCGGATTGCCACCCATATTCTCGCATTCGAGGGCGACGGATACGTACATTGGTGCGAGGGCAATTACCAAACCTATGAGCAGCAGCGTCGCGAGCGGTTGGGGCTGAAAGAAGACGAGCCCCGTCGATTCCGCTACAAAAAACTTATCAGTTGACCGTTAACCACGTGGCCTGCAGACATCCATCGAATCAAACTTTTGCGGGCCCCCATTACATCAAATCCCCACCATGTTCCTAAAGGGAAACCATGACCATTCTTAGAAGCGGTGCATCGAAGCAATACTCTGACAATTGGAGTAAAGCATTCGGTGAAAAAAACAAGAAGACTTCGGCGAGTAAAGCTACGACGAAAAAGAAATCAGCGAAAAAGAAAGCGAAACCGGCTCGCAAAAAGAATTGACGCAGAACCCGTTGAATGGATCTTTCCATCAAGCAAATCCAGGATCGGCTTTTTAAGACGATTCTCGATCAATCGCTCCATTCGATCGTGTTCGTCGATGGCCGCGCGAATATCAACATCTGGAATCGCGCGGCCGAACGACTGTTTGGCATCAGCTCGCAGCAGGCGATCGGTCGAAATTACTTCGAGCTGATTCACCCGCTGGATCAAACCGAGTGGGAGATGGAGCGATTCCAAACCGATTCGCGCGAACAACGAACCACCCCACTTCATGCCGAAACCAGAGTCAAATTGGCGAACGGCATGGAAATCTGGGTTGACCAAACCATTCATCACTTTCAGATTGCTGATGAAAACTGGGCCTACATCGAAGTTCGCGATGCCGAACCCCGCAAACATCGAGAGACGGAGTTGCAGCGGGCTGCGACCACGGACGAATTGAGCCAATTGGTAAACCGCCGCGGATTCCAGCGGTTGCTCGAAGACAATCTGAACAGAAAGTTGTCGGTGGCCATTGTCGACGTTGATCGGTTCAAGGAGATCAATGATCGATTCGGACACGAAATCGGAGACGAGGCGATCCAGTTTGTTGCGGATCAGATGAAAGCGTTTTTTGTTGATCCAGTCTGCGTCGCCCGTTTGGGTGGAGATGAATTCGGAGTTGTTCTGCCAGCTGAAAATCGGAAAACAATTGAGATGCTCTTCGATGAATTGAGGGAGAGGATCACGGTCGCTACTTTTTCCAAGCAACGGGTGCGCCTCACGGTAAGTATCGGGGTCGCCATATCAAACCGACCTGGAACCAGTGCGCGAGACTTGCTGAGCACCGCCGACCGAGCGATGTACCTATCCAAAAACGCCGGCAGAGATCGAGTCACCACTCTTGCGCTAGATCATTGAGAGATTGGGGAGATTGCGCGGGTAGCGCTCCAAATGGGTTCTCAAAAATAAGGTCAAAATCTGACTCGCCTACCTTTTTTTTGACACAGCCGTTGAGCCGCGCAAATCACGGCGACATGTACCAATATCTTCCCCATGCGCAGCATTTGGCGCTGGTCATTTGGCACACTCCGAGCGTTAAAGCTCACCTGAACCATCATTTGGCTTCCCCATTCTTGGCCAATTGCTTCAAAAACCGAAAAACCTGTGTGTTTCTGTCAATTGGTACGCGTTTTGTTCTCACTAGGTCGCATCGTAGGGGGAATCTAATTCGAAGTCTGTCAGAAGATTGTGGACAAAATCGTCACGGCTCTTTAAAGTTATCCTATTGACTTGGCGCGTGGGTCAATACAGCACCTTGATTAACGAGTATAGAATGTACGCCCGCCAGCTACGACATAGCCGCCGACACACCATGAGCATGTTTCGCCAGGGTTTTACGCTGGTGGAATTGATCGTGGTGATCGCAATCATCGGGATCCTGATTGGACTGCTTTTGCCGGCCGTTCAATCCGTCAGAGAAGCAGCGCGGCGCTCCACCTGCCAGTCCAAACTCAAAAACATCGGACTGGCACTTCTGAACCATGAGTCATCCAAGTCGATGTTTCCTCACGGTGCAACGTATCTTCATTTTCACTCATGGAACTCGGCGATCCTACCTTGGTTGGAGCAAAAATCGGTGCATTCGCAAATTACTTTCAGCAAAGACTGGAATGATGCGACCGGGAACCTGGCCATCTCCCAACAGGATTTGACAATTTTTCAATGCCCAACGTCGATCAAGAACTATGCGGGCCGTACGGATTACTGTGGGATCTCTGGCACCTGGCGAACCGCGATCCCGGTCATTCCCGGTGACAACAACGGCGTCCTCTTTCTGGCCAAAAGCCCCAGAGCAAAGGGTGTCATGATACACACCATCACCGATGGCACGAGCCAAACGATTGCTGTCTCAGAAGGAGCGGAAATGCTGGAGGACAATCATGGCTTCTGGGCCTGCGGTTTAAATTGTTTCACTCACGAGGAAGGTGGTGTGAATGATAGCAGCCGGCCGAGCAACGAGATCGTCAGCGATCATCCCGGTGGAGCGAACGCGGCCCTTTGTGATGGTGCAGTTCGGTTTATTAGTGACCAGGTCGATGCCGCTACAGTGGCAGCGCTTTGTTCGAGAAACGGTTACGAATCAATTTCGGAGTTTTGACGCAATATAACGTTATTTGCGTCGTTGTTTTTATATGTCTCGAGAGGGAGCACATCATGAGAAACTTATTTGTTTTTGGAATGGCTGCCGTCTGTGCAGTCCTGATTGCCAGCAACGCTCTGGCAACTGAGAAGGGTGGCGGTGGACACGGGGGCGGTGGATACGGGGGCGGTGGATACGACAATGGTGGTGGCCATGATGATGGCAAAGACACCAAAAAGTATTCCGTCTATGTCCACAACACCGACTATCATTACGGAATGGCTGTTTGGATCAAGGAGAAGCACGGGTATGGAAACAAATACATGAGCTACAATGATTTCAACAAGCAGTCCGTCTACATGGACCCCTACAAAAAAGGTCACAAGAAAGGTTTCAAGAAAGGATACTACGAGTGCTGGCTGTTTTACTCACATGACCTGCACGGATATGGATACGTCAGTGAGTACCAACTCAAGCATAAGAAGATCGACAAGAAGGACATTCACGTCTCTTACGGCGACCACTACCTCTACTGTGACCGCGGTGGATTCCATGGTGGCGATGGCGGCCCACCACCAACTTAACGTTCCTCGCTATTCGCCTGAAACTTGCTTGATCCGTGCATCACAAAAGCTGCCGGACGGCGTTTACGCTGGATTTTAACGATGGCACTCCCCAACATTCTGAGGAGTGCCAATTTTTTTGGCCCCTTCGAAAGCCTCGCGTCGTATTGGGCTTACATGGATTTGCCGCGAAGCCAGTTGACGGCGGGCAAACCTGGTTGAAGTCGGGGAACTAAAATACGGTAGGCCGGTTCCAACCGAGACTCGGGAAGAATGACCCGCGCGGTCCGGCCAGATGGTTGCCAACTTGGCTGCCCGATAACGTCGCTCTCGACGCTGGCGTCTCTCAAGAGCACTTTGAGAATTGGCAGGTTGCTATTGTGGCTGTGGCTTCCAGCCGCAAGATGCCCCCGCCACTGAACATTGAATCTGAAAATGCTCTAGACACTGGCCGCGAATGATTCCATATCAACCGCGTAGTCGGCAATCCGTTTCTCCATGTCTTCCTTGGCCTGGGCAACGCTGGATATCTGTTCGGGTGGAACACAGGTAAACGTATAGAACTTGACCTTCGGTTCGGTTCCCGACGGGCGGGCGGCGACATAATTGCCAGCCAATTCCGTTTCAAAAATCAACAAGTTGCCCGTCGGCCCCTCAATTGGCTCCGCCGATCCATCTGAAAAAATTCGTTTGCCGACCGAATAGTCTCTCATCGACTTGACGGCAATGCCGCCCAGCGTCTTGGGGGGCTCGTCCCGGAACTTCTGAAGTAGCGCGGCCATTCGTTTCATGCCATCCGAGCCCTCCATGCGAATGTTGATTGTTTTCTCAAGATGGAACCCATGCGTCATGTAAAGCTCATCCATGTATTCAAACAGCGACTTGCCCTGGTCTTTGACCCAGGCCGCCAACTCCGACATTAACATGCAAGCCACCGCACCATCCTTGTCGCGACAATACTGACCCACGAGGTAGCCATGCGATTCCTCGGTGCCAAACAGGAATCCGTCGGCTCCCTGCTCATCCATCACGTTGGCAATCCACTTGAAACCAACCAGGTTCTCGTTCAGGCACCTGACGCCAAACGCCTCGCAGACACGATTAATCATTTCCGTGGTAACGAGAGTTGTGACGACAAATTGATCCGATGAAAGAGTCCCCTTTAATTGGCGTTGTCGCAAAATGTAGTCGGCCAACAAAACCCCCAGTTGGTTGCCGTTGAACGTATCCCAAGGCCCGGTCGAATCGGTCGTGACAGGCGCAGCTGCGCCCATACGATCGCAATCCGGATCGGTCGCCAGGATCAAATCGGCTCCGACCTGTTTCCCGCGATCAATGATCGCATCAAAAACGGCGGTATTCTCCGGATTGGAGACATGACCGGGCACATTCGGAAAATCACCGCTCGGTTCCCGATGAGGTTCGTAGATTTCAACGTCCTGAAAACCGGCCGCTTTCATCAGCGACTTGACATTGAATTCACCAACTCCATGCAGCGGCGAATAAATGACTTTGACATCGCGGGGACCAGCGAAGCTATGTTTCAGTTCTGCGGCCATCAGGGCAGCATCAATCTGTTCCATCACCAAATGAACCTTTCCCTCTTTCACCGCAGTGTCAAAATCGACGGTCGGAATTTCGTTCACCTGGGCAACCTTGTCGATCACGGCCTGATCATGCGGAGGTACCAGTTGTCCCCCCGTCGACCAATAAACTTTCACCGCATTGTCGCTGGGCGGATTGTGACTGGCCGTCACCATGATCCCGCAGTCGCATCCTTGATAGCGAGTCAAAAACGATAGTTCCGGCGTGCTGCGGTAGTCGTCCAGGAAAAAGACCTCGAATCCATTCGCTACCATGATACTGGCACAGAGCTCGGCAAACTCGCGGCTTCGGTGGCGTGTATCGTATGCGATCCCCATGGTCCAGGGACCGTCGGGTTTGACTTGTTTGACATAGTCCGCCAATCCCTGTGCGCTTTCACCGATCGTGCGCGAATTGATTGCATTGGAACCAAACGGATACATCATTCCGCGTCTTCCGCCAGTCCCAAACGGGATCACGGTCCAAAACACGTCATCCAACTCTTGCCACATGCCCTTTTCGATATGCTCCGCGATGGCGGGGGCGTATTCCGAATACCTGGGTTCGGTCAACCATGATTTCAAATTGGCCACTGCCGCGTCAGTAATATTGCCGGCCGCATTGGCCGCCTGTACGGCTTTCAGGCAGGCATCAAGATCGATGGGCGTTGAGGTTTCGGACATGCTTCGTTGTCGCTATTTTGGAGGACAGGGTAAAACCGAATTATACGATCTAAATTTTTGCAGCAAAAGACATGAGCGAACCGATCATCAGCGTCTCCGGGCTCCGTGGCATCATTGGCGAGAGCCTCGATCCGATTCTGGCAATCAAATACAGTTCGGCCTTTGTCGGATTGCTGGACCAACCTGGCCCAATTGTTGTCACTCGCGACGGTCGTTCGACCGGTACGATGTTGGCCCAGGCGATTTGCAGTGGATTGGCGGCGATGGGGCGCAACGTGCTTTACGGCGACGTGGCCGCCACTCCGACAACCGGCATCCTGGTTCGCCAATACCAGGCTGCGGGTGGAATCCAGATTTCCGCCAGTCATAACCCGGCGCCCTACAATGGCATCAAACTATTTGGATCGAGCGGCCGGGTGATTCCCGCGGATGAAGGGCAACGTGTGATCGACGCGTATCGGAATTTCTCTTTCCCAGCCGTCAGTCACGACCGGGTCGGCTCAATCGGTACCATCCAGGACACGACATCATCGCACCTGGACGCCGTGCTGACGACGGTCGATGCCGATGCGATCCGCAGTAAGAATTTCAAAGTCGTCCTCGATAGTCATCACGGGGCCGGTTCGGTTCTTGGCAAACGTTTGCTGGAAGAACTGAACTGCGATTTGAAATGTCTGGGCGATGTTCCCGATGGACTTTTTGAGCGATCCCCGGAACCAACTGAAGAGAACCTCAAAGACACGACGGCCAAATCCGTTGAGCTCCAAGCGGATGTGGTTTTCTGTCAGGACCCAGATGCGGACCGATTGGCTGTGATCGATCAAAATGGCATCTACATTGGCGAAGAATACACTCTTGCCATCACGTTAAACCACGCTTTAAAGTCTCGAAAAGGTCCGGTTGTGACCAACTGTTCATCCAGTCGCATGTCCGATGATATTTGCCGGGCCCACGACTGCAAACTCTATTTGAGCGCGGTCGGAGAAGCCAACGTGACGAACCAAATGATCGAATTGGAAGCGGTCTATGGCGGCGAAGGCAACGGTGGCCCGATCGATCCGCGGGTGGGATATGTACGCGACAGTTTTGTCGCCATGGCTCAAATCCTGGATGCCATGGCTGCTGGAAACCAAACCGTCAGCGAACTGGTGGCGGAAATACCAAAATACGAGATCTGTAAATCCAAAATTCAAATTAACCGGGAGCATATCGAGGATTTGTTCGATCGACTGAAAATTGAATTCGCGGATGCGACGGTCAGTGAAATGGACGGACTCCGCCTCGATTGGAGTGATCGCTGGATGCTTGTGCGGCCAAGCAATACCGAACCCATTGTCCGGGCGATTGCGGAAGCCCGTGATCTGGCAGTCGCTCAATCGCTTTGCACCGCCGCCGCGTCGATCGCCCAAGCCATTCAAACTGGTTAGCATCGCGGGAATAACTACGAATTCTGCACGGCAAAATTTTCTCTCGCCTCGACCGTCAAATTCTGACGAAAACGGTTCGCCAGCTGACTTTTGACGTCGAATGTCGAAACCCGTCTAATGCAGATCTTCTCGTCGCACCACGGCAGGATCAGCTACCCAAATTCTCGGCACCCCGGTGTTCGCAAATGTCTTTAACAAATTTGAAATGAATCCATGAGAAAACAATCCGTCTTATGGCTCGGTCTTTGCCTGGTTCATTGCCTGTTGAATTCTGCTTGTTTGTTCGCAGACAAGCCAAACATTCTTTGGATCATGTCGGAAGACAATTCGAAGCATTACCTCAAGATGTTTGATCCTTCCGGTGCCGCCACACCCAACATCGAGGCTTTGGCCAACCAAGGTGTCGCGTTTGACAGAGCATTTTCTTGTGGAGCAGTCTGCAGTGTCGCCAGGACCACCCTGATCACTGGCATCTACGCCCCACGCTTGGGCACCCAGTTTCATCGACGAATCGCACTGGCAGAAATGCCCGAAGGCTGGGAAATGTTTCCTGCGTTGCTCCGCAAAGCGGGTTATTACACGACCAACAACTCCAAAAAAGATTACAACGCGGTCGAGGGCGACGGGGTCTGGGACGAATCTTCGAACAAAGCCCATTGGCGGAATCGGCTAACGGGGCAGCCATTTTTTCACGTTCAGACTTTCACCGATTCACACGAAAGTTCTTTGCATTTCAAACAGGACTGGGTGGACAACCCCAACCATCAAACCGCAACGAACGCCCTGCAACTCGCCCCCTACCATCCAGATACCGAGCTGTTTCGTTTGACCTACGCGCGATACCACGATCGGATCAAGATCATCGACGAAAAAGTGGGAGATCTTGTCGCGCAACTGGATTCCGACGGCGAACTTGAAAACACGTTCATCTTCTACTTTGGCGATCATGGCGGCGTCCTCCCGAGAGGCAAAGGGTATCTCTATGAAAGCGGTCTGCACGTGCCACTGGTAGTACGCACCCCGGAGAATTGGCAGCCCTATTCACCATTCCCTCGTGGCAGCCGCACCAGTGGTTTTGTCGAGTTTGTGGATTTCGCTCCGACGGTCCTGACATTGGCAGGAGTCGCGGTTCCCGACTACATCGACGGGAAAGCCTTCCTCGGGCCGAGTGTTACTGCCGAAGACGTGAATGCCCGAAACGAAACCTTTGGTTACGTTGATCGCATGGACGAAAAATATGACCTGTGTCGATCACTTCGTATCGACGATTGGAAATACATTCGGAACTTTCAGGCGATCTACCCAGACGGGCTGCAAAATAATTATCGCTACGAAATGCTGGCTTACCAACAATGGCGAGAACTGTTCCTTGTCGGAAAGCTTGACGCTGCTCAACGGCAGTTTTTTGAATCCAAGACTCCCGAAATGCTGTTCGATTTGTCCAAGGATCCCTATGAGGTTCATAACCTGGCAGGGCAGTCGGAATATGAACCGCAGCTGAAAAAGATGCGAAATGTTTTGTCCAACCGCATGAAAGCGCTTCCCGATTTGAGCATGATCCCGGAAAGTGATCTCGTGGATGATGCTCTAAATGACCCCATCACGTTTGGTCGGCGCAACCGGGATCGAATCGCCAATCTCATTGATGTCGCCAACCTTGCCGTGAATTCGTTTGACCAGTCCCAATCGGATTTATCCTTGGCGATTGAGTCTGACGATCCCGCCGCAAAATATTGGGCGTTCTGCGATTGCTGTATCTTTGGGGATCAAGCCGCTCCGTTTTATAATGCCGCCCGATCGGCAATCGCAAGCGACCCCAATCTCCTGGTCAAATTGAAAGCTGCAGAATTCCTTGGCGTAACCAAGCAGGCCGATCCGATGCCGGTGATTGAGCAAATCCTGAGCCGCTCAGACTCGCCAACGGTCAACTTGATCGCGCTGCAATCGCTGGTTCACTTCCGGGATGGATCGTTTGGCTACGATACTGCATTCGATTCGAGTTCGGTTAAGGCCGTCAATGCCGAGGTCATTCGTCGGTTGGCATATTTGGATGGGCTTTCTCCGAACGAAACAAGACGAATGTTGCGAAGAAAAACAAGATAGCGTGGGCAATCCAGTATCGAAAACGGTCCGAATGCATTCTCTTCATCTGCCAAAGATATTTTCTGGCAGAAAAAGCAAGCAGTTTCCGAGACTTTTGCAGATTTCCATTTTAATCTTTCGCATCGAAGAGAATTCTGACTTCTAGCTAGTTGCCATTTCAGCCAGTTCAAGATGCGTTCCAAAGACGAGCGCGAGTTAAACCCTTTGTTTGCAATTGGTTGGGTGCAACTTCAGCTGACCTGCCAGTCCACCGTCGCGGAGAAGAGTTTCGCACGTGTGACATTGGAAGACAGACAAACAAGGACAGTCCCAGTGAGCGGTCGCGTCTTGGGATTGCTAATTCTCATCGAATCATTCAAGCTCTCCACCTCGCCTGCCGCTTTTCTTTTTTTATCCTGCCAAAAGCTGGCCTGCCCGAAATCAACCTCCCTGTCTTGTGCGCCGGTCTGGCGCGTTACGGAGCAAAATGGCTGACGCAAACGGCGCGTGGATCCGCGATGCAAGAGCCGCGCTCAAGAACGCCGACACGAACTTCTTCCAGGTTCGTCCATCCCGTTACTGGTTTGATTTAGCCGTAAGTGTCATTTGTGCGTATACTGCGGCAACGCTCTATCTGGTATCCCCATTGTTTTCGATCGCGCAGATCGTTGCCTTTCCGCTGGCTGTATTCTGGCTCTATCGTAGCGGTTCACTTATCCATGAAGTCGCTCATTTGCCAAGTCGCGAAATGAGGGCCTTCAAGGCATTTTGGAACCTGGTAGTAGGTGTTGTCACCTTAGCCGCCATCCACTTTTTTTACTGCCCATCATCGCGATCATCATTCCGGAAAAATGTATGCCACGCCCCAAGATCCAGAATACGTGATTAATGTTTTCAAACGAGGCAGTGTGTTAAGCATCTTGTTTTACACGATGCACATTTGCCTGTTTCCCGCATTCGTATTTTTACGGTTTTTGCTGGCGCCACTTACTTTCATCCATCCCTCAGTTCGCGATTTTACGCTGCGTCGCCTTTCTTCTTTTACATTGAACTGGAAATACGAGAGGGATATCGCGAGGCTGGATCGCAAGACATTTGCGGCAGTGGAACTCCTGTGCTGGTTACGGGCGTCTGCCATTCCGCTCGCTGTCATCGCGGGGGTCACGATTTGGACTCGTATGCCGCTAATGTATGTGTTGGCGGCAAGCACCTTGTTGTTTAACCAGATGCGACAACTTGCCGATCATCGGTTCGAAAGTGATGGGGAGCGCATGACCATGCCGGATCATATCCTGGACTCCTGTAACTATACGGATCGTGATTTTTTCACCTGGCTCTTTTTTCCATTTGCCATCAAATTCCACGCGCTGCACCACCTGTTCCCGTCGTTGCCTTACCACAACCTTGAGTCGGCTCACCGACATCTAACAAACCAATTGCCCCTCGATTCCCCTTACCACGGTTTGAGCCAACCCGGTTGGTGGCGGTCGGCCGCCGCAACGCTTTCCAAACGTTGACCTGATTGCGGTCTCGCGCCGGGCGTTAGAATTCACCTGCAGTCGCGTTACGCGGGTTTGAGATGTTTATTTGCAGAAAAAGCAAATAAAAAATCAGCCCGAAAATACAGGAAACAGTAGGTGTTTTCGCTATCCAACTCCCTTGCCTTGCTCAAAATCCAAATTGGGGGTGCATCGCCGCGGGGACATTACCGTTAGTATCTCGGCCTTAGCTGATACACACGGTATCACACACGCTGCAGAAATTTTGGGAATTGAACAAATGGCTGAAGGTAGTATTAAGCGGCTCACGGACAAAGGCTTTGGATTTATTGATGTCGGCAAAGACAAAGACCTTTTCTTCCACTCTTCGAGTCTCGAAGGCGTGAGCTACGACGAACTGAGAGAGGGTCAACGAGTCTCGTTTACAGAAGCTCGCGGCCAAAAGGGTCCCTGTGCTGAAAACGTGCAGTTGGCGTAAGCACTGCCAAAGCTTCGCTTTCAATCAAAGATTCCCCTAGTTTTGGAGAAAAGACATGGGCGACAAAGGAAGCAAAGACAAAGGCAAAAGGGAAAAGCAGAAAAAAGCTCCGCACCCCGAAAGAAAAACGGAAAGCTCAAAAGGATAAGAAGACCCGATTAGGGTAATTTCAAAGAGTTCCAGGCCAAAATTGGGTCCTGACCCGAAAATCAGGACTCAACTGGCTGCTGGAACGAAGACGCCCCGATTGAGCCTGGCGGCGTTAGTTTGCCGGAAACTTTCAGTTTACCAGCAACTCGAAAGGCCGGTGGTCACTGGTCGTTTCATCATCTGGAAAATCATTGGGGCGAACGATCACGTTGCACTCCAATTTCCAGTCTTTCGCCGAACCGGCCACAAAAGCAAAATCGAGAATGCTGCCGGGATAGTCGTCCTTCCCATCCGGTTTCGAAGGATTATCGAACCAGTTTGTGTCGATCAATTCAGTCGGTTCAATCCACTTCCAGATTCCGTCGCGCATCATCTCGACGAATCCCTCATTCCCTTTTCTGGTTTCGAATACGAAATCATAGTTATAGTCACCGATGGCAATAATCGGCAGAACTTGATCACGCGCCCATTCAACCAGTTTTTTGGCCTGCGCAGTACGCACATCAGCTTTGCCGCGCGCCAAATGGTTCACCATTACCAAAAACTCGGCACCCGACGCGCGATCCTTAAGATGGGCGACCAATGGAGACCGATAACGACCTTCAAAGTTAATCTGGTTGAGCTCCATTTTGCGAAGCAGTTCAAACCGTTCCTTGTTGTAGATGATTTGCATACGGTCGTTGCGTCCTGAACCGGTCTGAATCGACGCGTATTGCCCCCCCAACGCACTTGCAAACATTTCAAATGATTCCGGGAGAACTTCGGTCAATCCGTAGACATCGTATTTTCCAAACTCCGGCAACTGTTTGGCGATCAACTTTGGGTCGGCACCTTCCGATTCGACATTCCAGGAGAAGAATCTAGCTGTCAATGGCGTCGGATCGGAAGCAGTCCTCCGATTGACCATTTGTTCATCCGCCAACGCTTTCTGCGCAGCCGCAATTCGGCTCTCTGCATTGGCCAACTTCTGCTGGCTCAAACGAACCTGCTCATGGGCATCTTCGGCATCTTTTCGAGCCTGCTCGTAGCGGGCTTGCGATTCTTTGGCCAGCTTTTCTGCGGCGGCGGCGCGTTCCTCAGCAACGGAGAGCTTGGTCGAAAGTGTCACCAATTCCGATTGGATCGCTTGTGTCTTTTCTTGCAGCGTTTTCGTAAATTCTGCCTTTTGCCGGGCTTCCATTTCGGCAAGCTTTTCCCGCTCACCCATGCAACCAGTGAGAAACAGAATGGACAACAGAACGAGTAACGGAGGTAGAGAATGAAAATGCATCTGACGAAGGCAAGAATCGAGGATTGGATTGGGGTAAGAACCAGCGGCTCCCACCGTAAGTGGAGTTATAAGGGCCTATTATCCCATAACTTGCTTTCCATCCAAGGTAAGAAGCCTGTCGCGGAGACCAATTTGACCCCAGTTTGTAGCGCCATGGAAATATTTCCCTGATTTTTCCCCGTCAGAACGAAAACGACTGAAAAAATCGGATTGCATCTCGCTCCATCCGGTTCCTTCAAGCGTTGGTGAACACCCTTTTCGGGCACAGAAAAGGGCGCGGTCACTTTACCCGCTTGATCTGGGACAACGGCCAGCGGCCCCTTTGCGCGAACGAGCAGAACCCAATCGCCACCCAAATTCGTATTAATCGCTGGACGGCGATAGCTTTCTTTTTTTCGGCAGTGGAGAGCTTTGGTGGAATTCCGATGATCGTTGCTCGATCAATCGGCGTTTTGCTCGACGCGGTTTTCTACGTAAACATAATACGCGCCGACTGAATTTCCGTTGGATTCCGCCAGCCAGGTCTGCAGATTGACGGGTCCTTCGCTCAGCTCCACGGTGAACGTAACCGATCGGTCCGACGGCTGGATTTCGCAAGTTCTTTCTGCGTCACCCATCTTCAGTTTCGCAGAAACAAAATCAAACTTCCTGCTTGGCATTTTTTCAAATTGATCCTGGGGATCCGCAAATCTTGGATCAAGCTCACGGGCGTCAATGATTTGATTCATGGGCCAATCGAGTTCCCTTGGCCATCGACGTAGTTCAATGAGGTATTCGCCGGCAGCTGCCACCTCAAGATCGCTGAACCCGTTAACGTCCAGGCCGCTACGCACATGGTTTTGATTGTAGGCCGAAATCGGCGCATGCCATTGTTGACCGGTTAACTCGGTGACCGGCTGTTGGGGGGAACCAACGACCGTCCCAGCGTACTCCTTCGACCGTTCGGTAACGTCACTCCACCAAGTTTCGTATTGCTCGACTCAGATCTTTGACGACGTCGATTCAATTTGAACGTGTTGATTGTGATGGATCTTTGGAATATGTAGAGTTACCGTCTACCATTGGAAATGAAGATCTGTATTGGGTAGTGTTTGTATTTGATGGGTGATTTGGATTTTGAAAGCTTGGTGGTGAAAAAGTGCGCATACCAGCATCAATATCGGCTTTAACTGAACCGTAAGTTTCAAGTTTGACTTGCTGAAGCCCCAGATCACCAAGATCGATACGTTGGAAACAATAAGGGGATAAAACATCGAGATCTTTGGAATGTCCGCCTCCCAGTCCAGGCACCGATCACATCGCGCGGTGCCCCTTCGTAACCGTTGCTTTCGCCCCCCATCCGCATTAAATCCCTGACACCACATCTTCCCCACCGCCTTACCGTTCAAACAAGACCCTCGGAACATTCAGGGGACCATGCGGGGCATTGGTCGGAAGGTAGACAAAAAACTTCTCGTCTGGGTTTGCCTCGATGAATTGGATCGCTTCATCGAACCAGACATCCGTACAATAGCCCCCGCATTTTTCCGGTTGACCGTTTCGCAAATACGTATCGTCGTAGTAATCATTTGCCCAATAATCTGGCGTTTCACCGATTACCCCTCCTCCGTGAATGAGTGATTCTTCAAAACCTCGATCTTGTGGACGAAAAGGGTAGTTGTCACCCAAATGCCATTTTCCAAAAACCGCCGTTCGATAGCCGTTTTGAGAAAACAAATCGGCCATCGTCGTTTCATCTGCGCGAGGATGGTAACGCCCCATGTACATTAGCCAGACGCCGACCCGGGTGGAATACCGGCCTGTCATCAGCGCCCGCGTCGGTGAACAGGTCGGGTCCACGTGAAAATTGGTCAGGCGCTGATTCTCGGTGAACAGGTCGGGTCCACGTGAAAATTGGTCAGGCGAACCGGAAAACCCCTGGCAAACAATGAAAACGAAAAAGACGCCGATGCCGAAAGCTTTCACCAAGGTTTTCTCTTTACGACAAGTTTTAAGCGATGATCTCGTGAATGACTTCGCCGCCGAATTGGGAAAGTTGCTTGAACCGGCCGCCATGGAAATAAGTCAGTTTGTTGTCGTCCAAACCAAGCAGATGCAACATCGTGACATGAACATCCCGAATGGGGTGTACGTTTTCCACCGCCGAGTTGCCGATTTCATCGGTTGCTCCGACGACCGTTCCGCCCTTGACGCCGCCTCCGGCAAAAAACATGTTCATGGCCTTTGCGTTATGGTCACGCCCAATCGCGGCTTCACCTCCGCGGACCGTATTATCCGGCGTACGTCCAAATTCGCCTGTCCAGACAATTAACGTATCGTCCAACATACCACGGGCTTTGAGGTCCTTGATCAACGCAGCGATTGGTTGGTCGACTGAGTAGATCCGTTGCCGATGAGCTCGCTCGATATAGTCGTGCGAGTCCCACCCGCCGGAAAAGACTTGAACAAATCGCACACCTTTCTCGACCAATCGACGGGCCAGCAAGAGCTTGCGTCCAAACAATTCGGTTTCCGGATTATCTAATCCGTACATTGTTCTGATGTGCTCTGGTTCCTGCTCAAGATCTATCAATCCCGGCACTTGCATCTGCATTCGAAAAGCAAGTTCATAGTTTTCCATCCTGGACGCAAGTTCGCGGTGATTCGGATGATTGCGGACCGATTCCTGATTAATCTTCGCCAGCACGTTGAGGTTTTTACGCTGATGCCGACGGGTTTTCCACGCCGGGGGATTCAAGTCAAGAATGGGGGAACCTTCACTGCGCAAACGAGTGGCTTGAAAATGCGGTGGCAGAAATCCACTGGACCAGTTCCCACTTCCTCCCTGTGGCTCGGCCAGTTCCGTCATGACGATGTAGCCAGGGAGGTTTTCATTTTCATTACCCAGCCCATAATTCACCCAGGATCCAATCGCGGGATCACCGCCAAACCGACTCCCGGTGTTCATCTGAAAAAGGGCGGTGGGATGATTCACGGATTCCGCCTGGCAGCCTTTGAAGATGCACAGTTCATCCGCGACCTGGGAATCCGCCATGAATTTGAAATGCTCGCACATCTCGATGCCCGAGTTGCCAACTTTGCGAAACCGGAAAGGACTTTTGACGTAGAACCGATTTCCCTTGGTCATGCCGGAAATGGTTTCGCCATTCTGCACAAATTTCTTCAAATGCAATCGTTCTAACGCAGGTTTCGGATCAAACGTATCGATGTGGGAGGGCGCTCCTTCCATAAACAGCATGATGCAGGCTTTGGCGCGTGGTTTGAGGTGCGGACCGTTCGCAGCTGCATCCTCGTAATCACGTGTCACCAAAGCCTCGGCCGCGAGGCTGGAAAAAGCTACAGAGCCAAGTGACGCGCCCAGACCATACAGAAAGCTGCGCCGGTTAAGGTTGGAATTGGTATTCATGTTAGTCACGTCGAAGTGTTGGTTTGTATTTCCAGCAATCGAATGCCCTTGCCGACGACTATCCAATTCCCGTCAGTATACGTACATAAACTGATTCGAGTTAAACAGCAACAAGCAGACGTCTGCCAAGGCGCGGGTTTCCGGGCTGACATCCGATGGGAGTTGATCGGGCGTGTATTTCTCGTACGCGTTTAGCCGTTCTTCGTATTCAAAAGGATCACCGGAAAGCTCTTCGACCACCGAACGAGTTATCCGGGTCGGGTACCCGATTTTTTCCGGAGGGTGGTCTCGATGATACGGAATCATTTCTTCCAAATGACGTACGAGCGTCTCCCGCAGCGACGGGGACGGAGTTGCGCCGACCAACAATCGATAAGCCCTGTCGATTCGCTCTGCAGTCGTGTTAGCTTCCCTTTCCAATCGCAACGCCATGGCAATCGAACGATGGGTAACCGAATCACTGTTAAGCAATGCGAAAACCTGGGGTGTTGTGCTGGCCGAGTCGCGCAGTTCACAGGACTCGTTGGGATTCGCTTTGTCCAGGACCTCCATCATCGGATCCCGCAGGCCACGAATTCGGTAAGCGTAAATCGATCGACGATTCCGCTGTGCAGGAGTTCTTTCGGGCTGATAGGCCGGTGATAGAGAAAATTGAATCATCCGCGGCGACAGGGCAACTTCCCTGTTGATTTCTGGTCGAATGGGCAGCCCTCCCGATTCAAGATTTAACTCTCCGGAGGCGGCCAACATCGAATCTCGAATTTCTTCCGCGGTGAGACGACGGGGTTTAAACACCGCCAGCAGTTCGTTGTTGGGATCTTCAATCGCCAGTTGTTCAAATTTCGGATGTTTGGCAGAACGCATGTAGGCTTCGGATTTCATGATCATCCGATGCAGGTGTTTGATCGACCAACCGTTGTGAACAAACTCGGTTGTCAGCCAATCGAGTAATTCTGGGTGGGTCGGTCTTGCTCCCGTGGCCCCAAAATTATTTGGATTGCCGGCAATCCCTTTACCGAAATGGTAATGCCAAACTCGATTGACAATCGAACGCGTCGCAAGCGGGTTGTTTTCGTTCGCGATCCAACGAGCCAACGTCAAACGACGACTTCCTGTTTCAGTCGGTAGAGCGAACGGATCGGATTCGGTACCTGTCGCGACTGGCAATCCCAGCGCGCTGAGCACTCCCGGCGTGACCTTGTCCGTCGGAGAGAAAACGTCGCCGCCCGCATAAACAAACGAAACGGGAAGGCTCTGTCTTTTGTTTCGCCTTTTTTGCGAGGGGGGTCGCAGTTTCCGCGAGTGGGTAAGCAGGTCGGCGCCGCTGTAAACACTTTGGGCCAATGGCTCAAATCGTTCCAGTCGCCTCGTCCAGATTCTCACATCCTGCTCGCGGACTTTAAGTTCACCTTCTTCGGCGGTAGTCAGCCCGATAAAACGAGGAGGTTTTTCACCCTTGGTGGTGGCATATTCGTCCGCTCGACCGCGATCTTGATACCACTGCCGGGCCGCCGTTTCACGTTTTTCGGAGATTCGCTGGCTTTGTTTTTTCGCAAATTCAAGTAGCGTCTCAACATGCTCACGTTGTGTTTCGAACTGGCTTCGGTTTTCCTCAGGCAAGAAATCCGCTGGCATTTCGGCTGGCTGAGTCGTCGCCAACGCGGCGTAAATCCGGTAGTAGTCGCTGGTCGGTATCGGATCGAACTTGTGATCGTGGCATTTGCAGCAACGTAGAGCAGTGGAGAGGAACGTTTGACTCAATCCATTGACCGTATCATCGAGGTAATTCTGGCGGCTAACTTTCTCCGGCGTCATGGGTGTGTGTTCCCATTGCCCCATACGCAGGAAACCCGTTGCGACCATCCCCTCAGCCCTTCTCAGTCGATATCCGTCTTGATTTTTTCCGTCGTCCGCTGCCGCCTGCTCATCCACCAATTCGTCGCCTGCAATCTGCTCGACGACAAACTGGTTGTAGGGTTTGTCATCGTTGAATGCCCGTATGACATAGTCACGGTAGCGCCAAGCGTTGGATCTTTCATAATCATTTGAAAACCCGCTGGTGTCGGCGTAACGGACCACGTCCAGCCAATGCTGTCCCCATCGCTCACCATACTGAGGGCTGTGCAACAGGCGATCGATTAACTCGGACCACGCCAGATTGGGATTCGCATCATAGCTTGTTTGGAATGCGACAATTTCTTCAGGCTTTGGCGGCAGACCGGTCAAATCATAGGTTGCCCTGCGGATCAAGGTTTGCGAGTCGGCTCGGTCCGCGGGTTTAATATTGCTTCGGGCCAGTTTTCGATCCACAAACGCGTCGAGCGAGTAACCGTTTGGCGATGGAGCCATGGGTTTGACGACCGGCTTGAAAGCCCAGATGTCTTCTGATTGGTACGTCCGGTTCGACCATTCGGGTGAAGTCCCGCCCACGGTTTCGATCGTTTCACCACCCAACTTCCCGTCTGACATCGCGGATTTTCGGATTTCGGCCTGCCGTTGGTCATCCGGCCAAACCGCCCCGTCGGCGATCCACTGACGAATATCCGCGATCTGATCCGCGGTCAAACGATCGTTTTCCTTCGGCGGCATCTCGTAACCATCCCATTCGATGGCATCGACCAGCACGCTTTCTTCTGGCTTGCCGACGATGACCGATGGCTCTCCGGATTCCCCGCCAACCAACATGGCGTCGCGTGACGTCAAATTCAATTCGCCCTTCATGTCCGCTGGATTGTCGCCATGGCATGCGAAGCACTTGGTGTCAAGGACCGGCAAAACCTGAAGAGTGAAATGCCGATCCAATTCCGCACTTCGCTCCTCCTGGGAAAATGCAAACGACTGGTTCACGGACAAAGCCAACACGAACAGGACGGGCAACATGTTAGGGGTGGTTTTCATCGCTCGGTTTCAAAAAAGTTCATGTCGAGAGATCGGAAAGCTGTTTGTCCAAAGGCTCATTAGATCAGCTTAGACCAGTGTCGAGCAAACTGCTTGTCCCTTTAAGTTTAACAACGTGCAAGCGGGTACAAAATTTCTTGTTGCGAAGTAGATTCAGCGGCGATCAAGCAGCTTATTTGAGGCAGCCCAACGTTAGGCAACTGGACCAAAGGGCTGGATATGTTCTGAGAATCGAAGGGCACCTGTCAAACCAGCCGGATCGGTATATCTTGAATCTGCAGGCAAGTGTCACGATGCTGGTCTTTGGTCAGCGATGGCCAGCGACCCCGTTCGGCAGTTACCAGGTGCGTCCATTTTGGTTACATTTTTGTGGTGTTTTGATCGTCTGACCACAATCTCCTGCGACAGAGACATGGTGAAAGGATGATGACCGTTGAAATTCTGCCCAACTTTTGGGCGATTTACCGGATCATTCCGCTAGTTCGTCCGATTGGAACATTTCCCAATCCCTTCATTGAGGCGCCGGAATAAGCGATTCATTTTTTGAGAAAAACGAACGACAACGAGAAAGCCAAACGCCAACCATGAGTGGAAAGCTAAATATCAAATCAGCCGATGAGTGCCAGTTCGATCTTGTTTCTCTGGGAGAAGTCATGATTCGATTGGATCCGGGAGAGACGCGGATTCGGACCGCTCGGCAATTTCGAGCCTGGGAGGGCGGAGGCGAATACAACGTTGCTCGCGGTCTGCGCCGCTGCTTCGGTATGCGAACCGGCTTGGTAAGTGCGTTTGCGGACAATGAAATTGGTCGCCTCCTCGAAGACTTGATCATGCAGGGTGGTGTCGACATGAGCTTCGTCAAATGGATACCATTTGATGGACTGGGTAGAAACGTTCGGAACGGATTGAATTTCACCGAACGAGGGTTTGGCATCCGT
>CALODY010000004.1:0-42936 GCA_942492215.1 Pirellulaceae bacterium
AGAATGTTGATTCGGATTACCGACGATCCCGCCGAGAACGCGGTTCGACCATGTGTTGACTATCTGCTGCGATCCGTTGTCACGGAATTGGACGGCAATGCCCTAGCAGTCATTTTGACAGGAATGGGTCGCGACGGACGGGAGGGTTGTCGTTTGTTAAAGGCACAAGGCGGATTCGTGTTTGCCCAGAGTCAGCAAAAGTGCGTGGTTTACGGAATGCCAAAATCCGTCATCGTGGCAGGGTTGGCCGATCGGATCTTGCCATTGGGCCGAATCGCTCCGGGTATTGTTCGCCACGTCAAAAACAGTCGGCGGTCGCCAGGGAGTGTATCTTGAACGCCGAGATTCAGGTTGGGGAAATGGATTTGCTGATCGTCGAGGATAGTCGGGTTCAGGCCAAGATTCTTCATCGAAAGCTGACCGAGGCGGGCTACAACGTCCGGACGGCGGAAGACGGAAAAATCGGCTTGGAGATGATTCGCCAACAACGGCCGACGCTGGTCATTTCCGATATCGAAATGCCCAAGATGAATGGCTACGAGTTGTGCAGCATCGTAAAAAGCGACCCGGAACTCAAATCCATTCCCTTTATTCTGTTGTCGACACTTTCCGACGCACACGACATCATCAAAGGCCTGCATTGCGGAGCGGACAACTACGTCACCAAACCCTATGAGCCGTCATTCCTGATATCCCGAGTCGCTTCTCTGCTGGAAACACCGATTGTTGACGAGGACGAAGCGGAACAGACGCTGGATGTTACCATCGGTGGCAACCGCTACTCGGTTAAATCGGGCCGCCAGCAGGTATTGAATTTGCTCGTTTCAACTTTCGAGAACGCGGTCGAGAAGAACAACGAATTGCTCAAGACGAATCAAGACCTGAACGTCGCCAAGGAGCAGCTCACCCGCTGGAATCGCGAATTGGAGAACCTGAACAACGAACTGGCGTCGGTCAACGAAAGGATGAGTCGCGACCTGGATGCTGCCGCCAAAGTACAACAATCGTTGTTGCCTACGTCCGATCCGGAATGTTCCAACGTTCACTTCGCATGGAAATATTTGCCCTGTGATGAATTGGCGGGTGACTTTCTGAACTTCTTCGCACTGGATGACCGGCACATTGCAGCGTACATCGTCGATGTCAGCGGACACGGAGTGGCATCTTCGCTATTGTCGGTGACGATTGGCAGACTTCTTACGCCCCAGGTTTCCACTTCGTCGTTGCTGGTGCAGGAGATTCCCGGTTCGCAGGGGCACCGGATCGTACCACCTGCCGAGGTGGCGAGTGAGTTGAATCGTCGGTTTCCAATGGAGCAGCAAAACGGATTGTACTTCACAATGTTGTACGGCGTGTTGGATGTGGACTCGCTGGAATTCCGTTTTGCCTCGGCCGGCCACGATCCCATCATCCGTGTCACCCAATCCGGCAGTATGGAACAGATTGAACAAAACGATTCGCCGATTGGCTGGTTTGACGAAATGGAATTCGAGGATCACGTCCTGCAACTGGAGGCAGGCGATCGAATTTATCTTTACTCCGACGGGGTGCCGGAAGCGATGGATGCAGACATGAATCAGTTCACCATGAAACAGATGAAAGAGATTATCGAACTTGGCCAAAGCCAATCACTGGACGAAAGCGTGGGCTTGCTTTTGAGCTCGGTTAAGCGGTGGTGTGTCAAAAACGGTCCCCTCGATGACGTCTCCATTTTGGGATTGGAAATTAGCTCAAACCAGGTCCCATAGTGTCACATTGAATCTTGAATTTGGGGTTGGACCTTCATTTCCTTTTCAAATTTACAGCTTAAAACGAATGGACCATCCCCAAGTTAAGCCAGGCTCGGCACCAGGTCTGGGGGTCGCAGCGCAAGCTGGCTGAATTCGTCGCAGACTCGCAGGGGAACCAATTTTCCTTTAATACGTTGGGCCTTATAATATAAAACCGTGAGGACTGCGAAAACGATTGTCAGTTGAATTTTTGCAGCCGGAATAAAATGGGTCGCATTGGTGGACGCCAACCCGCAGAAATGACGCACCGATACTCACGGATCGCTCCGAACATCATTCTCTTTTGAACGCAATCGCTGATGAGTCACGAACAAACAAAAGCTGCGTGTCGCAACCGATTGGCAGTCCGGGTTGCGATTGGATGTTTGGTCTCTGTATTTCTGGTATCACTGGCGATCGCGTCAACAACAGGTCAGCAACAGAGGCGTGTGAAGAAAGTAAAACGCGTTAAACGTCCGACGTTTACCGAGCGTGACTGGGAAGGGATCTATTTTGAAAACCTTTTCGATCAAGGGCTGGTGGGGGAACGACCAAAAGCTGTGGGACCCGGAATCACTGCCAACAACAACGGTTCAGATTCGGCGACTTCGGATTCCGGTGCGAGGGAGAGTACACTTTCCTGGTCCCAGGTTATCGGTCGCGAAACACTTGAGGACGAAGTCAAACAGATTTCGAAGCGGTTGAGCCTTGACGTGACCACGCCAGTAAAATTCAAGAGCGAATATGCCAAGGCACACCAGTCGTTTTCTGTTTTGAGCATGATTTTCGCGATTATTCGTGAGTATGATGACGAGGTTCGATGGCAAAGATTTGCCGGTGAAGCCCAGGCATCTTTCGAGCGGGCCGCGGCAAACTCACGCGTCGGGACCATTCAAGCCTATGAGAGTTGCAAGCGACGCAAGGAGGATTTGGCGGAAATGGTCCGAGGTGGAAACTTTCCGTCGGGTGAGAAGGCCCCGGAGAACCTGGATTGGGGGGCAGTGGTCGGGCGAACTCCAATCATGGAACGATTGGAGATTGCCAACGAATCGCTGAAACGATTGACCGCCAACAAAGGCGATTTCACGCGTGAAATGGCCAAGCTGATGCATGAATCTCAGTTGGTCGCAGCCACCGCATTGGTGTTGACCCGGGAAAATATGACGGATGCCGACGACGAGAACTATCACGATTTTGCGATGGCGATGAATCAGGCGGCTCTTGAAATGGTGCAGGCCTGTCGCAACCAGGATTACGAATCTGCCGCCCGTGCCGCCAACAAAATCAGTCAATCCTGCAACGATTGCCACAATGAATGGCGATAGTATTCCTCAACCAACCGCCCCTGAAACTTCCTTCGTTTTCATTTTGAAAATGGACTAACGATGAGCGAATCGACTGATCTTTCTCCTTGGGCTCACCCCAAAGCCCAACAATGGTTCCACGATTTGATCGAGGACAACATGTTTGCATTGGGCCTGGATGACGAATTGGCGAGAGCTGAACACAAAAAGGAGTTTGATTCGATTCGGGCGATTTTAGCGCTGGCCATACTCTTGGGACGAGACGGGATCTGGCCAGCCAATCGGACAGGGATACTTCAAGCGATCGTTCGGTGCGCGAGTAAATCCTCAAAGAGTGACGCACCGCATGTTGGCGATCGACCGTTGACCGTCGCCGAACATCAACGCCACGCCAGGCACGATCAGGCGGTGAAACAAGAAACAGAGTTCCTACGTCGACGTTTGAAAATGTCCAATCGTAAGTCTGCACTGAAGCCGCCCGTGTCGTGGGGAAACCTTTGGGAATAAGCCAATGACCAAAAAGGACGCTCCCTGGGATGCCGACGAGGCCGTCCGTTTTCTGGCTTCGTTCGAAGCGTACCTGAAAGTGCTTCACAAGATCGAATCGACTCTGCAGCTGGAAGCCAGACAGTTTCCGCACGAGATTCGTGCCGCAGCAGCGATGGTGATCATGCTCTGCCGACAAAACCTGTGGCCCACCCGCGGCGGTCAAGAACGCCTGGACCGGATTGCTCATACCGCTGCGCGTCAGCTGACTCGAATCCGGCAACTATTTGAGCAGCGTGGAAAAATCAAACCGGAAATTCTCAGCAATCCATCCTACCGAACGTTCCTGACGACGCTCGACCAGGAGATCCGAATTCTCGAGTCGCGAATTTCGGATCCAAAACCGCAGATGCCTGAAGAGCCGCCTGTCACATGGGGGAGTTTTGGTTTTAGTCGGCGCTTCCTACTCAATCGAACGAGGCGCGCTAATGGTAATCTGCAATTCACTTTGCGGCTCGTTCTTGACAACACGGGCGGAAACTACCGACGCAGGTCGTGATTCCGTTTTGACGACACTTTTGGAAAGCGTGGCCTGGAACCTTCCGTCTTTGAAATTAGTGGCAAAAAGAAAATCACTTTCTTCAAATCCAGGCACATCGGGATAAGCAGCATGTTATTTTTGATTCACCGCCCTGAGCAGCTGTTTGGTTAGCTCGGGATCACCAAGATTGATACGGGCAATAAGCTGCCGGCACTGCTTCTCAATCGCCACCAGCTGCTGGATTTCGCTAACGTGAGCAAAATGCTTGGCGGCCAAATTCAGTGCATAGATTTCTACCGAATGAGTGCCCTTCGGCAAATCAATCGTAAATTTTGAGGTTGCTCCATCCATCATCATTGGAACAACTGCAGAAGTCATTTTCTCCTTGATTCCGGCAGAGCTCATTTCATAGAAACGCTCCTTGTTCACAACTAAATTCAGGAACCGTTTCAATTCAGTATCTGTGATCGTCCCTTCCCCGCCAACGATCGTGGGGGACGAAGAGCCGGTGACAACTCTGCCGTCAGCATAGACGCGCAGCGCCGGTGTCGGTTCAAACGAAGGGGGCGTCGCAACGCGAAATCCGCCAAGGGTATCAAATTCAAATACCAGATGGTCCGTATCCATAGGGAGTTGAATGTTTGATGATTGTTCCTCGGTCAAAGTCTTATCCTGTGCATTAACAATGCCGACGAGCGTAACGGCTGTCAGGGTCACCAGCATCGAACGCAAAAATACTCTTGCCATAGGAATACCCGTTGTAGAAATCCTCGATTGATTTGGTATGCAAAAGTATTCCCGATCTTCGTGACTCGGCAAGTCCTTTTGTCGGCAAGAGTTGCAAGATTGGGAATCAAACCTCTGCAACGGACCTAGGAACCGGAAGATTTCCGTGATGCCAGTTATTGAGGCGCGATGTGATTGAATCTACGGTTCGAACCGATTTTGGAAACTTTTCAGGATTGGGTGGTTCGTCCGATAATTGAAATGGTCGAAGCCAAAAAAAAGGTGGAACCGAAGCCCCACCTGATCGTTGTGTTCTGATTCTACGTCGATAATAGTCGACTCGTTCGATAAACTACTTTTCGACGTCGACGGCGTATATCCGGGTGCGGTCCGACAAGTACATCCGACCATTGGCAAACGTCGGTGTGCTGTAAATCGACGAAAAGTTCTTGGTCGACTTTTCTGCCAATACTTCGGCCTTGTCTTTCGCGGCCTTAAACACGGTCAACGTGCCGTCTTCATTTCCCAAAAAGACTTTCCCGTCCACAACCAGAGTGGAACCCCAGACGCCCGATAGCAGATCGTATTCCCAATGACGCTCGCCGGTTTCCAGGTCAACGCAATGAACGTAGCCACTGAGATCCGCGACAAAGACCATGTCTTCGGCAATGGAGACCGTTGACATTGTTCGCCGAAACTTCAATTCACCGTCTTCCGTTTCCCCGCCGTAGTGCCAAATTTGACCGGAATTTGGGTTGGGCTTGCCTTCCTCCCCGAGTTCACCAATCTCGGGGCTGATATCGCCTTTCTTGGTGGCGTCGATGCGATAGAGATGTCCGACGCCTTCACCGTGTTCTGGATCCTGGCCGACAGAAAGCAGCACGCTGTTTTCGTAGAAAACCGGTGTCGAAATGATCGCGTTACGAGTCCCTTTTCCACCAAGCTCCCAGCTCGTATCTTTCGGATTCAAATCAAACTTCCAAATCTCTTCACCCGTTTTGGCATCGTGAGCATAAAGCCACCCATCGCCCCCGGGATAGTAAACCTGAACTTGCCCGTTGACTTCGCCAATGGCGGGAGAACCCCATTGGCCATGCAGGATTCCATCAAACGGCTGATTATGCTCGCTAACAACGTCACCCGTCATTTTGTGGACGGCCAAAAAGCAGGGCGCTCGCGGCGAAGGCACTTCCAGGTGTGCTTCGTCAACACCATTGGAAGTCAGAAGATAGATTGTGTCGCCGACGATCACAGGCGAACTTGTTGCCAGGTTGTGCGGAAATACGCCAAGTTCCTCGATCATGTCGAGATTCCAAATGATATCCGCGTCACCTTTTTCATTGTCGACTTCGTCCTTGATCGGTCCGTCGTTTTCACCGTCCTCGAATCCCTCCGTATCGATGCACATCAGTTCGCATCGGTTGGTGACGACCCACATGCGATCGCCTTCGACGACAGGAGTTGAGCAAATTCCCTGCAGAGGCCAATCATTAACCCGGCCTTGGGGAAGTTTTTCCCTGGTCAACTGCCACAGGAACTCGCCATCTTTCTCGTTGAAACAAAGTATGATCCCTTTATCCTGTTCGGCAGGATGCTTGGGTCGATAGCCGGCACCGTTGTTGGTGCCCACGAAAACTTTGCCGCCGGCGACGACGGGATTACCATAGGTCTGGGAGCCCAAGTTTTTTTCCCAGGCGACGTTCGTCCCTTTCTCGAGATCAAAATCCAGCGATACTGCGTTGGCATTGGATATCATGTTGCGAGACGTCGTGCCGCCCCACATAGGCCAGTCGGCAGCCGCAAGCGAGGCGAAACAGCAAATGGCTGTTAAGGTAAGCGATAAAGTATGAATCGCTTTCATGGTAATTCCTTGGTTCAAAATGTTGGTCGAAGTTAATTTTTTGGTGATGTGTCCACATTGACAGAGTAAGCAAGTGGACAACGCAGACGAAAATTTCGTCTACTATTCTTGCGTCACCTTGACGTTGTCGAAATAGCAATCGGCCTGGGCGTAAAAATACAGCGCAGGTGGGCCTTCCAGGTTTGGATGAGGATCCGAAGCTTCGATGGTCCACTCTTGAGGTTCGGGATCATCACGCTTCCAGACTTTTCCAAATACCTTGGCTTCGTCGGCAGTCGTTTCGACTTTCATCTTCATCGTGTACCAGACGTCCGGATCGCTGCGAAACTTGATCTCTTTGGCCATCCGTTTGTGAGGCTGCCAGGATTGGATGGCCAGCTTCCCGGTATTCCCACGAATGATCAAATTGTATCGCTGATTGGAAAGTCCAATGCTTGCGAGTTTTCGCTTCTGCTCCAGCAGCAAGACGTCGGCCTGGATCTCGAAATCCTTCATGCCGGGTGGACCGATCGTGATCTGGTGGCTGGGTCGACCCTTGGCTTCCGTTCCGCCGGCGACTTTCATGGCCGTGGTTCCGTCAACTTCGGTGGGCTTAAGTTTGACATGCGCCCGAATCCAGCTGGTTGGGACTTGGACGCCCTTGTAGCCTTCGAAATCCCATTCCCAGACCTTGGCCGGATTGAACATCCGCACGCGGGCATTGCCTGTCAGGTGTCCGGCCGATGCCGTGACTACTCCAGCCAGGTTTTCCTCGGTCTTGGGCGCGACGATCGACGAACCTCCGACCTGAAACCCGGACAATCCTTCGTCGATTGTCAGGTTTTCGGCGGGCATCTTAGTGATGAATCGGCCGTTGACGTCAAAAGCGTGCACGGTGTAATCCACTTGTTCGCCAGCGTTGACGATCGTTTCGTAAGGCCGCAGTTGAATCAGATCAATGACGTTGGACAGGGGGGCTTCCGGCGCCATTGGAGCGGGTTCACCGAGGACGACTTTCTTCGATTTATCGGTAATGCAAATCGTTCGGTCACGAGTCACCAAAAAGACTCGGCCGTCTGCAATCGCGGGAGAGGCGTAGATTTCGTCGGGACCCGAGATCGCAAGAGCAGGGACAACGACCTCGGAGAGTGTCTCACAACCCTCCCGAGACGGTCTGAGGATCCACATATGCCCGTTCACCTCTGTCGCATAGAGCTTTCCATCCGCCCATACGGGCGATCCCTTGCCAACGGTTCCCAAGTCATGTTCCCAGAGGGCCTCGCCTGTCTTGCTGTCGTAGGCGTACAAATTTCCAAGGTCGGCCAAGACGTACAGGATTCCATCTTTGACAACCAGTCCGGTATAGCCAGCTTTGATGCCGTCGACTCGCCAAACGCTATGGGTCTCGGTGACGTCACCGGTGCCGGTTGCGTCAATACATTGGACCCGGCCAAATTCGGGAGAGTCGATGTTGTAATCGCCATGCGATATAAAAACCAGGTTTCCATCAACGACGGGAGAAGAGTTAAGACCTCGCAATGACATTCGAAACGACCAGATAGGTTTGCCAGTGCGAGCATTGATCGCGTAGATGTTGCCGTCACAATTACCGCCAATCAGCATTCGTTGGCCGTTAATCACTGAAACGATTGGAACCGAATAATTCGTGTCGCGCGGTGCGCCGCCGGGAGCGGAAACCCACTGAAGTTCACCGGTCTTTTTGTCAAAGGCGTAATAGTAGTGCTTTGGTCCGGGGCCTTTCTCGGATCCCCAGTTGGTTGCCATGAAACTGAGGATTACCCGGTCTTCGTCAATGATTGGGGTCTGGGTTCTGCCTCCATACCCGGAAATCTTTCCGAACTCTTCCGCCAGAGAATGTTCCCAGACAACTTCGCCGTCGGGAGAATAACAGCGAAAGATGCCGCTGACTGAGTGCATATAAACAAATCCGGTTTCCTCATCGCCGCACATCGCTGCCCAACCAACTCGCGGTGCCGGAATATCGGTTTGGAAAACGTTGAACACGTCTTGCCAGACAACATCGCCAGTGGCTGCGTCGAAACAAACGACTTGCTCGCGACTGTTCACTTTTTCGACGGGATCATTCACATCGTCGATGGTGCGACAGTTAATGTAGACACGGTCGTTAAGTACGATCGGTGTGGATCGGCCGCCGATCTCCTGGATCCAACCCACGTTCTTTGGAGGGCTGAATGACCATGAATCCACCAGGTTGGTTTCGGGTGAGACTCCAATTTGTTCCGGACCCCGCCAATGTGTCCAATTTTGAGCCGAAGTCGTGTTCGTGATCAGCAGCGGTAAAACGAAACAGGCAAGCAGTTTGGCGACCCGACAAGTCGCAGAATGAATGGAGGGCATGTTAACCTTTTGAACCGTTGGTTATGGTTGTATCTGAAATACCTTGCGCGGCAGAACCGACAGGATAACTCATTGACAGGTCAGATTACAGAATCCAGAAGCGGACCCTGCAATCATTCCAATCGAATGGATGCCAATTTCGCTACACCGCCACGCCAGCAAAACGCATTCCGTTAGCGAATGATTGGACAACATCCTGAATACTTCGATTTCCGCATCCTTCGGTGCCAATAATTTAAACCGAAGCGGCTCGATTTACCATGGTCCGACCGAAAATGATGCTGTGTGAATTATCGCTCAAAACCCACTTGCCCGTTACCTACGTAGTCGATTCAAAATGAGTTCAGCAAAGTACCCGTCGACTCGGATGCGAAGAGTTCGGCAGTTTGATTGGTCCAGACGAATGGTGGCGGAAAATCGACTTTCCGTCGATGATCTGATCTGGCCGGTTTTTGTTCAGCCGGGGGAGAAACGGCGATCGAAAGTTGATTCGATGCCCGGCGTGTTTCGTATGTCGCCGGATCTATTGATTCCGGCCGTCGAAGCTGCCCGCGACCTGGGCATTCCGGCGATCGCGATTTTCCCGGAAACTGATCCTGCCAAGAAAACGCCCGGCGCAGAAGAGGCGGTCAACCCCGAAAACCTGGTTTGCCGAACCGTGCGGTTGATCAAAAACCGGGTGCCCAATATCGGAGTCATTTGCGACGTCGCTTTGGATCCCTATACGTCGCACGGTCAAGACGGCTTGGTGGTCGACGGACGTGTCGTTAACGACCCAAGTGTCGAAATGCTCTGCCGGCAGGCTCTGGTTCAGGCCCAAGCCGGTTGCGACATTATTGCCCCGTCGGACATGATGGACGGTCGTATCGGGGAAATCCGCACGACTTTGGACGAGCAGGGATTCGAAAAAGTGATGATCATGTCGTATGCAGCCAAATACGCTTCGGCGTTTTACGGCCCGTTTCGCGACGCCATCGGATCCAAATCCAACCTGGCGGTTGGACAAATCGATGGTGGCGGCAAGCACACTTATCAGATGAATCCGTCGAACGGTGACGTTGCCATCCGTGAAGTGGAATTGGACATCCAGGAAGGTGCTGACATGGTGATGGTCAAACCCGGCATGCCGTACCTGGATATCGTCCAACGCGTCAAAGACAGGTTTCACGTGCCGACCTATGCTTACCAAGTCAGTGGCGAATACACCATGTTAATGGCCGCGGCGGAGAATGGTTGGCTCGATCGCGACCAGGTCATGATGGAAAGCCTGTTGGCTTTTAAACGGGCAGGCGCCGATGGGATCCTGACCTATTTTGCGGTCGATGCGGCAAAACTGCTGGCCTGATGGATTGCAAACGGTTGCGATTAATTCGAGCCTTTGCGAAGTTCACGTTGGGCCTTTGCGCCGGCGTAGCGAAGAATCTCGTTGACCTGTCCGGCTTCTTTGATCCCGGTTGCCGCGACTTGCTCCATCAGGCGCTGCGTCTTGCTTTCAAAGCGGAGGTGCTCGATCGCGACGTTGGCCAGATCTTCAGCCCGCATGTTTCGCAGGTTTTGAAAGCCTTCTCGGTAAACCACTCGACTGCCCAAAATGGCGGCAACCAATTGATTTCGATAGACCGGCGGGATTTTTTCCACCAGTTCCGGGCCGACTTTGTCATGCAAGCAATCCGGTAGGTACCGGAGTATCAAGTCCCGGGCCAAGCATTCGTCAGCGGGGCTCCAGCTACCAATTTGGTCGAAGATCAAATCCCCGATCAAGAGAATTTGTTTGCTGACCAATACGCTGAGTTCGGGTAACGTCAGGTCGGGGCAACGGGGTTGTTCGTTAAACAGGCAAATGGCTTCGATGTCGGCCAGTTCTCTCAACAACTCCAGGACTTCCTCAACGAATCGTGATTTGATTTCCGCAAACTCCCGGTTATCGACCAGCATCCCGGCGATGATTTCGAGGCTGCTGCAAATGACGCCGCACTTGTTCGCCGAACTATCTTTGACGACCAGCACGCCACGCTGAGAAAGTTCTTTCCGTGCAACATCGTCAATGAACAGATTGGCGCCCTCCACCATGACCTTCGCCGCTGGACGTCCGTCTGCGTCGAAATAGGACTGCCAATTGGAAGCATTGATGGTGGACGGTCGCCCGCCGGCCGGGATGAAGACGTCGGTTTGCGGTGTGAACTGCAAGTCATTCCGGAACGCAATTTCATCGGAGTTCACCAAGCCGCCGACCTTGCCCTGGGCGCTCAGCCGATTTTTGTCGAACATGCAAATGGGATGTTGTTGATGGACCAACCTCAACAGCTCCTGTGAATCCAGTCCTTGCGGGTCCATGGCCGAACCGGTTCCGTCGGCAATCGCCACAATTTTGACGCGTTCACCGAATTCCCGAAACAGGATCTTGATCTCGTTACCGGCAACATCGCCATCCGGGCCACCGGTTAGCTTTACGGTGAATTCACTGTTCTGCGGATCAATCCCGACGTGAGACAATGCTCTTTTGAGAAATACCGTTACGCCTTCGCTGGTGACACCAAACTCTTTGTGATTAATGCCCGCGTCCGGCTTACTGCTCATGATCGACTGGGGATAGGGATATCCCCGCTGCCGGGAGCGAGCAACAATCCAGTTGATCAGGTCGGGCGAGACGTTTTCGTCGGGACCGAGATACAGCAGTTCGGTTTCTGGACCTCCACAATCGATGATCAGGTCCAACAACCCATCGACAAAATCACGACCCGCCCGCGAAGGATCCACGCCCGGCTTCAACACAATCGTGGCTTTCGCGCCGCCTTCGGCGATGTCCTTGTTTTTTAGCTGCTGCGCGGCCGCCAGCCGATATGCTTCCTCGAAACCTCGAACCGACTCCAGCAAGTAATGTTCCTGATTTCGAGTTTTGATCAGACGCATCCCGCCGCGGGCGACATCACGGAAACGTACATGAAATCCATCGAAACCATTACCGAAAACGTAGAAAACTGCAAACGGACGTTCCGCCTCACCCAGCGATTCCGCCAATCGTTCATCCAGACGCATTGCAATCGAGCGCCGATTGGCCAGCGCATAGTTGCAATCCGTGAGGCAGGTGGAAATGCTATTCCACGTCGACAACACGTGGCGTTCAAACGGATTGTTCCAATGCTGCAACGAGATAAGTGTCGGTTTCAACTCAACCGGCTGATCCGGTCCAGCAGGGCCGTTGCGACTTCGTGATTTCAGGTTAGCCAGCAGTTGATCAAAATCGTCGCGGTGTTTTTTGATAACGCGATAGACTTGTTCCAGCGTGACGCTGTGGCCCCGAAAATGTACCAAATGGCAAGTCAACCGAGCGGTCGCGACAGCTAATTCGGCATCCTCGAGATTCGAGAATTCGCCATCGGATTCGAGATCAATGACGTCCTGGTCCATGCGCAAAAACTGCTTCAACAGCAATGCTGCCTGTTCGAGCAACAGCTGGTGATTCCAGCTTCCGGAAACGACAAAGCTGGCGACGGCCACCCCCGAGCCCGGATCTCGAGGGATTTCGTGCAGGTAGGCTTGTTCGATGTCGAGCGAGTGCTTGGCCAGGAATTCCGCCGTACGTTGAAAAACGTCTCGGGCCTTGGAGCTGCCGGCCGAGATCGTAAACCGGGCTTGCTCGACGTTCGCTTGCTTGCAGCGTACGACAATGTCATTGGAATGTTCCACATCAAGGAACGCGAGAAATTGCTCGGTCATTTGCAAAGGAGAGCCAAGCAGTTGGCTGGTGGGGTGGTAATGGGAAACGAATTCCCTGACCAGCTCGATCGGCTTGCCACTGGACTGGGCAACGCTTTGAATCGTGTCCTCGACATCACATGTGTCTGGCGACGCAATCCCGCTGTTCGACGCATCGGTTTTGAATTCAAACAAATCGATAATGAAATCGTGGTCGGTCGATGTGAAGATCTTAGCCCCGACCAACGAATCGTCGGCGGGTAATCGACGCAAGATATCTGCTAACAAGCCTGGATAATTCCGCCGAGCCAATACAGCAATATGGCGTCCATCCTCACTGCGAAGCATGATTTCTTCCTGCAAGTCGCAGACGCCCATGGTTAGTAGGGCTTTTAAATGTTTCAGCTGGTCGCGACGGGAAAGACTTTTGAAATAGTCCTCCGGGAGACTTCGAATAATTCGCGAAATCACATCGTCCAATTCGAAGTCGATTTCTGCACGCAGTACTTCCACAATTTCCCGCGCGCGTTCTTCGATAGTCTGTTGCATGTGCGTTAGATTTACCTTGGTGCCGAAGACCCGACACGGGATATGCGTTTTAAATGTTGCCGACGGGCAGCTTCCGCCAGCCGTTGACTTGACAAGTTACTCAGCAGGATTCGATAAAGAATTGAGAACGTGAAATGTCGAAATGCACTAGTTGCGTCCTATAATCAGTATTTTGCAGCAATCCTCGATTTGCGAAACCACAATAGAAAAAATTATCGTTTCAATAGTGAAGATGGATTTACGCTAAACTGCCCACTTTGATAGTCGTGCTTTGCAGGTGGTATCGTCGTCCTCGGGTGGATTTGCAAAACCTGGCGATCGAGGGTCTGGCAAGCGGCATGTTGATTTCACATGGATTGAGTCCAGATCCCTAATTCCCGAAAACTTGCGGAACTTTGCTCTTGGAATATGGTTTGTTTCTTTAGGGCAACCATGGCGAGACCCATGTTCATTTTTCTGGAGCTTAACATGCGCCGAATCGACTCTCTGTTCACGTTGGCACTTACGATTGCGGCGGCCGCCACTTTCGGACTCTCTCTCATCCAGCCCGTAATGGCCATGCCACAAGACGGTTTGCCAGTTGTGCCCATGCCTACGGTGCCTTCCCAAGGGGGCGCAAATCAAATAACGCCGCTTCGGGCAAACCAGCAAGAGCAAGCCCGTGAAGCCCTTCTTCGCCTTTTTCGGGCTCAGTCGCAACAAAACAACGTTGATCCTGGTCAAGAAAAGCTGATCCAGGAATATTTACGGAGTTTGCAGCGACAAAGTGGCGGGGCAAGTGAAGGAAGACAAAAACAGGCAGAGGAGAATGCCAAGAAGATGCTGGAAATGATGCAGCAAATGAAACGTTCGCAGAAGAATGGGCAAATGCCAGGTAATCTTTCGCTTCCCGAACCTCGCACCCAACCCCAAGCATCCACAAAACTGATTCAGATTCGGCTGCATTTGGCGAAATTGAAAGGAGTAGACGCGTCGACGTTAGACAGTTTGAGACAGGGATTAGCGGATTCTGATTTTGCGAGTTTTCGCGGTGCGGTTGCCGAGCTGCAAAAGCAACTTGCGTTTGAGTTTCAGAATGAAGTCAGCTTGACCACAATCGCTGGCAAAAAGTCAGAGATGACGTTGGGTAGCGAAGTTCCGGTCAAGTCGGGCGTTTCGGTCATGCGCGGCGGACAGAAAGTCTACAACTACGACCGGATGGAAACTGGTCTGCAATTGACAATCGTTCCAAAAATTGTCGAGGACGCCATTCGCCTGGAGTTGGATCTCGCCAAGTCATACCTCAATGAGACTACACCTGAGGCAGATGATTCCTTTATTACGACGCAAGTTGAAACGTTTAAATGCGAAACCACGACCGCCGTAGGAAACGGTCGGATCACGATGATTTCGTTATCTGAAGGGGAGGAAGTTTGGCTGCTCACGGTCGCCGCGATGGCTGTGAATTGAGCGCCTGTATCCGCGGAGGTGACGGTGAGTTTCAAAGTTGCCACAGAAGGGTCCGGATCGCGAGACGGATGCAAACGGTCCGAACTGTCGCCAAACCGGCTGCTGCCGAATGTTCGAGGTGTTGCCGACGCAGCTTCAACGGATGGTCGCAATGGGATCCATTCCGACTACTGGATTGTCAACGTTGAAAATTCGGGTTAGCCGTAGTGGGCGAGGCAACGAGCCCCTTTTTGGATTGCGACTTTGCAGGACTCGTAGCCTCGTCCACTACCCTAAAATTCAATCCTGACAAAGCACTAACTGTGTTGTGGATCCCAGCCAATGAAGCGTTGTCACTTCAGGTCGCTGGATTCGGTTGAGGACGCATCTGCCTGGCGTGATTCCTGGCTGTCCGGCAGATCTGCAGCGGCCAGTCCCTTGATGCGTTCGACGTCGGTTTCGTTTTCGAAACTCAACAGGTCCTTTGACTGACCTGTTTCCATTTCGACCAGTAGTCCTGCGACGCGCCAACCTTGTCTCTGTTTGCGCATCATCCAGGTGATTTCGGACCGGACTTCCTGCCCATTGATTTGTTCAACGATTTCGCAATCGACATGAGCAAGTTCCTCTTTGATCGTGGCAAAGCGAGTGCCACCCATTTCGAAGACGGCGGTTGGGCCCCCCATCGGTTCAAGCTGAAGGCCAGCCTTTGACGTCGCGGTCAATGCGGCTCGGGTGAGGAGATTTTCCGCCGTGACACGGTTACCCGATCTCAATAATTCCATGAACCGCTGGCATACTTCCTGAGGTGAGGCTTTCTCTTCGGGAAGTTTGTCGACGGCATCGGCAGGTGACCGCATGACTTCGGATCTGGTTGGCACGACCGATTTGATTTGTTGTTTCGTGACCGACGGGGTAATCTGAGTTTGCGCAGCCGTTTCCTGATCTTTTTCGGGTTCTTCCGATTTGGGTCCGCAACCAGAAAATAGGAGCAGGGCTGTAAGAGCCATACAAAATACGGCCTCGGGCGGGCGAGACAAAACTGTTGATCGCCGAAATCGAAAACCACGTGAGGGGCGAAGCCCGTTGGATGAACGCGTTCGATTCATCTCGAAATATCCTTCCTTGGATGGTTGATGGACCCACTCGGCGGGTCGACTTTTGCGGGGATTGTCCATTTTTGACCGGTCAAGGTCAATACGAATCGCGGCACGCGGCCGGTAAGAAATCTGTCGACACCCTGGTTTTTCGGATTTTTGATCCGACCGGGCAACCGTCGGTCTCATCTGGAAAACAAAAAGACACGTTTTTTTGCGAATTCGTCGCCTTTTCGCGAATCGAAACCTACCTTTTTGAGAGTGGTTCAGCCAGGGAGATCATGCTATGAATGCTTCGAATGCTATGATAATCGCGATTTTGGCTCTGCTGGTCGGTGCCGTCGCTTATTGGTACCAAGCCGAGGGGGGCGATCTGTTCGATCAAGTTCGCCAGTCGGACAACAAGCCGTTTTTTCTGAATCAATTTGATTGAAATGGGAAACGATTCTGGGGAGCTTGAGTTGCAAACGACTGGATTGCAATAGGACAAGCAAGCGGAGTCAAACTGAGTTTGCGAAACCAGACCGGCTGGCCATGGTCCTGCAGAAACAAACGTCCCTCGCGGTTTTGTCCAAAACCGGCATACTTGCCAAATTTGCTGGCGGTGACTCGAGAATGCCATGCAGAATCACCGCTGCAAGCGCAGACGACCAAACGCCCATTCAGCCAATGCTCGATGCGGTTACCGCAAACGACGATTCTTGAATGATTCCAATCACCAACAGGGTTTGGCGTCGATGTGTTGGCGGGTTCGTAAATTCCATACAACGAGGCCGTTGATTGTCGGGAAAACGGCTGGTTCTGATCGTCAAAAAGTTGGTACTCACAGCCCAGATTCTGGTTGCCATATTTTTGAACGCGATACTTCACCCCGCTATTTCCGCCGGCCGGAATCTTCCAGACGAAATCAAGCTCGAAGTCACGGTACCAGTGCTTGTGATAAAGGTCGCCTCCTGACGCTTTCCTGGTGAGCAGGCCCTCTTCGACGACCCAGTTTTTCGCCGGCTTCCCATTCGCTTTTTCCCATCCGTTCAAGGTACGGCCGTCAAAAAGTTCGATGGGCTGTCCGCGCAGCGCGTCGATCTCGAGACCCTCATGCCCTTGCGCATGGCACTTCGCCGCGACTAAACCGAACGAACAGACCCAAGCCATCACGATAATCAATTTTTGTTTGCGCATTGAACCCTTCCGAATGTCGAATCGAACTCTCATGTTAATTCCATCAAGAGGAGTTGAGGCCTTTTTTCCCCAATTGTTTCTTCCATGCGAATTGCGAGCGGATCCGATTGGCGCAGAAATCGCGAAATCGAATTTTGCCCCATTTTCCCATTTCGCCAGAGATTCTGCCATTCAAAACCAAAACGCGATTTGCTATCGTCCCCCACGAAGGTGAGATGTCCTTGCCAATAACCAGAATCAATATTGAACCGGGTTCGGCTCAGTTAAACCCACAGAATTCCGGTGTAGAGACTCTTATCAATGCAGAAATTCGCGGTGCATCGCAGGCAAGAGGCCAGGAGTTAATTGGTGATTCGTTTCCTTCTGCTCGTCGTCATCGGGGGCACAATGCTGTCCGGGTGCAACGCGTTGACTCGGCCGTCAGTTTTGCCAACTGATCGTGAAATCGTCCGAGAACAGTTAATCGTGCATTCCGATTTCCATATGCCGAAAAATCATCGTCTGCTGGACGAATTGATCGCGCGCCGAGGCGACATTTCCAGTCAATTGGAGATCCCCACATCGGACGAGCCAATTCACGTCTATCTATTCAGCGAAGAAGATGACTTCCATGGCTACATGAAGAAACAACATCCAGACTTTCCCAATCGCCGTGCGTTTTTTCTCAAAAATGACACGACTTTGATGGTGTTCGCCCACTGGGGAGACCGGGTTGCCGAGGACTTGCGGCACGAAGTCACACATGGCTACTTGCACAGCGTCATCCCCAACATTCCGCTTTGGCTGGATGAAGGGATCGCCGAGTATTTCGAATCGCCGCGAGGATTCGCCGGCGTCAACCGCCCCCACATCAAGCTATTGGCAAACGCCTATCGAGAATCGCGATGGTATCCAAGTCTGGCACGTTTGGAATCGCTGCAAATGGCTAACGAATTGACCCAGCTGGATTACGCGGAATCTTGGCTGTGGGTGCATTACCTGTTAAGTACCGACGCGCAAACGAACTCGATTCTGTGTGATGCCTTGGCGGAACTGCGTCGTTCCGGAAAATCGCAATTGCTCGCGCCGCAAATCGAATCTTATCTTCCGGATTGGGAGCAAAGATTAATCATGCACCTGAAATCGTTGGCTGATCGAAACTAAAGTGGTTGGTCCCGGCGTAACAGGGAAACGGCTGACGCCTGCTGGTCGTGCTCAATCGGCCGGTCGCGCAACGTTCCGTCTTTTTTACACAACAATCTGGGCGGTTGGAGATCTCGATCAGCAAGGCAATTCAACTTACCTCAAGCGGTTTTGTCGATCCCGTATTTTTTGATCTTGCGATCGAGCGTGGAGCGTTCGATACCCAGGATCTGGGCCGATCTGCTTTTATTCCACTCCGTCGAATGGAGCGTTGCCTCGATGTGCTTGCGTTCAATATCGTCCAATGATTCCGGAACGTACTCCTGCACGATCGAATTGAAATCGAACTGAGACTCGCTGGCAGTCGAAAGATTCGTCAACAGCAACTCGTCAAGCTGAATCTCTTCACCTCTGGCAAGGACGACGGCACGTTCGATCACGTTCTTCAGTTCACGGACGTTTCCGGGCCATCGATAGCGCTGCAATTGCATTCGAGCCTGGGCAGAAAACCCGCTGATTTTGCGACCCGTTTCTGCATTGAACTTTTGCAGGAAATGATCGGAGAGTTCGAGAATGTCTTCCGGCCGGTAACGGAGTGGCGGAACGCTGATTTGCACGACATGCAGTCGGAAAAACAGGTCTTTGCGAAATTTACCCGCCCGCACATCTTCTTCGAGATCACGGTTGGTGGCGGCGATCACGCGTACGTCGACGTTGATGGCTTTCGCGCCTCCGACCCGTTCGAATGGATGGCCTTCCAGGACTCTCAAAAACTTGGCCTGGATCGAAGGACTCATCTCGCCAATTTCATCCAGCATCAAAGTGCCTTTGTTGGCCGCTTCGAATTTTCCAATTTTTCGATCGGTCGCACCGGTGAACGCGCCTTTCTCATGCCCAAACAATTCACTTTCCAATAGCGATTCTGACAATGCTGCGCAGTTCAGGCATACGAAAGGCGCATTGCGACGCGGGCTGGAAAAATGGACGGAGCGAGCCACCAGTTCTTTGCCAACACCGCTCTCCCCTCGCACCAAGACCGTGGCTTTACTGGGAGCCGCTTTGGCGACCTGCTCGTGAACTTTGAACATCGCCGGACTGGACCCAACGATTTCACTCTCGACACCCAGCTGACTGCGAAGCTGATCAATCTCGGATTTTGTCTTGGTCAGGTCTTCGACCAGTTTTTGTTCCCGGTAGCGAGTTCGCAACGCCATCGCGACGGTTTCGGCCACGGCAAGCGTGAATTCCAAATCGTCCGGAGTCAGCCCGTCCTTCTTACGCGTCGAATAAAGATGAATCATCCCGAAATTGCGATTGTTCATGCGGATCGGCGCTGCGATGACGCTGGTCGCGTGGATCAGGCCGGAGGCATCTCGTAGACCCAACGCGCTGTCGTCCTGGATGTCTCTCGCTAAAACAGCTTCTCCGCTATTGAGCACGGTTTCGCAAAGAAAGGTTGAGACTCGTTGATATTTGGGTCGGTTTTCACTTCGCCAAGCCAGGATTTCCAATTTTTCCGGATCGACGGTGGTACGTCGAGCCTTGGGGACCATCAGCACAGGCGCCCGCATCCACGTTGGTACCTTCAATCAGCGAATCCAATGCCATTCTCGCAATCGCCCGAGGCGTCGTCTCGTTGGCCAATTCAAACGCCAGTCGACAGAGCCGCGCGGCATCGCGGCCGGTTTGAGAGTCCGGTTCCTCTTGATCTTCGGCTTCATCATCTTGTAGGAATCGCGCGCGTTGACGGCGATGTGTGATCTGTGTCGGTTCGGTGATGCTGACGTCGGGAATGGTAGGCTGGTCATCGGAGTCCTGCACTTCCAGTCCCGTGACCGTCTCGGCGCCGATTTCGACTTTCGAAAACACTTTGCGATTGTAAGCGGTCGACAGGTCGGTCACGAAAGCCATCTGGGTGCCGGCAATCCAGATGATGTCACCGGGTTTCAGTTTGCGATCACCTTGGACACGTTCGTGGCCGACGGCGGTTCCGTTTCGACTGCCCAAGTCGCGGACTGTCCATTTGCCATCGGACAAAAATATCTCGGCGTGTTGTCGGCTAGCCTGATCTTCCTTAATGACGATCTGGTTGGTGGGCGAACGTCCGATTGTGACGGTTCTACCAGGCATGAGTCGAAAAACATCTGACCACTTTTTCCCGTCCCGAATGACGAGGTAAGCAATTGAGGTTGGCGATTTTGATTTACTGCCAGATGCCATTTTAAGATGGGCTGCCGTTAATGGACGATAAATGATTCAATGCCAGCTCTCGACCCGCGAAATTGTCCTCAATTCTCTGGTTTTTCTTGCTTTTTTTGAGCTGTCTGGTTAACCTACAAAGAGATTTGCGAAAGCGTGGGCGTAATCCTATCTTACCGGGTTTCCGCCAAATTTCACCCGTCCATGTTGCTTGAAAACGGAAGGCGGTTCGAAATCATCAAATCAACAGAACAGGACCACGGGGCAAGTCCTTTAACAATCAGGAGTTCGATTATGGTGGCAAGATTTGCCAAATTTGTTTTAACGCTGACCTGTTGCGCAGTGATGATTGCTGCGAGCCAGACGCTATCTGCGCAGGACAACGGCGGCGGCGACAATGGCGGCGGTGGCAACAACGGCGGCAATAATGGCGGTGGCACGACGATTATCGGGGGTGGTAATTTCGGAGTTGTCGGCGGTGTCAGTGTCGATCCCAGCGGAGTCGTTGGAGGCGACAGACAAGTCATCAATAACGAGCTACGTCAGAAGCTCGAGGCGGGTCTGCGAGATGCAGATCCGGACATCAATGCCGCAACGCGTCTGCGCATGATTTCACTTCGTGGTCTGGAAGCAGCCATTAACAAATCTCGCGACGAAGGAAGACCGTTAACTGCTGACGTACGATACATGGCGGGCTTGCAGCGAATTGAATTCGTCATCCTTTCGCCGGAAACCAACGATGTGATCATCGCGGGCCCAGGTGAGGGTTGGAAGCTTGATGCGAACGGCAATGTTGTTGGCAACACGTCCGGTACCCCGGTGATCCAACTTGAAGACTTCCTGGTCGCGATGCGTTCGGTCGACAACGCTCGCTCGGGGCAAGGAATCTCGGTTTCGATTGATCCCACGCAAGAGGGAATTAAGCAACTGCAACGATTGTTCAAATCGTTCGAAACTCAAGGAGTTGCGTTTCGACCCAACCTTACACCTGAGGTTGAAAAAGCGATGGGTCAGCACGTGATCACGTTGACCGGGGTCCCCGAAGACAGTCGTTTTTCTCAGATCCTCGTCGCTGCTGACTACAAGATGAAGCGGCTATCGATGGGTTTGGAAGAAGCTCCGATCAGTGGCCTGCCCAGTTTTATGGAAATGGCCGCCGCCAAGCGGGTGAAGTCCATGAGGGCTGCACCGCGATTTTGGATGGAATGCAATTACGAACCCGTCGGCGTCAGTGAAGACGGCACGGTTTGGCAGATTCGCGGTACAGGCGTGAAAACGCTCACGCAAGAAAGTCACTTTGACAAAGATGGAAAACGGGAGATCACGGCGAAACAGAACCGTTTTGCCGTCAAATGGGCTGATTTGATGACCGAAAAATTCGAGGCGCTTGCTGCTGCCGAACCGGCATTCCGCGAACTTCGGAACGTCATGGACCTTTCCGTAATCGCGGCCATCATCAAACAGGGAAACCTGGCGGACAAAGTCAACCTGCAGATTCCAGCCATTCTCGGTTTGACTGACGTCGCTGCGACTCCTTCCTGGACCGTTCCGCGAGCAGTGCCCACCGAATGCAGCTTTGTGAAGCTGTCTGGTTCGTGGCTCGTTTCTGCTTCAGGTGGGATCCAGTTAGATTCATGGGGAGTGGCCAGTAACACCCAGGCCGATGAAAAACTCGCCGCGGTTTCCCAGCAGGCGATGACGAAGTCAGTCGACCGTTGGTGGTGGAATGCTGCCAATTAGGTTCACGGTATCAACAAAGAACTTCGAATCAGCCGGGCCCTGTTGCCCGGCTGTTTTTTTTGCAGAATTAAGTAGCAGGACTTACGGCGAGTAAGAAGCTTCGTCAGCTTTCTCGATCTACCCAGTCGCAATCAACCGATCGCCGTTTCTTTCGTAGGAGTCGAACATTTCCAAATCTGTTTCTGCCAGAGAGTTTTGGGACCTTTCTCAACGAATTCCCACACTCGATGTAAGATCTCCCGGCGAGTTCCGCAAAGGCCACATTCCGAATGCGATCAATCTCCCGTTGTTTAGCGATGAAGAGAGAGCCGAAGTCGGAATTGCTTACAAGCAGCAATGTCGGTACGAAGCAGTCCTGAAAGGGCTTAAGATTGTCGCACCTAAATTGGCCGACTTCGTCGAATTCGCGTCCGCCCAAACGTCGACCGACGAGATATTGATTCATTGCTGGCGTGGCGGGATGCGAAGTCGTTCATTGGCGCAGATTTTGGAACTGGCTGGGTTAAAGACCGTTCTCCTGGAGGGCGGTTACAAGAGCTTTCGCGCCATGGCGAGATTGGTTTGGCAACAGCCCTTAAAACTGATCGTGGTTAGCGGGTTTACCGGGGCCGGCAAAACGAAGGTTCTCCAAAAACTGGCAGACGCCGGTGAGCAGGTCGTCGATTTGGAGCAATTGGCGAATCATCGTGGCTCCGCGTTTGGCGGTATCGGCCAGCCGCCCCAGCCCTCGACCGAGCAATTTGAAAACCAGCTGTTTCAAACGCTGGACAGTTTTGATCTGGCGAAACCGATCTGGATTGAGGACGAAGGCAGTCGGGTCGGGAGCGTTGTTGTTCCTGATGCCGTTTATCAACGGATACGAGTGTCTCCGGCTGTCTCCATCGAATGTGACAGAGAACGACGCGTTGAAAACCTGTTGCACGATTATGGAGACCTTCCGCTAGGACCGTTGATAGATTCCATTCACAAAATCCGCAAACGATTGGGAGGGCTGGCACTCAAGCAGGCCATCGAGGCTGCGGAACGGGGCGATCTAAAGGCTTCAATTGACATCGTTCTGGCTTACTACGACAAAACGTATCAGACCGCAATCGTGACGATGCCACGGAACGTCACCCTTCCGGTCAAGATTGACGAGTTGACGGATGTCGAGTTGATCCAAACGATGAAGAAGATTTGCCAAGACGTTTATGGTGCCAGTGCTGCTGAGAGCTGTCTGCTTTAAATGAAGTGTGACAGTCGTCATGCCTTAGAAAATGGGAGCTTTGGCAGCCGAAGCGTCATCGATTCTGGCAGGAAGGCAACACCGAGAAAACGCAATGTTCCGGGACTCCAACCGATTTTCCCTTGTGAGTTTGCGCAGTTCCGGCAGGGGTCGCGACCGTGTTGCCGGCCTACTCGTGAGAAGTGCGGGTTAGTCCATAACGGTCGCCGTGCCGCCTTCAAATTCCAAAACCGTACCGCTTTGGGACTGGCCCCGGCGAACGAAGCCTATGGCATTTGGACCGTTGCTCTGCGCGAGCTGGGAAACCGAGGTGATTTTCCCGACAGCCTTTGAGTCGATAGACAGTTCGGCGCCCGTCGCCGATTCCACTTGACCAGCTATTTTGAGACCGACCAACAGTCGATTCACGTGTCCGATCGCATCGATGCGAGCCACTGTCTCCTGCCCCAGGTAACAACCCTTTGTGAAAGAGATTGCTTTTTCGTCTCGCCGCAATTCCTGGGGTAGGTTGTCATTGTCAATCTCACTGCCAAACCAGGGCGTTCGGTTAGCAATTCGAACGGCATGTAACGCTTGAGGTCCGCATTCCAAAATTGCCGCTGACGCTAGCTCCGCCTGAACCGTCTCGGCGTCGGTCGATTCTGTAATGATCAAGAACCCCGGGCCAGCGATCTCCACATCCGCGATGATTTGCCAAGGTTCATGCAGCAAAACGACGTCCTGTGGCTCTGGCACCTCGCGAAAGGCGTTTCGCAGCTTTGTCTCAGCTTCGTCCCCGCCGACAAAAAACGAATCGCAATCGTCCGATCGGTCCTGTAGATGGACATCTTCGCGGATGATGTATCGGTCAAGGTGCTGGATTAACTCCGATGCCTGTTGACCTACACCGGACAGGAAGATCTGATCTTCGAGAGACAGGAGCAGGACATGGGAAATGATTTTGCCTTTACCGTTTAAGACGAATGCTTCTGTGGCTTTGCCGGGCCCAAGTGATTTTACATCCGCCGTACAAAAATTGTGCAGAAATGAGGCCCTGTCAGCACCAGTCACACGGACCAGAGTCCTGCCTGGCAGCCTCACGAATCCAGCAGACTTCGTTAATGCGGAAAACTCGTTTTGCAGGTCACTCATGAGATTCCAACTCGGCGATCTTGGCTCAAAATGTGTGGTTGTTTCGTGTGGCTCAAACGGTGGGTAACCGAGGCCTCAGCCAGAGCTTAATGGCGAGGTTGGCATTTATGTGCGTCACGTAACAACAGCCCGGACGCATGCGGCTCTGAAATGCGAATCACTTCGTCGACGGATTCGATATATCCAATCCCAAGCTGTTCCACCTCATTGCGAGTTAGTTGGGACTTCAAGTAGATGGGTCGCTCATTGATGATTGCAGCCATGTGCTGCCATTCTTGTGATAACCGCGTGCTGATTCCCTCTTCAAACTGGGAAAGGCAAGCCTTGCGGACTCGCCGATTCGGTTTTTCCCGGATATCCGACCAAATAACGATCGGGGCGTTGGCGGCAGAAACTCGACTTGCCGTGATCACCGCTTGAGCGAAATCGTCCCACGTTTGATCGGTGGGAGCGGTCTCAATGGTGCCGACCGAAACCTCAACGGCACCGGGACATTCAAATTCCCAGAGCTTGTTGGTTTCGGCTCGAGCCTCTCGAGTCACGTCGTCACGAGCGCCGCAAATGATCTGGCGAATCTCATCACCCGGACCGGTTACGATCTGGATAGAGAAAAATGAACCCAATGTATTGTTTGCAAGTTCAATCTCATTCAGGCGAGCTCCTTGGGAACCGATTCCTTGACGAAAACGTTCTTGAACGGCCGCCGATCCGAATTCGGGATACAGGCAGTCAACTTGTCGACTGTCTTCGCCCGCGGTAGGGCAGCCGACCGGTAAAATCACATCGGCATCAACCAGCAAGCGATTCACATGCATGGCGTCACCGTCTTCATTGGCCATCAGGTAGGCGACTGATGCATCGTACTCGCCATGATGGATTTGGATCGAAATTTGTTCGCCACCCAGCTCCAAATGCTGGATCGCCGGTTGACCCTGTCCTTCCGGATCCACGACCTGATCTAACTGGTCATTCGAGAATCCCAGCTGTTTTGCCGTCCGGCGACTGACAACGATTACGACGTCGGCAGGCGCGACATTGGCTTCCCACAACGGCTCAAGCAACGAAGACAAAATCGGTTCCGGGTGCGCGATACCGTTCTGCAAAGCAATCGCAACCCGGTCGCCGGGAAAAACCGAGTCGCTCAACGCCGGGTAATGGCGGGGGTTTTCCAGCGACTGCTTCATTGTTTCCCGAAGCGCGAAGGATTGGCGATCGTCTCCCGACAGTTGAGGTTTGACAAAAACCGTATCGGAAAGTCTTTCGAATAACTCGGATTGCAGATTGTTGGTCGTAGTCGATTTACTCACGCTGATTTTTTCTTTCTTTGGAATCAAAGCGAACGAACGATTGCTGGCATGATACCGCAGCCGATAGTCGGGTCAACGGCTACAATCAGGCCAACACGGCGATTCCAAGACTTGAACCCAAAACAGGTTCCGACAGAAATTTCAGAGCGGCCAATCGAATTCAGGGGCTGGTTTCCGCATCATTTCGAGGTTTACGCGGTTCGATGGTTGTTGTTTAATTCAGTGGCTTGAGAATGTGCTTTTCAGGCAATTGGCTCGCTCGTTATCCGTGGTGATAAGTCTTTGGACGGTTAGCGTTGGGGGCAATCGTTTGTCCGCGTATGGCCCAACCGGCAGGATGCTGAGATTGTGAAGTCGAGTTCACTATTGGATTGCCGCGTAATCAGGGCCGCGTCCTTCATGCTCTTTCTCTGCGTTCCATTCCTGGCCGGATGCGATGACAATGAGCGCCAGGTCGCCGACACTAGTGCAGCTGAATTGGCACCTCCCACGGCAACGGATCGCACTTCGGATGATATCGATGGGCCAACGATTCTCCGAGAGACTGTCGCGCGTTACGTATCCGCCAAGGCATACCAGGATCAAGCCGTTCTCTACCTGAATTATCGATTGGAAGGGAAGCGGATTCAAGAGCCCCATCCGTTCTCAACAATCTGGCTGAATGACAATCGCCTCGCCAGCAAAGTCTTCAATTCTCAGATCCATTGCGATGGACAATTGTTGAGCTGCTACATTTACGATATCGAATCCGCCAACCTTGACAACCAACAACTCTATCTGCCGGTCGGGCAACGGATGCCAATTCGACAACTCTATCGTGATGCGATCGCACGACATTTTCTGGGTGGGTATTCCGAACTTCCGCTCGACGAGAGCGCGAAAGCGTTGCCGCCAAAGTTGATTCCGCCTCCAGTCTCTTTGCTGACCGCAGAATCGTCCTGTGGTTGGGTTCAACAGGCTGAAAAAGTTCAGCGGCTCGAGGATGCGTTTCTGGATGAGCAAGCTTGCTTCGTCATTCGCAGCCTATTCAACGACGCGACAGCTGACATCTGGATTGATCAACGTGACTTTCTGATCCGCAAAATCTCCTTTCCACTGAAAATCATGGCCCGTGAAGTTTTAACTACGGGACAGATTCAGGACGTCGAGTTAATTGCTCATTTTCACGAAGCCGCAATCGATGTTCCCGTTGGAGACGAGGCCTTTGCTATCAAACGCCGTGCTGAATCCAAGCCGGTCCGAAAATTTGTTTCGATTCCCGAGTCGTTTCCATCGGAGTTGATCGGTCGACCGGCAGCAAAATTCCAGTTGTTTAAACCGAGCGGGGGCACAGTTGACAATGGTTTCTTTCGGGGGAAATCAACCGCACTGTTGTGGTTTGGTGGCGCGTCATCCTTTGAATACGCGATGTTGTTGGATACGCTGTCCAAGCAGTTTGAATCAACCGATTTTTGTTTTGGAGCAGTTTACTCCGACATGGAGCTTGCCAGCCCGGGCTCTGGTTCCATTGCCCCGAACCGGAAACTGGAATCCGTCATCGATTCGATGAACATTCCGGTCTATTACGATCAACATCTCGAAGCGAGTGGCCTGTTGAAAATCAAGGCCATCCCGGCAATCGTGGTGCTTGGGCCCGACTTAAAGGTACAGTTTGCGAAGGCACTTTCGGATGGCCAGTGGCAGGAGGAGCTAAAGGTTACGCTCAACCGTATTCATCGCGGCGACGATGTGGCCGCTGAAATGAACGAAGAATACCAGCGTTTTCTGGATGGATATCACGAAAAATTGGCCAGAAGTGACGCCAGGGATCTGCTGGATTCCAGACGTGAAGAATCTCGACCGGCGAATGCGCCCCGCAATGCGACGGGCGGCAAGTTTATTGCCGACGGCTATCGATCGCCAAAGCTGATTCCCAAATTGCAATGGTCCAACTCAGACTTGCAGAGGCCAGGCAATCTAATGACCTTTCCCAAGGAGCGGGCCATTTTCGTTTTTGACGGCTGGCAGACCGTGGTCAAACTTAATTTGCAGGGGAAATTCATGAAGCGATTCGAGTTGGAACTTCCAGCAAGCGAGGCAGTTAGTTGTCTACGTTATGCCGGAAAACAAACCGAATCGGGTACCCAACTGCCTGCCTGGGCGGTATTTGGAGTGCAGGGACGGCAGGTTCATTTATTCGATGACGACTGGCAATACGTAAAAAGCCTTCCCGATGCGTCGTTCGAACACGAAGGTATCCAGGATGTCCAGTTTTGCGATTTGAATCAGGATGGAACCGATGAGATTGCCATTTCGTTTGCACACCAATTGGAATCTCACGTTGTTGATTTGAAAACGAACGCCATGACTGCGTTTCCGAAGACCGTGGCCAGTTCTCTGGCGACGCGACCTGGCCGAATCTTGTTTTGTAATAAAAACGAGATGGGATTCTGCCATCTGGACAAACGTCAGGTGATACCTGCTGGCGATTTGAGCTTCCAGCGGGTATTCCCTAAATCCAGTGAATCCCCAAGCCCCATTTTTGTCACGGCGATGGACCCGCGCCAGAAATGGGTTCTATTGGCGATCGCTGATCCGCTTCGCATCGAATGGCAGCGAGCGATTGGTTCCCAATTGTTTGAAAACGAAATCGAGCCCGTTGCCACCAGTCCATCACCAGCAGGTCAACTGATTGCGGTGGCCGATTCGGAACGCGTGGTTCATTTCTATTCTCAACATGGCGCGGATCTGGGCGAGTTTGAGTCGGACGAGGAGATCACGGGTATCGGGCTGATCGGAAGTGACGAAGTTTTGGATCTGGTGATCTCGACAGCGAATCAAGTCCAGTGTTTTCGGATGAATTTCAATCTCCTCACCCAACCAGTTTCGGATAGACGGCTCAAATGATGACTTTGCGAAATAGCTGGATTCGCAAGGGTTTAAGCACCTCAATTACAAAATTTTGGAAGCCCGCAAAATATCAGCACGGAAAAATCCCAACCTTGCGCTGCCCTACAAATTGTCCAACACGAAATCGGTCATTAGTTTTCGCATGTGGGCGGCCTGTTTTTTTGTCCTTGATGGAATGACGGTTGTTTGGATAGAGCATCAGTTCGAATTGCTTGCCGGCGTCTTGTAGATTCTTAACAAACTGCATCGTGTTGTTGAGATGCACATTGTCGTCGAGGGTGCCATGGATCAGCAGCAACTCACCATACAGATCCTTGGCGTTGTTCAAAACCGAGGCTGATTCATATCCCTCCGGGTTGTCCTTGGGCAAGCCCATGTAACGCTCGGTGTATATTGCATCGTAATTCTTCCAGTCGGTAACCGGGGCGCCAGAAATTCCCATCGCAAACAGATTGGAATGGGTCATCGCGTACAGCGTCATATAGCCACCATAGCTCCAGCCCCAGATTCCAATGCGATTCTGATCCACCCACGGTTGCTTTTTCAGCCAATCGACTCCCAACTCGATGTCCTTGAGTTCATTGGCCGCCATGTTTTTGTGAATTGGCCACACATTCTTCAGGTTGCGAAAACTGGCTGACCGATTGTCGCACATCCAGATGACGTATCCTTTTTGGGCTAACATCTGGTGCCACAAATATCGGGCATCACCAAACTGATTGCGAACTCGTGGAGCCTGCGGACCGGCGTAAACGTGGACCAACACCGGGTATTTTTTGCTCGGATCAAAATCGGGAGGACGAATCAGCATTCCATCCAGCGTCGTTCCGTCGGCAACTGAGACCTCGACAAACTCGGGTGGGCGAACGTCAAGGTAGTCGAATCGGTCATCAATGCTCGCGTTTAGCCTGCGCACAAGTTCGCCGTTGCTGCGACACAACGAAACCTGGTTAGGAACGCTTGCCTGGCTGACCGAGTCAACAAACAGGGAAAAGTCATCGCTGAAATCAAGTTCATGCGTTCCCGGGCCGCTTGTAATCTGCTGCAGTTTGCCGGACGCCAATTCGATCCGAAAACCATGCAAGTCGATCGCGTTGTCTTTCGCGGCCGTGAAATAACAATACTTTTTCTGCGGATCGATACCCAGCAATTTTCGGACTTCCCAATCCCCGGAAGTCAACTGGCCGATCAATTCTCCGGACAGGGAATATTGATAGATCCGTTTGAAACCGTCCCTCGGGCTGACCCAAAGAAATTCCTTCGCGTTCACGAATGCCGGGTCACCAGGCGATTCGATCCACGCTGGCGTCTGGTCTCTGAACAGAGTTCGCGGATGATTCCCCTCTCGATCTGTCGCGACGAGGTCGAGCCAAGTCTGTTCGCGATTTTGAACTTGCAGTAACAGTAGATCGCCATCAGCCGACCAACTGACATTTGAAACAAGAATTTCTTGGTCTTTGTATTGACCCAAATCGACCCAGACGACTTCGGCGGACGAATCGGCTGTCGCGACTCCTACCTTGACTTTGGGAAGTGGATCACCTGCTTTGGGGTAATTGGTGACCTCCGACTTGCCACGTACGGGCAGATGATCCATGACGGTGAAAGGGATCACGGGCGACTCGTCGAGCGACAAGAAGGCGACATGATTGCCGTCCGGGTTCCACCAGAAGCCTTTGAAATTTCCGCGGCCATACAATTCCTCCTGGTAGACCCAATCGAGTTGTCCGACCAGGTTCTGGTCATCCTCGGCGGCAACCAATTGAATCTCCCGCGTCTCGACGTCCAACAGATGTAGACCTTTGTCTGTTACGAAAGCGAGCCGGTTTTCATCTTCATTGAAATCAAAAAGTTCGGCCGGCGCGGAACGGCTGCCGAGTTCCAGGAGTGATTCGGACTGAGCGATTTCCGATCCCAAAAAATAAAGGAAGGATCGATCGGATTCGGAAAAAACCGCGTACTTTCCGTTAGTCGCCATGAGCGGTTTGGCGGTGGCGACATCTTCGGCTTTTGCTTTCGACAATCCCAGACCCTGCAAACGCTGCGACAACTCACCCGTTCGATAGGGTCGAGCGGGTCGATTCACGAACGAGGCCGTTTCGGCATCCATTAACATCTCTCGACCAAAGGTCGATGTCTTGAGCCAGTTTTTTTTGCCGAACCATTTCGGAGCTTTGGTGATCCCCGATAGCAACGAGCTTGGGCCGTCGATCATCGGAAGTGTGATTTCGAGATTCTTTTCAATTTCGGTGATCGCTACGGTCGGCAATTTCAAAGGTTTTGCGACACGCAGCACTGGGTATTCTGCATCCTTGTCGATCACATCATCAAAAAAATTCCAAAAAACGTAACCGTCATCCGCCGTCGACTCCAGCATATAGCTGATAAATCGGCCTAGGGGTTGCGAAGTGCGAACGACGTACGTGCCCGCCTCAATCTCGCGGTTATCGACCGCACGGTCCGATTCCGTGCGTACCATATTGTGTTTTTGGAACGCAGTTTTCGATCGGTTGAGTTCGGTGATCGTGTCGATCTCGACTTCCGTGACGAAGTTCTCTGTCAGCTCTTCGATCTCAACTCCATGCATTCTCAGTCGGTCCACCACGCGTGGGAGGTTTCTGGGAACCAGGTAAGCGTATGGGAGAGAGGTTATCTTGAGGGGTTCATATTTGCCCACGAATTCACATTCATACTCGTGCGGCTCGCCTTCTTTGAAACCCTTCAACTTGCATTTGAGTTCGAAGGAGGTCACTTTGGCGTCCAACGCAATCATCACGCGTTGCGGCTCGGTCGACGCGGCTTGAATCAACTCGCGATCAACGGAATTCAAAAGCTGATGGACGGCTGAATGATTTTCGGTCATATAATCCAACAACGCTGAAACGAACGCTTTGGTTGCGAAAATCCGATCGCGATAACTGATGTAGGAATAAGCTTCGGACAGAATTGCCAAACGCCCACGCAAACCGACGTATTCGGTACTGTAACGCGGTTCGTGGCCATAAGTCGTCCATTTCGAATTGTCGCGGTTAAAATTGCCATAATAAAAGGTCGAAGTCCCCGCCTCATCCAGCCGTTGGGTAACTTCAGGCATCACTTTGTCTCGAAGAAAATCCCGGATCGGCTGGGCAGTTGTGGGGTTGTGGGGGATATCGTAAGTCAACGCGTAACGGTGTTTCGAGCCGTTGGTGGTATGACAGTCGACGAACAAGTGGGGATTAGCTTTGTCGATCAAGGCCACTAGCGCGCGGGCTTCGGGCGAGTCGATTTTGCAAAAATCGCGATTCAGATCGAGTTGCTGGGCATTTTCCCGACGTCCCATGCCATTTTCCGGCCCGATCTGGCCCGGTCGATTTCTTTTCCCAACCCGATCATTTCCATCGGCATTGTAGTTTGGCGCAAAAAGAATGACATTGTGTTGGAGCCATGGATGGTCCGCGTTGCGGGCCAACTCGCGCAACATCATCAGTAACGCTTCTTTACCGGCGCATTCGCCGCTGTGGATATTGCCTAGCAACAGGATGACATTGCGGTCGTCCTGGTCACCCACTTGGTAAGGCCGCGTGGCAACGATAGCGCCGACCATATCACGTCCTTCGACGGTCGTTCCCCATACGAATTTTGAGACGTGATCCGATTGAGCCGCGCACTGACCAATAAAATCGACAACGTCAGCCGACAGGCTTGTGGACGTGAATTCACTTTTTTCGGCAACCGTCAACGGCTCCCCCGGCGGGATGGGCGTTCGTTGTTGTCCAACAGCGGAAGTGTCAGTGTCAGCAGAGTTCATGATGACGGAAAGGCAAATCAGAAATAAGATTGTTTTCATTTTAGCGACGGTGGACTGGGCAATCGTTGGGAGTTTTTATTAAGGTGTTGGTATCATTGGAAAACACCGGGATCAATTCCGCAAGCTGCGGCGAGAACTACTCAGATGGAGTGCATCAATTGGACGGGCGCAAGTGGATCATCATCGGTAGTGTTTCGGCAGCCATTGCCGTCGCGATGGGAGCGTTCGGAGCCCACGGCCTGGAAAGTTGGCTGGAAACGAATTGGCCCGACGACTGGGGCAAACGGCTGGCAAATTGGAAGACGGCCGCAACCTATCAGATGTACCATGCCATCGGCATGATCGCGATTGGTTTGGTGGCGAATTTTACCAAGCGCCGCTTCGCGATCGTTCTGGCGGGTTGGTCGATGATCGTGGGGACCCTGTTGTTTTCCGGAATGCTTTATGGGTGGGTCCTGTTGAATCACCGGGTCATGGTGATGATCGTGCCGCTAGGGGGACTGCTCTTTATACTGTCGTGGGTCTTTCTGGCAATTTCCGCCGGAGGAATGGAGGCGGATTCAAAACGAACTGCGGAGAATTCCCCGACGAATTTGAATTAACAAGTCAACGTCCCACTCCGCGAACCTGCTGCCGTCACGACGCGTGGTTCATCAAATTTTGAAACGGTCGAAGACTGGCTATGAAAACGGAAATACAAGTTGGATATTGCGGAAATGTCCATCCGGGCAAAACGCTTCGTGAGGTCAAGCAGAATCTGAGCCAGTACGCGTCCCATGTTAAAAAGCAGGTACGACCGGACTCGCTGATGGGCATCGGATTGTGGTTGAGTGCAACTGCGGCTCAGGAGCTGCGAAAGGAAGACGAAATCCTTCGCTTCCGCGATTGGTTGATGGAGCGAGGTTTCGTTCCGTTCACATTCAACGGATTCCCGTTCGGCGATTTTCACCAGGAAGTTGTCAAGCACGATGTCTACCAGCCGACATGGGCGGACACTTCACGATTGAACTATACGGTTCGGTTGGCGGAAATCCAAAACCTGCTGTTACCCGATGCTTTGCCGGCGACGATTTCTACATTGCCGCTCGGTTGGCATAGCAAATCTGATCAGCGTGAAGATTCGACATTCGTTGAGCAGTGCGCCGCGAACCTGCGACGCTGCGCAAAGGCACTTTCGGACCTTGAGGAAAAATCTGGCCGGAATGTTAAGGTTTGCATCGAGCCGGAACCCGGTTGTCGGCTTGATACCTGCGAGGACGTCGTTTCCTTTTTTGATCAGAGACTATTGACGGGTGATCCGGGCGAGGATCAAGTTATCCTCAAACACATCGGCATTTGTCATGACGTTTGCCATTCAGCGGTCATGTACGAAGACCAGGCGGCCGCAATTGACGCCTATTGCCGCGCCGGCCTGAGCGTCGGAAAAATTCAAGTCTCCTCTGCGATTGAAGTTGATTTTGATCGCCTTTCGCCGGCCCAGGTGCCGATTGTGTTGGGGCAGCTTGCTTCGTTCGCAGAACCTCGATATCTGCACCAGACCTCCATACGAAGCGGCACGAAGATTGAGTTTTTCGAAGACTTGCCGCTGGCTTTGACCGCCGCCAAGGACCGACCGTCGGGGCTCTGGCGAGTTCATTTTCATGTGCCGATTTTCGCGTCGCACCTCGGATTAATGGGAACCACGCAGAGTGGAATCTCCGACTGCATTTCTGCCATCAAAAAAAGCGGTTGCGATGTTGGCCATTTTGAAATCGAAACCTATGCCTGGAATGTGTTGCCGCAACACGTGAAATCTGCTGGTCTTGCCGTAGACATCGCGACGGAGATGGAATGGCTGGATCAATTGATGGCCAGCAACGACATGGGACCGCAGGCTGATTGACGTTCTGAAGACATCATTCGCCAAATGCGTCGGTTGACCAACGAGTCGGTGGTTGGACAGGATTGGGCGGACGATGACAGGATGCCTGGTTTCTATTTTTGTTTGCACGTTCTTGATGGGTATTCAAGCATCGGGCCAGGCCGATCTGGGTCGGCGATTTGACCGGCACTTGAATCGCTCCGGCCCGCTGATTCCGGCTGTGACGTTTCTGACCTTTGGTCACCCGAGTGTGCCGGTCAAATAAAGAAATTCTGACAGATAGGCTTTTCTTTTTCGGCAAACCCTGCCGATACCTTTTTACGTCGAAGCAGTAGCAGACCCTTTCGAGGTTTTCGCTCCCCTCGATATGCCATCGGATGGCAGGTGCGTCACGCACGAACCCGATTTGCGGAACCGCGTTGTGCAGGACATTCAACGCCGAACACGCCAAACGGGGTCGCCGCGTATGCACGACGACGACAATGGAAGGTCAATCGTACCGAAACGAACCTTGTAATAAAACCTGAAACCAGTAAGCCCTCAGGTGTCGTCATGATGAAACAAACCGCTCCCCATTTCCTGTTACTAACTCAGGCCCAGTCCAACCCAGATCCCCACGGCCGGGGTGGGATCTGGAGATTTGTGCTGGAACAAATTGGCTCGACAATCCGGATCGAAGTCTCCGAAGAAGAACCGGGTGTCTGGGGGGAGCGGTTGCAGCTGTTAGCCGTCGTCCGCGGTTTGGAAGCCTTGGAGCAGACTTCCCGAGTCACGCTGATCACACCCAGTCGGTTTGTCGGAAATGGCATCCGTCGGGGTCTGGCACAATGGCGAAATAACGGCTGGCAATGGGAGCGGTTTGAAGAACAGGCTCCGATCAAACATTGCGATTTATGGAAACGGGTCGATCACGCCCTGCAGTTCCATCAAGTCAATTGTCGTATTTGGGATTTCGACGAACCCCAAGTCCGACGTCGAAAGCCAGCTGCCAGGAATCGAATTTCCTTTGGCGAGATTGAAAGTGCGAGAAAGCTGGCATTTGCCGGCGGCGACGCCAAATTGCCGTCAAAACCGCAGGCATCGAATCGGATCACTCAATTTTCTCGGCCCAGGGAACAAAGCAGGTCGTCACTCAATCAATTCTCGCGACTGACGACCGTTTTGGCGGACAAAGTGAAACCGATCGGCTCGGGACGAGCCTATGGATACGCTCCCAATTAAAAAATCAAAAAGAATGACATGTGGTGGGCGAATTCGCACTTTGCCGTCGATCAAATCACCGGAACGGCCTGGATTGTCAAAACTCGCTTTGGCTGGCCAGACATTTGCCACTTCAACCCTTTGACTCGGTGGACGTAACCGCCGTTTCGATCTAACCTAAAAGCACTTTTAATGAACGCACTTCCGTCTTATTTCGCTTCCTTGAATCCCGAATCCGTCGAGCTCTTGGTAAACGGTCTTTACGACCAGCCGCAATTGATCCTGGGTCCGCAGTTTTCGCCGGAGGATAACCACGATCCGACTCTGGTTCGAGCTTTTTTGCCGAACGCTGATTTGGCTTGGGTTGTTAACGCGGATGAAACTGCCATCCAACCGATGCAGAAAATTCATGCTGATGGGTTGTTTCAGGCGAAATGCGACGACAACGTGTTTCAGATTTCGAGTGGGCAATATAATTTCCGATATACGCACGGCGACGCAACCATGACGACCCAAGATTCCTATGCATTCGAACCGCTATTGTCCGACCTCGATCTGCACCTGTTTAACGAAGGCAACCATTACGAAATCTATGAGCGGCTAGGGGCACACTTGCGGGAAATCGACGGTGTGGCAGGCGTTAATTTTGCAGTTTGGGCGCCAAATGCAAAATCCATTAGTCTGGTCGGCGACTTCAACGACTGGGACGGTCGACGTCATCCGATGCGAAAACAGATTCCCAGCGGCGTGTGGGAATTGTTTGTGCCCGGAATTTCAACCGGCGAGATTTATAAATTCCGGGTGACGGATTGTTTTGGACAACAGTGTGAGAAATCCGATCCTTTCGGCTTCTACAGCGAACTTCCTCCCAAGACTGCTTCCGTCGTGGCGGATCTCAACTCTTACGAATGGAATGACGGGAATTGGATGGAACGCCGGGCGAAGCAGCACGGGCTCGAGCAACCGATATCCGTTTACGAATTGCATCTGGGTAGTTGGCGGCAGGACGGAGCCGGCGCGAATGGCTGGATGAACTATCGTGAGATCGCCCATCAGTTAGTCGACTACTGCAAAGAGCTGGGTTTCACCCACGTTGAGTTGATGCCTGTCTCGGAGCATCCCTTTACCGGTAGCTGGGGTTACCAGACCGTGGGTTACTTCGCGACCACCAGTCGCTACGGAACGCCCGAAGACTTTATGTACTTCGTTGACTATTGTCACCAGCATGATTTAGGAGTGTTCATCGACTGGGTCCCCGCGCATTTTCCTAAAGATGGCCACGGTTTGGCAAAATTTGATGGTACCGCACTTTATGAACACGACGATCCCCGGCAAGGAGAACACCCGGATTGGGACACTTTGATTTTTAACTACGATCGAAATGAAGTTCGCAACTTCCTCGTGTCCAACGCCATTTTCTGGTTGAAGAAATTTCACATTGACGGTCTGCGAGTCGACGCGGTCGCTTCCATGTTGTACCTCGACTACAGTCGTAACGAGGGCGAGTGGATCCCCAACAAATACGGTGGTCGGGAAAACCTCGGGGCGATCGATTTCCTGAAAACCATGAATGAGAAGGTGCACGAGTCGTTCCCCGGAGTGTTAACGATCGCCGAGGAATCAACGGCTTGGGGCGGGGTTTCCAGGCCGACGTATGCGGGCGGATTGGGATTCAGCCTGAAGTGGAACATGGGTTGGATGAACGACACGATCCGCTATTTTCAGAAGGATCCCATCCATCGAAAGTACCACCACGACGAACTGACGTTCAGCCTGATTTATGCGTTCACCGAGAATTTCATGCTGCCGTTCTCCCATGATGAAATTGTTCACGGGAAAGGCTCATTGCTGGACCAAATGCCGGGAGATTTGTGGCAGAAATTTGCAAATCTGAGGTTGTTGTATTCCTATATGTGGACGCACCCGGGCAAGAACCTGTTGTTCATGGGATCGGAATGGGGGCAATGGAACGAATGGAACTGTAATGCTCCGCTGCAGTGGGATCTGTTGCAATGGGAGTCCCATCAAGGCCTGCAGAAATTGGTGAGTGATCTCAACTCGCTCTACCGCCGGGAACCGGCCCTTTACGAAGTCGATTTTGAAAGTGCTGGTTTCGAATGGATTGACTGCCAAAGTCGCGAAGACAGCATGTTGAGCTTTGTTCGACGCGCCAAAGATCCGAATGATTTCTTGGTGATCTGCTGCAACTTCACCCCCACCGTGCGGCACGAATATCGACTTGGTGTTCCGGAAGCTGGTAGGTACGTCGAAGTTTTGAACAGCGATTCTCAATATTATGCCGGCACGAATGTGGGCAATGGCATGGCGATCCAATCGGACAAAATTGAATCCCATGGGCGGGCTCAATCCATCAAGCTGTCGGTTCCGCCGATGGGGGTTACGGTCTTCAAACCAGAACGTTGATTCCCGCAGAACTTTGTTGTGGGCCAGTATCTGACGTGCGATGGATTTGAAATCCGTCGCACCTGGATTTTTGGCCTGCCGTGTTAACGCGGTTCGACGCCCACGACAAGGTTCAGTTTTTGTGCGCCCCGGAGTACTGTCAACTCGAATCCCGATTGAAGTGGCATCACGGCCAGGATTCTGTGAATGTCGTCCGTGTTGGCGACAATTCGGTCGTTGATGGCAGTGATCAGGTCGCCCGGTTCCATTCCGATTTGAAAGGCGACACCGTTGGAGTCGATTTCGATGACCTGCACCGCACTATCGGAGAGCAGGTCAAATTCCAAAATGGTTTCGCGACTTAGGCGACACGTGGAGGCAACGATGCCCAGCTGTCTTCGCCGGACTTGACCATGCTGAAGGAGCTCGACCACAACGGACTCAACGGTATGGCTTGGCACGGCGAAACCAAGGCCTTGCGTGAATGCCAGGATGGCCGTATTGATTCCAACGACCTGGCATCGCGAATCGACCAGTGGCCCTCCGGAATTTCCGGGGTTGATCGGCGCCGCGTGTTGAATCACGTCCTCGATCAGTCGTCCGCTTTCGCTACGCATGCTACGTCCCAACGCACTGACGACTCCGGTCGAAACCGTCGAGTGCAAACCCATCGGGCTTCCCATCGCTACGACCAACTGCCCGACCTTCAGTTTTTTTGAGTCGCCCAATTTTACAAACGGCAGATCGCGTGATTCAAGTCGAATCAGCGCAACGTCGTTGGCAGGATCGTCTCCAATCAAGTGGGCATCAATCTGATCTCCGTCACTCGTGAGACAGGTCAGGTTCTGAACTCCGCCCACCACGTGACTGTTGGTGACCACATAACCATCGGGCGTAATCAAAAATCCGGAGCCGCTCCCCAGATGCCCCTCGCGTGAGACGCTGACGACGGCCGGGGAAAGTTGATCGACGACATCGACAATGGTTCGAGAATAGGCGTCTAACAATTTGTAGTCATCAAAATTGGACTTTGATTGCCCCACCGGTTGGTGGTCATGATCCGAGTTTCCAATGAAAGTCCAAGCGTTCGAAAAATTCATGTCTTTCCTTCTTATCTTTAACGGACATTTAATCTTTCACTTCGCGGCTCCTCAAGGCAAATCTATCGAGGCCATAAGCGGGCAGTGTACTGTCCCGTTTCCGCTTTAGGGCTGGTAGCAACCAGCGTCACCACCACTTTGTTCAACGCCAAAAAGATCCTGGCGGCAGCGTGTTTGGATGGAAGAAAAACAAAAAGCGATATCAGGGCCGATAGTCGACGCCGAACTTTTAGTTTCGCAGACCAGTGAGTGCGCGATTCCAACCGCCTGGTCAACGTTTTAACTGGCCGGAAATCCTTCCGAAGCGTTATTCGATGTCGGATGATCTGATGAAGTAGGGCCCACCTAGCGAGAAATCCTCGTGAGTGTGAACCAGGCTCCATGCGTAAGTGTCCGGAAAAACGGCGAATTCCAGATCATGGTACTCCGACAAATCGACCTTGGGGCCTGCATATTCAAATGCCGAGCAGGAACGTGGATTCGCATGCAGCGGAAATGCTTGAATTCGAGACGAGAGAAAAAGCAGAATCAACTCGCCGTCCGTTTGGTCGAGAAATTTAGCCACCGCCCGAGCCCCGTGGCAGTGTCGCGTCGAGCCTTTGAATCGAGCAAAGATTGACGTCCAGCGTTTCTGAATCTTGAAAGAATCGGTTCGAGACAACTCGACTAACGATATCCCTTTTTGAGCAAGAAACTCAAAGAATTGCCCGGTACGTCGGACCATTTTTTTTCACCTGCATTTCTATGAAGCTACAGACCCTTCGAATCGGGATTAACGCTCGCTGCCAATGGATGCGTTCCCACGTAAAGTCCATATCCGAGTTTCTTGATGTAGTCCATCGGCAGGATGATTGCCCAGGAAAACATGACGGAGCCGATCCATATCAAACTGCCGAAAAACCAGTACTCCGGAAACGTGAACCAGATCCAAGCGGATAATCCGGCAAACAGTCCGCCCGCCAGGGCCAGTGGTAAGAATCGAACCGTGTAATGATTGAGCTGAAACGTGACGATCGTTCCCAGGGCTGCCATGCCGATTATCAGGTAGACCTCCAGAAACACCAGCCCGAAAACCTCTATCGCTTTGTCAAACCTGAAAGGTCCAAATTTTTGGGCGAGAAACGACGTTGCCCAACGGCCACTTGCAAAGGCGATACAAATCATGGTCGTACCGGTCATCATGTGCTGGATCGAGAAAGGCTCCAAGTCGCGTTCGGCATGATCGGTGATTCGCACGTGCCAAATGTACCGCATGCACCACAGCGGGATTTGCGCCAGAATCCACGTTGAGAATATCCAAAGCACCATGACCAGAATAATTCGAATTTCCGCAGAGACGGTGAAGAGCACGACCCACAGATAGATCTGTGAGAGGAAGAGCAGCACCCCGACACCCAGGCACGCAAGAAACCGATTCCAAAATGCTCCGGGTCCCCACGCCGACCAGATAGCCAGCAAGCAGAATTCGGCACAAAGAACGGGGATCGCGAAAGGCCATAGCAAAAAAATCAGCGACGCGAAAATGTTGATTGTGAGGAACGGCGTGACGACATTTGCAAGCCGTTTTTGATGCCAGGAGAATTCGCGAGGAATCAGCCTCATCGAACCTCAACCCCCATTCTTGGAGCCACTGTTGGAATCACTATTGCACCTTCGTAAACCACCAGTTCTGCCGGTGCGAATCAATTAGGCTCTGCCGTTTTTAATAGTAACACGAGGCGTTAGCGAGGGTTGATTACTGCATTCCCTTGCTCACGCGTCGGGTTACATTTATGGCCCCTTTTCAGGGGCTTTTCTCAAACCACCTCTCCGCCGGTGGTTATTGATGGGGCGCGTAGCTCGGAGCAATAATCTGGTCGCCGGGCATTACGGTACCCATCGGCGGTGTAATGGTCTGATTGACGATCGGCACATTCTCAATCGCTGGCGTATCGACCGTCATGGAAATGTAATTGCTTGCTTCTACATAATTCCAGCCCAGATACAACCAGCCACCCTCAACGCGACATTGGCTTAAGAAAAGTTTTCTCGCAACGGGGCTGTTTTTAAGCGCTTCGACTTCGTCCACGGGTATCAGGTTGTCCGGCAGATCAATCGACGGTGCATCAGCGGCATCTTTCGGATTCAGACGGCCATCAAGAAACGAGCGAAATGCCACCGTCCGAGGTGATTTCTTGTCCGGGTCAACATAGTCAATTTCCGCTTTGCCGTCGCGAGCGAGCTTCAATTTTCCACTGACGCGTTGGATTTTGAAACGAATGATAATCTTCAAACCTTCATCGATTTTGCTATCACCCTGCGAAAACCGCTGACCCGACACGACAACGGCAAGTCTGTTGTTTTCAAACTCGAATTGAATCGGCCGAATGTTGGTAAACGTGATGCTGAACGATTGGTCTTTTGCCGCATCGTCGTCTTCAGCTTTCGGGGCCAGTGCGTCTGGGCGAGTTCCCAGGATGGATTCCAATTCGTCTGCGAGTTCTTCGTCAGTGAACGTTTTGCCACGAAAAATCGGATCGACAAAATTGCTCAACAACGTCTCATGGCGCGCGAACGCAAACATCTGAGTAATGGGCATATTCAACCGGGTAATTGGGCGCTGCCAGGGTGGCTTTGGTGGAACGTTTGGCAACCACCACGATTTTGTCCGTTTTGGAATGGGCGTAGATTTCGGGGACGAGATTGGATTTCTCACTGATTTTGGCTTTCGCCTCGGCCAGTGTTTTTCTGCCTTCGGTAACGGCGTCGTTGGTCTCTTCCGTAAAACGCTGCCTGACTTCGCCGCTAATTCTGTCGGCGGCTTCCGCTTCGGCCCGGTACTTGCTTTCGTCGAACTGTTTCTGTCCGATTCGGTCCACTAGGCGGAGATTGCAACTTGTGCCGCGGAAACAGGAGTTGACGTTGGCACCTCCGTAAACATTGTCGACGTAGAAACCGCCAATGTTGGCATACAGGCTGCGACGGAATTCGGCCAGGCCGGTTGAATTGATGTACGCGGTAATGCGTCCTTGCCGCACATACGTGCTGGAATTCACGTTCGCGTTGAGGTGCAGACTGACGTGTACCTGGTTGGGATCGTTCTGCATGTCAAAGGTAACGGTGCCCACGGACGTCGCGCAGCCTCGGACTAACCTGCCCAACAAAGTTTCATTGACGGGCTGGGTCTCGGTTAAAGTTTGAGACCCGACTCGATTCAGAAAACTGGAGGAAACTGTCGCATAAGCGTTCGGCAGCGAGTACCGGCTGCGGATGGCCGTAACAAGGTGGGGCACCTGAAACGCGTTTTCCAACCATTCCAGGGTATTGCCAACGGCGCCAGCCGTTTGACGATCGTCGGCAAACTGAAGATTGGGAACTTCCTCCGCCAATTTTTGAATCCGCAACAGAAAATCTTCCTGGAGGTTGTCGTCCGTGCCATAGAAATAGGCACGCACAAATCGCTCCAAAGCCAGTCGCGAGGAAACAAAATAGGGGTCTCCGTATTTTTTTGATGCTTCCTCAAAAGCTGTCTCGAACTTGCGCAGTTGGACGAACGTTTGGGCTCGCTTTCGCAATCGCGGCAAATCCTGCTTGCGAATCTCACGACGCTGCTCTTGAAGCTCGGAGATTCGCTGTTGAAAATTCTCCTGTTGTTTGCGGAGGTCCTCAACGGAGACTTCATTATCGGGAACGGGCGCCTCTTGACCGCCTTCGGCTGCTTGGTTGCCTTGTTCTTCGCTGTCGAAAGGCAGGGCGTCAATCTTTTTGATGACTTCATCTAGCTGATCCTGCACTTGCCGAATCGCCGAATCCATCTTGCCGACCGAAACCTCCGGGGCCAACTCGAATTCGATCGACTGGAGCAGTTCGGTAATCTCGTCCAACTTCAACTCATAAAACGCCTCGGCTCGTTCAACGCTGGCCATTTTGGTTCGGTAATGATGCTGCAACGCCTCAAATTCATTGATTACCTGGTCCCGGTAATAACGCATCTTG
>CALODY010000005.1:0-674426 GCA_942492215.1 Pirellulaceae bacterium
GCTTCTTAGCCACATGGGGAGCAGCATGACGCCACAAGGCTACGCGCGGAATGAGGAAGAGGAGATTCCAAGTGTCTACCTTCGTCTCCACAAGATCCCACCTAATAGCGAAGGCCTAGGTGACAAAGGGTTCGAGCATACCGAGCGCTTCTTCCCTTACTTCAATCGCATTCGGTGCCCAAGAAAACTTAGAGCTCGAGAGGTAAAGCAATATGATGTGTTGGAGCTTTTGGACAAGCGCAGTATTTGTACCGGAAGATATGTTGTAGAAGTGCCATACTCGAGGCTTCTAAATGTGTCAGGCCTCAGGGACACTGTCCCATATGAAAATCTTCGACTTGTTCCATACATGTTGGAGTGGGGCCACGCCGAGATGAATCTTGGTAGGCCCCTTCGTAATCCAGGTTGCAACAGTGGCCTACCACCAGACTATTGGGACGAGGATGACGATGACGATGAGGAGGTGGAATGATTCGTAAGACTCATGTAGTACGACAACAACGCATGCATCCTGCAGTCACTGACGTTAGAAAAAGCAATAGGTACATTCAAAGTAGTTAAAATTTAGTGTGAAATCAGTGAAGTTGGATCAGCTCGTGAGCGGCACTCTCGAAAACTGATACTTGTGTAATCAACGATTACCCTGCTCTTGTCAATGCAACACCTCCACGCACGGCAACTGGTGCTTCGCCTCTGGATAAAATCTCAAGAACCACATCATCGTCAATAGGATTTACATATTGGCGAACTGTTTCGTAATAGTATCGGCCTGAGTCCCAGCTCGAGCCTGGCATTGGCTCCAAATCTCACACACAAGCCAACGACACAATCAGTAGGATCTTGCTCAGTATTGGCTTCCACTGTAGCAAGTTTTCTATCAGTTGCTTCAAGTTCATCTCTGACAGCCGGAATGCCACAGCCAAGCCGCGCAGACGCGCATGACTGCAGGACGCCAGAATGAAGGCAGGATATTGGAACCTTGTCAAAATCCAAACGAGCAAATGGCGGAAGCCGGGTATTTTGTTCAACATCTGGATTATCCTCATAGGTGTAGCATGGAGCCATAAATGCGGGTAACTCAACCCCTGTTATGAAAGTCGGCCCCCTAAAGCAACGAGCGTCTTGATAGCTTTGCACAGCTGGCGGAAGCAGCTCCGCGGGACTTAAATCCCCAAGGCCAATGGAAGCACCCCATACAGCTCCTACTGGTAATGTATTCAATGAAACAAGATTGCCTTGACCATCAAGTACAGGACAATATTTGAACAGAGCAATAGACTTACTCAAATTCTCTTCATAATCATAGTCTTCTGGCAGCTTCGCCCATTGCGACGGATATTTATTCTCCATAGCAGCTGCAATTGTTTTTGGTTCAAAGTCAGCAAGTTGTGACAAGATATTGAAAACTCTTGTGTAACCAACGTCTGGAATCCGAGCATGATAGTCTGATCCAAGCATGCAAGCAATCGCAGGCCAGTTCTTGGGGTCATGTGCCGACAGTGGCGAGTCTCCAGCAATCAAATCATGTTGTCGATACACCTTCCATCTTTTCTTCTTAAAGTCCACATCAAACAAAACTGTTTTTGCTCCAAGTATGATTGCATCACCATCTGTCGTCATAACGGCGGAGATAATATTTTCCGATTCCATCTGGACAAGCTGCCATTCGGCTTCAAAAGGAGCGCACTCAAAAGGAATGTTTTCACGGCCCATCCATTCAACAATATAACCAATAACAAGAGGACATGGAATAGTAATATCCCGAAGGTACTTCATTGCAGATTCACGTCTCGTGTCATCGATAGGGAGATTGTTCCGACCATCGTCGTAAAAATCGTCCAACCATTGCTTAGCGACATTGTACTTGCTTTCTCGCTCCGCACGAGCAACTTTCTTCATGGGATGGCGAAAACCATCAAAGCAATAATATGGAGTAATCTTCTCGTCAACCAGTGCACGATGGTTACCTTGAAATTTGGCCAGCAGCTCCGTCGGCGCGTATTTTGGCTCGGAATTCAAGTGTAACGCCACGGTGTCCGTGTGGCAGTACTTGTGAAGCCAGACGGATATGTCTATGCCTATAACGCTCCCTTGTAATGTTGAGAATGGAACTGCATCCTTCTTTTTTATGTCACCAAGCGCTTTGCTCCACAAATCCTTGATGCCCATGGTGGACGGTGGCGCGTCGGCGTGGGCGAAAATGACAGTCAAGAGTCCAAATGTAGGTCACTCCTTATAGTTCGACAAGTAAACGAAGGAAAGACAGACTGAGTAGTTTACTACGAGGTTCGAAGGACAGACGATAACAGGACTCGATGATGAGCCGCGTGACACTGCTTATATGCCACCATCATGCCGAAAGTGAAGTGAAACAAACTCGTATTACTCAATAATGAACAGTATATGTGTGACGGAGCCTCAATAGAGAAGGAGAGGGAGAGAGGAGGTCATTAAGGCTGTGCTCTCGCTCGAAGCACCCATGCCACTGGTTTTTGAAAATATGTTTTAGTACATGTATATGAGATGAGTCTTCTCAAGGACGGGAGCGGCAGTCGTCGTTGTTTTCGTCGTCGCAAGAGATTAGGCATTTGTCAATAAAGTTCGGGCACCTATATGCGCCAGTAAAGACATTGTTGAAAAGAAACAACTCTTCTGCAATGAAGAAACGCCGTTTACGATGAGAACAAGAACACATGCCAACAAAATAGAATCATTGACTACCTCAAAGAGAGGATCGACTTACCCAACTTGGACATGGTGCTAATCTCTGCTGGAATCGAACCCCATAGATTGTTGTTCTCCAGCTCGAGCTCTCCTGAAACGAAGCAAGATGACACCCATTGTAATGGAAAAATCAGCTTCAGTTCTCAAACAAAGGCAATATTCCAATATTGCTGGATAATACAATTCAAAGTTGTATGGAACTTACCAACATTTTTCAAAAGAGCAATTTCGGATGGAATCGTGCCAGTCAGGCTATTATCTGCCAGAACCACCTCAACTGCAGTGACGGCCAAAGCAAGAAAATACATATAAGGAAAAATTCAAAACGGCAAACACCCTTTTCATGCAACCATGGCACTCACATACTGAAGTCGAAAGCAATGCCAACTCCACTGGTATCTTGCCGGCTAAGTTGTTGCCGTGAAAATCTAGCTCGCCTACTGCTCCACCGACACAGAAAGGACCCTCGGCATCATGGTACCAATCAGTACACTCATCCCTGTCACTCAACCAATTTGTCCTGACTAACCAGTTATCTCCGTCAGTGATGAAGTAAAGAGTAGCAAGTACAAAACGCTGAATCTTCTTTTGGTCGGTGTAGCTTCCAAGATTGGCATTTCCAGCTAGCCAATTCAACGCCATGTTCTGAGGTGTCGATGGTGTCCGAAGAGCAGCTCCGCCATCAAGTGAAGCAGAAGCAAGTAATTGAGTGAGGGCTGGCAATTGAGACAGTGGCGTAGGTCTTGCTGTTGGAAAGGGTGTCGATGGAATGGACGTTGTGGGAGCTACAGCCGGAGGCGGCGACGGCGTCGGCCCAGGCAAAGACTCGAAAGGAGGAGCTGTTTGTGCGACTTGCTCATCAGTTGGAACTGACTCTGGTTTCAAGACAAGGGATAGGATGACGCCCAAGGCAACAACCACGGCAACAAGTACTGCACCAATTACAAAACATTGTTTTGAACCATTGCGGCGAGTGTTCTTGATATCTTTTGGGTGAGGGACGTTTGCCTCTTCATCATTTCCTCCTTGATCTTCACCCTCGTGGGGAATCACTTGAGCAACGACGGCGGCATTTCGGTCATTGAGAATCGTTTCGAGGCGTTCACCTTGTTGTCGGATCTCCTCTTGTAAAGCATGCAACTCGTTGCCATGGTTATGCACAACTTCAGCTGCCACTGGCTCCATGTCGTTCGAAGGAGCGGGATCAGTGTTTGTGTAGGTATAATCATCACCATTGCCATGAGCTCCTTCTCCAAGAACTGCCACAACACCTGGGGTAGTCGCTCTGGGTGGCATGGGCGTTCGTACGAAGGGTCTACTTGGACTATTACTTGACTGAGCCCGCAGACTTGTCGAAGCCGCCATCAGCAGTGACGACGAAGGAGGTGACGGCGAAAAGTTCTCCTGTTGAGAAGAACGGTAGCCTTGTTTCTGTTCAAAGTTCTTGCCTCTGTCTTTGACATTAGCAACTATAGTGCGAGGATAGGAACGTTAGTTGCAATCAAAGCCTAGCAATAAGAATCCATTCGTGTGCATGGCGGATGCATTTTCAACGTACGCACCCTTTTTGTAGTGCATGAAAGCATCATTCCTGTCCGCCGATTCCTGTTTAGGAGAGTATCTAAGACTTTCTTGACTTACTTCATGCTGACGTCTTCCTAGATACACCTTATTACCGAGCTTCACGAGATTTGCTTGACGAGGTGCAGCAACTGGCTTTGCAGCTGAATCATCGTCCACGTCCTCCCTCCCACCACGACGAGAATTACTTCTACTAGCCCTTGTAGATGTATAAGGTGTCCTCTTGGCGGTCACTGGTATCATTTTACTGACGGTCTGTTTCGTGACACCTGCTGTCGAAGTTGCGCCATTGTCGAGGAAAGCCATTGCTGCATCGACGTCTCCACATTGGTCGAGTGCTAGAGACGCCTCCTCCACCGAGGCACTGCTCATGGCCATGATCAGAGCGAGCTCGGAATCACGGTCGGCAATAGAATCATTCATCATGGTTGATATGAGGTAAGAAGTGTTTCAACATGTCAAGAGTAAAATGTGGCGCGAATAAAAGCATTTTTGACACCGCGCGCGAGCTCTCAAACGCAAACCACGAGCTCTTTGCCTCCGAGGGACGTTGGCGATGGCGAGGCAGGTGCCGAGCCGGGAGCCAGGGAGGAGGGGGGGGGGGGGGGCTGAGAAGGGGCGCCCTCCTTGGCGGGGGCTTGCCCGCTGCCCCCAGCGGGCGGGCGGGCGAGCCGGGCGGCGGCGGCGCGCGGCGACGAGGCCGCTCTCGGGGTCGACGGCAAGATCACCCCTGTCGCAAGTGGGGTCATTATCGGATTTCGTCTCAGTGTGCATAAAATGTCCGATGCCGAAGGCCTTTTGTTTGGATGGCAATTTGTCCGCAACCACGCACTTCAAGTCAGGCCACGCATGTGGGGTCATAATGACCAATAATAAATGCGCCCCATGTACCCGTTTTGCTCTCACAAATCGCCTTCGCTCACCTCTCACACTCCAATTATGCAGTCTCGCTCACCTCTAATGCAGAGGACTCACTCACCTCTGCCTGCTTCCAATGCCAAAGTGGCTCCTTGGATGGACACCAAGAAGCTTGCCAACAGTGCTTTCTCCATTGCGAAGGATTCTCCAGCTTTCGATGACTTTTCCGACTGTGGCGACAGCTCCAGCATGCTCAAAATGCTCATTGAAGAGTTCAAAGCTTGTGCCTTCACGGTTACCGGACCAGCTGCGCACCAATTGGCAAAGTTCCTGCGCGAAAGGCAAAATAGGCTTGAACTTCATGCACGTGAGCTTCTCAAGGAGCTCGTTACTTTCAATGCAAGCCAAAAGAGCAGCCAAACCATTGCTTCAGCGTCTCCGCTTGGGCCCTTCAAGCAGCAGGCTAAAGTCATTCAAGACTCGTGTCTCGCCATTAAGGAATTCTCCTTCAACTTGGCCGATATCATGGCTGATATTCAAGACTCTCAGGCAAACGTAGAGCTTATCGCCGACGACCAGGTATTAGAAACGGTACGGAACTACATTTCGGGAGGCACAAATATTGTGGTCTTGCTCAGCGATATTCTTAGTGTAATTCGATCCATCGAATCTAAAGACCAGTCAAGCGAGGACAAATGGGTTGCACCCTCTTCATTTGAACGGAGTACACACAAGTATTGGGTAGACGAAACCTACCTTACAGATGTGATGCTGTCATGTGTTACGGAAGTTCCCATGCTTATCTATGGTACGTGCGACTGGCTTTCAGGATGTAGCAATGTCAACGATTACAAGAACTTACAGAATCTGATAATGTATCTTTGCTTCTTCATCAAAACTATTCAGGAAAGAGTGGTTTACTCAGCGACACTGATGGCAAAAAAGATTCGGCTCGTGAAATCGACATGACTGACATCTGGAAGAATGTGGGGACGCAAATCTCTTCGATCTACTTTGATTCGCCCGGCATGTATCTCTACAAACGGCGTATTGCTCGTAGTGAAGGTGCCCAGCTTTTTCGCGTGAGGTGGTATGGCAAAAAGCCACGAGGCGACAAGGTATTGTTCCTCGAGCTCAAGACCCATCACGAAGAATGGATCGGCGACAAGTCTGTCAAACAGCGTATTTCTCTTCGAGAGCGCGACATGCGCGTGCTTCTTGCAAGAGATTCCAAGCAGTGGACAACTGAGTTCACCAAGGAGCTAGTGCTCCAAGCTAGCCCCAAGTTGGAAGGAGACGCTCTTGCCGATGCAGTCGATCTGCTTCTGAATATTCGAAAGCTAATCATCAAGAGAGATTTACGCCCATGGTAAGTATTCCATTTTTGCCTAATTGTGCATTATTTCTTCTGGATTTCTATTTTGCGACTCATCTCTCATGTTAATGTATTAATAGCGTTCGCACCGTATACGTCAGAGCAGCCTTTCAGTCTGCCACCAGCAACGCTCTTCGTCTCACAATTGATCGAAATATCAACATTATCGATGAAAGCGGAGCAGCTTTGGGAAAGTGGTGCTTGTCTGAATCCATCGTTCGGAACACAGCCTCCACTCGAGTCCCTTGCGCAGTTTTCGAGGTGAAACTCGCTGGTAGCGACAATCCAGCTTTCATGGAGAACCTTCTCGGCAGTGGAGCCATTCAAGACGGTCATAAGTTTTCAAAGTTCCTGAGCGGCGCAGCTGTGTGCCATGCCAACAAGATCAACACACTGCCATATTGGGCATCTATGCCCATGTTTGAACCTTTGTTCGGTCGCCAAGTTAGCAAGTTACAGCCGAAGGCTCCTTCAAATCGCTCGAAGCCGGGCAAACTTCTCCTTGATAACGATGCAACTCGTAAAATGTCGGAAGTGACATATTCTACAACTTCGGAGACAAGGAAAAGCAGTACATTTTCGCTCCTTTCGTCAATTTCGAATTACGGAGAGAATTCTGCCCCGAAAGTCGCCCCGATCAAACGGGCAAGAGTCGAGGTACGCCAAGCAAACGCATGTTGTTCTTCCAAAGAAGTGCATGCTTGTAATCCATAATCTGACGTGCGCTTTTTGTCTCTTCTTGTCCTCAGCCCAAAACACACTTTGCCAATGAGAGGACCTTTATCCAATGGATTAGCGCGTCGTTGTTGCTCCTCACAGTCTCGGGCTTGCTCATTTCAGTCTCAGAGGAAAACCAGCTTGGTGATGGACCGCGTATCATTGGCCTGACCTTGAGTTTCACTTCCATATTCATCTGTATTTGGGCTGCAGTCTTATACTATCGACGACTGTACCTGCTGACTCATGGATCGCCTTACGGCTATGTTGACTACACAGGACCACTCCTCCTTACTTTGGCAGTTTTGGCCGGCGTGATAGCCATGGTAGCGTATGGGCTTTCTGGCCCTTCTCCTCCCTCTGGCACGGACACAAGCCAAGTTGTAACTGCCGATCCTTCCGGAAATTGCGTTCGCCACACCTTTAGCGGTATATCACTGCTAGAGTATGAGCCAAGCGATGTGCTTTTCGACGAAAGCCGGGACAGACTTATTGTTCCTTCTCAGTCCTTGCTCACCGGCCTCTCGGTCAGTGGTGAAGGGGAGCAATCCCTCGACATACTAGCAGAAGTACCCGGTACTGATTTTGAAGCTGCTACTTTTGTGGGCAACACGCTGTATGTAGCTTCGGAGAGTGGTGGCGATACCACGATTATGTCATTTGTACCATCAGCTGACGGAAGCTACACCCTTGGTAGCCAATGGGAAGTCAAGGGCGTATCTCAGCCAGAAGGAATGGCTTATGGTTCAGATGAGAAAGGAGGAAAGCTTTATTTGTCAGGGCTTTCGAAGGAGAATAAGGCGATTATCAAGGTGTATACCATTCCCGAAAACATCGAAACAGCGTATGGCGTAATGTCGTCTCCGTATGAACTCAACGCGAGGCTACTAACCTCTGGTATATTGGATAAACCAAAGATTGGTGCTATGGCATACTTTGAAGACAAACTTTATGTCCTTCATGATAACGCTCGGGTAGTGCGGGGCTGGGATCTCAAATCGGGAGAAATGGTGTCGGAATGGATTCTTCCGCGTGTCGGAGGAGGCAATGACCAACAGTGGGAGGGACTCTTTCTAAAACGACAAGAGGATGTGTTTGCATTGCGCGGGGCATCCGATTCCGGTTCCCCTGTCACCGCTTACCTTGCATTGGACACTCCACCGCAACTTTGGTCGTTCAAGATGGAAACGAAGAACGGTGCCCTTGCTTTCCCTGAATGCGCTGCTGCCTTCTAAACAGCTTTACTGCAAGCTAAACCGTAATCTCTCTAGCTTTTTCTGGTACTTTTGTGATTTTACTATTTCTCCTTTGGATCATTTTGCGTTGCTCTTTCAAGAAGACGACGCTTTCAACAAACACACGTCATTCAACTTGGCAAAGAAGGCATTCTTGTATTGCTCTACTCTTGGCACATATTCTTCATCTCCATTCTTCCATGCAGTTTTTAAATCATGTATAGACATCCACTTGACACTTGTGACTTCTGCTGAACCAATGGCAAACTGACATTTCTCTCTCTTTTGTGTCAAAAAGTAAACATGTTCATAGGCATTGCATCCTCCAAGCGGAGCTTGTTCTGCGGGACAAATAAAGACAAACTCTAAACTTTGAGGTTCAATTGTGAGTCCAAGTTCTTCCACCAATTCTCGAACCGCCGTCTCTCGTGCATCAGCACCAGCTTCCAAGTGTCCAGCAGAAGAAATGTCGAATCGATTTGGAAATGTATCCTTGGTGGGAGACCTCTTTTGCAACAAGACTAGACGCTTGTCTGGATCCACAATCCACACATGAGCACTGCAGTGCCAATCTTGGTCTTGATGAACAAGTTTACGAGACTTTGTCGTGGCGGTGGTCGGAGGCGTGTCGTGGAAAATGTTGAAATCAAGAGGCGGAGGTAACATCACTTGAAACAGTTCGTCGTCATCTTGAGCACTATTCAGTGCATGAGGGTTGATATTGGTAGCGTCTGGGCTTGTGTTGGATGTCATGGTGGACAGTAGGAGACTTACAAAGGTCGTCAAAGGGGGCGCGCCGCATCACATCTGCTCATCGTCGCGTCGTCTGATGTGCTCGACTCATTCGTGACTCGTGACTCGTGATTCATGAGAGTAAAAACTTGCATGACAGGTTTCGAGCGTTGGAGGGAGCTTTTTGGGTCGCGCGACGGCGATGGCGCGTGATGAGCAATGGGTCAACAAACACATGTGCATAGGCCAGCGCGGCGGTATGACCTATGCCATACATGTACTATGTAGAGTAGGATGATGGTTGATTACTTTGAGATGATCTATTTCCCTCCTACTTTAATAAGAAAGGGGCAGCATTTTGCCTGGGGGCATAAGATGAACGATAAATGCGACGCTTCCATGGACATTCGAGTCATTCGTTCATATTGTTCCATTCAAAGAAAAGAGGCGGTTGACGGCAGGATAGCAGCATACACGCCGTAGTCTATTGCAATGAGGCAAGGGGGGAAGAATCTTTGTTAGTTCACGATGCATGCCGCCGACAAGGACGTGTTTCGCTCTTTCACTATGTGCTCTGTTGATACTGGCGGCTTCCCTGGTTGCTGCTTATTTCGTCCTGTCACCTTCTCTGCAACCGCCGCCGCCGCCGCCTGATGATGTCAAAGTGCAGCTTCGACATGATCCTGGCATTGAAAAAGTGATGCATATTTTACGTGACAGTGATGAACCAGATCCTCACGAACAAAATGAAAAGAAAGATGATCATGGTCATGTCATTACACCTCGCATCGTGAATGGTGCGCCTGTTCGAGACGGAGCATATCCCTTTTTCGTTCGTGTCGACCACAATTGGTATCCAACATGCGGCGGAAGCTTGGTGGCGCCCGATGTCATTTTGACGGCTGCTCATTGCTTTCCACCAGAAGAAAACACTCATTTAAGTGTTCTTATAAATGGCTATCACGATGGTCCATTTGAAAAGGAAGGTCAATATTACAGAGATGTAATAGAAACTGTGAAACACCCGGACTACAAGCCAACCGCATGGGCCTATTTTGACGATTTAATGCTAATGAGGATTGATGAAAACGTCACAGAGATTCCATACATTACCATCAATCGAGATACAGAACAACCTGAGGATGATGAGGAAGTCACAGTCATGGGACTTGGAGCGCTTTCCGAAGAAGGAGGCTATCCTTCGTTATTACAAGCTGTTGACGTCGGGATTGTTGACCATGATACTTGCAGTGATGCATATGAGAAGGTGTATCTAGGGCCAATCGTTGAAGAGACAATGGTGTGTGCTGGGTCTATTACTGATTTACCACAGGATTCTTGTCAAGGAGACAGTGGTGGGCCAATGATTAACCAGCTTGGGATTCAAGTCGGTGTCATTTCATTTGGAATCGGCTGTGCACGCAAAGGTTATCCGGGAGTCAACGCACGCACTTCTCAAAAGTGGCTGTCAGATACCCTGTGTGACTTGACACAAAGCAATGCTTTGGACGAGTGGTGTGGCAAAGTAGACGCAAAAGCTGCTCAGCACCAGACAACCGAGAAAGACTCTTTGACAACCGAGCACCAGACAACTGAGAAAGATACTTTGACAATGCACCAGACAACTGAGAAAGATACTTCGACAACCTACAAGACAACCGAGAATAACTCTTTGACAATGCACCAGATAACCGAGAGAGAGTCTTTGACAACGTTACCACCACCTCTTGCTGATGATAGCGAGCCAGATGCTCAAACTCTTCCATCGATAATACCAAGATCCACGCGACCTTCTGTTTTTATAAATTGTGGAAACTCAAAGAACTATACTGATTTGCACGGAAATGTTTGGATATCAGACAAGGGCTTGTACAATACTGGAGCGAAACGATATGCAACACGCAAGAGCATTTCAAACACGGACAATCAAGAAATTTACCAGACAGAGCGTTGGGGGAAGGTTCTCAAGTATACAATCCCTCTTGCTCTTGGTGAGTATTTTCTTTCATTGCACTTTGCCGAAATCTTCTCAGGCTCTTTTCGTGTCGACGCACGCGTCTTCTCCGTCTCTGTACAAGATGAAATAATTGCCGACCATTTGGATGTATACGAAAGGGCTGGAGATGGTAACATGCCGTATATATTGAACAAGACAATCGAAGTGACCGATGGCTCTTTAACTATCAGCTTTGGCAAGATCAAACAGAGTCCCAAGATTAACGCGATAGAGATCCATGCGCTAGGCACAAGCTCTAACGGTGAAGCTGCGCTGGGTGACGATAAACCGACAACATCATCTGCTGCGACTACCGCACTACCAATCGGGTCACAGCCTCCGTCAGATCAAGCTGAAATGATTCAGCCAATCTTTATCAATTGTGGACACTCGGGCTCCAAGGCAGCAAACTATACCGATACAATGGGCAACGTTTGGATCCCTGATAATCGGTATTATAACACGGGAGCAAGGAAGTTTTTCAGTGCTGGTGATATAGCGAATACTCAGGACCCATTTATATTTCAGAGTGAGCGCTATTCCAAGACTTTGACCTATACAATCCCTCTTCCTCCTCTGCAATATGTCGTGTCTCTGAGCTTTGCCGAGATTTTTAAGGGTGCCTTTGCGGAAGGATCTCGTATCTTTGACGTTTTCATTCAGGGCGAGGAAGTAGCCCATCACTTTGATATCTTTCAAAGGGCGGGCGGAGCTGGTAGAACAGCTTGCATTTTGAACACGACAGTCGGAGTGACTGACGGTACACTGACGATTGTCCTCAGTAGCGTCAAGCAAATGGCGAAGATTAGTGGCATTTCAATTTATCCCTCACCTGTAGGTGTTCTCCAGGAGTCCCTTGAGACAGCAACAACAACAACGACGACGACCATACCTGATACTACGATCGATATTGCCGAGATAACAACTGAAGATGCCAGAGTAGCCTTTACAACTATTTCAACAGACCCGGTAGCGATGGCAATGACTTGTGACGCAAGTCTTTTGAGTACGGTCCCTGCGACCTGCAACGACTGCATCAATTGTTGTCCTAAAGTATTGCAGTGTCCATATTTCATCTTTATTGAGACGTACATGAGCTACGATGATTGCTTGGCTTCTCTCTGTCCTACGGAATGCCTACGGGCTTGTCCAAGCCGAATATAAGCTCATAAGCTGACTGTAGTGTAAACTAGCTCTGTTTTTAAGTCTCGGTCGCTAGTCAGGTCGTCATTCTCTTTTATTTTGCTGTAGCGTTCGTTTCAGCCAGGTGAGTAGACATGGTTTGCTATGGAAACATATGGCCAAACTCGTGTATTTGTAAATTTTGATTATTCATTATGCATTGTCTGGCCTACAGTTGACAGCTGGCCTTGTTTCTTGCAGCCGTGCCATTTCTTTATCCCCGGGCTCCGTGGAGTGCTGCTATCACTCGGACTACTTGGAGTCATTTTGCTTTCTCAGTACGGTATCTGCAAGTCATTCGGAGTCTGCCTCAATCAGCAAAAGTCACAATACTGCTCGAGCGCTCCTCACCCACACACCCCTTATTTTCTTTAGAGCATTAAAAGGCACAGGATGTTTCGTGCTGGCAAACAAGCAAGTCGTTTTCGTCACCGGCCCATTTAAGACCGGCATTACCGGTATTGTCAGGCACAAAATGACCGAGGCATTCAACGAAAAGCGCGTTTGCTGTCGTGTCATTGTATCTCCACATCATTCCACAGCCTTTATTATCATCTCTTAACCATTTGGAAAAGGCCAAGAGTGCGTAACTGCCGTCAGTAGCCCACACTGGACGCGAAAACCAATGAAAACTGCCGTTGTCATCAAGGTCACCGAGAAACCGTCCAGGAAACAAAGCCTCGTTACTACCGCTCGTTACGAGAACGGCTGCATTCAAGAAGAGTCCAAGAAGCAAAGAGAGACGGATAAGAGACATGATGTAGAGAATAAGAAGAGTAATATTTACTGTATGAAGGGCTTCAAGGGCTTTGAATTTGGTCATTTGCAACGCAGCAACAAAGAAGCAACGAAAATGACCGTTCAAAATGCCGGGAATAATTCAAGACTAAAAATGAATCATGAGTCTCGACTCAATCACGAATGCAACTCCCTCCGAGCACTTTAGCCACTTTGCACAGACCAGACTTATTCAACATTTCGTCTACTGAAGAACAACATCATCTCTCATAGCATGAAGAAGTTCACCTTATCAAAAGCATCATGGTCAAGGCGGTTTCTTTTTGTACTCATCTTGGCGCTATCCAAAGCAGCATGTGATGCGTTTGTCGCATCGCCGCCGACGCCATTGTCATCAACTGCCTGCTCAAGAATAACACTTGCCGCAAAGAAAAAGAGCGGTAAAAATGCAAAGCGCACAGCTTCATCAAATCGTGGCTTTGGTGTCGCTCCTCCTACTCTCCAACAAACGCTGGATTCCTTCAAGACTCGACTCCCAGAACAGGATACAGAAGAGCAGCCATGTCCTTGTGGATCAGGCAAAGTGTATTCAAATTGCTGTGCTCCGTATCACAAGGGTGATATCCTACCGCCTACTCCATTGGAAGTGCTGAGATCACGATATTCTGCCTTTTGTTATAGAAACATTGGCTACATTATAGAATCGACGCATCCTTCTTGTCGAGACTTCCAAGAAGATCGTATTGCGTGGGCAAAGAGTCTCAATAAGAATGGCATGTTTGATTCATATGAATTTGTAAATTTGAATGTCGTTGAGGAAGAGCCTGGTGAGGAGGAAGCCCATATCAACTTCCAGGTCATCTTGAGAAGCAACGAAAGCGGAGAAGAAACCACTGTAGCAGAGAAATCGAGATTTCTCAAGCAAGATGGAAAGTGGACGTATGCAAGTGGTGATGTAAGATCTACAGCTCAAGGTATTGATGATATCATCCTCAACCAATAAGACATACACGTAGCTGAGAACAAAAGTAAGACGCATCTTCTAGCTAGGTCGCGCCTGCCAAATGTCACATGTTATCAAAAACCTTTGATTGTTAGCTCGAATCAAAGTAGCTAGCTAACTTAACTTTACCTATGATTCTTTTCTAATAAAGTGCTTGTGGAACTTGGAACACGCCTTTTCAGTCGATATCAACAAGTCAAATACTTTATTGAAAGTCATGTTGTAAGAAACCTCAATGATGCCTTCTTCTTCCTTGTACGAGAATGCAATCTCGTCTTTGTGCACAAAGAGAAAACGATATGGAACACCGGAAATAGATAGATATCCGTAGGCAAAACATGTTGAACGTCGTTCGCGAGCTCGATCTGGTTGCTCTTCGACATGGTGGCAGTCAAAGACACCTAGTGGACTAATGATGGAACTGCCGTCTTGTCGACTCGCCACAGTCACTCTCCCTTCTGTCAAGGTTGAATAGAAATCAATCAACATTTGATCATCTTGAAACAGAGAGTGAAATTCATCTAGACTCAAAACGGTCTTCCATGATTTCGTTCCGCAGGAGTGACTTTCTGTTGATTCGCGAGTCAGGCAAGAAATCAAGACGGCACATGTCAAGACAAGGAATGTAGACCAAGCTCGTGCCATCATCACCACATTATCAGTTACAGCAACGAAAACGTTAAAGGTTTTGACGTACTCCTCTCCGCGTTCAAATACCGCCCCCACAGGCGCTCGAATGAGTCAAAGGAACTCCTGCTTGCTTGAAGTTCCCACAGGCGCTCGAATGAGTCAAAGAAACTCCTGCTTGCTTGAAGTTAGTTGCGTTGCTCCTTACTTTCTATGCTGAACTGAACTGAGCTGAATGGGTACTAAAACTTTATATCACCACTTAAGGGCGTTAACCCACACGTGGTACAAATTTGCCCGCCTTCTCAGTTTTACCTTTACCTCGGACACATCTGAGCAGTAGCGGCCGACAAAGCCCAGCAAATAAAAGCCATACTCAGAAAAGCCAAAGAACCTGTCGATATCTCCGAATCGAAACTTTAACAGCGTCGTTAAAATATTCTGATTTCGTACATAAAATGATCATTTTGGACTCCTGCTTCTGAATCTGGTTTGGGTAGTGTCGTCTTCCCATTCGGACTATCGGGAATCGAGTGCTTGCAATGATCCCTAGTTCCTACATAACCGAGAAACGCAGACTAACCGACACAAATGGCGCGCAAAAGCATGCCGAGACTATCAATTTTGACAAGTTATCCTTTTTCGGTTAATTAACGTTTCTCTTTAATAGATAAGCACCCCACGTTCTCTCTTGGTTTAACTGTCAAAACCGCAACATTTTCCCCCTCATCTTCCGTTTTTTAAAACGACTCAGCTGTCAAGACTAGAAATGTAGACCAAGCTTGTGCCACACCATCTCATCTAATAGATACTTTAGTCACAGCAGCGCGGCACTCTTGTATTCAGCAGTACCGTTGGATTTAAAAGTGTAGGCATTTATTTATGGGGATTTTCTACACGTCCTGGCACTGAAATCATGTAAAAAGCGCTACACTCCAGACGAGGATCTGCAGCGATAACTAACAAACCATTTTTTCTCCCACACTCTTCATGTCACGACGTGCGTACAATAACCAAAAGTCTAACGTTAGCCTGGTAGTGGCAATCGAACGAGTCAAAATAAAACCTTCATTCAATGCTTGCTTCAAAATCCGCTGCTCTGCCTACGTAGCAGAAAAGATGCATTTTCTAAATTGCCCCACGTAGTCGGAAGGTAAATTAGCTTTTCTTTGGAGCCAAAAAGTCATGAGAGAAGTAGGGGGGTTAAAGACGATATGACCTATAGATTGAGCTGCCAAAAATACCTGAGCACTCTGCATTCATCAGAATGATATATTATCGACCTTAAATTTCTCAAATGAAAAGGATTCAGACTAATTTAAAGAGATGCCTGGGTTTATTCTTTCATGTAGAGATTCCTCTATTCCACGAAAAATATTTTCGATGCGTGAGAGACCTTTTTTGAAATGTTTTGGCTTTAAAATACCTTTCATTAAACTAAAAATTTCTAAGGAGGAGCACATATATAAAGTTTTATTAAATATGCTTGCAAAATCTGATAAACTCTTTTTGGACCACACGTATGTCATGGACGTTTATGAAGGGAGATATTGTTCAGAAGATTGCTGCTCAGTTGCCAGAGAAACGCTGATGCATGGCGAGGAATCGTATTGGGGGTCATTATGTGTCTATAGGCTACACTGTCAACATTCATATTTTGGCCACTATATTTATTCGATTATAGCGACCAGGCAGAATATTAACGAAGTGCCATCGAAATGTGCGTGCCTTGGAACAAACAAAAACAAACAAACCTCCTGGTTTACATTAGCATTAGTTGACAATTAATTTCTATCTCTTTATCAATCACAATGCGACTGCTCCTAGCATGTCAACTGCAAAATCTTGTTTTAAGCCTCCAAACATTCTCGTACTTTCAGTTCATTGAGTATGCGGGATGGCGTCCGTAAACATGTGACATAAAATGAAATGATAATTGTTTACTCTTTCAACATTGACACATCCTTCTGTGGTGATGAAAAACCCCGGGTTTAAAAAGCAAACGAAGAAAATTCAAGCCCTGACTGCCATTGTAGAGCCATGAAAGATTAACTTGTATTCGTTTCTTAGAATATACGTGTTTGAGAAAAAAGACTTGTTAATATGTGTGTTACTAGCATTAACGAGTGAGAACACTCGCATGATTGGTAATTATAGTAGTGATAGGGAGAGAAAAGTTTTCTTAATGTAATGAAAGATCTTTATATATACTTAATGTGAATATAGTGTGTTGTAATGAATACACGTAGCGTAGATCAATCTCTCTAGAAGCAGGACGACCTGAGTTCAGGTAACCGAGGACATGATGAAAGAGAGGAATAATCCTTTTCCTTTCGACGCCCGGAGAGACAAGTCTTGGCAAGTGTCCCCACAACCACGAAATTGGTTACTGATAATATTGTGAGCTTAACGTCCTGCTTTGTGAATTGAAATTGCGACGGAAGGTCGTTTCGGCGCCGCCACTCGACGGAGACGGTACTTTCCATCGAGATGCATGATGATCTGCGTTGCTTGTTCTGTCTCTTTCTGTACTGCACTCTGAGAACCAGTTTTACTCACTTTCTTCCTATTATTTTTATCTTTCTTTTTCTTCATACTTACTTACTGTATTTTACCCTGTTCATTGATCGATTCATCCTTGTTCTTGTAGGTTGATTGTCGCTAAGCCCGAAGAAATAAGACCTTGGCCCACGTCAAGGTATTCGTCTTTCGGTTGTCTGGTTCTACGCCATGGTATGCATAGACTAAAAACTTTAAAAGTTTGAGTATCCATTTCAGTTTGTTGTTCCTCCATATCTTCGCACATCTACTATACTATTTTAAAAATGCAATCGATGCACTACTGTGCCTTTTTGATACAATTGACGCGTTTCTGTTGCATGCTATACTGATCTTTCGCTCGGCTCTTTGTGTTTGCTCCTGTGTTTCATTTAATAATGATATTGATTCGTTATGCCACTCCACAAACCAGATTTGTACTCAACTAGCGTTTCTGCCATTTTGTCCAGGGCAGATACACCAAAACTTCCATTTATTTGTCCCGCCCAAGTGCTGTCCCTTGCATCCATTTGCTACTTGTAAATTGATTGATGACCGTTACCGTAGCTGGTATATGCAAGCAAGAACACGGACAAACTGGTCTAGCTAGCAGGAATTCACCACGACTAGGAATAAGGCCAAATGACCAAAGGGTCAACATAGATATGCCATTTTCACGAACGGCGCGACCACCATTGGAGACATTGGGTCATCAAATAAATGACCTCGTATGGTCTCATGCCTCCTCCTCAGGCATTGTCGGTGAAACTCTCGCATAATATTACACTTAGTTAGTACACTTAGGGCCTACTAACTAAGTTTCTAGTCTTGACACTCGAGATTACAAGTCATCATGTTGTACGGTTTTGGGGCGTTGAAGCAAGAGTAAGGTCATTTTCGACCCAAGCCCCTCAAGACCGAGACATTTTCTTCTCATTTTTCCGACGATGGCTGCTCTGACGTTTCTTTCGCCGTTGTTTGCAATCCTGCTTGTCTTGGCGGCATTACCAACAAGGGCATCCAAGGTAAAGTCTCTCCGTGGTGGTGCGCCACGACAGTTAACCTGGGAACGATATCCAGCCGATTGCAAGGGCCCCTACCTGCATGACGAGAATCAAAGATAAGGATAGTCCTACAGAAATTGTAGTCATTCGTCAAAGCCTACACCAAGCACGCCACCGAAACAAGAAAAGAAGAAACAACGAGACAGGAATCCTCCGCCAACGGAAGCAGCAGTACTTCCAAAAGAAGAGCAAGTGACGAAACCAACCCAAGGGCAAAGTACCCAAGATAACAAGGAAGAAACAGTCGATAGTGCTCTCGGTACCGAGGGGGGCATATATTCAACAGCACCACGTTGATTCCGAATCAAGTGCTGAGGAGGAACCAACTTTTGATCCTCGTGCCAAGAAACAAAACAAGGAACCTGTTCCAGACGGTAACGGAGATGATATTTCACTAAAGTCACAAGGCATGTACACCACCCAGAGTCAAACGAAATGTCGTTTTGACATTGCTGGAATGGACGCTGACACGCGTCTATTCTACCCTTTTGCTCTCTTATTCCATTTTGATTTGACAGGAATGAAGGCATTTTCCGACTTTCTGACGTGTACCGTGGACAATATTGTCAGTTGTATGGACTGAGATCGAAGCAGTGCGGGACTCTTTACACAAGATTGTCCAGCATTTTACAGCCAGTTGGCATCTTCGCAATGTAAACGGGGAAAACGGGTCTTTAACATTTTAGTGTACATAACATATAATAATCGCAGTCGAGTTAGTCCTCGAACTCCATTTTTGCTCAAATACAAATTTGCATTTCGAAAATTCAAGTCAGGCTTTTGCAAGGTCGCATAGCCATGCTAGCTCTGGCATCTGAATGCAGCTAGGCCAGCACCATCTTCCCATTGGGGTCGACGGTTACTCATTTGGCTTGTCGGGGTTCGAGACCCTCTCGGGCGTCGGTGGGGGGCCCGAGTGCCTGCGGCGCTCGTTCGGGCATGTTTATGCAGCCACACACTTCCGAGCATGGTTTCTCCCATTTTTCTGCAAGACGAGCTGAAAGTCTTTTCAGCATGCAAATCTTGCTTCTCTGCCGATCACGCCGTCGGTTGACGTCACGAATGGAGAAAGGCGCCGGCGCCGCTCGAGGCGCGGCCCCAGGTGTCTCTTTTTCTTCTCTCGTTCGTGGCTTCCAAGTGCCTTCATTGGGTCCTTGTGTTGTTCGGGCATGTTTATGTAGCCACACACCTCCGAGCATGGTTTCTCCCATTTTTCTGCAACAAGACGAGCTGAAAGTCTTTTCAATGCGAATCTTGCTTCTCTTTGCCGATCACGCCATCGGCTGACGCCACAAACGGAGAAAGGCGCCGGCGCCGCTCGAGGCGCGGCTCCAGGTGTCTCTTTTTCTTCTCTCGTTTGTGGCTTCCAAGTGCCTTCATTGGATCCTTGTGTTGATTTGTCTTAGAGTCAAGATTTGTGACGCGGGCGTCGATGGTTGCATCGGCGCCTCTGCCCCACAGCCCTCCGACCGAGGCGCCGCCGCGCTCGCGTCCCGCTTCTTCCTGAGATTGCGTTGTGCTACTGCCGGATCTTTGGTTTCGTCTTCTTCAGTTTTGCGACCTAGATGAATGTTGGGTTCGTCGCGCATTGCTGAGGGAGTGAAAGCTTTGGATCCGATGTCGCGGCGCAGGCCGCCGCCGCCAAGGGGGCGAGTGCGGTGATGCGCTCGAAGCCTTTCGAGAAGTTCATGACTGTGGCAAAAAGATTCAAGAAATACAAAACAAGAAGAGGATGCTCCATTGACACCAGCTGCTCCCACAAATGATGAGGAGGACTCGAAAAACGGCGCCCCGGGTGGCGCCTCCGTGTCGACACCTGACGTCCCTTGCTGCTGTGCTTGTCGAATGCTGCCATGCGATTGTCAATGCAATGCAGTCGAGGATTTGCTCATTTATGACTTTATCAAGCCTCACGAGAATACAAATGTGCGAGAGGAGCAATCACCAAATGCCGCCCTGCGCTGTCGCGGGGGGCGCCCCTCGTTTCCGCGCGACTGCTCCTGCAACACCTTTCGAAGGTGATAAGGTTTGTCATTAATGTCTCACATGTTACCAGTAAAAATGCAATAAACCATTTAGACCCATGCGATTGCTGCTTGGGTACGACGCACCACATGCATACTTGCTACGGCGCTTCGCAAAAGCAGTCATAGTCATTTGCTATTTTGTCTTGACATTTACAAATATGCTGCCAATGACGATTTTTTGGCTCCATTATGCCCATCATCGATCGCCACCAAGAGGCGCGAACAAGCAAGACCCTTGGTTAGTCTACTTGATCGATTGCAGCGGCATATAAACAAAAGGAGATGTGCTTTATGCGTGAATCCGTAGAAATGAAAGATGCATTTTAAGCCATCCAAAAAAGGCAAGAGGAGCCAGCAAACGGCAGACAACACAAAAAATAGCGCTAGAGGATAAAGAGACCCTAAGCCCCGCGTCGCGCGAGTCTGTGAGGTCGCTTAACAATGTTGCAACAACGGAAATCAGGCCGCAGAGGACACCACCAAGTCACCCGGCGGCGCGCCCAACCTTTCCGGGAGCGGTACGAGTCCGGGGCCCGATTGGCAAGAGGGTGATGGCTCTCGAAGAACAATCATGATTGGTAGTGACGAATCCATCTTATTAAATCGTGATGATACGAAATTCCATTCACTAACGACAGATGCCTATGTACCAACCGATGATGCATCGTCCGAGGGACTGATTATGCCGATTCAAGCATCCCGCATTGACGATGACGACGATGCTCCCGTGAAAAAGGCGTATTATGTTCGAAAAATGGTGTGGATTCTACTTGCCACCTTGATTGGGAGTGGTTTAGTCGTTGACATTGTCTTTGGTGTACGAAAACGAGAAGATTCCAGCACGTTGACATCTTCTCCAACACTTTTGACAAAGAAATGGGTGAAAGCTGGAGAGATTTCAGTTTCCAACGGTGCATCATTGTCAATGTCTCCAAGCGGCAATCGAGTAGCCGTGATGAATTCATTCACTGAATTAGGAGATGGACTTGTCGAAACAGAACTAGTGACTGTCCTCGTCTATCAACAAGACGACGACAATGGCAGCTGGTCGTTGCTGGGAGACACAATTAGCGGCACGTTGGTCAGCAGCTTGTCGTTGCTGGGCACTCGTCTTGCCATTGCCAGTCTCGATCCAGACATTGGAGTAACAGTCTATCAACTACAAGACGACAATACTTGGAAACGACTTGGAAATGAGATTGAAATTGCTGAAGCCGACTCGGTATTGCTCGCTCAAGATGGAAACTTGTTGGCCAGAGCCCGATATGAAGTGTCGTTATATTCCTTTACCAATGAACATGGATGGAGTCTCATTTCCACCATTCCCACGAGAACGGTCCAAAATGAAAAGGCCATTAGTTCCGACGGAACTACAAACTCGCATATCAGTACAGGTCCTCTTCTTCCAAGCCCACACGTCAGGAGATGGCAAAGTAATTGCCATTGGAGAACCGCAATCCATGAATGGAAAAGTGAGTATCTTTCGAAACGATGCACGCACATGGAAACTAGAGGCACAACTCAATGGTACCGTTTCACACGAAAAGTTTAGTTCGTCGCTGGCACTATCGGGCAATGGGAATCAAATTGTGGTTCTAAATGATGGAGGTGGAGAAACAAGAGCTACTGTGTATGCGTTATGGGAATCCACTTGGATTCCGGCAATAGAGGACTTGACACTGGCGCTAAAGAATGCAAAAGTCTTTCTGTCACAAGACGGAGGTCGTGTTGCCATTGGAGGAGACGGTAGTGTTGTATTTTATGATATTGTAGAGTAAAATGTAGCTTTACACTAGTTTACAGTGCACCACTTTGCTAACACTTTGTAGCTAGATGACCGAAGCGCAACAATACGCCCACGGACAAACTGTCTGGGCACCACGACCAGGAAAAAGGCCGAATGACCAAAGTATTAACTTAGATATGCCACTTCACGACCTACTGGCACATTTCATGACACTTCAGATAAATCCGAACTGCGCGACCACCACTGGGAGACATAAATAATGACCGCTTTCTCAGGCATTCGGTGAAACTCTCGCATAACATTGCATTTACTAACTAAGCCTCTAGTCTTGAAAGTGGCATATACGAGCTCGTATGACACAAGCCCCAATAGCTACGCCTAGACATTGTGCCTGCTAAAGTTGGTCCGAAATGCCCGAGCATTTTTCGTTTCTTGCCGCGTTGCTTGCAGAACAAACTCACAAATTTGTCAAGCAACCAACAACAACATCACCATCAACACTACTCTTTACAACATTACCAACAACATGATGAAGATTACTATTTACCTTGTCCTCCTTTCCTTGGCACTTATTACGACGGCATCTGCCGAGCGTCATTCGCTTCGCCTCCGCGGCGCCAACACCAGCCGCAATGCCTCCAACAACAACAAGACACCAAGTCTCCTCTCCACGGAACAAGAAGTTGTGGAAGCGGCGATTCAAGAAGCAATGCAATATGAAGAAGAAATGCTCGAGCTTGCGGAATCTCTCGAGACTAGAGAAGCTGGTATTGAAATGACCACTCCTCATGAATTGGATGCCTTTGAAAGTGCCAACGAGTACCTCGAGACGAGACAAGCTGGTATCGCACTGACTACTCCTCCTCACTGGGATGCCATTGAAAGTGCCAACTTTTACGTTGAATCAAGAGCGGAAGGCATTGAAAAGACTACTCCTCACGAGAATGAAGCCATTGAAAGTGCCAACTTGTACGTGGAATCAAGAGCAAAGGGAATTGCCAAGACTCGTCCGTCATCATTAGAGCAAGAAGTGACACGACCAGGTCTTCGAGCGTCCCAAAAGACTGCAATGTCATAGAAAGACATGTCCAGTGTCAATGCGGGGCATCAATCGGAGCAAACGCATTGTTCACAATTTTATAAGGCTACCTGTATCACTACTATTCATAAACAAAGTAACACTACTGTATCACTATGACTTTACCATTTGTATCGAATCGATATAGTCAGTACTTCTTGGCTTTGCGTACGATAGTTATTGTGTCTTTTGGACGCAAGGACCAGATTGAGTCATGAATTCACAGGACTCACTCCAAATGACCCCAAGTGGGGTGAAGAGGCATTCGCCACAATGAAACGCCGATTGCGAGCGAAGCACCATCATGCCCTTATAATACTGCAGATTCTGCAGTGTCCATCGTGAGCAGTGTCCTAGTCTTTTGAATTCCCTCACTCTTGTCCTACTCGCCCGCCGCTGCTCGAGATGACTCGTCATTGGCATCAAGTTTTTGGTCCTTCTTGGGACCAACAAGAATCACGATGATCGTTGATGCCATCACGCAACAAAGCCGAATGGTCGTGACGAAGCAAACAACAGTGGTGGTGACACTCGTGAAGCAATCCACAGTCTTATCGTGAGAACGAGTTATCGCAATGTGGCGCAGACACAAGGTGAGAGTCCCATTGCACAGTCTCCTGATTGCTGCCTGCCGTGGCATGGTAGCGACAACATTGGATGCTCGAAAAACGGCACTTTTTCTTGGCTCGCCAGAAAAAGTTTGATGAGGGGAGTGAGTTTGAAAAATGTCATTTGCAACGGACAACAGCCGTGTCGGATGGAACTCCGCGGTGGAGCGCAGACATGGATCTACGTCCTTTGTACTCTCGCGAACTGGTGCCACACTAGCCGCCTTCATGAAATTGCCAAGGCGGAAATGAAAGAGTCAATCCCATCGACATTGTTGGACAGAGATGAGAATGCAGAGGCTGTATTGATGGCATAGTTTGACGAATGAAAAGAGCTGGGCATTTACTGCTTTCGTGACGATGCATCCGCAAGTAATGTTTCAGTAAGTTAGCTAACATGGAGTAGTAGATACGATTGCTTATATGGAACTTTGCTGTATCGTTTTGATTTCTCGTTGCTGATTATTCTCTAGGCTAGCTAGCTTATTCTATGTATCGCTCTTTTGCAAAAGACACGAACAGAAAAAGTGCAACCGTGTATACCTTTACAGCTAAAGAATGCCACGGGGAACCTTTGGGTGGGTGTCGCAGAAGGCAGACACGGAAGGGTGGTGCTTGTGACAGAGTAAAGTGATCACACGAGCAATTGCACGGAAATGAGCCGTCGGAACAATCATTGCAGCAGCACATTAGTTTTGCCGACATGGAGTTTTCTGCCACATTTGCATCCCCTCGCTAGGTTCTCCGCCCGGGGCACTCTCCTCAAACACACTTGAATCCGTTTGAATAGCAAAATTGTTGCTCAATGCAACACCTGCTGTGTCTTGTGCATTCGCAACATTGGTGAGCAGACAACATTTCGTAGAGCCGAAGATCATTGGGACTTGGTAGCTGCACCGGATGCCCCTCATCATTTCCTTTGGCCTTGCCACACTTTCCACGCTTCTTGTTGCAGGGAACCTTGTCCTTTTCGTCTCCTTGAGTTTCAGTCGTTGTCGTTTCATTCTTTGTCGCGATTGACATAACCTCGCGACAACTCATTGCACACAAATCTTTTCGTCCTCGTGCACAATCCTTGTCACTCCCCTTGGGGGCGTTGTTTCTTCTTGTGGCGATTGCTGCCGCGACGTCCCTGGCGGCGGCGAACCCCGCCCGCCGAGTGAAGAGTCAGCGGCAGCAGTCCTGAGCAACCACAGTCGCTACTCAACGTGAAAAGCCAGGAGAGTACTAGTCATCTCTCGTCGAGTGTACCTGATATTAGGCGCTTGCTGGATGAAATTGTGAGAGCAAAAAGTCACTTGAACATTTTCACTCGTTGAGAATGACCTGCGAAACAGTTGATTGCGTTCCGTGGCATTGCAAGTGTCTAATGACTTGGGCTTTTGTTGTTTCGTCGTTTCAGTTTGATGGCGTCGCATCGATCAAGCATCACATCACACTGTTTTGAATAGCTCGAGTCCGGAGGCACATCACTGCAAAGGTCGGAGGCACAAACCGGAGGTCATTGGTCATTGGCATCAAGTTTTGACGTGACCGTCCGTGATGACCGGCCTCACTTTTTCGGTGCTCAATCTGATCAAGGAAAAAGGGCACTGTGCCGGCAGACCACAAATCTCGTTCAAATGCCACTCGGGAAACAAAAAGAGAGTCACCTACCAGGGCACATGACACTCGTGTTTGCCATTGGTCGCTTCAACAAGTGAGTGACCGGCGAGTCTTTTTAGCAATCAAGCCCATCGCACTTGTTTTCGGAGAATCATGCACTCAACACACTTCGTCTCTCTTTTTTTCTCACATACAACCAGACGACTTTGAAACAGTTGCAATGAAAGTTCCAAGCCTCTTCCTCCTCTTGGCAGCTACCGCGCCATGCTTTTCAGCGTTGGAACTTCGCGGAGGACGCGAGCTACGAGACGCAAATGAGGCAAGAGAGAAAGAGTTTCAAGGCATTGAGGTCGTTCCCATGAAGGATTCTTCGGACAAGGACGAGCCCGTCCAGATTGCTCGTAAAGCCAAAGTTCCTAGTGGCTTTAAGCGAGATGAACTCATGGAAAAGAAAGACAGTGTCACCATTCAATTCAAAGAGGGAGGAAAAAAGTACAAGCGTCCTCTTGTATCGCCGGGTTCTTGCTGCTGTGCTTGTAAAGAGCTGCCGTGTGAATGCGCTTGTGACGTTGAATTCAATACCAAGCAAGGATATCCCAGACTCGGTAGAATCGTTGGTGGCAAGGCGAATGGTAAGAAAAAGGAGAGTAAGGCAGAAAAGGCCGAGCGTAAAAAGAGAGAAAGGGCCGAGCGTAAAGCGAAACGAAAGGCCGAGAAGCGCCGGGAACGAAAGAGACTCAAGAGAGAAGAGGCAAAGAGAAAGAATGGAGGACGACTTCTTCGCAGCCCTCGTCATCTCAAGGTCCATCCGAAAACGAATCTAGTACATTACGAAGACTCTTCTGTTCTCATGAGTTGTGGTCAATGCGAGTCATTTCCATGCACGAGCAAGGCGACAGTATTGATCTTTCGACATGATAACGACTAGTTGATGACGAGTAATAGTTGATAGCGTGAGCTATTTCGAGGGAGCATTATCAAGTTTACTGTAACAAAAATAAACGCACGACGTGTAATCCAAGCTTCTCCTCTGTAGTGCACCTTTCGTTCACCTACAGTACCAGTAAGATAGGGCTTTCATCTATCTATCTTGCTTATTCCCATGTAATCGGTCTCGTCGCCGCCTCCTCGCACACTAATAGCTCAACCATAATAGCTCATGCATTGAAGCAATCTCGTTGGGCTCGGAGCAGAGGCAGTCATGGTCAGGTCATTTGAATGTCCCTAAATGTCTCGGTCGGACAAAAATTAAGCCTTGAAACGTCTCACATATTTCATCCTTCCTCTCACTTTTCCAAACATCATCGCGAATCAATTCATCATGAAGATCATCTCCATTCTCGTTCTGGCTCTACTAGCCTTTACATCGGCAAACCAAACCACTCTTCGTGGAAACAAGGACTCTTCTCGTGCACTTGACCCCGACGCCGAGGAAAAAGTCGTGCTTCAAGAGTTTCAAAATGTCAAGGTTGTCCCCGCACCAACGAAAAAGCGTGATAGAGCCAAGCCTGTTCTTCCTACGCAGTCCTTGGACAAGAAGAAGCCAAGTGATTGCTGCTGCAAGTGCCCTACTTCCCTACCGGAACCATGCGTGTGCAGCTGCACAAAGCCAATGGCGCGCGGTGGATACTTCAAGATTGGCGATATCAAGGGTGAAGCCAAGCGTCTTCGTAAGCAAGAAGAGAAACGTCTTCGCAAACAAGAAGCCAAGCGTCTTCGCAAGGAAGAAGCGAAACGTCTTCGCAAGAAACAGGCAGCCGAAGCGGAACGTCTCCACAAGAAACAAGCAGCCGAAGAAGAACGTCTTGGCAACAAGCAAGAGGCCGAAGCCGAACGCCTTCGCAAGAAACAAGAGGCCGAAGCGGAACGTATTCGCAGGAAGGAAGAACGCAATAATGCCAAGCGTAATGGGCAAGGTGCCGATGACAGCTCTGAGGAAGATGGTCCTCATCGCAATCTTTGCGACGGAGACGATTGCAATCAAGACGAACAATCTCTCGACTCTGACACTTCCAGCCTTCCGCCACCATGCCAAGGAGACAATTGTGAGATCAAAGAATCTGGACTTGATGTCGAAACGCTAGAGCCCGCCGAGTCGATGCTCGTGTGCTGCTGTGCCTGTACCGAATTTCCTTGTGACTGTGAATGCTAAGTAACAACGGATTGCTTTCTGGTGAGAATCATGAATCCCAAAATCGCACACACGATCGTTCAGCATTCAAGTGTAAGAATAGAAACTTACACTGATAAACCAATTGTAAAGTCAGTATACTCCATAATCGTGTCATTGTAGAAGTAGTGATATCGTCGTTTCACTACCAAAAAGGTAAAAGCTTTCCACGGAATGAATCGAGAGTTGTTGTCCCAACACATTCCAATCCATAAAATTGCTCGATTCCCCGCCTACAGTATTATTCACAAACACGGATGATGTACTCACGGCTGGTTCTTCAAACACAATAAATGGCAAGCTTTATTCGCATACATGCTGCATTCTCGACATTTTCGGTATGACAAGGGCTTTCCATGCCTCCAACTTGAACATGTATGTATTGCCGGTTTTTGCCATTATGCTTTTCTGCTCGGGACTCAGTCATTGAAGAGGAAGGCACTTTGTAGTTGAACCTATGTCTGCGCTTGCATACCGTCCCAAATGGGACTTAGCCAGCAAAGCAAGACAGTTGACCTTCCCGACCATTCTGCAGTATGACAGCACTTCCAGCCTGTTCCATATGCATGAATGACAGGCATTTCCAGCCTGTTCCACGGACAACATGACCCTTTCGTCGGGAATCACACTCACAGCTACCTTGAGTCTCACTTTTGTCCACAAAACTGGCACTCACATTTCTCATTCGACGCATTATTGAAGCAAACGATCAAGCGCCACTTTCAAGCTCAAGACACACATATGCAACGAGACTCAACAGTAGCAACGAAGCTGCTCACATCCGAGCGAATCAAGCGGAGCGGCAAACCTTGGTGTGCAAAGTGACTCGTCCCTTTTCTCCAAAAGTCATTCAGGAAGATACCGATATGAAAGTCAAGGATATTCAACATTTTTTTAACCTCTGAAAAAAAACCAGGACGAGCTGCACAGTACACGTAACCAACAAGATGATGAAGGAGAGAAAACATCCTCGTCCGCTTCGACGATTGAAGAGACAAGTCGTGGCAAGTGTCAGTCTTCCACCAATACGAGTACTGACACATCTCGCAAGCTCCAGAGAATGAATATTCGACTCTTAGAAAAGGTACAGTTGCTAAGTCAGCTGCTCAAGATTCGAAAAGTAATCACAATGGAAGAACAAGTAGCACTCGAACTGGAACGAAACCAAGCCCTTCAGCGACTGCTTCAGCTACACAGTATTCAAGACTCTCCAGCAGGGGATAAAGCAGAAGAAGCTCACATGAATCTGGAAAGAGAGGAACCTGCTGCGTCTTCCGGTCTTAATCATGATTCTGTCGAATCGCCCATTAACAGCCCCACTTTCGAATCATCATCCGCTCACGCCAAAAACGGTAGTGCGGCGTCAAATGAGGCACAAGTGGATAGCTCGATTCCATCACCCAAGGATCCTTCCAGTCAGCAAGAGTCCATGGACGTTGAAGTCTCACTTTGCCACACAGACGCCCGTTCACCGATACTCGCTCCTTTCGCCATCTCTCACTACAACCAGAGACAGCGATACGCTTCCAAATTCATCCACCACCAATACACAAGAGTACCAACGTATTTCTGCAGCAAATGTTCGGGCCATTGAAGTTCGAATCGAGTGTCTCCGGCAAGAAGTGAAAATCCTCAAGAAAAAGATTCATTCGGCTGGTTCGCCAACAGAAACCCGTCCACAAGAATAAAATCAGGCAACCACACAAGTAGGTAGACGTATCCAATGCGATATGTCAATGTAGTACATAATACTTGATGCATTTGCCGTATACACATTGCAAACGAAATGAGTATAGCTGATGCATGAAACTTGAGTGTCATGGGAAAGCAAGGCGCCCAGCCATCATTCATCCACTCAGCAACCACTCATAAAATTAAACATATGTCTGAGAAATACCAAATGGATCGGTCCTGTAGCAGTCTTGTTTCTCTTGGTGCCACTAGTCTTGAGCTCGCTTTGCTTTGCTCGGGTGGAGCCGTCATTCATTGCATCCGAATCTTCTGTGAATGCAAATAACCTACATGTAGCTAGGATGATTCTGCAGCTTTCTCATTGTTTAACTCGCCTTTGGTGGCCATGTTGTCGGCGCCGCTCGAAAAGCCAAAAAGCCGCTTCTTTTGCCACCAATCGTCGTGACTGCCTTTCATTCTCAAGACAACGAGCCTGCCGTTCACAACATTGTAGACGAGTCACAAAAGCCTTGAACTTTCGCTGTTTCGAGATGATTGAGTGGCCATGGTGGGGTGCCGTGCGGTCGGTGGGTTAATGTTGAGTCCAGTTTTCATTCATCAGCTCTCGGCGGAAGAGCGCATCGATCGGAGGGGCGCCTTGGCGGCAGCTGATACCGGTTAGGTTAGCGCAATTTCGGAGTATACAGAAATAATAGAGTCGTTATTTATTTGGCGAGATGCAGTCTGATTCTTTGTTGATGCATCAAACAAACAAAATCAGAAAAATGCCATGCGGCAGTTTGTGTTGCGTTCGCCATCAGGAAGAAGAGAGCGATCGAGCATGAAGAGTAATTACAAGAAAGAATGTACCTGGATGAATTGCGGCATTGCAATTGCACTTGGCGTTTGCCTTTTGGCTCTTTCGTCGCGTGTCACTCGATCCACGTCATTGGGGCGCGCACTTGCTGGGAAACTGGAGTTGCGCGGAAAGAAAGACAACGATATCATGTTTGTATCCTTTTATTATCCATGGTATAACGATGGTGACTGGACTAAGCATGATACTCAAGGCCACACTCCGATGCTGGGGCAGTATGGATCCGATGATATTTCACTTGCTGAGAAACACATTGATTGGGCTGTGGAGAGGGGAGGAATTGATGCCTGGGCAGTCTCGTGGTGGGACCCAAAGAGCCCATCGGCGGTCAAGTTTACCCAAGGCATGTTGAATGCGAGAAATATTGACAAGATTAAGTTTTGTATGGTATATGAAAGTTTAGGAGCATTGCCAGTGCGAGACTTTGCCAATGGCACAACGGCAATTGACAAATTCACTGCAGATATGGAGTATTTCCGCGACAACTACTTCTCGCATTCGTCATATCTACACATTAACAACCGTCCTGTTGTCTACGTGTATGTTACACGTTCATGGAAAAACTTCACATCGGACATGTTGGTATACATCAAGGAGAAAGTTGGCCAAGACATTTTGTTTATTGCCGATATTCCGTACTTTGGTCTAAACAATGATCCCAATACAGCACTTAGCGGTATGATGGATGGAAAACCAATCTTTGAAGCCTATACATCTTATAACATGTATGAAGCTAGACTGGTACAGGAAGGAGAGACTGCAACGGAATACATGTTTCGGGAAAGCAGCCCCATTTTTGAGCGGTGGTCGCGTAACACAGTCTTCTTTCCTCATGTCCTACCCAAGTATCATGACTTTCGTGATGGGCATCCCGAGCTGGTGGGCGATGCTGCAGGATTGCGTACTCAGTTGAATAAGTTTGCGTGCCTCCCACGTCCCTCGTGGTACAAACACGAATTTCCCAATTTAATGTTTGTCACGTCATTCAATGAATGGTGGGAAGGCACTTCTATAGAACCTGATGCCGAAGGGGAGTATGGGTTTTCGTTCTTGGATACCCTCAAGAAATTCAAACATTCTAGAATACAATGCCCACAAGAAGAATTGGCTGCCGCTGAGAAGACGCGTTGAGTGAAACAATTTTGATTATAGAACAAGCAAGGCGCGTTCTCATTTTAAATATAAATACATGTAGTAGAAACATAGAGTTTATTATGAGATTCCACACGGGAGTGTATGGATTGCATGCATATGGCATAAGCCCCTTTCAATCGCATGAAACCTTTTTTCTGACCAACCAGTGAATAACCTAAAAGAACTGCCTCCGAGACTCGAGAGAAGAGATGCGGCATAATAATCGAACGCTCGTCATTCACGATTATCCTTCCATCTCTTGTTCATAGGCCCACACTACAATAGCTTACAGCCTCTGCGATGACAACGTGGTTCAATAGCCTCCTATTCACCATGGGCAATTGACTTTTCTTGGCGCCAATTCAAGCAATCACGTTCAATCATAAACGAGACTCGGTATCGACAACAATCATATGGCGAAACACTCATCATTGGACAATACGAGTCCCTCACCGTTGCACCAAAGAGCTTTTTGTTGCCATAAATGCATAAGTAACAACCTTTCACGGGTGCAATCGTGGGTAAAATGGGACACAAACGCGTTTCATCTTTGGCGACAATGGAGTGCTCATTTCTCAGCAAAGGCGCCTTGTTGCACCGCATTGTCTGCACTTTGTTGAGCATTTCTTACCATGAAGGTTACTTCACTGCTCTTTACTGCATCACTTCTACTCTCTAACAGTATTGTGATTGCTGTCAACAAGACTCACGATGGTCTTCGAGGCTCGGAGAGAAATCTTCAATTCGTTTCTTCTCCCGTCGAGACCTTCAATCCCTCCAAAGTCAGCATCCTTGTCAAGTACAAGACGGACCAGGGTAAGCAAGGTGCCATTCGGAAAGCATCCAAGGTAGATTATGAATCGTCGCGATTCAAACTCGTGGCCATGGAAATTGACGAAAAGGTCATGTTGGCGCTAGAAAATGATCCCGAGATTGAGTTTGTAGATCTCAATCTGGAAAGAAGCCTCTTTCCTCCCATTAAGAAGAATGATGATTACTACTCTCTTGGCCAAGATCGCGACGGAGAAAAGCCCAAGAAAAACCCTCTCAAGGAGAAACCTGCCAAGGATCGTCGCAGACTTGCTGAAACGGTGCCTTATGGTATTGTCAGTGTTCAAGCGGACCAGAACAACAATGGGGTTGCACCAGGACCCTTCGCCAATGACATTAAAGTGTGTGTGGTTGATACTGGATATGGTAAGTTCTGTATTGATGCACCAGGTATAGAGAAATGACATGCCGTGGTGCCTAACGCTCATCATTTACTATTTCGAAAAACAAGACCTTGGCCATGAGGACTTACCAAACGGCAACCGTGTGACTGGTTTCGACAATTCCAACTATTACAGCCCGCAACAATGGGATGTTGATGGCAACAGCCATGGAACGTAAGTTATTGGGTTTGTTCTTTGATATTTTACGTTTTATAAGAATCATTAGCGTCTTACGATTCCTTTTGTCTCGACCTGATAGACATTGCGCAGGGACAATTGCAGCTATTGGAAACAACGGCAAAGGCGTGGTCGGAGTAATTCCTAATGCAGACACTACTAGTGGTATTAAGCTTCATATTGGCAAGGGTTTGAATGATAGTGGAAGCGGTTCCTCGGCAGGTGTAGTGGCTGCAGTAGTAGACTGTGTCGCGAAAGGCGCCAACGTCATCAGCATGAGCCTTGGCGGCGGAGGTTATAGTAACTCGGAGAGCAGCACATATGAAGATATCTACTTAAACGATGATGTGCTTATTATTGCAGCTGCAGGCAACGGCGGCAATTCTGGCCTGTCGTATCCTGCCAGCTATCCTTCGGTCATGTCAGTTGCAGCTGTTGATTCCAACGAAAATCGAGCTAGTTTCTCTCAGTACAATGAGCAGGTGGAAATATCTGGCCCAGGTGTTGGAGTTAGATCTACGATTCCGGGAGGGTATGACGACTATTCGGGAACTTCGATGGGTAAGTCAAAAAGTGTGGTCGCTATTGTAACGAGCGAAAGCAGCCCAGACACCGCTCACCTCTATCTTAACGTTATGCGTGTTGTGCAGCAACTCCTCACGTAGCAGGTGTAGCAGCACTTGTCTGGAGCTACGACAAGACGTAAGTAATTCCACAATTGTGTCGTTTCGCCCTCGATTCCAATTTCAGTTAGGATTCGCGGACTCATGGAAACGTCAATCCTTTTGAAAAGTGTCCTTCTATTGTTCTTCGCATGACTCATCTCGTCTATCCTTTTCGTTTCCAAACAGCTGTTCTGCCCAGCAGATTAGGAGAATCTTGCTTGCATCTGCAATGTCTTTGGAGGGAGACTGCAACATATATTACGGCAGAGGTCTTGTACAAGCCAAAGCAGCCGTTGAGATGTTGCAAGAATTTGGTTGCGGAGCAGCGGACCCCTACTCTTTATTGGCGCAAGATGGAACGAATTCTGATGGTTCTTGTCATGACTACGGGGCACTAGTACCGACTGCCGCCCCGACTCCAACTCCAGCGCCAACGCCTCTTGTATGCTCTCCATCCCAAGAGCTTGTGACGATCGACCTCTTTACGGATCGGTACTGCCAAGAGACAAAATGGACTCTGCGGAATTCAGCTGGTGGCGTCGAAATGTCTAGTCCTGCGTACATGACAAGATGTGGACGATGAAACGCAGTTCTTGTACGAAGTTTGCGTTGCAAAAGGTTCCACTTACGAATTTACCATCGAAGACACGTACGGCGACGGAATTTGTTGCAGCTACGGCAATGGTAGTTACAAAGTCATGTGCGGCGACGTAATGATGGTGGATGGCGGTGAATTCCTTGATATTGAAACCACGAGCATTCCTGTTCCAGAAGCTATTGACAACAGTCCCTCAGCATCGCCTTCGTCTTTTCCTTCGCTTGAGCCAAGTTCGGCGCCAAGCGGATCACCATCAAGCAATCCCTCTTCATCTCCAAGTGACGTTCCTTCCAGCCTACCTTCACTACAACCGAGTATGCGACCTTCGACCCAACCAAGCTCGCTGCCATCTGCTTCTCCGAGTTTGAGTCCGAGTTCCGAGCCATCTGCATCACTTTTTCCTTCGTCCACGCCATCCCAAGTGCCGTCGGCAATGCCTAGTAATGAGCCAAGTAGTGGCCCTTCTCCTCTGCCGGGAGAGCCGACATCTACACCGAGCTATCAGCCTAGCTCCAACCCTTCCAAAGAACCATCGTCGATGCCTTCAATGCTTCCCAGTGACGCACCGAGTGCTTCTCCCTCGAAGAGTCCCACGCGCGCTCCAACCGAGCAGCAGACTGATGTATGGAATAACATTACATATGATGACTTTAATGATGCCTCCTTCAATGGGGGTTGGGGGAATTTTGGGGACGGAGGCGGCGATGCCAGAAGAGTAACGGATGAGTGGAAGGATAGCATTTCTCGTTACATTCCTGAAGGCTCGGCTTCTCTTCGAATTCGAGATGATTCTTCTACTTCCAACATATACCTGAGAGAATCCCAGGATGTTTCTGGTTTTACAAACCTTCGAGTAAGCTTCTCATTCAAAGCTCGCGACTTGGAGAACGTCGACGGCTTTCATCTAGAATATTCTGACGGTCAGAACTACGAAGAAGTGAAATCATGGATAATTCACTCAGAATTTGAGAATGACAAATATTATTACGAGACGGTTGACTTCAACGCCTTGAATATCGCGTACAACTTGACGCCGAATGCCAAAATTCGCTTTGTTTGTGACTCGACTAGAAACGCAGATCAAATCTTTATTGATGAGGTAAAGTTTGAAGGATTTGGTCCTCCTCCATCGTAATGTGGTTGACAAGTTCATTTTCTAAGGGGAGGAGATGAGCTAGCTGATAAATATGTGGAGACAGGTATATGATTCCGCAATCTATCCCTCTAGCTTGTTTTTTACGTTAGTATGATATGCTCTATCTGTTCCAAGCCTTGGAAATGATTTCGGCATCAATCACGCGATCAGTTGTTCTTCGAACAGCAACTCGCCCTTCCACAATCTCGGCATCGACAATGACTTCAGGTTGCTTTGGTGGAATTCCTCGAAATAGCTCTTCATCTTCTCTATCAAAATAAACATCGTCATTGAAAGTAGTCGTTTGCTTCTGTTTGGCATTGAGGAGAGTATCTTTGACTCGTTTCTGACTTTCATCGACAATACTCCGAAGCCTTTCGACGCCCTTTTGAACCTGCTCACTGTCTCGCGTTTCTCCCACAAGATTCTTAATGCCCTTGACACCTTCCTGAACACCCTTTGAGATTGTATCAACCCCGTTCTTTACTGATTCGTCTTGCGCGATGGCTTTGGCGCCTCGAATGCTCGCTCCCAAGCCCTTTAAAGCAGCCTTTCCAACGTTGACTGCGGCTCTTCCAGTCACCTTTGAAAGTCTCTTTAAATCATCTTGAAAGTCTTGTCCATTGTAGTTTGCTTGTAAAGGGGTTACTAGAGGAGTGCTCTTGCTCTTTGTCACGACGAATGGTGTCTTCGGCGCGCCAACCGTCGCAAGGGGTTTCCCGCCTTGTGGCAAAATGACAAAGGAAAGCGAGTTGCTGCAAAGCAAGGCCACTAAGCATAGTGTAAGAAATGTTGATGTAATTCGTGTCATGTTGAGTAATGTGAGCTTTCGGCGCCAGAATGGGTTGATGTTTGGTGTTGTGAGAACAAAACAAAAAGTGCTGCCAACGCGTTGTTGCAAGTTTTTGTTTCGTGGCAATTTTTCTTCCATCGAAATCTTTTTTCGGAACAAAAACAAAAACGTGCACACGTGCGCATTTTCAAATTAGAATACTACTCCCTACTAACCTAAACTCAGACTGGGTTGCGTTTCAAAATTCGAAGGCTCCAGCAAAAACGCAAGGGCGCCGCGGACAATCTCAGCTTGTTGCAATCTTCCACCTGAACCGACACTTTTACACCGTTAAGACACAGAATGATTGTGCGGATACGTGTGTAAAAATCGCAGAAAAGAAGAAACACAAACAATCATCGATCGAGAACGGTAAGTGATGCGTTGCGCTACTGTACGCCTGAATGTCAGTACATTCTCAACGCAGACACGAGTTGAATCTGATTCCCGCCACGAACAGAAGCGAAGAGTGCCATCACGTTGTTGAATCTCACACTTGTAGCCTATTTATTGCGTTGAATCATTCAAAACAGAACACAACATTTCAACAACACTAATTCAATACAAAAGATGAAGTATTTGGAAGATGACAAGCTGAATAAGCTCACATCGGAATTGACTGACGCGAGTTTGGGAGATTCGCGTGTCATTAATGGGAGAATCGAAGCATTCATTATGAAACGAGCTGGTACCGATAAAAAGTATGCACATGCCTTGGGAGAACGCTATGTAGCAGAAATGGAACTGGCAGAAAACCAGCTTGCCACCTTTCAACAGTTTCAAGAACACTTGCAGCAACACGCCGGAAGGAAACGAAGTCAGTCTGCGGGAGGAATACTTGAAGCTTTCCATCCACCTGGAAAACAACAGCGCTCCGAAGATGTGCGAGTTCAGTCGGCTGGAGGCTTACTTGAATCGTTCCATCAAGTTAAACACCAACGTGCAGAAGCCAAGGCACCACCTCATAAGCGACCTCGTGCTGCCAGTTTTGACAGTACAAAATCTGCGGATTCGGCCAAGCTCTTGTCGAGTTCAGCTCTCGGGGATCTGCATGCCATGTCGACTAGGAGACTCATGACAGACCTTATCCTCACGTTGAATGCTTCCTTTCCAGACTATGACTTTGGATCTGTCCGAGCAAAGGATTTCAAAAAGGTCCCCATGGAGCAAGTCATGAGAAGGGCCAACGATCGTCTTTCAGTACTTGCTTCTCACAAGGAAGGGTTCTTGGCCAAGCTATGGGAGAGTATTGATCAAGTCATTTCTCTGCAAGATGCTCACGTCTACACCTTTGTTCCTCCAAGAGATGAATTGTCGTTTCTCACCCAAACTTTGGTGGACGATGATACCGCAACGCCATTGTGGAGCTTTAATTACTTTTTCGTCAATAAGCAAATGAAACGCATCCTCTTGTTTTGCTGCGTGGAAACTATGCTCACCTCGCCAAACGAAGAAAGTGAATTCATTACCCAAAGTGTTGGATATAATGAACGACAAAACAATGAATCCAACTTTGATTTGGATCCAGCTGCCGACGTCGCAGGAGGTATCCCAGTCGAAACCATGATGATGTAAGGGGAATGTGTATCCGTGTATACATACATGTTTTACTGAGTAACGAAATGGGATAATGATTTAGTCAGTACAGTACTTTCGTTTCACGGAGACTTACAGAATTTTAATTTGGGCGGAGTAGGACAAGATAGTTCTCTTTCAAATATTGTAGCATATGAGTATCACTCCAATTGGATAATATACAATCGTATGCTACCGGTTCGGCTATGCATACCGCGGTATGAGATCACGAAGGGTCATTTGAAGAGTCATGGTCATATTCTAGTGACCGACAGTCATAAGGCATCACAACATTTGCCCCGACCGCACTTTTTCATCAGAGGAGTCATCACAACGCTCACAAAATTTGACTCTTGTCTTCCTACAGTACAGTAGCAACAACCGATGAATCACCATGCCATAGCTCCACAGGTCCTTCTGGTAGTCGGCGAGTCTTCTCACATGAGACTTTTTCCTAAAGCCAAGCTGGGAGTCATAGGGAAAGGAACAAATCATGTCGATTCTTCTTCAAGCCTCCCTCCAACCGCATCAACGGGCACAATGAGCTCCTCTGACAGCGACTTCGAGGATCTCTTCCGCGATCGAGATGAAAAATCAAGAGCCGCTGGACTCGCAGTAATGAAACAAATGCATCGTTTTGATTCATCCTCAAGTCTACAAGACAATGGCTTTCTTCCATTTGTAGAACTAACATGGAGCGAGCTGAACGTGGATGACCTGTTGGGATCAGGGGCGTTTAGTTCAGTGTACCGCGTACGCATCCTTCCTCAGACAAAAGAAGCTTCGCACAATGGAATGTGTCAACACTGCGACGTTGCCCCAACGTTCCGAGATTCAATGTGTCACAGAAAGTTTGTAGTAAAGTTCCTCGACGAAAAGATCTGGCAGAAAGATATCAAGTATATCAGCCAAGCAGCTGCCGATCTTGCGCAGGAGGCGAAATTGCTTTCGCGATTGAATCACGAAAACATTATTCAGCTGCACGGAACTTCTGCTGGTTGTCCATCGGCATCATTTGTTATGGACCAACGAGGATTCTTTCTGGTCCTTGGACTCTTATCTGAGACACTTTCGAGGCGACTTCAACGATGGAGATCAAGCGGACACAGACGCGTCATGCATCGGCTGCAAATAGCAGCGACTGGTATCGTAAAGGGAATGGAGTACCTTCATAGCAACAATATCGTCTTTCGAGACTTGAAGCCCAACAATGTTGGCTGGTGTGAAACCACAGGGGATATTAAGATATTTGATTTTGGCTTAGCTGTCGAGCTTCCGAAAGGAGCAAAGCTAAAGTCCACAGTGGGTACCCCACGATACATGGGCCACGAAATCCTTTCAGGGCAAGGATACGATTTCAGTTGTGACGTTTACTCTTTCGGGATTCTCCTTTGGCAGGTGTGTTCGCTACAAAGAGGGCCCTTCCCTGGAATGTCACGGAATGAAATCTGGGCTTTAGTTGCGAGCGGACAACGACCATCCCTGAAACATGTTTGCTGTCAAAAGAGAGTCAAGAAACTTATTAAAGATTGCTGGAACCACACTCCAGAAAGCCGTCCAACTTTCAAAACAATTCTTCAACGCCTTGAGAAAGTTCTACGCTAGCTAGCTATAGGATGATAAGAATTTATTGCAGTATTCACAGTTTGTATATATATATATATATTAAGATATATTAAATATCACTACTTGAATGAGTCTCAGAGCACACAGACAAAACTTGCTCATTCACCCAACACATAGAGCGCCACCACGAGGTACGTCGCTCCTCAAACCCGTGCCCATTCTCAATAAATCTTATGGGGCATCAGGCATACTTTCAATCTCGTCGTCTATGGGACTACTTTCGTCGGCTTCCGCCTGCTCCTTTGCGGTCTCGACCACAGCTTCCTCCTTCTTTTCTTCTGTCTGCTTTAGTGTATCCTCCTTGTCATACGTATCACTTGACAGGACAATCTTGACCATCTCGTCGACAAGCTCGTCATCTTTGGCGGTGGTAAGAGCCGGTCCGATACCACTGAGACTACTCATAATCAAATTTTGAACGTCCCGGCGCTGTTCTTTCACCTTAGCAATGAGCTGTCTTCGTTCCTTTTTAGCATCTTCCATCTGCTCCTCTTGCAATTCAAAGGCTTCGAGGATAGCCTTTCTCTCTTCAGCTTGTCTGACTGCCTCCTCTTCCTGACGTTGGATGGCATGAGCAAGGTCTTGACGCTCTTTTTGCGCAGCTTCAAAGAGATCTTGGTTACGCTTTGCATGAACGACAATCTTGGAATGAATGTCGGTAGCTTCTACCAAGTTTGCTTCCTGTTCAGTAGCGGCGTCGACAATCTTTTGCTGTCCAACCATCATATCATCTAGTGCCAATGCTACGTTGCTTAGTTTTCCAGTCAATACCTTAACGGTGAGTCGAAGCTCCTCGCGTTCCTTCTCCAAGGTTCTCACGCGAAAGCTGTAGGTATCCACTGATTCGCCTGATTCGTGAGCGCTTTCGGCCAATCGGGAAGCAAGGAAGCTGACCTCGGCGGCCAATGCTTTTTCGCTCTTGATTCGCTTCTTGAGCTGGGCTTCTAGGACAGCCTCACTAGCCTTTGCACATGCCCATTCCTTCTGAATAGTAGCCAAGTTATCTTGAAGTTGCTTGTCTTTTGATTCTTTATTTCCTTGGGCCTTGGTGAGATCTTCTTCGGTAGATCTAAGCTTCTCGACGTGGACTGTGTGAGTTTCCTTGAGAGCACTCAGTTCATCCTCCAGCATCTTCTTCTGAGTTTTGAGTTCCTCGTTCTCTTTCTGTAGAGTAGCTTCAAGGTCTTCCTTACCCTTGGCTGTCTCCTTGAGATCAACGTCCAGGGCAGCAATCCTGGTGGCGAGGAATCGTTCCGTATCGGTACGGCTGTTGAGCTGAGCTTCGAGCGTGTTGACGTGCTCGACGAGGACTTGAGAGGTTTCTCTGTTCTTTTCGAGATCATTTTCCATGGCAGCAATCTTGTCTTGGAGATCCTCTTGCTTTTGTTCAGCATCGACACGAAGCATTTCAACTTCTTGCTGATGAGCCTCTTCAATCTCACGCAACTTGACATCAAACATGGCTTGCTGTTCGACTGTGACGGCCGCGCGTTCAGTGGCGGCGGCAGCAGATGCGTAGTACGAAGGACCACGTTCCAAAGCACGCAGAAACGATTCACGGTTGGGTGAAGTGGACGCCTGCGCCAAAGCGAGCGGAATTCGTCCTTTGCGATCCGCTACCTCGATGGACTTGGGAAAGGCGGCCAACAAGAGCTTCACGACGCTTTCATTACTTCCGTTACGAAATGAAAGGTGAAGAGGAAGCATACCTTGGTCATCCTTGGACTCGGCGCCTCGAGGATAGGCGGCCAATAAAGCCTCAATGACATTATCGGGAGCCTTGAATATAACGGCAGCATGGAGAGGAAGCAAACGCCAACGGAGTTTACCATTCGTTTCCTTACGCGATACCCATGTACGTGCTTCCTTCTCATGGTCCTTGCATCGTTCAAGAGTATCGTCCCAGTTCCTCTGCTGAAGAGTCAAGTAGAGCTTAGTAGGATCCACATCGTAGTCACATTCCAATGGCACGCTCGGCGACATTGGATTGAACTGTTCCATCACGTCAGTTGGAGTGGCATCCACTATCTTTAAATCCTCAAGTTTCATTTCGACAGCTTCCTCATCATCCTTTCCTTTCGGAAGAGCGCTGTAGTGATCATCAGCTGGAGCTCGGTTTTCCTGTTCGTCTGCTGGCGATCGAGCATCAGTTTCGTCCTTTGCCTCCTCAGGCACCTCCTCCACCGGTTCTTCTTTCACAAAGACAGTATCACTTTCATCTTTCTTGATCAATGGAGCCGTGGGAGTCTCCGCAGACAGAAAGGGGAATCCAAAGAACGGCATGTTGAACAATGGTGTCGCTGATTGAAATAGTGTGATGAGAGCAGTGTTTTGTGGCTTTGCTCTGCTCTGTTGGCGATAAATTTCGGATAAAATGACATTTACCATGGACCGTTGATAAGTAAATACTGATACTAGACAGTTCGCAAGAAATATCATTCGCTAAAAATTGTTCTCAAAGCCCTTCTAGTTCACGGTTCGGCGACAGAATTCCTCCGAGAGCGATTATAATGCCATACCCAGTTGGTGCAACGCAACGCCGCTTTGTCACTAGAGGCCTCTCTACACTAATAATATAAAATAGACTAATAATATAAGATAGACTAATAATATAGAACAGAGTCATGCATTCAAAATCAATAGAAACAACTATCTTGTTTAGGCATTCCTACTTGACGCTACAGGATATATTCACAATGATATATAGATTCACTTGCACAACATTCATTTGCTCCTCACAGTCTTTCATTCATTACTGAGCAGTAACACTCTTTTTCTTTCCTAGGTGAAAGATCTTACTACTTTTGAGGCTAGAGCCAAACGACTTGCCGCTCTTGTTGCTCTTGTTGCTCTTTTCACTCTTTCCAGTCTTTTCACTCTTTCCAGTCTTGGCGGAAGCATCGCTGGCAGTGGTTCCCTTGGTACTCTCTGACTTGTTACTCTTTTCTGTCTTTTCAGTTACTGTAACAGACTTTTCCGTAACGGCACTCTTTTCTGTAACGGCAGACTTTTCCGTAACTGCAGACTTTTCCGTAACGAGAGACTTGGCAGACTTGTCTTCCTTTACCTTCTTTTCTTCCTTTCCCTTCTTTTTGCCACTTTTTTCTTGTGCAGCATTTTGTGCAGCAATGGCAGATGCCGCAAGGGCTTCTTGAGCAGCAAGTTTCTCTTCCAACTCACTAATCTTGGCTTCAAGTTCAGCTTCCTTGACTTCCCAATCGGACTTTTCGTGTTCCAACGCATCCACTTTCTTGGATTGAACCTCCAATCGTTCTTCCATTTCGGCAATTTGCCGGGCGACTGTCTTTTTGTCGGGACGGTCTTCCAGAATGACTTGTTTGGTATTATCAATATGATAACGAACCACCTTGGATCGATGAGGGTAGTTGGGGCAGGCACAGTGTGCCGGAACACGTCCCTTGCGATTCTTGGCATTCATGGCTTCCGGGAATGCTTCCAACAATAGCAAAAGCGTATTGTCGGGAACGCCGTAACGAAATGCCAAGTGAAGAGGAAGCATGTGTTGATCATCGGTGCAACGGACGCCCTTGGGGTAGGCATCGACAATGGCTTGAACCACCTTGAAGGGTGCGTTGAAAATCATGGCGGCGTGAATGGGAAGTTGCGACCAACGAACATTGCCATCTGTTTCATATCTCGTGACCCATGTACGAACTTGCTCTCTGGATTCTTTACTATTGCTTTCAACAATGTCAAGAGCAGCAAGCCATGCCTTTTCTTCGAGTGCTTGGTACAGTGGAATGAGATCCGTGTCGTAGTTGCACTCAATCGGTTCTTCATCATCATCCGTCTGCGTGGTGCCATTCTCTTTGAGCGTAAGCGTGTCTGCAGGCTGAGTGCAAGGATTACCCGAACACATATCAAACGACATGGTGAATCACACTGTCTTAATCAATAAACAACAATGGGATTAATGTCATGAAGCTCTGTGGCAGTTGAGAGTCCGTCACATACATGTAACAAAAGAGCGATGGTGCAGCTCGCTGCTTCTCGCCCAAAGCTTGAAGCTGTTTTCGAGGGTGTTTTGGCGAGTACACAACATCGATACAAGGCATCGGCAGGTGCGCTCCCGAAATAATCGCTCATAACCTAAAAAGAAGGCATGAAGGCGCCCCATCACGGCGCGAAGTCTCCATTCTCCATTGCTCGTCATCACTACTGCATTCGTTCGTAGCATACATACAAAATAAGGAGACAATGGAAGAAACACAGACTCGGCATCGCAAGGAACTCAAATCACTGGAAGGCGAGAAGCGAGCGGCTTTGAAAAAGGCAAAGGGAACCAAAGGAAAAAAGGCCAAGGATGCTCTGAACGCGTACGTGTCTTTTTTGCTGTAATATGCATGTTGACTCTGCTATTTTATTCTGACAGTATGATTGTATTCACTGTTTTGTATTATATAGACTGGAAGAAGAATATGCCGCTAAATTATCTGATTTGAAAGAGCGCCACGAACAAGAACTTGCTGCCTTACAGGATGCAAATGCCAACTACCAACAACCGACACCACCCGCCGACACTGCTGTGGCGAATCAAGCAACAGAGGAGGAGGAGGACGCGGAACGAGCCGCAAGAGAACGAAAACAGGAAAAGGCACGACGAAAACGACAAGCCCAGCGTCAAAAGCAAAAGGAATTGGAAGAAGAACAAGCCAAGGATTTGGCGGGTCCATCGGCGCGCAACAATGAACTCGCCGTGCTCAAGACAAGACTGGATCCATTGTCACTAAAGATTGAAACGGTAGCATCCGATGGACATTGCTTGTATCGTGCTGTCGCAGCACAATCGAATGACGATGCCGACTATTCTCAAATTCGTGAGTATCCGCCAATACGGAAGTGAGTCATTTTGATTGAAAGTCATTTACACTCATGCGCACTTTTTTCCAAACAGGTCAAGTATGTGCATCAACCTTACGACAACATGAAGACGACTTTGCACCCTTTATTGAATACACAGACGAAACATGCACCTTTGGCGCCTATGTGGAACGAGTGGAACATTCCGCCGACTGGGGAGGACATGTCGAACTGAGAGCATTGAGTTTGGCACTCAAGCGACCCATCCTAGTGTACTCGGCTCAAACTGTGGAACCATTGCAAATTCATGTAAATGAATATGGGGACGAGGAGCCCATTCGACTGTCGTATCATTTGAATTTTTATTCACTTGGCGAGCATTACAACAGTGTCGTGAAAAAGACAGAGGACGAGAAAGGAGATGATGAGGATGGTAGCTAACGACACATGTTATAACTACATGATACTATCTTATCGACATTCCAGCGCTGTAAGTTCTTACTCTTCTAATTCAGCAATGAAATAAGAATCTGTCATTTCCGACTCTGGAGATTTGTACATTCGTAAAACATCAGCGCCATAACCTACCGTCACATACTTTTGGGATCCGGCTCTTCTCCAGAGACACTCAACATTAAAACGTGGCGCAGCGCCATATAATCTACCACAATAAAAAAGCTTTTGTCTATTGTTGTTGTTCTTGCTGTTGTTTAGGTCTCCTACATACAGCAACCAAGCTTCAGCATAACAGCAAAGGCCCTTTCTCCTGACGTCAGGGAAGGCTGTAACTTTTCATGACGTCACTGTGTGAAAGGCTTTTCTGTTCAAGAGATGACGTCACAAAAGGCTCTTCTTGGATAAAAGAATGGCCTGTTGAAAAGAGTCGCGAAGCATGACAGCCATCAGTCATAACATTGCCTGCCATTCATACAATCATCGTTTCGAGACTCAAGCAATGAAGTACACAGCTACTATCGTCCTTGTTGCTCTTTTGAGCATTGTGAAATTGACAGAAACCCGAGCGTCGTCGCTTCGAGCGCTGGAGGCGCGTGGCGCGGCACCTGACAATGGCGTGACCCTTATTCGAACATTGCAAACGACCGAGGATCACCACGAGGAAGCCGAGGAGCACCACGAGGAAGAAGGTGGGTTTTGACGTTATCGGTGTCTACTGATTTGCGAACTCCATTGACACGTCATCTTTGAAAACAGATGGGGAGACACGAAGAGGGAGGAGCATCACGATGAAGAAGGAGAAGAGGAGCATCATGATGAAGAAGGAGAAGTGGAGCATCACGATGAAGAAGGTAAGTTGTTGATGTTCAATCGGCGTTCTACTGCTCTGGCTTGATATTTCATTAACACTGTCACTCTTTCGGTCCCTTCCTTTCACACCAGATGGGCACGAAGATCACTCAGATGAATTCCATGACGAAGACCACCACGACGACCATGACGGGCACGATCATGGAGACGAGGCGATTGTATCCTCATCTTCTTCAGCAGAAGATTCCGATAAGCCATGGGGCCCCGCAATCGGAGCGGCACTCTTGGTCAATCTTGCGACTCTTGTCGGAGTATTGGTACTTGTTCCTACCATGCTGGGAGGGTGCTTATATTCCAAGTCGTCTGACGGCAAGGGTAGCAAGCGAGTCCGCTATTTCCTCTACACTCTCATTCCGTCCTTTGCAGCAGGAGCTCTACTTGCGACGACTGTCTTTCTTCTCCTCCCAGAATCTGTCCTTCTCATTGGAAGTGCAACTGGATTAGCTGAGCACGATCATCGTCGTCATTTGGAAGAGGACAATGCAGAAAGTCAGCTCGCTTGGAAGTTTGGAGCTTCCTTCCTCGGAGGTTTCCTGATTCCAATCTTTATGGGTAGCCTCTTCCCTCATGCTCACGAGGACGAAGTACCTCAAGAGAATTGTCCTGTTTGCGAGGAGCGAAACTCTGTTGTAGTTCTTGATATGGAAGATGTGGACAAGGCGGTGCCATTGAATACTAGTGGTCACGTAAGTCTCTCCACCTGCGACGAGGGTGCGTGCAACAAGGATAGCCACGCACATGGTATGGAAGGTATGTTTGTGGACTGAATGAATAGTATGCTCTCTTGTGTTGATAACCAAAAAGCTAACAGTTATCTTTTTGTCGCAATCTCAGATGAAGAGGAGGTATGGGATGGCGGTGAAAGCTGCTCAACATGTAATGACGAGGCAGCTGTGGTCGCCGTTCAGGAACATGCAGCTCCAGTGAATGACAATACTACCAGTGCAAAGCCAATCGCACCAAAGAAGAAGAAAATCAACTACCGCTTGGCTGCCTCGCTCTTTGTTGGGGATTTATCGCACAACTTTGCCGACGGTATCTTTATCGGCACCGCTTTCAATCTCTGCGATCGAAGTGTCGCCATCGCCGTTGCAGCTGCTACTGTTTACCACGAGCTTGCCCAAGAACTAGCAGACTACTTTCTTCTCACGGAGCACTGTGGAATTCCTCCCGTCAAGGCTTTGATTCTCAACTTTCTGTGCGGCTTGTCCGTCGTGTTTGGAGTCATTCTCATTTTGGCCTTGGATGTGAGCAACATGGCTACCGGATGCATCCTTGCCGTTTCCGCAGGCGTCTACGTCCACGTTGCGGCAAGCGAATGTATCCCTCGCATTGAAAAGGAACTCAAGACATTCAAGGATCGAGCTATTTCTATTCTTTGCTTTGTGCTTGGAGCTGTTCCCATCGGACTCGTTCTTTTGAACCACGGTCACTGCACAGGTTAGACGGAGATCGATTCATACAGTACACCGCAGTTTTGAAGGAAGATGAACGCTACTTCCAAAATAAATATACATGTTTAGATAATCGTTGAAATTAGCAGACACTGACTTACATGCAATCATTGCCGTCACTTTCCATTGTCTTAAATGCGTATCGATGTCCACATTAGCAGCCCTGTACCTAGCTAGTGCCACTTGTGTGTACGTCTCTTTGCGGAGCCATTGCAATTGGTGCCCCCAAGAGCGCGATTCTGTCATGGCCATCAAAGATGCGTCGCCGGAGCGGAGGAGCTCGATCACTCCTACATGTATTTGCTCGTGAGCCCACTTGGAGCACTCCTCTACGCGATCAAATTTCGCCTTGCTTTCGCGCCTTTCGCCGCCGTTGAACCTAAAACGACGAGACGCCAAAAGCAGTTGCTCTTGTGATGATGCCTGTTCTTGCCCTGCTCTTTTTACATTACATTCCTATACTCTTTCTTAAATTGCTCCTTGAATATTATTCGATAACAGGCTTGTTCTTTTCCAGTGTTGGGCGGAGATTGCTTGAGGTTTTACTAAACAATAGGTGGGCGGGCTGATGGCACCCATCGCGAAATTACACAAGGCTAAATTGTCCACAAAATGATGAATTTGAACCAGCTTCTCGCCCCAGTCGTTTATGGCCTGTTGTTGTTTTCAGTGGAGTCGCCCGTTGCGGCCGAAGGAGATGCTCTTTCGAACGAAGATCTACTGGAATTGTGTCGTCTCTATCCCTCATGGAGTGATGCCGACAACAAAAACATTAGCTGGGAGAATTGCAGTCAAGCCTGGAGCTACCTTCCTTATGAGTACAAGGAAGATTTGCTTAGGGATGCACCTGAAGAGTATCAGGGTGACGAGTGGTTCAAAGCGATGGAGACCTGCATGGCGGAAAAGGCAAAAGAACGACGCCAAAAATATGCATCCGGCCATGTTCCGGAAGCAGTACCCGATCCCTACGTTCCGCAGATTTTTCCAGATGAAGATCAACCCGTTCTTGCTCTTATTGAGAATGCCCTCAATGAGGAAGAGGCTGCCACCTTTGTTGACTTGTCACGCTGTGTCAAACAGCATCACAAACGCCAATATGTTCGTCGCAGTTTTGCCGACGAGAATGCTGGAGAGACTGTGCAAGAGACGGGCGGAAACGATTGCACCTTTGTCGGAGGCTTTATCCAGTTGTTTGCTCCTGGAGTCATGGCTCAAATGTGCCGCGTCTTTTTGGCGGCGCACGAGAGAACGGAATGGTACAATCTCGAAGACACATCTTTTCAAGCCGATCCTTGTATGATGGGCATGCGCACTGTCGAGCTTCTAGATTACAGTCCCCATGGTTACAGCCATGTTGGAGGACATGAAGACATTCATACAGTGTACACCATTATTGTAGCACTTTCTGATAGAGACGACTATGGCGGAGGAGAATTCTATATTCAGCCCACCAGCTGGGGAGCTACAGAATCCAGGGCCCGGATTGTAGTGAAACCTGACAGATTGCAGGCTCTCATGTTTTTGGGAGAAGAGCATCACGGTGTACAGCGAATATTGAGCGGCAAGCGACAAGTGATGGCCATTGAACTTTGGAAGTATGGAGACACGCCGGTCGGCGTGAATCGTCCCCAAGTTCACGAGTACATGAGGTTTCGCGAAACTGGAACGTATGCAGGTCAAGAGTGCTATGAAGGATCTCGTAATGTTGACCCGAATAAAGGATCCGAAAAGGAATTGTAATTGATTTTACAGTATCTGCTAGTATTTGAGAGGGCAGTTGTCTCTTGAGTTGTCGCTATACGTACCGCGGTGCCCACTGACTCAGAAACTTACTTAGGAACAACAGCAAAGTCTGTCCTATTTCTTTCGCCATTCTATATATCAATGTTGGGCTGTTAATTGGAGCCCTGATCTCCCATCTAGCGTAGAGCAAGTTGAAGCCCAAAAGGCTACCACTATTTTGCGTAGACTAGGGCGGCTTATTGCCGTTCGCTATGTCGTAGGTTCATATGATAGGGGGGGGGGGGGGGGGGGATTTAGGTTATGTATTAATGTAGGCGGAGGGGAAAAAAAGAAGGAGGAGGGGGAGGGGGGGAGGAAGGGGGGAGGGGAGGGGAGAGGGGGGGGGGGAGGGGAGATAAAAAGGAGAAAGAGAAGAAGGAAGGAAAAAAGTGGAAAGAGAGAGGAGGGAGGGAAGGGAGAGGGGGGGGGGGGGGGGAAGGGAGGGGGGAAGGGGGGGGGGGGGGGGGGTGCGTATTGTTCGTCTGTATGTCTGTCCTCTAAAGTAAGGCACCAGCATCGTCGGGATTGTGTGTTGTACCTACTCGTGAACGAACACGTCGTTGTAGAGTGGTGGGTTGAATAAAAGGTCGAGTGTGACGGCCAATGGCAAGAGGATATGTGGCGCAGATTGTCACCCTAGGAGTCTCGGCGCTCTCCCGCGAGTGATGCTTGCTGATGCGCGCGCTACGGAATGACATCTACCCAAGATCACCGAGAGGGGAAAAGGGAGAGAGAAAAACGCGTCGTCAGATACCCCACTCAGAAGCAAGAATATTTACAGTATCACAAGATAGGAAGCCCAATCACCAGGCACAATGCGGGAGGCAAGAGATCAATCGGGACGGTCAAACGGAAACTCAATTATTCCACAAACTCCAGAGCGACATTAACCTAATCAAAGCCATCATTTACTAGGTCCAAGTAGATGAATTTGAGTTTGAGAAGGTGGGTTGCGGCATCATCATGACATCAAAACATCAACTGGCGGCCGTCAATAGCGTCATGCATATGCATGCAATGCATCCCAACCACCCCTGCTTCGCCAGCATGTCTGACCAGACTCGATCTTAGAGATCTGCGTCGGCCCCGCCCGCCTAGCCGAACGAGTGAAAAATGAACCAGACAAGACGTCGCAAGGGGACAGTACTGGGCCTTCCCCCGCACTCGTTGAGATGCAAGCAGCTATGTGGAATGAAGCAGATGGACGTTTTGACGCAACAATTGAAGTACCTGGTGTGGTAGAGGACGTAATAACATCCAAGTATATCGTTGATCCATGTATCTATGGTAGTGTGTCTCCGGCGCCACTTATGAGCGTAGCCGCAGTTGAGTGTCTTCGACAACAGGCATGGGAAGAGGGCAAGAATCATGTCTCACATCCCAAAACTCGAGAGGAGATTGACATTTTTGAAGAGCCAGTGCGGGTTCTAGATGTAGTGCAAACAGTTTATGAAGCCATGAAAAAGATCTCCGAGCTGGAGACCAAGCTCGAGACAGATGTGGAATCTCTTATTGCTCTTGAAGCTGACAAACAGATACTGACACTATTTATAGAACAGCTCGAGGAGGATGCCAAGTTGTCTACTGCTGAGAATATTGATGCTCGTTCTCGGATAAACGCTCTCATAAACAAAGTAGAAGAGACGTCCAAGCATATTGATAGACTCACCAGGTCTGTCAAAGAGACCGAGACACAGAAGGATGAGCTTCAAGGTCGAGTCAATTCCATGTCAGAGGAGAGGGAGCGAAAAGCTCTAGAGTTTGCTAGCGTTTACAGTGAACAAGAGCGGATAGCTCAAGTGAAGGAGAATAATTACAAGAAGCAGATCCAGGACTTGACTTCCGAGACTGCATTACTAAAGGCAACCATGGTTGATATGGCGAAAGAAAAGAGTGAACTATCTGCCAAGCTTGTGGAAGCAAACAATGAGAAGCAAGATTTACAGGTGAAGGTGACTGAGCTTACACAATCTGTGGAAAGTCGGGATTCTACAATCGGAACACTGAATGATCGTGTTCAGGATATTGTTTACGAACGCAGTCAGCTGAAAGCTCAAGCGGCAATCGCAACGTCCCAGGTCAAGACCTTGAGCTCGGAGGTTGAAGCAAAGACGAAAGCTGTCGCAAATATGGAACAGTCTCTTCAAGAAACGAACGACAAATATGAAACGGATGTGAACGCTCTTGCCGCTGACAAACGGATACTGGCACAATCTGTAGAACAGCTCGAACAGAAAGTAAAGTCCTCTGCTGTTAAGAACAGTGAAGCTCGTTCTCGGATTGCCAATCTGACAAATGAAGGAGAAGAGAGGTCCAAGCTTATTGACAAGCTCACCAAGTCTATCGAAGAGAACAAGACCGAGAAATCGGATTTGTCGACGCAGCTTGCTGAGAAAATGACTACGCTTGAGCATGCGGCCAAGGCGATGGAAGGCTTCAAGGCAGATCTGGAAAACGAAGTCTCCATCACCGCCGCGCTTAAATCGCAAGTCGGTAGTCTCAAGAAAGCGAAGCAGGAACTTGCCGAAGAAGTTGAACGACAAACGGAAAAGGCTGGATACGAGCAAGCAGCGAAGGCGAAAGCGGAGGCATTGCTTGAGGCTTGTACTATTAAGCAAAATGAAGTCCAGTCGCGTCTCGATCAAGTCAATAAAGATCTCAAAGACGCCAAAGAAACAATACAGACTTCGATGGAGACAATCTCAGAACTTAAGTCCGACCGAGCTTCTCTAGAAGCTGCAAAGGCCGACGTTGATACCGAGCTAGTGGAAACACGCGGTAAGCTCGATTCGCTTTGTGCCGAGAAGCAATCCTTGTCTGAAGACCTTGAAGCTCGTCGAGCCAATGAGATTGCCCTCACTGATCAGCTTCAAAATCTTCAAGGTTCATTTGGTGCTGCGCGCAAAGAGATTGATACTCTCAAAGCCTCTCTTGTCGAAATGGAACCTCAACGAAAAGAGCTGAATGCTACGCTCGCTACCTTGTCAGACGATGAAGGTAGACTGGAATCCCAAGTCGTCGTTCTCCAATCTTCCAAAGCCAAAGTTGATACCAAACTTGCCGAGGCTGTTGATCGTCTTGCTGCTCTCGAGACCGACAAGCAGGGTCCATGTGATGATATCTTAGCTTGCCAAGCCAACGAGAAAGCCCAGAAAGAAAAGATGCGTGATACGCAAACTTCACCGGAGGCGACTCGAGAGGAGATTGATTCTCTGCAGATAAATATTAGTGAAGTTGAAGGCACGCTTACCAAGCCCGTTGAAGAATCTGAGGTTTCGTGTGAGGGTCCTGAGAATGATGGATCAGAAGAGACTCGTGATGAGAACGCGGGCGGGGCAATTCAAGACTTGAAGTCACAAGGTGGAGATGATGGATCTGTGAGTATTTCTGAGATTGTACTACAATGAACCAATGATGAGCGTTATCTCACGATGCAGTGCTTTTATAATGAAGTCGAATTCATTTCCTTTGGATGATGATTCAGTGCATGACGGAAATGCTGGCTCTGACGACGACAGCTTTGACGACTCTAGCATGAGCGAATTTACTTCGCCGTGCAACAATGGGGGCGGAACTAATGAGAGCGAGCAAACCGCCGAGCTTCCAGCACGCGACGAAGGACTAGAGAATGCAAAAGCTGCTTATCACCGAAAACGCAAGAGAGATCAACTTTCTGGAAAAGAGAATATTCCGTGGTGCAACAACCAGGAAGAAAGTGCTGAGCCCCCAAAACGTAAGAGGCGACCCCAGAACTCTAACAATTGGGATCGTAAATGGGAAGAGAAATATGACCTACTCAAGAAGTACAAGGAGAAACACGGGCACTGCAATGTTCCGCAAGGGCACAAAGAGGACCCTCCTCTTGGAGATTGGGTGAACAATCAAAAGCGTCATTTCAGAAAACTCTTGAAGAAAAGTGAAAAGGAGTCGTGGTCTGAACAGAACAAAATTCGATTTGAAAAGCTCAGCAAGCTTGGTTTCAGTTGCGAACTTCGAAAAAACTCGTAGTTGGGACGACAGCTACGAGCTACTCAAAAAGTACAAGAAGGAGAATGGGCACTGTGATGTGAGTAGAACCGATACAAGCTACCCTGAGCCTTGGAAAGTGGGTGAATTCTCAAAGGACTCATTTCAGAAAACTCTTGGAGGAAAGTGGGAAGGAGTCGTGGTCTAAACGGAACAAAATTCGATTTGAAAAGCTCAGCAAGCTTGGTTTCAGTTGCGAACTTCGAAAAAGTAATCGTAGTTGGGACGACAGCTACGAGCTACTCAAAAAGTACAAGAAGGAGAACGGACACTGCAACGTTCCTTTCGGGTACAAAGACGACCCTCCTCTTGGAAGGTGGGTGAACAATCAAAGGAACCGCCTCGGTAAGGTTCGGAATGATGACGAAAACAAGCCAGAGCCAGAGGACCAACGTCGAATTGACCTGTTGGATGAGATTGGTTTCACAGTGGAAAATAAGGTAACAGATGTCCTTAAGTCTAGATGTATATTTTGCATATTCATGGTGTTCACCGGCAGCCTCATGTGTGGGATGACCTATGTAGTTGTTGCGACTCAGCCACTCCTTCGAACGACTTTCACGATGCGCATGTCTCGTTATTCTATTTCTCTCTATATAGTTTAATTCTAATGCATGCTTGGTAATGTAACCCACCATTGTGCTACCTTGCCACCTTGACTCCATTTGCTTCTTCTACTCCAAACTCGTCCTCGTCCTTCTCTCTTGCTCGCTTCACCTGCTCAGCATTACCACCACTACCTATCGTGCTCTTGATTTTACTCTGCAGTTGTTCTTTTCCACTCTGTAGGATGATACGACTTGAATCCTTTTGACGTTTCCATTTTGGGAGGGAGGAATAGTGAAAGCCCGAAAGACTGAGACATGCCGAACACGACAAGTGCGGTGGACTCGGTGTCGGTCCACTGGTGGAGATTCCCAAGGATCCCGATGTCCGTCGCCACCAATATTCCATTGGTAAATTCTTGTTGTTGTTGATAAATTGCAACAGGGAATGCAAGTAAATAATGGTGGGCAAGTAGCTGTGCCAGTAGGATACTCGGAATTCGTAGCCGCGTTGTCGCGAGAGTCGCCACGACACACTCATGCCGACTCGTTCGGAAATGTCCACATTCAAGGGAGATTGAATTTGCTGTTGTTGATTTGGATTGGACGATGTTGGTATGGACGATAGCCATTGTTGTATTCTACCATCCGTATTATTGACTTGTTGGTTCAGCATGAGTAATGGTAGTGATGCAATCAGTAGCAGTATCCTCAAGAGTTTCACGACAAGTTTGCGACTCGTCAGCTTGACAGTTTGCAAAATTCGTCGACACGACCACTTCATATAATCGACATTGGCACCCACACTGAAAAACAAGGCAATGGTGGGTGGATAATAGACTCCGACACTGGAACTAATGGAGGGAAAGAGTGGATGACGTTCGCACCAATCCAAATTTTGCGATAATGGAATCCTAAAGGCAAATCCAAAGGATTCTAAAAACAAGAGGGACTTGTACAAACTCACACCAAATCCCTTGAAATTCCAATCTTCTCTTATAAAGTCGAAAATAGAATAAAGTGGAAACAAGAGTGGTCGTTTCGTGACGGTCGTTGTCGACACTGATCTTGACGTTTGTTTTGTTTCTGGGATACGGATACAACTTCGCAACCATGTTCGTCTCCTTCTCGTTGTTCCAATATACTGCCATCCTAGTTCATCTGTGGTTGGGGACATGACAATTTTCCAATCGCCTTGCCATGAAGAGTGGGAAGGAGCCTTGACGTTAATGGGAGATGGAGATTCGTCGCCCGACTGGGTCGTCCATCGTCCTGGCGCGGCGCCTTTCCAAATGCTAGTCGAATCGTCCGTCTCCAAGACTTCCGTTTCGTAAATCAAGACATGTTTTTGTTGTTGTTGTGATTGTTTGGGTAGTGTGGGTAAGGTAAAGGGATTCTTGGAAGAGTTAGCATGAATCCTTGTTAGCGATTGCGAGAATAGCAGTAGTATCCAGAGGACTGATGATGGAAGGAGGGCGAGACGTCTGTGCCGTCTTTTTTGTCTACTTATTCTTGATCTTTGACAAGAAGCCATGCCGGACTCGACTTATACAGCAGTTGCTGCTGCTGCTGCTCTGCTCCGGAGACCTCTCAACGCCAAAGAGCAGCTGCTGCAACAATGGATGGCAACGTGTCATCAACGCCGGCGTTGCTCGAGCTCGAAAGAGGCGCGCCGACCACTCCGACTGACGTGTCGGAGGGAGGGGTTTGAAATTTAGGGTTTTCAAATTCGAATTTTCGATTTTTCAAGTTTTCAAAGTTCCGCCATGATGGTCATTTTATTTTTGTCAAAATTTCACGGCGCCGGTCGTTGCGCTGCTGCTGCAGTGCATTCTTGCCTTTCGTCGTCTATAATCTCTCTTACATTACATTCCTACAGTATACTCTGTCTTATTAAAATTACAGAGTATTGACTGGGAAAAATCCGCGCTTTAAAAGTCTAAGCATCAAGTCACTGCCGCGCCCAATCCGGTAGTCACGCTTTAGTTTTAAACCATGGGAAATTCCGCTTCGGCCTTGCCGTATAGTATTGATTCGACAGTCGATTATACGACACGAGATGGTTGGAGTGTCTCCAGCGGAATGAAAAAGAGTGATGGCTCGCCCGTGACGGTATTCATGGGCAAGAAACCAGCACTGCGTTCCCAAAATACGCTTGATATTGCTAGTCATCACTTTGTCCACGCCAAGAAACTCCGACATCCGCATTTACTTCAAGTATATGCCACTCTGGATACCGATGCACCCAGTACTCCTGCGGGAGGAGCCGAGGATGGTGGTGGTGGAACCATGAATGCCAAGGCGACGCCAACGACTCCACTGGCGTCTCAAACGGGCGATTACATTATTGTGACGGAACCTTGCATTTCCCTGGAATCATGGTTGCAGACCAATCCCTCGAGTGAAGAATTAACATGGGCACTCTTTTGCATGGTCCAAGCACTCGGCTTTTTGCATTCGTCTGCCAATTTAGCGCATGGCAACGTCTCTCCCGAATCGTGGAAAGTGACAAGCAGTGGCGATGTCAAGCTATGGAACTATGGTATAGTCACACCCTCGGAAATTTCGTCACTGTTTGAGCATTATGAACAACAAGCCACTCCTTCCTCCTTTCGATCCCCCGAACGACAAAATCGGGAATATCATGTACTCAAGTCATGTGGCATTCACAGTATGGACTCGTATGGTTTGGGAATTTTAATGAGAGATGTTTTATTCCAGCGACAAGGAGTCCCTTCCACACTCCAAAAGGCCTTGCAACGATTAATGGGTGCCAGTCCAAAGTCACGACCACGAGTTGTGGGCTTGCTCAAGTGTCCCATTTTCAATTCTCAATATATCGCGTTACAACAACAACTCAGTGAAGTTCAAATTCAACCAGTCGAACAGAAGATTTCCTTTTGGCAAGGTATCCAGATTAGTGGGATGAATGAATCCGTGGCAGTCTACAAGTTGCTTCCACTCTTGCAGAATAGTATTACGACCATTTGTGCGTCGGAATCCTTGTTGAAACAAGACTTGTACAAACGAGAAGTGTTGAGCATGTTGCCCGTTTTGTTTGGAATTTGGGAACGTTTTGCGATTGAGGGAGGAAATGATTTTGTCCCGACAATTGGAAACATGATGCGCATTCAAGATCGGGCCGTACGAGGAGCACTTTTGCAAAAAATGACGTTGCTCGAACAGCAATTTGATGAGAAACAAAAATACATGATCAATACGCACGTGTTTGAACCAATGTGCAGTGGCTTTAGTGATTCGTCTGCCGCATTAGGGAATTGACACTCAAGTCATCCTTGGTACTCGTGCCGAATTTGTCGCCCAGCAATCTCGAAAAGCTAAGTCGGTATTTGACTCGACTGCAATCGGATTCGGAACCATCGATTCGCACCAATAGCATGGTTCTCATTATCAAAGTGACTCCTCGACTGACGGCGGTGCAACAAGAGAAATTACTTCTTCCTTCCTTACAACGTGGTTTAAATGATGCCTTTGATCCGTGTCGACTGGCATGTTTGAATGCCATTTTGCAATATCCGGAATTTACGCCAGAAGTATATGCCAATCGAGTCTTGCCCATTGTCACTCCCAAACTCTTGGATCCAAGTGCAAATGTACGAATCAAGGCATTGGAAGTTGTCAACAAGAGTCTTGGTATACTAAAGGAGAGTCATGAACGAATGGCGAGAGAAGCCGCCATGAATGCTACCACAAATGGAGAGACACAACCTTATCCTAGCTCCGGCTGCATCACATGCCGCAGTGGCGCCAGCCCCAACCAGCGCGGGATACTTGTCAGGCTTATCGTCGTGGATGTCATCCTCTACTAAACCAGAAACTGCAGGTGGAGATGGTGGAACGACGGCAACGGGTTCCATGGGGGCGGCAGGTACAGCGGCTTCGACACCGTACGGTGGAGCGACTCGACCCTCCAACACACCGCACACCCCATCAATGACGAGCAAGTTTGCGTCTGCAAGTCTCAATGTAGCATCCAATAACGACGACGGCTGGGACGATGTCGATGATAATGATGATGGCTGGGGCGATGACGACGACAATGATCTTTTGGGAATGAGTCCTGCGCCAGTAAAGGCCGCAGCCGCAGCCCCTTCCTTGATGGTGCAGCCAAAGGCAAATCTAAATATGCAAGAGGAGGATGACTTTTTCAAGACGTTTGATACCAAACAAGTTCCATTACGAAGTACAGGAGGTAAACTGGCAGCACCGAAACCAGCCGCAAAAAAGTCATCGCCTCCTCCCAAGATTACAAAGCTCAAGGTGGATGCCAGTGATTGGGATGATTTCTAGTGATAGCAATAGGGGCAGGTGAAGTTAATGTTTAAATGTTTGTTAGTTAGCGTTACTCCATGTCAAAGCCTGTTCCGCCCATTGCAATTGAGAATTTGAGTCTTTCTCTCAGTTGCTCCTTTGTGTCGTACAAAGGCAAGTCTATTCGGTTAAAGCAGGTGCTGTGGAGAGGCACGGACGTTAGAACAGATCCTTAACCCGGAGAAGGGGCAATCGGGATGAATCACATTCATTATATACTTACTGTGCTCGAGGGTAGTAGCAATCTCGAGGGTCTACGCCGTGTACTTCAAACTTCCGAATAGTACCGTCATTTCCTTGTAGACAGGAAAAGCCCTCTTGCAGGCACACCCGATGTTCCTACGATTATGAAACAGTAACAAGCGAGATATAGTTTACCGGACAAGCGAACGTAGGTGTACGTCGCTAACGAGAACTCCACAACACTTACCAGTGACAAACTGTAAGAGGCGAGTCCTCGTTTCTCGATCAAGCTCACAGACCACTTCCCAGAACCATTCACAAACTTCGTGGTCGCCATACGTGTACTCAAACTCTCCAGAGTATTCAGTATTGGCTCTCCAATCACCAACATCAATCTCAGGCAGGCCGCACATTATCATCTCGAGCTCTTGAAAGTCGAATACAGTCAAAAGTGGTTCCGGTATAACATCAAAGATACCCAGTAAAAGTTCATTGAGCTGATCCTCCACTTGATACAGCATGCGATACTTTAAACACGCCTCGAGATACTCTGACAAGTTCTCACTCGTCAGCTCGATCTCGGCACCGCCCTTTACTAGTTCGATTTCTTCCTTTTGACCCAGCATTTCATGTGCCGTCGTAAAGTCCAAACATAACATGGAAAGGTCTTCTCCCGATCGAGCAAGATCAACTAGATCCTTGAGGCTTTTATAATATTCTTCATCAACTCGTTTCAAATCCTTAAACGTGACCGGCCAGCCGAGAATGTGCTTGTAGATATGCTGCAACATGTGTCCAGCAATAAGCTGCCGATCCATGAGAGCCCTACCAATGACACGACCCAGAAAGCGGAAGAATGCAAGATGACCATCGCAACAAAAAGCTACAGAGAGGATACACATGCATGAATATCATGGGCTAGGGAAACAAGACAGCAAACTTCACTTGCATCAGTAGACTTACCTGACGCTGGATTAATTTGCATACACATTTGATTCACAGCACTTGACTGCCACAGACCCATGTCTCCATTGAAAATCTCTTCCGTGACTAGAAGGAACCACTCTCGCATCAATCCACCAGCATCAATGACTGGCTCTCCGAGAAAGTGAAACCGCCAGTGCTTTCTCAATTCTTTTCGGTTCATGGTCAAAATGGCATTCAGACTATCCACCACCAGAGATTCGCGCCGAACATTAATTTGCATATGTCCACCAGACCAAGGAACTTTGAGAATTCTGGCACACGTTGCTTGGAACCATTCGGCCTTTTGCGGAAATGGCTTGACTTGTGCGCTTGCAATTTCATTGTAGCTCACCACGTCCTTGCCACCAGCTCCCTGGATACAACTATCTGCCACGGCATCTTCTGCCGGTATGAGACTTGTTTTACCTGTCCGTAAGCCTTCATAGGGTTTTCCATATTCGATCTTGCGAACATAGGCAGACCGATCCACATCAAATCCATGTTTCAAATCAACATCTCCATGTTGATCCATTCGTATCCACTGAAATTTGAAATCCGTCAATCTCACGTTTCGCGCCCATCCATCCTTGTTGTATTGAAGCCGAATTTTGGCCACGGCCGCATCGTCCAGCTTGGGGCGATTATTCAGTAAAGCGTCTGGCACTTTGAATCGTATGCGATCGCCTTGTCGAGCATTGTGTGGACAATTCACGAGTATTCGTTGTCCAGCGGCAATGAGCGAAAATGGTCGTCCTGGCTCGACACCTGGCGGTATGACTACTTCAAACAGATGAGACTCTTTACGAGCAGGTGGTGGTTGCGGTTGTGGTTGCAGTTGATGTTCTGTACTGACGTGCGTATTCGTCGTAGTGTCTTGCTGCTGCTGTTGAACTGATGATGTTGATGCATCATCCTGAGCACGTTGCCGAGGTATGCTAATCGACAGTGCTTGTCCTGGTCGGCCATTCGGAGGACAAGGAACGAGCACAATTCTTGATCCGACACTTGTTTGAAACTGTTGCCCTGGAGAAACGCCTTGTGGAATAATGACACGAAAGACATCGACATCATCTTCATCTCTCTGTTGCTGTTCTTGATCTTGTCGTTGCCGCCGCTCCTTATTTTGCTCAGTTTTTTTATTAAAGAATTGAAAATTCATTATTGTGAAATGAGATTGTTGTTATGAATGCTTCTTTCTTTCATTACAAAGGAGGCATGATTGGATGCAACATGACTTCATGCGAACGCGGCGCCGCCGGCATCATCATGCCGTGCCGAGTCATCGTGGTTAAAATGTCAAAATGACTGTCTCTTGCTGGATGCCCGTCTGTGCACAGGCATGGGAAAGGTTTTGGTTGCCAAGCCCACAGCCCCATGCCAGCAAGAGCTGGGAAGCCTGCTGGCCTCCCGGCCTTGGGCCCCGGGTGCCCCCGCGCGTGCCGCTTTTCCCGGGCGGGGCGCGCGCGGCGGCGCCAACGGGAGCACAGGTGTGCCCCTTCGGATAGGTGGGGATGACTGAATCTTTATTCTTCGGATATGAATATGTTGATATGCTCGGATTTTCAGGGATATTTTGTTCGCTTGTCTGTGGAAAAAGCAAATTTTGGGGGGAGATGATGCGAAATCACCGCGACAAAGCACGGCGCCATGGCGTTCCTGAGTTCACAATGAAGGAGATGGGGGCTCACTTAACCATCACCACATTTTCCATAAGTTGACCATGGAGAATCTCCCCCAATCGCCGTTAGTGTAGCCCCATGTCCGTGATGTCGTCTCGGCGCCGACTCGCGTTGTTCGTCGTGTTCAGTCGGAGTTATGTCGAAGATGTCTACCATTATTGCATTCACATACCGGGGGTTCATGAATAAATTTGATTATCTGTTTCTAACGATTTTTGCCTGCCGTGACTCGCCAAAGGCACGGCAACGCTCGAGACGCTGCCTTTGTATTCACAACATTATTTTTTCAGTGGAATACGACGACGATGAGGTGCTTGATGCCATTCTGAGGACGACGAATCGCTCGGAAGGAAACGACAGTGAATATGAAGACGACTCGGAGTCTAATGAGGGGAATGAATGAAGAGTATTGAAGGTAAAAAACGCGGAAGGAGAGAGACACGAAACGCAAAGTTTGAAAAAAGCCAGACTGTCAGTACGGAATGGCGAAGCTTATTAAGAGAGTGATATTGATTTTTCTTCATCTACTACATAAATACCGCCCACTATCACAAAGCAACATAAAGCAAACGATTTCTTAATGATTAACATCTATATTATTTGCGGGCAGGTCAAGCCTTGTTTCACTCTGATTAAGACCTCGGGCAAGCGAACTAATGGCGGGTGCATGCAAATGAATTCTCCTTCTTTATTCCGACGGTAATGAAGCTCTGCCTTCAGGCGACAGATGAGATGCAATGAATTCTCCTTCTTTATTCGACGGTAAGAGTGTACTTGAAGTCCAAACTTCCGCCGGCAAGCTCGGTGATGTGCTCTCCCTCTGACAGAGATTCAATCACAACCCAATAGCCTGAAGTAGCTGTCGGCAATCCATTGAGATCAATACCAAATAAACTTAGCATGTCACTCGGGCATGTGCTCACGAAGGACTCGATCTCTCCAAAAAGAGGAACCACCTTGGCCTTCGTTCCGTCCATGTCCACTCCGTTAAGAATGTCGATTCCGTCAATGGTAGCCTTGGACACACTCGAGTTATCGAAGGCAGCTTTGACGATTGCAATGGCATCTTCAAGAGTCTTCTCCATCCTCGGGGAAGGAAAAGTAAGCAATGGTGGCAATGCAGGAATGAGAATGGGGAACTTGTTCATGCTTACAACACAGCTTCGATCAGTCGAGTCAAGGCCACCCTCAGACGACTCATCGACACCACCAGCAAGAAACGTCCAAATCTCGGGGACATCCTCCTGTTGAGGGCACTCAGGATTGCGGAAAGCGTCGACAGCGCCTCCATCCCCGTCGCCACCACAAAGATCCCAATTCCAATGGTCGAGGGTGAGTTGGCCCAGATCATCAAAACTGATGTCGGGAGTGGGAGGAGGTGTTGGCGGTGCCGTTGGGGGAGGAGTCTCGAGAACTGGCGTTGGGGCAATAGTTGGATTGGGTGTCGGGACAGGTGTGGGCGGAGGTGTTGGAGGCGAAGTCGGTCCGGGTGTTGGAGGAGGCGTCGGGTCAGGTGTTGGAGAAGGAGTAGGTGTCGGCCCTGGCGTTGGAGGTGGCGTCTCGAGACAATCTTTGCAACATCGCGCCACCCACACTCGGGCAAGGGCACCGACACGATAGGGGATTTCTGCGACAGTCTCAACCAGTTCATATCGCGATCCCCCCAAGGACATGCAATCCTCATGGGCAGTGATGCAAACGCCTCGATCGGCACTGCAACCACCGCCGACGATGACACGACGAGCAAAATCACGACTCCACACTTGTCGACTGATGGCGCGCCGACTTTGGACTTTGTGCCCACAATGGTGACACGCTGTTGCACTCTTTCTCTCCCCTTGCCGCTAAGCTAATCACCCTTTCACTATCACTAGGTCCTTATTGAAGATCAATCCTAAAATATTACCGCGTAAAACCAAGATTTCATTGGAAAACGAGCAATTTTGAACAAGTTACCTTGGCGGCATCTTCCTTTTACTTTCATCATGGGCTTTGACACGAATCTCTTTGCGAATCCAGTCGACGAGGACCATGTGTGTGTCATTTGCTCTTGTGTTTTAGAGAGGCCTACTACTGTTTGTCGAGAGGGACACGTCTTTTGTGCTGGGTGCATTGACGACTGGGATCTTCGCTCCAACACATGCCCTACGTGCCGCCAAACTACAATGACGAACCGTATTCTCTGCCGTCCCGTGCAGAACCAGATTATGGCTCTACAAGCATGCTGCCCGGAAAAGGTGGAAGTGGAACAAGAAGAGTCGGGTCTTTTGTCTCGTGCCTCCAAGCGAGCTCGTGGCAATGACGGAACTAGTGTCGCAACTACTACCTGTACGGTTCGAGCATGTGGATGGCAAGGAACACTAGCAAACTATCTTGAACGGCACAATAATGGTGAATGTCAGTTTCGAAACATCAAATGTCCTCTTGAATGTGGCGAAGCGATGCGTGCCTTTCACCTTGAAGAGCACCTTGTCTCGGAGTGCAAGAGTCGAAAAGTCATGAGCAAGCGCCTTCAGCAAGGAAATCCAGCATGCGCTCAGGGCGAATACGACGTTTGCATTCTGACAACCGCTCACGGTCTCATGCTTCGTGTCGGAAAGTTGAATGATGGCTCGATCGCGTTTCGCGGATACCGACGTGGTGCCAATGGAGAGAAAGGACATGCCGAAAACAACAAGTTGATTCGTAATGTCGGTGATAAGATTGTTGCCGTGAATGGCACTGCAATTCATTCTTATGAGCATGCGATTGGACTCATTCTTCAGAGCACCAGGGCCTCTTACTCCACAGTCTTGCGATTTAGGGAAAAAATGAACTTTTGATATAAAACAATCTAGGGACATAACATATTTTGCATCGGACACTTGTCTTTCGATTCAGATCCGGGGTGCTTATTAATGCCTGCGCACCTCTTAGCAGGATTGCACTTCTATGCGAGTATGCTAGTGCTGAGCCGAGGAATGCGGTGAAAAAGCGGCTCCAGGGGTGTCGTAGTAGCTAGTGTCGGCCCCCATTATCCTCGTTCATTCCAGCACCATTAACTACTAGTCGTTTTTAGTCATTATCGCCCATTCATTGACGATATATGACTTCCCTCTCAGTAACTGGTCGTACATCTTTACTCTTCGCCTCCTTTCTTACTGTTGCGAGTAGGTGACATTTCTTCGTCCTCCTCGTGAATCGGTGTTATTTTTGGTTCTTGTCTTGTTTGGATCGCTTGCAGCTCTTCGATTTCCCCGCCGGTGCCGATACCAGCTACCAGCTACCGCAATGTTTGCGCTTTGCATCAGCGCGATTTTAAGGCCATATCGTCCGTCGTCGTCCTCGCTTCTCCTAGTCGATGAAATTTCTCCGCCTGCTGACGATGCTGGTAAACCGTTGGCAAGCCTTATACTTTTCCGTTCCTCCTTCCTTTTCTGCCGAAGAATGGATACCTTTGGTATAAACATGAACGCCAGCACTGCAAAGCACATTACACTGATCAAACAAACCATGACAACGAAATAAACCTCTGGTATATCCCAAACGAGCAAAATCCCTGGTATACCAATAACAAAGGCTTGCAGCATGGATGCCATAATGATGGTAATGTATCTGCTTTCGCTAAACTCTGTTCGTATTGATCGAGCCTGGTAGGCCTGTATATTGGCTATAATCAAGACGCCCACATTGACCACCCCGATAATGACCAAGTAGGGCACAAATCCGCCTTTGGCATCACTATCACTGTAACACACACCATACGACGCAATTTGTCGATTCCAGGAATCTGTTCCAGGGTAATATAATCGACCAAAGACCAGAGGCGCAATGGCAGTCCAGCATGCCAAAACAATCACATTGACTACCAGGAGTGCCACATACGGACCGATCACGTCCTTGGCCGTCACTTTGATTCTTGAAAAGCGTCGGGGGTTGTGAAAGATTTTATTGACACGCCAATTCTTGCTAAATAGTGCCGAAAATGTCGTTGTAAAGCCAATCGACTGTCGAGACCGTGCAAAGATGTGTGAGAATAGTTGGTTCCTTGAATTAATGACGAGAATTGCGTTCTTACCATCAGCCACGGCACGCTCATACAAGCAATATCAGTACCGCGTTCGGTGTATCGTTCATCGTCCACAGTTAACGGGATTATGGATGATGCCATGATTAACGTTCCACAGCAAATCATTCCAAGAAACATGGGCTGACTTGCTCTCACCACTCGCGTATCCTTGTTGACGAACGTCCACGTTGCGAACCCAATGGAGCAAATGACAATGATGCCATACATGACATAGCCAAGAATTGCAAGCTTACCAAGATAATTCATGTCTACAACAAGTGGTGGAAGCTCGAGTGGAAATAACAGGACTTCCATAAAGGAAGTACCGTAGACATTCTCTTCAATGTCTTCGCCCTCGTTGATCCTGAGGAGAGTGTCGACGCTTAGTTCTCCCATTTCAAAAGGCAGCTGGCCCACTATCCCATCGACATAGCCTTTATTCATGAGCTCGATTGTAACCGGTAGTGTCTCGGAAACGACCATTGTAATATTCGGATGGGCATCGCGAAACGTCGTCCACCGAGTCGTATTCGGGTCGAGAAATGGCCAGGCGCCAGTCGGTATAATGGCACCAATCTCTGGGTTCGCAGCATATTCCCACATTTGTTGATAAAACAAGTCAATCGAACCTTGGCAGTCCTTGGGAGATTCTTCCGCCTCGTTCCACTCGGTGCCTTTGAGACGATCACGAGCTCCTTGCGCCTTTTCCATGGCATTCGGCGCCCCGGAGGATATAATTCCAAACATCCCACCCAATGGTTTGAGCTGCACCAGTAACTTTCCAAGTTCCATACCAAAGGATGGATTATTCGTTCCGACATAGGCCAGGCGTTCACTTTGCTCAGCATCGGAATCAAACGTCACGACAGGAATACCGGCTTCCATGGCTCGCGCAATCGCGTCACTGGCGACTGCTGCACCCGTCACGGAAATCGAGATACCATCAATGTCACCACGAGAAATAAGATCATCTATTATATCTGCTTGTGCTTGTGCATCGCCTTCGTCTCGAGGACCAATGTAAAGGCACTCAATGTTTCCAATAAGGGTGGCGCGCGCTTGGCATCCGTCCCTCGACAAATCGAAAAAGGAATTGTTTGCCTGCTTTGGAACCAGAGCAAATAACAAGGGTACTTGAGGAGCCTCTGGAATGATGGAACTGGAAGAAACGACGACTGGAGCAAGGAAAAGGATGATGAGCGCCAGGCAAAACATTGACGTTAAGCGACGCATTCTTAAGCGCTTAGATTCGGACACCTTTAACGCTGTTTGGTTCATGTTTGGTGGCAACAGAAGGAGAAGCTTTACACAGGTCTACGAAGCAATGAACGGCGATGCCGCACACCACCATGCGGACCATATGCGACATGTGCATCATGCATGGCATGAAGAATGAAGACGTCATTCTTTTGTTCTTTGAGTCATTGAAAATGACCCAAATACTCAGCCAGCGTAGCATTGCTTTTATCACGAACTGTACAGTAGGTAATAGATCTCGAGGCTGCTAGATGAGTCTCTGCAAGTGTAGTTAAAGTATCTGAAACCATCCAGAAGTTCAGTTCTATCTGTCCAACTCAAGTTCTTGGATGGATGCATGCACGCGCGATACGTGGGAGCAGAAATAACGTGAATAATCTTGCCACTACAAAAACAAAGTGCGAGTGGATCATGGTCGCCAGAGTCCCAAGCAATTCACTCGGCAAAGTCATCGTAAGTTAAAAAGTCTCAGATTTCATCTCCTTCCACATATAAATGATTCTCATCGTCCCAGAGTGAATTGGTGGCAAACATGATAACGACAAAGAGGACGTAGGTCGAACTCAAGATCCAAAAGAACCACGAATCGATCCTCTTGATAGTTTGATGTCGCTTCCTGGTTGGCTGATTTGATTGCATCAAAAGCTGTCGAAATGTAAGTAGCCGTCTTGACGACTTTGCCCCTGCACGACCAAAGAGAGCTCGGCGACTAGTAGTCGTCTGCTGTACGTTTGCCTCTTGGTCTTTGGTACCCACCGTAGTATCTGGTGCAAACGAGACTGCTTTATGCTCAGTTGATTCTTTCCCTTGTAATAGAGAGCCACTTGATCCATCACACATTTCAGCTTGCTCTCCAACATGGTTTCGATTAAGCGTCGCCGGTTCGATGGCCGCTGCAGCAGAGTCATCTTCATGTTGCTCATCACCATTGGCATTCTCTCTGTTTCCTCGCCTGTGTTTATTTATCAAGCTCATTTTACTGTGATCATGATCATCGTCACCCAAAAAGTAGAGATAGGCAACAAAGACGGATTCCAAGTTGGTAATGAGTACCCAGTAAAAGGAACCAACCACAAACGTATTGATCCACAAGCGCTTATCTGTAATTGGCAGTAGCGACGACGTGGATATATCTTGCGCAATGATGACCAACAATACAGTCAAGCCATAGGTTAATCTCTCTCCGACTCTCAAATCCAAAAAGAAGACTCCAAACGAGAGAATGGTAAAGACAATAGTTGGCAGCAAGACTTTGAGAGTGTAGTATCGGGAACTCCGTTCAAAATAGAGATTGTAGTAGACAATACTCTTTAACCCATAGTAATATCCACTTTGGATTCGATCCACAACCAGTGTATATTCATTGTAAATGACTTCATCCAAGGAGCCGCCTGCTGCCCAACCTGTATTATTCACAAGTGTAATTTCCACATTTTCTTCTCGCACCCATGCCCCAATCAAGTAGGAACATCCCAGGGTATCAAATGGAAATCGGTTAAGGCCGGTAAAGAAACAAAATGCCTTGAGTCCGCCATTGCGTTTCCAAACGACCGTTCCATCATTGTACACCGTCGCCATGGCATCGGGAAAGGTTTGGACGCCGCCATTGGCTTGATTGAGCAAATCCACATCCGGCACGAACATTTCCGTGCGTTCCATATCCATCGAGGCACGAACCGTAATGCTCGTTGTACAGTTGTCGTCACTAATGTCCCACGCCAGTCGAGGATCTCGCCACGTCAAGTGGAGCCAGACAAAGACATTGACGGTTCCCGCCTTTGTTGAGAGATCGGAAATGTGGAGTAAATCGAGCAGTACCTCCACTTGCAGTGTTCCAGATTCGTCAAGTGGCATGACACTGGCATCATAACTTTCCAACAGGGCCGATCGTACATTTGCTTCGCATACGTAGGATGGAGAGGGAAAGTCACAACACCTTCTCTCAAACATGGCTTGAACTGCAAGACAGTCGGAATATTCCGAATAGTCCACGGCCAGTGTGGAAAAGAGGTCATTTAACTCTTGACAGGTGGAATTGGGTGGTACTCCTTGTAGACGTGGCTGTGGAGGAATGACATTTTCCAATACTGGAAAGCCACTACATAAGTTGCAGGATTCAGACAAGTTTGTCACGGATACTGAATCATTAATATCCAGCTGAAGACGACGCGGCGGCGCTCGAGTAGCAACTTGGAGGAATTACTCGATGCTTTACTTGCTGGGCGGCATCATTGTATACAAGCGCCAATAACACCATTAGCACAAGGAGGGATTGCTGTATTCGTGGCGCCATGATCATGGTGACAGAGATCGATGATGGCAAAATCTGTGAAAGCAGCTCTATGACACGTGCTATTGACATTTTCACTGCTCGTGCTGCACCGGCGCCGCGTTGTGAAAAAAGTCTAGTTACAGTGGTAGGACGTTGAGCAAAATCCCAAAAATCTGTCACACGGTTGCTGAGGGCAGAGTTGTCACAGCGTTGCGCTCAGGCGGTGGTGGCCGCGAGCCCGCAGCCGGGTCGCCAGCCAGCGGCGCTCGCGCCCTTCGGGGCAGGCGTTGCGCGGGGCAAGTGGGTTGGTTGCGCGGGGCAAGTGGGTTGTTGCCATGTCGTCTGTCGAGCAATGCAATGCTCACATAGCATAGAATGACTTTTGCATGGTCTTTGAGTCATTGAAAATGAGCGACCATGTGACCAAATCAGCACGAACTGCACAGGCATGCAATGGACCTCGAGGCTCCTGTGAGAGTTCCTACAAGTGTAGTTAAGTACCTGAAATTATCCGGAAGTTAAGATCTATCGAGCAACTCAAGTTCGTGGATGCATGCACTGTCGTGCGAGACCAAGCAATAAGTCACTCGGTAACCAAGTCGCATGTTTAGTCTCAAACAGCATATCCTAGTCAGTCTTGAGCGATAAAGTATACAAACTTCAAAATAGGTTGTGGTTCACCAGTTCCAAGGTTTGGAAACACAATGGCTCTCTTCTTGTTATCCTCAACAATCTCAAAACCACACTTGGCCAAAACGCGTTGCGACACTACATGATTTGCGTGACATTCTGCTACAAGCTCCTTGATTTGCAAACGACGTGCCAGCAGTATCATTGCTTCTAACACCTCTGTAGCATATCCTTGTCCCCATGAGTCCTGAGCTAATACGTAGCCTGTCGAAGCGCAACCTTCATTTCCGTCGTCGTTGCTAATGAAATCCAATCCAGTGGAACCCAACAATTTGCCAGACTCTAAATCCGAAATCAAATAGGGACCAACCTTGTATTTGTTCCAGAGCACATTGCTATAGGTTTGAATGAATTGTCGTGTATCCTCGACCGTCGAGTGTGTCGGCCACGACAGCAGTTTCGTTACTGTTGCATCACTGGCGTAGCGCTTGTACATTTCGTCCGCGTCCTGTTCCAGTGGCCGATGGAGCCTCAGACGCCGTGTCGTAATCATTTCCAAGTTCTCCACATTATTGTCAGTTGTCACCATGGTGTTTCATGCATGTTGTTGTCATGGCGCGAGTGAGATGCATCATCAGCACAAGCCATCACAGTGATGTGATGTGCACGTACTTACGCACAGAACTGATCCCGCAAAATTGAAGAACGGGAAAGGCTATTTCGTAGAGAAAATGGTCATATGTTCTTTGCGACTCCTTTTCACGCCGGCCAGGATAGGTTTCATCGAAAGCTCGGCGGGATCAATTGACACTTTTTCAATAAGTGTTTCCAAGATTGCAGGACTAAAAATTTACACAAACAAGCTACTTTCCGTTGCGCAATACGTATTCCAAATTTTCCGGGAGTTCAAAAATTTCAAAAACGAGCTGCCGTCTCGGGGGCAGTCCCAAATTTTTCTTCTGTCTTGCTTCAAAGTTCCGCCAGTCGACAAGGTAGCATTTTCAAAGACAAAAATAGATTATCCTGCTTCAAGCAAAGCATGCCGAGTCCGGGATAACGGTGCTTGGGACATCGTAAACAAGCTAAAAGTGGAAAGTAACAAAATAATCATCTCTTAGGTATTCAGTTATGAGGTACTGTATTTTAAATGCATTCAATCATCCCATATGTAGTACGTATAGCATAGAGTTCCTAATCCCCAACGTAGTTTTCCTCCCTTATCCATGCTCTCTTCCTAAACTGTCTAAAACAAAGCTTCTTCTTGGTCAGCATCTAGATCCGTATCCTTTTCCAGGTCGAGATGCTGAATCTGTATTTCACATGGAACACATGCCCTTTGCGACACGATCGATTCCCATGTTGTTTTTGCTTCCAAAGAGCGATTCACTGCTTCTTCTCTTGCGCTATGACACTCATTTGCTTGAATGTTGCTGCCGTTGGTAGTTTCTTGACTTTCATCTTGGTATTCGGAGAGGGAAAGCAGAAGATTCGAAGCAGTTGGAAGGTTCTCTGGAGCGTTCACAAGACGCCTTTCTTCGGATGGAGTTACTAAGCGTGCATCACTGCGCATTTCTTCGTTACAGGGATGATCGGCTTCCTCAAAGGATGCTTGAGGAATACCAAAAGATCCCATGGATTCGATGCTTCGGCAGGAAGACGGACTCACAATAGGCTCTTGATACGGACACTTCTCCAGGTGTTGTCCAATCATTCTCTGAAGAGTTCGGTAGCGTTCCAACATGGCATGCCGCTCATCTGCCATCATAAGTCTCAATTGACTATTCTCAACCATGGCAGCATCAAGCTTTGTCTGAAGAAGGTCACTGCGCGTTTGTTGCACAAGAAGCATGTGTTCCAGCATCTGGACCGAACGCGACTTTTCCTCATCCACCGCGGCGCGTGGCCGTGGTTGTTCCAAAGGCTTTTTGGGAATCTCAGCTGGTTTATTCGTAGAGAACGACGGGCGCCTCTGCATCGGAGAACAGGCGCCACAAGTGCACTTTGTTTTTGCACCTTGAAGTTCAGTATCATGCTGGTGCCGCGGTTGCTGCGCGCAAGGACGACACGTTGCTCCTTTCATCAGAGATTCTTTTGCGTCTTCCGCATCCATTGAGTCCATTATTAGTCTCGTCAAATAGTTTTCTTTGTGAAAGCAGTGCCGTATTCGTCTTAACTGGTGATGGCGTATCTTGCTCTTACAAATTTGGCGTGATGTGGCGAACGCACTGCAGAACGAAAATGACTCCTGGTCGTAATATTTATGCCACAGTCACGAGTGGCCCAGCCACTCTCCTACGATACTCGGAGAAATTTGAATTTTTGGCTGCGAGACTCGATTTTTGGCGCGACCAAAAGAAAATTCCTCCCTTACGTATTCTTCGGCGAAGTCAAAGCAGTTTCTTCAGGGACACCCCGCAAAAAACGACCATTCTACGGGAGTTCTACGTGATTTTTGTACCAGATTGACATTTATTCGGGGTGTCCCAGCGAGGACAGACGGATAGAACAATGGAGAGTGATCGAAGGTTCTTTGGGGAAATATCAAACGGTTTTGCCCCTAGATATTGTATGTGGTTCTATTGTATGTGAATTACTACAATGTAAATAGGGCGGGTGCAACGGAAATCGTGTGGGTGCAACTGAAAGAGCAAGTCAAAGACTGATGGCAGTCGCTCCTCTCCTTGCACTTCTTCATGAAAGTGCAGCTAGCTGAGCTTGCAACAAAGCAAACGAGATCGAGAAGGGATGCCAAGAATAAAATGTACATTCTATCGTTAAATGCTACATACTATAGTCGCTTTCTTCATCACTCCGTCATCCTGCATTTGTCTAGCTAGCAAGCTACAACAACATGGATAATTCGCCTCTTTCTCTCACATTATGTTGATTCCATCCTTCCAAAACAATGTACCCGGCTTGAATACCATGATTGCATATAGTGCAACGATAAACAAGCACGACACAATGTTACTAATCTTGCGGTCATGGACGACTTGAGGAACATCTGGAGGAGTAGGAGACTCGTTACTACTATCCGTCAAACTGTTTTGTATGGCCCATTCATGCACGTCACTGTCGCTCACTTGTGCATCCAGTAGGGCATCTCGTCTCGTTGCTCGATTACATACCATCACTTAATTTGTAAACTAGTTCGCCTAATAATGTGTTGCACATTTCAAGTCTCGTTCAAAAAAGGTGGCGACTTAGCTCCGTTTCCTTGCTTGAACTGTGTGAGTGTGACTCAAAGCAACGTTACTTATTATTGCTTTCCTCGTCGTTGCTATCCGTAATGACTTGCACATCTACCACATTGCTTTCACTGCCTTCATTCTCTTGTAATGCTTCAAACTTGGCAATATCCGCTTGTTGGACTTGTCGACCAAGTTCTTGAATCAGGTCGGGTCTCATGGCCAGTACTTCTTCCCCCTCCAGCTTGGCCTCGGTTCCAGCCCACAAGTCGGGATATTCGGTTCGTGCCTTGTTCTCAAGTTCTTCGGCCGCCTTTGGAATAATCACGTTAGCCATGACTAGAGTCAAAGCGCCAAGCCCAAAAATGATAATGACCAAAACACTGACTATGGTCGTGATGGTACTTGCCACACTGCCATCTGCCGACAATAGTAACGATGACAAGGAGGAGGATTCATCCGTGAAACAAGAAGTGGGGACGAGCACGTTGCTATAAATGTCGTCAATGTCATGGTTGTCAATGAGCACGTTGGCGCCAAGGGATGTCAAGGCGTTCAGAGAGGAAACGGCGGTTGCTGGGGCTACCAGCGATGACACAAATGAAGTGGGAACCACAAAGGCTACGGACTGGTTCATATGGCAACACAGTAGTAAAAGTAGAAACGCCATTGTCGAGGAAACCGCCATGGTGTGAAGCACTTGCTGGCACCATTTCACCCACCTCCAAATCATTCCAGCTCAGTTTCTCAACAGTCTTGTTCTTGTCTCTTGATAGATTTGATGTGGAGTCAAAGCGTTTCATACGCTGCACCATTGCAACGCCAGCAGCTCTGCCACGATGTCTATCACTGGACATGTTGTTTTCAAGAGAGACAAAACTCGTACTCAAGTCCGAAGCTTCGATAGTGGGATCGCATGACGAAGCCTCCGAGGTTTCTGCCTCCTTTTGATTCATTTGTACGCGTCTTTCTTGAGCTTTGACCAACATTCTTGCTTGATGAACGTCTTGTAATGGAGGGCTACATGTACTCCTCGAAAATGGGGTCATAGGCCAGTTCAGGGTGGATTTCGATGCAATCCTGGATTTTTGGACAATGCCTATTGAGAAATGTTATGCCCGATGCCGGTTTCGGTCATCGAACTATGCTAATGACCCGGTCATGAGATGCCCATGGGTCATAGTCATTGGACCATCGATTTGTGACCCCGACGGAGCTACGGGACTATACTTTTGACAGGAGGATTGTATGCACGTGAAGTAAAGAAAATTCTATTGCTACGACACTCCGGTACTGGTATAGGCATGCTACAACTTGGACGACGAGCTACGGAGCGAAAAGTTGACACGACGCCTTTGCCTTTGCGATCTCTACTTTGACGATCTACTGTGGTAGAAGATGATCTACTAGAGTGCCAATACTTGAGTCTAAAGGAAGAGGATGTAGCAAAGTATTTTCACCAGCTAGACGTGACTATCTCTAGCTAGACGCCGACGAATGGTTCTTGGAACCGTTGATTCGTTGGTGGAGCGATTTGGATGCCAGCACACCTATATATATATATATATATATATATATATACTGCCCGACACTGGTATGATGGTATGATTCTACGCAAAGCAACATGATAGATCTAGCAACGCAACATGGATCTATAGTATACATTAAGGTTATAGAGGTTGCTTGGATATCACTTTCTCGAGACGTCTCCGAATAGTTCTGAACGATGGTCGTTGTTTCGGGTCTTGGTCCCAGCATTCCTTGATTAGTTTCTTAATGCGATTGGGACAATCCAGCTTTTTGAGGGATGGTCGATATCCTTGGACTGCCACCTTGTTGGCAAGTTCTTGTCGTGACTTGAACTTTTGATCCGCAAATGGCAGTTCCAACGTGACTAGCTGACAAAGAAGGACCCCAAAGGAATAGACATCACAACTCAAGCCGTACGTTTCGCCCAGCATGACTTCGGGGGCCATATACCGCAACGTTCCAACCGTACTTTGCAATCGCTCACTGGGATTAATCTCGGCTGCCAGACCAAGATCAAAGACTTTTATTTGTCCCGTCCTTTGATCCCAGCCAACGTTTTGGGGCTTTAGATCTCGGTAGGCAATGTTCATTTTATGAAGATACTCCAATCCTCTAGCAATTCCAACTGCGGCTGTCTCCAGACGATGCAATACATTTCTGTCTTTACTCTTCTTCCATCGAGTGATTCGTTGATGGAGTGTTTCCGTCAAGAGATCGAGTACCAAAAAGTATCCTCGTTTGTCTTGAAATAGAGTCGACGGATGACCTCCCCTGGATGTACCATGAAGCGTGATGATATTTTCATGGCTCAATCGTGAAAGCATTTGTGCTTCCAAAGCAAGGTCGGAAGCCGCCGATGAAAGCGCCTCCTTTCCCAGCTTCCAGAGCTTTTGGTCGAGATGCTTGAGTGCAAATGTATTATTATCATGGCACATGTTTTCTCGATGTTTGGAGGAAGAAGAAGCGTCTTGATCATTCATTTGCTTCTTGGGAAGAATGGAAACTTTATAGACGGACGAGAATCCACCGGCACCCAAAATGTCTTGTACGTGAATATCTTGCCAATCGAGCTCGATAATGGGATGCAACGAGCCCTTGTCTGGAAGGCTGGAGAAGGAGTCAAAATTCTTCATTTGCTTCATCATGGCACGTCCTGCCGCTCGTGCTAGCTTCTTGTTGCGACGATCCAAGCTCTTGTAGCAACTTTGCTCGTCGTCGGATTTTGCAGATGATGCCGTAGAAGTGGTGCGTGTAGACGCGGTCGATGCCAAAGACCACGGTGAGAATGAGTCACTAGAGTGAACGTGCTTTGCCGTCTCTTTCTTCATCCTTTGGAAATCATTTTGATCATGACGAGACTTTTCATTGCAAGGATTGGTTGTTGGTCGACGGAGCATCTTTGGCTGTGCTTTGTTGCTTGAAATGAGCGGTCGGATTTGTGAGACAGGACTGGCAACAGCTAGTTACAGAGAAAACTCGTAGGGAAAGTGTCCTCGAATTAGGCCCAACAAGTCATATCAAAAGGTCATCAATCTTTGATGGGGTCATTTGATATTTCCTATGCCTCATCGAATAGTTCTTTTAGTCATTTTGCTCGAGGTCATTTGCGTACGTGGCGTCCAGCTTGTGAACTCTTGTGCTCTTCTTGCTGTCCTTGCTCGTCGCAGTGATTCATTTTGTCACAACGTAATTGGGGAGAGTAGCAAACAGGAGACTGGATGCAGTAGCCTCCATGGTACTAGTCTCCTCTTACTCTCATTAGAAACATGGCACCTCTTGTAGATGGCAATCGCCTTTGCATCCTTCACAACGCCGACAAGTCAATGACGTACTTGCCAACCAACAACAGCAAGACCAACAATGCTGTTCGACAGCCAAGAAGTCAAGCGATTCCCATTCCAAGCCGCTCTAAGTCAAGTTTTCAACACTATAACGACATCCAGCTGGAAGCAGAAGAAGACGCCATTGCCGATTACAAGGACTTTCTCATGTTCGCCAGACTAGTGGGTGGCATCTCGAAACGGCAGTCTCTATATCTTCATCATGACTTGCTCTATGAGAATCAAGATTGTATTGAGAACCTTGTTGAAACACGTCACTCTCCACCCGAACAGGCGTGTTCGTTAAAAACGAGGCACGAGGCGTTACTTCGCAAATTAGGTGCCGCCCGTACGTCCACAAGTGACGTACTTGATGAGTCCACATCTTTGGTAGAAGAAGACATTTTTGCAATGGAGCTATAAGCATGATGATACAATTCAAATGAAGGCAGGATTCGCTAATGTACATATACTGTATAGAGATTCCATTTTTGTTGCTAACTAATATCTTTTCGTGCGACTCGTTTTCGCTCCAAACACATGATAGCTAGCTAATCATAAATGAGAGAATAGACAAGTAATGAAATGTATAAATCTATAATCGTTGACTACTTACGTGCATATAACATGTAACTACGACGGTGCCACGCACACAAAACTGCACCGTCGCTTGATTGATAGCTTGCTCCTGATTAAAAGGAAAACATCATTTTCTTGCCGTGTCCAATGGCAGCCAGATTGGGTGTACATCCTCGTTCCAACATGACGGGAGGTCCACACATGAGATTGTACGTATCCTCCGCAGGAGGGAACAAGTGTTCTTCAAAGAGAGCCTTGTCGACAAATCCAGTCGAGTACTGCCAGTCGTTGGGCCAAGCATCAGACAAAATGTAATGAACCTTGAAGCGGTCAGGAAACTTGGTGGCCCATTCGTCCAGAGTCGAACGGCATAGCAAATCATTTTCCTCGCGACAGGCAAAGATTAAGGACAGCTGCGTCGCGTCGTCGGCATGGCGAAGGACTTGGGACGCAATCTGCATGGTGGGTGTAATGCCGGTACCTCCTGCTAGCAAGTTGAACTTTTTGGCAACGTGTTCTTCACCTTCAATCAAAAACTTTCCATTCTTGAGATATTCGAATTCACCAACAGGTCCTCGCATGTCGAGGTAGTCACCAATCTTGAGAGTGTCCACGTACTGACTCATCTTGCCGCCCTCGGGGAATCGTTCGCAAGGACGGTAGGCCTTGATGACAAACTTGACACAACCAACGTCGTAATTGGAAGAGATTGGAGTGTACCGACGAAGAACCATTTCGCCATTGATATTGGCCGACAAGAACAAGTGCTTACCACACGGCAAACCGAGGACGTGCTCTGGCGTCGGAAGAGCAAAGTCGAGCATGAAGGAATCACGAGACAAGACGACCTTGTTTTGGAGACGGAATGGAGTCTTCTTCTTGGGATTGAGAGCAAGTTTGTTTCCATTGGCATCGACAAGCTCATCATCCTTCGTGTCCGTCTTGACAGAGGACTTGTCCAGGTCACCAATGTAGTATCGTTCGAGCATCTTGGTGGCCTTCATGGAATGAATGGCGGTAAAGTCCTCCGTCGCATCGGCGCCGGCATTAATCGTAATGGAATCGACTCCACCAGGATGAAGTTCAAGGTATTCCGTACAATCATACACCTTGTCATTGACAATAATCCAAACGTCTTCTTCTGTATTGTGCTTTTCGACTTCGGCCATGGTGTACTTTTTCCCAGTCATCTTTTTCGGAGCCGCCGCCGGTTCCGCCTCCTTGGCCTCGCCCTGCACTTCGAGTAAACGCCCGAATCCCGCCGAATCTGGCTTTCCCGCAATCGTCGTCATCCATCCACCTTGCTGCTGTCCAGGTTGGGTCGGATGTTCAAATCGAAACACATGTTCCCCCGACGCCGTCTTGTCCAAATGAACCTTGACTCGAAAGACTTGATTGTTTCCCATTCCCATGAGATTCCAAGTGGGATTCATGGGTTGAGTCATGTTGCTCTCCTCCCACGCACGAACCATAATTTCCTTGCACCCCACCAAATCGGCAACCTTGAGCTTGTAGGAATACCAAATCCAACACCAGTGCATGCCGTATTCCGTAGGCTTTTCCTTGCGATCAATTTCGGCAAGTTCCCAATTGACTCCATTGTCGGTGGAGATTTCAACGCGCGTAATTTTACGTCCGCCTCCCGTGTAGGCATATCCCGCCACCTGTGTCGAGCGCGTAAGCGAGACGTGAAACGAGTTGTGTGAGAATCACGTCAAGAAATGTACTCATATATATATAATGTCACACAAACAAACAACAACATACCGTGTAATCCTTGTCAATATTCTTGGCGACACTGAGTGTTTCATTATGATCCGGTTGACTAATGGCACTGTTGAGATTGAGTTGATTGAAAATGTATTCCGGCTTGTACCACCATCCTCCACTGAGCGATTCTTCGGCCGTAATGTGAGGCGGCAAAATGCGATTGTCATGATAGTGATAATGATTGTGCGTTTCATGTTGTATCACGTTAATTTGCGCCAGCCATTTAATCATGCGGCCACCAATGTAACCAGGGATAATGAGACGAACGGGATACCCATGGTCCGGCTGAAGAGGTTCGCCGTTGGCCTGATAGGCGATAATCACGTCGTTGGCGGGATTCATGGCATATGCCAATGGAATGGATGTTCCGTACTTTACAAGTTTCCCCCATGGTTCGTCCTTGAATGGTCCAGGTCCGACTTTATTCGGCAAGTCCTCGACACCAATGAATTCCACATGCTTGCCGTCCATGTTGGTAGAAACAACGCCCGCCTTTTCGAGCAATGCCCGCAATGGAGTACCCTTCCAGACATTGGTAGAGACACCGGAGGGACCCCAGTTGAATCCAATCGTTTGACGAATCATGTTTTGTTCCTTTCGACGATTGCCGGCACACACGAGCGTGACGGGAAGTTCTCGCGCCTCCATGGCCACGAGTTGGTCCATTCCAATATCAAACGAAAGAGACACACCCGGTCCACCAATACTAATGGTGTGTTCATCCCATTTCAATTGAGGACAGGCGCCATGATTGCGGACGTAATGAAGACTGCACGGTGTAATGAATCGGTATTCATTGAGGACACTCAGCGGAGGTTCGACATTAAAGGGATGTCGTCCTGTCAGTCGCACCAGACGTCCATCTCGAGGAACCCATTCATCGGGAGTACCCGCATCGCGATAATCATGGACTTTTCCACTCAAATCCCACAGCGACTTTGCGGAATCAATCATGCTGGCATCCGGCGTAGAGCCGTCCTTGTCGAGCGACGGAATGGGAATGGCGCGCGGATACGGACCATAGAGTTCTTTGCATGATGTTGGTTTAGAGGGGGGAAGCGAATCGCCAACCATGGTTTTCGTAGCTCCTTCTTCTGGTTTCGGAGGCATGATGATGATTTATTGAGGAGGATATCGACGACAACAACAACACAAGCAAAGAATTGTGAACACAAGTTGTGATATTCTTTTCTTCCATTGCGCCGGAAGCATCCAAATGCCGGTCGACCATGAAACGTCAGAGGCAAAATATCAACCCCAAAGTACCGTAATTGTCTACGACATTCTTCTGCCGGCAGTTGACTCCTTCGAGTCCTTCTTCCGTACAACGTCACGGCGCTCCAAAGTTCTGCAAAAACAGTCGGAAGTTTGACGCAATGGTAGTCGAGTGAATCGAATCGAACTCTTGCTAGTAGCTCGGGTCTTGTTGGTGCGGCGGGCACGGAAGAGCTACGCACCAGTAGTTTATGGAGCTAGCAAATGAAATGTTGCAAATGCTAGGAAGTAAAGACTCAAACTCAGCACAGGTATACCTAAGAAGATACGAGCAAGATAGGAAAGTGCGAATCAAAACACGAGAGCGATTGCTTCATCATCAGCATGCTATTTTGTGATTCTCAAAGCAAGCGAGTAGTACACTCAGCGAATGATCCAATAAACTACTATATAGTAATGTGTATATCATGTATGTATATCATGTATTGCCTTTTATATATATTCTCTTACTACATTCGTCGATCCACTACTTTCCACTTTTTCAAAACGGCACACAGGACTCGTTGTTTGATGTCATGGGGATTTTCCATGTGCAGCAATAGTTTTTGGATTATACCAGGAGAAATGGAAACCATGGTTTCTTGTTTGCTTCCCACTATATAAATGATTCGGTGAATCGAATCCATATACAGTGAGACGGCACATTCTCTCCCAAACGCACAGGTTGGAACGGAAAAGACTTCTCGTTGTTCTTCGCCTTGCAAGACGGAAATTTCTTGCAAAGGATATTCAAGACACACATTTTGGGCATTTGTGGAATAGGTGGGCATTCCAATCATGACTTGTGTTTTCTTATTGTTGTGGCAAGAGACTTCCGTGAGAAATCTTGCCATCAAGGGATGGGATGGACACGACAATGGCAAGTACTGCTGCGTATTGGTCGAATCCGCAGTATTCCGTCGAATCCGTAGTAGCAAGGGGAGCCTCTTGAAGTAGCAAGGATGGAACCTGCTTTTCGGTTTCATCAACGCTCATGTAAATTTGGATCGGACCCGGCCAATACTTTTTCGCTAGCTTTTCCAAGACTTGACGAGACTCGTCGAGTCGAACGGGAGGAGTCGCCTTTCCATTCGTTAGTCGAATCGCATAGGCTGTTTTGGTTTGCGAATACAGAGTATCGAGCTGTTGGGCAGATTCTATAATGGCGACGGGTCGTCGAGCAAAGGATGAATGGACTGATGCAAGTGTGGATAGAAACAAAACATAGTGTGAGCATCGTGTTTTGTTACAGATAAATAAATAGATCTAACAATCAGCATACCTTGGTTCAGTCTCTGGACACTTTCATCATCCTTATCCTTGACATTCATGGTCGTGCACAGCATGTAGACAGTTTCCGTCGGCAATGCCACCACTTGATTCTCGAGACACATGTTTCGCGCCGCCGCTTCAATAGCATTTACAGTGGGAGCTATACGCTTGATCGACGACGAGTTTGAAGTAGTAGCATTTTCATGAGATGATACACACCGTGGAGAGGCCTAAGAAAGTAAGAACGAATTAACAAGTGAGTAAGAGAGGTGAGTGAGAACACGGAAAAGCAAAGTGTGATTCTTGCTTTGGTGGCAGGTCGGAGAAAATGGCAGGGCGCCCACGGAAAACAAGCATAAATCACCACCAAACCACAACCACGAGTCGTGTTATACATAATCCAACATTTTAGCAAGAACCGGGCGCTCCTTTCCTTCCCTTAATGCATAGTGTCACGCACCGCAGTTTTGGGAGAACTTGGACTTTTTCGAACCGCCGCCGCGCGCTTTCGTTTGTTGCTGGGCTGGTTCGGCACGAATACTGGCGTTCCAGCTCGTTTCTTGGGAGATATAGCATCCAGAGAGGGTTGTTTGCCTGCCATTGTCTCAATCATATATATATACTAGTAGGATGAATGAAAGTGCAAGTGTGTGAAAAAAGGCGCCAAGACCCGAAACAAGAGCATGTTTTCAACAGATGCTCAAATGTTCAAGGACAAGCGTAACACGGTTTCCACTTATTGCTCCATAAGTATTACTTCAACTCCCAACGGACATTTTGAGAGAGAGAAAATGGCGCCAAAAAGTCGCTGGCCAAGCTAAGCCATCTGTCTGGTTGAGTGGCAAACTACTATAACTAACTACTCCGTACCTATCTACCGGTAACTAGGTAGTAATACGAAAGAATAACATAATCAAGCTAGCTACCTAAACCATCCTGTTGTCTACTTACTTACTCATGCAGCATGAAACTCATTGCGCGCCTATCATAGACTTGCTTCCAATGAGTCATTCGGGACTACGCCAGGTCACGTAGTAACATAGCTACCATCTATCAAAGTACAAGCTAGTAGTAAACGCGTAGCTAATGTTTCAAATCTATATATCAATCATTGTTCATCCAATGATGCAGCATCTGCAGTACTGTACGTGTTTGCACATGGATGGATGCATGCCTTGCTGCCTTTTTATTATCCTTCCTTGATTCATTTTATTAGACAAAGGCATCTCGCAGTGCCACGATAATGGCATCAATTCCCTCGGAACCAAGAATCGTTTCCAAGCCAAGTCCAGCGGCAAGACCAAATTCTTCGGCAAGTCCAGCAGCAATCAGTAGGATGAGACTTCCAATGACGGCAAATCCAAGAGCTGCTTTGAGATCGACACCCTTTTCATTTCGCCATCCATCGTATAAAAAGTTGAATTGAATAATGAAAAAGAGTGGAAGGATTGGTTGAAGAATACTCGTGACGATTCCCGCATAGTTGAAATTTTCAAATCGCAATCCCTTTTCGTCATTGACAATCTTGGCGGGCGTATCAAACCCACGAATAATAATGTCGGACGCAAATCTCGACAAGCCTTGGACGGCCGCCGATCGCACCAATCGTCGTTGCGAATACTTTTGGAGTTTGGATTTAATTTGAGATCTCTTTGTGGCCGACTGCAACTCTTGTTGCAATACAAAGGAATCTTCCAATGCTTGACAACCACCTTGTCCCAAGTTTGGCATCTATCAAACAAAAAGGAATGAATGATGTATGAATAGTGAGAACAGCAGCAAAAATGTGTGTGTGTGTATATAGTATACAGTGTATACATTACGTACCATGGCATGAACGGAATCTCCCAACAACGCGACAGGTCCATCCGTCCACGACTTTCGTACCGAAGGAGGTCGATCATACAAGTCGCGTTGCTCAATCTCATGTTCCTGCGTTGCTTTCAAAATGTGATGAATATCCTTACTCCATCCCGCAAAGATATTTTGGAGATAGAGGGAAGTACCATCTGGTTTCTCCTCCATTTCCGCACTACCCGGTTCTCGCGCCAAAAAGGCATACCACTGATAATTGCCATTGCCAATATCCGTCACGACAAAGTACTGTCCTGGTCCAATATACACTTTATATCCCACTTGACCATTGTCAAAGGAATCATACTTTAATTCGCCGGCAAAGACGGTATATCCACTGTACGTGACTCCACTTCCATCTCCCTTTTGCGGTTCACTCCTCATGCTGGCACGAATGGCACTCCAAATTCCATCCGCTCCAATGAGGACATCGCCATGCACGACTTTTCCCGATTCCAGCGTGACGGAAACACTTCCATTTTTCAAAATCTTGTATTCCACCACACCATCACCATTATGAACCACGTCCTCTCCTAAAACATTGAGATACACTTCTTGCAAATCAGGTCGATCAATGACTCCGGTATACGGCATGTTTCGTGATTCGGCAGGTTCCTTGAGATCAAATTTGGCATACCACGTATTGCGAATTCCATCTTTAATTCCATTTTCTTTATCACCAGTAAAGGTAAACTTTTCCATAATTCCTTTATAGACGGAGAAATCACTTTCTTTTAAAATTTGTAAAGCATTGCTGGCGAGTTGAATGGGACCACCAAATCGTTTGAATTTATCCGTCTTTTCTAAAATCTTTACTTGAATAGAAGAATTATCCCTCAGGGTGGAAGCCAGTGCCAGTCCACCGACACCGGCACCGGCAATCAAGACACGAAGAGGATGTTCTGGTGAAATGTCATCCACCAACTCTTCGTCTTCTTGGGCATCCACAATGGAAGGAGCCAATGCCACCTGTAAGGATGTAGTAGAAGAGTATGATTGTGCTTTTGGGACAAGTCGAGCGAATGCTGCCGAGCTGCGCTAACAAAAAAAGAGCTATTAGTGTGAGAATCCATACTGTTGGTAACATTCGAAACGCCGGTGCACTACACAATCGAATGTTACTACCGGTGGCGCCTTTTCCGTTAAGCGGCGACTTGGCAGCTCAGGTTCCCACAGAAACAACATTTTAACCTTGTGGACGTGTATAGAAGCGAATCTTGAAGAAGGAAACCACTAGAATTCTCACAATGTTTATGTCATTCCCACCAACACAAAGAAAACTCACCTGGTTTGCGCAACTGGAGCAAAGGCAGTACACGACGGCACCCACAAACAGGCCACTAGTACGAAAGAGAGCTTAACCATGGTGCTACTCATTTATTGGAGAGAAGAGAAGGCCAGCTGCAAGTAACACAACGCCAACAGCGACACAAGCTGATGACACAAGAATGCAGAATGTCTTGAGAAAATTAAGTGTCTTCTGTACGCAATCATAAATGGATTTGATTCACGCGGGACTGATGTGGCCAAGCGCTCCTCACTTACGCAGAATGATGATGAGGAGTGCGAGTGACGTGTCGGAGGCAGTTTTTTTCAACTTGTGTCATTGGCGCGATGCCACCGTCGAGCCTCTTGGTCAGAATAAGGCAGGCAGGCAGCTTGCTCATGAAGAAGAAGGAAAAGCAAAACTCATACAACCACATTAAGATCCCAACAACAGCATGAAGTCTCTTATTTCACTGCTACTCTTGCTCTTGGTTGGCTCGACTTGCTCGTTTGCCCCAAGTTCCACTGTTCTTGGCGGCGCCATCAAGACGCCATTTTCCTTTTCTCCCCTTGCCATGAATCAAAATAATCCACAAGAAGAAGAACAACAGTTTGGTGGATATACCGTCAAACAACGATTGCGAGAAGAAGTGGAATCTCCCTTTCGGACCGCACGCTTGTGGTTCTTTGGCAGTTCCACTGCCAGTGCCTTTGTGGCACTCTACTTTTCGCTTCTCGCACTGTTGAAGAGTTATACGGGCGGCTTTGCCGATGCCCCTCCCCTATCCGATGCCATTCAAAATGTTGGAATCAATCTCGGAGCCGTGGCCGTCTGTGGTTATCTCACGTACCGGGATGTCCAAGCCGGAGAAGCCAATTTGAAACGAATTCAAAAGGGCGGAGCACTGGCCAAACTGTTGGTGCTTCCATCTACTGGCAGTAAATTGACTCCTCTATCGACATTTCGTCGCAAACAACGAGTCGTCATTTGTGCGGGAGGCAAAGACTATATTCAACAAGTGTGTCGTTCGCTCAATAGTGATGAACGAACTGACACCAACATTTTGCCGCAAGCCTTGTATCAGAGTGAAGTAGTGGTGGTTCCCGTCTTGTTGGAAGAAAATGGCAAGACAGTTGGAGATACGACTACCTGTTGGAAGGAAACGACTCCTCTGGAAACGGATTCCAATTTTGAAATCTCCAAAAGTAAAGACGTTGTGGCCTTTCCACGAGGCAACCAACAATGGGCCGACTATTTGGAAAGCGAGGTACAAACTGCCACCAAGCAAGGCTTTGATGTGATCAACAAGGGATTTATCATTGTCGTCAAGAAAAATGGCAAAATTTTAAAACGAGCCACTGGCTTGCCGCCCTGGGATTCTCTTGTCAATGCCATGGAGGTGATGGATGGAAGCAAGTTTGGCATGCCGGGAGACGACGCCAAGTACTATACTCCCTAACACTAACAATACTATATAGTGATCATTACTGTAGCTATATATTCGTCTTTTGATATTACTTTTTACTTGTTGCTATCCGAAGAAGACGCACGCTCTTGTTCAAACTTGTTCGTATCGGCCGATAACTGTTCAAATGCCTTTTGCGCTTGTTCAAATTCTTTATTCACATACAAGACTTGTGCCTTGACACTATTGACGACATTGCCTCTCAATCGGGTCGATGCCGCTTGCAATTGTTCTTCACTCGACAATGCCACTTTGCCGGCAAACTTTTCTCGCAACACCAATTGCTCTCCTGCCGACTGGGTAGGACACGAATTGTCGGTTTGCACAAAATCGTCATCCCAATCAAAATTCACCTTGTTGGCCGCCACTCGTAATCGAGGAATTAATTCTTGTGGCAATTTGGAAGCACGTGTATATACCACGACTCCACCATACCCATCCCACGCATCATTGCTTCCTCGATAATAGACAAAGGCAAATGGTGGTACTCCCTCTTTATTTCCATCCATTTCATAATCGACAATATACCAATCATCTTGATAATGAAGATATTCATTGTCATGGTTCAAGAGATGGGCAGGTTCTTTTTGATCTTGGACAAACCGTTGAAGGGCATCCCGCGTAAAGAATTCGCCATCGGGTTCTTCCACTCTCCAATTTAATTTTCCAAAAAAGGTGCCCTTTTCCGTTTCGGTAAAGAAATGCACTTGACAAGGAAAGGTATCAAACAACTTGTTTTGTCCAGCAGTAATGTACCATTTGCCATTAAAGAGGGAGGTATCAAATTTTGGTACCAATTTTTCAAAAGAGGGAATGGGATAGGAGCCATCATCTTGCTTTTTGGGAACACACGACATGTCCGAGACGGCACACTTGTTGAATTCTCCGACAATGTCATTTTCAAACAAATTGCCGCATTCAATTTGACATTCCGTTTCATCGGGACGATTGTTGCACGTATTGATACAAATGACATTGGCCAAACAATTGGGATTGACAATGCATTTTCCGAGCGGAAGTGAACATTTTTGAAAGAGACAGGAAACAATGGCACCAGAGTCGGTGGCCATGGCGGGGAGGGGTGCAGCGGAAGTGGTTACAAGGGAGAATGCCAACAGTGTCGCGGCTGTGGCGTGTTGGAGGGATTGCAAGAGAGTACGAGATGGTAGAGTTTCTTCGTTGCGTTCATGGTGTTTGTTGGCAGACAAGGAGACGGTAGAACAAGATTTTTGAGTAGGTATACTCCTTGTAGGGGGAACGACAAAGGCGTTTGATCCCTGAAACTGTAGCAAGAGAAGGAGAATGGTGGCAGAAAGGGGCTTCATCATGGTTGAATAATATTGGTGGCAGCTAGCTTTTCTTGGGCGGCGCGCGCGCGAAACAGAGACTTCAAGGCTTGAAAACAACTGATTTCAGTCTTGATATAGGTATCTAGGTGTCTGTAGGAGTCAAGAGAGTGAATGTTGATGTCAAGCGGCAAAGAATGGAGTGCTGATGGATGCCAATGGATGCTGACAGCCAAGATCTTCTTCGTGCGTAACTATTTGGTCATGAGCTCTCGACATCTCAAAACCCTAATCCCTCTAAAATGACGCCTGGCTGCTGCTGATGCTGGGAAGCGGGACGCGCCCAGCTCAAGAAAGAAAAGGCAGTGGGCCAAAGGGGCGCACCAAGCCCCCTGCCTGCTCGACGCGGTGCCTGGGGCGACCCCGCCGCGGGGGCCGCCGCCAGCGGCCAGCGTGTGCGCGGGCGCCAAAGGCGCGCCAGGCACTTCAAAACCATTAACAACCTCTGCAGCATCATTGCGAAAGGTGGTGCTGTGGTGTCTCCAGTGTGGTCAATGAGTCCACAAATAATCACAAGGGCTCGAACTATCCTCAACGCTAATAAGCATGGAGTTGAATGACGTGTCGGAGGGAGGCTTTTTTGCTGGATGACGACAGTCGCTGCGTATCAGCTTGCTGACATCCACCCTATTGACACAGACACTGCATCCCTGTTCCTACTCAGCTCACAAATCACTCCGCTTATACTGTCTTACTGTTCCGCCATGAAGTACATTGCCGCCAGTATCCTTGCTACCGCCTCGTTGGCCTCTGCCTTTGCTCCATCCTCCCTGCCATCCACCACCACACGAACATTATCATCCCAATTATACGCAGCCCAAATTCAATTTGTGCGAGGCTTGGAAGAAAAAGTCGTCCCCAATATTAAGCTCACGCGTGCCCGCGATGGCAGCAGTGGTGTGGCCACTTTTAACTTTGATAATCCAAACGTCTTTGATGCCTCCACCGCCACTCAAGGAGACGTTACGGGCATGTTTATGATTGATGAGGAAGGTGAAATCTCGACATCCGATGTCAATGCACGATTTATCAATGGCAAACCACAAGCCATTGAATCGACCTACGTCATGACGTCTCCCGCCGAGTGGGATCGATTTATGCGATTCATGGAAAAGTATGGAGAAGCCAATGGACTTGGACTCAACAAGAAATAATTATAAGCGTGGTGTTGTTGTTGTAACATTGAATAGAACATTGCTATATGAGTATCTATTGTGAGCTTGCTTTCCTCGTACTTGACTTGTCTAGCTAGCTAGCTAGCCTTCTCGTCGTTTCAGAGATCAAGAACGGTTCATTCCGTAGTGCGGCACAAGAAGGCCGAATGCGTCACCTGTACGAAATGTAGCACTAATGATCACAATTGCCTTTATCCATTCATAAATGTGTGGTCTCGTCTCTTGTTCTCTAGCTGTCACTCTGCTCAAACGAAACGACGGCACTAAAACGCAACAATAACGACAAGAAGCACCAAACGCAGCATCTGTAAGCGGTGCACGAGCAAGCTTCGGAATACAGTAGTGTATACGAATCAGAAGCTATACAAGTCTGCATGACGATATTGATTCAGTGAAAAGCAGCATTGCAAGCAAGGAAGGATATACAGACTGTCGTCCGACAATGTGAAGTAGAGGTAGCTCGAGTTTGTCAAGCAGCACAACCACAACGCTGCTATAGTATCAACAGACAGAGTTTCAATACGCAATAAATTATTGAAAGCTGCAAAAAGATGGCGTTTAGCTCGAGCAAGTTTAACGTAGAAAGCTCCGGTTCGAACTAAACGTACAGCAAAATCACACCAGCTCGCACATGCATCCAACCCTTTCTTCTCTTTCACTCATCTCTCTCTATTCTCCAATATTTTCATTTCTCTCTTTCACACATTTAAAAGTCGTAGTCATCATCATTGGCGGCCGGTTGCGCATAGGCAAAAATGAGATAGGCAAACAGTGTGGCGACTCCAAGGGCGGCAACAATGGGAATGGCCAAAATGGCGGGCGATCCAAGAAAGTTTCCGAGAACATTGGATAATGCCGCGGTTGGATCCACCGTTGCCGCGGCAGCTTGCCAATTGGTAGTACTCTCCAATAGCGAACGTTGTTGGCGTGGTGGAAAGATGATGAGCATGGAGTAATGGCGAACTGCCGACAAATGATGATACATGAGACGCGGCGTTACCAACTGTAAATGCCGACGTCAAGAGACTACAACATGCCAATACGAGTAGACATGCTGTAAGAAAAGTTCTTTGTAGAGTTGGCGTCATGGTGCTTTGCTTTTGGTGGTGCGTGCGTTGGCTGCCGTTCATCATTGTCGGCGCGTGGAACTCCATCCGACACGTCACTAAACTCCTTGCTTAGCGTTGAGGATAACTCGAGCCCTTGTGCTTACTTGGACTCCTTTTTTTGAGTGCTGATGAAAACAGAATTGCAAAAGATGTTGACTTAACTGCACCACGCATGCTGTCAGGCACCTCCCTGCGACAGGCCGCAGGCCACGGGGGGCCCGGTTGCGGCGCGGGGGCGGGGGGAGGCCGACCCGCCGGCGCGCCGCCGGCGGCGGCGCCCCGAGCGGGGCGAGGGACGAGAGGGTGGCTGTGGCTGCAAGCTCCACTGCAGCTTGCATTTTGCCATCATGCTTGCATCATTGCATCATTGCATAGCAGTTTCACAGTTTGTTGAAGCAAAATCCGGTTTCGCGAGCTCCGAGCTCCACAAAAGCGCACAAATCTCACTCACTCACAAAAATGGCGGCGACGCCGCTTCCACAATGATGATCCCAGGGCGGCCTTTTACCGCCGCAACCTTTGCTTCCTAGCCACTGGACTTGCTGCAGACTCTCCCACATCAATGGTCGAAAGCCACAGGGGAAGAAAATGAGTGAAAAAAGGCCCAGGTCCGAGGCGTCCGAGGCGTATCTTTCTATGTAAAATCCTACGGTTCTCTCGGTCCTACAGCCCGATTATCAAGCGACCCTACCCTTCTCCATGCCATTTCAAGCGAGAATCGCCTCCTGAGTGAGTAGACGGACGTAATATTCACTTTTGCTGTGCAAGAAAATCTTCAAGACTGTTTCATCCAGTGTTGGGCGCCACGCGCGCGACCTCCCTCCGACGCAAAACATGATGAAAAGAAGCGGATGAAGCAGCCTCCCAGTCACCTGGATGCTACTTGGCGAGCCGGTTCTTTGGCGTTCTGTTTCAACCGCTTCTCTTCACATGACCTTCCAAGACTTTTAACGAAGCAATCACCTGCCACAACTTTGCATCAATGGCGCCGCCGCACCTGACTCCTTTCGATTGGACACAAAGGGGTATGTTCGCACGATAAGAAGCTGAAATAGACACTCCTGTATCGTCATTCTTGAATACACCAAGGATGCTGATTCCAGGGTGTGCTCTAACATCCTCTTTCTCTCGCGCTGCCGTGCGCCTCGATCTTCTCATCAGCCCAAGGCTTTCAACCAAACGTCACGAATCGCCAACGTACTCAATAAATGAATGCACCGCACCAACAAGACGCTGAAAGTTCCCTTCAAGAATTCTCTTACTTGGGTACTCCAAGCAAGTTGACTCTTTGGCGTTGAGCTTTCGCCGTCTTTTTGATGCTACTGCACATTCATTGTGAGCTCTCAAGACTTTTGCCACTACAGCGACCAGCTCGCCGTCCGTTGACACGCAAGAACGACAAGATGGCAAAGGAGCTCTCCAGGACTCGTCATGTTTGGATACACTTAGCAAGCCGAGTCCGGGAAAGATGCTTCTTCACCCTCTTGCTGTCTCTTGCCTTTTCAACGCCGATTGACCTCCGAAGCTACTTTGATGAACTGATGAATTATGTTCTCTAACAAGAAGAACGGAATGGATGGCGACGATTCTGCTTCGACGAATCGCCATGGTTGGATACCACCAAGTATGCCGACTCTGTTGATGGAGGATAGACGCCTTTTCATCCGCTTCTTGGCTGGAAGTGTCAAGCTTGGAAAGATAGCTCGGCTGGGACGAATCGACGCTATTTTGTCGTCAAGAATGCGGATTCGGTCGTGTGCCGATTCACCCTTCCCTTCGATCATACGACAGCCTTTGAAACCCATCAATACCTCAAGTGATGATACAGGAGTGCACCAAGGAATTGTCATGGTTGGCATTCAAGCATGTCGATTCCCTTGGAGAATTTCTGTTTCGTCTCTTGGAGTTCGCGGTCGCTTACTTGTGATGACTCTTCCTTTCAACTGTCACAAGAGAATTACGCGAGGCCCTTATTCAAGATGCCGACTTTGCTCACTCTTCGAAAGGTGACGACCAATGATGTGGTTTGGCTGATTCCGACAACGTTCATATCACATCAGCAAGGTCATCGAACGTCATCTACGTCAAGTCCTATTTGCTACTCCGGAGTAATCGAGATACTTCTATAGAATGAATCGCTTGTCAAGGATGGAATATTGGAATGAAAACGAATCGTCGCAAGTGACTGAACTTACTTGAATGTCAAGCAAGCTTATTCGTCTTCCGATTCGGATTCTCTCCAATATGCTGATGCTGCACATGGTTTTTCACCAAACATGTACACGAGAATTCCATCGCAGTACTGGAAAGTCATCCAGTGGACAGTGAAGGCCCTATCGGATTGATGGTTGCATCGCACTCGTTTCGGCTCCTTGGTAGGCTTTTTATTTTCGTTTGGATGACTTCTCTCTTTCTCATTCTCGATGCAACGACGAGGGTACTGGTTTCGACATACCAAAAGAGTCAAAATATGATTCAGTAAAGCTTAATATAGTTTGCAAGTACCCTTAGCCTCGACACACGGACGATTCGTTTGCATGGTATGTTGTAGAAACTATCTACCAGTTACCCGGCATTTCATTCTGTAATCTCCTTCCAAGGATGTCGATACTGAAATCGACATGCGGATACCGATCCTGTGCGAATTACTTGCTAAGTAGTAAGCAATGTTTTCCTTCCTTAGTCTACCATACCTACTAGCTAGCTAGGGAGGATAGATTGAGGCGAGATCCACCTAGCCTAGCTAGGCTGTTTGAGTTGTGCAGCGGTATCTACGACGAAGCAAGCTGGAGATTACTTCAACTAGTTATGTAATTTAAGTCTTTATACCATTTAACATGTATTGGCATCGACTCTCACGATTTCCGTCCAAACACCATGCATCAACGCATACTTCCGCCGCCGCCGCCACCACCAGTCTGACCCAAGTGCCAAGAATTGTTGAGATTATCATTCTTTCCAGTCGCGCCCATACTGGCTGCTCCTTTTCGTCGCATGTTTTTAAAGACATCACTTCCATGAACACTATTCGTTTCCTTTTCGCCACTACCTCCACCAAAGGAATGGCGTCGTTCCAGTCCCGACGCTCCAAGAATTTCATTCTCCCGTTGAAACTGAGCCAAGAGTTCGACATGATAGGCAAAGCCCTTGTAGTTTGCCGCATTTGGTAACTGATTGATATTCTCAAGACTGTATCATAACGAGTAGTGTAATGGAGAATACCAACATGTGTTGTGTGAGTATACAAGTACTCCATACAGCGACACAATACCACCGAGTATTCAAGCAACGTACCACTTGGTTTGTTTCATTTCCTTCAGTATCGTCTCCAACTCTTTAATGGGAATAATGTTGAGTTTCTTGGATACTTGAACATCATGTCCACTCGCATCCATGACTTGCACATTTTCTTCTAGTAGTTCATTGGTTCGTTTCTCAAGTTTCTCGAGTAGCACATCCAACTCTTGTTTCGACAGTAAAGTGGCCAGTAGAGTCGTGACACTTCGTTCAAACTTTTTGAAATCCATAAACATGGAATGCCGTTGTACCGAACTGGTCAATCGCATACTCTTTGTAGCATTTTTGGATTCGGGTAGTGGCGTGACACTATCCGCCACAACGTCCGAAATGGACAAGCCATGTTGTTTGTGAAATTGCACAAAATCTTGCGACAGTAATTCTCCGGCCGACTTTCGTCCCTTGTGACGATATTCGAGCAATTCTTCTAGCAAATTGTAAAAGGAATCGGGCATGTCCTTTGGCATATTTGGCAACAATCGGAGATTGCGATTTTTACTCTTGTGGAGAATGTTAAATGCCTTTTGCAATTCATCCGCGGGATATCCCGCCACTAATACATAGAGGGCCGCTCCACACGACCAGACATCCGTCTTTTCGGTATAGGTTCGTTGAAACATTTCCGGCGAGATATAAAAGGCCGATCCGGCAAACGTCGAATGCACCTCTCCGGGAGTAGCATCCCTGCATCCACTTCCAAAATCAATTAATCGCAAGTCACTCCCCGCCATGTGATTGCAAAACATTATATTTTCCGGCTTTACATCGCGATGCAGAATTTGGTGGGTAGCACAATGATGTACGGCGTCGAGTAATTGATAAATGATTCGCGACACGTCCTCTGTCCTCAATTCCTCTTGTTGCGAGACATATTCCATCATTTCTCCTCCTCCACAGAGTTCCGTCACCATATAGATACTCTTGGGTGTTTCATAGACTCCCAATAACTCTAAACAATAGTGTTTTCCTTGTAGGATGCGCAACATTTCCACTTCTCCTTGCAATACAGCTGGTTTGAGGGGAGAATAAACGACATTGTCCTTGAAAACAATGCCCTTTCTCAATATTTTGACAGCCCCCACTTGATTGGTCTTCATATTGTGCACCAACTTGACTTGACCGAATTCACCTTCTCCCAATAACTTATCCTCTAAATAAAGATTGTAAAAGTCTTCTTCTCCGCCATTGGTTTTCTCGATTAAATCGGGTTTGCCACTTGACAAACAGCCTCCCATGATGAATAAAGTGTGAATGAAGTGGGTGCTTTCCGGCGGCGCGCGCGCAAGTAAACGAAACTGACGCGAGAGTGAAACTGAAGGCACAGAGTACTTCTAAGTCCTTCTTAACAAGTCTGAATAGAGTAAGATAAGAGCAGGAGCAAGATGGAGCAACACCAAGTGATGAGGTCGTCGTTGCGTCGTCGGTGGTAGTTTTTCGGTGCCGGATTTTTTGACTGGCTGATTCAATAGGATATGAGTATAAAGAACTTTCCAGCGTTCTTATCAATGTGTCACTCAAACGACAAAGGGCCAAAGATGAGCGAATGCTGGACGTCAGCTGCCATGACTTATGACTATTGATAGTTTTGAAAACTCCGGCATCAACGGCGCTCATCACTGCCGAACAGAACGACAACGATGCTGGTTTACAGCGGTCGAAACTATCTTATTGGTGTTCAACTACGTTAAGTATAACATTATGAACACTGCCATGTCCCTAAGAGGAAACATCTCGAGGAATTTGCTGATTTGTTTCCCAAAACGACGCGCCTGGACGCCACCACCGCGCCACATTCAATACTTTTCGGCAGTTCCATCCCTCCAAGAACAAGAGGAGAAACCTCGTTTGCAAGCACTAAGACAACAACTTGCTCTCGAGGAACAACAAAATGATATACCAAATCTTAATGTCAAAAAGAGTGCGGCTGGGAAACGTGCAAACAACAACAACAACAACAAGAACAAGACGAAGGAACCATCCGTTCATGAAATACTCAAAAGACTAGAACATGCTCCTCCCATTCCTCACGTCTTGACAGATGCCTTTGCACGCCAGCATTCCTATTTACGAATCTCGTTGGTGGAAAGATGTAATTTGCGATGTCGGTATTGCATGCCACCCGAGGGTGTGCCACTTCAATCGTCGGATGAACTTTTAGGGAGACGAGAAATTTATACACTGGCATGTCTGTTTACAAAACATGGAGTGGATAAAATTCGTCTGACGGGAGGAGAACCCTTGTTGCGACATGACTTGGTGGAGATTGTGAGTGACTTATTCTCACTCGAAAACATTCAGCAAGTGGGAATGACCACCAATGGTGTCACCCTTGAGAGAAAATTACCAGCTCTAATAGAAGCAGGATTGACGCATGTCAATATTAGTTTGGATAGTTTAAAGGAGGAGGTATTTCAAGACTTGACAAGACGAAAAGGCTTGACTCAAGTATTGTCGAGTATTCAACAAGCCTGCGACTTGCTTCCGCCCAATCGAGTCAAACTCAATGTGGTAGTCATGAAGGGTGTCAATGATCAAGAGTTGGAAGATTTTTGTCAACTCACGACTCAATATAATTTGGATGTTCGCTTTATTGAATGGATGCCCTTTAATGATAATGGTTGGAATCAAGGACGATTCGTCTCGTATCAAGAAATGCAAACGAATTTACAACATTTGAAGTTACAACGAATTCCCGATGGACCAAATGATACCACCAAATGGTGGCAATTGCCGAATAATACAGGGAAGGGAAGAATTGGATTCATTACGAGCATGTCAGAGCACTTTTGTGGAACGTGCAATCGATTGCGATTGACGGCCGATGGAAAGTTAAAGGCGTGCTTGTTTGGAAGCAGTGAAGTGAGTTTAAAAGAGGCACTGCGGAGTGGATATTCTTCTGAACAAATGGAAAAGTTGATTCATTATGCCGTTCAACGGAAAACGTATGCACTCGGAGGACATGGGTCGGCGCAAGGGATTGCAAAGGCAAATGACAATCGTCCCATGACGTTAATTGGTGGATGACAACATGAATCATGAATATACTACTAGCTTAGCTAATATTGGAGTAGTAGTACTGTATATATCGTACGTTCTGGTCATTTAAGAAACGTTTCATTATTAGAGTAGAGGACATTAGTTTCTTGACGTACATACCAGGTACAACGATTCGTCAGTGTGGCAATGCATGGCTCACAAAAGCTCGCAAATCGCCATGAGCCGTGCTACTACTGAATATTGTAATCGAGCGAGCTACAGGTATTTGCCAACTATATTACGCTTACTGAATCCATTCTACCAACTCTTTCGTATCGGTTTGTCAAATCCAATACGCTCGTCGTTGCCACCAAAAGGAGAAAGCGCGACGCGCAAGAAAAGTCATTCCAAACGCAGTTCAAACCCTCCAGGAGCCAAAACGAGTGCGATGCAATCGTGTCGATTCCGATAGAGCCTTCACTGTCCATTGGGCGGCTTTCCAATACTACGATGGAATTCTCATGTACATGCTCTCGGTGAAAAATCATGTGCCGCATGAGGATATTGGAATGAAAACGATCTCATCAAGCGAATAAGCTTGCTTGGCATTCAAGCAAGTTCAGTCGCCCAAGAACTCGTTTTCACACCAATATCCCATTCTTCACACGCGATTCAGTCTTTGGTAGTATCTCGATTGCTTCGGAGTAGCATAGAGGACTTGACGTTCGATGACCTTGGTGATGTGACATGAACGTCGTCGGAATCAGCCAAACAACATCCATTGTTCGTCGGCTTTCGATGAGATAGCAAAGTCGGCATGTTGACGAAGGTTCTCACGTGATTCTCTTGGGATAGTTGTAGGGAAGAGTCATGCCAATGAAACGACTGAGAACGCCAAGAGATGGAACAGATTGAATCCCAAGGGGACTGGCATGCTTGACGAGCCAACCATGAGAATTCCTTGGTGTCATCCTGTGTCATCACTTGGCGTACAATCAGATATCAAAAGGTTGTCGCATGAAGGGAATGATGGGCCAACATCAATGGAATCTGCACTCTTGATGACAAAAGCGTGTCGATTCGTTGAAGCCAAGCCATCATTCCAAACACGCAACCTTGATCATTCAAACCTCCCGACCAAGCAGCAAATTGAAAGAGAAAAGTCGGCACCATCACTGCTCATTTGGCGATGAAAACGGCAAAAGAGGGCAAAAAGTAATTCAAGAGAATCAGCATGATGGCTGTTCCCAATCACGCAGATTCCTTGAAGACTCTTTCACGCACTTTAATCATTTCAGAACAACACAGTCGGAAGTCAATCAGCGTCGGGATGACAAGAGACGGCAAGAAGGAGAAGAATCTTTCCCGGACTCGGCTTGCTAAGTGTATCAAAGCATGACGATTCCTGTAGAGATCCTTTTCCATCTTGTCGTTCTTGCTTGTCAACGGTAGGCGCGATGGATTTTCTAACGGCAAGTCTTGAGAGCTCACAATAAACGCTCAGTCGCATCAAAGATACGAGGAAAGTTCCAAGACAGGAGTCAACTTGTTTGGAGTACCCAAACAAGAGAATTCTTGAAGGGAACTTTCAGCGTCTTGACGGTGCGGTGCATTCATTTGTTGAGTACGTTGGCGATTCGTGACGTTTGGTTGAAAGCCTTGAGCTGATGAGAAGATCGAGGCGCGTGTAGCGCGAGAGAAAGAGGATGAAAGAGCCTCCTCGCGCATCAGCACCCTTGGTGTGGTATCCGAGAATGGCGATACAGGAGTGTCTCTTTCAGCATCTTATCGTGCGGCACATGCCCCTTTGTGTCCGATCGAAAGGAGTCAGGTGCGGCGGCGCCATTGATGCAAAGTAGCGCGGAGGTGATTGCTTCGTTAAAAGTCTTGGACGGTCGTGAAGAAAAAGGCGGATGAAGATCCATTCGTAGAACCGGCTCACCAAGAAGAATCCAGTGAGGCGATTACGTGAAGGCTGCTTCGTCCGCTTCTTTTCATCATGTGTGCTCGGAGGGAGGTCGCGCGCGTTGCGCCTGCTGGAAGAAGCAGTCTTGAAGATCTTATTGCACAGAAAAAGTGAACGTCACGTCCATGTATTCATTTATGAGATGGGTCTCGCTTGAAATGGCATGGAGAAGGCAAGAGTCGCTTGATAAAAGAGTCTGTAGTAGAGAACTCGTAGGATTTTAGGTAGAAAGATACGCCTCGGACCTGGGCCTTTTTTCACTCATTTTCTTCCTTTTAGCGCTTGCCCATTGATCTGGGAGAATCTGTAGTAACTCTCATGGCTTGTGAGCAAAGGTTGTGGCGGTATGGACCATAACAGGCGGAACGCAAGCATGCCGTTGAAGCGGCGCCGCGCCGCCATTTTTGTGAGTGAAAATGAGTTTTGTGGCTTTTTGTGGAGCTTGGAGCTCGCCCTGATGGTGGATTTTGCTTCAACAATCTTCTCAATGCAATGATGCTACAGTACTCGAACAGGCTCTCGCCATCGATTAGAAAATGCCATGAGCTTGACAGGTAAGAAGCATGGCTTACTGAGTGTTGAGCACAGCTAGCTAGCCACAGTGCTAGAGCGAGCTTTGAGTGGCTGGCGCAAGACTCTCTTGTAGCGCTAGTACACGTACCTACTGTAGCTACTTAAAAGGAATCTCCAGCTTCCTTCATCGTAGATACAACTCAAACATCCTAGATTAGGTGGCTCTCAATCAATCCTAAAGTCGTTCGCACAAGATTAGTATCCGCATGTCGATTCAGTATCAAAGGCGACCATGGGAGCCGAAGCGATTGTTATATACACCATGACGATTCCGAGAGGACTTTTACTTTCCATTGGATGACTTTTGAAAACTCTGTATTTTGTAGATACCGGACGAAACAAAGCAGATGCAGAATGTAGGTATAGGCATTGAAAGCGAGTCCCAAGACAGAATAAGCTTGCTTGGCATTCAAGTTAGCTCAGTCACCCGAGAACTCGTTTTCACTCCAATGCCACGTTCTCCACGAGCGATTCACGCATGCAACCAGAGTCTTGATTCGCAAAGAGTGACATGTCGTAGAAAAGGCGTTCGATGACATTTGGTGATACGACATGAACGTTGTCGGAAGCAACCAAACAGCATCCATTGATCGTCGGATTTCGAAGAGAGCAAAGTCATATCTTGAAGAGCGATCCTCTTTTATTCGCTGGATATTATATGACAAGTAAGTGACTGCGAAAGCCAAGACATGAAACAGGTCTACACCAAGAAAATCGGCATGCTTGACGTGCCAAACATGACATTTCCTTGGGGTCATCCTGTGTCATCACTCGCGTAGAACCAGGTATCAAAAGCTGTCGCATGAAGTGATGGAGTGATGAATCCGCAAGGGAGCCACGCTCTTGATGACAACAGCCATCTTGAGGCTGTCCGTAGCAAAAGGCGGCACAGCGTGCAAAGAGAGAAAGCATGCTTTGAACCCATCTCCGTCAGGACGTGCTGTCAGGCATACAGAGGTCTATGCTGAAGGGCTTGAAGAAACGACACTGGCCACGAATTCGCATGAAACATCAAGAGGAGGAAGAGTTTCGACCCGGACTCGACTTACTTGGTGTATCCAAGCATGGCGATTCATTGAGAGCCCTCATCGTCCTGTCGTCCTTGCATTCCTGTTTGGAGGGCGTGCAACTTAACTTCTTGAGCTCGGCAAGGAGCGCCCCGCGACGATAAGAGGGTGAAAGATTCCAATGCTACTGAATCAGCGTGTTTGGTGGTATTGAAGCACAGTGATTCGGAGTGTCTCTTTCAGCGTCTTATCGTCGCGGCACGACGTTCATAATGTTGGAGGGAGGTCGCGAGCTGCGGCGCCATCATGGAGGAAAGAAGCGGTCTTCAGGAACCTCTTGCGCCATTACAGGTGGATTTTACTGTAATGAATCCGCTTTAGGAGATACGGCATTTTGCAATGGTACAGGAAGTAGGACGTGGCTTATTGTACAAGTCGTCAGAGAACGGTGAGTTGCATTTCACGTTGGAAAGATACCTCAATGATTTCGAGGCCTTTTCTTACTCATTTTCTTCATCTCTAGCTTTCTACTGTCACTTTAGGAGCTTCTTAAGCAAGTCTGTCAATCAGACAGAGTAGGAAATGGTAGGCGCCACCGGATTCGGCCGCTTTCAGCTCACCATTGTCGGCGGAGCTTTTTGTGATTTGCTATTATTTTTGTAGAGCGCGGAGCTCGACAAATGACTCTTGATATTAATTGCGCTGAAATGGTCATTTTTCATTTTCACTGCGCCACCATGGCGTCGTTGCCTTCCAAGTCTGCTAACGGCAGAGATTCCGATACATCTACAGTCTCAAGTCATTTCTTAACTTCAAATTCAACGAATGATGCGTCTCAGTCGCTGAAAGATGGAGAAACAAGCGAGAACCATGGTCTCAAACGCAAGGCGCGCGAATTGTCGCCGTCAAACAAGAAAGAAGAACCTTGCATGTTTGCAGAGCTTCCTGATGATGTAAGCCCCCTCATTCTATTGAATCTTGTTCATAAGGATCGCTTATCAGTAGCCTTAACCGGCAAAGACTCTCTGAAAAAGGTGGAATCTCTTCTCGGAACAAAAGTGGCGGGAGTTGCTTCCGATGGCCGATTCGACGTGGGAGGCCCGAATTCGCGATGAATCACGAATTGAAACCGAAAATCCCAAGCCATTGGCTCTTCCGCATCGATATCTTCTCTGGAAGGCTCACCGGACTTATTTGTATGCTTTGGAGACGACACCTGAGGAGAATGATGATCAGACGGAAACGATATTGAGTCTAGACATTTTGCCGGATGAGAGCATAATGGCTTGTCAGTCTGGTCATCAGTGGAGTCACGACGTCTCTCAGAGATGGGGCTTGTCAACGAAACAATTAATTGGAAGTGCTCAACTTGAAAAAGGCCAGGACATTGAGGGAACTTATGCTGTACAGGTTTACGAAGAATTCATTGTTGTCGAATATTATAGTGTCTTTCGAGTGTTTTCATTGCATGGCAAGCTACTACACCATGTAGACACAGGAGGTGAATATGTTATAAAAGCTTTGAAACTGGGTCAAAACGGGGTATTCTTTATTTCTTCTCAGGAAGATGAGACCTTCGACGAAATTTCGTGTCTTGAGATGGCAACAGGCACACTTCAACACCACTTGGTGAAGTATCAAGGACATATGATGAACTACAGCTTGATTGTATCGGGAAACACGCTGCTTGTCAGATGTGAAGAGGATTCTCATGATTCCAGAACCAACGGAATCCTTGTCTATGGCATACATGAAAAATGCCGGTGCTCGCAGGAGCAGTTCTTTCGTGGTGACTATGGTTCCCTCGCACAGGCAAGCGATGATCCGAGCACCATTATTGCTGCTGGTAACATACATATTGATGTCTTTAAGCTCGAGAATGGAACGCTCTCTCGCGCAACAACGCTTGCCATTCCTCACAACTTGATGTCTTTCCCTATCCTGCATGTGACCAAGTCACTAGTCGTTCTCGGCATGGGCTATGGCAACGACAGTACTGAAATTGATACTCTAGAGTACAGCTTGCTCAATGGAGAACTATTGCGTTCCTTTGGACGACGGGAATGCAGAGTTGGACGTGTGGCAACCTCAAATGGCAACCACTTGTTTGTTGGCTACGACTCGAGAGATACTTTTAGAGATGAGGATACGTCAGTAAAGGCGTATTGCCTGGATGGTTACTAGATAAAATCACGTTGAATATTCTAACTTAAGAACGCCTGTATTTATCACCGTGCATCATTGTGACAATCGATTGACGATTTGTATGTCATTGTTGTTGTTTGTTGTGATGCTTCTACATCTCACCGAAGGGGACAGTAGCTGCTATGCATGATAAAGTCGGCATGGTCACCTCTCCTTGCTTCACGAGCTCATGGAGCTGCTGCTTGGAGAGAAAGTGCCTGTGACGAGTATAAACTCGCCCTCTTGATACTACGCTGGATTGTTACACCCCCGAAGCTAGGAGACCTTCACCTTTCGGTCGTCAGATCAGCTCCGGTCACCACTTGTTTCGGGTACGACCGCACATAGGTCTACAAGATTCAAAAAGTTCGGTCCGAAAGTCCGTCGAGACTAAAGAGATACGGTGCTAGCTACATGGATGGGCACTATGCATATGTACTGTAGAAGCAGCAAGATATTACCAAGACAACGTAGTTTACCTTTAAAATGTTACGTTGTATCAAAATTGTCAAAAAAGTCGAGTCGTCATTTAAAAATTGCGCTCTATACAAAATGCGGCGCCTTTTTGAAAACTCGACAGCAGTGATATTGTCGCCAATGCGACAATTGTGTATATGTAAAAAAAGGTAGGGCAGCAGGTAGGTAGCTGCAAAAATCAAAAGCGTCGTCTCCTTTCTATCCATCGGGGACAATGTCGGCCGACAGCAAAGGAGCAGCGATACCTGACGATTCCGACGAGGCAGAGACGGATCGACTTCGTGGCGCTGTATGCTTGTGAACAATCATCCGCATTGCTGTCGGTTGCGCAGTTGCGGCTGGAGGAAGGGAGTAGGCAGGAAGAGGCACCGGTTGATGCTGTGGCGTGCTTGTAGCAAAACTTTGTTGAGGCGGCGATGGCTTCGTCTCTCCAAAGTTTGGTTGAAGAAACATCCAATCCTTGGCCAACAGACACGCCAGCTCATATCCACTTCGTCCCTTGGAATAATCGACATAGCTGCGTTTGAGGACATCCAGCTTGTCGTTTTCTTCCGGACTTCGACGTTCGGAAACACGAAGAAGCATCAAACGAAGAGACATGAAATGAGGAAGTAGTGCTGCAGCAGGGCCATCGTTGGCTGGCATGTGATCTCCCAAGAGGGAAGCAATCGCCTGTTCTGTAGCGTCGTGAACAGTAATGTCGATACTGGAAGTACGAGACGAGGGAGCACTCGTAGCAGCAGCAGCAGAAGGAAAAGTCTCTGGAGCAGGCTTGCTTGGAGCATGAGAATGATAGACCATGGTAGTCTCAGTTGTCGTGGAAGTGTTTGGTGGTGTCACTGTCGTCGACTCAAAAGCAGACGCACCCGTCAAAGAACCAAGATACGACGTAGACGCAACAGGTGGCTGCTTGGAATCGCCACTCGCCTTGGTATGCGAGTAGTGCATCATTTCCGTTGGAACAACAGGCTCTGTCACTTGCTTGTTGGTCTTGGATGAACTTCCAAGATCAATCACAAGCTTCCACTTTGGTTCTGGATTCCAAGCCTTGAAATCTTCGACAAACTTGTCGAGCATGACTTGATCACAAGCAAGATCCGACGTACTGTACAGTGCCACGACAATCCGACCAATACCCGTCGCGACAAGCGGAACTCCCACTGCCGTCTTGATTCCATAGACATTGGCCCCACCAGCTCGTTCAAAGACGGATGGATCCGTCTCGTGAATATTCGTTTCCCACGACGGAGTACCATTCGAGTAGACTCGTCCCGGAAGTCCATGTCCAGGTGCAAACGAAAAATGGGCACTGTACGATCCAAACTCATTTAGTTGAGAACGAACCGTCGGATCCATATCGGAACGAGTCGCATGACCAGCCGGAAAGAGACGCAATTTCGACGGATCACTCGTTGCCGACGTGGCTTGTCCATCCTCTCCCATAAACGACGGCACCCATACATCGGCATATTGAAATGGAATATTGTGACTCTCCATATAGGCACCAACTTCTTCAAGAAACGGACCGCCATTGGCACTGGGTGTATCCAGCGATTCCTCTAAATGAGGCATCATGGAGAGCGGATCCACTTCATCTGCCAAGAGTGCCCCAAAGTCCATGTCTTCACTGGCAAGTCGTGAACGCAAAGCATGCTCACCTGCAGCCGTTCGTTCCAATGCCGCAAGGAATTCATCATCGTCGTCGTCGACTTGGGCCTTTGTGGCAGCATCGGAATCCGACATGCTCACTTCGGAAGACTCTCTCTTGAGCAGAGACGTACTATTGTTGTTGCTGGTATTATTCGTTGTCGTCGTCGACATGTTGGTCGATTCTGCAAGAGACGACGACATTTTGCAAATAGACGACACGCTCGAGGAAGATACCGTCGGCGGCGGTTGCATATTGGCATCCCGCGCCGACATGCCACCAATAAAGACTCCGGCATTGGCCGCTTCTCCAATATCGGTACGCAACGCCAGCGACATGCGTCGACGACGAGCTTTGCGAATATGATCTTCCGCTTGACTCGCCTTTCCTTCTAAATGTTCCAGTGTGGTAATCCATTCTCGGGCATCCAAACATTCATACCCCACTTGGAGACAGAGATTGGAAAAGTGCGTCCGCCACAATTTGGTCATGTTGAAACGCAATTCGAGTTGCGAGGATTCCAGTGAAACAGTTTCCAAAAATCGTTCTTGTAAACCCGATAACGTCACGGCACAATGAGGTTGCACGGGAGCCTTGAGAATATACGAACGAGTACTGAGTTTGGCATTTTTCATCTTTTTGGTCAGTCGAGACGACTTGCACATTAGCAATTCACCGAGTAAATCATTCAGCTTGACTCCATGAGGAATGGCAAGAGTTCCTTGATCAAATGCTGCGATAATGTAATCAACGTATTGGACTTCTTCGGTACTCCATCGTCCCGTCCGATGATGATCCGTGGCGCCGCCTCCGCCCATGTTGATTTTCGACAAGAGCAAAAAGGACGATTCTGCTTGGGCAGATAGAAACTGAGACTCTTCTTCACGAGCGCGTTTGCCATTTTGATTGTGTTCTTGTTCGAGTAGTAGGGCAGATTGCTTGCGAAGTTCCACTGCTCTTTCTAAATCACCCAGCAAAAGAGGCATCATCTTAATGCCATCCACGGTACCACGACAATAAGGACACATGAGATGCTGCTGCTGTGGACGAGGAATACCGACAAACTCGCCATTGACTATAGGAGAGTGCTCTGAAATGACAAAATTCAATGGTATGCATCTCTAAATGTTGGAGAGAAAAAAAGATGATTGTGTGAGATTTTGGGCGCAAAAAGATTAGGGTTAGGGACAGAAGACTGGAGAACGCCGCGTCGATGTTTCACTATCAGAATATAGAACAAACGACAAACAAAGTGACGTGGCGAAGCGCAAACTTCAAAGAAAAAACCACAGCATCAGCCGCCATGACGTACCACGTGAATTTTGCAGCCACAGCCAAGCTCTAAATCACTTGCACCATGACCACATTGTTTACATCGATCACTGGTGCACGCCATTTTGAAAAAGAACGGCACGACCGACCGGTAATGGCGGCGCCGACTGATTTGATGGAACGCAGTCTGATCTTTGTTGTGATGAGTTGTGAGTACGCGCTCGCGGTAAGGAGTTATCCACCTCACATTGGGGAGTGAGAAGCGGACGACGAACGGACGCTCCGAGGCCGATAGGTTAGTTATCGTTACTTCTCTTCTACACGAGTTTGCTTCTCATCATCTCTCTTGACACAAAACATATCAAGTGAATCACAAGAAGCATATATGCATCGTCTCAAAACCATGTGGTTTGGCACTCTTTATCTCGTGGCGACACTGATTCATGGCGTCGTCAGTAATGACGGGATGCGGCGCATCAAAAGCAGGGCCAGCGGCGTGGATGTTCCAACGTGGTTGGAACGGAATCAAGACGGCGGTATTTCTGCGGGTGCCATTGTTGACATTATAGTTGCAGCAATGTCTTGGATTGTATGCATGTGCAAGTGCTTTTGTAGTGACGACGACAACGACGACGACGAGAAAGAAGAAGAAGCAAACACGAAATCGCCAGACGCCATCGTCATTGCGGCCGATGAGGAGCAACACTTGTTTGACACTGTCCGTCTCCGCTCCATGATTCAAATGACATTGGTGAACATCACTGTTGAGGAGATTTACACCATGCTAAAGTTGTGCGAGACGTCGACCGCGACGACTGCGCCTCAAGACATTATGGTAAAGGAGTGTCAAAGCAAAGACTAGAGGTAGCATCCGACAGGACCTTGTTTCGTTGACAACTCCTCTGACATTTCAGCAAAAGGATGACATTCTCATGGCAATGATTTCGATTGCTCTAGTCCATGATGGTAACCTTTTGAGTCAAGCGCAAGCAGCTGACGAAAGCTGCAACCACTCTCGAGGCACCAATCTCTCATGTGAATGATCTCCTGTGCATGATATACAACAAAATGGATTCTCACAATGAAGATGGTAGCTGCGATATCCAAGACGAAGCGGACGAAGAAATGGGAGAAAAGATTAAACATGCTGGAGGTGAAGCATCAGAATCGAAAGGCTCCTCCTGGGCCGCATAGCTTCTAACGAACGTCGTTCAGAGTACCGTGACACTAATATTAGCAATAGATATTGTAGGAGCTCGCTATCACGTTTTAATACTAGTGATAATGGCATTGTCGATTGTATTCTCCCGTCTCCGCCACTCCTTCTTTGTTACGAGCATTGCTCGACGAATCCCAAGTGATTCGAGACCCAAACGTTTCCTTTTTCATCAATCAAGTCGTTCCAAAAAGGTTGATACTTGGAGGCAATATCAATTTTGCGTGACGCATTGATCGGAAGGCCCCTCAATCTTTCGAATACGATCTGGCCCAACGGCAATCTCCTCCGAACAATCTTCCGCATAGACGACATCATGGTAGCCTCCAGGATGAGAATCAACAATTTCGGCACAAAACCATTCTCCCCACCCTTCCAGATTCACCTCTACCTGATCGCCAATGGCGTACACTGGCTCGTCGACCGCTACCGAATCGTTATTGCGCCCGTTATTATCTTTGGTGTTAGTTGCCACCCGTCCAACTCCATCCAGTAATCGCAGTGCTTCGGTTCGTCCCACATTCTCGACAAACCCTTGCAACCATGGGAGTAAATCAACATTTTTTTCATTTCCAAATCTCGTTTGCAAGTATTCGTATCGTGCCATTCGAACGTGTATTCCCCGTGCATCTTGTCGAGACATCCATTGCTCCCGTGTTCCCATGTAATGATGAGCCACAAGAACCGTTTCCGACTCGCTGTAAAAGGAATGATCATAGGGACACACGACTTCCAATGGTCGATGAGGATTTCCCTCATTGTTGGGATGCATCACATCCACCATTCGAAGTCTCGTCAGGTCAATCATGCTTTTGCTTGGTAGGAAATGCCTTTGGATGGAGCAGTTTCCGTCAAAGGCCGAGTACTGCCGGAAACCAGTCTTTTGCCATTGCAGAGTTTGAAAGTGCGAAGTATTGAATAAAGAGGGAGTAGTAGTACGAATGCCCCCCTCGTGAGCGCTAAACTGTGTTCGAGCAATAGTGACGCATGGAGTCACGAGTTCTTTCCCAAAGCGTGGATTTGGAATGACTAACTGCTGAAGAAAGGACAGTACACTTCCTGGTATTGAAATATCTTGCAGCGCAAGATTGGAATCATGGCCGTGAAAGGACTTGTTGTACATGAAAGGATTGATGGCGAGATATTCATCCGTATCAAGCACTGGAATATTGGGCATTCATGCAATATCAAGTGAGCATCCAAAGAATGATAGAACCACAAATGTATTTTTAAAATCTGCAAATAAGTGACGAGAATATATTGGAACTTACTCATGGTCCATCCCTTGTTGAGAAGTTTGAGGTGTTTCAAGCATTCGAGGTTAAAGAGCTGTTGTCGCGCCCGATGTTGCTTCATGCGATAGGAGAGCCCAGAGCTTACATTCACAAAGTGTGATTCAAAGTCATGTGGCACATAATGGGATTGATTCCATTCTTCGATAGTCATGAGATTGCTCCATCGATTCAGAATACGAGTAGGCGACGTCAGGCTATTCGGGTCTATCGTAATCACCAAATGTCGTAATTTCGCAACGTGATAATGGTAGGCAATCCATTCAATAAGGAAGTGATTATCATCTCGTATGAGTAGACAAGCTGATACATGTTCTTCTTCCTTGTACTGTGGCGTGATTTTGGCCAAAAGAGCAGCATCATCATCATTGCGTGAAATGCCAAGGGCGCGGCTTGCATGGAATGAAGAGTTAAAACTTTTCTCGTCGAGCACTACACGTATGCACAAATAAAAGAGAATTTGAATCAGAAATAGAGCTGAAATCCATAAGCGTATCGTCGCTGTGAGCTTATTCAATCTCATTCTCAGCGGACTGCACTATCAGATGATGAATGCGCCATCATCACATCATATCACGAACATTTTGAATTTCGTGAACACGTGTCACGAACACCAATAGAATACCGGTACAGTGCACAGCATGCTATTCACCACCACTACTGTAACGGCAAAAGACATGTATTCTATAAGTTAAATCTCTTGCCTTTCACTACCTGTACTCGCATTCTTGTCCCAACAGCCAGCCGGCATGCCAAAGGCTTTATCCAGCTCGACTCAAAATCTTCAGTATACTTCTATCTCTACGATGTTTTGAAACTGGCATGGTACTACGTAGCAATGTTAAGAGGGCCAGCATTCATGACTCGATCTGTTTGATTGGCTTCGAGCCTCAATCGCAAAAGCCGCAAACTTACCCAAGTGATTGCATCTCTGACAGATTTCGCCGCACCCTTTGGCACAAGTTGCAAATCTGTTTGCCTTGGTTGCAATGATAATATCCCACACAGCAAGTAATCCTGGATCCTTTACATTCTCGCCTTGAATCAATGTATCGAGCTTGATAAACTTCTCCTGATTGAGAAGCAGCTTCAGTGCGGCATCCGCAGTCGAATTGGATCTCTTTCGTGCCCCATTCCACATGTGCTCCTTTTGAGTGTTTAAGCTTGACATGAGTATGAAAGGAGCTGTATTCTGGTAAGCCATTCGTTTGCGAACTTGCATAATTTCTTGCGCACAACCAAGATAGTCCATGTTTTCCTGTTCTGCTCGCCAATGAATGACCGAAAATGTACTAGTCAGGTTTGCCTTTTTCAACAGCGAGTCTACACATTCATGATGTTCCTTGCGGAAATGCAAGTGATTGGACTTGAACAACTCGATTTGTTCCAAGGATATCATCTTTGACTGTCCGCGTTTCAAATTGATGAATGCATATTTCCTATATCTGTAAATTTCCAAAACAGATGGACCCGTCCAAGAATCTTGAATGGCAGCCTCAAGTTGTGGGTTTCGTTTTTTCTGATAAAAAGTCTCAAGGCCCTTGCAGTCTTTTCTTCTTAGTCTTGTTGGTTGCATGCAAATCGTATGTACAATGGCATTTGCAGTCTGTCTTTTGAATTCTTCGTGGCGAATGAGGAGCGACTGAGACTCGGGGATTTGTTCCAGATCAAACACGTCCCCCAGTCGTAACAGCTGCTCTGCCGCATCACATGGTACCAAATGGCCGTTTTGCATACAAGGCTCTACGAGCGTTGCATTTAACGCTCGCGCCATGAGGAGAAGCTCTGATATCGAAACTGTCCACGCTGCCATTCCTTCCTGCCACAACGACACGTGGATAAAGAGGCCATTCTGCGCCATCTTTTCCGGGTTTATTAATGAGTGCTTCAATACTCGTACTTGGTACCCCAGTGAGAGATTCTGAAGGGTGAAAAAAAGAGTGCTAATAACAAACGAGAGGAAAACTGCAGCCCTCAGCCTGGTGGTGGAAATCGGCATGATTGCACAAGATTGACAAAGTTGTCTTGAATGGCGTCCAGAGGATGTCGCTTCCAGGATATACTAGAACAGCAAAGTCAGTGCGCTAACGTTTGTTTCAAGAGGCCACCTGTTGTCATGCATGTTCTGAATGATGAGAGTAGGGGGCCTTAGGTGCATGTGCCACATGACATACACGCATGCAATAAAACAAAACGAGACCTCTCGAGCGAAACTTTTGGCATGTGGCCGTTTTTTTAATTGCACCCCTTAAGTACCATGTGAGAGCATGCCACGCTATTTTGGCGATCACGTTCATTCGCCAAAATGTCGGCGATGAACGAAGCACATTACATGTATTACGAAGTAAGATGAGAAGAAACGCCGCACCGGTTAAGATACACGCAAATGGAGTGTTAATCATCATTTCAGTGGTGACAGTGTTTTACGTCATGCTTTCGATGCACTTTGCGATCATTACGGAAACTTCGGAAACGTCCTTGCGGCGCGAAGCAATGGTAACTGCAAACATTTTCAATCAGAGAAACAAGCCTCCCCTATTGAACGAATTGATTCAACTGTATGAAACGCTTCCAAGCAGCGAGTCCGATAGTACGCCGCCACCGTTTCGAGACGTGTCCCATGCCTTTCCCCGAAAAAAGACATTGCCGCTCCACCACAGCATTACTCTCGTGACACAAATTTCCATTCCCAAGCTTTCCCGATTGCTCATGCTTTTCGAACGATGGAATGGACCCATTAGTTGTGCTGTACACATTCCGAGTCTAGCGCACATACAAGAGTTGTGCCTTTTTGTCCAAAGCGCCAGCCAAGGCTTTCGTGACCTGGTCACATTTCACGTCATGTTGGAAAAGCCGTCTGCGGATTACGACTATCCCATTAATCACTTGAGAAATCTGGCACTCCACAACATTGAGACGGACCTGTTTTTGTATGCCGACGTGGATTTCATGCCGAAACGAGACGCGCATGAGGATCTGGCGCGTTTTCTGGCTCACTGGCAAATCACGCATGGCCAAGATGTGACTTACACGACTGTGTTTGTGCTTCCCGCATTTGAAATACTCCCAAATGGGAATGATAGTTCTGTAGATGATTTAGAACATGTGCCCGAGACCAAACTGGAACTCATGTCCATGATTGACGAAGAAAAAGCCCAGTCCTTTCACGTTGATTTCTTTGCCAAGGGACACGGAGCAACCGACTATTGGAAATGGTACCACTGCAAAAGTGGTGATTCCTATGGAATAGACTTTCATTGGTCGTACGAGCCATATATCATTGCAAATCGATATGGGATTCCAAGTTTTATTGAAAAGTTTCGGGGCTATGGTGAGCCAGTCGTTGCGTCACTCGTATTGATGTTTCAAAGATAAGAGGTGTGTATTGCTCACATTATCTGTACTTTTGAACATTTATAGGAAAGAACAAATTTACTTGGAATGCCGAGATCTTTTACCTTGGATATAACTTTGAAGTCGTTTGCGACCATTTCCTTGCACACATGAATCATGCCGAACGGTCCGACCGGATAATAAAGAACAGTACGTTCGAAGCCTATGAGTGGTACGAGACAAAGTATTTGGCAGGACGCTACGGCGTAGAACAATAACACCTCTCTATTAGGGGTGGGAAACAGGTTACTTCATCATAATAGTGTACATAACATATCAAAACGCCTTGATTCGATCGCTCACGTCAACGCAGTGCTTATCGAAACATTTTGATGCGAAATCGTGATGAACGAAGATTAGATTCGATTTATCCGTTCTTCGATACAATCATTTCGTCATTACAGAATACCATCATGGAGTGTACGATTGAACTTGCATAGTCACATTACTAAGTTACTTTTTGTCTCTTTAGAGCTTTCTCCAAATCAGGGTTATACTATTCTTCCTGGCGAGTAAAGTTGTTGGCTATTTTCTTCAAGATATCCTTGGCACTGTCAATACAGCTATGTTCTTTTGTACACTGTCCTTTGAGATTATCTCCGGCAATGGCAGCCATATTCTCAAGAAGGTATCGTCTCGTGTCAAGTATGTCGAGCTTGGATAACCAAAATTCCGATTCCACTTCATTCCATAATTGTCGCTGTTTCTTGACTAGTTTCCTTTCCTTTTCCTCATTTGTTTTCCCATTGTCACCGATAATTATTCCAGCCATGCTGGCACTCGTCGCTGTACGGGCTCGAATCGCAACCGGATCAAGTGACGAAATGCGATCAATGCAATTTTCGACCTGCTCGTTCGAGCACTTTGGTTCCCGAACATAGAGTTCATGATGCGGCAGGACACAAAGGCAAGCCGAGGCGATATAAATTTACCAATGGTCGCACCAAAGACTGGAAGAAGGCCATCGTTACCTTAGATCCAGACGATAAGATTGACTTCTTTTAAGGGGCGGTTGCTGGTCAGTTTTGCAGCGGGGTCGTACTTGCGATTCCAGAACGCTTACGGATAAATCAAATGGGAATTCGAAAATACAAACCGACATCGCCAGGGCGGCGTGACGCTTCGGTCAGCGACTTCAAGGAGTTGACCAAGGGCGCCCGGCCCGAGAAAAGCCTGCTGCGACCGTTGGTTAAAAAGGCAGGGCGGAATAATCAGGGCATTATTACCGCTCGGCATCGTGGCGGGGGTCACAAGCGACGGTATCGCGTGATTGACTTCAAGCGAGATAAGGACGGCGTTAAGGCAGTTGTCGATTCGATTCAGTACGATCCGAATCGCAGTGCTCGAATTGCGTTGTTGAAGTATGTCGACGGCGAAAAGCGCTACATTGTCGCTCCCGAGGGACTTGAGCAAGGTATGACGGTGGAAAGCGGTGTTGTTGCCCCGCCGACCGTCGGGAACGCGATGCCGCTAAAGAACATCCCTTTGGCGACTGTGATTCACAATATTGAAATGCGGCCCGGTCAAGGTGCTGTGTTGTGTCGCAGTGCCGGTACCAACGCGGTGCTGATGGCTCGCGAAGCCAAGTGGGCTCAGATTTCATTGCCCAGTGGTGAGATTCGACGAGTGCCCTCGGCTTGTCGCGCGACGATTGGCAAGGTTGGAAATTCCGAGCATGGTTCGGTGGTTTTGGGCAAGGCCGGTCGGTCTCGTTGGCTGGGGCGGCGGCCTCATGTCCGCGGCACTGCGATGAACCCGATTGATCACCCGCACGGTGGTGGTGAAGGGCGTACCAAGGGTGGTCGACACCCGGTCAGTCCTAGCGGGGTTCCGGCCAAAGGTGGTCGCACGCGTCAGCGGGCCAAAGCCTCGAATGCCGCGATTGTTCGACGCCGAAAGTCGAAGCGATACGGCCAGTTGAAAGTCAAATCATAACCCCAGCTATAAACAATCAGCGGCTAACAAAGACTTATGAGTAGATCACAAAAAAAAGGACCGTTCGTTGACGAAAAGCTTTTTCGTAAGGTCCAAAAAGCAGAGGCTATGGGGGCAAAAGAACCCATCAAGACTTGGGCTCGAGCTTGCACGGTCGTTCCGGAGTTTATCGGTTACACGTTCATGATTCACGACGGCCGCAAGCATATCAAAGTCCTTGTGACGGAGGATATGGTGGGACACAAGCTTGGTGAATTTGCACCGACAAGAACTTTCAAGGGTCATGGTCGTGGCAAGTAGCCTGCAACTTCGAGATTCAAGACGTCAGTCAGGTTTGAAACCTTAAACCGTTACCAAATAGCAGAACAATGGCATTCGTATCAACTCACAGATTCGCACGGATTAGCCCCCGCAAGGTTCGACCTTTGGCGGACATGGTGCGTGGTAAGTTCGTCGATGAGGCTTTGGACATCCTTCGGTACCAGCCGCAACGCGGGGCACGCATGCTGGAAAAGGTGATTCGGAGCGCAATGGCCAATGCTCAGGATCCGGATCAAAATCCGGGGCGCATTGTCGAGGAGCAGAATCTGTTTCTCGCGGAAGTTTGTATCGACGGCGGGCCGATGTTCAAGCGGGTCCGGCCGCGAGCTCGGGGCATGTCGTTCCTGATCAAAAAACGGATGTCGCATATCCGTGTCGGCATCGAAGAAGTTTAAGGGTTCTGGCGAATTTATTGCGTTTAAACTACTGAAAATAGAGTTGTAAAATGGGCCAAAAAGTAAATCCAATCGCGTTTCGAACCGGCGTTATGGAAGGCTGGAAAAGCCGTTGGTACGCACCCAAGGCCGAGTTCGCGACGCTGCTGGTTGAAGACAAGAGGATCCGTGATTTTATTCGCAAACACCCGACACAAAACTACAAGGCCGCGGGAATTGACCGCGTCGAGATCGAACGGACTCGAGACGAAGTGCGGGTGACATTGTTCGTGGCTCGTCCGGGATTGATCATTGGCAAAAAGGGTCAGGAAGTAGAACGTTTGCAGAACGAAATTCAAAACCTCGTGGGCCGGCGAATCAACCTGAAAGTTGAAGAAGTCGGCCGGCCTGATCTGTACGCACAGTTGGTGGCGGAAAAAATCTCGGAACAGCTCTCCCGTCGATCCAGTTTTCGCCGGACCATGAAACGGGCAGCCGAGGAGACAATGGATGCCGGTGCCAAAGGAATTAAGGTTCAGTTGGCCGGACGGTTGGGCGGCGCCGAGATGGCTCGTCGTGAAAAACAAATCAGCGGTTCAATGCCGCTTAGCACCTTGCGGGCCAAAATCAGTTATGGCTTCACCGAAGCCTTGACCCCGCAAGGTCATATTGGAATTCAAGTTTGGATTAACCAAGGTAATTACGGAGACGAGATCGATGGCTCAGATGCCAAAGCGGGTCAAGCATCGAAAGGTCCAAAGAGGTCATATAAAAGGTAACGCCACTCGAGGCAACACAGTTGTCTTTGGCGATTTTGGACTTCAATCGCTCGATCCAGGTTGGTTAAAAGCCCAAACGATCGAAGCGGGACGGATTGCGGCACAACAATACATTCGCGGTGAAGGAAAGCTTTACATCCGCGTGTTTCCACATCGTTCGATTACGTCGACGCCGTTGGAAACTCGAATGGGTAAGGGTAAAGGTGAGCCGGAATACTGGGTGGCGACAATTAAGCCCGGTACCATTTTGTACGAACTGTCAGGCGTGACCGAACAGCAGGCGAAGATTTGCTTTGCCCGTTTGGCGCACAAAATGCCGTTTCGAGTGCGGATGGTCAAGCGGCGGCCGATTTAAACGGCCCATGGCTGAATTGAACAAGACGAATTGAAACTGAACTGATCCGATTAACCAATCAGACGAACTATGGCGACTTTATCCGAATTGCGAGACATGAGTAACGAGCAGATGGCAGCCGTCCTGAAAGAGGCTTGCCAGACACTGTTTCGTCTGCGAATTCAAGCGCAAACCGAACGGCTGGATGTGCCATCCGAACTGGCAAGGAATCGCAAACTGATTGCCCGGATCAAGACGATTCAGCGCGAACGTGAAATCGTGGGTGAACAGGCAATGGCCAAGTCGGCGGCCGAGTCAAAGGCGTAACCTGAGCCACCCCCAAGCATCAATCACAGACATTCAAGCGAGAGAATTTGACATGCCCAAGCGAGTTTTAACTGGTCGAGTCAAAAGCGACAAAATGGCCAAAACGCGAGTCGTTGAAATCGCGCGGTTGGTGCGGCACCCGAAATATCGAAAGTTCTACCGCGATCGGACGACTTGCTACGTGCATGACGAGAACAATGAGTCCGGAGAGGGTGATATTGTTCAAATCGTCGAGTCTCGGCCGATGTCGAAAAAGAAAAGATGGAACCTGGTCAAGGTCGTCGAAAAAAGTAGCGAGGTCGATGTCGCAGCGATGCGGGCTGCCCGAAAACAGAGCGAGTCTCTGGCGGCCGAGGTCGTCAAAGACATTGACGGTTCGGCGGAGCCGGTCCATGAAGCACCGGGGTCGGACGCCGCGACCGATGAAGTTCAGGAGTAGTTGGCGGCTGAGTTTGAGAAACGGTGAACCACGACCGACCCTATCGGAAATAGAGAAATGATTCAGTCAGAAACACGATTGCAGGTAGCGGACAATACGGGTGCTCGGGAGATCATGTGCATCAAGGTCCTGGGTGGGTCCCGACGTCGGACCGCTGGCCTGGGCGATGTCATTATTTGTAGCGTCAAGAGTGTCATTCCCGGGAGCGACATCAAAAAGAAGACCATCGTGCAGGCGGTGATTGTCCGTTGCAAAAAGGGCACTCGACGACCGGATGGAAGTTACATCAAGTTCGACAGTAACGCCGCGGTCATTATCGACAAAGACAAGAACCCGAGGGGAACTCGGATTTTTGGTGCGGTGGCCCGAGAACTGAGAGAAAAAAACTACATGAAAATCGTCAGCCTCGCCAACGAGGTGATTTAGGAGAGTTCGGTATAGGCGATGACCTGGTGTCGTTGCCGACGCGAAAATACAAATACCGGCTGCTGGAATCATCAGCAGCCCTTGCAGAGTGAAACCATGGCAGCTCGACTTAGAGATCAATACAATTCGGCGATCGTTCCGGCACTCAAGGAAAAGTTGGGCCGGGACAATATCCTGTCTCTCCCACGATTGACGAAAATCGTCGTCAATATGGGCGTCGGTTCGGCAACCCAGGAAAAGAAGGATTTGGCGGATGCCAGCGATGCCATGGCGTTGATTTGCGGCCAAAAGCCGGTCATCACCAAGGCCCGAAAATCCATCGCCAATTTTCGACTTCGGGAAGGTCAAGCGATCGGCTGCAAAGTCACGATGCGGGGTGACCGGATGTATGAGTTCATGGATCGTTTGCTTTCGCTGGTGCTGCCGCGGGTGAGGGACTTTCGCGGTATTAGTTCGACTGCGTTCGATGGCCGGGGCAATTACAGTCTCGGATTGACGGAATACGGCGTTTTCCCCGAGTTGAATCCTGACAAATTTACCCGTTCTCAAGGGATGAACATCGTGTTCGTAACCTCAACGGATAAGGACGAGGAAGGTCGCGAGTTGTTGAGGATGTTTGGTATGCCGTTCAAGGAAGACCGCAAACCACTCGCCAAAAGTAGTTAATGCCGGTAACGGTAACATCGTAAGAATTTTATTTAGGCTTTTGCTGTGGCAAGAAAATCAAAAATCGCCAAAGCGTCGAGAGAACCCAAGTATCCCGTTCGTCGGGAACGTCGATGCAAACTTTGTGGTCGCCCTCGTGCGGTATACCGCAAATTTGGAATCTGTCGAATCTGCTTTCGCAACCTGGCGGAACAGGGAGTGATTCCTGGCGTTCGCAAATCAAGTTGGTAAAGGCAAGTTAAGGGAAACAAGCGACTATGATGACTGACCCGATTGCCGACATGTTGACCCGCATCCGTAATGCGGTAAGCGTGGAGCGGCCCAATGTGGAGATGCCAATTTCCAAGGTCAAAACCGGTGTAGCCGAAGTCCTCAAGCGTGAGGGCTATATTTGGGATTGGAAGGCCGAGGAGGCTGTCCCGGTAGGACAACTCCACATCGATCTCAAGTACGGACCCAGCGGAGAGAATGTAATTCGCCATGTGAAACGGATCAGCAAGCCGGGTTGCCGTGTCTATTCCAGCGCTCGTGATTTGCGTCCCGTTCTTAATGGACTGGGGATTTCGATTCTCAGTACCAGTAAAGGCGTGATGAGCGATCGGGAAGCCCGCCAACAAAAGGTCGGTGGCGAAGTTTTGTGTGAGATTTGGTAGGCCACAGATGACCATCGTTTTGTTTTAGATGTACAACGCAAATTGTCGGAATTAGATTGATGTCACGAATCGGAAGTAAACCAGTCCCCATGGTCGACGGCGTCAAAGTCAGTGTGGCCAATGGCGCTGTGAGCGTGGAAGGTCCCAAGGGCAAGCTGAGTTATGAGCACCGCCCCGAGGTGAACATTGAGATCGACGAGGAGACAAAAGAAGTTAAGGTTTCGCGTCAGGCAAATGATAAGCATTCACGTGCCTTCCACGGACTGACTCGTGCTCTGGTCAACAACATGATCCTGGGCGTCAAAGATGGGTACGAGAAAAAACTCGAACTGCAAGGCGTGGGTTATGTCTGCAGTGTGAGTGGGAACACCCTTTCGTTGCGCGTCGGTTTGGCAAATGAATTGAAAAAAGTAATTCCGGAGGGGTTGGAGGTTACCTGTCCGGATCAAACCCACATTGATGTTAAGGGTTGCGACAAACAGAAAGTCGGCCAATTCGCTGCCGAAGTTCGAGCGTTAAGGAAACCCGAACCTTACAAAGGCAAAGGGATCCGATACGTTGGCGAGTACGTGAAAATCAAACCTGGAAAATCCGCCAAGGCTTAATCGGTTCGTCGGCCGTCAGCCAGCGAGTTCGGTTCCAGGTTTCAAAATATCCCAAAACAAGCGAGATAGTTCGGTGAAGAAGCAAAAAACTGTCAACAAACAACGTTGGCGCCGCACCAACCGGGTGCGTAAGAAACTGCACGGCGATGCGGAATGCCCACGCCTGAGCGTGCGGCGAAGCAACAAGCACCTGTACTGCCAATTGATTGACGATGAAACCGGCAAAACCATTGCTTCGGCCAGTACACGTGACAAGAATTTGGCTGGTCAGGTTAAGTACGGAGGCAATTGTGAGGCAGCCAAGATCGTGGGGCAGGCGATTGCCGAACGGGCAAAAGAAGCCGGGGTCTCGCGAGCCCGATTCGATCGAGCCTGCTATAAGTTTCATGGTCGAGTCGCGGAACTCGCTAACGCAGCTCGAGAAGGCGGATTGGAATTTTGAGAAATCTCGTGACGACACGGGTTCGGACCCGTGCAAAACAAATAGCACTCAGAGGTTAAGGTAACCGTGGCAAAGAACAATCGAAAAGATAATCGCGATGAAGGTTCCGGCTCCGGCGTCATCGAGCGCACCGTTAAGATCAAACGCTGTGCAGCCGTCGTCAAAGGGGGACGCCGTTTCAGTTTCGCTGCCATGGTGGTCTGCGGAGATGGCAATGGCAAGGTCGGCTGGGGCTACGGTAAGGCGAACGAAGTCCAACCGAGCGTTGAAAAGGCCAATAAACAGGCTGTCAGGACAATGAAGAAGGTGCCGATGGTGGACGGGGCAATTCCCCATCGCGTGGATGGCCAGTACGGTGCGGCGCGGGTCGTCATGCTGCCGGCCGGTCCGGGTACCGGGATAATCGCCGGTTCCGCGGTGCGAGCCGTTTGCGAAGCTGCCGGACTGAAAAATATCCTGACCAAGAGTTTCGGCAGCAATAATCCTGTCACGCTGGTCAAAGCGACGATCAACGCGCTGGAACAAGTGAGAACCAAAGAAGACGTCGAGCGTCTGCGAGGAGTTCAGCTGTGAACATCAATGATGTCAACGAAGGAATTGTCAAAAACAAAAAGCGCAAACGCGTCGGACGCGGTTCCGGATCGGGGTTGGGAAAGACCTCTGGTCGTGGTCACAAGGGCCAACGTTCGAGATCGGGCCATTCGCAACAGCCCGTCTTCCAGGGCGGTGCGATGCCGATGATTCGGCGAATTGCCAAACGAGGTTTTTTCAACAAGTTCGGGCTCCGAGTTGGTGAAGTCAACGTGGCAGATCTGGAATCGAAATTCAACGCGGGTGAAGAGGTGACGCCGGAATCGCTGCGAGCCAAAGATCTTGCCAACTATCGGTATGATGTGTTGAAAGTCCTGGGGAACGGTGAAATCAGCAAGAAAATGACCGTTTCGGCACATCGGTTCAGCAAATCTGCACGGGAAAAAATCGAGAAGGCGGGGGGAACGATCATCGAACTTCCAGCCAAACAACCGGTCGTGAAGAATAAGCAAAAATCGGCCCAAAAGGCGTAGTCTTCCGACTGGCGGGACCAGTTTTGCACGGGCAGCTGGATGCCACCCGAAAAGGCGTCAATTTTTCGGGTCCCGCAGGAGTTGCGTACGTATTTGGGGTGCAGCGGCTTGCGATGCGATCACCGAACGCGTTTTATGTTCAGGCGAGGCACTCGCTTTACACATTCGGACCAAATGGAAAACGAGTTTCGTTCTCCAGGGCATTTTGAGGGAGCGGATTTTTGGACAGGCAGTTCGTGATTCTTCACCAGCGCTATTGTCCCATTCTTCAGTTCGTTCAAGAATAACCCTCATACCAGCCGTCTCTGTCGAGGGATCCAGAAACCATGATTGAAAAGTTACGTATTATCTTTACGATTCCGGAACTTCGTCGAAAGATCCTTTTGACGTTGTTCCTGCTGGCGATCTACCGAATCGGTTGGCAGATACCGCTACCCATTATTGATCAGGCAGCGGTTTCCGAATTTGCCAAAAATATGAGTGGAAATCTGGCAAAATTCCTCGCCAAGGTTTCTGTTTTCAGCGGTAGCCAGCTCAACAACGCGACGATTTTTGGCTTGGGCATTATGCCCTACATTTCGGCCTCGATTATTCTCCAGTTGATGGGCACGGTTTACAAACCGCTGGAAGATCTCAAAAAAGAAGGCGAGGCGGGCCGCAAGAAAATCAACGAGTACACCCGGTACTTAACCGTTGTGTTGTGCCTGATTCAAAGCTCTGGATATTTGTGGTGGGTGATCATGGCCGGCAACTCCGATGGTACCGGCATGGGAAATATGACGGCCTCGCAATTCGAAAACGCGAGCGGCAACCTGACGTTCTTCTGGCAATTAATCTCGATTCTGATTATGACCAGTGGAAGCGTATTTCTGATGTGGCTGGGTGAACAGATTGATGAATATGGAATTGGAAACGGTATTAGCCTGCTGATTATGGCGGGCATTGTCGCGCTCATGCCCGGTGCATTGGTCAACCTGTTGAACAATGCCCAGTTCGAATTGCAGGGATTCAGCGCGGGAGGAGTTGGACTTGAGAAAATGATCATGTTGGTGCTGATGTTCGTCGGCGTTGTCGTGGGGGTCGTGTTTATCACGTTGGGGCAGCGTAGGATTCCAACCCAAAGCGCAAAACATGTTCGAGGCCGTCGAGTTTACGGCGGAACAAGGCAATACATGCCTTTGCGTATCAACCAGGCTGGCGTCATGCCGATCATTTTTGCGCAAAGCCTGTTGATGTTGCCTCCGTTCCTGTTCTCCTACTTTGGCGGCAAGCTGGGCGATGGTTTCTTTGGCCGAACCTTCAGCAGCTTGGGTAACGTGCTCCAGAATCCGACCTCGATGGTTTACAACCTTATTTACATCGGAATGATCTATTTCTTCTGTTACTTCTGGACCGCGATCACTTTCAACCCGAAAGAGATATCAGACAATCTGAAGGACAACGGCACGTTCATTCCCGGCTATCGTCCCGGTAGAAGAACAGAAGACTATCTGGAGAACGTGATTGAGCGAATCACGTATGTGGGAGCCGGATTTTTGGCTTTGATCGCGGTTGTGCCCACAATCATCTCGGAATTGCTGGGGGTTGATTATATGGTCGCCAGCTTCTACGGCGGTACCGGATTGCTGATCGCCGTCAGTGTCGCTTTTGACTTGGTTCAAAAGATCGATAGCCATTTGGTGATGCGAAATTACTCCGGCCTCCTGGAGTAACCTTGACCCATTCCGCGGAATTCCATTGACCGGGTCGTTTCAGATCTCGGTCTTTTTTTTGGGGGAGGGCGCCCGACGGTGTCTTCATTTAATTGGGGCTTTTGGGTTGTTCGCGGCAAGTTAATGTCGAATCGGAACAAGTTGCTCTTCGCGCTTTCGGAGCGCCGAGAACTCAAGACACAAATTCCGAAGAATTCATCACTCTGCACTGACAATGGTCTTTCAAACGGCCAAAGTTTCAGCAGACTTCGCTTTTGTTCGTGCTTGCAGCCAAATCCTCACGAGTGAGGGAGGTCTGGCAAAGTACGCACGCAACTATTTGTGCAAGGGAATCCGGGACAATGCTTCCCAACTTCTCAAGTGGGGGAATTGCCGAACGATGAGCAATCATGCAAGCGACTGAGAGACGGGACCGCAACGGTTCGGCATTCGATTCGAACAGTTCCTCCCGATCATCGCGCAAAAAAAGGACGCCAGAAACTGGCGTCCGATGCGATTTGATTGATTCGAAATCGATCAAGATGTCATATATTTCGTCGCTATCGCCGCCACTCGACTCCGAACAAGAATCCGGCCGTGATAAAGCTAACGTCCTGGTTCAAGCCCGCACCGGCGGTCCCAACAGTCGTGTATATCGAGTTCGGATTCAGATTGGTGGGAGCGGTGTTCGCTCTGGCGATCCCATTCCAAAGATAGTTAAGTTGCAGGCCACCTCGCAAGGAAATGTCCCTGGTCAAGTTGTATGCCAAATCCAATTGCAGGTCGAGCATCGGTACAAAGGACTGGTTGGCATCATAGGTTTCGGAGTATATCTGTTGGAACTGGTTCGGAATTGACGCTGTCGTGATATCCGTCGCGAAAAGCCGCTTCTGATTATAGAACATGGCGATCGCACCGTCGGAGGTCAATCGCCATTTTCCGCGGCGAGAATTGTATCTTGCACCTGCCTGGCCACCGATAGCGCTATTGGTAACGTTTTGTTTGAAACGGTTACCCGCAATCAAGATAAAGGGGGTACCGACAGCGGTCCCGCCCTGTACACCCTGAAGCGTATCCTGAATCGTATTGTCCGACATGTTGTAATAGCGAAGGCCAACGTAGGGTTCGAAGTAACCACCCTTGTTAAGAGCTTGACGGAATAGCTTGTTCAACTCGAAGTCGGAAGCCTGTGAATCTACCAAAAACGGCTGTGGGACCGAGATGTCTTGGCCGGAAGCATAGGTGATGCCGTTCCCATACTGATACACCAGACCCCAGCCATCATCAACGTCGGTCATCCATCCGGCTTCGATCCTCGTTCCCCAGACATAGTGGTTTCCGGTCGAAGGCCCATCAACGCCCGCAATCGTTTGTGTTCCCTTTTGGAAACTCAGAACCGTACGATCGTAGGAAGCGAAGAATCCGGATCTTGGCCCCAATTCTTCGCCGTTTGAAAACTCGATGGGAGCAAACATCTGGGCGTCGTAATCAAAAACGCCCGGCGTGGCAAACGGCCGGGTCGATTTCGGCTGCTCTACCGATTTGTATTGAAACTTGGGGCTCGGAATATCGACCTGCCCCCAAGCCGCCTCTGAAATCATCAAAATCGCCAAAAGCGAACCGAGCATTAAATAGTTTTTCAAAGCCATTGCTTTCTTCCTGCTTATGCAGATTGCAAGCCACGATTATCCCGAGGCATTTTCCGTTCAATGCTTGTATCGGATGTTGGTTTGTGAGGGTTGAGAAAGAACACAGGATTTTGACGAACATATTGGTTTTTCACGGTTTGACATCGAGAATGTTTCTCGAGCATGTGCCTCAAAACCTGCAAAACCCCCAAATTGACAGAAAACGGGCCAGTTTCATTGCTCGCATATGGACTAGGAATTACCATAGAGTCGAGGAACCATTGTATAGATCGAGTGTCTAAATTCGGATCTCTCGTTTCATTCGCAAGTTAGTTTAGGTGTTTCGCGATGAGTTTAACTTTTAGAAATCTCAGAGTCGGCTCGCTGTTGATTGCGGTTGCCTGTTCTTTGATGACAGCCCCGATCTCAAAATTGAATGCCGACATCATTGATGTGGATCGATCCGGCGTTGATCCGGCTTTTACGGAAGCGTTTGCCAATGCCGAGGCATTTTGGGAGTCTCGCATCCAGAACTACAGCACCAATATGCCGCCCTATCTTCGGGAATCTTTAACCAAGCTTCGAATCGTGGCGACGTCGCCACCGATTGATGGCCCTGGGGGAATCTTGGGACAGGCCGGTCCGACCTCGACGGCTACCTATTTTGCTGGTGGGTTAGTTGCCAATCGACCTGATGTTCGGTCGTTTTGGATCGTCCCGGTGACCTCCACGATGGAATTCGATATCGACGACCTCGCGACACTCGCGGCCGAAGGCACATTGCAGGACGTTGTGATTCATGAGATGGCCCACGCACTCGGCTTTGGCAGCCTGTGGATGCAAAATGAACTGATCGCTCCACTTGGTGGCATTGGTTTGATGCAATATGTGGGTGGCGAGTACGCGATCCGGGAATACGGAAAAGAAATTGGCAGTCCCGTGGTAAGTTTTGTGCCGTTGGAACAACGTGGGGGGCCCGGAACGGCGCTCGGTCACTGGACCGATTCACCTCCATTCTTCAACCAGGTCTTTACCGGGCCATTCCTTAAAGAACAAATGACTGGATTTCTGGGAGACTTTGACCCCGATACTCAAACGCTGGTTTTTGCGACTCGGTTTACCAGCGAGGCAACGTGGGGCGCGATGGCAGATCTTGGATATGAAGTGGCGGGAATCAACGACAATGCAGTAGACCCGCCACCGGGAAGCAGAAGAAATCCGCCGTCAGGCAGCGTGGGGTTTGACCTTGTGAATATTAAAGTGGTTACGCGCAGATCACTCGATGATTTGGGAGGCCAGAACACGGCAGTTGGATCGACGGATGAAAATGACCCGTATCGTTTGCGGAGCCAACGTTGGGTCAAATAGGTGCAAGCAATTGCAGTCGCGAAAAAAGCCGGCCGGCAATTTGCAGCCGGCTTTTTTTGTGCGTGCGAGTAGAGTCCGAGTATTGCTCGCATTTTTTGGCCGAATCAAGCTAACTCTCGTCACGTCAGATCTTCGGTCGTAAGAGATTCTTCGCTTCGTCATCGGTCTCGGGACGTGCGAATGCAAGCGTAGCATGGGAATGCTCGCTCTAACTGATGGCTTCGCTGAATTCACTTCGCAGGCAGGCCAGTCCTTTTTCTCCTTCTTCGCCGTCAACGACAACGTTGACGCGAACTTCGCTGGTATTGATCATTTCCAAATTGATTTTTGCTTCTGCCAACGCGCGAAACATGCCGATCGCCACACCTGTGTGGCTGCGAAGGCCGATGCCGCTGACGGAAAGCTTGGCAATCGACTTTTTGTGGTCAATCCGTTCGCAGCCCAGAGATTCGCAAACAGACTCCGCAACCTTGATCGCATCATCGAACTGGTTTCGAGGTACCGAAAAAGTGATGTCGGCAATCGACTCATTGGAATAACTTTGTACGATCATATCGACGAAAACTCCGGCCGCAGCGATTTTTTCGAAAACCGTTGCGGCGATTCCTGGCTGGTTGGGAACTCGGCAAAGTGTGATTCGGGATTGGGAGTTGTCGAGAGATACATCATCGATCATCAAGGCTTCCATGCCTTCGCCCTGGAGCCGGGCAATCACTTCGGCAGGGCTGACTGGAGAAAGTTTAATCTGCCTCTCGGGGCGACTGCCGGTGGCAATCCGGTCCAGGTTAAACTCGGAATGGACGGTCCTCAAAGCATCGAGGGCCTGTTCACGTTTCACCAACGCCGAGATCTTGATTTCACTGGTGGTGATAATTTGCATGCTGATACCCGAGTTGGCGAGCGTTCGAAACATGCGATCGGCGACACCGGTCTGGCGTGCCATGCCGATGCCCACAACCGAAACCTTGGAGACATCTTGATCTGTCGTACCCACTCGGCCACCCAGGTCGATAATCGTTTTGTCGACGACGTCAATCGCATCGTCGAATTCGTGTCGTGGAACGGTAAAACTGATGGTCGTGCGTCCCTCCTCGGAAACATTCTGCACGATCATGTCCACGGTTATTTTCTTCGCGGCGATCGGGGCAAAAATCTGGTGAATGACACCAGGAACATCCGGAACATCGTGGATGGAAACCAGCGCTTCGTCCTTCGTTAGCGCGGCGCCGCTGACCGCCAGCATTTCTGTCTCGGAATGATCAATGATCAAAGATCCGGGAACATCGCTAAGACTGCTGCGAACGTGGATTGGCACGTTGAACTTTTTGCCAAACTCGACCGAACGGCTATGCATGACCCCAGCGCCCAGGCTGGCCAACTCCAACATCTCGTCATAGCAGACCTCGTGGATCAGGCAGGCTTCCGGAAGGATGCGGGGATCGGTCGAATAAATGCCATCGACATCCGTGTAGATCTCGCATGCGTCCGCCTGCAGCACAGCCGCCAATGCAACCGCAGTCGTGTCGCTGCCGCCCCTGCCGAGCGTTGTGATGTTCAGATTTTCATCGATACCTTGAAAGCCGGCGGCGATGACAATGTTGCCTGCGTCGAGCAGTTTCTTCATGCGATCGGTAGAGATCGTCTGGATGCGGGCTTTCGTGTGCGAGCTATCGGTTTTGATGCCGATCTGGGCGCCGGTCAGGCTCACCGCTCTGTAACCCAGTGAATCCACAGCCATCGCCATCAAGGCAACACTCACCTGTTCGCCCGTCGACAGTAGCATGTCCATTTCGCGAGCGGGTGGCCGTTCATTGACTTCCGCCGCCAGCTCGATCAGGGCATCCGTGTTTTTTCCCATTGCGCTGACGACGACGACAACCTGATTGCCTTGCTGATGGGCGCGAACCGCCTTCCGGGCAGCAGCCAGGATCTTTTCACTGTCGGCGACGCTGGTGCCGCCGAATTTCTGAACAACGAGTGGCATGGTGATCCATTCCAACGAGAGTTTTTCAAACTTGAAACCTGGGTGGGTTACGCCGTTTCCAATCAATCATCCTTACTCCAGGTTCTGCCCATCCGAGTTGCAGCGAGTAGCCGGGTCTCGCCGAACAAACCCAGACTCTAACGCTATTCAGCCAGCGAATAAACCACCGGCCAAAGCCAACCTCAAAGCCGCGACTAAAGTCGTCAGGATCGCCTTTGCTGCGCCGGCTCACGTAGCAAGAACCAAGGCGGGCTCAGTCATGTCAGGCACATTTTCAGACAACGGTTTTAGGTTCGCATCTCAGATTGTGGTTCATCGCTCTACACTCCGGGCAGGTAACATAGCTCAACAACCAGACTGACAAAGACAGAGAGGCCCAAAAATGACACTTTCTGTTCCAACTGATGCTGAATTGATAGGTCCACATTCGACGAAGCCACCGACCAACTCAATCTACGCCAGGCGATCGCGGAGGATTTCGGTGGCGGCGTTGCGTCCGCAGGCTCCCATGACGCCGCCGCCAGGATGGCTGGCCGCGCCACAGAGATAAAGTCCACGAATCGGTGTGCGATGGTCGGACCAGCCAACGATCGGACGCAGCATGTGCAGTTGGTTTAGATTCATGGCGCCCTGGAAAATATTCCCACCGGTCAAACCGTAAATGTTTTCCAAATCGACCGGACTCAGAACTTGACGATGTTCGACCGCATTGATGATGTTCGGCGCGTATTCGGCAAGCCGTTCCAGGCAGCGATCTGCAAATGATTCCTGGATTTTTGACCACTCCAGGCCTGTTCTCAGCTTGTAGGGAGCGTATTGGACGAACATCGACATGATGTGCTTGCCAGCGGGTGCGATCGTCCGATCTACACTGGTGGGTATCGTGATTTCCAGAATAGGATTTTTGCTCGGCTCGCCATACTTGGCGTCATCATAAGCTCTTTCAACTTCGTCCAGTGTCTCGGCAATATGGATCGTACCGTTGTGCTGTGGTGCAAGCCCATCGGATGGCAGGCAGCTAAAATTTGGTAGCTCACCCAACGCCAAATTGATTTTGAGCGTTGCCGAACTGTAATCGATTCGATTGATGGCGGCGGCAAACTCGGCCGGCAAGTCGTTCCGATCAAGGAAACGATTAAACGTCAAATTGGCATCGACGCTGGAGGCCACAACGTTTGCAACCAACTCGCGTCCATCCGCCAGTCCAACGCCTCGCACTCGGTTGTTATCAACTAGGATCGAAGACACATCAGAGTTCGTTTCGATCGTGACTCCCAGTTGGCCACATACGGTTGCAATGGACTCTGAAAGAGCGCCCATTCCACCTTCCACGTATCCCCAAACGCCCCGTGCGCCACCAGCCGTGCCCATCACGTGATGTAGCAAAACGTAAGCGGTCCCGGGTTCGGAAATTGAAGAAAATGCTCCGATCACAGCGTCGGTAGCCAGCGTCGTTTTTAATACTTCAGTTTCAAACCAACGTTCCAGAATGGGCCTTGCCGCTGCGGTCAACAATTCCAGACCTTCCGGAATCTGGTTGCCCATTTGTCGCAACGCGTCCCGCAACTGCCAGCCCTTACGCAGGTCTCGCAGTTTCTTGGTCAGACCAATGCGGCGCCAACTCGCCGGCATGGGAATCAAATCCGGGGACGACTGGTTGAGCACGGGTTCCAGGTGAATCGCGACCTGCTCTAACAGTTTCTCGTAACGTCCAAACGCTTCGGCATCACGTTTGCTGAATTTCGATATCTGTTCCTGGTTCTGTTTCTGATCCGCGCCCAGAATTAAATGACGCCCATCGTGCATGGGAGTAAATGACGAGGGGATACGCGGAAGAATGGTCAGGCCGTTCTGTTTGAGCTTAAGATCCTGAATGATTTCTGGCAGCAGCAGACTGACGACGTATGAAGCCGTGGAAACTCGGAAACCGGGCCAGAGTTCTTCGGTAACACTGCATCCGCCCAGCATTTCTCGTTTTTCAAGCACGCACACGCGTTTTCCACTTTTGGCGAGGTAGGCGGCGGTGATCAAGCCGTTGTGACCGCCACCGATGATGATGCAATCAAAATCTTGAACGTTTTTCATGAACGATTTGCAGCCCTGTGTTTGGATTTTTTTTGGACGGAAATGCACAATCTGGCAGCAACCATTGTCGCACCAATAACGTGGATGGCGAACCCGTAATGGGAGACAAAAAAAGGATCTCCACTTTAGGCTGGAATAAGGGGTGAACCAGTCACGATCCACGGTGCGCGATTGCTGGGCAAAAATGATTGGACACCCAGCGACGGCGCATCCAAGAAAAACGCTGGCCGCTATCTCGGTGAGCAAATCAGAGCCCCACAAACCGCGGGCTAGTGACTGGAAAATTCGAGTCGACGCAACTAACGTCGCAAAGCAAAAAAGTTGGCACGCTAAATGCCATTTTTGTTTTTGTCATCTCGGTTCCTACTCCTTCCATGTGTTAAGAATGAAACAAGAATTGACTATTTTAAGAAAGACCTCGGCAGCCATTTCCGGCTGGATATCAGAAATTCCAAAATGTACGAAGGCAACTTTGCTGGACCAGTGCGTATTGGTCATTTGTGCAACGCTTATTGTAAGCGTGTCAATTTACGACACACTTTTGGTGTACTGGTTTCGAGATTCAATTTTGATGGATGAACGCAATCCGATATGCGCAGCCTTAATTCAAGAGGATCCGAATCATTTAACGTGGTTTTACACCGGCAAATTCGTCGGCAACGTGACGGTGATCTCAGTTCTTTCGTTCCTGTTTCGGATCAGATTTCTTCACGCCCGTGTCATAGCATTCGCCGTCGCCGGTTTTCAGATCCTGTTGACGACCTATCTCTGTTTCTCGGACCCGATCACGGGTCTGCTCGACTTCGGCGGTCTCTGCTCGCATGATCCACTTCGATATCGCAAGTCGGTCGACTCGCTGGTTTTGCACGTGTTTGCGATGTTGGTGTTAGGCAGTATCGTAATCATTTCGTATTTCGGATTGCAGACGCAAAGAACAGCGGACCGCTCGGTCCAGATGGAACCACAACGGCGTTTCGTCGGAGTATTGCGTTAATGATTATCCGGGAGACGGGAACGAGATTGGACTACGTTTGGGAACCTGCCAAATCGAAAGTACAGGGATCACTCTTTGATACCCGTCGTCGTGATTCCTTGAATGAATGTTTTTTGGGCCAGGAAAAACAGGATCACGATCGGAATCGTGAATAGCACGGCGGCCGCGAGTAACAGATTGGTTTGATCGCCATAGGAAGATACGAATCGTTCCAAGCCGTAGGCCAACGGAAATTTTTGGGGATCGTTTAAATACAGTAACGGTCCGCTGAAATCATTCCAGGTTTGCACGAACTGAAAAAGGGCTACAGTCGCAATTGCAGGCCGAGACAGGGGCAACACGATTTTCCAGAACAAGCCCCAATGTGACAGACCATCGATGCGACCTGCTTCCAACAGCTGCTCCGGGATCGTCAGGAAGAACTGTCGTAGCAGGAAAATGAAGAATGCGTCACCCAGCAATGTCGGACCGATGATCGCCCAGAAAGAATTGTAAAGACCCAATTCTCGAATTAACACGAATCGCGGAATCATCGTGATATGCCAGGGAAGCAGCATTGTGCCTACGACCGAGGCGAACATCCAGCCACGCCCACGCCACTTGACGCGGGCCAGACCGTAAGCCACCAACGAACACGATAAGGTCGTGCCGACGACGCAACCGAGACACAAAACGAGCGTGTTCGCAAAATATATCAAAAACGGCATGCTCTCCGTCGCCGCCTGGAAATTGCTCCATTGCCAGGAGTCGGGCCACAGCTGATAAGGATTCCGTACGAGTTGTTCTTTCGACTTCAGCGCACCGCTGACCATGACGATCAAGGGTAACGAGAAGATGAGACTTACCAGTATCAATGCCACGTAGGTCAACAGGCGTCTGATTCGGCCCTGTTTCATTTTGAAATCCCCGTCGTGGCGGCGCGAGTTGGATGCCCGGGGGTAACCTTACCAGCGCGATCCAGATGATCCTGGATGCGTGACTCCGCTTCACTGAGAAACTTTAGCGCGGGTTGGTCCGGATGCGCCATCGCTTGATAGGCCGCATTCTCAACCGTTCTCCGAAACATGGCGGCTCCGGGGACCTGCGGAATCGGATACTGGTGCGGGCTGGCGGCCAATTCGACGAATGTCGTGAACAACGGATTAGATTCGAGAAACCTGATAAAGGTCGGATGGCCCGTGACCTCACTGGAAACGGGAATCCAACCGCCTTCGGAACAAGTTTTTGCCGCCTGTCCAGCATCGGTATAGCCGATCCAGAATTTCATGAACTCCCAAGCTCCGGGTGCGTTTTTAGCCCCGCGGGGCACGACAAAAAAGTTACCGTTGACCCATCCCGCGTTGGCTCGGGGTGAAACCCCGTCGTGGCTTTCCGTGGGGACTGGCAAGGGACAAACTCCAAACTCAATCGCAGCCAACCCCTGCTCACGTCTTCGTGTTTGAAACGCGCTGATGTCGCGAACTCGCCATTGGCCATCCATTACAATTACGTAGCGTCCGGTCTTTTCATGATCCAGTAACGGCAGCAGGGGGAACGTTTTTCCCGGCAGCGACTGATCTCCCTGGCGAAAACTGGCCACTTCGTCCGCACCATATCGCCGTGGATAACTCGTCATCCATTCAAGCGCTGATTCGATTGGGGGCGTCGTGATATCAACCCTGCCAGTCGTTTTGTCAACAAAGTCCCCGCCAAAAACGTAACCCCATGCCCATATCCTGCGGGAATCGGGCAGAAAACCATACATCGCGCGTCGACCCGAACGGGATGCCGGCGTGAATGCGGAAGCGATCGCATTGAGTTCCGCAATGGTTCGAGGCGGGGACAGGTTTTTCGAATCCAGCGCCGACTGGTTGTAGTACAGGGCCCGAATGTCAAGTCCGTTACAGACGCCAAACATACGGTCGTCAATGACCGACAACCGTCGGGCCGAATCGAGCATCCAGCCTTCAATTTGTTTAACCTCTGCGGGATCCACGATTTCATCCATCGCATGGATCATCCCGCGCCGCGACCAATCGGCAAGGATCGGGTCATCTTGATTGACCAGGTCGGGAGGATCTCCACCGGCGACTGACAAAAACAGTTTCGCCTGCAGGTTATTGCCCGGCATGGCGACGGCCCGCACAAAGTAATTGGTCTGCGACTGGTTGAAACGGGACACGACCCCATCGACGATAGCTTTGTCCTGTCCTCCCCAAAAATGCCAAAAGACGACTTCCGTTCGGTTCGGTGGAACCAATTCTGAATCTGGATTTGCCAGCACAAATGGCAGGCAGACCATCACCACTGCGAACAGGAGAATCAGAAAGGTTCGAGTATTCATGCGGCCACCCGATAGTGGACCCAATACCGCGACGTTCGAAACAAGGCCGCTGTGCAAATCAGCAGGGCAACAAATAACAGCCAGGCCATGGCGGATGCATACCCCATCTCGAAATCATCAAATGCAGCCAGGAACAATTTCAACGAAAGCATCATCAATGAACCGCCCGGTTGGCCTGTACCCTCGCTTAAAACGTAGATGGAAGCAAATGTCTGCACGCTCCGAATCAAACCCATCACCAGGTTGAAAAAGATGACGGGTGACAGCATCGGGAGAGTGACGTGCCAGAATTTACGCAGCGAACTGGCTCCATCAATCTCCGCAGCTTCATAGAGTGCAGTTGGGATGTCGCTGATCGCGGCCAGGTAGATCACCACAAAATTACCGACGCCCCAAAGTGTCATCAGGACCAACGCGTCCTTGCTGCCGAATAACTTAAGCGGCTGGCCTTCCAGGCTATTTGCCACGACCGACAGACCCTCGGCACTGAACGCACTTCGCGCCTGATTGAGCCAATTCTGATTGGGCAACCCCAAACAACCAAGACAATAATTGATCATGCCGCTATCGGGATCCAACAACCACAGCCACAGTACACTGGCGGCAACCACCGGGATGACGGACGGCAGGAAAACGAGCGTGCGAAAGACGGATTGCCCACGGACATTGGCGGACAGCAGGACGGCCAACACGACACCCATCGCGACAGAGAGTGGTACCGAGATTGCCGAGTAGTACATCGTGTTGGATAGTGCCAGTCCAAAACCCTGATCGGTGCCGACCTCGGATAGTAGTCGCCGATAGTTCTCTAACCCAACCCAGGTCGGTGGATTGATCAAGTCGAATCGACACAAACTCCAATACAGGGATGCGGCAAAGGGCCAGGCGAACAACAGCAGGAACCCGGCAATCCACGGAGAGCAAAATAGCCAGCCGGCAACGGAGCCTGCGGCGAATCTTTTTTTCCAATAAACGGGGGATTCAGGTTCCACGGGTCCTATCGGTGCGAATGCAGCCACAGCAGCGTCTGGAAAAATCAACAGTGACATCGTTAAATCATATTCGATTTGATATCCTGCTGCATTCAACTTCATTCATCATTTTTTGCATCTCATTCATGACGGATATTTTTAACGACCTGCAATGGCGCGGCCTGATCCATCAGACGACCGCTGATGACATGCTCCCCAATTGGCTTGCTGGCGGTATGCGAACCCTTTACGCCGGATTTGATCCGACGGCTGATAGTCTTCACGTGGGCAGCCTGTTGCCATTGATGATGCTTCGTCGTTTTCAAAAAGCCGGGCATCGACCGATCGCGATCGTTGGCGGAGCGACCGGTATGATCGGGGATCCCAGCGGCAAAAGCGCGGAACGAAATCTGCTGTCCACGGACCAGCTGAAAAAAAATCTAGACGGCATCGAAGTTCAAATGCGGCAGCTGTTGGATTTTGAAGCCGGCAAAAGTTCGGCGATTCTCGTTAACAACAACGACTGGATGAGCCAATTCAGTTATATCGAATTTCTCCGCGACGTCGGCAAGAACTTTCCCGTCAACGTGATGTTAGCCAAAGATTCTGTGAAAAGCCGGTTGGGAGGCGAAGCGGGGCTGAGTTACACCGAATTCAGTTACATGCTTCTGCAAGCCTATGATTTTGTGCACCTGCATCGCGAATACGGTTGTGAGCTTCAAATCGGTGGCAGTGACCAATGGGGAAACGTCACGGCTGGAATTGACTTGGGGCGTCGCATGCTGGGCGTGCAACTATATGGCATGACTTGTCCGTTGTTGACCAAGTCGGACGGATCCAAAATGGGCAAAACTGAATCCGGGGCGATTTGGCTTTCCCCGGAACGCACCAGCCCTTACGAGTTTTATCAGTATTGGTACAACGTGGCCGACGAAGATGCTGGAATGTGCTTGCGTTTTTTGACCGAACTGTCACGTGATGAAATCGAGGCCCTGGACAGCGCTCGCAAGGAGGCTCCGCAAAAACGAGAGAGCCAAGTCCGACTGGCCGAGGAGCTGACTCGCCTAATTCACGGGGACGAAGGGTTGGCGAAAGCCCAACAGGCCAAGGAAGTGCTGTTCGGTGCGGAAATTGAAAACCTGACCGACGCCGACCTGGGTCAAATCTTCACTGATGTGCCCAGCAAGGAGCTGGAGTTTTCGTCACTGGACGGCGACGGTCTTCCGATTATTGATGCGTTCGTGCTATCAGGGCTTTCCAAAAGCAAAGGCGAGGCGCGCCGCAGTATCCAGCAAGGCGGTGCTTACGTTAATAATAAGCGGATCGATGATATCGAGTACCGCTTAACCCGGGCTAATCTCGCTAGCGAAACAACCATTGTCCTTCGTAGCGGCAAAAAGAAGTACGCGTTGCTTCGATTCGCGTAGCCCGCTTTTTCGATTCGCATAGTCCACTTATTTATCGGAATTTGTCGGCCGGAAGGCGCAGATCCTTGTCACGCCGGAACTTCCATCGCGACCAAATGGTAACGTCAACCTGCCGATTGTTCTTCACACTTACGGGTTTGCGCTGTTCCGGCAACCCATTGCGACCTTATTGCCGGGCGACTGGCGATCGAGAAATGTCCGGAACAAGACCTCGCGGCAATTGCTCGGCGGACGGGGAAATGCCGCTTCTGCGAACACGATCGATTGGCCTGCCAACTTGTCAAACGCCAGCTATCCTTGACTTCATATCACGATAGCATCGGCTGATTTCAAATCACCAGTCTGAGATGGCGGTCTTGGTAAATGGTATCAATTAATTGAATCGTATCGAAAATTCTAATGAGTTTGATCTTTCCGTGTCGATGCTTTCTATCACATGTACCACTTTTGCGGGTGCCAAGTGCGCACGTGTCGTGGTTTACTCAGAATGGATAGCGTCGAGCTGCGTCTCGGGAGACATCGATGAAGACAAGATTGAGCCTTCTCTGCTTAGCCCTGGCAATTTTTGCCGTAAACATCGCAGATGCTCAGTTGGCACAGACATTTTCTGACCAAGCCCAACAGCCTGTATTTCAACGGTTTTCTGGTGACCTGATTGGTGGCGGATTACCCGGCAGGCTGTGGTTTGAATCCAATCTGGCAGATCAAGGATTGGGATACGAAGGCACCTATCTCACACTCGGTGGTAAAAACCGATTGTTTGAGGATCGCCTCGATGGAAGATGGCTAATTGAAGGCGAAGGCCATTTTTCGCTCAAGGAGAATGGTGGTTACTTCATGAATATCGGTTTGGAGCGTGTCTTCTCAATCGATGCGGCCAACGCCGACATTGCGTTCAGCGTCTGGTATGACTACGACAATGACACGCCGAACGATCTCCAGAATTCATTTAGTCAAGTCGGTGTCAACGGTGCGATCAAAAAAGAGAAATGGGACCTGATCGGTAACGGCTATTTCCCGGTCGGTGTTCAGGATTATGTCTACGGTGACCTCACCGGCGCCAATTGTTTTCTGGGTAACAACATTGTGATCATCCCTGGAGTTGATGCAGCACTGGAGGGGTTTGATGTGACTCTTCGACTGCGTCCCGAAAAGATGCGATACATTAACGGCACCGTTGATTTTGGTGGTTACCACTACAGCTCCGATACGATCAACGCGTTCGCTGGCGGCAGACTCCGATTTGGAATGCAGTTTCCTCGCGGCATGCTGCTATCTGCCGAAATCAATCACGATGATCGATTCGACACGACGGGAGTGCTTACACTTGGATGGTTGTTTGGCGCTAACGAAAGCGTCTATGGCCATGAGTATTCGGGGGTCGGTCGCGATCTTGATCAGACGGTTCGAAACGACCACATTGTCCGCTACAACCAGGAGATCGTGTTAGCGATTGATCCTGCGACGGGCATGCCATACAACGTTGTCCATGTCGACAATACAGCGGATCCGGCATTCCAGGACGGCACGGCGGAGCGACCTTACGCAAATCTGATCGCGGCACAAAACCTGAGTGCACCGGGTGATGTGATCCTGGTCAACCCCGGCGATGGTTCGGATCGCGGCATGGATCGCGGAATCGTGCTTCAAAACCGTCAACGGTTGTGGGGCAACGGCGACCCTTTCCTGATTCCGGTTCAAAACCAGCAGTTCTTCGAAATCTGTGCTGACCCGAGCGGAATCACACCAACGATTTCCAACGAGGGTGGTTTCGCAGTTGTCACGCTGGCCAACAACAATGAAGTTGTTGGTCTGAATATCGATGCGACCCGCGCCGATTTCGGCATCTGGGGTCGAAGTAACAATGGTTCGATCCGAAATAACGAGATCTTCAATGCGAGATTGGACGGTGTTCGATTGGTCGACATCCGCGGCGACTGGAATTTTCGCAATAACATTTTCCGAAACAACGGTCGGGACGGCCTCTTGATCCGGAATGCCCTGGATACGGCATCCGATTTCCGATTCATTAACAACTTTGCCACGGGGAATGTGTTTGACGGGATCCATATACGGAACTACGATCCGGCTTCGGCACTGTTCCTGACCAACGAAACCAGCAGTAACGGGCGGCACGGTTTGTTCCTTGAGAATTACCTGAACACTTCAGCGACTGGCATTCGCATTGAAAACCACATCGCCGATGCCAATACGGCAGCCGGTGTCTTCTTGAACGGAGGCGACGGCAACCTGGATATTCTCAATTCGACGATCACCAATAATGGCGGGGCGGGTGTCCTGGTGAGTAACTGGACCAACATGATTCCAACGGACCGCATTTTGATCGGCACCATCAACGATGGGATCAGCACGATCTCCGGCAATCAGACGTTTGCCAACCTTGGCATTGTTCTGGATATGACCGGGGCCCGATCCAACGTGTTCGTGACAAACCAAATACTCAGTGACGGGGTGCGAGGTGTGGGTGCACGGGCATCGGGATTGGGTACCAGATTGGACATCGACATCATCGACAATATCGAAATCAACCGGAACACCAATGATGGCGTCCGACTGTTCGCCGAGGATAGTGCGGTCATCAATACGGTGATCCGGAATACGGACCCCACGAGTCCACTGCAAATCATCGACAATGCGGGTGGGGACGGCAGCGGAATCGCGTTGATCGCACAAGGCCTGAATGGTCAGCCTCCGGCAAGAGTCAATGCCCTGGTTAACAACGTCGAAATCAGTAACATCTTGAGCCGAATCGTCCGACCGGGCTTGCCTGATCTGATTGTTCCGACGGATGGAATTGCGATTACCTCGTTGGACAATGCAGTGGTTGATGTGACCGCAACCAATTCCACGATTGGGGTCGCGAATCAAACCAATGGTCGAGACACGCAAAACGGTGTGAACATGCTGTTTGCCAATTCCGGCAACCAGATGATCAACACGGTTGTGCTGGACAATTTGACAATCAATTCGGATGTGGGTGTCAACCTGTTAACGGGCTTCGAAACCTATTCGGACCTATACATCTCAAATTCCACGATCCTTCCCAACGGCGCGCAGTCGACTGCAGGCGTGCGATCGGACAACAATCCGTTCATCGACGGAGTTGGATCGGTCGGCGTGAACATTTTGGCGACTGGGCTTGCCACGACCACCGGCGTATTGAACCAGGAGTACCAGTCATCGGTTGACAATCGACTCTCGCGGGGCGTTTCGCAAGGCTTTACACCACGTGGTTTCCAAGTCATCACCGACGGCGTATTCGACAACCTGACGCGAGTCAGTATTGTTGACAACGTGATTCAGGACTTCACCTTCGAAGGCGTCAACGCTCAGACATTTGGTGACGCCCAGCTGTTGTTGACCCTTAAAGGCAACGAGATTTCGAATAACGGTGCCGGCTTCAATGATGACAACGACAGTGACAACGTCTTTGGAAATCAGGCTGCTGACGGTGGCGGAGTCGCCGATCCAAACAACCTTTTATTCTGGGACGGTGCCCGAATCGCGGCGTTTGATCAAAGTACAATCTCGGCGAGGATTGACGCCAATACATTCCGCGACAACTTCGAACGGGGATTGAGTTTGAATACTTACGGCTCTGCGACGATCAACGCCGTGATGGATGGAAACGTGTTCTTTGGAAACGATCGTGGTGAGGATGCTGATAACACCTTCCCGCCGATTGCCACCAGTACGACTCCTCCAGCATTGCCGGATTCGGGTTTCTTCGACTTCGAAGCGATCAACAACGAGGAATTCCGCTTCCGGGATTACGAGTCTCTGGTTCTGATCGCACTGGACGACGGTGCGTTGATCGACCTGGCGGGTATGGATCTACCGGCCAACACGGTTGGCATCTTCTACCCTGGCAATGTTGGGTTTGACGTCTTCGGCAACCCGGTCGCATTGGGAACCGCGAATCTGAACCTGGGAATGTCCAGCAACTCTTTCCAACTAGATGTTGACCTGCAGGACTTCGCCGTGCCACCCGGAGATTTCCGACTGGGACTGGATGGTGTAACCAACGGATTCGTCGGGCCGTTCTTCGGCGTCACCGATGTGCCGTTCCCGTTTGCTGAGTTGAACGTATTGGCCGAGGAAGGGTTCTTCGCAGCAGAAGGATTCCCATCGCTGATTCACTAATCAGCACTGGGCTGAATGACAGCACTGGGCTGAATGATTGAAACCCAAAGCCCGGTAGCAACTGCTACCGGGCTTTTTTCGTCATCTGATTCGATTCCTGGCGGCGATCGCCACTGCTGAGAAGAATCATCGGATCCCGTTTCATTCGGATCGTGACCATTGGAAGACGCTTGCTTACGGGTCGACCATGTCCCCGAAAAAGACGGCATTCAGGAAGACGCGACTCGTAGCTTTCCAAAAACCGCGGAAATTCGGTCGTTCTGCCATCAGGATGAATCTTCCTTTTCCCACTGGATGAACCACCAGGCTGGCGGTGCCTTTCAAAATTTCGACATTTTCGTCCGAGCAATATCCGGCCATCAAAGGCGATTCCGCGTCGTAAATCACTGGATTGCAGTACTCGTTATCCGATGGTTTCAAAATTCCGGTATTGGTCCGAAACACGGGTAGCTGTCTCCTCGTAAAACCAAAAAGCAACGGATGAGTCAAATCGATGCGGGTTCGAAAGATCGCGCCGCTGATCAGTTTCAACGCCCGTTCCGATGCTGCAGATCCAAACGGTTCCTGAACTTCCTTTTCGACGGTCGCCGGCGGGCTGCCCGGATCGACAAGTTGCCCCAGTCGTTTGGCAACATCCGTGGCGGAACTGCCAAATGCAATGACGGTGCCACCTGTACTGGCGAACGCAGAGACAGATTTCCATTCGTCGTCGGCCAAGGAAAGGCCGGGGAGAATCAACGTTGAATAGTCGGACCATTCCACCCGCGGAAAACTCTCCCGCTTTATCAGCGTAACGGGCAGGTTGATTTGGTGGTCAAGTAAATGCCAAATCTCCCCGGCTCCGTAAACTGAAACGCCCGGTCCGGTGATCATGGCAACTTTTGCCTTTTGAATAACCCGAAAGTTGCCGCTGCCAAGATCCGGGCCAGTTGCATTGAGTCCGGAGTCAACGGGCGTGATCCTGACACCTTGCTGCAAACCCTCTTCCAGGATGGTCACGATTTTCGGCAGCTTCGATTTTTGCACGCCCGCGACGATCGAGAGCGTACCCGCTCCAAACGAGGTCTGCGTCATGTCAGTTGACTTTGTCGTCGAGAAAGGTCTTCGAGCAACTCGGACGTTAACGCCGTTGGCGAGCAGTTTTTTGAGGATTTTCGGTGCGGCGTCATCTCGCCAGTCAACCAAGTAGGCGACAACTTCGGGCGAGGAAGCCAATTTCGCATCAAGGTTCTTGCGTCGAATTCGGACCAATTCCAGGTCGGACGGATTAACGGACTGTTTCAGTCCCGACTGCGTCATTCCATAAGCCAGCGGTAAAGTCCAACTGGAGACGTCGTAAAAAATGTTTTCCCGGAAATTCGTTCGTCGCATCAACAATGATTTCAGGAATTTGAATTCCGGCTGTTTCGCGGGCACCACCAAAGACCACCGTGCGTCATAGTTCCTGTCACCGTATTCCAGGTTTTCTTTCAACCAATAGCATTCGATGTCGTGGCGACGCAGGACGCGCGCAAATTCCTCGACGCGAGTTCTATTATGCGGGCAACTAAACATATAGGTCTGAATTTTTTGTTTGGCAGCTTCCGCAAGCGAATTTTGATAGAACGATTTTTGGTACTCCAACAATTCCAATCGCAGATCATTCGTTGCCTGCAAGCTGGACAATGACGTGGTGAACTGATTGGCAATCGTGTCATGAAACCGCAACAACCCATCCTGATTTTTTTGAACGTGGCCACGCGAACTGGCTTGTTCAAACAGGATGCCCACACTGCCATGAAGGTCGGGGTACGTCGATCCTTTGCCCATGTAGAAATCGTCAAAACGCTCCTGCGTGAAATAGAGGCTGCCGCGTTTGTCGAGCGCTTTGCCATGGTAGCCAGCAAATTGACGCGTTAGTTCAACGTTCTTGGCGGGGGTCAACGGGTTGGTTCGTTCGGGTATGCCTGGCTGAAAGAAGAAAGTTGAGTTGGTGCCCATTTCGTGAAAATCCAAAACGACGTTGGGTTTCCAATTGTGGTACCAGTTCATGCGGCCATGGCTTTCCGGGTGTACCAGGGGCAACCAGTCACGATTCAAATCAAACCAGTAGTAATTGACCCTTCCCGGTGGCCACGTTTGGTTGTGTTCGGCATGTTGTGGATCTGGGTTGGGTGTCCGGCCCCGGTAGCGATTGGCCCAGTTGGCGAACCGGTTGAAGCCGTCCGGATTGAGGCTTGGATCGAGCAGGATAACACAGTTGGTCAACAACGATTCCATCTCAGGACCGGTGGCCGATGCGAGGTAATGGATCACCAGTGGCGAACAGTTGGTGGCACTTGATTCATCTCCGTGCACTCCATAGCCCATATTGATCACGGCAGGCAACGAACCCAGGTCGACGCGATCGGCGTTCGATTTCGTCAACTGGCGATGGGCCTTTCGGATCTCGGCCAATCTCTGGCGATTCTCGGCTGACGTAATCGTCAGCAGCAGCAACGGTCGTCCTCCATGGGTTGTCGCGTACTGTTTCACGGTCACGCGATCGGACAGGCGGGCGACTTCCTGAGCGTACGCAACGACTTGTGCATGCGAGAGATGTCGATGGCCGATTTCAAACCCAAAAAAATCTTTCGGGCTGGGGATCCGTTCGTCAAAAGTAACTGCTTCTGGCCAGTAGGCCGTCGGCAGCGAGGCCTTCGGGCTGTCTTGGGCAACAATATTGTCGATTTGAATGGAACCGTATACCAGCACGGTCGCCAGCAAGAGGACGAAACGGGAAATCAGAAAGCGCATGCCGAATCCTGTTGATCTGACTCTGGAAAGCTTTCCATTATAGTTCGCTCAAAGGCGGCCAAATCAAAAAGCGGCAACAACTCCGCATCGTTTTTCTTCAATCAAACCAGTTATTCTGCAGTTTCGGCTTGCCGGCCCGCCAATTCTCGATCCACCATGAACAACCCGTTCGCATTGCCATCGATCATCTTGAGCTGATCAATGACCGCTCTCGTTGCGGCTTCTTCTTCTACTTGTTCCTTGACAAACCATTCGAGAAATACGTCGGTCGCGTGATCCGATTCGGATCGGGCCAGGTCTTTCAGCTCAAAAATGCACTCGGTGATGTGTTGTTCGTGCGCCAAAGCTTTTTCAAAAAGGCTGAGTGGTGTTTCGCTGCCAATTTCCGGCTTGCCAATGGACTCCAGTTGGATTTCGCCATCCCGTTCCAGCACGTAATTAAAAAAACGGTCGGCATGGGCCAGTTCTTCCTGGTACTGGAGTTTAAACCAGTTAGCGAACCCCGGCAGTCCCAACCGGTCCGACTCGGCGGACATCGCCAAGTAGGCGTAAGCCGAATACAGCTCCTCGTTGATCTGTTTGTTGATGGCTTGCTGAACTTTTTCTGATTTCATGGTCTGTCTCGGATCCTGAATTGCGAACGAAGTCGAATAATTACGGCGAGAAAATCTCTTGGCTGACTTACGCCCAAATTATACGATGAACCGCCCAAAACGCGATACGCATCCGGCGTTTCGCAGAATGGGTCCTGCGTTCAAAACCATCGTTGAGCGTGAAGCCGCTTACTGACGGTTGGAAAGCAGCAGCTGTGCTGCGATCGCCGGTCAATTCGGCGGCTGACTGACACTCGTTTCGTCCAGCCAAGTTGACAATAGGTTCGACAATTCGTCGACTTTTTCCGGCTCTTTTTCCGCAAGGTTGTTTGTTTCGCTCAGGTCACTGGCAAGTTTGTAAAGCTCAAACCGTTGCGACGCCGGTGTTGACTTGTCGGTTAATTCGACCAGTTTCCAGGGACCCAACCGTATCGCATTGGATGGTGAATGCAACGAACCGTGATGGTGAGGATAAGTCCAAGCCAGGAATCGCGAATCCAGGTCTTGCCCCGCCTCGCCAGTCATCGCTGCACAAAGTGACTGGCCATCCAAATGCTGCTTCGGCCGTTGAGGTGCGCCGACCAAATCCAGAAGGGTCGGATAGATGTCCATCGTGATCCCCGGCGTGTGGCAAACACCAGGTTTGATTTGGCCGGGCCAAGCAATGATCGTGGGAATGCGAATACCTCCTTCGTACGTCCATCCCTTGCCGGCCCGCAGCGGTCGGCAGGAAGTAGGGCCCACGCCCTGCAGTGTGGATAGTCCACCATTGTCAGACGTAAAAAGGATAATTGTGTTTTGCGTCAGCTTTAACTGGTCCAAATGATCTACGACCCTGCCGATATTGTGGTCAAGGTTCTCAACCATCGCCGCATAAGCAGGGTTGTCCTGGTGCAATCGTGATTTGGCATCATTGCGTTCCGGGACGAAAGGTGGATCTTTCGGATTGGCCACTGAATTCAGTTTTTGCCGGTACTTGTCCTTCAGGACCTTCGGAGCTTGAATCGGTGTGTGAACCGCATAATGCGCAAAACACAAAAAGAAAGGTCGTTTTTGGTTTTCCGAAATAAATGACAATGCGTGGTCGGTAAGCCTGTCGTTCAGATAATCGCCTTTCTTACCATCCTCGAGATCGGGGACGTCCCAATAATGAATTTCGTGTTTGTTTTTCTTCCGTTTGAACGGAAAAAAATAACTCGCTGGCTGACCCGCTCGATTGACGCCACGCATCCAAGTGAAACCCTGCTCCCGCGGCTGTTGATTGTCTTTTTCTCCCAAATGCCATTTCCCGATGTAGCCATTCCGGTAACCGGCGGACGCAAGCGCCTCGCCAATCGTGACTTCTTCCAGGGGTAGGTGGATATCACTGGGTTGGCCGATCCATTGCGTAATACCCAGCCTTTGCGGCGCCTTGCCAGACATCAGCGCCGCGCGCGTCGGCGAGCAAACGGGGTTTGCCGAATAGAAATTTGTGAAACGAATTCCCTTTTGTGCGAGAGCATCGATATTCGGAGTTTCGTGGAATTCAGATCCATAACAACCCAAATCCATGTATCCCAAATCGTCGATAAAAAACAGTATCACGTTGGGAGAATCCGAATCGGCGGCAGCCGCGTCATTCTTCTGGATCGACAGGCAGCACAAAGCCACCATGCCGCCAATCCACCAGGTCAGGACGTGGTTGGCGGAGGTAAATCGTTGACGATTGTCGTACATTATGGTGCCCATCGTATCAATTTGTGTAACCAAAGCGCACTTGCGTCGCACAATTCCCGTCAATATATCATCTTCGGTTATGGAATCCGATTCAGGTCGGTCAGCCTGCATGCGACGTCAATCCAAAAAATCGGTCGTGGTGTTGATCCACGGACTTGCCGCTCACCGGCTGCTAATGCAACCACTAGCCTGGCAAATTCGCCGAGCCGGTTATGCCACACAATGTTTTGGCTATCGCAGCCTCTTGGGCTCCATTGAGCGGCATGCCAGTCGTTTTGGTCAGTTCATCCGCGAATTGGATACGAGCAAACGATTTGACCAGTTACACATTGTCGCACACAGCATGGGCAGCATCGTGACTCGGCAAGCGTTGCTGCGGGAAACACCAGCAAGTTTAGCCAGAATTGTCATGCTTGCGCCGCCAAATCAGGGTTCACCCGTGGCAACGTTTCTTTCAAAAAGGGTGGTCCCCTGTTGTCGCACACTTGCTCAACTGACCGACGATCAGCAAGGTTTTGTGATTAATTTGCCGGAACCCGAGGGGCTCGAAATTGGGATTGTCGCGGGCGTTCGCGACCGAGTCATACCGGACTCTAGCAGTCGTCTTCGCAATCAAACGGATCGCGTTTCGGTCAACAGCGGCCACAATGGCTTGCTCGTGCGTCCGGCGGCGATACGCCAAGTCATCCGATTTCTAAACGACGGTCGCTTTCATGAAAATACGAACGACGCCGTCATAAACAGGAAGGGCTAACACAAAAAAAGCGTCCCAGCTGCATGGAACGCTTGATCGGAAAATGGATTGCTGCTGGGCAGTCTCAGAACCGGATGCGGATTTTGCCATTTCCAAACGACACGCCTTGTCCACCATAGACTCCGTGTCCACCATAGACTCCGTGTCCACCATGGACTCCGTGTCCACCACTGTGTCCACCATGTGCGGCCCGATGTCCGTATTGTTGATTTCCGCGATGTCCGCGATGTCCGTATTGCCGATGGTGAATCGTTTTGTTTGGTACGTACAACGGCTGATTGTAGAAGACACGATTTGAATTAAATACTTGCCCATTGATTGGATAATGGTGGCGGGTTCGAAGCGAACGAAGATCATCTTGGAGATGATGGATATCCCGCTCGATCGACTTCAGCAACAGCTTTACGTGGTGGGTCGAACCATGGATGTGCCCATGCCCGTAAGCCGCATTGCGTTCAACACGATCGAATACTGATTCCAAATGATGGAACTTGGCGTCCAGTTGGGCCAAGTCAGATTCAAGGTGCCCCAAGTGGTTTCCGAGATGCACGATGTCATGCATGTGGGCTGCCAACGCTGCCATGCGTCGGGCGTCATTGACCAAGTGGCGATATTCGGGTGTATGTCGATAGTGTCGTGTTTCCTCCAGGATCAAATTGGCTTGGTGCTCGATGTGAACTGCGAGTTGATCGATATGGTGGAACGTGTCGGCTGATGCTTGAGACGTGAAGGCGGCGGTGATGAGTAAGCCGAGCGCGGTTAAGGTTTTTGAAGCAAGGCGGGTCATGGGTCATTCCTTCCCTAGGTACTGAATCGTGACGGTCGTGCCTGACTGTCATCTGGAAGGACTCTTACGCAGTCACCGTGCCAAATGCTGGCAGAAAGCGATCGGGGTTTGGTTCCGCCTGTTTTTTCTGGGTTTTCGCGAGAATCGCTGCAAATATCCTGCGCTCGGGAGGAAGGTTTGCCTGAAGTCAAAGTGATATCAAACAACCCGCAAATGATATCACTTTGACCATCCCGGCAACTTAATCCTTCAGAATGTGCGTCTGGGCCACCGAGTTTCGACTCGAACATGCGCAGTACCCACCCGACTGCTGCCGAGCCTGAACACTATCGTCGAACATATCGATTCGGAACTTCGGAGACGTGTATCAATGGATGTCACCGCCTGCTTCTTACGGCGGTTACAACTTGAGTAGGCGACCGGGACCAGATCACGGTTGTCCGTTTAAGAGCAGAAGTTTGTTCGAGAGTTCGATCCACTCAATTACCAGGCAGGGTAATCATAATCTTCATTTGCCGGATCGAAATCCGCATCGGTTAATCCGACATTCAACTGGATGTCGGTGTAGTAGTACTTTTCCAGAAGTGGCGGATCCTCACCTTCGTTTTCCGGCCACAAATAGCCCTCGTAGGCAATCGGGATACCCAGTTTGTCATCGAGGTAAATCTTGGATATGTGGAATTCAAAGTGCGGCCTTTTTTTGGGGATGTACGGCTTCCAGAACAATGCAACTTCTGCCATTTATCTGTACATTCCGCGTGATGGTGACCTCGCACTCGCCGTACTGAATGTCTTTTTCTCCAAACTCGATTATTTTCTCTAACAGGTTTCTGAAACCAATTGTTTCGATTGGGTAGCGGTTCCCCTGCATGGCAATCGGTCCTTTCGGATCAAGATAAAAGCGTTTGACATTCATCAACCCGGTTGTGTGAGCAATGAGTTTTCCCTCATTCTGGCCTTGCACCCAAATCGCCTCTTGGCCAACTTTCTGAACTGGCTTTAGGAACTTTGTATAAACGCTAAATGGCACGGTTGATCCGTCGTCAGTTTCATGCTGGTGACGGATTTTTACGAACATATAGTTTTCGTCATGAAGTTTTCCACGAGCAAAAACCTGGCTAACGAGGGTTGCCTGGTAATCCTGAATGGTTTTGTCGATTTCCTTGAGTCCCGCCCTGGCCACCTCCAGTAAGGGAAGGTTAGGGTGTTCGGCCGCGTCGATCGATTCCTGAGTGATTCCGGCAAGGATCGAGTTCGCGGTAGCCTCAATGTTGTCAACGGCGGGACTTTCGGCGACTGGAGTGCCGGAACCGGCCGCTTGGGAAATCACGACGGGTGAAATCAAGCTTTCATCAACCTGGGGCGCAGACAACTGCTGCAATGCGTAAAGGCCGCCAAAAATAAGCAGGATGGCAATCAGCCAACGAGACGTCCGGGCGAATCTCCGGACAGGCGGGCGGGGCCGTGTTGGCGAATCGACGGGGGGGAGGTCAGTTGGATTCACAATGCGAAAACTCAAAAGCAGGGTGGGTTTGCTTCCAGATTATCTGGCGGCGAACTGTTCCGCAAATTGCAATATCCATTTATCAATCATCTGTTCGAAAGATTCTGATTTGGCATCCATTACGTCTTCGAAATGATTCCAGGAAAAAACTTCCTTGTCGCGTATGGTTCCTTTGCCGGCGATGTTGACGATATTGAATTCGTTCTGGGGCCGAACCGTTATTTCCAGGCGACTAAAGAAACTGCCGGCGCGACCATCGCGGCCACGGTCCAGATCGTCGCGTGAAATGGCACCCCCCCAGCCGCGGCTGCCGTAGATTGTTTCGTATTCAAATCCGGGGAAATGACCGGTCAACTTTTTCAGGCATTGCTCGATATGGTCCGATAGATGCAAACGAAAATCGTTGTGACGATTTCGAATTTCTTCGGCGGTAATTGCCTTTTGCTTTTCCGAAGTCTGGCGAAACTCATTCCGCAGCTGTCCCCGCTTGATCGCTGCTTCTAGTTCGTTGTCAAAATCCATAGTACGTTTGTCGTCGTTATCAAATGCCCGGTCGGAATATCATCACTCTTCTTTCGGCTTGTCTTTATCTTTGAGATCTTCTGGTTTCTGGTTTACAAACTGGGCCAAATCTGAGAACGATCTCATCGGCTCCTTGCCTTTGAGCATGCCGTCGGTGATTGGCGGGATGTTCTGGGGTTTGCGACGTCGGCTGCGTTCTTGCTGCTGTGGTCGACGACTGACCGGTCCTCGGCCTTTGGCTTTAACGTGCCCAGGTTTCTTGGCATGCTGACGAGTACTTTTGCCGGAATGCCTTCCCGCAGGGGGGCCGTCCGTCTTGCTTCCAGGGCGGATGGCCGTCAATTTGACTCGTCGTCGCTCGGCGTCCACCTCGGAAACCCAAACCTTGATGACCTCGCCTACGGAGCAAAACCGATGGGGATCTCGTACGTAGTGGTTGGACAGTTGACTAACATGCACCAGGGAGCTTTCACCAAGACCGATGTCAACGAAAACACCAAAATCAACCACGTTGACGATTTGGCCGTCCAGTTGCATTTCCGGTTTCAGGTCATCCACTTTGATGATGCCACGACGGAAAATCGGTTTGTGAGTCCTGTCACGCGGATCCCATTCTGGCTTGCGTAAAGACAACACGATGTCGCGAACCAACAATTTTCCTGCTGACAACTCGTTTGCCAGTTCGTTGATATCCAATTTGGATATTCGCTCAATGATCTCTTTACGATCGCGCCGGAGCGGAGAATTCTCAGCAGGTTTGGCTCCGGTGTTCTCAGGATCGCCTGACGAAGGTGGTGCAGCTTCCGGTGTGGCTTCCGTTTTCGGATCCGAGTCCGACGCAGCGACTGAGCTTTCCGGCTCAGGAATTTCGGGTTTGCCAGACGGTTCCTCCGATATCGTTTGCGAATCGCCCAGAAGCTGAGGTTCGCCTGGTTGAATCCCCGGCGGGGTCTTCAATGGTTCGGTGACCGATTCTGCATCGACCATTGATTCGGAGGCTTGGTCGGCTGTTGATTGTAAGGCAACGTTCGTTTCCGTCTCGGATGTAGCATTCGGGTCGCCAACCGTTGGTGTTGCTTCAGGATCGGAGCCCGGCGGCTGTTGGGTGGCTGACTCTGGCGATTCCGTTGTCGTAGCCAAGTTTTCCTTGTTCGCCTGCTCCTTACTGGGAGGAACAAGTCTCGGTGGCGGGACGACGTCTGGTTTCGAGGGAAACAACTCTTCGGCGGTTAATCCCATACGCTGAATGATGCTGTTGGCAACTTCATAGCTTTCGGGGTGAATCCCCGTTGAATCCAAAGGGCATTCGCTTGCCGGTAGCCGCAAGAAGCCGGCGGCCTGCACAAAGGTCGCGTCGCCAATCCCGTTGACCTGTTTGAGTTGTTCGCGATTTTTGAAACCACCAATTTCCTGTCGGTATTCGATCAAGCGTCGGGCGGTAAGCGCATTCAATCCGGAAACGTACTTCAGCAGCGAGACGCCCGCGGTATTTGCATTGACGCCCACTTGATTGACGCAAAATGCAACCACTTCGTCGAGCGAGTCACTTAAGTGTTTGGCCTTCACGTCGTGCTGGTACATGCCCACGCCGATGTTGGCGGGACTGATTTTCACCAATTCAGAAAGTGGATCCTGAATTCGACGACCGATGGAGACCGCACTGCGGATGGCGGGTGAAACGTCCGGCAATTCTTCGCGACCAATCTCACTGGTGGAGTAGATGCTGGCACCGGCTTCGTTAACCATCACGTATTGGACTTTGTGAGCGGAAAGATGTTCGGAGATCGCGTCCGAGACCAATTGTTCGGCTTGACGGCAAGCGGCTCCATTGCCAATGCCGACGACATCAATGTCGTATTTCTGGATCCAGTCGACGAGCCGTTGTTTGCTCTCGTCTCGGCGGGCATGATTTCCCACGACGAAAACATGACCGGACTCCACGAGGTGACCAAATGAATCCAGTACCGCAACCGAACAACCGCGCTTGAATCCCGGGTCGATAGCCAATACACGGCTGTCTCGAATGGGCGGCTGCAGTAACAGGTGTCGCAGGTTGTTCGCGAAAACGTCGACCGCGTGCTTTTCGGCGGCCTCGGTCAGTTCGCGGCGAACTTCTCTCTCGAGGCTTGGAAAAATCACTTTAGCGACCGCATCGGCCGAGCACTTGTTGAGAAACTCGCTGAACGGATGGTTTTCAGGAACCAAAGTCGAGCTGGCCAACTCGTACATCCGTTTGTCGTCCGCGCGGACTTTGACTTTTAGCTTGCCAGCCCGTTCGCCTCGATTGATTGCCAACACACGATGATGGGGGACCCGATTGAGCGGCTGTTGGAAATCGTGAAAGTCCTTGAATGGATCGTTGGTCTTTTTCTTCTTCTTTTTTTTCTTCTTCTTTTTGGCAGCTTGAGTAACCGTTGAGTCGGTCGCCACCGCGTCTTTGCCGGGCGAAATTTCCGCGGCAGGCAATTCGCTGGATGTCACCGCGTCCTTCCCGACTGCCGGACTCGGTTCGTTCGCTTCCACAGCACTTGGCTGTTCCACCGGAGCGGTATCCGGGCCAGTTTCGGCCGCGGACGTGGATGGTGCGGTCGAATCAGTTTCCGTTTCGGTGTCAGGTGCAGTCAAGGGTTTGGAGACCGTCTCTGGAACCTGCTGGTCTATTTGTGGCGTCGGTTCGGTGGACGGTTTTGAATGATCACTGGGTGATTCCGTCGCGGTTTCCGCAGGCAATTCGGTTCCGGCCGAAGGATCGGTCTTAGGCGACGAAATTGGCGGAGCCGGCTCGGGTTCCCTGGATGGATTTGCTTTCAAGTTGTCCTGCGGCTCAGGCGTAACGACCTGGACTGGCTCAGTGCTCGGCTTGCCTGGCATCGTCTGAGTCTTAATTGATTCGCTTTTCGTTGGCGGGCTCGCAGGCAAATCGTCCGAATTTTCGGACTGAAGGGAATGCGAAACGAGTTTGCCCGTATTCCAGATGACCTGCCGCAGCGTGGACCTTAGCTCGCTGTTTTCACCGAATCGTTCGACCAGTAAGTCGCCGACACCTTTGATCACGTCGTCGACGGAGTTGAGTCCTTTGTCGACCCGGACAAAGTCGGTGGCCCGCGTCGCCAGATCAACGTCCGTCTCGCGGGCGGTAAGGATATCCAAGGCGAGCGTCTCAAGACCCTGTTGCCGAGCGATGGCAGCCTTCGTTTGTTTCTTGGACTTGTAGGGAAGATATAAATCTTCCAGTCGGCGGCTCGATTGAGCTTCGTGAATGCCCAGCCTCAAATCGTCGGTCAGCTTCCCCTGCGACTCAATTGATTTCAAGACGAAAGCTTTTCGTTCCGACAGCGCTCGCAATTGAGAAACGCGTTGCTTGATCGCGAGAATCTGCTTTTCGTTAAGCCCACCGGTAAGGTCTTTCCGAAACCGTGTCACAAACGGAATCGTGTTCCCGTCATCCAGCAACTGAACTGCCTTCTCGACATTCTCAGGTGGGAGTTTCAGGTCCCGCGCGACAACGGCGAGATCAACTTTCGGCGGGCTATCCGGTTTCGGATTTTCCGTACTTGGTAACTGTGGCAAACGACCGGCCTACTTATACACAATGCAGCGAAAAGTTCTTTGCTTTGGGGCCAAAGCAAAATCAAGAATTCCGTCGCGATTTTATCATGCTCAAACAACTCGTGGAAAGGGGCAGATAGCCACTTGTCAGCGGAAAAGGCCGACAGCTTACCCAAACCGGTGCGAAACCGATGTTGAATCAACGATCAATTCAATTCGAATCCCGGATCGCAAAATCGAAACAACCGTTAAAGCCCAAGCATTCAAGTCGCGTGGCTTAAAATTGCGGCCCAAAATTGGTCATTCCTAACGCGAAGTTCCGAGTCCTCAGATCTGTGACCCACATTTAGTAAATCGGCCACGCGCCAAACCGGTTTTTGAACGTCGGGCGAATTGCCACAGATGGAAAGGATCGCTTTTCGCTGGTGGTCCGCAGTTTGTAAGACGTTTCAAGATATTTCCGCGGCACCCAGTCCTGTTTTGCGAATTCGATGGCTCTCGTAACGACCAAATCCGAAATCGGCTCCGCCAATCGTCTCGCCACCGATTCACGCGATGGATCTGGATTGGTCTACGATTCGCTGCTTTCCGGCGTCGCGTTTGCCCTGATCTTAACCGTCATGCAGCGAGTTGTCGGGTTCGTTCGGGGCGTGCTGTTTTGCAAGTTGATGACCGATCAACAGCTGGGTCAGTGGTCGATGGTCTGGAGTTTCCTCATGCTGTTGGCCCCGTTAGCCATGCTGGGTCTGCCAGGATGTTTTGGTAAGTACTGCGAATACTACCGCCATCGAGGACAGTTGCGGTCGTTTATCATTCGGATTGGCGCCATCAGCCTCTCGGCAACGGGCTTGGTCTCGGTCACGATCATTTTGTTCCCGGAATTGTTTTCCAAACTCATTTTCCGGGACAATTCGCAAATCATGTTGGTACGCTGCCTCGGATTCGCGTTGTTTGCTGTCGCGACTTTGAATTATGCCGTTTCGCTGATGGAGTCACTGCGTCAAATTCGCATCGTGACTATCATGCGGTTTGTGACCGGAATCGGTTTCGCCGTTTTGGGAACCGGCATGTTGCTTTTGTGGAACCAGGATTCAAGTGCCGTCACGCTGGCCTATGCAATTTGCTGCATCGCCGGGTTGTTACCGGCAATCTGGTTGTTAGGGCGATTGCAGGATGTGATTGGGGATTCAGATAAAACGCTGGCTCACTCAGCGATGTGGCGCCGGATTGCACCGTTTGCCGTCTGGTTATGGGTCTCGAATCTGATGTACAACCTGTTCGAAGTCACCGACCGCTACATGTTGATTCACTGGTCCGATACTACGGCGGAGGCCGCTCAAGGCCTGGTTGGGCAATATCACAGTGGGCGCGTCATCCCGTTACTGTTGGTTAGCGTGGCCGCCATGCTTGGTGGCCTGTTATTGCCCTACATGAGTGCGGCGTGGGAAGAGAACCGCAAGGATGACGCGGCACGGCAGCTCAACTGGACCTTCAAGTTGCTTGGCCTGATCTTCTCAATCGGCGGTGTGTTGGTCTTGTTGGCCTCGCCGATCTTGTTTGATTGGATCCTGCAGGGAAAATATAACGCTGGCCTGGCGGTACTTCCGATGACGATGGTCTATTGCATCTGGTTCAGTTTGCATACGGTTGGTCAGGACTTTTTGTGGGTTGCCGAAAAAGGCAAATGGGCCACCCTGGCAATTGCGGCGGGCCTGGTGATCAATGTCATTCTGAACGTTCTGTTGATTCCCTCAATGGGGATAAGTGGTGCAGTTTTGGCAACGACGTGCGGGAATGCCGTCGCGATCTCGCTGATCCTGATCATGAACCATGCCTGGGGCTGCAAAACGGACGTCGGCATCTGGCTGATCGCCGGCACGCCACTTTGCCTGTTACTGCCGTGGTGGGGCTCCTGCATTATCTTGACCACGATCGGGTCGCTGGGATATTTCACCAACTGGGTCTTTAACGCCCAAGAGAAAGTTCAAATCGTCGACCTGTTTCATAACATCCAGTCCAAACTACGGACGAAATTCTCTTGATTGAGGTCTAATCCTCGCCAATTCCTCCGCTCGCGAAAACGCAAACTCGGCCTTCCTCGTACCTGACAGCGAGTTGTGCTTGCCGCGTTCGTTCGCTGGATGGACAATTCTCTTCCAGGGGTGATTTCTAAAGGTCTTGTCGGGCCGCCGTCGGGTCGGATGTCGTGATGTCTCGCGTAAACGGTTTGAATCGCGAACGCTGATGCCCAAAAAAGGATTCCTTGACACTTGGAAACTCTTCTTCCGCGCGGCGCCCGACCCCATCTCAAAGAGTTTGTCAATGTTCTCAACCGCATCCAGCGGCCAGTTTTCGTCCATGTCAAAGTTCAAATGACGATAGGAATCTCCTAACAGGAACTCCAGTGGCTGATGCACACCTTGCACCTGGCAAGTACCCATCACGTCGGCAACGTGCCTCGCCCAGTACATCAATCCAGCATCACTTCCTGGCGGGCTGAGCGAGAACCGGGCTTTGCCGGTACCGATCGACAACAAATGAATGTCTTCGACGTCGAACTGGGGGTCGCAATCGCCACGGCGACAATCCTTGCGTATTCGCATGGCCTCGGCAAATGAAAGCAAACTGGGGTCGGACGCCCACAGGCCACCGTCAGCAAACGCCTGGCCTTCAATGATCTTGTGGGGAAAGTACGTCGGCGCCGCGGTCGCCGCGACCAATACATCCGCTAGACGAAGGTCCTGATCCGGGAGGGCCTCCGGCAAATGGCAGGAACGAAAGATGTGGGGTCGACCCTGGGTCAGATTGACGGTGGGAATAATCAATCGGGTCCAATCAACTTCTTTGAGGCGCGTGTCACCCAACCCTTCGGCGAACGATTCGTACAGCGAGTTGGGGCAGTAGCGTGCGCGCAGGAAAAAATCCAGCTGGCCGCCGGTTCGTCGACGAAAAACCCAGTTCGCAGGCGGATAAAAGACTCTCAGATATCCCCTCGGTCGATATTTTGGTCGCGGAGAAAAAATCTTTTCACCATAGCGGACATAGAAGTCGTTCATCTGTTCCGCTGACAACCCCATCGCGAGGCCGCCGGCAATGATTCCTCCGGTGGAAGTGCCAGCAATCAAATCAAAGCAGCTGGCGATGGGGCGACCCAGCTTCTGTTCCAATTCGCAGAGGAAAGCAGTTACAAAGGCACCCCGAATACCGCCTCCGATGAGTGAGAGAATCTGAAATCTGGCCATTGGAAACGTACCAACGTTGAGCCGCTGGTTCCGGGTTCAGTCTGAAGATGCAAGATGCGGGAATTCCAAAAATGAAGGCCGACGTTCAAACGAATGCCGACCTTTTACAACTGAAGTTGATCCAGGATTACTCTTGTGGTTTTGGGGATTTTAAGTGTCGTCGCCAGAGTCCGATGTGCCATCGCTATCGGGTTCTGGGGGCTTAACTTCGTCAGCCGGAGGCGGAACGACTTCCGTGGATCCAGCGTCTGACGTCGCGGATGGAGGTTCGCTTGCTACGACTGGTCCACCCATCACGGCACCTTGCGGCATTACGGTACCTCCACAAATCCCACTGACACACGATCCACATCCAGAATTGTAGACGACCGGTGAACCCATCATCGTGGTGCCACAGCAAGACGAACAACTTGGTGCACTGTAGGCCTGTGCACAACAACTTTGGCTGCAGCTATTTTGACAGCAACTTACAGGAGCGCATGCTGTTTGACAGCAACTGGTTTGGCAACAAGAACCAGCGGAATATACCGGCGTACCGCAGCCCGAAACACAACCCGACGAATATACAGGCGTGCTGTAGCTGGCCGGTGCTACGTAGCTGACTGGCGCACTGTAGCCTACTGAAGTTCCGTAATTAACCGGTGCGCTATAAACCTGGGACTGGTTGAAAACGGGTGCGCTGGACGCACAGCCAACACACTGTGCCATCGCTTGATTCGCAACCAGAGCGATCGTGGCAGCCACACAAAGGGTAAATAATCTGATCATCTGACTCTCCTGAAAAAAAATTACTAGCGTTTCCGTCAACGCTTGATTGGCCGCAATTGACGCCACCGAAATTAAATCCTAAACAATATTTCGGCCACATTCCCAACGATTAGACTGCCAGCGGGAACGCAATGTCAAGTAACTTACCCAAGGAATAGGATAATCTGCGTCGATCGAAGGCTGAAGGCAAATCCATTTTCTCAAAAATATGCCGATCCCTTTCAGGACGACGAACTCATTGCTTCGCATAGATTCCAACCTCCTGCTGGCGTGACAGGATAAGAGCTGAACCAACCAGCTTCGCCACAGGATTGGGAACATCTTGAATCAACGACGTTGCGAATCACAATGCGGTACCAAGCCGGCTGTCCCAAACGACTTTCGCGACAGCGACCGCATGCGAAAAAATTGAAGCTTGCCAGCACGAGCTCTACTCCTGCGCTCTATGCCGGGAGTGGATCGTGGGCGAAGTCACCAGCAATCCTAACCGATCATTTGGCCCGATTCGTTGGTCTGACACAAACGAACCCATAATCGCGGAATTCTTTATCTCTTCGCGCATCGCCACCCTGTTTACCCAAATTGTTAACGCGGCACCAAGCAGAACGCCCCTGCTTCGAAAAAAGCCGGAGCGAATGGCGAAGTCGTGATCCGATTTCCGATGAAACAAATAGCAAATCGTTGTCAGCCTTCGATTCCAACAGTTGGCTCCTTGGGTCGCTCGAACTCATTCATTTGAAGTTTGGCGAAAGCACAAGTAATTGAGATTGACCTGAGTCCGAAATTTTGTCATCCGTTCCGAACCATTTTGCATCACTTTGACTCATGGTTGTCAGAATGACACGATTTGCAGCGACTTGATCAGAAAAAGACCCGAACCGACGAATTCAACACAAGTTGTTTTTGTGCAAGGAGTTAAGAAGAGGTTTTTTGGTTTGGCATCCGTTTTGCCTTTGAAAGAATTGAACGCTTTGTTGATCCGAATCATCCAAATCTCAGAGCTGCCCCAACGAACTACTCTAGAGAAACCAAGAGGCAACGATGTTTGTAACGAATCCCGCCAATCGTAAGTCGAACCCGACAACGGGCCGCAATCGCAAATGCGTCACGACGCCAGCGACGACAAACAATCGTTTCGCCGACAGAAAAGAACTTGCCATTTGGATTGAAAACGGTCTGGCGGAATTGGTGGCAAAGTTCGAGCACTTCGAAACAACGTCTTCGCGACAACGGCATTTCAGTCGCTGATGGCTTGTTCTCGCAGATTGGACTCCTTTCCACTTTAGGCGGATAAAGAACGTTTAAGGTTTGGATCAGAGAGCGGTTGTCGAAGAGAACGTTCAATTGAGTCGATGACGTTGCCTCGCATGCGAGAACAATCTCGAACATCGCACCTTTCATTCATCCTTGCATGGCTTGGCTCTGGAGCCGGCTAACAGGACAAACGCCAATAGCATCGTGAGAAGCCCCCAAATCAACGCGCTGGATAGAGGTTCGCTGAAAAGGATGACACCCAGCATTCCCGCGATGGCTGCTTGAGAGGCGTTGATTGCGATGACATAGATTGCAGGAAGGATTTTTAAAGCTCTAGCGAGGCATACGAATCCTACAGCGTTGCAAATCCCGGCGAAGATCATCGACACCAGATTCTGGGTTTCCGTTGTCGACAAATCCTGCAAACCTCCCCGGCTGATGCTCCACAACCCCAATCCGATCGTGCCCACGGTGGCAACGACGACGACCGGAGTCTGCTCGGGAATATCTGTCGTGCGCAAAGTACCCCGAATCGCGATTCCCAAAATGGCGAATGAGAGTCCGACGGTAATGGCAGCGGCAATCCCCTCCCAAACCGAACTGCCTTTCATGACCAGGTTTTCTTCGGACTGCAATTTGTCGTGAGCTTGATCCGCACCAAGCGTTAATAGGAAAACCGATCCGATCAATACCGACAAGGCAATGATCAACGGCACATTTACCTTTTCGTTCAGGAATAGTTTTCCCAAAACCGCAGTCCAAGCCACCATCGACCCGATGTAAATCGGAACGACAAGTGCCAAACCGATGATGCCGAAAGCGCGTTGCATCATGACGCCTCCGAAAACCTGTACCTGAACCGCGGCTATGATCAGGATGAGCAACGTGTACCAGGGCGGGACCACGAATCGGCGGCGAATCCAGATGGCAATTAACCAAGGCCATGACACAGCCGCGGTGCAGGCGGCTTTGATCGCAGCGACCAACACAAAGTCAACCTTGGTTGACAGATCGCGCAGACCGATGTTCGCCAGGGAGTACAGAAATGCTGCCGCAACTCCCAACGCAGCACCCCAACCGAACGAATGGTATCGAGGGGCTGCCGGTCGGGGGTTTGCGCTGTCGATACTGGTTTCATCAATTCCCGTCTGGGTAACGTTTGTCATGCGTTACCAATCTGAAGCTTTCCCAATTCCTCCGCCAGAGTCATCACCAAGCGTTCCGCATCGGCAAAACTGAAAACCATTGGCGGTTTGAATTTGATCACATTGCGATCGGGCCCGTCGGTGCTGAGCAAAATCCGTCGACGTTTCATGCGTTCGACCAATTCGTGCGCAAGAGGGGCAGACGGTTCCCTGGATTCCCGGTCCGAAACCATTTCGATCCCCAGGAACAAACCGCTACCTCGAATGTTACCCACGCAGGGAAACTTCTTGCAAACGCGATCCAGATTCGAAATCAAATACTGCCCGACCTCGAGTGCATGTTTCTGCAATTGTTCTTCTTCGATGATATCGAGAACGGCCAATCCGACTGCGGCGGAAACGGGATTGCCACCAAAGGTGTTGAAGTACTCCATGCCATTGTGGAACGCGTCGGCAATCTCACGAGTCGTCACGACGGCCGCCAACGGATGACCGTTACCAATGGGTTTGCCCATGGTCACGATATCGGGAACGACGGAACTGGTTTCAAAACCCCAAAAGTGTGTTCCCACGCGACCCAATCCAACCTGCACTTCGTCCGCCACGCAGACGCCGCCGCAATCCCTGATCAGGGAATACATTTGGCTCAAGTAACCCGGTGGCAGCGGGATCTGGCCGGCACAGCCCATCAAAGATTCGTGGAAAAAAGCCGCGATCGAACGGCCTTCGTCAATCGCTGATTGAATCACCTGCATGCCCTGTTCAGCATACTTGATTCCATAATCCGGATCGTTGTCATGAAAAGGCCCGCGATAACCGTCGGGACAGCTGATCACATGAACATGGTCCGGTTTGCCGCTTCCGCCTGGGCCGTCAAATTTGTATGGACTCAGTTCAATCAACGCGCTCGTGTGTCCATGGTAGGCATGATCGATGACGATTACATCAAGGTGTCCAGACTTGGCGCGGGCCAGGCGCAACGCCAGATCATTGGCTTCGCTCCCGGAATTGACCAGAAAACATACTTCCAGGGATGGCGGCAGGGTTTCGGCCATTCGTTTTGAATAGCGAACCAGGTTTTCGTGCAAGTACCTTGTGTTCGTATTCAGGATTCCCAGCTGATGTACGGCAGCCTCGACGACTTTCGGATGGCAATGGCCGACATGGCAGACATTGTTCACACAATCGAGATAGGTCACGTCCGATTCGTCAAACAAATACTGCCCCTGGCCACGAACGATATGCAGCGGTTGGTCATACGACAAACTCAGCGACGGCGATACGAAACGATTCCTCTGACTCAGAATTTCTTGCTTGGTCCAGTTGCCCCGAGTGCGATGGCGTGCCGGTCGATTGCCGCACTTGTCGGACAAACTGAGCCGCACGGCGTCGACGTCGATCGTTCGCAGTTGATTCAGCAGCTGCCATGCCGCTTGTTCAGTGATTTGCAGGTATTCGTTGTCCGGGCGCACTCGTTTTTGCGCGGCGGAAATACAGACGCTTTGTGAAAGTCGCATGCAAACCAGCGGGAACAGCACTGACAATTCGTCTTCCGAAATCCCGCGACCCTCGTGGTAGCCAACGGTGAGTGCGGTCAGGGCAGAAATCGGATCCGATTTGGAAAGCATCGCGTACGCCGCACAAATTGCCAGGTCATTGATCGTCGTTGCATAAACGAGATCGCCAAAATCAATCAATCCTAACAAAGCCATTCCGCGATCGGCGTCGTGGTCGACGAGCAGATTGTAGTCGTTGGCGTCGTTGTGTATTACTGAAGCGGGTAATCGGGCAACTCGACCCACCAACGGATCAAAGAGCTTTTGGTAGTAATCCAGCAACGCCGCCTGCTGTGAATCGAACAGTGGTAAGGAGCTGGCGACAATCCGCGGAGTATTTTTAAGATCCCATTTCAATTCCCGTTTGGCTGCCGGTTGGGAATTCAGTGCCGTCAATTCAACGTCCAATTCGCCTAACGCGCGACCAATCGCGTTCAGCAGTTCCGGCGAATGAGGTTGGAACGACGCGAGGGGTATGCCGGGCACAAAACTCAGGCAACGCACGAAATAGGGCTGTCCCTGCGAGTCATGTACGGTCGCAATGTTTGAGCCGGAAGTCGATTTTTGCAGAATGGGGCTTTCCAGCGTATCGATCGTCTCCACGATACCGATGGCTGCATTTTCCAGTTCCACCTGTTGTCGTATTGTCTGAGGATTTGCGATTTTTAAAACGAATCGGTTTTCCGGACCGACGATTTGGAAATTTTGATCGCGTTCGCCTGGCAGTTCTTTCGCGGTCCCGCAAACACCGAAATGTTGCTCGGCAATGGCCTCGGCAAGCTGTTCCGAAAAATCAGGTTTTGAAAGCACTTCTTCTGGCGAATCCATCTTGAATTTGTCCGTAGAGGGTCGACCGGCGGGATGGAAGCCAACATGTTATCAGCCCGCCACGTGAATTCCATCCGAAATGAAAACCGCGATTTCGCCAAAATAAGCCGAACTAACTTTTGAATCAGCAGAATTATTATTAGAATCGGGTATGACTCTTCGAGATGACGACTCCCTCAGGTAGGCGAGATGAACGAATCAGAGACGAGCGAACCGGAACGAACGGACGAAACGGGCGATTTGAATTCCGCGCTTTGTTATGACAAGGAAGCCATCGACGACCCTCTCTGGTTCTTTGCTCACGTTGTGGACAACTTGCCAGTCAACGTGGTCTGCAAAAATTCCGAAGGCCATTTTACTTACGTTAATCGGGCGTTTGCCAGTTTGATGGACCGTCCGGCCGAGGAGTTTATTGGCAAGAGTGATTTTGACTTTTCGCCACACGAATTGGCCAGCAAATACGTGACCGATGACCGATGGGTGATGGAAACCCGGCGTGCATTTCGAGGGGTCGAAATGACCCAGACCGCCACGGACGAAAAGCAGTTCTTTGAAGTTCGTAAAACGCCGTTGCTCGATCGAAATGGAGAAGTGATCGGAATCGAGGCGGTTTTTTGGAACGTGACGCGGCAGAAGGAAGCGGAAGCGGCAGCCGAACACGAACGGTTCCTGTTGCATGCGTTGATGGACAACGTCCCTGACAGTATTTACTTCAAGGACATCGATAGTCGATTTGTCCGGATCAGCAAGGGGCAAGCCAGAAAGTTCGGTGTGACCGATCCGGACGACATCCTCGGCAAAACCGACGCCGATATCTTCAGTGCCGAGCATGCCGAACAAGCGCGACGGGACGAATTGGAAATCATGCGGACGGAAAAACCGCTCCTTTCGAAAGTAGAAAAAGAAACCTGGCCGGATGGTCCCGACACCTGGTGTTCGACCACGAAAATGCCGCTGCGAGATCAAGATGGCGACGTGGTGGGCACGTTTGGAATTTCCCGCGACATTACCGAGCTGGTGTTGGCAGAGGAGGCATTGCGAAAAGCCAAGATGGCGGCCGATGCTGCCAATCGGGCAAAAAGTGACTTCCTCGCAAATATGAGCCACGAGATTCGGACACCGATGAACGCGGTTTTGGGAATCACGGAATTGCTGCTGGATACCGATTTGACAGCCACTCAGCGCGATTATCTGGGCATGGTTCTTTCTTCTGGTGAATCGCTGCTGTCGCTGATCAATGATATTCTGGATTTTTCAAAAATCGAAGCCGGCAAACTTGAGCTTTCTCCAAGCCAGTTTGATTTGCGAGATTCTCTCGGCGATACCGTCCGAGTGCTTGGATTGCGAGCCCATGCCAAAGATCTCGAGCTTGCATTCTCGGTCGACGCAGATGTACCCGACTGCCTGATTGGCGATATCGGCCGTTTACAGCAAATCGTAATCAACCTCGTCGGCAATGCGATCAAGTTCACCAAAGCCGGTGAGGTGGTGATGAATGTATCCTTGCATTCCTGCGACGAGGAAACGGCGGTGATTCATGTTTGCGTCAGTGACACGGGAATCGGAATTCCCGCTTCCAAGCTGGAGATGATTTTCCGGGAATTTGAACAGGCAGACTCTTCGACGACGCGAGATTTCGGAGGATCGGGGTTGGGATTGGCGATTTCCTCCAGGTTGGTCGAACTGATGGGAGGAGAAATTCATGTCGAAAGCGACGAGGGAAAGGGGAGTACCTTTTCGTTCACGACCGAATTCCAACTAGTGGCAGAATCGGCGTTGGCCGCCAGGAGTTCGCCGCCGGTCATCGAAGGTACGAAAGCGTTGATTGTTGACGACAACGATACGAACCGATTGATTCTCAACGATATGCTTCTGAATTGGGGCATGGAACCATTTTTGGCTTCGTCCGCCGATCAGGCTCTGGAGATCCTGTATACCGCTCGGGATCAGGGTGACTCGATCCCCATCGTTTTGACCGATGTGCAGATGCCATCGCAGGACGGCTTCAAATTGTGTGAGGTGATTCGTCAGGACGAAACATTGTCATGCGTTCCGATCGTGATGTTGACGTCCGGGTTGCGAGAAGGAGATATTCAAGAAAGTCGTTCTTTGGGTGTCACCTGTCACTTGATCAAACCACTCAAACAATCCGAAGTATTTCAGGCGATCATTAGCGCTTTGGGTTCGGAGCTGACAAACGATCAAAAAGTCGTGGAGCCTTTCAAGGAAGCAGGGATTCTATCGCGGCCATTATCGGTACTTTTGGTTGAAGACAACATTGTCAACCAGAAACTCGCGCTGGGCGTACTGGCCCAGCATCATCACGAGGTTGTGGTTGCCAACAACGGGCTTGAAGCGATCGAGATATGGCGTGAAAGCCAGTTTGATCTGATCTTAATGGACGTGCAAATGCCCGAAATGGACGGGTTTCAGGCGACTCAAGAAATTCGCAAGTTGGAAAAACAACGAGGTGACCACACCCCGATCATCGCCATGACCGCGAGGGCGATGGAACAGGACCGCACGGCGTGCATTGCTGCAGGCATGGACGACTATCTTGCCAAGCCAATTCACATTAAGGATTTGCATGTCAAGATGGAAGGAATCGTTGCAGCAAACGAGCAGAGGAAAACTTCCTCGCACCAAATTGACTGGGAAACCGCCACCGCGAACGTGAATGGAGATTTAGGTTTGCTCAAGTCTCTCGTTGAAGTTTTGCGAAATGATGCACCCCGACTTATGAAAAAAATCGAAACGGCCATCGTGGAAACAGATGCCGCCGAACTGAAACTGAATTCTCATACGTTGAAAGGTTCCGTGCTTTTCCTGGGAAATGTTGAGCTCACCAAGCCGGCCCAAGCGGCTGGAAGACCTCGGTAAATCCGCAGAGTTCACGCTGGCCGGCGAGTATTTCGAACAACTCAAACAGGAATGGCAACAACTCGAATCGCAACTCAAAGATTTCGTTTCGCGATCCGACAAGAAATGACCTCTTGTCGGGAAAGGGTCATTGAAGCCTGCGATCGGGCGTGGAATTCAATATGGACCGCCCGAGTTATCCGCGTCGAATTTCGGATCCCTTGAAACGGATTTGAATTCGATAAATCGGCTTCTCGCGGCACTGAATGTGGCCGGATTTAAGGTCAACTTGTTCCGGAATGTCTTGGATGCGTTTATCCACAACGGCGTGGTATCCGCGTTCGGAAAATATGTCGATTAACATTGATAACGCCAGTGGGTTATCGAAAAGGTTGTCTTCCGAATTGACAGTGGCCCGACCCGAGAGGGCGTGGCGAGTGATGATCGGCATGAACTTGTCCCGGATCGACTCGACAACGCGAACAAAAAGATCGCGATGTTCAAATTCATAGCTGTCCAGTCGTTTCACCAATTCCTGCCGGGCGTGAACAATGATCTCTTCCGCCAGCGGCAGCGGGCTGAGGCGGTCAAACGTTCTTTGGTCCAATTCCAGTGAACTCTGGTACTGGAGTTCTTTCAGGATGTTCTCTTCAACCTCTTCGATGGGGCCTTCGGCATTGATGAAATGATAGTGATAGATCTCCTTGAGAGACTGCAACGCGTCCCAGGTTTGATCTTTGAATACACGGTAACGTTGCGACGCCTTCTCGATCGTCAGGTCGGTTGCCCGCAACTCCTGCTGTTGTCCAACACCGGTTTCTTCAACTTCTTTGTTGTGTCTGGCAATTTCTTCGCCGCGGTTTAACTGCCGCCGAACACTGGTCTTTTCACACACAAACAGCACCATGGCATGAATGGTTGGTCGTCGAAAGTGAATGGCCATTCGTGTGTCGGCAAATTCGCTGTTCAGTTGGTCAATCTTGTCGACCAACATCTTCAGGCATTCGACTTGCACCCGCGTGCGCGGAAACCCGTCCAGCAAAGCACCATCCCGGTACTCTTCTTTCAGCATCTCACGCAACAGAATACCGACGACTTCCTTGTCTCCAACCATTTGCCCCCGATCCTTGATCGCCTGGGCTTCGGGAGAGGTAAGCAGATCACTGATGACAATTGGCGGACACGTCAGTCCTCGCGCTTGCATGATGAAGCGGGTCTGCGTGCCTTTACCCGCGCCGGGAGCACCACCTAACAGGATCAGTTCTTTGGGGAATCGCAAATTCTCATGTCCCGTTTCTTCTTCCAGCGCGTCCCAGGCGCTTTTAAAGACGACTTGCGCGTCTTTGATTTCCAAATCATTTGTCGGCGTCGTTAAATCCGCCTGCCTGGTATCTACTGACATCGGCCCATTTTCGTGCTTGGTTCAAAACATTGAATTATAGCGACTTGTCCCCCGGTCTGGCAGTTACCTTCGTCGGCATCTCGCGACCACGCGTGCGTTTTCGCACTATCAAAAACGATCCTTTGCAACCTAACCTTTCGATTTAATTCGATAACCCTGTTCCCGTAACAGGCCGCTGACCCGATCGACGTGGTCTCCCTGAAGTTCTATCAACTGTTTCTGAATCGTGCCGCCTGCGCCACAAGCGTTTTTAAGTCGGGAAAGCAGCTTTGGAAGATGATTGCCTGTCGGATCGAGTCCTGAAACAACGGTCACCCATTTGCCTTTCTTTCTCTTTTCCAGCCGAATCGTGAGAGTTTGTTTTTCTGGGGCCGCCGGTTGAGGAATCGGGTCGGGGCAGTCGCAATCCGATTCAAGTTCGCCACAGGCATCGCATCGTGGCGGCACGTCAAACTGCGTCCCTTCAAAGAGTCTCATTGGAATCAGGCTTTGCAAATTGAAGTACAGCTTTTCACCATCCGTCCACTTGGTTCGAACCATTTGGATGCCAATCGGCATCGTCGTATGTTATGAACTAACTTCGTTGGAACGCTGATCCCTGACAGGGACCACTCCATCCGGTGATCCAAACATGATACAAACACCTTCCGCTGGAAACCAAACAACCGAGGTCAAAATGTCGCATGTAATTCAAGGGCTAATCTACGGATGGCGCAAAAACTTGGAATATGGCCCCAAACTTGTCGCGGATTTGACGGGGGAACAACTCGTTGCCCAGCCGGCCAAGGACCCGGAATTGCCTTCCAATCATCCTGCCTGGGTATTCAGCCATTTGAATGCCTATTTGCCCGTCATTTCGGCCATTATTCAGGCCCGAGATTTCGAAGATCCAAAGAATCACCCATTTGGCATGCTGTCGAAACCTCAATCGGATCCTTCGATTTATCCAAGCAAGCAGGCATTAGTCGACCGGTTTGTGCAAGGTCACGAGGAAGTCATTGAATTGCTTAACGCCGCAGATGATTCAATTTTCCAGAATCCCGTCCGGCTTGAACGTTGGAAAAACGTGATGCCGAATGCCGGTTTGGCGCTCCCCTACCTGATGCTTAACCATGAAAACAATCACTTGGGGCAGATCAGCGCCTGGCGGCGTATCCAAGGATTCCCCAGCGTGTAAATAATAGGTACGTTCCACCAACATTTCGCCCAACATCGGATCCACCAGTTTCTACGAGACCCGGCAATCGCGCTTCGACGGACTCCCCAAAGATTCTCCAGTGGTCAAGGCTCTTCGGCGAGAATCCACACTAGCCGACCATCCCTGTTGGGGAATTGGTGCCTGTGAATTTTTCCTTTGACGACCGATTGTCAGAAACAAATTCGGCTGACTCCAATTTCCAAACGATTGGCAACTCAAACTTCGCCCATGCTGCGGGCGAAGTTGTCAAAAGAGAATCGGGGCTTGGGAGCAGGCACTTCCAGCTCGTTGGCCTCGATCGCAAACGAGACATCAAACAAACGAGAAAGGAACTCAAATCGACCACACAGCAATGCGATCAAGTAAGTCGCGATGCCGAGAGCTGCCAGAAATACCTCACTTTGAGGAAGTTCTGGCCAAATGTGGCTTTGGTAAGGGTCTGCGGGCTTATAGAAAACCGTTAAACGCTGGCCAGGACAATAAACACCGGCAACATCCCCGGCTTTCCGATTGGTCGAAGTCTCGGTTTGAATTTCACGGTGGTAAGTGGTCCCATCCACTTTGTATCTGTACAAGACGCGAGTGTAGGTCGGTGTGGCGGGATCGATACACTGGTTGCCCAGTTCATCCAATACGATCGGTTTGTCGAGCCCCGAGGTGGGACTGACATAACTTGCGGTGATCGTTCCCTCCGTTGTACTGAATTCGTCAGTAGCAATGCTGACGACGTGAGAACAAGCTGCCATCGAGAGCGCGGTGATACCGACCAACTTCAACAGCCATCCCGGTCTTTGAGAAGACTCCATTGATTCCTCCATGATCAATTGGCAAACCTGGAGTGAACCAAGTCTGCACGTTCCCCGATCCTGCGGCCCATCATGGCCTTTTCGCAGTTTCAAATTTGTCCACGCGCCCAGCAATTTGGGCTGCATGTGGTTAAATTCTCGAAATCAGGTAAAAATCAACTGGAATAATGCTATGGATCGAACAACGCGGAATGGAATAGAGATGAACGAGATAACCTCAGCATGAATTGACGTTGTTCAAACGGACACTAGAGTTTTATCGGCAGCCGGGCTAGGTCATTTTCAGCCGTTTGCGTTCAGATTCGCAATTGATAACATCAAAACCAATCGTGACCCGTGCCAGCAGACCTGCTGCCAGCATTCCACCTGCCAGGTCGATGCAATTCCGCGTTGGCGATCGCTCACAACTGGTCCAAGAATCAGACATTGATGAATGGCAATCTGGCGAAATTTGATCGGGTCGTTATAAAAATCGGCTCCTCACTCCTGACCGGCGTTGAGTCAGGATTGGATCGCGAATGGCTTGGCAGTCTGGCTGAAGACGTTGCTACTTTGTCCAATACGGAGGTGCTCATTGTTTCCTCAGGGGCGATCGCGCTCGGACGCTGCCGGCTCCAGGAACGCAAACCCGGCCTCCCTTCTGCGTCGTTGAGCCTGAAAGAGAGTCAAGCCGCTGCTGCAATGGGGCAAATCTCGTTAAGCAGTGCGTACGACGAGGCGTTCGGAAAGTTTGGCCGATCCACGGCCCAAATTCTATTGACGATTGGTGATACCGAAACTCGGCGAAGATACTTGAATGCGCGGGCGACCATCGGAACACTTTTAAAATGGGGCGTCATCCCGATTATCAATGAGAATGACACGGTCGCGACGACCGAAATTCGCTACGGGGATAACGATCGATTAGCCGCTCGGGTCACCTCGATGATGGAAGCCGATCTGCTGGTGCTGCTGTCCGATGTGGACGGTTTGTATTCGGCACCACCGGAGAACAATCCGGCAGCCAAGTTGTTGACGGAAGTAAAATCAATCACGCCGGAAATTGAGGCGATGGCGGGCGGCGCTGCATCCCATCTTTCCCGCGGTGGAATGATCACGAAAATCGAAGCCGGAAGGATTGCTACCGCAGCCGGTGCGATGATGGTGATTGCATCCGGTCGCAATCGTCACGCGTTGCAGCGACTTGATCAGGAAGGCATCGGAACGTGGTTTCATCCCGATGCGCTGTCTCGAAATGCGAAAAAGAAATGGATTGCCGGAGGCCTCAGAGTCACCGGCCAAATCACCATCGACAGCGGCGCCCTGCTGGCGTTGGAAGCGGGCAAGAGCCTTTTGCCCGCGGGCATCGTCGCGACCGAGGGTCGTTTTTCACGAGGCGACACGGTTTTGATACTGGGCCCCCAAGGCCATACTGTCGGCAGAGGCCTGATCGAATATGACTTTGCTGAAGCCCGGTCCGTCGTAGGACTCAAGAGTCAGCAGATTGTCGAGCTCTTGGGACCAAACATTCGCACCGAAATGATTCATCGGGACAACCTCGTATTGGAGCGCACAGATGGTTGAAGACTTAAACTGAATGAAGACCTACGATTCGCGACGTACTCCCTGCACGGTAGGTGGCAACCTCCCGGAACACACGATGTCGACGTTCGAGCCCCAGCAGTTCAATATCCCGACGCTTCATTTTTGCAATGGAAACCCATGCACGAAATCAAAAAGTTGATGCACCAACTGGGTGTGCAAGCCCGGAATACATCACGGGTCGTCGCCCTTGCATCGCCCGCTGAAAAGCAGGCCGCGATCGAGCGAGCTGCCGAGTTTCTAAAAAAATCGCAGCGTGAAATCCTGGCCGCGAATAAGCAGGATATTTCTGCCGGCGAAAAAGCTGGGCTTTCCAAATCGATGTTAGATCGGTTGAGACTGGATGCATCGCGATTAACCGGGATCGCGGAAAGTCTGCTGGAAATCGCAAACCTGCCAGACCCGGTGGGGGAAGTCATTGCGAAATTTGAACGACCCAATGGATTGAGCATTGAACGAGTCCGAACACCAATGGGGGTCATTGGAGTGATCTTTGAGAGTCGGCCCAATGTGACCGCCGATGCCGGCGCCTTGTGCCTGAAATCGGGCAATGCGGTTATCCTCCGTGGTGGCAGCGATTCGTTTCAATCTTCGCGGGCAATTCATGCATGCTTGTCCCAAGGGTTGGCGGCGGCCGGTTTGCCCACGACTTCGATCCAGCTTGTTCCCACAACCGATCGCGCCGCCGTTGGTGAAATGCTGCAGGGACTTGACGGAAATATCGACGTCGTTGTTCCGCGCGGAGGGAGGCGCCTCGTTGAGAGAGTCCAAGCCGAATCTCGTGTCCCCGTCTTCTCGCACCTCGAGGGGATTTGTCACGTCTTTGTACATCGTTCGGCGAAACTTGCGATGGCCAACGAGATTGTTCTCAACGCAAAAATGCGCCGAACCGGGATTTGCGGTGCCGCCGAAACCCTGCTAATCGACCGCGCCTGCGTCGAAACACATTTGCTGCCGATCTTGGACACGCTCCAGGCAGCAGGATGTGAAATCCGCGGCGACCAGGAAACCTGTGCCCAAGTCGCGAATTGTCGAACCGCAACCGAATCTGACTGGTCAACCGAATATCTGGATGCGATTCTATCCGTCAAAATTGTCGACGGCATCGATGAAGCGATTCGACATATTGGAGAATATTCATCTCATCACACCGAGGCGATTGTCGCCGAAGACCAAGCGGTCGCAGACCGGTTTCTCAGGGAAATCGATTCGGCAATTCTGCTCCATAATGCTTCGACGCAATTTGCCGACGGGGGCGAATTCGGAATGGGTGCCGAAATCGGAATCGCGACGGGCAAGATGCACGCCAGAGGCCCGGTGGGTGTCGAACAGCTGACCAGTTTCAACTATCGAGTCCATGGGCAGGGGCAAATTCGCCAACCGTAGTAGATCGCATTGCTGACAAAGATTGGAACCAAAAGTCAACGGGATGCTGCCGCATCGCTGCGATTGCCCGCCAATTCGACTTGAAGGTGACTCTATTTCCCGGGATGTGGCGGGTGCTTTCCATAAAACTGGCTCAGATCAATGCCTTTTTCGCGCTGTTCGTCTTCCAACAGCTTGAGGCGGACCTCAAGCCTTTCCACGGTTCGAGTCAGCCTCGGTAGGATTTGCTCGGCGACGTCAGGCGGTTCGGGCCTGGGCACGGCCGGATAATCCAATTGTCGCTGCAAGGCCGAGAACAAGTAGAGTGGTTCCTTTTTTCGATTGGCCAGCGCGATTCGACCTTCCTTTTCACCGAAAAGGATCGCGTGCGAATTCGTCAATTCATGTCCCGATCCCGGCTGGCGTTGGAGGTAATATTCGCTGTGAACGTAAACCAGGTCCGCAAGATCAACCATGCCAATTTGATGTCGGACCGACAAAATCCATCGACGCCAATCCTCGTCGTACAACGGATCTTCGGCCATAGCCTGCAACCCAAAATCGTAGTCCAGCCGATTGCGGCAAAGAGATTCAAACTGGAAAAAAAACATCGACGGACAATCCGCTCCTTCAGACCGAAATTTGGCCTCATGCTCCAGAATCAGCAAAGCCCTTTTCATGTCGAACTGCCCGCGTTCATCCTCCGCCGTCGCGATGACGAATGTCTGAAACGGGGAAAAATAATGGGCGAGTTTTTTCATCGCTGTGGCCATTGTGCCCACATGATTTAACTCGGCCAACAGAAAATCGATCGCCATCGGCAACTTCGTCGTCGCCAGGATCTCTTCACGTAGATGGCGCATAACCTCCTGGACCGGGTCCGACGAATTCATCCTGTCGTTGAGACCTCTAAACAGGTAGGCCTGTTCGACGTATTCTTCGCGTTCCAGGATCGGCATCTAGGTTTCCATAAAATGGGAGCAGCACTGAACGATTCCAATGTAGCAACATTGAAAAATAATGTGCCGATCAAACAGGAGAGATTGCACCAAAATCAATCCTGCTCGAGGACGACCGGTACCGTCCGTTAATCGTTGTTCGGCTTCAACGTGGAGTCGAGGAAGCGAATTGCTCGCGTGATCCAGCTGAGGTCACTGAACGTCGCGAAATGCCCCAGGTTTTTGGCGACGTCATGCTTGCTCTGGATCCCACACTCGATCAAGCAGTCATGCAGTTTCTGCGACGTGGTTGTCGGCACGACAAGATCCATTTCACCATGATACAGGTAAAACGGAGGATCATCGCTCGTCACATAGCTGGTCGGCGATGCGACTCGATAAATCTCCGGATTATCGCACCGTCGATCGCCTAGCCAATACTCCAAAGCAGAAGAGTCTCGGTCGATCCAATGGAACTCGCACGGCGCTCCGCCCGCCACCACTGCCTGTACTCGTGAACTCACATGACCGTGGTCCAAACTATCTGCCGACTCAAGACCGTCGTCGGCGTCGGTGGTTCCCAGTAGCGACGCCAGGTGTCCGCCAGCCGAATATCCGTAGGCAGCGATGCGCCGGGGATCGATCTTATACGTGTCTGCGTTTAGCCTCATCCACCGCACCGCATGTTTACAATCGTGGATCTGAGCCGGAAAGGGATGTTCGGGCGCATGACGATAATTGATCGCGACGACGACATAGCCTGCCTCCGCCATTTTCCAAGCGTGTCGCAGTAGCCAAAACTTCGAGCCGTTTCGCCAGGCTCCGCCGTGAATTGCCAATACCGCAGGAAATGGACCGACACCCTCAGGTACGTAGACGTCGCACGTCAACAATTGATCTGCGAATTCGCGATAGGTAATTGCTCCATGTTTCTCAAATTTTTGCTTCGGTTTGATGCCCGCTGTCGGACGATCAACAATCCTGGCTGGGATTTGGGCCGCAATGTCAACAGACTGTCCAACTCCAACGGTCAGAGCCGCACCCAAAAGTATCAGGAAACAGGTTTTGGACTTGAAAATTAACATCTGCAAATATTATCCAACGATGGGACCGGTGAGGTCAACTTCGTTCCTTTTTCCCGTTCCGGCACCACAAATTTACCGAAGTGGCGATTTAACATTCACACGGTTCGGTAATGAAAGCAGCGATTCGTACATTTCACCGACATTTCGAGAACGGGTCCTGTCCGGAAAGTTGGTTGCTTTTACAATGGTTTTCGCGGGACCGGCTATATTCCGGGGTTAACCGATGGAATTTCGAAACTAAAAAGCCATATCGCCCCGTTTTTAGTAACTCGGAGATTTTTCAATCTCGATCCAGGGGCCATGGCAGCTCCCTGGACAGCACTCCGCGAATTTTACCTCTACGAAGCGTCCGCCTTTCCGCCTGGACGCAATCAACGCTATAGGAACAATTGGAATCACCATGGGAAAATCGTTCTCCACCATTCCTGACGCCGTCGATGCGATTGCTCGCGGCGAAGTTGTAATCGTGCTTGACGATGAAGATCGCGAGAACGAAGGCGATTTTATCTGCGCTGCCGAACTCGCGACGCCGAAAACAATCAACCTGATCATGAGCGGACGGGGCGATTTCTGCATGCCGATCCTCCCGGAAACGGCACAACGGCTAAAAGTCCTTCCGCTGGTTGAGAATTCGGATAACACGTCCAACAACAAAACGGCTTTTTTGACGCCACTCGATCATCTTTCTTCAAAAACGGGAATCACGGCCGAAGAAAGAGCGACTTGCGTGCGGGCGATCGCCGATCCGACCAGTAAACCGGAAGATTTTCAACGTCCCGGACACGTGCACTTATTGTTGGCCAAACGCGGTGGCGTGTTGCGACGCGCTGGCCACACCGAGGCCAGCGTCGATCTGGCGAGGATGGCAGGTTTGGCTGAAGCGGGTGTTTTGTGTGAAATTCTCGATGAAGATGGCAACCGTGCCACACGTGATCGTTTGATGGAGATCGCCAAAGAAAACGCGCTTTGCATCATTACGATTGAAGATCTAATCGCCCACCGGCGGGTCAATGAAAAACTGGTCACGCAGCAAGCCGCGGCAAATCTGCCAACGAAGTATGGCGAGTTTCGAATCATCGCCTACAAGGTTCAGTTTGAAGCCCAGGAACCCATTGCATTGGTGATGGGCGAGCCGGGCTTGCACAGCCAACCGCCGTTGGTTCGGATGCACAGCAGTTGCTTCACCGGTGACCTGGTCGACTCGCTTCGATGCGACTGTGGAGATCAATTGCACATCGCCCTCGAAATGATCGCCTGCGAAGGGCACGGTGTGTTGGTCTATTTGCCACAGGAAGGACGGGGTATCGGTCTGGCCGAAAAGATCAAAGCGTACGCGCTTCAAGACAGGGGGATGGACACCGTCGAAGCCAATCATGCCCTCGGACATAAAGCCGATATGCGGGATTACGGTGTCGGAATCCAAATCCTGAAAGACCTGGGGCTGAAAAAAATCCGTTTGCTGACCAATAATCCCAAGAAAACCGCGGCGTTCAATTTGCGGGGATTCGATCTGCAGGTCGTTGATCAGGTCCCGATTCTGCCGCCGCTGAACAAACATAATGCCCAGTACCTCGCGACCAAACGAGAAAAAATGGGACACAAGATTCCTGTCGACTAGATTTCTCCAAGCCTGGTCTGCGGTATTGCTTTCACGAATTTGGTGGCCGTACGTCCCGACGGCGATCGTTTTTTGTTCCGGCGTGAAATAGTGATTTGGGATGAACCACCATCGAGGAAGATTCAACCGACAACGTCAGTTCATGAGTGTCCCTGAACGCGGCAGCGAACTCTCATCGACTCGTGAATCTTGGTCGGGTCCTTGGCCGCTATTTTTTGTTTCCCAACAATCGAACAATAATAGCGTCAGCGTGTTGGTGATTGAGTTCCAGCCACCGACCGTCGGCGGTTTGCAGTTTCCAAACGCTGCCATCCAACGACCGCGCGCCCATGATGATCTGGTCGCCCGGTCGTAGCCCAAATTTCCTGGCAGCCGGATGAACGCGTCGGATCTCGGCCGAGTTCCCCTCACGCAGCAGGCTTAATACAAAATCGCGATCGCGTTTTAACTTGAAAGTGTCGACTGGAATCACCGTGCCGTGAGGGTCGGTAATCGGATGCCCCAATTTATCGTCGAGGTAATCCAACGTTGCCTGATCTTTGATGTGCTCCAGAACGTGTGCTTTTTCGTGCAGTTCGGAGTCCGGTGTGCCTGCCTGCTCCAGGTAGGTTTCCCACAAGCGATGGGCGCGGACCAGTCGATTGGCTTCGAGTCGTCCGTCGTCGGTCAGACGCACGTGATCGTTCTCGATTTCCAGCAAATCCTGCCGAGCCAGCATGGTAATCGCCCGGCGAATCCGACTGTGAGGGTTCTTCACGATCCGTGACACGTCGGAAACCGACACTGGTTTGTCTTGGGCCCGCAGAATCGCTCCCAGGACATCTTCCATGATTTCCTGCGGGACCGCGTTGTTTTTGCGAATCCAATCGGCAAGTAATCCATAACGGGGTGCAAGTGTGAGAACCAGCAGAAAGATAACGGTCATTGTTACGACAACCGAGGCCCCGGGCGATGCGCCGACAACCGTGGCCAACAGAAATCCCAGCCAAAAACCGACGACACCGATGACGGTTGACAGCAGGATCATCCGGTCCAGCCGGTCGGATAACAGGTAGGCGGTCGCTGCCGGCGTGATGATCAACGCTACCACGAGGATTACCCCAGCGATTTTCACACCACTGACAACCACCAGCGAGGTGCAAGCTGTCAGCAGATATTCAACGGCCAACACGGGTACGCCAATCGAAGCGGCCATGATCGGATCAAAGCTGGTCAGTTGCAGCGGACGATAAAAAAGCACGACCACGCTCAGCACAACCGACGCCACAATGGCCAACAGCCAAAGCTCTTCGTCTGGCACGGAGATCACACTCCCGACAATGAAGTGATAGATGTCGATATGAATCAGTTGACCGAAATAGCGAATCGAGATTGCGAACGCGCCCAGCGCGAAAATGCCGGTGTACATGATTCCTATCGCGGTATCCTGTTTGATCCGCGAAAACCGGGTCACAAAGCCGACCATCGCGACCGTAACCATTCCTGCCAAAATGGCGCCAATCAGCATGGCCCCCAGGTGGGCCTCTCGTCCAAACACAATTTTCACCAGCAAGTAACCGGCAATGACGCCAGCCAGCATCGAATGCGCAATTGCGTCCGCGAGGAAGGACATCCTTCGCAGCACGATGAAACAGCCCACGACACTGCACACGACAGAAACCAATGTGCCGACGATCAATGGGCGAATGACATGCCCATAGGCGATCTGTGTTTCTCGAAGCCAGTCAAAAATAGTTTCCAACTTTTTGATTCCGTTACGTTAGGGGCGTTAGGGGCGTTAGGATCGGTGGTATCTAAAGGTTCGATGTGAGCCAACTCGGCAAACACTTTCATATTCCCCTCGTAAACGTCACACAATAATTTGGGTTGGAGCACATTCGCCGGAGAGCCAAACGCAAACAGTCTTTGTTTAAGCAGCATCAACAAGTCAAAATATTCAGCGGCCGTGCCGAGATCGTGGTGCACGACGACGACGGTCTTACCCGCTTCTTTGGTCTCCCGTAGTACGTCCAGGATCGCTTGCTCGGTCGCGGCATCGACGCCGGCAAAGGGCTCATCGAGCAACAGAATGTCGGCGTTCTGAGTCAATGCGCGGGCCATAAAGACCCGTTGTTGCTGACCACCGGAAAGCTGGCCGATTTGACGGTTGCCAAACTCGCTCATGCGAACTTTCTCCAAGGCTTCTTCGGCCAGTCGAAAATCCTTCTTTGTCAGATCCTGCCACCAGCGCCGTTTCCCATATCGACCCATCAAGGCGACCTCCCGGACGGTGACGGGAAAATCCCAATCGACGGCACCTCGTTGCGGAACGTACGCAACTTTGCCTTTTGCCAAAGCTGCTTCCTCGCCGAAAATTTCAACCGCACCGACATCGGGTTTGACGAAGCCCAGAATGGTCTTGATCAGCGTCGATTTTCCAGAGCCGTTTGGCCCAATCACACCGACCAGCTTGCCGCTTGGAATTGATACCGAAACGTCCAGCAAGGCAGGGACGGGTCCATAACTGACAGTCAGGTCCTTGACTTCAATCGCAGCGATCGGTTTTTTTGGGGAATTGGCAATCATGGTTCAAGGGCCGGCGTTGTTTGTTTACTGCTCATGCGAATTTAGCTTCCTAAAGAAATCAGTGCCTTTGTTCGTCCTCGTTTGCGGGGGATCCAGTCGAAAAGACAGCCGAACCACTGACGGCCGGCAAACCGGGCTCACTGGGTATCAGTAGTTCACGAATCACGACGTCTTCCCGTTTGACCAAGACCTGAACCACGGCAATCGCAGCATCGGACGATTTCCGATTGACCGAGACAAACAGCTCGTTTTCGCCCACCTCGACTCCTGGCAGCGGTCGAATCTCGATCATTTCGTCGACTGAGACTTCATCCGACCGCGAATAAACTGTTTCGCCCCGGAACATGACCTTGATGGAATCCGTTCCGAATATCGGATCAGGTGCCGCATCGAAAGAACTTCGAATCTCGACGGAGTATTCGTCGCCGGCGAATTCAACATCAAACTCGACGGCTTGCACCCGTACACTGTCGGCGAACCGGGTGTAGGCATAGACACCTCCCAACAGGGATACCGTGATTGCAATGGCCAACAGAGGTCGCATCGGAGTCGCCGTTTACTTCAGGTGTCGAACAATCGTCAAAACATTTTCTCTCATCATTCCGATGTAGGTTTCGCCGGCACTTCCGGTTGGCCCCATCGCATCCGAATAGAGCTCGCCACCGACGGAAATCCCGGTTTCACGAGCAATGCCATCGAGAAGTTCACGATTAACCGACGTCTCCACAAAAATGCTTTTTACACCCAGTTCGCGAATTTGTTTGACGATTGCCTGCCGCTGATCAATGGCGACGCCTGCCAATTCGTCCGTCGTCCAACCGACGGGACTCTTGGCCTGAAAACCATAGGCTCGACTGAAGTATCCAAACGCGTCGTGATGGGTTACCAGGATGCGACGGTTTTTGGGAATTGCGTTGACCTGTTCTTTGATCCAATGATCCAGCGCTCTCAGCTGGATCAGGTATAGATTCGCGCGAGCCTTGAACTCGTCCTCGTGATCCGGGTCCATTTTGCTGACGGCATTGCAGATACCAGTGACGTAGATCGCGGCGTTGGAGGGGTCAAACCAGGCATGAGGATCGTTGACCGTTTTCTTGTCACCTTCAATCTTGAGCGGCGAGACATTCGACACGCAAGTGACCAATGGTTTCCCGGCCGTTTCGGCCAGACTTTTCATCCAGCCGTGACCCTCAAGGTTCCAGCCGTTTTCGATACAGAGGTCGGCGCGTTTGACGGCCATCAAATCGTCGTTTCCCTCCTGGTACGTGTGTGGGTCTTCACCTGGCGCCAAAACACACACGACTTTCCAGCGATCACCGACAATCTGCCGGGCAAAATCTGCAATTTGCGTCGTCGAGCAGACCACGACTTTTTGATTCTTCGATTCGTCAGATTGAGCCCAACCAGTTGAGGCAAGCAGCGAGCAAATCGCGAATAAGGCCAATCGGATGGGTACCCAGCGCCCGTTGCACATGGAGCGTGATTCGGTTTTCGCCGTCACCTGCTGCAGGGACGTTTGCACGTTGAGTCCGATTCCAGCACATGCATTTAGCTCGCGAGAGAGTCGGAATCCATGCTGACGGTTCGGTCGTCGACTATCGTGTTGACGGGAGAGATTCATCTCGGTATCCTTTCAAAATGTAGCCATGGCTACAAATTCACCGGTCCATGCTAACGCATCCGCCCATTCTGTCAACTCCCGAAAGGCCCGACGGCGTCATGGCCAAGCCAAATTCAGCCCGCCACGAGCGCACCCGCCACGACCACCGCAACGAGACGGCGGAAGATTATGTGGAGGCGGTCGCGGAGCTAATCGAAGAAAATGAAGTTTGCCGAGTCACCAACCTGGCCCGGCATTTCGCGGTCAGCCATGTTACGGTCTCGAAAACGGTGTCTCGGCTTAAAACAGCAGGGCTTTTGACGAGCCAACCCTATGGCCCCATTGAACTGACCCGCAAGGGACGACGTTTGGCGGCCAAATCCAAACAACGGCATCAGATCGTGCTGGATTTCCTATTGGCCTTGGGAATAAGCCAGCGGATCGCGGAAATGGACGCCGAAGGAATTGAGCATCACGTCAGCAACGAAACTCTGCGGCAATTCAGGAATTTTACCGAATCGAGAACGTAGGCATTCCTGACGATTCTGGGCGGCAACCGTCCTCATTTGATCCGCCGATTTTGAAACAAACTACGGATTCGCGGGGCCACACCGCGCTGGCACGACCTGCCTCAATGCCCGATCGTGCAAGTTCCATCGGCGATGTCGGGTTCGATCGTGACGAAATTGGCGGATGTCCCGAGCGCCAGTTCACGCAATTCCAGTCAATCGCCGACGCGACTTGATCTTCCCAAGATGATTCTGCCGATAGAGATGTTGGGTCGTCGTATCGATTGCAACGACCGCATGGAAGGATCGACAGGCGGCATGGAAGCGCCGCGGAGAACTGGCACCGCAGCAAATGCCGGCGTTTCGAATCTGGTCGCGAACCACCATGTCTGAAGAACGAAAAATCCGCAACGATATCGTTGCGGTCGGGTTGCTGACGGTCATCGTCTTTCTGGTTGCCGCGCTGGGTACCTATGACCCGGCGGATCCAGCCTTTGCCGCGTCTCCGCTGTTGTGCAAAATCTACCAGCCCGACCAGTTGCTCTACCCGACCAACGCCGAATTTCAAAATGCCTGCGGACGCTGGGGAGCTTGGACGGCAGACATGTTGATCCATGTGTTGGGCGTGGGAGCCTATTATCTCCTGATTGGCCTGGTTGCGATGGAGGTGGCCCTTTTTAGGCGGCAATCACTGGCGGCACCTTGGTTGAAGACGATTGGCTGGATCGTCAGCCTGTTTGGCTTGACGGCTCTGGCCAGCATGGTTCTGCCAGCACAAACGATGCGCCCTCTGATTGGTGCCGGGGGTTACCTGGGAGCGCTGGGCAAAGGCTTGCTGGCAATGCAATTCGGGACCGCCGGAAGCTTAATCGTAACGCTCAGCGTCTTCGTGGTCGGCATGATGATGTGGACCGAGTATCTCATCTTCCGCACTGGACGAATCGTTTTTGCGCCGGCTTTCGTAGCGGCCACTTCACTACTGCCGTTTGGCTTGCTTCACGGTTTCGCGACCTGGTTCAATGGAACGGGCGTCGAAGAGGAGGAGACTTCGGACGATTTGCCGAACCAAATCCGGTTTGATAACGAGCACGAGTTGGAACCACCGCGGACGATTCGCTTCCGTCGTCGCGACGAAGAGGCCGACTTGGAATTGGATGATGAAGAGGACGAAGAGGATTTTGAAGATGAAGACGAGGTTTTTGGGGAAGAGCTGGAAGACGACGAGGTCGAGCAATTTGAGGCGATCGAAGAAGAACCATCGACGCTGAAAATCAGCTCGCTTGTCAAAACTCCGAATCCTGTTGAGGAAGAACCGGAACCAGTTGATGCAAGCGATGACGCGGAGGCACCTCAGTCGGTCATTCCCAAGCCTCACTTCAAAATGCCGAAAAAGGCGAAGCCGGAACCGGAGCCTTCCGAGCGAGATGTCGTCATCAGCCAACTGAATGAGGCTGCCGAGGCGGAATCCATTGCCGACTATGACTTGCCATCTCTGGAGATCCTCGCTCACGGTGATTCGATTCCATTTGAACGGCAGAAACGGGAAGCCCTTCACAAAGCTGAAATTCTCGAACGAACGTGCAAGCAATTTGGCTACGACGTCAAAGTGGTTGAGATCGAGACGGGGCCGGTGATTTCCCAATACGAAATCGATTTGGCTCCCGGCTTGCGACTGCAAAAAATCACGGCGTTGGCCGATGATCTGGCGATTGCCATGCGCGTTCCGAGCGTGAGGATTGTGGCTCCCATACCTGGCAAGAACTCCGTCGGCGTCGAAGTCCCCAATGAGACCCGGCAAATCGTCTCGCTTCGCCAGGTTATGGAGCAAAGCGACAAACAGATCAAGAAGATGAAAATCCCGTTGTTCCTTGGCGCTGATGCTGTGGGCGCACCGATGGTGGCCGACTTGGCCTCCCTGCCCCACCTGCTGATTGCGGGCCGAACCGGTACGGGTAAAAGCGTCGCGCTTAATGCGATCATTTCCTCGATTCTGATGACGAGGAAACCCGACGAAGTTCGCCTGTTAATGATCGATCCGAAGATGGTCGAATTGAGTGGCTACGCGAGGCTGCCGCATTTAATGCACCCGGTCGTTACGGACATGCGCAAAGCGGAAGCCATTCTCGCTTGGGCGGTCGACAAAATGGAAGAGCGTTACACACTGCTGGCCAAAGCCGGTGTAAGGCACGTCACGACTTACAATCAATTGGATCAGGAAGAGTTGATGGATCGCCTCGATCCGCAGTCGGACGATGAACGCGCGGCGATCCCGACCAACCTGCCCTTCATTGTGATTGTCGCCGATGAAATGGCGGATTTGATGATGACGGCCGGTAAAGATGTGGAACAGCACATCATTCGGTTGGCTCAAAAAAGCCGGGCCGTCGGGATTCACCTGATCCTGGCGACCCAAAAACCAACCGTTGATGTGATCACCGGGCTGATCAAGTCCAACTTGCCTGCCCGGATCGCGTTCCAGGTCGCTTCCAAAACCGATAGCCGGGTTGTACTCGATGCCAGCGGTGCCGACAAGCTGCTGGGGATGGGTGACATGTTATTCCTTTGGCCAGGAACCAGCACTCTGTTGCGCGGCCAGGGCACCTATTTGAGTGACGAAGAGATCGACGCGATTACGGAAGTCGTGAGCACGGGCGAGCAAAACTTTGTGCACGAACTGGTCAATATCAAGATCACCGAAGAAGAAGAGGAGGAGGATTCCCCCAAACAGCTTGAGAATCGCGACGAATTATACGAGGAAGCAATCTCGATCGTCGTTCGCGAGCAGCGAGGAAGCTGTTCTCTATTGCAACGCGCGATGGGCATCGGTTACGGACGAGCCGCACGCTTGATCGATTTCATGGCCGAGGATGGGTATGTCGGACCCTACAATGGCTCCAAAGCGCGTGAAGTGATGTTGACCGAAGCTCAATGGGAAAACATCCAGGCTGGCGATCCCAATCCGGTAAACGATGAAGACTGGCCGGAGGAAGAGGAAGTCAACCAGCTTGCCGAGCCTTTGAAAGCCGTCGAAAAGCAAACTGGGCTGACCACGAATCTCGCTGCGAGCACTTCTGCGGCCGTGAAAAAATTGTCGGCTCCGAAAATAAAAAGTCCCCCCGCCGACGACACATTCGAAGATCCGGAGGACGAAGAACTCGACGAATACGAGGACGACGAAGAGCATGAAGTCGAGGCGGCTGCAGACGAGTACGATGCCGATGATGAGGACTACGAATACGAGGACGACGAAGAATACGAAGAAGTCGACGACGACGAAGAGGAAGAATACGAAGACGTCGAGTAATTGAATGTCAACCGGCACTCCACACACTGCGGTCGCATGGTTGTCAGACAAGCGGCTACGCCAGTTCTTCCAGCTGTCGTGAAGGCCGCGATGGACGATCGCCATTCTGCCGGAATTTCAGCCGCTGTTGGTCTGTGAACATCAGGTTTGATTGTGGTTTTGGTGATGCGAGTCTGTGGCGTTCCGGCGTGTGAAAGCTTCAAGTCTATTGGTCGGTTGCCTGCGGGAGGGCTTCCTGCATTTCAAACTGACCGTGCTCCGAAGCCAAATTGATCGCCAGATAATACAAGCGAGCCGCCGATGCGATCTTGTCAAAATTGATTTCACTGACGCGATCCGATGGTTGATGATAATCTGGGTGAAAACCACCAAATAAGAACGCCACAGGTACGCCTTTGCGATAGAAGTTGATCTGGTCACTTCTTCCGAATACGTCTTCTTCGTCGTATTCAAATCGAAAGCCGATGTACTGATTGGCTTCTTCGACGATTGCATGAATCTCGCTGTCGCCGCGCTTGCTGCCAACCAGGTGAATGGCTCCTTCATTTTCGGCTGCCGTTTCGTTAGCTGTCTCCTCGTTGCGGCCGACCATGTCAATGTTGAACATGCAGGTCATTTTTTCGAGCGGCAGCAGCGGGTTGTCGCAATAGTGCTTGGATCCGATCAGGCCGATCTCCTCCGCCGCGAACCAGATAAACAACACGCTTCGACGAGGTCGGGTTGGGTTTTCTGCAAATGCTTTGGCAATGCTGAGAACCGCGGTTGAGCCAGAACCGTTATCATCGGCGCCGGGGTAAACCGCCCCGCCGCGAATGCCAAGATGATCCAGGTGCGAACCGATTACCACATACTCATCGTTCACGGTGGGATCTGAACCTGGCAGCCAGGCCACGACATTCGGAACGGCCGCCGATTCTTCGCGGACTCTCAGTGTGATCGTGAGGGGCTGCCCCGTTTCATGCAACTGAACTCCGGCGGTCTTACCGGCTTGCGTCCATTCCTCGGTACCGCCGACTGCCGCCGCAATTTTTTTGGCGGCCGCCAAGGTTATGGTTCCCGAAATACTGGTCGAACGACGTCGACCGGCGCCCCGAATCAACTGCGAGATGGATCGCGGTTCGGTTTCAATGATTCGAATCGCCGCTGCAGGCCGTTTGCGGGCCAACGCCCGGGGCGCGCGGGCCGACGCTTTGTCATCGGTCACATAAAACACGATCTTGTCTCGCAAAACCAACTCTTCGGGCAATGCGACGGAGTCACCGGATAAAGTCAGAAAAACGACTTCGCCGGTTACTTCGGGCGAGTCGGTGTATCGTTCAAATCCAAAATTCCCTTCACCGTTGATTTTCAGGTCTTTAGGACCAGTGATGAAACAGTCTTCCATAACGGGGATTCGCCGTTTCATCGGCAACATCTGAAAATAGGTCCCGCCATCACCAATGGGCTCCAATCCCATTTCTGCGACTTTACCTGCCACCCAATGAGCGGCCTTAGCGTAACCAGCCTGGCCTGTGCCACGACCCTCAAACTCGGGTCCCGCCAACACTGAAAGCCACTGTTTCGCCTGTTCCGGTGAAATCGCGTTGAATCCCTGAAGCAATTCTTTGGGAGGCGGCTGTACCGGCGCAAATTGCCCAACGACGTGGGTCGCTCCCAACAAGCTTATCAAGAACATTGAGCAAACGAGTCTTGGCAATCGCGGCATCGACTTTACCTTTGAGTTTGAAAATAAATGGGCTGATAACAAACTAATCTTTGCCGGACCTGATTGCTACAGCCAAATACCTCGCAAACATCCGTTGAAGCCGATTTTGTTGGTTGGATCGCGTCGTCCCTCGCCCAACCAAGTTGCCATAAGAGGAATTTCTGAGACAACTGGCTCCACCTACCCACCAACTTTACTTGCATCTCTTATCGAGTACGATCAACGCCAACCGATTTCGAAATACTTGATTGCAGACTTTACAGAGGTACTCGATCCGCGAGGTTCCTTCTTAAGCGACGTGAAAGCAGTACCGTTCGAGCAACAAATGATCGACAAATCAAAACAGCCGGCGTCCGACGCCGACGATCCCGTCGAATTTAATCGCCAGGCCTGGGATGGAATGGCGCGGGCCGGAGATCGTTTCTATCAGGCAGCAACCCCGGAACAAATCACGGCCGCCCGACAAGGCAGCTGGAAGATTCGTGTCACTCCACAAAAACCTGTCCCCCGAAATTGGCTGGGGCCGCTCAAGGAAAAAAAGGTTCTTTGTTTGGCCGGCGGTGGTGGCCAGCAAGCGCCCATTCTCGCTGCCGCTGGCGCGGACGTTACGGTCGTGGACCTGAGTGTTGTCCAATTGCAGCGCGACGAGGAAATTGCCCGTCGTGAAGAGCTGAAGATTGCCACGCAACAGGGGGACATGAATGATCTCAGTTTCTTCAGCGATGACCAGTTCGATTTGGTGATCAATCCATGTTCCGTCTGCTTCATTCCCACCGTTCAATCGGTATGGTCGGAGTGCTTTCGCGTCCTCAGGGCGGGCGGTTCACTCATCACGGGATTCATCAATCCGGTCTACTACCTGTTTGACGCCGTCGCGATGGACCAGAATCGTTTTGAAGTTCGACACACGATTCCGTACAGTGATTTCGATCTCTCCGAGGAGGAGCGAGCACGAGTCCTCGGCGACGAGCGTCCCCGCGAATTCGGCCACTCCGTGGAGCAGCTCGTTGGCCTGCAAATCTCCGCCGGTTTTTCGATCACTGGTTTCTATGAGGACGGATGGGGGCAGAACGACAAACTCAGTTCCATGATCAACGTCTTTTGCGCAACCAGGGCGACCAAATAATTACCGCGTCGGGTCCTGACGCTTCGACAAACAGAAAATTAACGGAGGTGAGATTCCTCGCTGATGATTAGGGCAAGTCTTAATGTTGCGGGATGGCTCGCACATTTGGCCGCTACGCTGTAACGACCGGGTGTCAAGACGCCGCTAAGTTTTTGTCGCCGGCTAAATTGGTTCTACTGACGGATGAGTTCATGTTTTCAATCTCTTTCATCCACAATACCTTAGTCCGGCATTGATCCCCTGTTTTCCTTGTCGCGGAATTGCCCATAATCTTCCCAAGAGATCAACGATTGAAAACGGCGTGTGTTTCGATCGAGGTAACTCGGATTTCGCTTGGGAGTTCAGTCATGGGACGGATCATAACGGCGGGCGTCGTAGGCGCCGTGGTCTACTACATCTGGGGTATGTTGGCATGGATGTTGATACCTCTGCACACATCCACGGTATTGGCTCTGCCCGCCGAGCAGCCTGTCGTTGAGGCATTGACGGCCCAAGGGCTTGAAAGCGGCGTCTACGTGGCGCCGTTTGCTGCCGATGCAGCCGACATGGGCGACCCGGAATCGAGGTTCATGCAGAGGCATACGGCCGGTCCGATCTTCTCGATCTATTACAAAAAAGAGGGGGCCGCGCCGATGAACGCGGGCGTTCTTGGATTCGGATTCCTGATTGATTTGTTGGGAGCTTTGTTGGCGGCATGCCTGTTGTCGAGCATTGGGGCCTGCGGGAAAAGCTACTGGTGTCGGGTGGGGTTCATTGCCGGCTTGGGAATCTTTGTGGCCCTGATTGGACATCTGAGCTATTGGAACTGGATGCACTTTCCTTTGGGATATACGTTGGCCTTCATGGTTGATGTTACGATCGGCTGGTTTTTGGCCGGGCTGGCAATTGCTGCCATTGTGCGACCAGGAAACCGTGATCCGCTGCCAGACTCAACCGCCGTCAAGTTGGAACCAACAAAAGCGGATCGTGGCAAACCCATCGCGCCGCCGGCACCTCAGCCAGTTGCCCCGGTTCGCAACGACGCCATCAACCTGTTAGCAACTTTGCAGCGGGAAGCCCGTTTCGTTGACATCGTGAAAGAGCCGTTGGCGGATTATTCGGACGCTCAAGTGGGAGCGGCAACTCGCGACGTGCTGCGTGATTGCGGAGCCGTTCTCGACCGATTGTTTAAGCTGGAACCGGTGGTCGATCAGCAAGAAGGCTCTGTGGTCGATATCCCGTCCGGGGGAGACGCTTCGAAGTTCCGTCTATCCGGGAACGCGACGGATGACGCCAAGTCCGGGGCGCTGGTTCACCACGGGTGGCAAGCCAAACAGTGTGAGCTGCCAAAGTGGACCGGATCGAAAGAGTCTGCATGGATCGTGGCGCCAGCCGAACTGGAAGTAAAGTGACTGCTCAATACGTCATCGGCATCGATCTGGGTACGACCAATTCTGTATTGGCCTATGCGTCCCTGGAAAGTGATTCGCCAGCTGTTGAACTTTTGCAGATCCCGCAATTGGTTGACGAGAACACAATCGAGAGCCGAACATCGCTGGCGTCATTCTGTTATTTGCCACCGGATAGTCAGGCGAAAGGACTTGATCTGCCCTGGGCAGCAGATCGCGCATTCTGCGTTGGTGAATTGGCGCGACGGCAATCGGCAGAGCGTCCTGAGCGAACGATCAGCGCTGCCAAGTCGTGGCTTTCCTACGCTCGTGTCGATCGCCGAGCACCGATTTTGCCGTGGCAAGCTCCACCGGAAGTCGAAAAAATCTCGCCGGTCGTCGCCGCACAGCGATACCTCGAGCATCTCGTGGCGGCGTGGACCGCCGCGTTTCCAGATGCTCCGATTGACGATCAACAAGTTGTCTTGACCGTACCGGCCTCCTTTGACGCGGTGGCCCGCGAATTAACTCGCGAAGCAGCTTTGGCCGCCGGACTTCCGGCGGATCTGTTGTTTGTCGAGGAACCTCAGGCAGCCGTCTATTCCTGGTTGGCCTCTGCGGGTGACGAGTGGCGAAATTCGCTGGCCCTGGGAGACCGTTTGTTGGTTTGCGACGTCGGTGGCGGGACAACCGATCTGACGCTGATTCGAATCGCGGAACAGGATGGCGATTTGGAATTGGATCGACAGGCCGTCGGCAACCACTTGCTGGTCGGTGGCGACAACATGGATTTGACGCTCGCTCACCTGGTTGCCGATCAATTCGCCGAACAGGGCGTTAAACTCGACCCATGGCAATCTGTCTCTCTGTGGCATTCTTGCCGAACCGCGAAAGAGACGTTGCTGGCCGGCGATGGTCCCGAAACACATACCATTTCTGTCCTGGGACGTGGCAGCAAGTTGATTGGCGGCACCGTTTCCGTTACGGTCGACCGAGATCGGGTCGCCGAGTTGCTGGCCGATGGTTTTCTGCCGCGTTGCCAGCTCAGTGATCCGCCCCAAAAACAACGGGCCTCCGGCTTTCAACAATTGGGATTGCCATTTGAATCGGACACTGGCATCACTCGTCATGTGGCGGCCTTTCTTTCGGCTCAATCGGACGATCCCACCCAAATCTGTCCGACTCATGTGCTTTTTAATGGAGGGGTCTTCAAATCTGATATTCTGCAAAGCCGCTTGATAACCGCCCTTAACGAATGGTGCGAAGGCACTGGATCAACTAAGTCGTTGCCTGGCGTACGGGACCTGGACCATGCGGTAGCACTGGGTGCGGCACATTATGGATGGGTGAAAGAACGTGGCGGCATTCGCATTCGTGGCGGTGTCGGCCGCTCCTATTACGTCGGCATCGAAACGGCGGGTTTGGCTATCCCTGGGGCACCCCGTCCGCTACAGGCCTTGTGTGTGGTTCCGTTTGGCATGGAGGAGGGCACACAAATCGACGTCCCATCCAATGAAATCGGACTTGTTCATGGTGAGCCAGCGGAGTTCCGGTTTTTCAGTTCCGCAGTTCGGCACGACGATCAGCCCGGGGACCTGATTACCCGTTGGGACGAAGACGAGTTATTTGAGACGGCGCCCTTGCTCGCAACACTTCCCGCCGACGAATCGGTCAACGAGCCTTATGTCCCGGTCACGTTTCAGTCAAGCATCACCGAACTCGGTACCTTCGAGCTCTGGTGTGTGAGCGCAAAAAGTGAAGGCCGCTGGAAACTGGAATTCAACGTTCGGGACGATATCGAGGATGAACGAGGTGGTTGAAGCGCCCGTAGAATTCGATCCTCTCGTTGACAAGGCACCAGCACGATACGTTGTCGGTATCGATTTGGGGACGACCAATTCCGCGGTCTGTTATGTCGATACGCACGAGTCCCCGTGGCGTGTGCGCTTGCTTCCGATCCCGCAGTTGGTGGGCAATCATCAAGTGGAATCGCGCGACACATTGCCCTCATTTCACTTCCAAGCTTCGCCACAGAATCTTGCGGAAGGTGCTCTGCGGCTTCCCTGGCACAACGAAGATCGGGATTGGTGCGTCGGCGTGATGGCGCGTGATGAAGGCCAGAATTCACCCGGCAGACTAATTGCTTCCGCAAAATCCTGGCTGTGTCATTCGGGCGTCGACAGAGCCGCCAAACTTCTGCCCTGGCACGGCGCTGCCGACGTCGAGCGATTGTCGCCCGTGGAGGCCAGTGCCCGGTACCTGGGGCATATCCGTGACGTTTGGAATGCGAAATTCAATTCCGAGCGGCTGGCTGATCAGGACATCGTGATTACGCTGCCCGCATCCTTTGATGAGGTTGCTCGCGAGTTGACGGTCGAGGCGGCAGCCATCGCAAAATTGCCCAACGTCGTGTTGATTGAAGAACCGCAAGCTGCTTTCTACGCGTGGGTTTACAAACACGATGAGAACTGGTCGGAGTTGGTATCCGCCGGGCATACGATTCTGGTGTGTGACATCGGTGGGGGGACTTCCGATTTTACCCTGATCAAGGTTCGGCAGTCCGCTGAGCAAGCGGATTCTCAGCGCGTTCAGTTTCATCGCATCGCGGTCGGCGACCACCTGATCCTGGGGGGTGACAACCTGGATCTGGCTCTGGCGTATCATATCGAGCAGAACTTAACCGACACAGACAAGCTGACGCCACGGCAATGGGATGTGCTGGTTCGTAGCAGTCGGCGAGTAAAAGAAACTCTGTTGGGCGAGGATGCACCGCAACAGGCAACCGTCAATCTGCCCGGCGCCGGGGCCAAATTGATCGGGGGAGGATTGCAGGTTCAGGTTACCCGAGAGGAAGTCGAATCGCTGCTGCTGGATGGGTTTCTTCCGACGCAGTTCTCTTGCGGAGATGCCCGTCGCCGGACAGTCTGGTTTCGCGAATTCGGCTTACCATTCGCCAGTGATCCGGCGATCACGCGGCACCTGGCGGCCTTTCTTACCGCCCACGGCGAGGTCGCGAATCGGGGCTCGGTTGAAAAGGAGATCGTCGCGCGACCGGACGTCGTTTTATTTAACGGCGGATTCTTCGCTTCCGTCCTGTTGCGCAAACGCCTGCTCGAAGTGTTGACCGGTTGGTTTGCCGATGGTTCGAACGAAGGCTGGCAGCCGGATGTGTTGGACAACGACCGGCTTGATTTGGCGGTCGCCCGCGGCGCCACCTATTACGGGATGGTGCGACGTGGCGAGGGAATTCGCATTGCTGCCAATTTGGCTCGCAGCTATTACGTTGAAGTGGTGGGTGATGCGGATGAAATGCAGGCGGTTTGCCTCGTGCCGGGGCATGCCGAACCGGGACAGGACATTCACCTCGACCAGCTCACGCTGGATCTCACCATCTCACAGCCGGTTGAATTTTCACTGTTTGTTTCGAGCACCCGGTTGACCGACCAACCCGGTGACATCGTAACCATCAATCGAGAACAGATGAAGCCGCTGCCGCCCATACGTACCGTCCTGCGAACGGATCGCCGTAGTCAGAAAGGAACCATACCGGTAACGTTGCATGCCCATTTGAGCGAAATCGGGACGATTGATTTGTGGTGTCAGTCGCAAACAGCCGATCATCGTTGGCGTTTACAATTTGATGTTCGCTCAGCCACCCAAACAAATCTGGATGCCCATGAATCCTCGGCAGAAGTTGAAGGCGTGATCGACGAGGCAACCTGGCAAGCGTGTCAGCGTGTCATCGCCGGTGTATTTGGAGAGGAGGGTAGCGATAAGCCCAGCAAATTGGTGAGGCAAATGGTATCTGCTCTCCAAATGGAACGGCTCGACTGGCCAACTTCGCTTCTGCGACGAATTTGGGAGTCGCTGATGGCCATGAAAGAGGGACGCCGCCGCAGCCCGGCTCATGAAGCCCGTTGGTTAAATCTGTTGGGATTCTCGCTTCGCCCCGGATATGGGTTGGCGGTCGATGACTGGCGCGTCGCCGAAACTTGGCGGCAGGTTCGCGGAAAGCTGGCCCATGCCGGTGCCAGTCAGGTGGAGGCCTTGATTCTCTGGCGCCGCATTGCTGGTGGGCTGACGGCGGGGCAGCAGATGGCGCTGGCCGAACCTTTATTTCTTCGCTTCGGGCCGCTCACTCGCTTTCGAAATCGCAAGGGAAACACGCGCAAGCTTCTAATCCGGCGTTCTTGATGCATGAAGCCAGCGAAGCCTGGCGATTGCTGGGCTCGCTCGAGCTTTTGGATGTGCCCATGAAGATACAGATCGGCAACATGATTGTTGATCTGGTCGGGAAACGAAAATACGAAAAAGTCCGTGATCCGATGATCTGGTCATTGGGGAGGTTGGACAACGTCAACCGCTTCACGGTCCACTCAATACGGTCGTCCCTCCGAGCGAGTCAGAGACATGGTGTCATGTCCTGATGGAGTTGGACGCCAACCCGTCCTCCCAACTGGCTTTGATGCAACTCGCTCGGCACACGGGTGATCGATATCGTGACCTGGACCAAGGGGTCCGGGATCGCGTTGCCGACTGGCTGACGAATGCCCAAGCCGCCCCACACCTGGTGGAACTCGTTTTGCAGGGCGGGACCCTGGCCGACGAAGAACAGGATCAGATCTTTGGTGAAGCCTTGCCCAAAGGTCTGCGGATTCGGTAGCAGCCTTGTGACACTGTCCCACAACCCGCTGCCTACGCCAGGCCATGCCTCAAACGTTGAACAGGAAGTGGCAGATATCTCCATCCTGTACGATGTAGTTTTTGCCTTCCACCCGCAATCTTCCGGCTTGCCGGATTTTCGCTTCGCTGCCGTGCTCTTCCAGGTCTGCCAATGAAAAGACTTCAACTCGAATAAACCCGCGTTCGAAATCGGTGTGGATCACGCCGGCGGCTTGTGGGCCGGTGGCCCCTTGAGGAATCGTCCAGGCCCGAACCTCTTTGTCGCCGGCGGTGAAGTAGCTTTCCAACCCAAGCGTACGATAGGCTTCACGGGCCAACACATCGAGCGCGGGCTCTTTCAGCCCAACCGCTTCCAGCATTTCGCCGCGTTCATCGGGATCTAGTTCTGCAATTTCGGCTTCGATCTTGGCACACACCGCCACAAAGCCGGCATGCACTTGTTCGGCATGTTCACGGACTTTTTGAACAACAGGCGACTCACCTTCGAGGTCATCTTCGGAAACGTTGGCCACATAGAGAATCGGCTTGAGCGTCATCAGCCCGTAACTCTTGATCGCTTTAGCTTCACCTTCGTTCAGCGACAGACTTCTCAACGGCACCTCGGTCTCGAGGTGGGCCAGGCATTTTTCGATAACGTCAACCAATGCTTTGGCGACCTTGTCACCGGAGCGTGCCGTCCGTTTGGCCTTTTCCAACGCGTTCTCGAGCGTCTCGATATCGGCCAACATCAATTCCATTTCGATGGTTTCGATATCGGATAAAGGATCGACATTGCCACTGACGTGTATCACATCCCCGTCTGCGAAACACCTGACGACCTGCAGGATCGCGTCGACTTGGCGTATGTGGCTGAGGAATTTGTTGCCCAGCCCTTCCCCTTCACTGGCTCCTTTGACAATGCCTGCGATATCGACCAGTTTCAGAACCGCCGGGATGACTTTTTGAGGGATAATGTGCTTGGTGATCCGCTCAAGTCGATCGTCAGGGATCGTCACGATGCCTTCGTTGGGCTCGATCGTACAAAACGGATAGTTTTCACTTGCTGCTGCCTTGGAACAGGTCAGCGCATTAAACAGAGTGCTTTTGCCAACGTTGGGCAGACCTACGATACCGGCTTCCATCTGTCCCGCGTCACCTTTCAAAAAGCTGGGTCAACAAAAAATGCCGAAACAATCAAGACGTTGACCATTCGGCAGGGCCACATTGTAGAAGCAATTGTCGCGGGATACTACGCCGGTTAGAGTGAAACTTTTGGACAATCTAGAAGGAGTTTCGGCGCTGAATAATGAGGGGCGGTTTCCCTTTTTGGGCATTCTCACCCGCTTCGACGTTGGCATCGGGTAACTCAATTGCCGCGACGCCAGCCCTGGCTGAGATGACGGGCGCATCGTTCAGCGATTCTTGTTCCGCGAAAGACATTTCCCGTCGAGAGCCAAAGGTCACCGACCAGGCTCGACTGAAGGAGGCTCCAAAAAACACGACCAGGCCGGTCATGTAGACCCAGATCAACAACACGACAAGTGAACCTGCGGCACCATAGACTTCGCTGGCCGTCGAAAACCGCAGATAGAATTCAATCAAATATCGGGTCGCCCAGAGCAACAGCGCCGTCAAAACGCTCGCCGGCCACACGTCCAGCCATTTCATTTTGGTTGCTGGAAAAAACCAGAAGATGAACGCGACTACCACTGGCATCAAGATCAACGAAAGGCTGCGATCAATCAGGTTCAACCAGGTCGTGACGCGAGGATAAGAGCCGTCAAAGAGACTGTTCAAGTACGTGAAAGCCGAACCTACCATCATCGCGCCAATTAGCAGGATACCGGCAACCAGGACCATCACTACTCCGATCAATCGTTTTTTCAGAGTGAATCGAATCCCCGTTCGTGATTCCAGTGGAACTTGCCAGATATCGTTAAAGGTGTCATACAGCTGGGTAAACACGCCGGAAGCCGCATAGAACAATACCAGGAGACTGATGGAACTGGCCAAGATTCCAGTACCCGGCCGCGTCGCGTTTTTGATCAAGCCCGCCACGGTTTCCGCGATTTGAGGCGTGGTGACCGCGGTAACCTGAGTAACGATTTCGTCTTGGGCCAGTTTGTCATCGTAGACATAACCCGCAACCGCAACCGCGATCATCAGCAGCGGTGCCAATGACAGCATCGTGTAATAGGTCATGGCGGCCGACATTCGAGACGATTTGGATTGTTCCCAAATTCGAAACGTCATCGAGACAAGTTGCCAGATCCGAAACAGCATTCGTCGACCGCGGGCGAAATAAAACAGCGTCAATCTTCTACGTTACCAAGAAACCTCGATGGGGTGCCATACGTTGTTGTCTTGACAAGATGTCATTCCGGGCAATTTTCGCAATAATTCGGACGGCCAGACGAATGAAATGATCGTCCAGCCGGAGAAGAAAAAATGGAAACACCAAAAAACAAAAACTCGACACCAGTCAAAACCCCGGATCCAGGAATTGATCGAGTCTATCGTTACCTGATGTATGGGCTGTCGTTGCCCGAACGAACGGTTCGCAGCACTGCGGCAATGGTAAGTGGTACGTTGCACGAGTCGGCTTCGTTGTTGATTCCGCAGGCCTTTCGAAATTCAAAAACTTACCAGACGTTTGTGCAACAGATGCTGGAGGTCGTCTCCACAGACGTCGGCGGCGTGAACGCAACGAGCAGCGATTCAAAACTGAGCCGAGAGCCCGCCGATAATGCGGAGGCCGTCAGCGAGCAATCACCGGAAGTAGAGAATTACGTCGCCAAGAAGGCCGTCAGCTCGTTTATTGATCTTGCCGGCATGGCAACGCTTCACGTTTCGCCGATGACAGTGCTGGCAATCGTTAGCGATGTGGCTTATGGGACGCAAACTTATCTAGATGAGTTGGCCATCGAACTCAAACGCGAAGGCGTGATCGCGGAGGATTCCTCGATTGCCAACAGCGCCGATTTGTTGGAAGCCATTGCCGCGGCATCTGCCGACACGGCCGATGCTTTCGATACTCCGCCGCTCAGCATTTCCGGCCTGCGCGAGACGATTGAGCAAACGCGAGAAGGCGTTGCCAGGATCGATCCCGCTAAACTGATTCCACAATCCGAAATTGCCAGGATGTGGGCCGACATGCAAGCGATCGCAGAGAAAGAGAACGTTTCGGTTTTCGAGGTTTCCAGCGCCGTGACAATGTATGCCCTGGACAAAGTCAACACGGTCACCAAAGGTGCGTTGACAACCATTCGAGTGACGGGCGAACTACTGGACCAGCACATCTTTGAGCACTACTGGCAAGGTCTTCGGGAGATGGGGCAGCGTGGTATTTACGAGATCGTTGCGGAATCAAGCCAGCCTTACATTGAGGCCGTCTGGTATAACTTTTCATCGGAGCGCCCGACAATTACCGAAGACCTTGTCTCAGGCCGCATGGCAGGCCGTGTTTGGAGTGGTTTTTGCGACTGGTGGAGCGGCGAAGAAGAGCAAGGAAGGTTTCAGGACTAACGTCGCGTTCCCGTGGCTCCCATCTGCCGGATTATCGAGCGGGGCTACGAGTACTGTAGCTATGGTGAGTTCGATTAATGAAATATCCGGGTGACAAACAAGGGTGGCTCAGTGCTGCCAAAGCCCGGGAATGTCAAACTTCAGTTCCTTACGATGGACCTGCAGTTGCCCAGTAGTAGAGTAGGCCTGTGATTAGTAGTCCGTGAATCAACACGATCATCCAGGTCACCACCGTGAAGAGTGCTTTCCTTGTCTTGTGATGAAACACTTGACGTCCTATCAACGCGCCTGGCCAACCGCCCAGAGCGGCAAGCCAATGCAAGCGTTTTTCGGATATCCGGCGACCATCCTGCCGAGCCTGATGTTTGTCCCATCCGTAAACCGCGAATGTCACCAGGCTCATTGGAATCAAAACGCTTAGGTACAACATTCCCAGCAGCTTCATGTTTTGCATCCGATTCGTTCGAAAGTCGCAGATTAAGTGTTACACGCGAATCGTTTTACTTCAGTTTCCGTTTCCTGCGTTTTCCCGGTTGCCTGTGATTCATCGCCTGAATGGCCCTCGATTCTGCGTCGGCGTCAAACTTGGGATTGGCTGCCTGCGGGACCGGCGCGTTGATCCGTCGCCGCCAATTCTTCATGTCTGCCAGCAGTTCATTGGTTTTGTCCTCGTAACTCTCGTGCACATTCTTCGATTCGCCGATGTCCGTTTCGAGGTTGAACAGCTCCAAGTCACCCGATTCGAAGTATTCGTGCAGTTTCCATTTTCCTTTCCGAATAATGCCACACGGACGTGAACGGAAAAGGGGATCGCGCTGTTCATCCCAAACCTGGTAGGCCTGCAGGTAAGCGGGGAAATGCCAATAGATCGAACGGGGCCCTTCATTTGTGTCCAGGTTTTGAACATCGCCTTTGAATAGCCCAACCAGGCTAACACCGTCCAGCGGCTGATTTTCAGGTAACTCGGCACCGGCGATTTCACAAAGCGTTGGATAGATGTCGACGCCAGTGATTGGTTCGACCGACTTTGAGCCTGGTTTGACAACCCCCGGCCAGTTGACAAAAAACGGAACGCGAATTCCCCCCTCGTAATAGGTTCCTTTGTAGCCTGTTAGCGGATCCATGTCGGTGGCAGGGCCGTAGCCGCCATTGTCGGAGTAAAACATGATGACGGTATTGTCGCGGATGTCCAATTCCCCCAACGTTGCAATAATTTTTCCAACGCCGTCGTCCACCGCTTGAATCATCGTGGCCATCGGAACATGGTGATGCAAACTCCCCGGTGGTTTCGATGCGTACTTGGCGACCAATTCGCGTTTGGCGTGCAGGGGAGTATGAACCGCAAAATGTGTCAAGTACAACAGCCAGGGTCGATCCTTGTTGGTACGGATAAATTTGACGGCCTCATCACTCAACCGGTCGGTTATGTATTCACCGGCCGGGGCGTTTTGCAGATTCGGAACGTTGCCGTGAGGAGGATAATAACCCTTGGGTGGACCACCGGCATGGGTTCCGCCAATATTCAGATCAAATCCATAAGGCATCGGATCATCGCTGAGATGCCATTTGCCCATCGTGGCCGTTTCATAACCCGCGGACTGCAGCTGCTGGGCCCAGGTGCGAATCTCCGGATTCAACGTCTTTACTCCCGGCACGTGCAACAGCCGGCGGTGCTCTGCTTTTCCTCTCGCTCCCGTTCCCACGTTATAGATTTTATGCCTTGGCGTATATTGCCCCGAGAGCAGGCATGCCCGGGACGGGGCACAATTGGCGGCACCGGCATAGGCGTCCGTGAACACCATGCCTAATTGCGCCAGGGTATCGATGTTCGGCGTCTCGTAAAAATCCGAACCCATGTAGCCCGTATCTTTCCAACCAAAATCATCCAGAAAAATCAGGAGAATGTTGGGACGATCCGCAATCGACGGTTTCCCGACGACAATCAGAACAGCCATGAAAATCAACAGTGGCATGACGCGAATATGATTCCGCATTGGCGACTCCCAGCAAGCAACGAAGTACATGATTTTAACTCTGGAATTTACGATCCGGAAATCAAGGTGCGGAGTTTGCCGCATCCATCAAGATTGGGCTGCCGTCGCAAACCAATGAGGCTAGAAACTTTCGTTGCACCTCGACGAACGCCGTCAGCAATTCACGCGTCGAAACGGGTTGAACGCTGATAACTCGAATTTGATTGGGCATCACTCTAACGCGTGCCATCGAATCCCGGAATTGAATTTCGCACCAGGTTACGTCTTTGTCGTAGTCGACCGAAACTGAATTCAGCTGTGAATCTTCGATGTGATCGACAATGTGATCCAAATCGAGCGGTCCCGAGGTGGCCAATTCAAGAACGGAAAAACCGGTGGCAAAGACTTGCTGAAACGGTTGCGAAAAAACCTGAACCGGTGTGCGAATGTTTGCCACCGATCGTTGCCAGGTAACCTGGGAAACATCCTGTTGGGAAAATGACAAAAGAGTCTCATAGTCAAAAAACGGTGTGGCGATCGTACCGTTGGCCTCGTCCGGACCGATGACCGAGATCTCCTTTCGCTTGAATCCAAATGCACGACGCAAATTGGCAAACATACGTTCCAAATCCTTTTCGAGATCTGCGTTGGCGATGCCAGCGAGAAAACGGACGTCGGTTGTTCCGCGGGAATTTGGCACACGGTGATGTTTGTCAAATCCGGACAACTGCGTGATTGGCAGCGTTTTTTCGTTCAGGAAGCGAACGTCAAAGACCTGGTCGCATTTCGATTCATCCATGTTAATTCACTTTTCCCTAACCCCACCAGCTCTGCTGGTGCACTCATTACACTGCCGTTTTTTGTAGTGACACTGAGGAACGTGAAGCGAGGGGTGATAGACCGCGTCCCTTCCTAGGCGCACGCGTCGGGTTGCTTTTCGCCCCCCCGTGTCTCTACCAACGGCCATGCCGGTGGTTATTGATTTGTCTCCGGCGAATGTCGGATCCAACGTTTCGAACCTCTGCTTTGTATGTCTGTCAACAAACGGAGATTGTATCAAAACTTTTCGAACTCCGAATGTCGTGGTTGCGAGGGTCTTGGGCAACCCGGAATCGTTTCGAGTCAAACCAATTTGGAATCGGAATCGTGTCAGGGCCGTGGTTTGAAAATTGAACGATCGACATTTTTTAGACTGTGCGCTTTGCCCTTCGAACTCGAAACCGATATAACCATTTCGAACCATCCACCGCTTAAGCGTCGATTTGCTGGACGCGACCTTGGGCCGGCTGAATCCTGGTTTGCTTTTTTTGCAGGCCAGACGATTTAGCTTTTTGGATTTTGGAGAAAAATGTCATGAAGAACACACGATTATGAAAAAGCAAAATCGCCGGGAGTTTCTCGGCAAGACCGCAGGCGGTTTGGTAGCCGGTGCTGCTGCGAGTGGTGCGGCTTCTTCTTCTGCCAATTCGGCGAAACCCGCCAGTCAGGACGAATCACTCTTCGAACCGGAAGAATTTTGGGCCGAAAGGATGAAGGCCCCCGATGACGGCAAATCTTACGGCTGGTTCATCGATACGCGTCGCTGTTTCGGATGTCACGGGTGTGAGGTCTCCTGTAAATCCGAGAACGATGTCCCATTGGGCAACTACATTCGCCAGACGATTTTTAAGGATGTAGGCGAATACCCCAAAGTTGCCCGCATGTTTCTGCCAATGTCTTGCCAGCATTGTGAGGACGCTCCGTGCCTGAAAGCTTGTCCCACCGGAGCGATCAAGAAGGGTGTCGGTGGCAGTGTCATCATCGATTACAAATCGTGCGACGGTAACGGAACCTGCGTCGACGCCTGCCCCTATGGCGCGATCTATCTTGATCCAACCGCAAACCAGGCCGTCAAATGCCACAACTGCTACCATCGGCTTGAACACGATATGGAACCAGCGTGTGCAACGACCTGCCCGGCGGACGCGATTTACTTCGGCGACCTCAATGACCCGGGGTCCAAAGTATCGAAAGCGATGAACGAAGCGAAAACCGAATCGCTGGAGCTCGTGCAGCTTCGTGGTGAAAAGCAGACCAAGCCCCGGATGTGGTTCGCCGGTCCAGCACCCGCCGAAATTGAGGACCGCATTCCCCAAGAAGGCGAATCATTCAGCCCTGAGGCTTACGATATTTACAACTGGAAAGACTCGAAGTAATTGTTTCCGTTTGCTTCTCTCCAGTTCGCTGATTCGATTCATCACCGCCGACTGAAGATGGATCGAGATGATGAATTGCGATGCAAGAAAAGCAAATCGGCAGTTTGTTCAGCACATGAATTAGACCCGTCAATTCTCCCACACGAATTATGTCCAAAGATCCAAGCCAATCGCGTCGAAAATTTCTCAAGTTTGGTGCCGCCTTGATGTCGGCCTCTGCGATTTCCGGTTGCTCACCTGGTGGAGGATCCAGGCCGACTCGGGCTACCAGGAAAGATCCGTCCGGACTGGAGGTTGATTTTGAATCCGCCAAAAAGATGATTGTCAAAAACGCGGACAGTTTTCGCATGCCAGGCAACGCCGACTTGCCAGGTGCCAGAGGTGATCGGGATTGGCCCGACATGTCGAAGTACGATAATGTCAAAACCGTCCCGGGTATGTGCCAGTTGTGCAGCACGATCTGCGGGATTGTGGGCTACATCAAAGATGATCGGATTATCAAGATCGAAGGCAATCCCAACGACCCCAACAGTCGCGGTCTTTTGTGCGCTCGGGGACATGCCGCTCTCAATCACCAGTACCATCCGGAAAGATTGCTCTATCCGCTGAAACGGGTTGGCCAGCGGGGAGAAGGGAAATGGAAACGGGTGACATGGGACGAAGCGCTCGACGAAATTGCGGCAAAACTCAAAACCATCCGTGAATCCGAACATCCTGAAAATTTTGCGTTTCACCAGGGACGGCAGCGATCCAAGGACGCGCTAAAAAGGTTTCTGGATGCCTTCGGAACCAAGACGCAGCTCTCGCACCGCAGCTTGTGTAGTGGCAACCGCCGCGCCGCGAATTTGACCTATTTGTGGGAAAGCGATTGGGACTTAAATGATGTCGAACACTCAAAGTACATTCTGAATTTTGGGTCCAATGCTTTTGAAGCTCATCAAGGTCACGTGCCATTTGCCAATCGCATCCAAAACGGCCGATTCAAGAACGGCGCCAAGATGGTGACGTTCGATGTGCGGCTTTCCAATACAGCGGGCGCGAGTGACGAATGGTTTGCTCCATTCCCGGGAACCGACGGTGCCATCGCATTGGCAATGTGCCATACGATTTTGAATGCGGGCGAGTATGACGAAGCCTTCATCAATCAACTGGACGACCAGCACTATCGATGAACTGAAAGAGCATCTCACAGAGTCGACCCCCGAGTGGGCGGAAAAAATTTCCGGTGTTCCGGCGGCAGACATTCGACGTATCGCGTTGGAATTCGCCAAGGCCGCGCCGGCCGCTACCACGATGTGTAACCGGGGTTCATCGGCACACTTGAATGGCTTTTACAATGATCGCGCCATTCACTTGTTGAACGCCCTGGTCGGTAGTGTCGGCAAGAAAGGCGGTTGGTGTTGGTCTCCCTGGGGTGGGCTGGATCCGCAAGTCCAGACGCCGGCCATGCCGCCGTCCGCAAAAACCTGGAACGTGCTGGAGGATCCGCCAGAGTTCCCGTTAGCCAATGTCTGGCGCCGGATGCGAGTCGGTGAAATCATCTACTTGTACCTGTTGCAAGGCCGCGCAAAGCTTGATGCCTACATGACGTATAACCTCGATTCGCCACTCACATGGCCCGAGGAAAGTCTCACCAAAGACGTGATGTGCAATGAAGAGTTGATCAAGTTTCACGTCTGCATCAATCCATTTTACAACGAGACGGCGCATTACGCGGACATCGTGCTCCCCTGGACGACCTATCTGGAACGCTGGGATCTGGATGCGCGTGCTAGTTACAATTTGCGGCCGTATGTCGGCATCCGGACACCGATGGTTGAACCCCTCGGGGAAGCCAGAGACGTCCGGGAATTTTTCCCCGAACTTGCCAAACGAATCGGTGGCGGCATGGAGGCGTGGTACGAGGACGACGTCGAGTCCTATATGGAGAAATGGGCCGCGAACGTTCCGGAGAATCCGAAGACAGGCAAAAAAGGTCTTCAACGTTTGCTTGACGAAGGTGCCTGGGAAGATACCAGTCGTGAACCGTACTACGAACCGTATCTGCAGGAACTTAGCGCCGAAGATCTGGCCGGAAGCGAAACCGATCCGGATTCAGGAATCATCTCCAAAGAAGGCATCGGCATCGGCATCATGATGAACGGCAAAGCGGTTGTCGGTTTCAAAACTCCCAGCCGCAAATTTGAAGTTCGCAGCGTGTTCATTAGTCAAACCGGTCTGAATCAGGACACCACCGAATTGATCAAACAATCCAGTATGACCAAGACAAAAAGACGGCCAGAGCAACACAAACCGTTCGATGTTGAAATCGATCAGATGCCGATCTGGATGCAACCCATCGAACACCAGGAGATTGACGACGATCACCTGATCATGACGTCCTTTAAGTGGAACGTGCACAATCACGGGCGCACCATGAACTTGAAATGGCTGGCGGAAATCGTGCACAGCAATCCGGCCTGGTTAAATCCGGTCACGGCGGCGAAATACGGCTTGAAGGATGGCGACTGGATCGAGTTGACCGGATATTTTTCAAAAATGCTGGAGTCAACGAATCCTAACCTGGTAAATGAGCAGTATGAAAAGGACGAAAAGGGTCGGCTGATTGCCGGGACAATGCGCGTCCCGATTGTCACCATGCCGGGCATCCATCCGCGTGCCATCGCAATGAGCAACAGTTGCGGTCACTGGGAATATACGAATGTCGCCCAGGCAAAAAAGGCCGCAGCTGCGCCCGTCGAAGGGACCGATTCAAAAACGTATGCCGATCCGGATTGGCAGCAGAATATGTGGTGGGAAGACCCATCCAACGGTGACCCCAGCGTTTGGAATAAAAATACGGGCAACGGTTGGAATCAAAATCGCATCGTGCCCATCGCACCGGATCCCATTACCGGACAACAGGCGTTTCACTCGACGGTCGTTTCGGTGAAGAAGATCTAATTGGCGACGATCGTCGCTTAAATACCGGGCTCCGCCAACGAAGCTGAATCTCCGGGCGAATTACCCATCTGACGTAACCACCGGTAGTGAGACAAAAGCGCTGACGAAAACGTGTCGTGAGCCGAATACCGGATGCCAAAATCACGACAGGTTTCTTTCACGACCTCGGAAACTGCCGGGTAGTTAACGTGGCAAATTCTTGGAAAAAGATGATGCTCAATCTGGTGATTCAGGCCGCCCGTCAGCCAGGAAATCGCGCGATTGCGAGTTGCGAAATTAACCGTCGTTTCAACCTGATGCACCGCCCAGGCATTTTCCATTTCGCTGGTACCCGCCGGCGGCATCGGGAATTCCGCCTCTTCAACGCAATGGGCCAACTGAAACACAACGCTCAGTAGCAGGCCCTCCACGAAGGCTGCCAAAAGGACAAACAGCAGAACCAGGTACCACGCGTGAAACATCATGGGAATCACTAAGGCCCAAGACAAGAATAACAGCTTTCCACCAACGAATACTGCCAAGTCCCAACCTCGCGGGCGGGGCACATCGAAAGCTCCCGCTTTCTGCTCAACAAAGCTTCGAAAATCGTCGAAGAATAGCCATTTGACCGAGATGAATCCGTAGAGCACCCACAAGTACATGTGTTGCAGGCGGTGAAATTTGCGCCACGGTTGATGAGGCGATAAACGACCAAGGATCCCCAAATCAATATCCCCATCGTGACCGGTAATGTTGGTAAATGTGTGGTGAACGATATTGTGCGTCTTCTTCCAATAGTAAGAACTTGCTCCAATCGAATCCAACGTCATGGCCATCAGTTGGTTGATCCAATTGCGACTCGAGTAGGCAGCGTGGGCACCGTCGTGCTGAATGGCAAATCCGATACAGGCCAGTGAAGTACCCATTGAGATGGCCAACAAGATGGCTTGCCACCAGGCGTCCGCCCAAAAAACCAGAAGCACGTAGGAACCAATAAACCAGGCAATGATTGCCACTGTCTTGATATACATTTCCAGGCAATCACGTCGCCGCCGATGGGTGTTTAGGAACAGTTCGTCAACTCGCCGACGAAGAACTTTCAGAAATACGTCGTCGCTTGCGAATTTCACACGGTTATCGGTTTGGGATTGCTGCGCAGGTTCAAGGACAGGTTGACTGGCTGACCCGTTGGGCGACTGGATGATCTCTTCTTGTAGCGTCATGGATAAATAGTTCTTTTTCAAAGTTGAGGTGCTTCTACTCGTAATTGATTGTTTTCCGCTCAAATGAACATTGGCTCGCTCGCGTGACGGCAACTTGAAATCTGGAATCGAAAGTTGGAAACACGAAGTCGGAGAATTCAAAATTCGAGATGCGAACGGCAGCGCTAGCGGCTGAATTGCTTGCGATTATCCTTGGCTGTCCTTGCTCGATTTCTTTTTCAAAAACGGAACGGGGCGCAACTCAATTTCCTTGATGGACTGCAAATAGTCCAGCACGGGTTCGGCTTCTTCCATGCCGACCTGCGCGTGAAAGTGCAAACTGAAGCCGTGCGGTCCTTTGGCGTCAATCAGTTTGGGTTCCAGTGTCAACATGGATTTGACAACGTCCAGCCTGCCCATCATGGCCGCGCAAAAGATATCGTTGCGAGCACCATTTTCCAATAAAAAGCGCACAATGTCTTTACGGCCCATGTGCGATGCGCCGCCCAACCCGGTTTCCCAGTCACCTCCGCCCCAATCAATGGTGGCGTTCAACAGGCCAGGTTCCCGCTTCAGGAGTTTTTGTACCATCTTCAGATCGGAGTGCGCGTAAATGACGAAGTCTTGCGCCAGGGCGCGATTGATCTGTGGTTTGGACCAGCTGGGTTTGAAGGAGGGTGGCTCGTAATCTCGTTCGAACGGGGCTTCGACAGGGATTCTCTCCTCCTTTTTCTCATCATCCGTCACTGCAATGCTACCCAAGGCGGGTGCGGCCAGTAGGCCTGCCGCGAACGATCCGAATGAACGACGGTGGATGCGATGAACCATGACTGCTCCAAAGTGATGCGTTATTGAGATTTCACTGTTCCGGCTTTAAGTCGATTTCAAAGATGCTCGGGCAGAGTTTTCCGGTAACCAACAATTTCCTGGATTCCGGTTTAAATGCAATTCCGTTGAGCACGCCATCGGCTGGTCGCTGTCGCAACGGCCACAAACCCGAAAGATCGATCAACGCCGTCACGTCACCGGTGTTGGGGTCGATTTCGTAAATTTGGTCGGTTTGATAGACGTTGGCAAAAATCTTGCCGCCCGCATATTCAAGTTCGTTGAGCTGTCCTACCCGCAGACCGCTGCGACGAACGCGAATGGATCTGCGAACCTCAAACGTGTCAGGATCGAGGAAACGAATTTCCGACGTGCCGTTGCTCAAAATCAAGTCGGTCCCGTTAGAAGCCAACCCCCAACCCTCGCCTTCGTAATCTCGTTCGCCAATGCGGTTCAGATCAAGATCGTAGACAAATGCTTTGCCACCTTTCCAGGTCAACTGATAGAACTGACCATTGTGGAGCGCCAGTCCTTCACCAAAGTATTTTTCTTCCAATTCGACCTGCTGCAATATTTCACCGGTTTCCAAAACTGTTTTTCGGACCGAGGACTCTCCGTTACGACCGGTGCTTTCCCAGAGAAAGCCGTCGTGAACTACCAGGCCTTGAGTGAATGCCGTTTCGTCATGAGGATATTTTTGGAGTACCTCGTAGGTATAACGAGGGGCGTTGTCCTTGGGTCTCATGACGATCGCCAGGTACGTGCCGCCAATCGAAATTGCCAAAAAAAGCACCACGAGATCCCATCTCATGGGGCGTTTGCCCTGCATCGAAGCGGTCGCGACAGGGCCCGGTTTCGGTTTGGAAACAGGTTGCGAACCGGGAGGAGGTTTTCTCTTTTTGCGTTGGGTTTTGGCCATGAATGTTGTCGGGCTCGAAAGTCCGATGGTTAGGTAATTCCGTTCAAGCGATATCGTAGCAGTTGGAGCTCGATTTGATAAAGCACCACGGTTCGGAATGGAAGATCGGGCGGGTTTCAACTGGCTTGATCATAGAACGGTGTTCGTCTTGCTGGCAAAAAGCCACTTTATTCTTTGAATTCGGCCCCGCATGACCAACAGACGAAAAAGCCTTCGTCCACGTCGGCGCCGCAGGCACACTTCCAGGCAGGCAATGGTTCTGCGTCTTCTTCCTCGATTGACTCAATTAATTCCTTGGCTCTTGCAAAATCCGTCTGCCTGACAAACAGCTCAATTTCATCGTCGCCGTCCAACGAAATCCCAAGTGCCGATGGCTCCTGGCCAGAAATCTTCGTCTCGATCTGGTTTTCCTCCAGTACCGTTTTCGCGGTCAACGACTCCGTTTCGGAATTAAAGATTGCCACCCGCACGAATTCACTCTCAGGCATCACTCTCTCCGTTCGTTTGGCCCATCAAGGGGGCGTGTTGATTCTCTCGCCTCGTCATTCCTCATCCTTGGCCCATAGGGAAAGCGGAAGTTTGGTTCGTTCCACGAGTGAGTCGATACCGGCCAATTCATCGCTTGAAAAGTCCAACTTTCGCAGCGCCTGACAATTGTCAATGATCTGCTCGGGGCAACTCGCCCCACACAACACGCTGGTCACTTGTGAGTGACGCAGGATCCAGGCAATCGCCATCTGGGCCAGGCTTTGATTCCTGTCTGCAGCCATCTCATTCAACTGCCGAATGACATCGAGAACCTCGTCGCACAGTTCATCCGGTCGTAAAAATTCAGGTGAATGATCCGCTCGCGACCCCGCAGGAATCGCATTCAAATATTTGTTCGTCAACAATCCCTGATAGAGTGGGCAAAACGTGATGATTCCAAGGCCAAGTTCTTCACAAACATCGATCAATCGATCCTCAATCCAGCGATTGAGCATCGAATAGTTGGGTTGGTGAATCAGAATGTTGGCCCAGCCGTTGCGGCGACAGATTTCGACTGCGTCACGGGTTTGCTCCGAGGAGTAACTGCTGATCCCCACGTACAAGGCTTTCCCCTGTTGAACCGCGGTGTTAAGTGCACCCAATGTTTCTTCCATCGGTGTGTCCGGGTCGAACCGATGGCTATAAAAAATATCGAAGTAGTCAACATCGACCCGCTGCAGCGATTGATCGAGGCTGGCCAAAAGGTATTTTCGAGATCCCCATTCCCCATAAGGCCCCGGCCACATGATGTAGCCGGCTTTCGAAGAGATGATGATTTCGTTTCGCGGCAAGTCCTTAAGGATCTTCCCGACGTTTATCTCGGCACTACCAAACGGCGGTCCATAATTGTTGGCCAAGTCGAAATGCGTAATTCCATGGTCAAATGCGGTGTAAATCATCTGACGCTGGTTTTCAGTGGGAGAGTCGCCACCAAAGTTGTGCCAAAACCCTAAACTCAACTCGGGCAACTTCAACCCCGAACGCCCACAGCGTCGATAACCCATCCTGCCATCGTATCGTTCTTCATCAGGCACATAACTGTTCACGGCTCAAGGCTCCCTTTCCGATTCGTATTCATTTGCTGCTCGGAAGCGATATCTACATTCCGCACCTTCGGCTCCCGGCCACGCACGACGTCGAGTGCGAACGGTGGCTTTAAAAGCCCTGATGTTACATATAAATCTTCTCAATTGGCACGGGGCGACATTCTTACAATCCAGATACTGACCGATAATTCTCGAAGTATGCTGACCAAAAACAGATTCCCCTGAGTCTGAAACCGCCGGCTCTCAAGCGATCGCCAGAAATTGGATTCTTGCCCTGTGCCAAAAGTCTTGCTCATCACGGACGTACCATTTTGGCATCGACGTCGAGGATCGAGTCAGCGCATTGGAACGTTGCTCGACGATCTCGTAAAATCCTGCGATGTGACGATTGGTTCTGTCGGGCAGGTGTCACTCTCCGATTTCGAATCCGCCACGATCTCAGACTACGTCGGGCGTTACATTCAAAAGCGTCAGCCAGCGCTGTCGTGTTGAAGTACGTGACTTTGATGCCGATTCGTTCAAGAAACCTGCGGATCGACCGGTCGTCATGATGAATACTCACGAGCTGGTGGTTTTCGAGACCAGCAATCTACTGGGGCAACAACCGGCATTGCCCAAGCTGGACTCATCCAAATGTTAAATGGCCGCGAGGGCGGATCTTCGGGCACGGAACTTGAGTTGGCCAAATACGTCGAATAGGTCGCTACTCGGTAAAATGGACGCTACTTTGGTATCCGAACAAACCGATTTTGCCGGAAATATGGCTGATTCCGGCAATTGTCCATGCGTTGTTCGACCAGAATCTTGTTAGACGACCCGGCAAGAGCTAATCTTGTCTAATGTAACCAGTTTCTCTATTTGGCAGATCTTCGGGTATGAAACGCAAAACCGGATTTACGCTTGTTGAACTGCTTGTGGTAATCGCCATTATCGGGATTCTTGTCGGCATGTTGATGCCGGCTGTGCAAATGGTGCGCGAATCCGCTCGGCAAGTTTCGTGTTCAAACCATTTACGCCAATTGGGACTGGCAATCCACAACTTTGAGGGTAGCTACCAGAGGCTGCCCCCGTCGCGGGGGGCCGATGCATTTTTGACGTGGCCGGTTTATCTGATGCCGTATTTGGAGAATCAGGGGCTCTACGACCGGCTTGATGTCCGGCTGAAATACCAGCACCAGGATTCTGATGCAGTTCGGCAAATCATGCCCACGATGTTTTGTCCCTCTCGAAACAGGATTTATCCGTACATCAGCCGACGGGAGACCAGAGGGCAGCATGTCGGCGCTTGCGGTGACTACGCCGGCAATGCGGGCACGTCACAGTACTTCCCCAATGACGTTTGGGCCAAATTCAAATTGCCCGTCGATGGAGTGATGAATTCGGGATTTGCAAAGGACAATGAGGTTGTCAACGAGCAACTGCTAGGCGGTGGGCAAGGTCGATACGGCATGAGCCAAATCGTGGATGGCACGTCCAATACGATTTTTCTGGGAGAGAAATACGTCAGCACTTATGGGCTTCAGGAGCCAGAGGGATGGGGCGACGGATCGATTTACAACGGTGACGAACCAGAAACATTTATGCGGTTAGGTGGCTACGGGATGGGATTGGCCCAGCGTGAGTCATTGGATCTTTCCCCTGGCGAAATTCCGATTTTCGGAAGTTCTCACTCGCAATCGGTCAACTTTGTTTTGGGAGATACCAGCGTGCAGTCCTATTCGGTTCGCCTCGACGATGAAACGTTGTTCCGATTGTGCTCCCGAAAGGATGGGAAGGTCGTCAATCGGGATTAACCGATCAAGTAAATTCGGTAATCGAATTCGCCGTCGACGACGCGGCTTAACTTTGTTGTACACCCTATGTCCAAACGCCCAGTTTACTTTGTCGGCACTCCATCCGAGGTGGAGCATCATGCTGCGCCGCTGATGGAGCGATTGACGTTACAAATCGTTGCACCGCAACATGTTGTCGAGATTGCCAAACCTGGCGATTTGGCGATTTTTTTCTCGGAGCACTTTGACCGGTTTCGATCTGCCTGTCAGATTCTCAAGCAGCAAGACGTGGCAACGGTCTACCTGATCGATGGAATCCTGGAATGGCGAAATTCGTGGGAAAACAGCCCCGACGAACCGGCTTGTCCCTACGCCATGCGTCCCGTGTTATCGCACAAAGCCGCTTGCATCGGGCCTTCCCAGGCGAGGGTCCTGGAAAGCTGGGGAAATCAAGGCAAAACGGAAGTCGTTGGGATTCCCAGACTTGACGGACTGAAATCCTGCCGGACCCGACGTTTGGAGTCCGACGAATTTCATTTGCTGGTGATGACAGCCAAGACCCCTGGTTTTTCGGATCATCAGATTCAGTTAACCAAATCCGCGTTATTCGATCTAAAGAACCGTCTGGCGGCGTTGTCAGGAGCAAGTCCTGGCGATCGTCCGATCAGGGTTACCTGGCGTTTGACGGCCGGGCTTGACCAGGAAATCGGAGTCGATAATCAGCTGACTGATCTCTCCGGGGTGGAACTCGCAGCGACGTTGCAAACGGTTGATGCAGTGATTTCAACTCCGTCGACGGCAATGCTGGAAGCCATGTTGCTCGATCTGCCGGTCGCCGCTTTGGATTACCACAACTGTCCCGTCTATTTGCCAACGGCATGGAATATTCGAAATCCGGAGTCGATTGACTGTGTGATTCGCGAACTGTCCAATCCTCCGGAATCCAAAATGCTGTTTCAGCAGGGTTCACTTCACGAAGCATTGCAACACCATACCGCTGCGACCGATCGGCTGGAGACGCTCATTGTTGCGATGCAGGAAATTACCAGCCATCAGCTTGGGAAACAGCGGTTGCAGTTTCCAGCTCAAATCCTGGATGCACCCCTCACGAGCAGCGGGCTGCCTTTCTCGTTTGATCACGCGAGTGTTTACCCTGGCGTCAATGAGTTTTCGAAAGAGGATCTGAATGAATTGCAGGTTGAGTTGTCGCACGCCCGTCGGGAAATTCGACACCTGCAGCGCGAAAAAGCCCAAGTGCTAGCGGAATTGAGTGAAGCGCACGAGATATTCGCCGAGATTCACCGCCATCCGATTGCCGGTCCCGTTGTTCGTGTGCGGCAGCGGATTCTGGATTGGTTTGAAGGTCGACGCGGCCGTCGTGAGGGTCGGGACTCCGAGTTGGGCCGACCTACACCAGCCACTTCACCTGGTCACAAGTCTTAGCCGGTTAGAGATTTTTTGATTCAGAAACTACATAAAAACGAAGAGCGATTGCGGCTGGTGTCCACCAGTTCGGCGGACCCGTTCATCTTATGCGCGGCCGACGAAAACTATGTCCGACCATTGGCGGTCACGTTGCATTCGGCGGCGGCCTCGTTGCCGAGGGGCAGGCATCTGCAGGTTTTATTGTTGGATGGCGGAATCTCCGAATCGAGTTGGCAGGGGTTGAAGGAATCGCTAATTGATTTGCCGATTACGATTCATGTCATCCGTCCTGATCTCGATTCCGTGCGAGACTTGGGGATTTCGCACCACATCACGCACACCGCGTATTTACGATTGTTGGCCGCACGCCTGTTGCCCGATTCGATCGACAAAGTCATCTACCTGGACTCGGACGTGCTGGTTCGGCGGGACCTCACCGAACTTTGGGAATACGACGTGCAAGGCCAGTATTGCCTTGCGGCGGTCGACATTGCCTGCCCTTTTGTCGATGCGAGACAGGCGGATCCCTGTTTCAGAAAATCAATTCCGTATCTAGCTGCGATTTCGCCGATTCGCAATTGGCGCGAGCTGGGACTGGATGGTTCTGCGCCCTATTTCAACAGTGGCGTGATGGTGATCAATCTGAAACGTTGGAGGGAGGAGCGAATTGAAAACCGGTTGCTGGACTGTTTGCGGAAGAACAGCAAATATGTTTGGTGCTGGGATCAATACGCATTGAATGTGGTGTTTGCCGGACAATGGAAACTTCTGCCCGCCAAGTGGAATCAAGGCGTGCACGTTTTTGAATACCCGGATGAATCCCACAGCCCGATTGAGAAATCGGAGTTCCTCGGGATGAGAGATGATCCGGCGTTGGTTCACTTTACGACCGAATTCAAGCCCTGGGAATATCGACCTTATCACCCGTTGAGAGAGCAGTTTTTCAAGCGACTCGACCAGACGGCTTGGAACGGCTGGCGTCCGCAAAAACCGGGCTTCTCTTTGCGCCAATGGTGGGACTTGCAGGCAATCTGCCTGATTCGCGGCTGGACGATCCGCTATCGTAAATTCGCGTTGATGTTTGACTGATTTTGCCTGGTGATGTCCCCATGATTTCCAATAACCTGCCAACGCAGCATGCCCCGCCGCGATCCACTGACGAAACCAGCAGGAGCAGGAGCCGAAAGGAAAAAGGTTTCCGCGCGCAAGACCGGCAACCAATGATCACTCTGTTCGCGATTCCCAAGCCTTTTGATGGTTCGGTGGACCTGATCCAGAGAAACGCCATTGCTTCGTGGTCCCGTCTTGGGCCACACGTCGATGTGCTGCTGCTGGGAGACGGGTCGGGAATTGAAGAAATCGCCCAGCAGTATGGGGTTCGTCACTCTGCCGAGTTGGCGGTCAACAACCGGGGAACACCTCTGTTAAGTTCCGCCTTCAAGATCGCGCATGAACAATCCAGTTCACCGATCCTCGTTTATTGTAACAGTGACGTGATATTGTTAGATGAGTTCGCTCAAACCATTGAACGACTGCATCGCTCCAAACTCTCGGAGTTTGTTGCGTTTGGGCGACGAACCGATTTGTCCGTCGCCGAGGAAATTCGATTTGAAGAATCACAGGTGTTGGATCGTTTGATTGCGCAATGCCGTCAACGGGGAAAAGCTTGTTCGGTTGTGTGCAAGGAGTTTTTTGCGTTCAGTCGCAACGTTTACAAGACGATTCCCGATTTCGCAGTCGGGCGTGGCAACTGGGACAACTGGATGATCCATTCGGCCAAACGGCGAAGTGTTCCCGTGGTCGATGTTTCTGCTGCGGTTACGGTGATCCATCAGCTTCACAATTATGCGCATACGGGCGGCGGTCGTTGGAAGTGTTATATCTCCGGCTCTGAGGCACAGGAAAATCAGCGTCTGGCGGGTGGCCGAAACCTCATCTCCGGATCTACGGGGACGTGGAAATTTGACGAGGAGGGCATACGAAAGATTCAACTGGAACGAATGCATCTTTCCTTTTGGGCTGATCTTCCACGGTTTTTGCGGTTGATGATGAACTTGATGATCGATCGCTGAATCAATTCGGAACTTTGCGACCGCCGTATCGTCCTAAGCCAGCTAGAATTAAAAGATCCGCATTTTTGAGCCGATTACGCAAGATCGTCAGATTGGCAACAATTCGGCCCGACAAAGACAATCCACGTTGCCAGATTGGCAACCATCCTAACAGAACAGAGTCGTAAGTTTCAGGAATTTTTTCTCGCCTCCACAAGAACCCGACCAAGGTCTGACTGTACCGGGAAACGGTGCATCAGTTAGAAGCGATCCGCGACGAAGGGTCTCGTTTGTCTTCGCCGTGTAAACGGACCATCACAACGGACCATCACAACGGATTACAGTGACACTTCGACCAGGTTAACCATCCATGTTCATGCTCGCCGCCATTCTTGCAGTTACGCTTTTCTGCGCAGCGGTCGTGCAATTCTCCATTTCCGTTTGGTTCAGCCGACGTTTTCGACGCAACCCCGTTATCGCGTTACCCGCCGAGAACCAAAAGGGTGTCACGGTTCTGATGTGTATTCGTGGATGCGATCCTTCATTAAGGCAGTCTTTGATCGGGATTCTCGATCAGGATTTCGGCGACTATGCGGTACATCTGGTGCTGGATCACCAAAGCGATTGCGCTTGGGACGTCGTCCATGAAATTAAGCGGGAACACGATCTGAATAACCTCCTCTCCATTCACGAAATGCAAACTCCACTGGAAACGTGCGGTTTGAAATGCAATGCGTTGTTGCAAGGGTTGTCTTTCATTGAGCCTCAATCGAAATACCTGGTGCTAATGGATGCCGATGTCAGGCCTCATCCGACGTGGTTGTCGGAGATGATTGGGCCGCTTCATAGAGATCCGGGTATCGGATTGGTTACGGGAAATCAATGGTTCGAACCGCTGAACAAAGCCAATTGGGGTTCACTGGTCAGAAGCATGTGGAACGCTGGCGCGCTCGTGCCGACGGCGATTTTTCAGAATCCCTGGGCCGGGACGCTGGCGATGCGAATGGTGGATGTAAAAAAATCCAATTTGCCCGACGTCTGGCAGCACTCGGTGGTCGATGATGGCCCGCTGCGTCGCGTCATGGCTGAACAGGGCTTGCAGATTCACTTTGCTCCGTCGCTGATCATGATCAACCGCGAAAAGTGCACCTTCGCCTACGTGAATCAGTGGGTCACTCGGATGTTGACGTGGTCACGCCTTTACGAACCCACGTTTTTCCTTTCCGTGCTGCACGCGGTTTTCAGCAATGTCGTCATGATCGGGACGTTTGTGTTGCTGGGGCTGGGAATTGTCCATGGCGACTTGTGGGTGGTCGGTACGACGGCGGGAACACTGGTTTGTAGTGGCATACTTTCTGTTGCGGCTTATGCGGTCGTCCGGAATGTTGTCAGTTACAGCGCCAGTCTACGCGGTCAATGGTTGGCACCGATTGGCTTTATCCGAGTGATCAAGCTATTCCTGACTGTCGCCGTGGTTCAGTTGATCTACGGCATCAGTTGCCTACGGGCAATCTTCCTGCAGCAGGTGCGTTGGAGAGAGATCACTTATCATTTAACGGGTAATGCTCGCGTCAAGATGATCGACTACCAACCTCTGGCAAAAACCAGCAACGAAGTTAGTTCTAAAGTCTCGATCTAGTTCGCAGGATTGATTGGGTTCGCGTTAATCGTTACGGAAGTCGTCGACCTCTCGCCTTGGTTCCGTTCCCTGTACGACCCTGTAAATGATTGCAGGTTAGGATTCAGTGTAGGTCGCGTCTGCCAGACTGGAATTGAAACTGGGGATAAAGAATTTGGCGGCATGGACCGAATTCACAGGAACTTCGGTAACGGGCAATGTCAGCACGAATTCGGCGCCGCAGCCACGCCCATCGCTAGTGCACTCAAGGTTTCCGTTCAGCTCATGGGCTGTCAACACGCTGCTGTGAAGCCCGAATCCATGACCATTTTTTCGCGTCGTGAAACCGTGTTGAAAAATCCTTGACAGATTTTCACTTGAGATTCCCACGCCCGAATCTTTGACACTCACGGAGATCATGTTGGATTCGTTGATCGCAGTCGAAACCTCAATCCTCCGAGGCTGACGAGCGGAATGCATCACTGAATGTTTGGCGTTGCTGATCAGGTTGACCAAAATCTGCAATACCTTATGACGCTCCGACCAGATCAAAGGCAGATCGCCGCAGTTCCGTACGATTTCGATTTCCGGCTGGAGGCCATCTGCGATGTTGATATTGATCGCATCTTCCAAGACGTCTTGAATGGAAAACTCCTCCGTAACTCCGCCAACGCTGGCGTACGTTTGCTGCATTGAGACGATTTCAACAACGTGCGCGACGTTGTTTCGCATCGAGACGATTTCTTCGTGAATGCTCTGGTGCTGGTCGTGAAGTTTGTCGGTGGCCATCAACAGATACTGATTGAGCTGACGACCTTTTTCGTTTTCGGTCAGGAACGTGGCCAGTTCAGCAGGATCCTGATTGATCATTTGAACCGCTTCCCGGAGTCGATCAATCCGGCAATTGGCCAGTCGATCCAGAATTGTGTCGGTCGACACATTGATGCTGTTAATAACATTGCCGACCGAATGCAAAACGCCGGTCGCAATCTCGGACATGCCCGCCTGGCGTGAAGCCAACAGTAATTTTCGAGTCAGTTTCTCCCGTTCGGTTTCCGCTCGAACGCGCGTCTTGACTTCGCACTTTAGCTTGCGATTGGCCTCTTTCAAGTCTTTGGTTCTCGCCCAAATGATCTTTTCAACATCCCTGTTTGTCTGTTCCAACTCGGCTTGCCGCAAACACAACTGGTTGGCAAGGCGATTGCCGCGGCGGCACGCCAACAACAGGAAACAGTCCGCAAACGCAATCCAGGCTGCATGCTCAATCCACCGTAATGACGTGGAATTTGGGACACCAAAAACTGACATTGGCCACCACAACCCACGGATCAAGTGGTCGAGAGCCACAACCAATGAAGCGGTGACCAGGACTCTCCAGTCACGATAGATCGACAGCAAAGCCAACGAGCCAAAAATATGAAAATGCGTCTCGATGCGTCCACCGGTCAAGTGAATAAAAAGAATTGACCAGCCCATTTGGCAAACGGCAATTACGTGGCGCGTCATTGTGGAGGCCGGTCGTAGCCGCGTCATCAGTAAAGGAATCAAGGTCAGCAGACCGCCCGCCAGTATCGCCAGGGGCAACTGAAAATCCAGAAAAGACGTGTCGGCAAGCCACGTCCGTGGTGTGATTAGCGTGGCAACGGCAATGGCTGCGAACCACTGCAGGAGGGCCAAGTAGTTGAACATTCGATCGGCGGAGCGATGCAGTTCAAACTGGCTTTTCTCGACGAGATCTGAAGCTCGTTCAGCCACCCAACCCGTTTGGTAATGCGTTTCCATAAATGTTATCTTGTTGGCGAAATGGATTGAGAAGGAGTAAGGGTTCACGCTTGTGACTGATTCAGCCTCATTTTGTTTTGGTGGTTTCGAATCTGCCCGTGAGCTTGAAGGCTTGTGCAGCGCAATCCGCCCTGGTTGGGAGATTGCGTTTTTCTTTTGCCGATATCGCAAGACTTCGGGAGACCCCTCAGGATTCTTGCCAATCCCGCCGCATTCGCGCTTGCCCTAGACGGCACCGCAGGCGAGTTCTTTGGATTCCACCCGATTCCGTCCGTTATTTTTTGCCAGGTACAACGCTTGATCAGCACATTCAATGACCTTTTCCGTAACGGCCCGGATCACCGGATCCTGGGTTGCCACGCCAACGCTGACGGTGGTTTCCAGTTGTTCGCCGTCAATGATGACCGAGGAATCAGCAACGCGTTGCCGCAATCGCTCCCCCACCAGGACTGCATTTTCACGAGAGCAGTTACGCAGCCCGATGATGAACTCTTCGCCGCCATAGCGACCGATCACATCGTTGGGGCGCAACGTCTCTCTCAACCGTTGCGCGACGTTTTTAAGAACCAGGTCACCGGCCAAGTGTCCATAAGCGTCGTTGACGTCGTTGAAATGGTCAATGTCCACGAACAGGAGCGAGTACAGTGAGTCGTGCTCATCGGCATCGGATGCGAGAAAGCTGATCCGCTCCAGGATGGAGTTGCGATTGAACAACCCCGTTACTTTGTCGACCTCCGCCGAATCATAAATCTGATTAGGATTTTCTCGCAGCATGGCTTCAACTTGTTCGCGCCGCTGGATTTCATTTTCCAGTTCCATCGTTTTTCGGGCCACCATGGCTCGCAGGTCTTCTGTATTCAAGCGGGCCATTTGCTCCAGTTCGTATTTGACACATAACGACAGCGCCATTTGACAAACCTCAACTTTGTCGAACGGCTTTTTTAAAATGAGCAACCGGTCGGACCAACCGATTCTGGAGATGATCTGTTGCCAGGAATAATCCGAGTGTGCCGTGCAAATGACAACCTGCAAGTCGGGTGCGTACTCCCACATCCTCTCGATCGTTTCCACGCCACTAATACCTGGGGGCATGCGCATATCGACAAAAGCCAGCGAATAAGGCTGTTGATCGCGGGTGGCCTGGATGACGCGTTCAATACCTTCGGATCCCTGAAAGGCGGAATTGATCTGGTAAGCCGGTACTGACGTTGAGTGGTTGAAGTTCGAACCGAACAGTTCTTCCTCCAGCTGATTCAGGTCAGCACTCGATTCGTTGGGGGCCAGAATTTTTTGAAAATCCTGATGGATGGCGGGGTTGTCATCCACGATGAGGACGCGGAATTCATTGAATCCAGACATGCTGAACTACTCCAGATAAGTGCGAGGTTCCAGGTCCGCTGCATCCGCCCTCGGCGGGGAATGACGGTCGTTGACGCGTCGCCAACCCTTGTTGACCTGGTGAAAACCTGCGAAACGGAAAAGAGGTCGTGGCAGTGTTGATGTTAACGTTATCGAACCCGCAATCAGAATTACTGAACAAGTTTTTGCAACAGGAAACGACTGACATTTTCTCGTGATTCGAACCAATCGGTACCGGAAGTTCAGTCATCAGCACGCGATCAGTGTCCTGCATTTTTTGAAAATTCCTTTGCGAATCGCGTTCAGAAAATTGATCATCACTCGAACCGAAGCTGCTGAAATCCTATCGGACAAATTCTAGATGGCCGGATTGGCAGCGATTCGGTCGGGTGATATCACGCCAATTTCCCGGTTGTTGAAGCAGGCCGAGCAGGAAGGGGAACGACTGGACAATGAAGAACTGGTCGCGATGGTGTTTCTGCTGTTGATCGCCGGCCACGAAACAACGGTGTATTTGCTAAGCAACGCGTTGTTGACGATGCTGCAAAAACCTGATGTCAAAGACGCGGTGCTATCGGACTGGTCTCGTCCCAATTCATTCATCGACGAAGTACTGAGGTACGCCAGCCCCGTTCAATTTGCAAAACCAGGATTCGTCGCTGCGGACACCGAGTTTCACGGCAAGTCATTGAAACAGGGAGAAATCATGTTTCCAGTATTGGCAGCTGCCAGTTATGACCCACAGGAATTCGAAGATCCCGGTGAGTTTCGGCTGGATCGTGCTCCCAATCGGCAGCTGTCGTTTGGGGCCGGTCCGCATACCTGCCTCGGACTGAAATTAGCCCGTGCAGAGGTTGACATTGCCCTGCAAGAACTCTGGCAGCGCTGGCCAGACCTGCAAGCCGATTTTGATATCACCCAGCCCGACTGGTCTAACCGACTGGGCATGCGTGCGTTGAAATCCCTTCGGTTGGGGTACTAACCCATTTCGTCCGGTGGACGCCGGGGTCTCGAAAAGTCAGTTGTAAACTCGATAGCCCGGTTTGGCTACTCATGGTCCAACTGCCACCCGATTCCTGGGAGTTCTTCTTTCATTTCCGGACGTTCGATCGATGCTTTTTGTTCTTCTAACGCAAGCCAACTGTCGACTGTTTCAACTGCGAGTTTCAAAAAGCGCGGTTTCATGGCTGAAGGCGCTTGGCAGCGATACATTGCAGCCACAACCCAAGCCCCTCTCGACGTCGGGAGGAGCTTTTGGATTGACCATTGAGGGTTGGAGGACTAGATCAGCATTTCAAAACCTGCGGCGAAGACTTTGTCAGTTTCGCTGAGTTCCTTGGATTCAGCGTTGTTCTTCGCTTCATGGTTTTCGACTTCAACGTTGTCGAAATCAACGATTTCTATCGCACCTGACAATGCCAAATCGTTGCTTTCTGCTTCGAGAGCTCGTCCTGGATACGAAATTCAGCAGGGAGACTTGTTCGGAGTTCACCGATTTTTCAGCCAATTCAAAACCAACGAGTTAATTCAGGACCATGAGTACCGCCCGAATCGTGGTCATGACTCTTCGTGGTCATGATCCCTCAATGTGGCTGAATGCGTTAGTCGTTTCGATCCAGGACCGCTCAAGCGCAACTGCTTCCCAAATCGGGTCTTTGGCCGGCGTCCGCATAAATTCAAAGTCCTCGACATTACCGCCTTTGCCGCCTTTGCCGCCAGGATCCACGGCAAAGATATCACCAAGTTCGATCGCCAGGTAACCGACAACTTCAGTGGTGTGAATGAGTTCTGAATCCCTTGACGTTTCCTCTTCGAGGAAAATCTGGGCTCCATCTCCATCGAGCGTCCGATACCGCACTGTCGCCGTATCACCGCCATCACGCGTTTGCATATCGGCAAAGAAAGCAGGTGCGCTTGCGAACGTGGTACCGAAGGCGAGATCGAAGTTTCTGTGCGTCACACTGTCCGAAGTAACGCCGGCATCGAAAATCGAGGCGTTTGAAGTCCCAGTACCTTGCTGGATGGCGATGTAACTGACCGTCTCACCATCATGAGTTGGTTTAGCCGCCTCTTCCTCTTGAATGTCAACCTGGAATCTCGAATCTGAAGTAAATTGCATCCGTGTCGTCGCCGAGGCACGACCGTTTTCGGTTACGATTTGAGTGAATACAACCGGTCGGCCCAGGTTGTCAAAACTTGAACCCAGATCGTAAGTTCGCGCTTCGTTGTCCTGGCCAATCCTGGTTGCCAGCAACAATCACCGAACCGTCGGTTAACGTATGTTCACCAGATTCGATGACCAAATAGTCGACCGTTTCTTTGGTGTGCCAAGCATCGAGATATTCCCACTCATCCAGGTGAATCTCAAAACTGTTAGACGATACGTTGCGAATACGAACATTTAACGGATGTCTACCTGCCCCTGATGAAGGCCCAGCAACTACGACCGGGTCGACGTAGGTGTTGTTAAGCGTGACGGTTGTCCAGTTGTGATCAAGCGTAAGGCGACCCGATTCGCCGATCAAGATATTGTTTTCCTGCAATGCTTCGATCGTTCCTTCAATCGAGTAGAAGCCGACACTGCCATAGTCGGAATAAACGCCGGCTTTTCCAATTCCCTCAATCGAAAGGTAATATTCGCCCGCCGCGAGTGTCTCGCTGAAACTGGCGCCGACTTCATTAACGGGATTGCTCTGGGCAACGACATTGCCATCGGCATCGTAAATCTTTGCCAGAATATCGAGGTTGGGCCGATCCGCCATCGCACTGATGTTCAATGAAACTTCTCCGCCCGTCTCGAATGAATACATGTCAACATCGACGTTCTGTTCGATGATGTTCCAGTTGAAGATCGAGCCGTCGGATTCAATCGCCAACGTCGAAGCCGCAGCAAATGTATCGCCAACCAGGTCGGTGCGAAATCCAAATCCGTTGGCAGGTTTGGTGATGATGGCGAAATCATCCTCTGTATTTGTGCTTCCGGCATAATCGCCGTTGCTAAACTGCGTCACGTTTACGCCGAAGGGCGCACCGAGCAAGGGCCCCCAGCTTGTTTCACCGGTGCCGCTTCCCGGATGGTATGTGCTGCCGCCCAGCCCGTCGTGTCGCAAACCAAGGGCATGTCCAACTTCATGCGAACTGGTCAATGCTCCATTGTTGGAGCCCTTATTAAAACTGAAGACAGGACTGTCATCGCCGTCATCAAAACTGTTCAAGTAAGCGACACCCCCGATGCCATTTCCAAAACCGTCGGTAGCTTGCGTGTTGACGTCGCGAATTCCGTAGTACTGGTCGCCGTTGCCCGAATTGATCAGGCGATCGAGCTCGGGTTCTTTGGTCGTCACGTTGACATCAAACGGCAAAAAATCCTCGGCCACATTCTGAAACTGCCGTTGGATCTGGATCAGCTCTGCATCTGTAAACGTATCGGGTGAGCCTTCGATGTTGAAGGCAGGGAAGACGATGTCGTGACCCCAACGGTTGTTTACCGAATGATGACCATCGAAGTCGAGATAGATCGTTTTGGTGGCCGTCGGGTTGCTTTCTAGCTTGAAGGTATCGGCCAAGTCGTAGGGGGTTGCGGCGGCTGGCCCGTTGCCGAGCGTAAACTGGCCGTCGATATAAGTTGGAAAGATTGCCGCGAGAACTTTTCTTGCCTCAAGTAGTTCGTAAACCGGAAGTGGTTTTCGACGAAGGCTTGAACTTCTGGCGTGCTTCTTCACAGAGTCACCCTTTTCGATTGTCTAGAGAAAATTCCAAAAAAACTCGGGGTAAAATTGAATCTTGTTCACATCCCGTTGAGCAAAGATATTAATTGATTTCCACGCCGTTTCCACCCGTCGGAAGAACCCGTAACCAAACAGTCAATTTGCAGGCAGTTAGTTCTACAACGAAATTGGCGAATCGTTGTCGATTTTGGAATTCAATTGGGGCGTGAACTGGACCCGCAAGTCGATCCTGTTGCAGCCGAAGGCACGAGTCATCGGTTCAATAACCTGCGCCACCCAATTTTGTTTTGATTGGGCGTCTAATGGATAAGTTCCGCCTCGATTACCACATTTTCGAGTTTTTCCTCTTCAACACTTGGGAGATGGTTGAGAAAGCTGATTCTCGAGTTTTGGATAAGGCGCTCTGGTTGACTAAGGTGGACTGGGCAGGTTTTTTTGGCAGTTGAACCAGCCCGGTTTTAGTCGAGGCAGCCTGGGGCTGGTTGGTGGTAGTGCACTCGCCTTGCATTCCTAAGCAAGATTTTAAAAACTTGAAGCTTCGTCGTAGACTTGACTGGCACGTTGTACCACTGCCAGTTGAATTTCCGCCACTAATCGACCAAAGATAGTGTTTGCCAGAGACTGGGATCTTCCGCAATGGGAAATTCTGGGCCAATGGCGAGCGTCTGCCAGCCGAGCTCTCGGTCGACAATCGCGTAGTTGAACCCGATGTTGCGATGGTCGTCCGTGTTCCAACCATAGAGGCATTCCGAAGGGATAAACGCCGAAAGCTGATAGCCGTCCTTCTTCAGATTGGCCGCGACATCGACCTTGCCCTTGTTGATGTTGGGGGAGACTTCCTTGCTGCGATTGATCTTCAACATACTGAATACGGGTTTGTCTTTGCCGCTGCCACCTCCCGACGGCAATAACAGAATCCAGTGGCAGAACTTGGTCGCGCGATGCAAGTTGTGCGTGTCCCGCGTATCCAACCAGAGCTGCAATCCATCGCTCTCCAGCAACTGAGACTCTCGGCACCATACCGATTGCTTCTTTCCCGTGATATTCGCCGTGATAAAAATTCCGTTTTCGGCCCATCCAATCCGGACGTCGGCGAAGGCCCGCTGTTTTTCAAATTCGCCAAAATTCGGAATCCCGTAATCCGCTGGTAGCTCAAACCGTCCCTTCGGTTGTTCCGGGAAGTGGCGGCAGGAAACACGGTAGCGAAATGCCAGATTCTTGGGAACCTTGGATACGATCGAGGAGCTCATAGTTGAAATTTGAAGGTTGAAAGTTTGGTCTACAGTGATTGGATGTGCTCGACAAGAAACTTCTTGAGTTGTTCGCTATCTGCCTGCTCATAATTGCTGATCCGCATACGAACGACATCCAGCTCATTTCGGCTGGTGACGGTCGGCGCGTCGGCCAAATCCGCCACGCGCCCCACCGTGACGCCATCTTTGGGGCCCGCCAGTTGCAGCCAGACGCCATCCGGTTTCTTCGTTTGAATGCTTGCCCAGGGTTCTTTTTGTTGAGGCAAGAACACATGAACCACCTGTTTGTTGTTCCACAGAAATTGGCCCTCAGGGGCAGCCTGTTGAATGACTTCATGCAGCCGCTCAAGTACTTCCGGTTGCCAAGACACTTTTTTTCCAGGAGTAAATCCTTTTCTCATGAAGTGCCATTTCTGGCCCAGTTTCGCCCACGGCGTCTCTTTATCAATATTCAGCCCTACGCGTTTGACTTTGTCCAGGAAACTGTCAATCGCGGCGTCGACGAACGACCAGAAACCGGGGATATCCATTTCTTCCATCGAGTGAGCTCGGATTTCGATCTCTTGCCAGGAAGCTTTCGTGTTGACCAGTTTGACTCTTGGCGAATTTCCGTAAACGGGAACGTCTTCCAAATCGTTTGGCCGCAACAACGGAATCTGTTCGACTAACTCTTCGCGCTTAAACGTCCGGGGACGAACGCGGAATTTCATTTTCAAAAACCAGGCTTCCCCGGTGATCGCGTGGAAGAACCAGCCCTGTGATTTCTTCGAGCCGTTGATCTCCACGACGGTTCGCTGGTCCCAGATCGTCTCCGAGAAACCCTCATGTTGTTGAATTCGATCGACCACCTTGGCCAGGATCTCGCCCTCCCATTTGACTGGCTCCCCTGCTCTTCCGACTCGATCCTGCGTGTGCCAACGGCGACCGTCAGTTTCCCAAGGCATTTTGGCTGCTGCCCCGACGTCTTCGATGTCCATATCCCCCTTCTTCCAACGGTCGTCGGTGTTGGGATCGTAGACGCGTCTCTTTTCGTAGGGATCCTTCTCCAGAATCGGTGTCAAGGCCTCTCCGGTCCAGCTGCGCGGTAATCCCGATTTGCTCTTGCCCGTTTTGGAAGCTGCCGCGAGGGCTTTTTGGGCGTAGGCGACCACATCCTCCGGTGTGCCTTCGACGACAATCTGGCCGCCGCCGGCACCGGCCTCCGGACCAAGGTCGATCATCCAGTCAGCCGCCTTGATGATGTCGAGATTGTGCTCAATCAGCAGGACGGTGTTGCCGACGTCAACCAATCGCTGGACCACATCCAAAAGTTTGGTGAGGTCGTCGAAATGAAGACCCGTCGTCGGCTCATCAAGCAAGTACAGGGTTCTTCCCGTGTCCGGCCGAGCCAGTTCTGCAGCCAGTTTGACTCGTTGGGCCTCGCCACCGGACAACGTGGGAGCACTCTGTCCCAACGTCACGTAGTCCAGTCCCACATCGCAAAGCGTCTGCAGGATGCGGCGAATTTTGGGAATGTTCTGGAAATGCTGGACGCCTTCGCCGCAAGACATCTTGAGCACGTCATCGATCGTTTTTTCGTTATAACGGACGGCGAGAGTATCCTCGTTGTAACGACGACCTTTGCACGCTTCGCATTCGACCCAGACATCGGGTAGGAAATGCATCTCGATGCAAATCTGCCCATTTCCAAAGCATTCTTCGCAGCGACCACCGGCAACATTGAAACTGAATCGACGGGCCGTGTAACCGCGAATCTTCGCATCAGGAAGATGAGCAAACAGATCCCGTATGACGTCGAACGCGCCGGTGTAGGTCGCCGGATTGGACGATGGCGAATTCCCGAGCGGCGTCTGATCCACTCGAATGACTTTGTTGATGTGCTCCAGGCCACGAATGCCTTTGTGGGTGCCTGGCGTTGCGGAGGCTCGGTGCAGCCGCCGGGCCAGTGATTTATAAAGGATGTCGTTGACCAGGGAGCTTTTGCCGCAACCACTTGGGCCGGTAATGACGGTCAGTGATTCCAAGGGTATGCGAACGTCAATATCTTTCAAGTTGTGATGTTTGGCGCCGACGATATCCAGCGTGTTGGCGAGCTGAATTGGTTTCTTTTTCTGCTTGCCATTGGACTTGCCCATCGAATGACGCTTGGGCTCCAGTGATAACGCAGGCCTTCGATTCGAAGGGATCGGAATTGCCTTTTTGCCGCTCAAATAGGGGCCAGTTACCGAAGTACGAGACTTGGCAATCTTTTCCGGAGATCCCTCGGCGACAACTTGGCCACCTCCCGAACCCGCTTTGGGTCCAAAATCGCAAATCGCATCACTGTTCTCGATAACCTCACGGTCATGTTCCACCACGATCATCGTGTTCCCGAGATCGCGCAGTTTGTGCAACGCTTTGAGCAACCGCGTGTTGTCGCGAGGGTGGAGGCCAATCGTCGGTTCGTCAAGCACGTACAAAACGCCGCACAGGCCGCTCCCCAACTGGCTGGCCAGTCGAATTCGCTGGGCCTCACCGTTGGACAGCGAGGCCGCCGTTCGATCCAGCGTAAGGTACTCCAGCCCGACATCGTTCAGGAATTCAATGCGGCTGCTGATTTCGCGAATCAGTTCACCTGCGATTTTCTTCTCGCGGCTATTGAGTTTCCATTTCTTGATCGTTTTGGCCAGCAAGCCCATTGGCAGCCGACAGATCCCGTCAATTGTGACACTGCGAAAACGAACCGCTGCCGCATCATCTCTCAACCGGCTGCCCCCGCAGCAACCGCATTCCACGTCGCCGATCAACGATTGCATCCGTTGCCGCAGGCTTGCGGAAAGTCGCGACGCCTCTTCCAACGTCGGATAGACGCCTTTGAACTGAAATGAATACAGTCTTTGGCCGTCGTCATCTTCCACGTCGAACCAGCGATCTCCCGTCCCGTAAAATACCAGCCGTCGATTCCTGGCATCCAGTTGATTGAACGGAACATTGATGGGGATTCCGGTGCCGTTTGCCCAGGCTTTCAGCATCGCCTGCGACATCTTGGATTTCATATCGGGCCACAAACTAATCACGCCCTGTTTCAGGCTCAGCTCCGCGTCATTCATGATGGCCGCGGGATTGGCACCGGTTTGAGTGCCAATTCCCTCACAGTCGGGGCACCAGCCCAGTTGACTGTTGAACGAAAAATTGTGGGGTGTCAGATTATCAAAACTTCGACCGCAGCTTTCGCACGCCAGGTGTTGGCTGTGTTTGACGACCCGCCAATGTTGCTCGGGTATGCCGTCACGGGGCACGACGACTTGAATCACGCCTTTTCCAATTGCCAGTGCCGATTCTACGCTGTCAGCGATCCGTGCCCGCGATTTCTGTTGCACGACGATGCGGTCGACGAGGATTTCGATTTGATGTCTGGAGCGACGATTGAGTAACGGGACTTCGTCGATTTCAAACGTGTGGTTGTCGACGCGAACGCGAATAAATCCGTGTGACCGAATCTCTTCCCAAAGTTGCTCGTACGTCTGATTGGTGTCCAGCGAAATCGGGGCGGTCAGTAGTAATCGCGTGCCCTCGTCGTACGCCAACAGTTTGTCAACGATGTCATCACTGGTCTGGGTCCCGACTGGCTGGTCGCAATCCGGGCAATAGGGCGTTCCCAAGCGGGCCATCAGGATACGAAGGTAGTCATAAACCTCGGTGACCGTCCCCACGGTGGACCGGGGCGTGGAACCAAGATTTTTTTGTTCGATCGCAATCGCTGGCGACAAACCTTCGATGTGTTCGACTCTTGGCTTTTCCAATTGGTTAACAAATTGACGGGCGTAGGAGCTCAAACTTTCGACGTAACGGCGTTGGCCTTCGGCATAGATTGTGTCCATCGCCATCGAACTTTTGCCGCTGCCGCTGGGGCCGCAAAAAACCGTCATCTTGTCGCGGGCGACATCCAAATCGATGTTTTTCAGGCTGTGTTGTTGGGCACCACGCACCTGAATGGTGGTTGACTGGACGGGCGCCGATTTCCGGGTTTTCGATTTTGGCGGAATGGTCGGCCGTTTTTGAATCGCCTTGAGAAGTGCTTGTCCCGTATATGAGTCGGTGTGCTGGACAATCGTTTCCGGTGGTCCGGCGCACACGACCTTTTCCACCACCAGAGCCGCCTTCGGGACCGATATCAATGACCCAGTCAGCCGTCTTGATGACGTCGAGGTTGTGTTCGACGACCAGCACCGAATTACCCGCTTCGACAAAATCCTGGAGCACTTTTAGAAGCAGTCGAATATCCGCGAAGTGCAAACCGGTTGTCGGTTCGTCCAGCATGTACAAAGTCTTGCCGGTGCTTCGTTTTACCAGTTCGCGGGCAAGTTTGATGCGTTGGGCTTCACCACCGGAAAGCGTTGGCGATGGCTGGCCGATTTTCAAATAATCCAGGCCAACATCGTGCAGGGTCTGCAGCTTGGTGAGTACTTTGGGAATGTTTTCAAAAAACTCAATTGCCTGTTGCACGTCCATTTCCAACACATCGGCGATCGATTTGTCGCGATATTTGACCTGCAAGGTCTCACGATTAAACCGATGCCCCATGCAAACGGGGCAGGTTACCCAGACGTCGGCGAGAAAATCCATCTCCAGTTTGTTGGAACCGTTACCCTCACAGGCCTCACAACGTCCGCCTTTGACGTTGAAGCTGAATCGCCCGGGGGAATAACCTCGCGTTTTGGCCTCCGGTAATTGGGTGTAGAGTTTGCGGATCTCATCGAACAACTTGATATAAGTCCCCGGGTTGGACCGCGGTGTGCGGCCGATCGGCGACTGGTCGATGGCGATCATCTTGTCGAGGTATTCGATACCCAGCAGTTGGTCGAATTCGCCAGGCTCACCGATCCCGCCGTTTAGTTTCTCGCGGAGTTCTTCCCGAAGAATATCGTTGACGAAGGAGCTCTTTCCGCTGCCGCTGACGCCAGTCACGCAAACGAATCTTCCAAGCGGAATTTCGATATCGATGTTTTTCAGATTGTTGTGTTTTGCCCCAACGATTTTTAGCGTTTTTTCGGGATCAATCTCGCGCCGTTTCTCTGGCACTTCAATTTTGAGATCGCCACTGAGATATTTTGCCGTCGTGCTGGTCTTGGATTTGATGATCTCGGACGGATGGCCTTGCACAACGACTTCGCCCCCGCGAATCCCCGGGCCGGGCCCGAAATCGATCAGGTAATCCGCCGCGCGCATGGTGTCTTCGTCATGTTCGACGACGACAACGGTATTACCCAGGTCCCGCAAGTGATGCAGCGTCGAAATCAACCGATCATTGTCTCGCGGGTGCAGGCCAATCGAAGGTTCATCCAGGATGTAAAGCACACCGACCAAACCGGCGCCGATTTGGCCTGCCAGTCGAATCCGTTGACTCTCGCCGCCCGAAAGCGTGGGTGCCGTGCGGTTCAGCATCAGGTAATCCAGCCCGACGTTGAGCAGGAATCCCAGCCGGTTCCGGATTTCTTTCAGGGGCTCGGTGGCGACGAATTGCCGGATTTTGTCCAATACCAATCCGGAAAAAAAGTCGTGCACTTCTGCAATCGAAAGGTCACAAACCTCGGAAATGGACAGGCTTGGCTTGGCAGCGAATTGCGGATTCGCCGTTTCGATTCGAAAGTGACGTGCCTGCTGGTTCAAGCGAGCCCCATCGCACTCCACGCAATGGACTTCGGCCATAAAGGCTTCCAGTTTTCGAAGCTTGGGAGCGCTGGACGTGTTGCGATACTTCTCATCCAACTCGGAGACAACCCCTTCGAACTTGCCACCGTACTTCATCGGCGAGTTGCCGCCGCGCCAAGTGTAGGTGATGTGCAAATCACCCGTGCCATACAGCCAAATATCCTGATGTTCCTCGCTAAGGTCTTCCCAAGCCGTTTCCAGTAGAGTTCCTACTTCGAGCTGGTGCTCGCGCTCGACGGTGTCTGCGACGCCTTGGTAGATGTGTCGACGCCAGCGTCCGAGATCTTTCCATTTGCCCAACAGTTCAAAACAGCCCTGTTGAAACGAGCGAGAAGGGTCGGGGACCATCAGATTCCGGTCGAATGTATAAACGTCTCCCAGTCCATCGCAACCCGGACACATCCCCTGGGGGCTGTTGAAACTGAACATCTGCGGAGTCGGCGGAGAAAAGCTGATTCCACAAGCGGAACAGGCGTAGGACGACGAGTAAACTCGATCGTCCAACCCGTGTTTTTTTGGCTTTCGTTTTGTTTTGGATTTGGAGGATGTCGTGGTGTTGTCGCCGGTTTCCTCGCTGGGAATCGGTGGCTTGTCATCGGCTTCGGCAACGACGATTAACGTTCCCTTGCCCAACCGGAGGGCGGTTTCGACGGCTTCTCCAAGTCGCCCCCGAATGGCATTGCTTGCCGTCAGTCGATCCACAAGCACTTCGACATTGTGACGACGAGTCCGATCCAGGTTAATTTCGGAATTCAGGCTGACGATCTCACCATCGACGCGAACGCGAACGAAACCTCGTTTCAGCAAATCGGTAAACAGGTCACGATGCTCGCCTTTCTGCTCGCGAACGACCGGCGCCAAAATGGCGTACTTGGTGCCGTTGGGAATCTGCAGGATGCTGCCCACGATCTGGTCCCGAGATTGAGCGGCAATGGGTTGGTCACACTTGGGGCAATAGCCTTGGCCGACACGAGCGTACAAGACCCGCAGGAAATCATAAATCTCAGTGATCGTGCCGACAGTACTACGCGGGTTGTTGCCGGATGATTTCTGCGAAATGGAGATGGACGGGCTCAGGCCGGAAATCAGGTCCACATCAGGCTTGGGCATTTGGCCCAAAAACTGGCGCGCAAAACTGGACAGGCTTTCTACGTAGCGGCGTTGGCCCTCGGCAAAGATGGTGTCAAAAGCAAAAGAGCTTTTGCCACTCCCGCTTACACCTGTCAGACAAATGAGTTGGTTTCGAGGAAGTACAAGATTGACGTCGCGGAGGTTATGTTCCCTCGCACCTTTTACGACGATATCCGAAGCTGGCATATTGGCGGCGGTTCCGATCCCAGATAATCAATAAATTTCGAACCACTCATTCTAAGGCGTCCCGGCGAAATGCCCAACCGCTAACACCTAACAATCAAGTCCGAAAATCCGAGACGTAGCACTTGACAACGAGAATCTTTCGGGACCGCAATTGCGAAACAGGAGCTTTTATCCGATTTCACGGCCATTGAATTGGCCACACGAATCAAATGTGATTCGCCAGGACTTGCCAGACCTGCGAAGTTGCATCTTCACGTAATCGCTGTATGTAGGAATCATCATTTTCGTGATCCGGATAGGTGGTGTTGGCTCCCGCCTCCAGCAGCATCTGGACCAGTTCGATGTAGACCGGTTGTCGCTCGTTGGCGCTGCCTGAATAACGAGAGCCGTGCACTGCCCATCCCAGCGGGGACGAACGGTGAACGCGGTCAAAAGTACCGATGGCAGCGCCAGCTTCGATCAACATTCGTGCATTGGCCGGTTGGCCAAACCAGCATGCCTGGTGCAACGGCGAACCGTCGTCCATCCCGGGAGCGTTGAGGTCGGCACGAGCGTCGATCAGCATCTCTACGGGCATCGTTTCAAACCGACCCGCGAGATCTGCCAGCAGTCGATCCTCGGTCGGGTTGCCCGTGCGCACGACCGACGGATCGGTTTCCATTAGTTCTCGCGCTCGCTGCAGTTGACCCGTCACCATCGCAACGGCGAACTCATCGGCAGCAGTCAGGTTCGTGTCCGCGCCGCGATTTTCAAGGAGTGTGGCAATGTCATTGAATGAGCGGCGGACCGAATGGGCGTACGCAGTTTTGCCACCGCCGTTGGTTGCATCGATGTCCGCACCGTGATCGAGCAGGATTTCGCAAGCACCCAACCGCCGTCGTCGGGCAGCAACGTGGAGAGCCGTCTCATTCGATTCGATGTCGACGGAGTTGGGGTCTGCACCTTCTTCCAGGAGTTGTTGCAGTACTGTTTCGCCATCATCGCGGAAGTGGAAATCCAAAAACTCGTGTAAAGTCATTTGCGGCTCGTTTCGTTGAGTTCGTTGACATTCATCAATTGATCGTGAAATGGATTTCTTCAAACGATTCCACATTACCCGAGCCAGCCGGTTCAAAAACATCCACGTCGAACTGCCGGCCAATGCTGTTGCCCGCCAAGTCCTCAAGATTCGTGTTTACGACGATTTTAAAGGGTGCCGCTTGCCATCGTATTTCAGGCACGAATTCAAATTGTGAGGCAGCGGAGTTGATCGTAGACTCTCCTGCAAGCATTTCGCCATCGGCATTTTGAACTTTAATCACCCGTTTCAGCATCGCCTGATCCAAAGACTCTCCAAATTCAATTACCAGTGGATCTATCGTTGAGGCCTGGGGGATCCTGATTTTCCAGTGCTTGGGATCGGGCTGTTCGTAGTCTTCTTCCACGGCCTTGAATTTTTTTACGACGTCGTTCCCCAGCGGTAAACCGTTTCCATCCGGCCAGTCGCCGCGGATCACCAGTTCGTAGGACTTGCCCGGTTCAAAAATTGGTCCCATCTCTTCCCGCGGTCGCAAGCCGCGTTTAATCCGGCCGGGATCCAGTAATAGAGTCAGCCGTTTCGAGTCACGACTCCACAGTTCCTGTTCCAACTCCAGGAAGGGAAGTTCAATCGGGTTACCGTCGGAGGTTCTTAACAACACGAACTGATAAACGTCGCCTTTTTGCATCGGCGCGGAGAAGTGCAGGTAGAATTTCAAAAGATTCGCTGGCAGGCGATCCAAGGTTGGCGTGATGGATTCGATTTTGGTGGTTTCAGCGCGGATCGGCGGAATTGAGACCAGGAAGTCACCGCGGTTTTTTTTCGAACCATCGACGAGCTTGATCCGATACTCGACGCCCGTTTGAACACGAAAACGCGGACGGAAGCAAATCGTGGAATCGGTGGCCTCCGTCTTTCCCGCGATCGCGGGGCGTTTCTCCGTATCGACGGAGGCCAACCAGACTTGGATCTTCAAATCCTTCCGCTGCTCAGGATCTAGGCCACTAACCTCAAAATGGTAGTCGCCATCTGAATGTCGCACAGCTTGAACGGATATCTCTCGTTTGCCCGTCTCATGCTGGGCGGATGCCGGCGTTTGACAAAGGTAGGTCGTCAAAACGCCCAACATAAGGCAAACACAAAACCTCCGGCGCTGGAATTGCATCACGGAGGAATCTGGATGATTCACGATCGTGTTCCTGACAGGACGCAGGTTGGTAACGAGTTAAGGTAAGACGATTGTGCGAATGTCTTCCTGGCCAGATGCACTTCGAACCAGAACGACCGCATGCGTGGCGTTCAAACCATCTAGTTGCATTACACCCGTTAGGTCTTCGATGGTTTGGTAGTTCAATCCCGCGGTGCCACCACCTTCGACTCTGCTGCTGATGCCTTGTTGAGTTCCTGTGTCGGCCAAATCAATCTTCATCACGCCGCGGGCGTTGTTGGCCATCAGCGCATAGTCCTTGCCGTCTTTCTGGTAAACAACCATGTCCAACGGTCGGTTGCGGTTTCCCAACTCCGCGATTGTCACGCCCTTGATTTTTTCATCTGTATTCAAAGAAGAAACCGGAATTCGAACCAGCGGCGTACAGGTGTAGGCGGCCAACAGGTTCATTTCATCCTCGACCATAAAAGCGGCAAAGGTTCGAATGGGCGAACGGGTTTCGAATTTACCATGAGCACCATGGTAGATTTCGATGCTGGTTCCGTTGTCGTTTTCTTTAAACGGAAAGGAGATCGCGCGCAGCTTCGAAGCAAATTCTTCGTTGGATAGGCCTGCCACATAAACCTGCCCATCTACAAATGCCATGTCCGTGATCGAGTCCATTCGTTGGTTGTTGCCGCGGCGATCCTTTTTGTCGGGTGCTGCATTTGCAAAAGTTGTTTTCGTGAATTTCTTGCCTGCCATTTCGAATTCCGAAATCTCACCGGTGCCAGGCTGGATCACCAGGATCACAGATACTTCCGAATCGCCTTGTCCACGCGTGACGGAGAGGTACGTGTTGCCGTTGCCCGGGTTTACGGCCAAATCGTTGATGCGAACCTGATTTGGCTCGACCCCCATGAGCGAGGCAACTTTCGCGCGAACGTTTTCGACCTCGACTTTGACGTCTTCCGCGGAACCCGCATTGTCCCCGGTTTTGATCGCGTAGATTGTTGCCGCCAGCGGGTCACTCACCAAAAGTAACCCATCTGGCCCAAAAGCAATCGGGCCGCCTGAGGTCAATTGAATTTCTTCGGCGATGCTCGACGATTGGCAGAACATGCATGTCAACGCCAGCAAACAACACACGGTCTGTCCGCTAATTGAAGATCGAAACATCGGATGTCTCCCATTCTTGAAAATCATGCTTTGAATTACACGTCCCGAACGAACATGATTAGACCATGATTATTTGAAACGAAAACGATAGTCTCAAGTTTTGCACTCAAAAGGAGTGTATATTCCAATACATTCGTCGTCACGATTGTCGCGTTGAAACGAACCCAGGCATGCAAAACGTACTAATCGAAAAGCCGTACCAGTTTATTCCGGCGATCGACCGTTATTGGCCTCAACGATTGGTGGTGGAGTTGGGCTACCACAAGAAAGTTCTCCGCAAGCGGGACGGCGTGATCGATCATGAATGTCGCCATGTTGACCGTCTACGAGCGTCCCTCGCCGCAGGGCACGGTATTCTGTTGACCCCCAATCACCCCCGCACCGCGGATCCGATTGCGATGTACCACGTGGCAAAGGAGGCCAACTGTTCGCTCTACACGATGGCCAGCTGGCACCTGTTCAATCATGGCTGGTTTACCCGATTCATGGTACGAATCATGGGAGGTTTTAGTGTCAACCGGGAGGGCCTGGATCGTCAAGCGGTTGACTACGCGATCAAAGTGCTGGTGGAAGCTAAACGGCCGTTGCTGATCTTTCCCGAGGGCGCCACCAGCCGCATCAATGACCAATTGATGGGGCTGATGGAGGGCCCCGCGTTTATCGCGCGGAACGCCGCCAAACGACGTGCCAAACGAGACGGAGGAAAAGTCGTCGTGCATCCGATTGGAATTAAATACCTGTTTTTAGGTGACATCGAGCAGGCATGTGACCCGGTATTGACCGAGATTGAACGTCGTTTGACTTGGCGTGTGATGCCCGATCAGCCATTGATCGACAGGATTGTGAAGATCGGCGATGCGTTGCTGACGCTGAAAGAAATTGAATTTCACGTCAACAAAGATCCAGGGATGAGCTTGCGCCAGCGACAATCCAGACTGGTCAACCATTTGCTTCATCCGCTTGAACAGGAATGGTTAGGTGGTCCGGCGACCGGAGGAATTGCGACCCGGATCAAGAATGTGCGGATGAAAATTTTCCCGGAAATGAGTCGAGCCGAGGTCGACGAAATGGAACGCAAGCGGCGATGGCAGCAACTCGAAGAGACTTACCTGGCCCAGCAGATTGACTGTTATCCCGAACAATACATCACCTCATGGCCGTCTGTCGACCGGATTCTCGAGACCGTGGAAAAATTCGAAGAGGATCTGAGCGATGAGTGCCGGGTCCACGGTAATCAGAAAGTCATCCTGGAAGTAGGCGAAGCAATCGAAGTCTCCACGGAACGAGATCGATCCGCCAAAACGGACCCATTGATGATCGAGATTCAAAATAGCCTGGAAGCGATCATGTCGAGACTGCAACGGGAATCCCGGATGTACAAACCTGTTAAGTAGCGTCAGCTGCGCCAAGCGGAATACCGAACCGAAGATGGGTCGCAACCATTTTGCCGGCCTAATTGTGAGAATGGGGGCTAATGAGTTGCTGTGGTTCTTCGTCCACGCGGACCTAGTTCGATCAATCGCAGGTTCTGAATTTTGCCGCCGACAAACTCGGCTTTCAGCAGCGTTCTCATGACGTGGAAGCCCTGGTGACCCGCAGCTCCCGGGTTGATGTACTTCATACCATCGTGCCGATTGTCGTTTTCGACCGAGAGGATATGAGAGTGGCCGCAAATCAGGACTTGAGGCGGCGCGGTCTTCAACTCGTGGCGAACGCGTTTGGAATACTGCCGGGGACGCCCGGCAATGTGGGTCATCCAGACATCGACGCCCTCGCATCGGAATCGCTGGTTTTCGGGGTATTCGTGGCGGATCCGACTGTCGTCGATGTTCCCGTAGACACCACGGAGCGGTTTGAATTCGCTCAGCTGCTGAGCGATGTCCCAGGTTCCAAAATCGCCTGCATGCCAGATTTCATCGCAATTCGCGAACGCTTTGAAAACGCTCGGGTCAAGAAAGCCATGCGTATCCGATATGATTCCGATTTCCATATTTCGTTCTATATTTTCTCCGTATCGGGAGTCCCATTGAACAAACCATTTCGACTTTCGTCATAAATCAGGATGCCGTATCCTGATCCACAAAGCATTTCATAACAACCAGTTTGCCTGAAACCTATCCAACTGCCTCGCCAAATGTCACTGATTTCTGTTCGCAATCTTTCCATCGGTTTCACGGGTACGTCTTTATTGAATGACGTATCGTGTGAAATCGAACCGGGCCATCGAATCGGCTTGTTGGGAAGAAATGGGGCGGGCAAATCCACGTTTCTGAAGATACTTGCCGGACAGATCCAACCCGACTCCGGCGATGTCGTCTACCCACCTGGTATCACGGTCGCGATGCTGGGGCAGGACGTGCCAACGGACCTTCACGACACCATCACCAATGTTGTGGCGACCGGCATCTCGGCAGCGGCAGTCCACGGCGACGAATGGAAGCACCAGAATGCTGTGGAGCAGATCCTTTCGCGGATGGAATTGGACGGTTCGGATGAGTTTGACACGTTGTCGTCCGGAATGAAGCGGCGAGTGCTGCTGGCCCGAGCGTTGGTTGCGAAACCGGATTTCCTGCTGTTGGACGAACCGACGAACCACTTGGACATTGATGCGATTGGGTGGTTGGAACAGTTTCTGTCCAAGTTTGTCACGTCGTTCATGTTTGTCACTCACGACCGCCGCATTCTTGAAGAAAATGGCCAACCGAATTCTCGAAATTGATCGCGGTCGGTTGTTTGACTGGTCATGCGATTACGAAACATTCCTGGTCCGGAAGGAACAAGCGCTGGCGACCGAAGAAAAAGAGAACGCCTTATTCGACAAACGATTGGCGGAGGAAGAGGTCTGGATTCGTCAGGGGATCAAGGCACGTCGAACCCGAAACGAAGGCCGCGTGCGGGCTCTCAAAACGATGCGCCTGGAACGTAGTCAGAGGCGGGAGAAACTGGGTACCTCAAAACTTCAAATTCAAGAAGGTCAGCGTAGCGGAAATCTTGTCGTAGCCCTGGACGAAGTGTCGTTCAAATACGACGACCAACCGGTCATCGATGATTTCTCCACCGTCGTCATGCGCGGCGACCGCATCGGGATCATCGGGCGAAACGGTGCCGGTAAATCGACATTGTTGAAACTGATGTTGGGAACGATGAAGCCGGATTCAGGTACCGTGAAGCTCGGAACCAATTTGCAAGTGGCCTACTTTGACCAGCTTCGACAACAACTTGACGAATCGTTGACCGTCCAGGAGAACGTCGGCGACGGCTATGACATGATCCAGTTGGCTGGCGGCAAGAAACATGTGCTCGGCTACTTGCAGGATTTTCTGTTCACACCTGAAAGGTCACGGACACAAGTTAAATTCCTTTCCGGCGGCGAGCGGAATCGGATATTACTGGCCAAGCTGTTTGCCAAACCTGCCAACGTGATCGTTCTGGACGAACCGACCAACGACCTGGACGCGGAGACACTGGATTTGCTGGAAGAAAAGCTAACTTCGTTCCAAGGGACCGTGATCGTTGTCAGCCATGATCGGACGTTTTTGAACAATGTCGTTGGCAGCACGATTGTGTTTGAACCGGCAGGCCTGTTCGAATACGTCGGTGGATACGACGATTGGCAGCGTCAATATGAACAGAAAATGGAATTGTCGCTCGACAAAGTATCAGAGAGAAAGCCGAACCGGAAAACGAAACGTGGCGAGACGAATGGGGAGCAGCCCAGGAAGCTGAAATACAAAGAGAAACTTGAGCTGGAGAAACTTCCCGGTCAGATCGAAGTTTTGGAAACCGAGATCGCCCGGCTTCACGAATTAATGACCGAACCGTCGTTTTATCAAAAAACAAAAACGGAAATCGCGGAATCGACGAACCAGTTGCAGGCCAAAGAAGCTGAACTGGAACAGGTCTATCATCGCTGGGAAGAACTTGAGCAGCTGTGTGAATGAGGGTCACATCTCTGGGTCGACTTCGACCGACCCGCGTTTGAGCTGGGCGACTTTCACTCCCTCGTTCCCCGGCGTGAAGCGGTAGATTTTGTCAGCGTATTGTTCGAACAGTTCCACGTCGTGATGAGAAATCATGATGACCTGAAAATCAAGTTCTTTGGCAGCGCGGTGAACGATATTGACGAGGCGCGGCACCAACTCGGGGCGTAACCAGCAATCCTGCTCGTCCAGCACCAGGAATCGGCGGTGTACTTTTTTGTCCAGCGTGGCCAAAGCAAACATTCTTAGTCCAACGCTGAGTACGTTTTGGACCGATCCTCCCTGCCCGCGGTTAACGTCTTCCGAGTTGCCATTTCGGTCAATAGAAAAATCGACATTGGCAGTGCCGCGTTTGAAACTGGCTTCGGCACGAAATCGAATTGGCTGTTCGATGACTTCCTGAATGGCAATCGTCAAGTGCGTTTCAAGTGCACCCAAAACCTCTTCGAACAGTTTTTGGCTCAACACATCCAGAGCTTCGGTCACTTTGTCCGAGATGGCCAGGTAGGCTTCGAGCTGCTGCCGTTCGCTCTCTAGCTGACGCAATCTCTTTTGATCCTGTTCCAGTTGCCAGACCATCCGGTCGACTTTTTGGCGAACGCGCAGCGGCGCCAGCGCGGCGAGATTGGGCCGGCGATCGTTCACGACTGGTTGAGAATCGCTTGGTCGTTTGCGGGCTTTGTGTGAATCTGTTTTGGGCATTCGTATTCCGTCGATCAGACTTCGTCCAGTTCGGACTCGAGAAACTGCTCGTCAATCTCGCTCAGTTTTTGTTCGATTGAGTCGAGTTGCTTTTGATAGTCAATCCGTTTTTGTTCATTCGATTGTTTCATTTCCTGCAGTTGCGACTTCAGCGCGGCGAGGTCATCCGAGCCGAACTGTTCGAGCGCTTCTGCCTTCAACTTTTCCAACTCCTGCCGGGCGTGATCACGTTGGGTCTCAACCTTGATTTTTTGTTCGGCAAAACTCTGAAAACGGGCTTGCAGTTCTTCGATCGTCTGAATTGCTTCGGTAGATTTTGAATCAGGCATGGATAGGATCCTTGGTGTCAGTGACGTATTGAGCGAGTCGTTTGATCTCGACGGCGACCAAAGGTTCGAACTGCTCCAGGTTTTCGTCCAGGAATTGGTGCAACCCGGCCCCGGTCTCGGTTCGGCGAGTCATTAGTTCGGCCAGCCCCGCGACAAATTCAGACGTGGAATTTTCTGCAGAGCACTCGACAATTTCCTGGTGGAAAACTTCATCGAACGGCTGGTGCGGGATCACAACGTCGGATATTTTTTCTCGATCGGCAAAGATGTCGATGCGCAACGCGCGTGGAATGTGATCGCGGTTGGCATCACTGCGCGATCGGCGGCAGATATTGCCGGGCGTCATCCACAGCGTTTGCCCTTTTTGAACCGACTCCAGTCGACGGTGAATATGGCCGTTAATCAACAAGTTTACGCCCGAAATTTCAAACGGGCCGAACCGGCCATTCTCGTAACCGACCACGGAGATGTCGTGATGGGTCAACCATACGACAAACGGCTCTGCGTCAAAGAAGTTGGTCTGCTGGGCGGCTTGCAATTCAAATTTTTCCGGAATCGTCTGCCGGTAGGATGAACCGCCAACATAAACTTTTCGCCCGTTCATTTTACCGATCCAGGGAGACGACTCTTCGACCAGTCGAAAGCTGCCCGACTTGATCAAAATGGACAGCGAATCGTTGTCGTTCAATGCGGTTTCGGCGCAATCATGATTCCCGTAAATTCCGATCGCTGGCACGTCACTCAGTGCTTCGATCAGAGAGCCGATCATCCAAGTCGGGTTGTCGCGAGGTTTATCAAAAATATCGCCGAGGAACACGGGCAGCAGCTGGTTTTCGCGCGCGTAATTCAGACACCAGCGGACTTTGTCGAGGATCACATTCGGGAAATCGTCTTTGCGAAAACCGGGTTGACGGCCTTCCAGATGCGGGTCACCGATCACCAGCAAGCCGCCATGCCCGGTTTTATTTCTACGTTTACTCATGGCGGCAATCTCCCCGGTTCAATTCGAGCAGTCGTTTCCGGTCGGTTGCGGCTCCGCAAGTTGGACAAACTGGATTGGCGTCCGCCCACTCTTCGAGTTCAAGGGTGCATCGCTCGATCTGCAAATTGAGACGGTCAAGTTTGGTATCCAGTTTCTTCACCAAGCTTTCGGCTCGTTGCAGCAACTGGATCCGGGATTGCAGTTCGTCAAGAGAATGGATGTGCGGAGGCCGAGAAACCAGTTCCATCAGGCTTGCGCGTCGCACCAGACTTGTTTCTCTTTGCAACGAAGATTCCAAATCGCAGATGATGGATTGCAGCAGGTCCTCGTTTTGGAGCGAGGGCGGCGCAGCGACATCCAAAACCGCAAACATCGTTTCCGACTTGCGATCCGTCAGCAGCTGTTGTTCCAATGCGGCAATCAGTCGTTGCAATTCGGCGGCCGGAGCCATTGGAGGTGGGGCGGTCAAGTTCCCCAGCGTGCTCGCGACATGCATCATTTCGCGAAGGTCCTGCGAGTTCCGCCGCAGATCTTCGGTCAGACGGGTTAAAGCCGTTGTCGATTCGAGTTTGGGGGGAGAGGCAAGGTTCGAATACGTGTGAGACCGTGATTGCTGGTAATCTAATGTGATGCGATTTTCCGCCAGCCGATGAAGCAGATCATCCAGACGGCGGGCACTCTCGGTCTGTTCGACAAGCACATCGTAATTCGATTCGCATTCCGACAACTGTTGGTCCAACGGGATCACTGGCGCAAGAATTTCGGTGGAGTCGACCAATCTTTCCGATTCGGACTGAAGTCGTTTAAGATCCCGTTTTGACTGGCTCACTTTTGATTTATGGCGACTCTGCATTTCCACGAGTCGTATGGCATCCGACGATGAGGCAAAAAACTGAGCCGACGCTTTGCCGGACTCATTGAGAAGAAAAACCGGATCGCGCTGCTGCCCAAAATGGATGTCGAATTCATCTTTGTCGCTGGCAACCACCGGTAAACGCAGGACTTGATCGAGAACTTCGGGAGTGTTGCCTTTCAGCCGATCATATTCCTGACCATCGATGACGTATTTCGGTGACCCATTTTTTGCACGGGCCCACTGGATAACGTGTCCATCCTCCGTTTCGACGTTGATTTCGCAGTTTTTTTCATGGTGCCTGCGAACATAGGTCGAATTTGCGTTGTGGGCGAGGATCTGCAGCGCCGTCACAACCGCGCTTTTTCCGCAGTTATTCGGCCCGATCAGCACGGTCAGCCCCTTCGCCGGTTCGATTACCGTGCGGGCATGAGACATGAAATTAATGAGTTCAATCCGTTTGATCACTTAAATCCCCGAGGTCAGGCGGTTAATGGCGAAAATTCGCCATGTTGCCCTCGGCCCTGTCATCCAATGCACTGGCAAAACGCGAAAACCGCGCGGCACTCGAAAACTTTCCAAACAACAAGGTCTTCACTGATTAAGCCAGTCGAAACCAAGATCGGAGGAAATGGGCTTGTGATAGAGCGTTCCATCTTAAGATCGCCAGAGCTGTGACACGTTTGGTCACAACCTGAATGATATCTCGAAATTATTGAGAAAAACCGCGGCCAAGGGAAGCGGCGACTTGGTTTTTTGCCGCCAATGCGGACCTGTGGTCGAGCAATTGTCAGATTGCATGCTGTTTCAAATCTTCCAGTGAAACAAATTCGATCGCCGACATGTGGGTCGCTCGCAGCACGACTTGCGGCGCAAAGCCAGCTTCGAACGCCTCTTTCCAACGGGAAACACAGAGGCACCAGCGGTCTCCTGAACTCAAACCGGGAAAATCATATTCGGGGACCGGTGTGATCAGGTCGTTCCCGGCGCTGCGGCTGAATTCGAGAAATTCGTCCGTCATCACTGCGCAAACGATGTGGACGCCGTAATCGGTGCCGCCAGTTCGACAGTATCCGTCCCGATAAAAACCAGTCATCGGTGCCAGGCAACAGGGTTCGAGTTCGGTTCCCAGCACGTTTTTTGGTAGAGCCATTTTCGCTTTCGAACAGTGGGGGAATCACTTCGGCATGGGCCTGATCCAGAGGGTCCGTTTTGACAATGTTACGGCGCTGGCGATCGCATTCAAGCAGGCCTCAGAACAATCCGGAAATCTTGCCATTTTCGTCAATATCTATGTTCTCGGATGAGGGAGTCGCGGGCAAGCCAGGCATCCGCATCATGTCTCCGGTAATCGGAATCAGGAAACCGGCGCCCGCGGCGATTTCGATTTCCCTCACGGTAACGATGAAGTTTTTGGGACGTCCGATCAGGTGAGGTTTATCAGAAAGCGATTTCTGGGTTTTCGCCATGCAAACCGGCAGTCCTTCCAAACCGAGTCGCTTTATCCGATTCAAGTTGTTCCTCGCGGTCGGACCAAACTCAACCGCATCCGCTCCGTAAATCTGTTTGCAGATGAGATTGATCTTGGCTTCGACGGGCAAATCCCAATCGTAAAGCGGTTTAAATTGCCCGGAGGATTTTGCAATCTGGTCGACGGCGACTCGGGCCAGTTCTTCCGCTCCGGCACCGCCTTGGCCCCAAACATCGGTAACGACCACCTCGACACCAAACTGTCGGCATCGCTCCTGGACGACACGCAGTTCCGCTTCCGAATCTTCCGCAAATCGGTTGATCGCCACCACCACATTCAAGTTAAATAGTTTGGCATTCTCCAGATGTTTTTGCAGGTTTGCGAAACCGTCATCGACGGCTTGCGGGTTGGGTTTGGAAAGTTCCGTCAAACCGATTCCCCCATGGTACTTAAGCGCCCTGACGGTTGCGACGAGGACCATTAGTTTGGGAACGAGTCCGGCACTGACACATTTAATATTAAAGAATTTTTCGGCTCCCAGATCGGATCCAAATCCGGCCTCCGTGACAACATAATCCGATAACGACATTCCCATTCTTGTTCCGATCACAGAATTCGTGCCTTGCGCAATATTTGCGAATGGACCACCGTGGATGATGGCGGGTGTGTGTTCGATCGTTTGGACCAGATTGGGCATTAGCGCGTATCTCAGCAGTACGGCCATCGCCCCACTGGCTTTTAGTTCGCGCGCAAAAACCGGTTTGTTGTCGTACGTGAAACCGATAAAGATATTACCCAATCGTCGTTTTAGATCGGGCAAATCGTTCGCCAGGCAAAGGATCGCCATCACTTCCGAAGCAGCTGTGATGTCAAAACCCGACTCTCGAGGCACGCCGTTGGATTTGCCGCCCAGTCCAATCACGATATTGCGCAAGGAGCGATCATTCAGGTCCACGACGCGTTTCCAGGCGACGGTCCGCGGATCAATTCCCAGCGAACATTTTGTGGCTTGCAGGTTGTTGTCGATCAACGCGGCCAGCAGATTATGGGCTTTTTCGATCGCGGCAAAATCTCCCGTGAAATTCAGGTTGATATCGACCATCGGAAGAACCTGCGAATAGCCGCCGCCGGCGGCACCACCTTTAATGCCGAACACAGGGCCGAGAGATGGTTCCCTCAATACCACCGTTGCTGGTTTGCCAATCCGATTCAGCCCCTGAGCCAATCCGATGGACATGGTCGTCTTGCCTTCGCCGGCAGGAGTCGGAGAAAGCGCCGAAACCAGGATGAGATTGCATTTGGAAACTCGATCCAAATTGATCAGCGAAAGCGGAAGCTTGGCCTTGAAATGGCCGTAGGGGATCATCTCCGAGGGTTCAATGCCAAGTTGCCTGGCGACTTCGGTGACTGGATGCAAATCAACGCTGCGGGAAATCTCGATATCAGTTGGCATTCAGGATTCCGTTGGTGACAGTGGTGGGTGTTGGCCAGTTGATTGTCATGGATTTGGTGAACTTTGAAAGCCAGCGGGTGCCGGAACCTGGAACGGCTTTACGCTTTTGTTGGCGATAACGAACGCCTGTGTGTGATAAGCACCTCTGCGGTATTTTCGGCCCGACTGACCCTATCCCGCTGGGCGGATTGGTTTGAACCTTCCGATTACGAATACGATCACGCAAACCCATCCCATCATCATTGGAAACAGATCTCCGATGCTTCGATAAAGGCTTTGGCTTTTGACGTTTGAGACTTCGGCCATCAACATCCCGACGTCACGTCGCGGACCACGTTGTCGTAAACGACCATGGGTATCAATCTGAGCCGAGAAACCGGTATTGGCACAGACGAGGTTGGGTTTCCGCATTTCAACTGCCCGAAAGACATTGCAGGCCAGGTGGAGGTCAAGGCAACTGGTGCCAAAAAACCACCCATCGTTGGTCAAGTTCACCATGACGTCGGGCTCTTGCTGGCTGGTCGCCAGCGTATTGACTTGGCGGCGAATCAAATGGGGAATGGTTGTTTCAAAACAAATGGTCGGAGCAAAGCGGACGCCTTTGATTTCGAACGCTCCAAACTCTGTTCCGGCCGCCAAGCCGCGGCCGATCGGTGTGTATTGCTGCAGTATCGGAAAAAAGTTCGCCAGCGGAGTGTACTCGCCAAACATGACGCGGTGGTTTTTGAAATAACGAAATTGGATGATTCCTGGATCGTCAATCAATAATGCGGAATTGAACATCTCGTTTTTGTCAGGATCGTGAGTCGTTGCACCGACGAGAATCGGAACCGGTTGCGGGTAAGTCATGGGATAGCCCGTGACCTCATGCCACACTGCTTTGGTCGCGGCAGCAAAAAACTCGGCAGTCCGCTCTTCGTCCAGGTCAGAAAGCAAATCGGCTGATGGAAACGATGATTCTGGCCACAGAACCAAATCAATGTCTGGCCATTTCTGACGAGCCGCACGGGTCAGATCACGATACTGTAGGAATTGTGCGTTCCGTTCCTCGTCGTTCAAGCTGCGAAACACAACGTCGATTGAACTCTGGATGATGGCGACTTTCACGGAAGACTCTGGCGTCGCTGGGGCTTCGCCAAGGCGGTATTGACCGTAGCTGATGATCGCAGCCAATACGATTCCCGAGACCACGAGCGAAATCGCTCTGGTTCCCAAACCGATGAGTTTCACCCCCCCAAACAACGTTGGCAATGTCGCGAGGCTGATGCCGGTGGCAAATAATATGATGCCAAAGGTCAGCGTGTAGGCACCTGAGAGGTCAGCGACCTGAATCAGTAAGGGGTGTTCGTACTGGGTGTGGGACAAACAGGCCATCGCCATCCCGGTTGCAAAGTTGCAACGAATCCACTCAATACCTGTCCAGACGACGGGAACTGCAACGATGGAGGGTAGTCGGAGACGATGGATCAGGGTGCGCGAAACAAAAACGAACAACGGCGTGTAAACCGACATGTACAGCGAGACGACCAGCCATCCCAACCATAAAGCCGGATGCGGAATCGGGATGAAGTAAAAAGTCGCCAACCAATACAACAACGCGGCCAACCAGATTTGACGAAAGCTTTTTGCAGACGGTAGGTCAACGCAAACAACCAGCCAAATGATTGGTGCCGGTGCCAACCAGGCCAGCCACCAGATCCCTATCGGTGGAAAAGAAGTCCACAGCAATATCATCGACGCTAGAGCCGTTGCGAAAACCAGGTGCCGGTGATTGGATTTTTCCGACGACAATGGCGGACTTTCGGTGACCACGGATTCCGGGACAGGAACGGTTTTTGATCGTGGCTTTGCTTTTTTTCGTTTGGCGTTCAATGCGAATCGATTTTGCTGAATGGGATGTAGGGAACGACATCTTAAGCTGGCAACCGCGGTTCGACCAATATCAGCACGCATTCACAATATCGACGCCCACAAACTCGGGCAGGCACATCGCGACAGGATGTTGTAAGGAAAAATCGGTACAGGGTACGAATTTGACGCACTGCCTTGCGCATCGCTTAGTTTCCCTTTTGTTCGAGACGGATCCACTCCGTTGGATGAACGTTCAAGCCGAATCGCTTCAGGCGGCTTCGATCGCCATCGCGACGGCATTGCCTCCCCCCAGGCATAAGCTGGCGACCCCCCGTTTTTTGCCCGACCTTCGTAGCTCGTGAATCAACGTAACCAAAACCCGGGCGCCGCTGGCCCCGATCGGGTGGCCCAAGGAAATACCGCCTCCATAAATGTTGACTTTCTTGGTGTCGAGTTTGAGTTCTTTCAGGCAAGCGACCATTTGACTGGCAAAAGCCTCGTTGATTTCAAACAGATCAATATCGTCCGTGGTCAAGTTGGCTTTCTGCAAAACTCCCTGCACAGCCGCTACAGGAGCGATGAACAGTTCTTTGGGTTCGGTACCCGAAGTATGGCTAGCCAGGATTTTGAACCTCCAGGGAGCATTGGCAGCCGTCGACTCATCGGCGACCACGACCGCAGCCGCTCCGTCCGAAAGAATCGACGCGTTGCCCGCCGTTACGGAACCGGTTTCATCGAAAACCGTTCGCAGTTTGGACAGCCCTTCGATCGTCGTATCCGGGCGCGGCCCCTCGTCCGTGTCCACGACTTTGTCACCTCTCCTGTGTTTGACCGTGACCGGAACCATCTCATCGTCAAACACGCCGTCTTGCACCGCCTGGGCAGCGCGCCGCTGGCTCTGCAGCGCCAATTGATCTTGGTCGTCCCGCGTGACTTTAAATTTTTTGGCAATATGCTCGGCGTGCATTCCCATGTGGTCGCATTCAAAAGAACACGTCAGTCCGTCGAACACCATGGCGTCGACCAGTTTTATGTCGCCGAGCTTTACGCCGTTGCGAAGTCCCATCGCGATGTGCGGCGCGGCCGACATGTTTTCCATGCCGCCGGCAACAATTGCCGCCGCATCACCGCAGCGAATCGCCTGGCTGGCCATCATGACTGCTTTCAGTCCCGATCCACAAACTTTGTTGACGGTAACGGCGGGAACAGTCGCAGGTAAGCCTCCCTTCAGTGCTGCCTGCCGCGCCGGTGCCTGTCCCAATCCGGCCGAGATGACGTTGCCCATGATGACTTCATCGATTTGAGCCGCCGATAATCCGGAACGAGCGACCGCGTGTTGAACAACGATCCCACCCAGATCCGTTGCGCTGATGGAACTCAACCCGCCCAAAAAACCGCCAATCGGTGTTCGGACTCCCGAGATGATATACGCGCCAGACATTTTGACCCCTTTGAATTGCAATGTTTGTCAACTGACATCGTAGGCATTTAAAGTTCTCTGAAAAGTTGGGGCGATCAAATGGGTCACCAGGCCAGTCGGTTTCGATTCGTCAATCCGTTGTGGCAAGCGAGTTCGGCTGCTCGAATCCGAAACAGCTGGCCCCGGTTCCATGGGATTCGCGTTGACGATGGACATTAACGGCTTGCTGGGAGGCGGGCCAGTGCCTATAAAAAGCCGCATTGCAGTCGAACCGAAAGGATTCCCGTGGAAGGCCCGAAACTTGACCCGTTGATCTTCGCGATTTTTGGAGCATCCGGCGATTTGGCTCGTCGCAAACTGATTCCCGCGGTCTTTGATTTGTTTAAGCGTAACTATCTGCCGGATCATTTTGCTCTGTTGGGTATCAGTCGAAGCAATTTGGGTGATGAGCAGTTCCGCGAGCGTGTGTTTTTCCACAACGAATTTCTGGATTTGTCAGGCGAAACGGAGGAAACAAAAAAGGCGTTCGCAAATCGCCTGGCCTATCAAACGATCGATACCAACGATTCGGCAGACTACGCGAAAGTAAAAACCCGGTTGGAAGCGATGGATGCTGAATTTCAAACCGCGGGAAATTGCATCTACTACCTTTCGACGCCGCCCGTCCTGTACGACAAAATACCTGCGTTTTTGGCCGAACACGGACTTAATCGAAAAGAGGGAAGTTATCGCCGATTGGTGATCGAGAAACCGTTCGGTTACGACTTGGCGTCGGCGCATGAGCTGAATGACAGTCTCAAGAAGTATTTTGACGAAGACAATATTTATCGAATCGATCACTACCTCGGAAAAGAGACCGTGCAAAACCTGCTGGTCGCCCGGTTTGCCAACGGGATTTTCGAACCCTTGTGGAATCGCAACTACATTCACCAGGTCGAAATCACTTCGGCGGAGGACATTGGTGTCGGCGACCGGGGAGGTTACTACGACCATTCAGGCGCCTTGCGAGACATGCTGCAAAATCATCTTATGCAAGTCGTCGCACATGTCGCCATGGAACCTCCCATTTCTCCCAACGCGGCCTCGATTCGAAAAGAAAAAACCAAACTATTCGAGTCATTGCGACCGCTCACCGAAGCCGAGATCAAAGGCTGTTCGATCCGGGGACAATACATGGCTTCGAACATGCGCGGAAAAATGGTGAACGGCTACCGTGACGAAGCGGGAGTTCCGCAAGACTCAAAGACGGAAACGTTCGTGGCTCTCAAGTTTTTTATCGATAACTGGCGATGGTCGGGTGTGCCCTTTTATGTTCGGGCAGGAAAACGGCTGCCAACCAAAGTCGCTGAAATCACAATCACGTTTAACAAGCCGCCGCACACCCTGTTTCTACGTGAGGCCGAGGTCTATGACAAACCGAACAATCAACTGGTGATTCGCATCCAGCCAGATGAAGGAATGTTGCTGAGTTTTGGTATCAAAATTCCCGGCGAGGGTTTCCGCGCCAAAGATGTCGCGATGTCGTTTCGGTATGCCGATCTCGCCGATTCCGATGTCCCGGAAGCTTACGAGCGACTGCTGCTGGATTGCATGAAAGGGGATGCGACGCTTTATGCCCACGGCGACAGCGTCGAGTACTCGTGGAAGTTCGTTGCGCCGATTCTCGATGCCTGGGAGTCGGATCCCACCATCCCGCTATATGGCTATCCGGCAGGAAGTTGGGGGCCGGATGCCGCCGACAACCTGATGGAACCTGGCATGACGTGGCGCAACCCCTGTCGACGTTTGACCGACGACAATTCATTTTGCGAACTCTGAATATGATCGACGAAAAACGGTAGCACTTTAATACGTCTTCGGACCGCAGCGTGCGACGGGTCGTCGTCAAGTCGTTACGAAAGTACAGTCTTAACAGTCAAACGCATATGACGAAGGACGCCGACATCCGCGAGATCCAGAACTTGAAGCCAGCTTTTGCGGGCGAGCTGCGGGTTGATTCCGTGGCTCGGAAAATCTATTCCACGGATGCCTCGGCGTACCAGGAAATTCCGCTGGCGGTCGCGATCCCCCAAACTCCAGACGATATTCGGTTGCTGATTGAATTGGCCAATCGAATTGGTGTTGGGCTTATCCCGCGAACTGCAGGAACGTCGCTGGCTGGCCAGGTGGTGGGGTCGGGAATCGTCGTCGATGTCTCACGACACTTCAACGAAATCCTGGAAATCAATCCCAATGAAAAATGGGTGCGCGTTCAACCGGGCGTGATCCGCAATGAACTCAACATGGCATTGGCGCCGCACGGCATGATGTTCGGGCCGGAAACTTCGACTGCCAACCGTGCCATGGTCGGCGGGATGCTTGGAAACAATTCTTGTGGTTCCAATTCGATTGTCTATGGCAGCACGCGCGATCATACGTTGGAAATTCGAGGGTTCCTGAGTGATGGCACCGAAGCCACATTTGGCGCTCTCGCTGAGTCCGATTTTGAGTCCAAATGTGATCCCAACCATCAATCTCTGGAATCCAGGATTTACCGTGGCACGCGCGATCTGCTTTCGGATCCAGCGACCCGTGCGGAGATCATCCGCGAATTTCCCAAACCCGAGATCCATCGTCGCAATACCGGATACGCGGTCGATTTGTTGATGAAATCATCAGCGTTCGCCGAAGATTCAGGTTCGGCGAGCCAACCGTTTAACTTCTGCCAGCTGATTGCAGGTTCGGAAGGGACATTGTTTTTTGCGACGGAGATAAAACTGGGTTGCGTACCGCTCCCGCCGCCTTCGGTCGGTCTGTTGTGCGCTCATTTTGAGAGTCTCGACCAGGCACTGCGGGCGACACAAATCGCGATGGACTATCAGATTTCCGGTTGCGAGTTGATGGATCATTTTGTGTTGGAAGGCGCGGCTCGCAACCTCGAGCAACGCGAGAATGCGGCTTTCGTTGAAGGAACTCCAGCCGCCGTATTGGCCGTCGAAGTCCGCCGAGAGAACAACACGGAAGTGGTCGATCAACTCAACACGATTGCGTCCCAGCTTTCCCGGGCCGAACTGGGGTACGCGTTTCCCGTCCTGCTCAACGGCGATACGCAAAAGGTGTGGGAGCTGCGGCGAGCCGGTTTGGGAATCGTGGGGAACATTCCCGGCGATCGCAAGCCTTGTGCGGTGATCGAAGATACGGCCGTCTCCATCGATGATTTGCCGGCGTACATTGCGGACTTCAACCAGATCCTGGCCAACAAACACGGACTGCAGTGTGTCCACTATGCGCATGCCGGTGCTGGCGAGATCCATTTGCGTCCGATCCTGAATCTGAAAACCGAAGCGGGCAACGAACAGTTTCGCGAACTGGCCTCCGACATTGCCACACTGGTGAAAAAATACCGGGGCTCTCTCAGTGGTGAGCATGGCGACGGGCGATTGCGGGCTGAGTTCCTGCAGCAGATGGTCGGGAAAAAAAACTACGAGTTGCTGAAGGAGATCAAGAAACTTTGGGACCCCAACGGTATTTTCAATCCATGCAAGATCGTTGACGCGGCGCCCATGAATACGGGTTTGCGATATCGGCCGGGACAGTCGACTGCGGATTACAAAACCGTTTTCAGTTTTGAACAGGAACAGGGGGTATTGCGGGCTGCGGAATTCTGTAACGGGTCAGGCGATTGTCGCAAGACTCATCTTTCCGGGGGCACGATGTGTCCCAGTTACATGGCCACGCTTAACGAGTCCGACACAACCCGCGCGCGAGCCAACGTGCTGCGGCAAGTCTTAACCAATCCGGCGGATCCTTCTCAGCCGTTTGACAGCGAAGAAATCAAGCAGGTGATGGAGCTTTGCCTGTCATGCAAGGGATGCAAACGCGAATGTCCCTCCAATGTTGACGTCGCAAAACTGAAAGCGGAGTTTCTGCAGGGCTATTACGATGCCAACGGGATTCCAGCGCGTGCAAAACGGATTGCAGGATTCGCTGACCAAATGAAACTGGCTTCGAGGTTTCCCCAGTTGTTCAATTTCCTGGTAACCAATGGAATCACCAGCCGCTGGTTAAAACAATTCTCCGGTTTCGCGACGAAACGGTCGATTCCCAAACTTTCTACGCCGACTCTGCAGGCGTGGTTTGAAAAACATGCTCCCCATCCCAATGCCGGCACAGCGGGTAAGGTGCTTCTTTTCTGCGATGAGTTTTCCAATTTCCTGGACGGACACGTCGGGCAGGCTACCGTAGAACTGCTTGAACAACTCGGGTTTGCCGTCGAGATTCCCAATCATGTCGAGAGCGGGCGGGCGGCCATGTCGAAAGGACTCCTGCGGCAAGCCAAAACGATTGCCGAAGAAAACGTTCGGAAACTTGCTCCGCGGGTCAACGAAAACATGCCGCTGATTGGAATCGAACCATCTGCTCTACTTGGCTTTCGAGATGAATATCCACAATTGGTCTCCCCCGATCTTCGGGAGCCGGCACTCAATCTGGCAAAGCATTCGCTGTTGGTCGACGAATTTATTGATCGTCTCATCCAGACACAAGCAATCAAATCTGACGCTTTCGTCGAAGACGCGAGAACCATTCGACTTCACGGTCATTGCCATCAAAAAGCGATCGCTTCGCTGGCCCCAACCGTTCGCATGCTGCAGCTGCCCAAAAACTATCAGGTTCGCTTGATTCCATCAGGCTGCTGTGGCATGGCTGGTTCGTTCGGTTATGAAAAAGAGCATTATGATATCTCCATGGATATTGGCGAGCTGATCTTGTTTCCGACCATTCGCAGCGAACCAGCAAATCACTTGATTGCGGCCGCAGGCACGAGTTGCCGCCACCAAATCGTCGACGGTACGGGTCGTGTTGCGCTGCATCCGGTCCAGATATTGCGTTCCGCACTGAAATCATGAGGATCAATTCGAATGCGTCCAATTGTCAAGGTCTTTCCCAACAGTGAGCAACTAGCGCTGTCGTTTGCCAAGGATTTTTGCGACTGGGTTCACGGCCGACCCGCCAGCCATTCCCGAATTACTGTGGCGCTGTCCGGTGGAAGTACACCCAAGGTGCTGTTTCAAGTTTGGGCGAGCAAATTTGCCAACAGGGTCGATTGGGATCGAATTCACTTTTTTTGGGGCGACGAGAGGTGCGTTCCCCCGGATGATGTTGAAAGTAACTTTGGAGTTGCCAAAGAACTGTTCCTCGATCCACTTCAAATCAAACCGGCAAATGTTCACCGAATCCGTGGTGAGTCAGATCCGGAGCATGAACGTGCGAGATACGAGAACGAAGTTCGTGAGTATGTTGAGTTGGATCGAGATGGAATCCCGCGGTTTGATCTGATCATCCTGGGCATGGGTGACGACGGTCATACCGCGTCCATCTTTCCCAACCAAATGCCGCTATTGAAATCAAAACGGTTTTGCGAAGTGGCGATTCATCCGGCAACTGCGCAAAACAGAATCACTTTAACGGGGCGGATTCTGAACGCCGCTGGCAAAGTCGTGTTCCTGATTACCGGAGAAAGCAAGGCGGCGATCCTCAAACAGGTTCTGGAAAAGAGCGGTGAATACAAGTCGTTTCCTGCCGCACACATTCATGCGAGGGACCTGAGCTTCTTGATCGACGAAGGCGCCGCCGGCAAATTGACCAGCGCGTAATGCGACAGCGTTCGGTTGGCGTTTCGTAGTCGATGTTGCATGAACTCGAAAAATCACTGACAAAACCAAAATTGTCGCGGGTTTGTCGGGCGGACCGAGCAACCGTGATTCTTGTCGAGAATTCAGTGGCTGTTCGATATTTGATCTCAAGACAGAATAAAGTTTGACCTGTTTCCGTTTGGGCTGTCCCGGCGATCGCGCGAGCGGCTTTGTTTCGGACTTGTAAGAAATGTGAGCTGACGAAAGAAGGAAACCGGCACAAGATTGCGTCCCGGCCCCGTGTCAGTGTGGCACTAGACGACCGGATCGAGTGAATCCACCATTTCCCATCCGCCACATTTGGTGGGAGATTGATCCAGGTTCGGAAACGGTTTGGCTTCGACTTCACAACGGATGATGCTCAGCAGCGGGTCGGGGGCAACGATGACAACCGTGCCGTCTTTGTATTTGCGGCGAATCTTCTTGAGAAGCGCCGCGACGCGTTGCCGAACCGCTTCAACCGTTTCTCCTTCTGGTGGATGAACCGAGTCGGGATGCTCCAGCCATTTTCGGTAGAGCTTGGGCTGAGTCTGTTTCAATTCGTCAATCTTTTTCCCGTGCCACAGCCCGTGGTCCAGGTTTTTCATTTTCTCATTGACGCGCACCTTGACCGCACCATCTCGGGAAAGCTGATGGGCGGTTTGTTGCGCGGCCAGGCAGGCAGAAGAAATGATGACCTTGATATCCTTGCCTTCCAATTCGTCGGCCGTCGTCTGCACTTCGACTTCGCCTGATTGACTTAGCGGCAAATCAAGTGAGCCCAAAATTCGGCCTTGGTTATCCAGGTCGGTGGAGCCGGACCGCACAAGAATGAATTTCAGTTTGGAAGGGTTTGCAAATAAGTTCATTGAAGACATTTAACCTTTGACATCATATTGCCAATCGCTTCGGCATAATCGTTCGTTCGAAACACCGAGCTGCCCGCGACCAAAAGTTGAGCTCCATACTCAGTTGCATCTCCTACGGTATCAACGTTGATACCTCCGTCGATTTCTAACAGTACTTCTTCGCCGCCGGGAACGCTGCGGACCTGCTTTAGTTTATCCAGGACTTCTGGCATGAAGGATTGACCTCCAAATCCAGCGTTAACGCTCATTACCAACGCCAAATCGGCATGGGGCAAGCTAGCTTCGATTCGATCCGTCGGCGTCGCCGGGTTGATGGCGATTCCGGCGCCGCATCCCAATTCGCGTATTCGGTCAAGAACCGGCCTCGCATCCTCAATGGCTTCGGCATGAATCGTGATGATGTCCGCGCCGGCATCCACAAACTGCTGGATGTAGTTCTCCGGATGAACCATCATCAGGTGGACGTCCAACGGTAAATCGGTGATTTTGCGGAAGGCCTGCACAACCGTCATACCATAGGTGAAGTTTGGAACGAACACGCCGTCCATGACGTCCAGGTGAAGAGCGGCAACACCCGCCTCTTCAAGAGATTGAACTTCCTCATGCAAATGCGCAAAATCGCAAAGCAGCATCGACGGGAGAACCGTCGGGATGACTTCTTTGAGTCTTGAAATGCTTTCTTGGCCGAGCATGAAATTTGTTTGTTTGCTGTATCGTTTCGCTGCCGTCCGAAATAACGTTGGAGACAGCGCCACGCGACTGTTTATTCGGACGACTAAAAGCTGGTTGCGAGAAAATCTGAGTATTCGAAACCATCGGATTTGGACAAATCATATCCAGAGGGCAAATTCTAGCTAAGGACTTGCGAAGTGCTAGAAGGTAAATGGCTCGAATTGCCTAAGTTATTGCAGGGTAACGATTTAACGCCTGAAAAAAGGTCATTGCGGAATAAAAGGATTGTGGGGATCGAGTGCGAATTCCCGGGGAGCTAGCAACTCGCCGGATCCGCAATGCTGACACTCGCTGGCTGCATGGTCGTCTGAACGAACTGCTGACTTCGCGACGACCATCGACGTTAACAGCCGCCGGTTCGCCAAGTTTGCGGATCCATTGTTTCGGCTCAGCCTTTCGTGGCGCTTTCTTCCTCGGGCATCGTCTACCGTTTTTTCGAGATGAACAGCGAGTTTCATCGCGTCGGTCAAGATTAATGTTGCGAATGCAGGATTTCGAATATGGCGATTTTGGCGAGCATTTTGGTGCTCGAGGTTCACTGGGGACTTGTGCAATTTCGCTTCAAAGCCATTTCCGTCTCAAGATGCCTGATCCATTAGTTGCATAAACAACATTGCAAATAGTCGACGTCGGAACCCGCATGGATTACGGTAAGCTGAATTGGTCTGGAGGATTCTTATGAGGCGATTGATGAACAAGACTCAATTCGTAAATTTGATTTTCGTCTTGGCGATGGTGCTACTGTTTGCCGGTTGGGGCCGTGCCGCCGAGAAGAACATCATATTTTTTATTACCGACGACGAAGGACAGACGCTTGGTTGTTACGGTGATCCAATTGCCACGACGCCCAATGTTGATGCGCTGGCCCGCGACGGAGTGGTTTTCAAGAACGCGTTTGCCACGACGGCCAGCTGCAGCGCCAGTCGTTCGGTTGTCATGTCGGGGCTCCACAACCACAAGAATGGCCAATACGGACATCAACATCATTTCCACAAGTTCTCGTCTTATCACAATGTCGTGTCGCTCGCCCTGCCACGCGTAATGGCTAACGCTGGCTATCGGACCGCTCACATCGGCAAATACCATGTGGCTTCCGAAGACGTCTATCATTTCGAAACGTATTTGAAGGGGCCAGGTCGAAACGCCGTGGCGATGGCCGACAATTGCCGTTCGTTTATCGCAGATCGATCCGATGATCGTCCGTTCTTCCTTTACTTTGGCACTTCCGATCCCCATCGAGGCGGTGGCACCGACAAACGTGCCAAATCAAGATTGAAGCCGGACTTGTTTGGCAACAAACCGAACCGAGGTTCTTATCCAGGCGTCCAGGAGGTTTTTTACGATCCAGAGAAAGTGACCGTCCCAGCGTTTCTTCCGGATACGACCGAATCCCGTGAAGAAGTCGCGCAGTACTACCAGTCCTGTGCGAGGATCGACCAAGGTTTGGGGAGGTTGATTGAAATCCTCAAAGAGGCCGATTTGTACGACGAAACGATGATCGTCTTCACATCCGATCATGGTATGGCATTTTCCGGTGCCAAAACGACGGTATTCGAAGCTGGTTTGAAAGTTCCCTTCGTTGTCAGGAACCCTTATGTCGACCAGCGCGGATTCGTTTCGGAAGCGCTGATCAGCCATGTCGACATTACGCCTTCACTGCTGGATTTTGCGGGAGGTCTGGACCAGAAAATCAATGGACCCAAGCACTGGGTTGACCCGGACAAATTCTGGATGCAGCGTGGGCAACTGTTGCAGGAAAATCGCGATGGTGGCAACCAGTTTCGCAGTTATCACGGAAAATCATGGCTGCCCGTGCTTCAGGATCCCGCTTCCGAACATCGGGATAGCGTATTCGCGTCTCATACTTTTCACGAGATTCAGATGTACTACCCGATGCGAGTGATTCGGGACAAGAAGTTCAAACTGATCTGGAATATCGCCCACAAACTTGATTACCCCTTCGCATCAGACTTGTGGGCCGCGTCCAGTTGGCAGGCTCAGTATCAAAAAGGCTTGGATGCTCCCTATGGTCAAAAAACCGTCGGCCAGTACATTCATCGACCGGCCTTTGAACTCTATGACATCGAGAACGATCCTGACGAAGCCTACAACCTGGCGGAGAAGCCTGAATTCGCCCAGATCCTGAAATCCTACCAACAGAAGCTTCGTGACCACCAGGAACTCCTCGAGGACCCCTGGATTCTGAAATGGCAATATGAATAGTCGCCAAGACGTCGCAACGCGGCGGCGGGCCGGCACTATCTAGTTCATTTTGCCATGCCCTCCCCGGATTCAGTTGGTTCACCACAACCACCGGGAAAGTTTACGGCGGGTCTGTTCCACTCGTTGGGTGTAACCATGCCTAACGACAAAGTCGTCAATATCGGTAGATCTAATTCAATTCCAGGTTACGCGGGTTTGCTGAGCCGACGCGATCGACCGAATATTTCAGAATGGGCCTGCACGACTGGGATTAGAACGTAGGCTTTTCAAATGACGGGCAGGTGCTGTGCAATTGCCTAGTGTGCGCTGCCGATCAGGCAAGTGAACGACACCGATTTTCTGACCGAACATAAGCTAAGTCGATGAAGAACAAGCGCTGGTGGCCCTTGGTCATTCTGATATCCACGGTTCAGTTGATGCTTCTGCTCATCGCAGTGGTACTGCTTTTCGCGTGGCTTAGTGAAGTGACCGAACAAAAAGTTACCCAGCAAACATGCTTGAATAACCAGGTAATCGGCAAGCAGCTTGTGGATTTGATCGAATCGGAAACGATTCGCAATATTCGAGGCAACACCGATTCGGATCGAGACAAACTCGTTGCGATTGTCGCAAGCGTTGAGATTCCGAATCATGGATTTGTTTGGGTCCTGGACAAAACGACCGGGGAGATGATTGTCCGTGCTGGTGGCGACCTGCCGAACATTGAGCAGGCACTTGGAAAACTGCCGATGTGGTCCGTACAGTCGGGAACGAAAATGGGCACGCTCGTCGAAAACGTCGCGACGATGCCCGGCAAAAGAAACGTGAGTGGCAGGCTCAGCCTGGATCGTCGGGATCATGTTGTGAGCGCCCATTTTCTGCCTCAGTTGAACGCGGTGCTTGTCGTTGGCCAACAGGAAGCACGCGTGACGAAGGGACTTGCCGGCAGTCTTTCCCAAGCCAAAAATTTCGTATTCGCCGGCACGCTTTTACTGGGCTTGATTTGCACTTGTTGCACCGTGATTATTCTGGGGCGCATCAGCGAACGAGTGAGCAGTCTTAACGACGGGTTGGAACAGGAAGTTTCCAACAGCGCACGTGAACTTGTTCGCACCAAAAATGCCGTGATATTCGGATTGGCAAAACTAGCGGAATCCCGAGATAACGACACTGGCGAACACCTCGATCGAATTCGCAGTTACGTGACCTTTCTGGTGGAAGAACTTGCCCAAACCCATCCGGAAGTTAACGAAGAGTTTGTGCGAAACCTGGCGTTGGCGTCTTCGTTGCACGACATCGGCAAGGTGGGAATCCCTGACTCGATTCTTTTAAAACCAGGTCGCCTCACGCCCGAAGAGCGCGGGATTATGGAGTTGCACACGTTGATTGGCGGCGAGTGCCTGGACGCGATTCACTCGCGGTTGGGGGACAACGCATTTATGCATATGGCGCGCCAGGTCGCTTACTACCACCACGAAAGGTGGGATGGTACGGGGTACCCTCATTCGTTGAAAGAATATGAAATCCCGCTGGTTGCTCGCATTGTCGCTGTCGCGGACGTTTACGACGCCCTGACGTCGAAACGGCCTTACAAGAAAGCGATGACGCACCTGGAAAGCAAAGCCATTATCATTGCTGGGTCTGGCAAACATTTTGACCCCGAGGTCGTCGACGTTTTCCTCAGGCTCGAAGATAAATTCGAAGAGATCTCGCGACACCAGCAATTCGTCTCCGACGAAGAGGCAACCAGCCATTTCCAAAGGCTGTGCGAAGCAATCAGTTCATAACGGTCAAGCCTCGAACCGACTAACGAGGAACGCGGCGAGGCCCAGCTGATTCTACGCCCCTCAATAAAGGTTGGAGGAGGACGGTTTGCCATTGTCGGTTTCGGCATCTCAAATCAATTGACGGCAAATCAGCGGGCAGTCAGGCAGCCGACGAGCGCTTTAGTTTTGCATGCGTTCAAAAAATTTTAGGGACCGAACCTGTCTTGGCATCATATGGGTTTGTCATCACACATTCCGCTGGCAGCAATCAGCTGCTTGGTATCCAAAGAGGTTGCATGGATGGGCCAGGGTCAATAAAAAGAATCGGGCTGTGACAACGCATGTTTTCGAATGTGTTGACAATGTTCGCTGCGATTTCATTTTCAAACCTTGAATTGGTCTTCGTCCATGAAAACGTTCTGCTCAAGTTTGGCGTTCGCGAGTCCCATGATCGTCTTTGCTGCCACGTTGATTTGCTCTACGGATGCGAGTGCGGACGATTGGCCACATTGGCGAGGTCCTGATTGGAATGACATCTCTTTAGAAACCGGATTGATGCAGGAGTGGCCGGCAGCCGGGCCGCCGCAGCTGTGGATCAACCAGGAATCTGGTTTGGGTTACGCCGGCATCGCGGTTGTTGCCGACCGGCTATTCACATTGGGATTGGAAGGTAACCAGGAATTCGCCTTGTGCCTCGAGGCGAACACCGGGGAACAAATCTGGCGGAGGGACATCGGACCAAAATTTGAGAATCGCTGGGGCGATGGCCCTCGCAGTACTCCCAGTGTCGATGCGGGTCGAGTTTATTTCATGACGGCTGCCGGACATTTGGCATGCCTTAAAGTCGACGACGGAAGCGAATTGTGGAACGTCCCAATGCGCGACTTTGGCGGTATGGTCCCCAAATGGGGATACGCAGAATCTCCGCTGGTCGATGGCGATAACGTGATTTGTACGCCCGGTGGTCCGCAGGGGACCATTTTGGCATTGAACAAGACGACCGGGGAAAAGGTTTGGCAATCCGAGGCGTTTACGAAGTTGTTGGAGGATGGCAAAACCAGCAAGCCAGCGACCGCACACTATTCATCTATGCGCCCCGCAAACTGGAATAACGAGCGGCAATACATCCAGCTTACCCCGCTGGCGGTTGTAGGGCTTTCGGCGGACGACGGATCCCTGCTCTGGCGCTCGGAATGGCTTGGGCGCGTCGCCGTGATCCCCTCGCCCCTATTTGAAGATGGCAAAGTCTACGTGACCAGCGGCTATAACGTCGGTTCCAAGCTGATCGAAATTGACGCAAACAATCAGTCAAGAGACCTATGGTACAACAAGGTCATGCAAAACAATCACGGCGGCGTGATTAAGGTTGGAAACTATTTCTATGGGTCCAGCGCCAAAAGTTTTGTCTGCCAGGATTTTACGTCGGGAGAAATGAAATGGTCAGAACGCCAAATCAAAAAAGGGGCGGTCTGTTACGCCGATGGGCGTTTTTATCATGTCCAGGAAAGCGACGGCAAGGTGCTCTTGATCGACGCCGACGAAACGTCCAGCAAGGTCAAGGGTGAGTTCTTCCTGACACCGCAATCCTCCCAGCGAAAGCCCGACGGTCGCATTTGGGTTCATCCTGTGATTGCAAATGGCAAACTTTACCTGCGCGATCAGGAACTAATTTACTGCTACGATATCCGGGCGACAAACTGAGAGTTGATGGCAAGCTTGATCCTGAATAAACGCTGGTAACGTATCAGTCTGTTGGCCAAAACGAGTAAAATGACCCATCTGCCGGAACTTCAGCCGCACTTGGACTGTTATCGAAACAGATTCTGCTTTCTCTGAGACGAGTTTTCGTCGTTCTGCCGTACGTATTTGTTCGGTCGACGCGGGAAACGAGGTTCGATCAGGGTAGGGTTGCGGTAAATTGCCAGCAGAACGCCAGCCGGCCAAGCCGTAATTTAGCGCGTCAAATCAATATTGTATTCTGTGGTCCCCTCGACGACGTCAATGGTCAAATCCGTTTCGGAGAGACTCGAATATCGCCGAGGAATGGGGCGATTCTTCAGCGATCGGTTGAAATTGATCGCGATACGTTGGGATTCTTCCGACATGTCCCGAGCATCGTCTGGCATCGGGCCTTCCAGGACGATTACCCGATTCTTCCCGACGCAGACTCCACTTTCCGAATTGCCGGGGAGCATCAGAACGAATTTGCCGTTTTCGTCAGAAACACCTTTTGCGATGAAGTTGCCGTCCAGGCCGTCCTGCATTGGAATAAACCGGAGCTCCACATTGTTGAGTGGTGCCCCGTTGATCGTAACGATACCCCCACCAGCCGTTACGTCTGGTTGAGCGGAGCTACTGCAACCGGAAACAAAAATCGCAACGGTCAAAGCGACCGCTGCGAATGCCGGCCCAAAAAAATGCTGGTTGAGATTGGTCATGAAATTCATTCAGAACTAATTGGCGATTGAAACGACGTTGCCATCTCGAATTTTGGCAAGGTTCTGCAACGTGACCAATCCGGACGTGCTGGTAAGGGTCAAAAACTGAACGGAACCGTCGGCGAGTGCAAAGTTGGCTCCTGCGGGATGACCGCTGCCAAACGAACTGAGCCGTGCATCTTGAAGTGAAAAAGATGGACTGGGTCCAGAGCCGGGAGGCATGGTGTAATTGATCGGCTCCAAAGTGCCCGCCAGGCAATCTTGGGGAGCAAAGAAGTTGGACCAGGCCCAGCCTCGACGATTGGGCAGGTCATCCCACTCAGGTTCAAAACTGTACCTTTCACCGGCCAACAGCACATTCGACGAACCGTCCTTGATGAGGCCGAACGTGGTTGCACTGTTGTAGTGGAAAACGCCATCAAATGTCGCGTTAGTCCAATACCATGACTGGACACCCGCGTTCCCGAAATAGCTGTTGATGCCAAAATAGTACTGGTCGCGAAAAACAATCACACGATTCGGTTGGAAGTCCGACGAACAAATGTAAGCCGGTATCACTTGGGCACCAATCGATTCAGGACCATCGGTGTTGTCGTACTCTCGAACCGAAAAATCGTATTTGTCGTTGACGTTGCCTTGCTCCATGTAGGGGAGTATCCATGCCAACCAGGAACCGAATCGACCTGCGAACGGCGGTTGATTGATACCGCGTCCGGCAAGATTACTGTCATAAGTGCTCTGGAAAATCGAACCCGATCCACCGCCAATGGGCAAGTTCAGCCCGGGTGGGAAATGTTGGTTGGTTGATTCGAAATTATGGCAGGCGACGCCAATCTGGCGAAGATTGTTCGCACACTGGGTGCGCCGGGCCGCTTCACGAACCTGTTGTACAGCCGGCAACAGCATGCCAATCAGGATGCCGATAATGGCGATCACAACCAGCAGTTCGACTAGCGTGAATCCGTTTCGTCGACGTTGGTCTGGGTTAAACATAAACACCTCAAATGATATGGGGGATAAAAAGAGGGATGGGACCCGGGGTAGTTAGCCACCGTGCTACGCGCAAGTGATTGTAGAACAACGCTTGCCAATTCACTAGCGTTGGAATCCGAAAATCGCGAGGCTTTTTTAAAGGTCCCGCAATCGCCTTGAGAAACTGATGAATTAAGAAATGTTAACAGGCGTTGTTGAAATGGAAACTTGGCAACTCGCCACAAAGTCACGCCCACCGGAAGCGATAATCATTTCCGACAGGACTATTTTGGCCCCTGATTTCCACGCCGGTCAACGTCGAATCGAATTCCCATCGGCTCAAATAGAGTTGCCACTTCTTCCGAAAAAAAGGCTTGGTTTGTTCTGACGAATTCCTCGAAATCGTTTGCTTCCAATGAAGTGGTGGAGCCGTTGTTAATCAGCCAGATTCGAACCCGAGGGCCGCTGGTTCGGCGATTTGCCTGAAAAAGACGCACGATCGCGTCCGTTGTTTCCGACATCAAAGTAACGACCAGTTCGTGTTCGGAAGTTTCACGCACCTCAATGCATCGGTGAGGGGAAAATTTCTCTCGAAAGAAAAAAGAGAAGTACTCTCGTTTCGTAGCTTGCCGAGGCCGAATTTTTAGTCGGTTACGAAAAATGCCATCTGCCCGCATCTCACTTAAAGTCCGCGGATGAAACTCCAGTCGCGTGAAAACCGAGTCACAATCGATTTGTCGATTGAGGGAGCTGATTTTCTGCCGAACAGATCGGTTATACGACAATTTTTCCTGCTGGTTGGGACCCAATACTTCCGCCAGGTTTTCGAAGATCACCTGCGGATGATCGGTCGATTCGACGGTGTACCTGCCACCCGGTTGATACCAACCGGTCGGGAAGTTCCTGCCCGCCACTAGACCTGCAATTTCCTCGTTGATTTCTTGGATCGGTTTGCCGTCAAACGGCTTGCTCCAACGATCGCGATCTAACACCAAATCGCGATTCTCAATCTTGAACTCGATCAACTGGCTCAGTACTTTCTGAGAAGCATCAAGTGGCCCCATGCTTCCGAATAACTGTTCGTTCAATGAAACTTTTTTCGAATTGTCGAGTTTCGGTTGTGGTTCCGCTTCGGATCGCCACCATTCCTGCCAGGCATTCAAGTCGTCGCCGAAATCGTTGCCCGTCAGTAATTGCAAGTGCGACTGGATAAACGGTTGCGGTTCGTCCATGGCGTACTGTTTTTCGCTGACTCCGTTTCGTCGTTGCGCCCAAAGCCATATCAAGTAGTCGACATCGGTGTTCAAGTTAGCGCCAATCACCAGTTGCATTCTTTCTCGTTCCCCACCGGAAACCTGGCTTTCAAGAATCTTTTTCAATCGGGAACGCACTTCGACCGGGTATTCCGAGTCCGTGACGACGCGTTGGATCAAATGTTGCCACTGCTCATACTGCTTCGTAATGTCGAGCGTGACTTGTTGGCGCTGTTCAAAATCTGTCCCGTCTAGTCCAACGATCGCTTTCCGGAACTGGGACTCTTTTTCCGGGTCTTCAGGTTTGAGTTGCCGAAGTACAAATTCCTGAACCATTGGACTGAAGCGGGTGGTCGGTGCGCCGGCACCGATCGCTTTCAGAACCGGCATCAATCGGTTTTCAACGAATTCGTAGTTCTGTCGACAAAACTGATCAAACGTGGCCGCCTTTGCGGAAAACACAGAATCGGCGCGGATCTCACAGCAGGTAACCTGTTTGTGCGAGTCTTGCCGCAGGCGGAACAAGTAGGGCTGCGTCTGTGACCGGAGCTGTATCAAAAAACTCCCATCCGACTCGGCTATGACCTTCAATTCTCGGTGCGGCGATTCCAGCTCTCGCAACAGTGCCTGGAATTCTGGCGCTGCTGAAACCGGCTTGCCGGAAATCCTGCCAGGGAAAACCTGACCAAAACGGAAAAGGCCGGCTGCGTTTTCAGCCCGAATCTGCACACGCCATGCTCCAGTTGATGACGAGGATGAGGCGCCGCTTGAAGATAGTTCGCGTTGGAGCTGATTGAAGTCCAGGCTGGCTTGTTGATAATTTGCCTGAATCTTTGTGGACAGATGCTCTCCAGTCGATTTCAGTTTGAAAACATTCAAAATGCTGCCGGCGGCACGAACCGGTCCCTCAAGTTCATGAATCTCCTGCGCCCCCAAGTGGGCGGTATTTTCGGCCGCAACCATCAGAAGGGACAATGCCAACAGTCCACGAACATACCAACTCATTTTTGCAAACGTCTTTCTTTGGATCGCTCAACGCGAATCATTGTTGCCTGAAAACTGGGTCTCGGCAAAATCAAGATACTGTTCCCAATCGTAGAGCTGAATGTCGTGCTTTCCCGAGCGCAGGTGATAACCGATCTTGCCAAACCGAACGGGTTGATCCGGTTTTGGAGGTTGGCGATCAATCGCCGGATTACCATAAAGTTCAAATACTCCGGAAGCGCCCACCAGCGATTCATATTCACCGATTGGATCGGCCCACTGATCCTCGGTGGCACTTGCGATATAGACAGATCGCGGTGCCATCATGGCGACCAACATGTGCTGATCGACCGGCAGTTCATTCTCGCGATCATTAAACTCCACAAACCGATTACAAAACCAATGCGGAAAGACCGTGTTAATGCGTTCAACCGTTTCACCGAATTTCCGCCGCGAAATCGCCGCGCCGCCGCATCCCGAGTTGTTGCTGATGACGAGTGCAAATCGCGGGTCATTTGCGCCGGCCCACAACGAAGTCTTGCCCAGTCGTGAATGACCGATCACCGCGACTCGCTGGCCGTCGATTTCCGGCATGCTTTCGATGTAGTCCATCGCGCGACTCAGTCCCCATGCCCAGGCACCGATCGAACCCCACTCGCTTTTGTCGGGTCGATCTTGACTCGGCCGATAGAAAAACGGCTGGATTCCGTTTTGAAAACCGTCATCAAAATCGGGATCAATGTCCCCGTAATACATCGTGACCACAGCAAAACCTCGATCCAATATTGTGTCCACAGGCCACCGACTGGCGGCCGCACCACGATTCTTTTCTTTCGCCCGGTTGTCGTTCACGCCAAATTGTTCGTTGTTTCTCACCCAACTCGTGGGCAGCGAGATGCGGGGATCCGTATTCGTTGTGTGATTGCCATTGAAATTCAATCCTGCAAAACAACCTACGGGTTGCTCCAAATCAGGAAGAAAAATCAGCATTCGCGCCGTCAAAGTGTTTGCGCCCGAACCGATGCTCATGTCGACTTCACGACAATGACTACCATTCTCCAGACGCCATTGTTTCGAAACTCGAAATTCGATTCGGGGCCTGCCTTCCGGAAAACGGCCATAGACATTCTCAGCAAGTAGCGCCAATACTTCGGGCCGCCGTCGTTGTTCCCAAGTGTGTGTGTCGGTCACGGGGGTTCCATCGGCGCAAACCAGCGGGTCGGGCAGAGTGTATGAGGTAGCCAGTGCGGCTGGTTTTTCGATTTGCTGGGCAGTCGCCGGCCCAAGCCAAACATCGCACAGTGCTGATGCCAACAGGCATAACAGGATGTTGCCCCAGGGGATCATCGGAACACTAGCAAGGTTCGATTTCCGCACCTGCAAACCGGAGTCGTTCTGTCGATCCTGACACGTCAAGAAATTTGACGGTGTCTCGTCATGCTGCCGTTGTTGAACCGTCAGCGCAGCTCTTAAGTTTGTTCTTGCTGCAAGGGGAATCGTAACCATGCATGTTCCTGCCAAAGGGTTTAATTGTTGCTCAATCCAATATATCCGGCGATGATTCAATAGCCTATTCATCCACAAAAATCGTTCCCGGTTTGACAAAGAGTGATCCGTCTGCCACGAATATTTGCCACAGTATTTAGGCTGGAACGAGCAAGCCTTTGTCACGCGGGAACTTTGGTCGCAAAGCAAACGCTAACGTTAACCTATCAAGTGTTCATCGCACTTGGCGGTTCAGCTGTTGCGGCAAAACGTTGCGAACTTGTCGCCGGCCGACGGTCGATTGACGGAATGCCCTGGCTGGAATGATCAGGCTTCCTCGGGCCCCAGTTCTTGCGTCGCAACCGTTCGGACGGAACAATTACGACCGGTCTGCCATGGCTTTGTGCGTTTCTTCACAACGTACCGGTTCTTGGGCTTGAGACTTTGGAGAACTGCGAATTGGTTCTCTGAGTGACTGCCGCTGACGAGTCGACAATTGCGTCACGACGAATCACTTGCTGAGTTCGTTCAATAGGTTCATCAGCAAATCGGTGGCACCGGAGGAGCCGGTTTCCGCATTCGATTTCGTCAGGTCCCACGCGTCGACCCAGACCTGGTTGGTTTTCTCAAGTCCAAAGTCTTCGCTTAGTTGTTTCTCAAACTCGGGCATGTGGGCAGCGCCGTAAAAGATCGCGATCTTCTTTTTTCCACTTGCGATTTCTTTTTGCATCACCTTCAACGCAGCCGCATTGCGATCGGTGATTAGCATTTGATTCAGCGTCTGACCCAATCCTGTATCCATTACACCCGAAGCCGCGAACTGGCTGGCCATCATTCGTTTTAGCTTTAACGGATTGTTGATCAGCTCAAACAGGCTCTCATTCGCAAGTTGATTCGCAACCTCGTTGCTTTCCGGCGAGTTGACGGCGCGATTCTGTTGTCGAAGAATCTCAGCCATGGCAGATAATCCAACCGTCAATGCGTTATCGCCACGCTCCGCCATTTTGCTGCTCATCTCTGCCGGCGAAAGATCGGCATGAGTGAAGTTCGACTTCTGATAATCGACCATCTCCAATTGAGATTCCAAACCGAGTTTCGATTTGGCTTGATCCTGTAGCCATGAGACCAGGCTCAACGGACTTTGATTTTCGCGCGATCGCTGACCACCTGCCGGGATACGCGTCCCTTGGGGTGCGACCAATTCGTAAAGTACGACATCGTAAACATCGAATTGACGATTCAAAGCTTCGTAATAGTCCTTTTCTCCAATATGGACGGGCGCCGATCAAATCCACGACCAAATCACCCTGTTGCGGGCGATACCTGGTGATTGCCGTTTGCATCGCCAAGGGCTCGCCACTGGAGTCATTTTTCAGGCGAAGAAACTCCGTTTTCGAATCCCCTGCCCCGGTTGACGTCACCAACCGATCATTGGGGGAAAAACCTTGGGCATCAAGAAATGCCGAACTCGACAGGCTGAGCGCGGTAAAACAAATCGCAAACGAAAGTTGCTTGGAATTCTTCGGATTCATGGTGTTTTTTTGTGTAGGGGAAAATTTGGAGATACCGCAATCAGATTTATGCATTTCAGGATTATTCGGAGCAGTCCTTCAATCCTTGCCGACAATTCGGGAAATGATTCGCCAATACGTCAAACAAGTCAATTCGCGGAGCGCTTGATAACGAATTCCGGCATCCGAAAGCGTGTGGCGGCGAGCCAAGCCTGGTTTTGTCTCGCCTGACCCGATCCGCCAGGTCACCGCCGCAGTTTAAGCGTGTGCAAAAGCCGGTTTTCCAATCAAATTCGAACGACTCCAACCTGAAGACTCGCAACCGTCGAATCATCAGACAGGTTTGTCGCCGATATGATTCGCGAGCACTGAGGCAACTACGGCGACATCGACAATATCGCTGACGCTACAGCCTCGGGACAAATCCATAAAGGGTCTCGCCAGTCCCTGGATGATTGGGCCGAGCGCTGTCGCCTGGGCTAATCGTTCCGTCATTTTGTAGGCAATGTTACCGGCGTTCAAATCAGGAAAAATCAGCACGTTGGCCTGGCCCGCCAATGGAGACTGCGGAGCTTTTCTCTGGGCCACTTTCGGCACACAAGCCGCGTCAAATTGAAGCTCACCGTCAATGACCAGACTTGGGTGACGTGATTTCACGATCTCGGTCGCTTCTCTTACTTTTTCGACTCGCGGATGATTAGCGCTGCCTTTGGTCGAAAATGACAGCATGGCAATTCGAGGATGTTCCCTGGTCAATATCTCGTGGTTGACAGCCGAGCAAACTGCAATTTCGGCAAGTTGCTCTGCAGTTGGATCTGGCACGACACCGCAGTCGGCATAGGTCAAACAGCGATCTTCCAGCTGCATGAGAAAGAAACTGGAAACCATTTTTTGGTTGCGAAGCGGACCAATTCCGTAAAGTCCCGCCCGAATCACGCTGGCCGTCGTTGCCTCACTTCCAGCCACCGAAGCGTCGACCATGCCCGTCTTAACCATCAGTGAAGCGAACATGATCGGATCCTCCAGAGCCAACCTGGCGCCTTCGAGCGAAAGGCCTTTGTGTCGACGATTCTCGTGCAATGCATTCGCGAGATGCTCAATCAACTGGCCGTCGTCGAGCGAAACCGATTCTATGTTCGGGGGCAATTCGTCAACAGGTCGATTCGGATCCGTAATGACGACGGCGGTTCCCAATCCAATCTGCTGGAACTGCTCTGCTGCATCAATCACGCGTTGATCATACGATTCAGGAAACACAATTCGCCGCGGTTTCGCCGCCGCTCGTTTGCGTAATTGGCTGATTGAGTTGGCCATCGTCGGATGCCTGGAACAGATTTCAATGGAGCCCATAACATAACGGCGGATCGTTATCCTGCACAACGAGTGAAACGGGCGAGGATCGCCACGTTTGAGCGATCCTATTTATTTGTGACTGGCATCAATCACCCACCTGTCTGGTCGCCGCACAGGACCGAACGATTGGCAGATTCCAAACGTCCACTGGATCGTGAACGCGACTGAATGCGACCGTCATCAGGCGGGCAGCAACCAGGATCCAGAGAAGAATCAAGCAGGCATTGCGCCGATCCGTTGTTCCAATTGTTTGATCTCATACTCGAACCCGCCCGAGAGAATCGGGAATCGGCACCATGTTTTGGGGTCGAGGTTTTTGTCATCCAGGTGGAAGGACGGAGCGTAGCGTTCACGCTTCCATTGATTGCGACACCAAAGCCGGAAAAATCGAATGGTCCAGTGGCCCAATTGTGACGCGGGAAATTGGCTGAAGTTCAACTTCAGATGCTCATAAACTTCAACCGGCATCATTTTGTCACGAATGGCCAGCAACTCGATGGCGTCGAGAATGTCGTAAGGCATCAAATCGTCCTCGTCCGTTTGCTTCTGCTGTGGCGGTCGAAGTTCTGCCGTCGGCTGTTGATCGTTGACACTCTTGAGAGCGGGTATCGGGTCCACTCCTTCAGGCGCCTGCGTTTCCATCCATTTCAACCACTGCCTGAGGAAGGCTTTGTCGATTCCGGCAATCGGGCTTAGGCCGCCGGATGTGTCGCCATCCATGGTCGCATAACCGACGGCGGCCTCACTTCGATTGCTGGTGGACAACAACAATGCATTGAAGATGTTGGCCAGCATCCAGACACCGGGTGAACGGACACGAGCCTGAATATTTTGCAGCGCGATGTCGTGCTTTTCCCAGGTCAGTTCTTCCCCAATCGAGTCGCCGACCATTTTGCAATAGTCTTCAACCAGAGAGTCAACGTCGAACTCGAAATGCGACGTGCCCAAAGCCTCGGCGACTTCCTTCGCCGCCTGGCGGGTCACTTCGCCGCTGTTTCGAGTGGATTGATAAACGGTGGTCAGAAGTCGCGCCGCGAGTTCTGATGAATCTTTCAACTTTTCATCCCTCAGCCAGTATGCGAGTCGTTCGGCAAGCCCTGTAAGCCCCAATTCGCTTTCGGCGAAAACCAGAATCATTCTGACGAGCACAGCGACACTTGCGGAATCGCAGCCGCCACTCAACGACACCACGAATCCCCGCGAGCGGCTTTTCCGCATGTAATCAAACAGGCCCAGGCAAACGGCCCGCGAGAACTCCTCCCGCTTCACATCGCTTCCCGACGCCCAGTCTTCCTGTTGCAATTCGTGACGCTCAAGGCCGCAGACAGGAATCTTGAACGAGGCGGAAATGATATCCCGTTCATTGCCGTCCACTTCTGGTTCGAAACTTCCCATCCGTGCCCGAGACATACGAGTCGAATCAACGTTTACAACCGCGGATGTCAACAAATGCCGCCGATACGAGAATCGTTTACCCATTGCCAGCATTTTACCACCGGTGGCAACCATCGCATCCCCGTCAAAAATCGCACGCCCTGACTCATTTCCAACCAGATTTGCATAGACGTAGGTGACGTGAAACGCCCGACTGCCTTCGAGGACGAACCGTTGACGAACTTCGTGTTTGCCGAACGCGAAATGGCTGGCACTTGGATTGAAAATTACATCGGCACCCTTTGCTGCCAGCAGGCCGCCGGGGCGGGTGCCCACCCAGGCGTCTTCACAAATTTCGAAACCGATCCGCAGCCCACCGACTTCAAACAGTACATTGCCGATCGGATATTCCACATCATCCATTTCGACGACACCCTGCACTCCCGCCGGCCAAGGCTTGAACCAGCGTGGTTCGTAATGAATTCCGTCACCCGCCAAATGTTGTTTGGCGGCAAAGCCAATGATTTTTCCGTCCACCACCAACGCCGCCGTATTGAATAAACCGCCGGCATACATCATCGGAAGCCCCACGGAGACGATCATGTCTGTTGTTTCAGGAACAATGCTTTGGAGCATTTCCCATGCTGTTGTCTGAAGACCAGGCGCATGAAAAGCGTCTTCGCACCCGTATCCGGTAATACACAATTCAGGCAGACATAGCATTGAAACTTGCTGTGACCGCGCATCTTCGATCGCGTTCAAAATATTTTCGCGATTTCCGGTCCAATCCAGTGGAGTCTGGTTCAGCACACCCGCGGCAACCTTTATCAATTTCATAGTTCAATCGACCTTGTTGGGGCAGGAAGACCAGATGAAGGAGAGTATCGATTAATTGCCGTTGAGAGGCAATCAGTCAAACTGACGCCCAAAGGCGAGCCATCGGCTTCGCAATTGTCGCTTTTCCTATTTGGCAAACCGCAATCCTATCCGACGCAAAACAAGCAACATCACCAGGAGTAACACCTGGGCAATCAATGTCACGCAAACGAAAAACGGACCCGTGGGGACCATGAACAGGATCGCGGTGCTGGCGGCGCAAATCGCCAAGATGAGCGTAAAGATTTTGATCACGGAAACTTGTTGCCCCAGGAAGGCCCAGATGTTAAAGACGGTGGCGATCGCAATGCTCCCGGACAAACCCAAAATCAATAGCAGGATATTAAAGCTCGGATCGTTTCGTTCTTCAACAAATTCGGCCAATCGTTGCCAGACAGCGAGTAGGATCGCAACCGCAGACGTCCAAATGAGGATGTCCTTGATTCCAAATTGGAGCGCGTCTTCAAGTAATTCCGAATCCGCCACATACCGCAATCGACCTTTCCAAAACCGCAACACTAACGTCGTGAAAGCGACGATCGCTACGATAGCCAGACAAAATACCTGGAATTGCAGCTGTTCCCCAAGCATCTTGATTCCGGCACAAAGTCCCAGCGCCGGGCTGATCAATGGGACGACGATCCATCGCCACCAGGCGTCACCCAATCCCAGCCAAAATCCTAACATCGACGCATAAACGATCAACAGACTAAAGACGCCATAGCTGAGGAGGTCGGGACGCGAGTTGGAATAAATGCAAAGCAGGACCCAAATCGGAATCGTGACCGCAATTGGTATTCCGATCCATCTCCTGGCAAGACGAAACTGACGCGTCTTGTCAAACTCGGTTCGTGCTTCGATGTCGCTCATGGAAATCCTCAAAGTCGTTTTTGGAAATGGCAAAAAATTCGGCCCGCACCATGCCATCAGCTTAATGCTTTTCTGGTAACCTTTGATGATCCGTGGTCAATGTCGGTGATTGCCCCGCCGTGGTTAACGACTCACCGCGACTTCTCAGCAGGCTTTAAATGCTTAAACTGTTGCGCTTGAGCTCTTGCGTTTCGAATTTCATGAAGGCCAACATGGATAATCCACAAGTCGGAATTCTGATGGGCAGCGATAGTGACTGGCCAAAAATAGACAAAGTCGCCGCGGCATTGGAGGAGTTTGGCGTCTCGTACGAAGTCAACGTAATGAGTGCCCATCGGACCCCGCATAACGTTGCCGAGTACGCTTCCCGGGCAGATGAGCGCGGGCTGCGAGTGATTATTGCGGCGGCTGGCGGCGCGGCTCACCTGGCCGGTGTCGTGGCAGCCCATACGACGCTGCCGGTGATCGGTTTGCCGGTGCCGACGCCGGAATTGGGGGGCTGGATTCGCTGCTTTCAACCGTACAAATGCCGGACGACGTTCCGGTGGCTTCGATGGCCGTAGGGATGGGCGGGCCACGCAACGCCGGCCTGTTCGCCGTGCAGATCCTGGCCAATGCGGAACCCTCGTTGAAATCAGCACTCGTCGAATTCAAACAAGAACTGGTTTCCAAAATCGAAACCAAGAACGCGAATTTTCAGGCGACGCTTTGAGCTGTGAGACAAATGTACTTCTGCCGGATTGCCATTCGATTCCATCGGTCAACAAATGCTTAATTCCAATCCTTTCGAAACGATGCGGTGGAGCGGTGGTCCGCTCGGCTACCTTTCACTTATCGATCAAACGAAGCTTCCCAACGATATGGTCATCATCGATTGCCATGATCTGGAGACTGTTTGGGAAGCGATCAAAATGTTGCGGGTGCGGGGCGCGCCCGCGATTGGGATTGCCGCAGCCTACGGTGTGTTGATTGGTTTGCAGACGATCGAGGATGCCGATCAACAGGTGTTTTTTGATCGGCTTGACGAAGTTACCGAACACCTGGCCAACAGCCGTCCAACGGCCGTGAATCTGTTTTGGGCGTTGGACCGCATGAAACGGACTGCCGATTCGGTTCGCGCCAACGGCCGATTGGCGGATGTTCGAGAAAAACTCCTGGCCGAAGCCAAAAGAATTCACGAAGAAGATCGCCAAATGTGCCATGCCATCGGTGAACACGGGTTCGGCTTGCTGGATAAGGTCAACGGCGTGTTGACCCATTGCAATGCAGGAGGGCTGGCAACGGCCGAGTATGGGACGGCGTTAAGTGTCTTTTTTACAGCCCAAGACCACGGTAAACAGCTGCACGTTTACGTCGATGAGACCCGCCCCTTGCTGCAGGGAGCGCGCTTGACTGCTTGGGAACTCATGCAACGAGGAATTCAAGCGACGTTGATTTGCGATTCGATGGCCGCCCAGGTGATGCGCGAGGGCCGAGTTCAAGCAGTCGTGACTGGGGCCGATCGGATTGCCTGCAACGGAGATTCAGCCAACAAGATCGGCACCTACTCGTTGGCCGTGCTGGCTCGCGCGCACGAGATTCCGTTTTACATTGCCGCTCCCAGCAGCACGTTTGACTTTTCGATCGAAAGTGGCGAGCAGATTCCGATTGAAGAGCGAAGCGCTGAGGAAATCACGCACGGATTCGGACGACAAACCGCACCCGCTGGCATCGACGTTTACAACCCGGCGTTTGATGTCACACCCGCCGAGTTAATCGAAGCCATCATTACCGAAAAAGGTGTCATTCAACCGGTCACCGCTGAAAACATCGAACACTTGTTGAGATCAACCCAATGATTTCCAGATGATAGGATGTTTGCTGAATGCTTGCTTCCGATTTGACAATCGGCTATCGCCCAAACACCTCGACCAGCGGGCGCATTGAATAGTCCAGCCAATACCAGGCGATCGCAAGTGGCAGAACCGTTGCCAGCAAAAGGTAGGCGATGGTTGCGATGATCTTTGTTCGCTTCGCGAACCGAGGACTGAACCAGAGTGCCGGCAGTCCAAAGGGACCGGCAACCGCGATCAGCCCGAAGACTGCCAGTCGACTATTCAAAACCGACTTGATTGCCAGCACGTCATCGCCGGTCACAGGCGAAATCTGGTTGGCACGTTCCGGGGAAAAACGTGCGACCGGGTGGTTGAACTTGATCAACTCACGGCATCCGGTTCCGCATTCGCTGCAATAGTTATCCGCGACCGTCATCGGAGCGCCGCACTGACGACAAATGTCGTTTGCCATAATCTCGACGTCAGGCTGGGTAATTAGCTCGTTGATCAACATTCCATCCAGCACATGGTGACACGGGTTCCCAGTTAAACCGTACGTCAATTCCGACCAATCGGGGATCTGAAAGATCCACAAGTGTTTTCGCGGGTTTGAAGCCGCGAATGGGTGGAATGTCCGCTTGCGGAAGTGCAGGCATTCCGACACGCATTTTTCAGCGTGCTGTCATGATCAACGACATTTTCAAAACTGAAACTGGTTAAGCTTTACCGATTATGCCGATAACATCGTCAACTCGGATTACAACGGTAATTCGGGTTATACCGGTTCACTCCCCCCATGAACCCAAATTGTTATTCCAACTTGCGGCGTGCAAGTTGATGAATTTCTATGCTCATGGACTGGAGTGAATTCCCGATGGGAACCATTCGGATCGTTTCAATAGGCTGCATTTTGTTTGGTCTGAGTTCCGGGTCGTGTTTGGCTCAGTTTCCCTTTCCGGCATCGAGTCCCTATTCAGCGTCTCCGAGAGTCGCCGTGGGATATCCGGGCCCGTACGCTCCGCCGCAGCAACCGAGACCGCCAGCAGGGTACTACCAACAACCGTACGGCGGTCGATTGGCAGTTCCCCCGGACCCTCATTACGCACTGCAAGCCCAATATGCTCAGCAGCGATTGAGGGAAGAACAAGCCATTGCTTATGAAAAAATGGCGGCTGCGCAACAGCAATATCATGCTCCATTTCCTCGGCATTTACCGGCCCATGCGTTGAAAGCGAGCCACCGACGCCGCCGCCAGGAAGATCCGTTTGGAGAAAACCAGGCCGGTTCTGGCATTCCCAATTCAATCCAGAAAAAACAACAAGATCCTTTTGGCGAAGATCAGCCTCCGATTGAGAGTGTCCCTCCAAAACCTCCGGGAGGAGACCAGGGGGAACGGGAAAAACCTGCGGAACAAAATCCGCAACAGCCAACGCCTGCGGAAAGAGTACCTCCGTCGCGTCCGATGGAAAGTCAGCAGGAAAGGAACGATTCTCCTGCGAGACAACTCCCAGCCGAGGGCAATGTGCAGCCCGATGCGATTGACCCCAACATCAGCCCTTACGCAGATCCTCCGGCTCCCGATCGTGGTGTGAACCAGTTTCAGCCGCAACAACCGAGCCAACCAACGCCAGTTCCTCAACAACAACCCCAACCCGGCGTCCCGCCGCAGGCTCCTCTCGGTGAAGGGCAAGGCGTGCCCCAACAACAGCCGCTTCAAACACCGCCCAACCAGCAACAACCGCGACCCCAACAGCTACCAGACGGTATTGAGCTTCCCGGGCGTGATGTGATTACGTCACCGCAAGGAGAGTTACCGAACGGGCAGGAGGATGTCTATCCACCGGGATTCGTTCAGCCGCAGCTCCAGCCCCCGCCCCAGGAAATCGAGCCGCCTTTTGAGTTGGACCCGACGGCACCGCCGCCGGCGCTTCCGGGACTGGACTCGCCACCGCCGCAGCAATTCTATCCGCCGTATCAGCAGCCACCGAGTTATCCAACACCCCAACCACCGAGCTATCCAGCAACCCAACCACCGGGCTATCAGCCTTACAACTATCCAACACCCGCGTATCCTCCGCAAGCGACGCCGATCATGCCCGGCATGACACAGCCCGGCGTCTATCCTCCGTCCGCAGCGGTGGATGCAGCGGACGCGTATCAAGGAGTCGTCGCCAGCGATGGCGCTGTACAAAATCGGCAGGAAAGTGACTTCAGGATGCCGGTCGAAACGTGTTATTGCCCGATGTTCTACGTCGGAGTATTTGGTGGTGGTGTCAACTTATATAGTCTCGGCTCGGAGTATGACCGAACCATCTTCTCCAGTGATGGGGGCGGGGTAGGGGTTGCGTTAGGACAGATTCATGGCTGCAACTTGCGCTCGGAGTTGGAATTTGCATTCCGTTCCAATGGTATTTCCGGCGTCGAGCCTGGCTATGACCAACTGGGATTTACCGAAGTGAATGGTGACTTCAGTTCCTATTCCGGGATGGCGAATGCCTATTGGGAATTCATGCGATTTCCCATGCGACGGATCAAGCCTTACATCGGTGGCGGGATTGGATTCGTCAGCATCGATGCACGATTGGACAACTACGGTGGTCTGAGTCTGACGCCGGAACGCACACTCAGCGATTCAAGCCTTGCGTACCAGTTTATTACCGGACTCAACTACAAAGCCACCTGTTGTCTCGACGTATTTGTAGAATATCGATACTTCAGAGCGGATTCGTTCCGGATCGATCCCATACCCTACTGGGGAGGTGGAGAATTCGATTATGAAACCAGCAACTTGTTTGCCGGAGTTCGATGGAAGTTCTGATTTTAAGCAGCAATTCAGCTCATTTCGCATCCAGGCTGACTCAAAAAAAAGCGGATCGACCGAAAGCATTTCATGGACGACTTCACTGTCCCGGTGGCTTCTGGTGAGTTAGCGGTTACCGAAAGTGGGCATGGATGCGAGACGTCCAGCGAGCCTGTTCGATTAGTAAAAAGAGGATCAGATGAGGATCGAATTGCAGCTGCTTTTCGTCTCGCTCGGTGGTGCCATCGGAGCGCTGGGCCGTTTCGGAATCTCTGTGATGGCTCATCGGTATTTCAAAGATACATTTCCCGTCGGTACGCTGGCGGCGAATTTGCTCGGCTGCTTCCTGATCGGCATGATGATCGGGTCTGGGGCTCATTTGAAGCATCATCAGGTGCGGTTGGGAATCGGAATCGGACTGCTCGGCTCGTTAACGACGTTCTCGACGTTTGGAGCAGAGACCGTCAACCACATTAACAACGGCCAATGGGCATTCGCGATGGGGAACGTTTTGGCGAACGTGGTCTTGGGTATCTTGGCGGTCTTCGCCGGAATTGCACTGGGTAAAAAGTTGTTTAACTAACCCGGCGACACTCGGTCGACGCCTTTCCTTCGACGTCGAAGGCCGGGAAAGCCCTGAAACCGATCTGCCTGAAATCCGGCGAACTCAAAACAGTGGATGACAATGCCTATGGTCGATGATGTGCCAATTGCGAATGACGAATGCCGGATGATTGACCCGTTTCGCGGCCTGTTCTAGACTGCGCCACGTGAGCAGGCTTGGTCGTTATTGAATAACCGCCCTCAACCCACGAGAAAGATTCAGTAACCCTTGACCCAACCGCATTCGATTGAGCTGGTATTGGCCGTTTTTTCGCGTGAGCATTGCGTCTCGATTCCATCCGAATTGTTGCCAATCCGGCGACTGACGCTGTAAAATTAAATAGTCCCTCCCTTGATCCGATAACGTGTTGATGGATCCATTACATTTTTGCATTGCGATCGCTCCACTCGCGGTCTACCTCTTACTGCTGGGTATCCTCAACCTGCGGCGCCGGCCCTTTGTCACGACTGGCGCTCGCGACACGGCAGCCTTATCCATTGGGATCCTGGGGTTCGTTTTGATCGGTCCCATGAAGCTGTTTTTCCCGGAGGGTGCCGCCAGTCGATTTGGAGTGACGGTCTGGCTAATGCTGATGGTGTTCTATGGCCTCTGCGTTTCTTTGGCTGTGCTATTGTTGCGTTCTCGAATCGTCATCTACAACATGTCTCTCGAGCACTTGCGGCCAATATTGACAGGTGTCGCAATGAAACTGGACAAAAAAAGTCGCTGGAGCGGCGATAGCCTCTGGCTACCGGAGCAAAAAGTGCATCTGCATGTTGAACCTGTTTCTTGGCTTAAGAATGTTCAATTGACTGCTGGGGGGAGTCAACAGAGCTACGAGGGCTGGCACACTTTGGAAAAAGAACTCAATTCCGCACTGAAAAAGATCCCGGTCGAACCCAACGTGATTGGCATTCCGTTGCTATTGATTTCTGGGGCGTTGGCCCTCGGATCGGCGGTCTGGATGCTTAGCGACCAGCAAGCTGTTGCGCAAGCCGTCGAAGAGATTTGGCGAAACTGACGGGCCGACCGCGAATGGCGGATGCCGATGATCGTTTCTCGTGTGACGGATATGACTTGATTCACAAAATTCGTTGGCAAATTCGATTGCGCAGTCCATTGAAAGCGGTCGGCAGCCCAACTGTTTTCGGCTGTTTTCAGGTCATTCCGAGCTGATGCTCGTGCGGCGCCTTATCGACCTTCTCACCTCTTTCTAATGGGGAAACCAATTCCTTTTTTGGGCGTACTTCAAGGAATTTCCGATAGAATGGGAGCGATCGAACCAACTTCCTTTGATAGCGAAAGCGGCTGGGATTACCGATTATGGGCAACCAAAAATCTGACAAGACGTTGTTGAGTAATTCAGTTGAATTTGAGGCAGAACAGACACTTGGTCCTGAGGGAACTGTCGTTCAGAAAGAGGATGGTGCGGAAGCGTCTGAAGAGAACACGATTGCCGTCGAGGAGACAGTAGTTTCCTCGCCGAAAATCCAGCGGGACGGGGAGACCATTGCGAATGAGTTGGACCACACTGTCGAAACTTCTCAATCCGCGTCCGGGGTTGAAGAGACACTCGACGGCGCTGCGACACGAGAAGACAAGGATGACCGAACGGTCAATTTTGGCGCCCGCAACAGCCAGAGCTTTGAGATTGTTGATCCCAAGTCGGGCAAACGAAAAAGGAAAAAGAGTCTCGTTGGCAAGACGATTGGCAACTATGAAGTGCTTGCCGAACTTGGACGGGGTGGCATGGGGGTCGTTTACAAGGCTCGCGATCAAAAACTTAATCGAATCGTCGCGCTCAAGATGATTCTTGCCGGCTCGCATGCCGGTGAAGAGGTTATCGATCGGTTCATCAAGGAAGCCCGGTCCGTAGCACTTTTGCAACACCCGAATATCGTCCAGGTTTTCGATATCGCGCATGAAGAGGAACTGCCTTACTTCTCGCTCGAATTTGTCGAAGGCAGTTGTCTGGACGACTTGTACAAAGACGAACCGACATCGCCGCAACAGGCGGCTGAAATCGTCATTGCGTTGGCTGAAGCCATGCAGTATGCGCACGAACAAGGCGTCATTCACCGCGACTTGAAACCGGCCAACGTTTTGGTGGCGGCGGATGGTACTCCGAAAATCACTGACTTTGGGTTGGCCAAACAGGTTGAGGACGACAACGGACAAACGAAAACTGGCACGATACTTGGTACGCCTGGCTACATGTCACCGGAGCAAGCATCCGGTTTAGGGAAAGACTTGCAGCCCAACTCCGACCAATACTCGCTGGGCGCGGTGCTGTACCGATTGATGTGTGGTCGAGCTCCGTTCGTTTCGTCGCGAGCAATGGATACGATCATGCAGGTCATCAAATTCGATCCGGTACCGTTGCGACAACTGTCCCCAGAGGTGCCCGCCGACCTGGAAACGATTTGCCTGAAGACGCTTTCCAAAGACCCCAAGAACCGTTACGAAAGCTGCCAGGCTTTGGCCGATGATCTTCGGCGGTTCCTCAATCACGAGCCGATCGTGGCCCGCCCCATCAGTTCTGGAGAGAAACTCGTACGTTGGTGCAAGCGAAATCCGAAAATCGCCAGCCTGGTTGCGACGACGTTCTTTCTGTTGGTCGCAATCGCCGGACTGATGTCCTGGTCATCGTTTGCCATCGCGACCGAACGCGACAAGGCCCAGACCGCCGAACAGCAAGCCAAAGACAGCCTGGCCATTGCCGTCGTGAACGAGGAGAAGGCCAAATCAAACGCGATCCGGGCACAGGAACAGGAGGCGAAAGCCAAAGCGAACGAGCAAATTGCGAGGGATCAAGCGGTTGAGATCGTGAGAACGATGCAGAAGGTGTTGGTGGAGATTGATGCACCGCTGAAGCAGGACCCCAATTTTGCCAACACACGTCTCGATATCATGAAGGCGCTTTCGGATACCTTCAAGGATTTGGAAATCGAATTGCATACGGATGTGAAGTCGCAGGCAATCCCCACCTTTATGGCAATTCGATTCAACCTGGTTCAGATTTTCCAGTCGCTGAACGAGGGCAAACTTGCTCACGAGGAAATCAAAAAGGTTTACGCGGCTTGGCAAGGAACGAATTAAGGTCAAGGAGGGTACGGACGCGGCTCGTTCCAACCTGGTGAAGATTGCCTTGATGCATGCCGGCATCACCGAAAAAGCCGAGGGGATCGAAGCCAGCAAACCCTTTCTCGACGAAGCTTTGCGAGTTGCGCGAGACATTATTGAAAATCCGAAACCGAGTGAAGAACCGGGAACACCACCGATTTTCGATTTGCAATACCTACTCAGCAACGCCTTGCAAAGCAATGGCGTCTACCACTACAACCGCGGCGAACTTGATGAGGCTGCTCCGTATTTTCAGGAAGCCGGAAAGATTCGGGGACTGATTCTCGAAACGATTCGGGAAAACGCGGAATTCAATAAGAAACCGGAAAGCGACCAGGAATCTTACATCAACTCACTGAAGATCGATTTCCGCCGTTCGACTCTCGGGGCCGCGACGATTCTGTTCAAAACAGGTAAGCGTGAGGAAGGCATCCAGCAATTCCAGGCCGTGTATGACGTGGTGAAACAGGAGTTCGATGACGACCCTAATGAAAAGAACGAAATCGAACTGGGCAAGTTCAGCGAAAATTTTGGATTCAATTGTTTCAAGGTAGGCGATACGACGAAGGCTGCTGTTTTAATGAAAGATGCGGAAACGATCGCCGCAAAATATGCGGCGAGGAACGCCGAGGATTTGGATTCCCAGTATTCCTATTCGGTTGCGCTTTATCGTCACGGAACGTTGCTCGAAGCCGAGGGCAAAGATGAAGCCAAGAGCCGATTCGTTAAGTGCGTCGAGATTCGAAAAAATCTGACCGACAAGGATCCAAACCTAAAAAACGAAACCATGTTGATGGTGGCGTTGGCGCGGAATGGAAATCCGCAAGAGTCGATTGAAATTGCGGACCGCTTGAATGCCAATGAAGAATTGGCAGGCAAAATGCGAATTGACATCGCCCGCGCGTATGCTCAAAGCTCGCGGTTCATTGACCGCGCCGAAGAAAAAGAACTGTTGATAAAGAAAAGCCTCACAACCATCCAGGAATCGATTGTTGGTGGTTATCGTGATTGGTTTGAACTGGAAAATGAACCCGACCTGGATCCACTACAAGACCTGGAAGAGTTCCAGGAGATAGTTTCCAAATTGAAGGAACCCAATTCGGCTGATTGAAATGATCCGGTCGAATTGGGAAAAACGTAGGCCTCGTTCCCGTCCGATTCCTTGTTTTTTTGAGAGTGCTCCAAGCCGTTGGATCAGCCGAGAAAACAGAGTGCGCCAGCAAAATCCCGGTGTTGGCGACATTTAATTGCCGCTGCGATCGGGGCACTTCTGCATGACGACAGCGGACGATTTCCCCGCAAACGGTTTTGATCCTGGATCTTCGATTTGGTCGATCCTCTGCACTTCAACTGAGTTTCATCGGCAATTTTTGATTATCAAAGGTCGATTGAGTCACGATCTAAAGTCTGGGAAGCCTGACGATACAGCAATGTATTTTGAGCCATCGTTGGAGGTCGGCAACATGAGGAATGTATTTTTCATCGGGATTTTTACGCTGTGTGGCGTCTGCCAAGGGCAAGAGCACATTCGCTGGATAACGCGCAGGTCAGTTATGTGGGCATTTCCAAACCTTACGCCGAAGCGTTAGCCAAAATGGTTTCATCGGCGCGACGAATTGCAATTGACGAATTTCAATTCGAAATGCCCGATGTTATTTATGTGGAGGTCATCGCGGATCCCGACGGCAAAGTCCGTCTGTTCAACGGTGGCCAAGACAATCGTTTGGTTTTCAGCGGGACTTTTGGAATGTTGCCACGTCAGTCGCCCTTCCATTCTCAAGGTTGATTCGGCAAACGATGAGACCTGCGCCTCGATTTCAATTCGCTTCCATTCCATCGGTGCCCGCAAATACCCTGAATCGAAAATTCTGTGCGAACTCTGTGCCGACGAAGTTCGACCTTGTGGATGACAGCTCGAATATCGTTCTATGCGGCAGCTTGGGACTTCTTCTGCTCGTAGAAGAACTTGGCCTGGCCTTTCCAGTCGTCACGTTCGATCCGCTCACGAAATGCCAGGAGCCGCGAAAATTCCTCAATCGCTTCCGGCTTCCAGTCCATGATTTGTTTGAACGTGTAAATCCCGTAGTCGTTTAAGCGAGCCTCGAGTACCTCGGCGATCCCGGAAATACGCTTCAGATCATCTCGAGACTCTGGAGGCGAGGTGTAGATGATTCCACGACGATCATCGAGGCGCGTATGACCGCGGTACTCCTGGTCAAAGACGCCTCGCTTTTTGTGTTCCATCGCCTGCGTGAATGAGATCACCGTCGCGTCGGGTTCGGTAACCGTTCGATAATTGGCCAATCGGGCCAGGACACCGGCACGCTCTTTCCGCAAGGTACGGATCGTATCTTCGCTAGCCCGGAGTTTGGCCCGGATGGATCCAATTTCCGCGTCGTAGTTCGATTTAGCGGCATCCAATTGCTCAATCTGAGCCTGCTTCAAGTCAGCATTCGCTTCCAGTTCGAACACCCTTTGACCGGTGCCAGCGAGTTCGATTCGAATCTTGGTGATCTCATCGTTCAGTCCCACAATCTGTTCATCTTTTTGCGATACGACTTGTTTGTAGTCACCCAGTTCGGCGGCGGTGGATTTGAGTTCGGCGGACTGTGTATCGAATTGGGATTGTCGTTCGTTCAAGCGTGTCTCGAATTGTTCCATTCGCTCAGATTTCGAACGCAACTGGTTGCATTCAAGTTCCAGCGTCGCCGACTCGGACTCCAATTGAGCGATTCTGGCGGCTGCATCGGCGAGCCGTTCATTGGCTTGATCGAGGGAAGCGGACAAGGCGTCACGGTGTTGCCCCATCGCCTCAATTTGGGCGGATTTGTCAGAGATTTCTTGCGACAGATCCGACTGCATTTGTCCGAATTTCGATTTCATTTCGGTCGCATGCAATTCCAGCTGCTTTTTCTGTTCGCTGATGCGAGCTTCCAGGTCCTCTTTCTGTTTTTCCAGATGCGATTCGAGCTCGGTTCGCGTCTGCAATTCCTGTTTCAGACTTTCCATTGCGTCTTTGTGCTTTTCCCGCAACCGATGGATGGTCGATTCCTGGTTGTCAATTCGGTGCTGCAAGCCCGTGGATATGGAAACCGCTGTCTCTTCTGCCTTCAGGGAAAGATCACGTTGCCTGGAGACCTTCTGCAGCTGTTCCTGCGTGTTCTCCAGTGATTTGCCAAGTGACTCGAGTTGGATTTCCAATGAGCCCTTTGATGAAAGTTCACTTCGCAATTTTTCGATGTGCTGTTGCAGTTGTTCGTGTTGGTTCTGCAAAGCAACCAGGGACTCCTCGGCGACTTTCCTCTCGGATACTGCCGTGGCACACTCGGACCGTGATTTTTTGAGCAGATCGCTGCTTTCCCGCAGAGAGGATTCCAGCGAGACATATTCCTGTTCCAATCCGCTGGCGTTCTTGGTCGCGGTTTCCAGGAGCGTCTGGTTGGCGTCGATTTCGGATTGTAGCTCGGCCACCATGGCTTCGGACTGATGCAGTGATTTCGCCAGTCGCTCGTTTTCTTCAACAGCCGATTTCAATTCCGATTGCCGCTGGTTCAAGCTCGATTCGAATTCATGGTGCTTCTCGCGCCAATCTTGCTCCACTTGGTTGAGAATTTCAATGTGCTGTTGGTTCAGTTGGTGCAGTTGATCTTCAAGTTCAATGCGCTGTTGTTTTTCCTTTTTTAGTTCCGAGGCAGCCTCGTCGAATTTCTTCCGTTTGTCTTCGACTTCGACTTCCAGTTGAGCACGATCCCGCTCGGTCTGCTCCCGGCTACTCGACCAGTCGTCACAAAGTTGCTGCAATACGTTCAGCTGTCCCTTTTGGCGAATGAATCGTTCATCGAGAACGGCGTGAGCGTTGTGGGCCATCTTCAACGAAGCCCGCATCTCCTCGGTCTCTCGCTCCAGAGTCAGACGCCGCTGCTCTTCTTCGGTGCGATCGCGATACCACAAAAAGTATCCAATCAACATGCCTGCAAAAACCAGGAAAAAACCGGTTACGTACGTCATGACCACTCCGTTGTCTTTTGCCGCTAGCAAAAACAATATCTAGAATTCAATGCATCCTTTATCGGTTCGGAAAAACCGGACCCGAAACTTCAGCAAAATCGGCACAACTGCCAAAGATTACCAGCTTTGCGTTGCGAACCAGTCTCTGACTCGTGAATTTCACCGGTAGGCCAAGAACTTGGTCGCGGGAAGTGGAGGCAGCAGGCAATGTAAGTCCGACTCTCCGGAAACCCTCACAATCGTCAGGCACCGTATGTTCATGACCTGGTTGGATCAAAAAATTGTGTGCGAATCCACGAACGGGAATTCCCGCCCGAGCAACGACCTAAGTTTTCAGAGCCTATTCAAGCGCTTTTAACGTCAGTGAAGTGAAAACTGACGAGTTCCCTGCTGTTTGTGCGGCGATCCAAGCACCGGAAACGCAATGCGTCCGGGCGACTGGCGCTGGCGCAAGACCAGACAATTTGCCCGAGGTCGTCATGAAACTGTTTTTTGCCACCTTTATCGTTACTGGGTTTGTTGGCATTGCCTTTTTCACTTTTGGATCACAGCTCGACTTGCCCCAAGTCGCTCAGATTGCTGATTTCAAATTGGATCTTGGAAAAATTCTCGGTGGCGACACGCCAGAGACTGTTCCGGCCACCGAGCGAATCCAGCCTGCGATCACGCTTGCGCTCGCTTCCGGCGAAGAACAGGCCCGAGATCTGGAGGCCCTGTTCGATTCAATGGACCTTGGATTCTACAGCTTTCCAATCCAGGGGTTTGTCAAGGGAATCATTTCCAGTACTGATGCGACTCGTCGTCCAGGAGCGATTGGTTATTACAAATACGGGGCCACGAAACCAAGCATATTGGCGTTCGTGCCGGTCCTGGAGCTTGATCCGTTCGTCGACATGCTGGGTGATGTGGGTGAAATCAAAGAGGGCGACCCGCGTAAGCTGCAACTGCCCAATGGCGAGCAGTTCTTTTTTAACCATCAGAGGGGCTTTGTCTTCTTCGCAAATGAAAGAGACTTGCTGGAAGTTGGCGATATCGACCCGGAAGCCTGGTTGAGTGAGCTTCCCGCTTCAAATAACGTAACGCTGAAACTTGACTCGACCCGAATTCCATCTGCGATTCGGAAAAAAGTTCTCGCGGATCTGAAAAAGTCGATTTGGTCGGCGGCAGCCAAGTCAAAGAATTTTACGGATCCCAAGCATCGTCGCGGACTGGACCAAGCTCTCACGGCGCAGACGATCCTGCTCCAGGAAATTGACCAGTTCGTCATTGGATTGGATGTCGATACTGAATCCGGAAAGATCACGGTCGATTGGGAGGTCATTGGCAGTCCTCTCTCCACTTTCGCCAAGTATGGCAAAAAAGCACGGAGCATGCCGCCTTCCAGATTCACTCGGTTTCGACTGGACGACGCCACCGTCAACATGAATTTCCGCAGTCCCATCCTGCAAGAACACACTTTCGAATTGCGAACCCTCGCCGAGTTGCTGGAAGTCGTGGCAGGTTTGCCCGACGAAAACCTTGACAGACTTGCCAATGAATCAGGCAAGGCAATCAAGCGCACGTTAAAGAAAGGCGTTATCGATGGCGCGATCGTCGGTAAAGTCGAAAAGAATCGAGTCAACTTCGGTGCGATTGTCCACATGCAGGACACGCGGCAGATCGCGAAAATCGTGGATACTCTGAATCGACCCTCCGGATTTGGCAATGCCGGTCAAAAAATGATCGTCAATCGGATGGCGGGCTCCTACCGCGGCATCAATTTCTATCAATACATGGAAACCATGGACAAAGGTCCGTTGGCCCAGCAACGAGTGGTTTACCTGTTTGGCGTTGGACGAAGCGAGATCCTGTTGGGAATCGGCTCCAACCCAATGCCGTTGATCAAGAGGTGTATCGATGCCTGTAACGGAGAAATTGATTCCGATCCGGCAGATTTTGATTGCCAGATTCGGTTGGCCGATCTCGGCAAGTACGATGCCAACACGGAATTCGAGAGACGAATTCTGAATTACCTTTCCGATTCCGACCAATTGATGATGAGATCAGAATTCACCGATCGCGGAACACGTTCCACCATCGAGTTGGATATTGCCTTTCTCCAGTCTTGCTGGGAAATCGGTTCCGGTACGATGAACGATGCCGACTAGTGCCGCTCCAAAACGAGTGTTCACTGATAGTCACTGATAGTCACTGATCGCTTCGCGAACAGTGCGATTTGTTCGCGGAGCGAACAACAGAAATCAGGATTTGACGCGGCATTCGTGCCGCGTTTTGATCGTATGATCAGCCGCCCACCGTTGGCACTCGGTTCACGCATTAGAAAACCGAAACCTCTTCAGCATCCGGACAGCTTTAAGTGGTCTCATCAATGCGATAAACTCCCGTTTTGCTATAAATGACAGATCAAAACACCGTGCCCGCCAACAACGGCGGTCGGTTGCGATTGCTACTGCAAATGAGGGGTGTATCTTGGCTGACGCGGATATTGGATTAATTGGCTTGGCGGTCATGGGGGAAAACCTGGTTCTCAATATGGCCAACCATGGTTATTCGGTTGCCGTATTTAATCGCACGACTTCGAAAGTTGACGACTTCGTCGCGGGTAGGGCGGCCGGAAAATCGATCTTCGGAACCCATTCTCCTGAAGAGCTTTGCTCAAAACTGAAGAGTCCACGGCGCGTCATGATCATGGTCAAGGCCGGTTCGGCCGTTGACAAAGTTATCGAGTCCTTATTGCCTTATCTTGATCAAGGCGACATTGTCATTGACGGGGGCAACAGCGAGTTTCCGGATTCTTCGCGACGAACGACGGAGTTAGCCCAACAAGGGATCCTGTATATCGGCACCGGAGTATCCGGCGGAGAGGAAGGCGCCTTGACCGGTCCGAGCATTATGCCCGGCGGCAATCCTGACGCCTGGCCGCATGTAAAACCGATCTTCCAGGCCATCGCGGCCAAAACGGACAAAGGCGAGCCGTGCTGTGACTGGGTAGGTCGGGGCGGTGCTGGTCATTTTGTCAAAATGGTCCACAACGGCATCGAGTACGGCGATATGCAGATGATCTGCGAGACGTACCAGATGATGAAAGATGGACTGGGAATGTCGAACCAACAAATGGGAGAAGTTTTTGCCCGTTGGAACGAAGGTGTGCTGGACAGCTACTTGATCGAAATTACCCGCGACATCCTGGGCTACAAGGATGAAAACGGCGTCGAGACACTCGACGTGATATTGGACAAAGCCGGACAGAAAGGCACTGGGAAATGGACGGCCATTACCGCACTGGACATCGGACAGCCGTTGACGCTGATCGGGGAAGCTGTTTTTGCCCGTTGCCTGTCAGCGCTGAAGGATGAGCGCGTGGCGGCCGCTAAAGTGTTGGACGGGCCCGGAACGAAATTTGAGGGGGATCCGAAATCGTTTGTGGATGATTTGGAGCAGGCTCTGTACGCATCCAAAATCGTATCGTACGCGCAAGGGTATCAGCTCATGCGCGCTATTTCGGATGAAAAGGATTGGGAATTGAACTATGGGGCCATCGCTTTGATGTGGCGCGGCGGCTGCATCATTCGATCGGCATTCCTCGGCAATATCCGCGATGCATTTGAGAAAAATCCCGAGTTGACCAACCTGTTGCTCGATCCGTTTTTTGAGAAGGCCGTTGAAAACGCCCAAGCAGCTTGGCGACGCGTGGTTGCCTCTTCGGCGCATCTGGGAATTCCGATGCCAGCCATCGGCGCGGCGTTGGCTTATTTCGACGGATACCGGACCGATCGCTTACCGGCCAATCTTTTGCAGGCGCAACGTGATTATTTTGGCGCCCATACGTACGAACGCATCGACAAACCGCGCGGCGAGTTCTTTCACACGAATTGGACCGGCAGGGGAGGCACGACATCCTCCTCGACGTACAACGTCTAAAGCGAGTTTGCCTGACCGGAAACGGTGCACTCATTTATCCATCTTTCCAGTGGCAACGCCCCGATTTCCGACGGGCTCGTAGGCTGTCGTGCGGAAACGCCATTTTGCGGAACTTCATCGGCTTTTTGCCTGTTTACATCAAAACAGATTGAAGATCAGACAGTTCGAGTTTGCGCAGTTTCGACAACGGCAACTTGTTCCGGAATACGTTCGCACTTCGGATTGCTGGGGCTCTTTGCTTTACTCCGCGGAACGGCCATAATCTAAGGCATCCTGCCCGCACTTTCACTCGCAACGTCCGCCTTGGACACCGGTTGCATTGGAAAGCGCGCCGCGGCTTTTACCTCGGTGATTGCCACAGGATTAGGTTGCTCAGCGATTCTGATAAGTCGACTTCAGGGCGAGCAACGTTAGGGAATGTCCTGTCAAAGCGTTTCGAAGAAAGAAACCGATGTCTGCTACGCTAACCGATCTGCAAAAGAAACAGCTGGAACAAGCGGAAGAGCTTTTGTTCGCAGGGCCCGAAAAAGAGGGATTCGTCAAGGATCTTTATTTTGGCCGCTTCAAGGCCGATACCATCATGCCTTATCCCGAGCTGCCTGAAAAAGCGAGGGCTGCCGGTGATTCCATGGTTCAGAAAGTCAAACAGCTGTGCGTTGAGTTTATTGACGCGGACAAAATTGATCGTGAAGCGTTGATACCCGACGGAATCGTCAAGGCGCTTGGCAACTACGGTGTGCTGGGTATGACGATCAAGAAAGAGTACGGCGGTATTGGGATGAGCCAATACAATTACTGCCGCGTGATGGAGATCATCGGCGGGCACTGTGGTTCGACGGCTGTCTTCGTGAATGCACATCATTCCATTGGATTGCGCGCCTTGGAGTTGTTTGGTACCGAAGAGCAGAAAGCCCAGTGGATGCCTCCGTTGGCTGCTGGCGACAAGATGGCAGCGTTTGCGCTTACCGAACCACATGCCGGATCTGACGCGGGTAATGTACAGACTTGGGCTGAACCGACTCCCGATGGTAACGGCTTTGTTATCAATGGCGAGAAGCGCTGGATCACCAATGGCGGCATCGCGGATGTTTTGACATTGATGGCCCGCACTCCTGATTCCTCGAAACCCGAGGGCGCTGTCACCGCGTTCCTGGTTACACCTGACATGCAGGGATTCGAGGTTCTCGAGGCGAGAATGGAGAAAGTTGGCATCCGTGGTACGGCGACCGGCCGCATGAAATTTACTGACATGTACGTGCCGCGCGAGAACATCTTGGGTCCCGAAGGTAAGGGCCTGAAGGTCGCGTTGACCGTGCTCGATTTCGGTCGCACAACGTTCGGTGCCAGTTGCACCGGCGCGGCTAAATACTGTATCGAACGGATGGTTGCTCGTGCCAACACGCGACGTCAATTTGGTCAAACCCTCGGTGAGTTTCAATTGGTCAAAGGCAAGATCGCTGAGGCCGCCGCAGATACTTACGCCATGGAGAGCGCGACCTACCACACCGCTTCGATGATTGACAGCGGCGCCGAAGATTACATGGTGGAAACCGCGATGATCAAGGTTTTTGCCTCGGATCAGCTGTGGCGAATCGTCAACGACTGTCTGCAAATTTGGGGCGGGAAGGGGTTTTTCACCGATCAGCCATTCGAAAGGATGATGCGGGATGCCCGATTGAACCTGATCGGCGAAGGCGCCAATGATGTGCTTCGCTGTTTCATCGCCGCGGTCGGATTGAGACATGTGGGAAAGGATTTGGAAGGCATCAAAAATGCGCCCATGTCAGCCTTCAGAAAATTGCCTGATTTGGTCGGCAATGCTGCCAAGGTTCCAGTAAAGCACGAACACCTTAGGTTCTACGCACGGTCCCTTGGCAAACAGATCGGGCAGTTTTCGTGGCAGATGAAAATGGCGTTGATCAAGCATCGCGAAGGTATTTTGGATCAACAATTCATCCAGGCGCGACTCGGAGACATTGCAACCGAGCTGTTTATGTCAGCTTGTGTTTACTCGCGGTTGACCGCGGTCCTTGTTAATGGAACGATTCCCCAACCGGCCCAGGAGCACGAATTCAATACTGGACGGCTGTACCTGCGATTGGCACGCCAGCGTAACCATCGACGTTTTGAGGAACTCAAGGTCAATTTCGACGATGAACTCGAGAGCGTAGCGGATGCCTGGCTGAAGGACGATTTTGAAGATCCAAATTGGGTGGTCAAGCCGGTCGAGGACGAAATTCCTCAGTAGGCGATCAGCTATGTATTGCCTGATGATCAATTTCAGCCCGACAATGTGACCGCTCTCACTGCTGCCGGGAATGGGCAGCGGTCACCTGCATCGATGGTAGAATCGGGGGTTTGACCATCATCGTTAATCGTTTGTTGGTGACAGACCTCTGGGTTGCCGGGAAACGGGGAATACATTCAAGCTCTGTTTAACGCCTGACTGGATCAAGGTTGCCTGCTTCCGATTTTCGTCAGGTCTCCAGTCGCCGGATTCGGTTAAAAACGATTGAGGGTCGCAGGCCAAACTTCAACTCACGATCAACAACTTATTCTTCAATTCATCCACACGAAAAATCCACCATGCCCTGGCAAGAGCTCATTCAACAGTTTCGTGACGAAAACGATCAAATTAGTCTCGGCGGCGGTGCCAATGCGATTGAACGCCAACACAAAAAAGGCCGACTGACGGCTCGGGAGCGGATAACCAAGCTGCTGGATGCAGATTCATTTTGGCTTGAGGTCGGGCGCTGGGCTGGCTGGCAAATGTACCCCGAATGGGGTGGCGCGATATCGGCGAGTGTCATTTGCGGTTTGGGAAAAATATCCAATCGCACGGTCATGATCATTGCCAACGACGCGACGATCAAGGCCGGTGCGTTTTTCCCAATGACCTGCAAGAAAGTCCTACGTGCCCAACGCATTGCGATGCATTGTCGGGTCCCACTGCTTTACCTGGTTGACTCGGCCGGCGTTTTCCTGCCGTTGCAGGATGAGATCTTTCCCGACGAGGACGATTTTGGTCGCATCTTTCGTAACAACGCAGTGATTTCGGCGCTGGGGATTCCGCAGTTGTCGGCCATTATGGGCAATTGTGTTGCCGGAGGCGGCTACCTTCCTGTTCTCTGCGATAAATTGATCATGACCGAGGGTAGCGGTTTGTACCTGGCAGGTCCGGCGTTAGTCAAAAGTGCGATTGGTCAGGAAGTTTCGTCCGAGGAACTTGGTGGCGCAGCAATGCACGCCGGCGTTAGTGGGACCATCGACTTCCGGGAACCCGATGATCACGCGGCGATCGAAAGGTTGAAATCCTTGGTTGACATGCTGCCGACCGATCAACGCGATCCAAAATTTCGTTGTGACCCGTCCAGCGAACCCGCAAAGCATAACTCGGATATTTGCGAATCCATCCCGGTTGATGCCCAAACCCGCTACGACGTTCGCGACCTGATCGAATTTCTTGTCGATGCGGATTCGTTCCAGGAGTACAAGTCGGAATATGGCCAGACGATCGTTTGCGGATACGCAAAAATCGGTGGCTACCAGGTTGGCATTGTGGCAAACCAAAGAACCGTCGTGCAATCCAAAAAGGACGGAATGCAGTACGGCGGAGTCATCTATCACGATAGCGCCGACAAAGAAGCCCGCTTTATCATGGACTGCAATCAAACCTGGACTCCGCTGATTTTCCTGCAAGACGTGATGGGTTTCATGGTCGGACGCGACAGCGAACAGGATGGCATCATTCGCGCCGGCGCTAAAGTCGTGAACGCCATTTCGAACAGTCGCGTTCCCAAAATCACGGTCATCACCGGTGGTAGTTACGGTGCGGGCAATTACGCCATGTGCGGGAAAGCGTTTGATCCTCGTTTTATTTTTGCCTGGCCGAACGCGCGATACGCCGTGATGGGCGGCAAACAGGCTGCGACGACGATTCTCGATATCAACATCGCGGCTCTGAAAAGGGCCGGCCAGGAACCGGACGCGGATGAATTGAATGAACTTCGCGAAAAAGTTCAATCGGCTTATGACACGTCTACGGATATTCGTTATGCAGCGGGTCGGTTGTGGGTCGACGGCATCATCCAGCCCGACGAAACACGCCAAACGTTGATCGAGTCGCTTGAAATCGTGACTCGGCATGCAGAAGACGAACCGTTTCGAACGGGCGTATTGCAGGTCTGAGCCCCGCGATCCAATCCGAACGGGATGCTGGAACGGCTCAATATCGAAAGTGTCGAATCGGTTCACCGCGAAAGCCGATGTCGGTCATTGCTTCGATGCCGATTTCAAGATGAATGTCCGCCCAGCGGGTTGTTACCTCCTCATCGGATTCCTGTGTTTTCACGCCATCGGGAGTCGTGGGAACATCGGAAACCAGCAACAGGGCGCCACGGGAAATCTCGTTGTAGTGACCCACGATGAACAGGGTCGCGGTTTCCATATCGATGCCAATACAGGTCATTTTTTCAAGTTTTTGCCGAAACTCGTTATCGTGTTCCCACAGCCGCCGATTCGTCGTGTAAATCACACCGGTTCGATATTCCAATTCGCGGTTCACGAGAGATTCCGAAACGAATTTGTGTAGTTTGAATGACGGCAGTGCCGGGACTTCGGGAAGGAAGTAGTCTTGGCTGGTACCCTCACCTCGAATGGCGGCAATCGGCAAAATAAAGTGACCAATCTCCGTCGTATCTTTCAGGCCACCGCACTTGCCGAGGAACAAAACGCCTTTAGGTGATTTGGCGCTCAACAGGTCCATGATCGTTGCCGCGTTGGCCGAACCGATGCCAAAATTGATGATCGTCAGGCCGGCCGAGTTCGTCGCCGCCTGCATCGGTTTGCCTTCCCCAAAAATCTCGCAGTCGAACTTGTTGGCAAACTGTTTGACGTAGTAGTCAAAATTGGTCAGCAGGATATAGTCGCCGAACCGATCCAGCGCCATTCCGGTATACCGGGGCAGCCAGTCGGTCGCGATTTCCAGTCGGTCGATTCTCTTTCTTGCCATTTTTCGAATCCTTCCGCAATTGGATCGGCGAGGGACATGGTCTCTAGAATGTTTGTTTCCGTTTCGCCTATTTCAACTTTGCCCGGGTGTTGCGAAAAAACGATTCCGCACGTTCCAGGCACAACGCCACTTCATCGACGTAGCCATCGGCAGCAGCTGACCAGCCACGATTGACGGCTCGTTCGCCGGCTGCAAACTGCGTCATGATGTCCGCGTATTCCTGTAATCCCTCGTGGGAAATAATTGATTCGCGGCTATCGGCAAATTCTCTCAAATCATCCAACAGTCGATCGTCGATAAAGTTCACGATTTCGGAGGGTTTCATTACGTCTTGTGACTTGCGAAGCTCAATGAGATTGGTGATGACGCGGTCGATCGCTTTCGGCAGGGTTGAATAGTCGGCCAGCGATTTTTCGGACGTGAGTTGTTTGGCCTTCTTGCTGATCCGCAATGCGATGATTCCAAGAACACAAACGACTACGGATATGAGAAACCACGTCCAATCAATGGTGGACCATGGATCTTCTTTGTTTTCCAGATTGATGACGGTGGCCAGGGAACCTGACAGAAAACCGGCCCACAGAAGTACCTGGCCAAGGATTGCAGTTGCACTCATAACAATTATCCAAACATCCACTGACCAATAACCGTATACATCGCGACGCCAACTCCCACCAGAGCCTCACCGACGATCAGGCCAGCGGCAATCGGAATTCCAACCTCTTCACTGAATCGTTTTCCCGCGAAGCGGTCGACGATGATTCGCAACAGACAACCGACTGAATACGTCATCACGATATTGAACGGCATGTAAAAACCAAGCGCAACCATGACGCCAATACCGCCCAAACCACTTGCCGCCAGCAGGAATCCTAATCCCGATCCTGCGACGTAGCGGTACGTAGGAACGTCTTGATCGACGATCCCCTCAATCACCGAAGCCAATGCGCTGGCTTGGGCGGCCGGCAGTTGCTCGCCGCCGATGCCGCCAGAATCTTTTGCGTTAGCCTGCAAAACAAACATCAGTCCGATCACGATCACCGGTCCCAACCAGGCCCCTACGAACTGAGCCATTTGCTGCCGGCGCGGAATAGCACCGACCAGGTAACCTGACTTCAGATCCAGCATCATATCGCTGGCCTGGGATATCGCCAGACAGATCGCTGCGCCCATGACCATCGAGCAAATGATTATCGAAGCGGAAGGCATGCCCGAACGTGAGGCAATCACAATCAGGATGGTGATCGCAATCAATGTCATTCCGGATAGCGGTGACCAATTCGTCCGGCCAATACACTCGGCAACGATGACACCAGCAATCCAGATCCAGATCGTACCCAGAATTGCCATCAGAGCGGCCAATCCCAAAGTCATTTCTTCCACGGACAGGTAAGCCAAACCGACCAGCAGAAAGGCACCCAGTACGATCGCTCCGAATAACAAACTGACCGGCATCTCGTCGTCGGCAGCATTGGCCGTAGCGGATTTTTCCGCACCGGCTCTTCGCATCGAATTGACGGCACTGGCAATCAAGGGAAACGCCGTGATGATTCCTCCGATCGCCGCACCGATCAACATGCCAATACCGGTTGGTTTGTAGATCAAGCCACGCATTGCGCCGGGGTCGCCGACAATCTCCTTGACTTCGGCAGCTCCATACTGGGAGATAATGGGTGACAGCAGCCAGTAACAAATAAAGCCACCCGCTCCAAACCAAAATCCGCCCTTGCCTGACAAAAACCCGACCCCGATGGTCATCACCGAAAGGAAAAATGTCAGGTTCAGCATTGAGGGCACGGTCAGGTTGGACAATCCAATCACGTCCAGGATGTTCTGCAGTGGGAAAGCGTCTTTGAGCTCGGTGGAAACAAAAATCTCCAGACAGAGCGCGATGGTTGCAGAAAAGACACCGGCGCTGATCAGCAGCATCGCTTTTCTCAGACCGGCACCCGGCGACTTCAGAATCGTCGCGACTGCGATCCCACTGGGATAAGGCAGCCGTTCGAAATCAATCATCTGCTTGCGTAATGGGATTACAAACGCAAGCCCGATAAAGGCTCCACAAATACAGGCGATGACCATCAAGGGAATGTTAAAGTCGGCCACTGATTCCAGGCCAGGTTTCCGGCTGAGTATAAACAGGGCGGGAACCGAAAACATGATTCCGGACGATGCTCCGTTAACGGCCGAGGCAATGGTCTGGTTGATATTGTTTTCGACGATACTTGTCCGCCCCATCATGCCTCGTAGGATTCCCCAGCCGAGAATCGCGGCCAGCTCCGAGCCCTCGATTGAAAACCCCAGAATCAGCGCCGCATAGCTGATCGAGACGGCAATGATTGCACCCAGAAACCAGCCCACAAAGACTGCCGTCCAAGTGAGTTCCGGATAAGGTCCGCGGCGGATGATTTCACCGTCTCGAGATTCGGTTTTTCGTGAGTTTGGCATATTCGTTTTCGCGGTGGAATTCCTAGCCCGTTAAAGCCCACTTCAAGATCTCGGCAAGTCGGGGCGTTTTGCCTTGCCAGAGTATGCCGACTCGGAAAATCCTCGACGCCAGGACGACGATAAACAGCGTCGAGATAAGTACCAAGATCAGACCCACGATCGGTTGCCAAATGGGAATCGATTGTCCCGTTGCCATCCGCAACATCATCGCAGTGGGTGTCGCCGGCGGGAATAGCGAGAAATAGGTCGCCAGGGGTCCCAGCGGATCCCTGACGATAAATATCCAGACAAACATCGGGCTCATCATCAGCATCCACACTGGCAACAACATCGATTGGGCTTCTTTCAGTTGAGAAACCGATGCGCCAATCGCCAGAAAGATCGAAGCGTAGAACAATACTCCGAAGATCTGGAAAACAATAAACCAAGGTGCCAAATGAAATGGGATTTGGTCGGTCCAACCTCGATAGACCGCCAGAAAGTAGGCTCCTGCCAAGTAAATCACGAAGACGGTTAACGAGCCTGCTACCGTCCCCAACAGTTTTCCACTCATGATTTGGAATGGATTGGCACTACCCAATAAGACTTCCGCAATGCGTTGCGACTTCTCCTCCAGCACGCTTTCCAGCATGGGTTGGGAGGCCATAAAGATCACCATGAACATCAGCATCATGACTCCCATGGGGAGGAAGATGGCTTTCAAAGGATCGTTTTCTTCCTTGGTTTCGAATTTGCCCTCGGAAGACTCCGCAGTTAGCCCCATCCCAATCACCGGGACCGGTGTGTTCAGTCGCTGGATGATCTCGGGATCGCTAATTCCAGATTCAGCAAGCCGCCTCAATTTGACGATTTCATTGACCGCCGAGGCAATCCAGTTTCGCGCATCCGAAAGACTGGCGTCCTGAGCGTGAAAGCGAATCTGATCCGATTTCAACGCGCCCGGTTCATCGGAGCCCTTTGGAATAACGACAAATGCGTACAGGTCCTGATTGCGAATTCGGTTGGAAAGTTCGATGCGGAGATCATCGTCCACGGCTGAGGATTCGATTTCTTCCAGCAAATACTTCTCTCGAGCAAACCCGGGGAAATCGTCTCCTCGTTGATCATCGCCATTCTCAACCGAATTGTCCGTTTCCGAGACCTCCGGAAAAAACAACTGGTTCCGCTGCTTGGCTGCGGCCTGTAGGGGGCCAAAAAACGTACCCGTCTGGTCAACGATCGCGATCCGGCGTTCGGTCACACTTCCGGCTTTCCGCAGAAACTCCATTGTGATCAGCCCGCCAAGCATCAACACAGGCATCATCACAATTGAGATCAGGAAAGCTTTGGTTCCCACCATCGCCCGATATTCCCTGACCGCGATGGTTAAGATTTTCCTCATGATGTGTTTTCAGTAGGGCCGGTGGGAAATGGAGACCAAAAAGTGCGCGGCAAATTGAGTCGCAAGGTGAAATCTGTTCACGCGATGATGATGCCGGCCTCGCAAAGGCGAATTCCGCCATCCGCCTCTCTGTTAACCAATGAAAACCGATACCCATCGCTTCAGGGATATTTTGCTCGGTGCCTCACAATATAAGGTGGCAGGACGCTTTTTGAAATAACAAGCCTAGCTGGTACGACGATCAGGGCAAGTGACGGTTCGCCACCAACAGAGCCGTGACCAACGAGGCGACTCAGCGGCAACCTCATGACGGAATCATCTTGGACGGCCGTTGGATAATCTGCCCAAGTCAATAAAGATCGGGAGAGATGTCTTCTGGAAACCTCTCGTTGATGATTCGCTGCAGGTATTCCCGGCGATTTGCCGGTTTGGGGTGCGTACTCAGGAATTCTGGCGGTCCCGCTCCTCCGCTCGATTGTTCCAGAATATCCATCACCGTTAACATGTGCTCAGGGTTGTACCCGGCCCTCACCATCAAATCCACGGCCCAACGATCGGATTCGAGTTCGTCGTCGCGACCGTACTTCATATTGAACACATTGCCTACCCATGCCGCCGCGCGAGTACTATTGATGTCACCTCCGGCGACGCCTGCGGCTCCAGCAATTCCACCAATCAGGCTGCCTTTCGCCATTCGTTGCGCGCTATGTCGCTCCAAGACATGGCCCATCTCGTGACCCAGGATTCCGGCCAGTTGGCCATCTTGCGTCAGTTTGGAATATAGGCCTTCGGTAATGAAAATCTGCCCACCGGGAAGAGCGAATGCGTTGATCATGTCTCGATCGGCCAACAAGTGAAACTCAAACGGATACGGATTGCGAATTTCCTTTTCTAGCAGCATCTGTTCCATCGCGTTTTGCAAGCGGGCACCGATTATCTCGACTTTCCGCGTTGCGACAGGGTCGTTCGAGAGGTGCCCCATTTCCGGAGCACCCTGCAAACCCATCAGGATTTCGTCCTTGACCGTCATGTTTACACGCTGGTGTTCTCCCGTGACCGGATTCCGCTCGCCCTTGCTGTAGTAGCTGACAATCGAAAACAGCACGATGGCTGCCGCAATTAACAGGCGCAGCTTAACGCCGGACAGACTGCGACGGTGAGGATCGCGCGAGCTTTGGCGGTATGGATCTCGACGGTAGTCGGCTGAATAGCTCATGGCTTGATACGAATCAAATCAGAAACGGCGAAAGACCGCCCAGGTCCAGGCAGCAAACCATATTATCCAAGATACTCGTTTGCTCGGCAACAGGCTGGCCCATCGTTGGTACAGGGGCATTTGCTCAGCTTGATCGGCAGCTTGCTATCCAATGATTGATGAGGTTCCGCCAATCAACCGTCGCCCATCAAAAACGAGAGAGGCCAACGCCGGCGATGCGCAGCTACCGAAAATTGGAAGCCTTCGATTTTGATTTGCGGGAACTCCGGTGAACCAGGTTCAGTCGTTTTCGGGTTCGAGGATCGTCACTCGGACCGACTGGATTTGCCGTCGGTTGGCTTCCTGAATATTGAACTGAACATTGCCAACGATCAGTTCATTACCGGGCCGGGGAATTTCCTTGAGCTGGTGCATGATCAGTCCGGAAACGGTGTCGTAGTCGTCGTCCTTGGGAAGCTCGATGCCCAACTCCTCGTTGAGACGATCGATATGCACGGACCCTTCAACGTCAGCCTGTTGGGGATTCAAAACGGCAATCTCATTGTTTTGATCCCGATCCGTTTCATCCACGATTTCGCCAACAATCTCCTCCAGCACGTCCTCAATGGTCACGACTCCCGCCAATCCGCCGTATTCGTCTTGGACAATTGCCATATGCGTTCTGGCGTGGAGAAACATGCTTAACATTTCATGTAGCAGCGTCATCATGGGGACAAACAACGGTTCGCGAATCAGCTTGTTGAGAGGACGCCGTTTGCTTTTGTGGCGACGGGATTCTCGCAACAGGTCTTTGACATAAAGAATTCCGACGACATTGTCGATTTTCTTGTTGTAAATTGGAATTCGTGTCCGTCCGGTTTCAACGACTCGATTCATCATCTCGTCCCACGTCGTGTCCAATTCCATGGCGACGACTTTCGAACGCGGCGTCATTACAGAACGGACCACGTTATCGTCAAGTTCCATCACGCCTTCGATCATGTCGCGGGCGTCGGATTCGAGGTAACCATCGTGCTCGGCTTCCGACACCATCGAGAGGATCTCGTCTTCGAAAGCTTCCTCCTCATCCTCTTCTTCTTCCGGTTGTCCGCTGGCCCGCGCGAACATCGCCGAAATAAAACGACCGCCCACCATCAAGGGCCACGCCAACGCAGACACGACCCACCACCATCGCCAGGTTTTGAACAAAAACTCCTCCGAACCAATTCTGGCCACGGCCCAGGGAATCCAACAACTGGCAAAAATCAGCGCAAACGCCACCAGCACGACAATGGAAACCAGTTCTGCTCCGGAAAGCTGATCAACTCGGCGGGTCTCCAGCAGCCAGCCCGCGATGGACGTGGCCAGCACGGCCATCGAGACGCTTTGCAGGATTTCTGCTCCCAACAGCATCTGCTCCCGCAAATCAAAGATACGGCCGAACAGCTCCGGCTGTTTTTTAAGTTTGCAATACTCTTCCAGTTCGTGCCATGAGATTTCTTTGAGCACCCAAGTCGCAATTGCTGCCAGTGTGGTGGCCACAAAACCGCCAATGATCATCCAGAACAGCAGTTGCGACATTAGAGGTCTGCCTGTTGATTCGAAGCCAAACGCCGATCGCCGTCATCCTGTTCCGGCCAGGTGTAAGTGATGCCTGATCGCCGAAGATACTTGTTTTCCGCGGCACGCATCCGAATTTTTTCGTCCCTTGTTTTGTCGTCGAATCCGACGAGGTGCAGAGTGCCGTGCACGACATAGAGCAGCAGTTCATCTTTGCAGGGAATGCCTAACTCGGCAGACACCAATGCCGCCGTATCCAGGCTCACGACCAGTTGGCCACTGAGGAAGCGATTCTGGGGATCCGAATCCAACGGGAAACTGATCACGTCGGTCTCGTAATCATGCCCCAAATAGTTGCGGTTCAGTTCCCGAATCATGGGGTCATCAACAATGGCGATACTGATTTCTGACTCCCGTATCTCATGATCTTCCAGAATCATCTGGACTGCGGCGATCAACGGTTGGCCATCCAGCGGAATTGACTGTTCGTTGGCCAGTTCGATGCGATGCTGGTTCGACCGACGGTTCATGCCGATTGTTGCTGCTCCGGATATTTGACGCGGGCGTGATACATGGCGTTCAGGGACTTGATAAGGCTGTCCTGAATGATCTTGAGTTGTTCGATGGTGATGGGACATTCGTTAAACTGTCCATCATCCATTTTCTTTTTGGTGATTTCTCGAACGAGGCTTTTGATTCTCGATGGTGCCGGTTCTCGCAGCGCCCGACTGGCGCTTTCGACCGTGTCTGCGAGCATCAAAACAGCCGCTTCGACGGTTTGGGGATTGGGGCCCGGATAGCGAAAATCGGCTTCGTCAATCGTTGCTTCGTCGTTTTCACCCGTGTTGCGTTCGGCCAATTGCTGTTCAGCCCGTTTGAAGAAGTATTCCACGAGTGTGGTACCGTGATGTTGCTCGATCAGATCAATGATTCGCTGTGGCAGGCGATGTTTTCGACCGATATCCGCTCCGTCCTTCACGTGGGCAATGATGACCAGCGTGCTCATCGTGGGCACCAGGTCATCGTGTTTGTTTTCACCGCCGGCCTGGTTTTCGATGAAATATTCGGGCTTCCGCAGTTTCCCGACATCGTGAAAATAGGCGCCGACGCGACACAGCAGCCCCTTGGCACCGATGGCTTCGGCGGCGGCTTCACTGATCGACGCGACATTAATGCTATGGTTGTAAGTGCCGGGTGCGCGTTGCACCAGTTCTTTCAGTAGCGGGTGATTCGCATCGCTTAATTCCAACAGACTGATGTCGGTTTGAATATCGAACCAGCGTTCGAGAAATGGCAGCAACGCGGTCATGACTAATCCTGCGATCCCCGCGCCCCCGGAAAACCAGGCCGCGTCGGTCAACAAGGCCAGTCCCAACGGTTGTCCCAGCAGGTAGTTCACGCCGATAACCGTCGGAAAGACAATCGCTGCGACCAGCAATCCGACATTGACCAGTTTTGTCCGACTGCGAATTCGACGGCACATGAACGCGGAGGAAGAGGAAGCCGCCGTCAGAATTGCAAATTCCGGCAGTCCGTAACCGTGAGCCACGCTAAACGCAAGAGAAACCAGCGCCCCGAGGATTATGGCCAGCTCGATGTGATAGGCAATCGCGATCGTGATCGAAAAGATCATGATCGGAATGATCTCGGCGCGCCATTGAACATTCAGCGCCAGGATCCAGGCAATCGTCAGGGTGACCAGAATCAAGCCCAGCAAAATCGCGAAATGTCGCAGGTCGTCCAGTAGCTGGCGATCGTGGTAAAACAGGAACGGCACGACCATCAAAAAGACTGCCGCAAAAAGTCCAAAGAACAGCGCCGATCGGATGATTCTCGCGCCGATACCCTCGGAAGCGACAAGGGCCGAGTGTTCGGCGCGCAGCAAACTAATGTCCGCCGCGTCCAGCGGAACCCCCCCTTTGATGCCTTGCAGTTCGAGGTCCCGGCTGAATTGCTCGAGTTTTTCTCCGGGCTCATAACGCTTCGTTTTGACTTCCACGGACTTGATGGCTTCTTCGACAGCTCGCTTCGTGTTGGTCTCGTCATATCTAAGCGTGACGGGTAACTGGGGCTCGAGCCATTGAAAGATCCGGTCCGCGACCATTTTACCATTGACGATGATCTCGGGCTCTTTCTGCAGTTCATCGTCAAGCCGACGTTTGAGTTCTTCACGAACGACGGCAATCCGGACATCGGTGTCGGACACGCGATGCCGGTTGTGAACGTCTCCTTTCGGGTAGACCTCAATGTCCACCATACTGCCGGTTCCGATTTCATGCGTATAAGCCTCGAGAAGACCGTTTTTGTCGATCTCAATAAATGATTTGGTCACAGCGCCGCGAAGCGCCTCCAGTTTTTCATCATTCGCCAGTGCTTCCCGGAATTCATCGAACTGTTCGCGCGTGGCAACAGGTTCAGTCGAGTCATCGGAGGGTTCTTCAAAAAATCGCTTCCAGACGTTTGACGTTTCGACTTCCTCAAACTCTTTTTGTTTGACTTCGAAAACGTCATCGATCAACGCTTGTCGCAACTGTTCCAATAGTTGTTTGTCATTTTCGTAGTAACACAGGAAGTTGCGACGGCGGCGGTCTCGCTCCTCTTCGGTCGCCTTGTTGTCGCGGTATTCGAATGTTGTGCGTGCTCGCATGTCGCGGAGTGGCGCCTGCCGCACGCGATAGGAAAACGGTGGAGCCCAACCAAACATGACGATCCAGAGAATAGACGTCGTCAGTGCACACAAACCGATCCGCGACCAGACATCGGTTCGCTGGAAAAACTCGATGGCGACCGCCAACGGGGGTTTGGGCGCCGGCACGATCCAGCGATTTCGGTTAGTCGTTGAGTTGGACATTTCAATGCGGACTCGAATATCGAAAATCGCGTGTTAACCGGAATCTTGCATCGCCGATTAATCCGCGAGCGATGCGCCGATTATCTCCGCTCGACTTCTTTCAGATAGGGTGCTTTGAGATAGGGTGCTTTGAGATAGGGTGCTTTGAGATAGGGTGCTTTGAGATAGGGTGCTTTGGTAACGAGTTGTTCCGTTAACATTGTGCATTGTGCATTGTGCATTGTGCATTGTGCATTGTGCATTGTGCATTGTGCATTGATCGTAGGCCTTCACGATTTCGGTAACCAGTCGATGGCGAACGATATCACGAGACGTCAGTTCGACAACCGCCACGCCCTTGATTTTTCTCAGCCGTTGAATGCCATCGAGCAGTCCGCTTTTCGTTCGATGGGGAAGGTCCGTTTGTGTCGGATCCCCAGAAACCACAATTTTCGAAGCTTCTCCCATCCGCGTCAAGAACATTTTCATTTGGGAGATTGTCGTGTTTTGACCCTCGTCCAAAATGATAAATGCGTCGTTGAGTGTCCGCCCACGCATATAGGCCAAAGGGCAGACTTCGATCACATCCCGTTGCACCAGTTGTTGGACTTGGTCATATCCGACCATTTCGTGGATGGCATCCAGCAAGGGCCGCAGGTAGGGATTGATTTTTGCCTGTAAATCGCCTGGCAGAAATCCCAGGCTCTCACCCGCTTCGACCGCGGGCCGAACCAGCACAATTTTGCGAACGCGGTGATACTTGAGCGCCTCGACCGCCTTGGCGACTGCCAGGTAGGTTTTTCCGGATCCCGCTGGCCCGATCGAAAACACGACGTCGTTGTTACGGATGGCCTCCAGGTATTTCGCTTGGCCGGGAGTGCGCGGTCGGATCTCGCGTCCGACTTGCAACGTTTCAATGGCTTCGAGCGATGGGGCAGGAGCGGTTTCTCCCGTCACCCGGGCGATGGTTTGGTCAAAAAGATCAGGCGTTAGATTGCCTTTTCGGCGGACGATCTCAGTCAGTTGTTCCAGTGCATCGGTTGCCTGGGCAACGGATTTTGCGTCCTCTCCAGCAATTCTCAGTTGTCCATCGCGGTGAGTGATGTCGACCTGGAATCGCTCTCTCAGTCTTCGTAAATGCTGGTCCTTGGCACCAAACAGTGGCAAAACAAATTGTTGTTCAACAGACGAGATTGTGGCTTCGGTCATTAATTGAGCAGTGGCTTTTTTACACTGCCCCTGGAACCAGAAAAAAACAATGTGGCTCGGCGAGCTCCATTCGAATTATAGCTGACAGGAGACAAAATGAACTCCGGGGGAGAAGCTCGCTTTCACATTTGCGACTTTTTCTGTCAACGCTGGGGTCAATCCGTATTTTTCCAACCGCATTAGCAACTTAACCCGCAGAATCGCGAAGGACAAAATCTCGAAAATTTAACTGAAATCCGATTGACACTCGTGAGGCGTCCGAGCGCGTGACGCGTTTCAGTTCGAGTCGGCAACGATCCACAGGAAGTAAGAAATTGGAGCGGCAAACAACATTGAATCCATGACGTCGAGAATCCCGCCGATTCCCGGAATCCAATTTCCGGAATCTTTGCAATGTGCATCACGTTTGATCAGCGACTCCGCCAAATCACCAATCATGCCGGCCAAGGTGACCAGCAGGCCATACAACAAGGCCCACCACCAGGGTTTGGCAATGCTGACTCCGAAAACCAGCGGTGCCACCGCGTAGATGACAATTGCGGTACCCAGGCAACCTCCAATAAACGCGCCGGCGGCACCTTGGACGGTCTTACCCGGGCTGAGGTTGGGTGCCATTCGGACGGTTCCAAAACCTTTGCCAAAGAAATATGCAAACGAGTCAGAAAGTTTTACCGTACAGATCATGGTGATCAGGGCGATCAACCCGATCGCGTTGTCACCCTGCAGGAATCGGTGGGGAACGAGAAAACCGATCAGCATGGCCAGGTAGACATAGACCAAGGCGGCGTGGCCGAGACGGTTGGTTACCGCGCCGGCGACTTGTTCATCACTATTGAACCGATACATTTCCGACAAGATGCTGATCACGAACGCCAGTACGACTCCGGAAAACCCCCAGCCGAACGAACCGATGGCGCAATCCACGGGATAGTCCCTCCACAAAACCGGCAAGCAGCTGACAACAGCCATCGCCACCGTGGCTGGAATCACAACTTTCGGATTTGGCGCTCCCTTAAGTCCACGCCACATATGAACAAGTTCGGTCGCTGCCATCCCGGCGGCGACGATTGCGAAACCACAAAGGATCAGCCCGGGCCGACCCAACCGAGTTTCGACACCCAGCCAAAAGTCAAGCCACAGGAGTAGGAGCATCACGGAGATGATAATCGCGGCAGAAGCCAATCGACGGCCTAACACATATTGCTCCTAATCGTTCAGCCCCCCGAAACGCCGATTGCGTTTCGAATAGTCGCGAATGGAATCATAGAAATCGGCAATCGAAAATTCTGGCCACATCTTTTTCGTGACCCACAACTCTGCGTAGCTGATTTGCCAGAGCAAGTAGTTGCTGATCCTCATTTCACCGGCCGTTCGAATCAACAAGTCCGGGTCGGACATGCCTGACGTATAAAGATACTGCGAAACCAGTTCCTCGTCGATTTGGTCCGGCTTCAGATCACCCGCTTGGATTTGGCAGCCAATTTTTTGAATCGCGTCGACGATTTCGGCTCGCCCACCATAGTTAATGGCCAAACACAAACAGCATCCGGTGTTTTTCGCGGTCATGGCCAGTGTCTTGTCCATCTCGTGCTGAACGTCACCCGGTATCCGTTCACGCCGACCGATGATTTCCAGGCGGATGTTGTTCTCCAGCAGAGTTTCTCTCTCGTCGATCATGTACTGCGAAAGCAGAAACATCAGGAATTCAAGTTCATCCTGTGGCCGTTTCCAGTTTTCACTGGAGAGGCAGTAGAGGGTCAATTGATCGATACCGAGGCGAGTGCACTCCTCGGTGATCGTGCGGACGGTCTTGGCACCCTGCTGATGACCGCGAATCCGGGGCAGTTGCTGGTTTTCTGCCCAGCGTCCGTTACCGTCCATGATAATGGCCACATGTCGCGGTCGTTTTTCCGGAGGCACGTCGAGCTTCCCTTGTGCATCGGTTTGCTTCGGATCGAGTTTGGCGGGCGAAGACATAATGGATTTTGTAATCGGTCTTGTGGCTTGCAGCGGTGTATTCGACGATCCGGACAGGGGTTATTCAAGCCATTTTCAATTGGTTGATCGGGGGGTCAGCGACTCGTGACCTTCAAATGATCGCTCAGTGAAACGTTTTTATCAATCACGATCGTCTGAGCGCGATCGGGTCCCACCGATACGAATTCGACTTTGCGACCAATCAATTGTTCGATGCGGTTGATGTAATTGATCGCGGCCCGGGGTAGATCGTCAATCGTGCGCGCTTCGGTGACGTCCGTTTGCCATCCTGGGATCGTCTCGTAAATCGGGGTCAAACGGCGTAAGTCGTTGACCTGTGCGGGGAAATAGTCGATCTGTTGACCATCCAGTTCATAAGCGACACAGACCTCAATGGATTCCATTTGGCTCAGCACGTCGAGCATCGTCAGGGCGATGGACGTAACGCCTCCCAGTCGAGCCGTGTATCGAACGGCGACAGCATCGAACCAGCCACAGCGTCTGGGGCGCCCCGTTGTCGTCCCATACTCGTTGCCTTGATCGCGAATGTGCTGTCCCTGTTCGTTGTCCTGTTCTGTGGGGAACGGCCCTCCGCCTACCCGCGTGGAGTAGCTTTTGCAGACGCCGATAATCCGATCCATCCAGTTTCCCGGTACTCCGGAACCGGGTGAAATCCCAACGCCCGAACTGTTGCTGCTGGTGACGAACGGGAAAGTGCCGTGGTCAATATCCAGCAAAGAGCCTTGAGCACCTTCAAACAGAATGTCTTGATTTGCGTCGACGGCATCCAGCAAGATACGGTTCGTGTCCTCGATCATCGGTTTAAGTCGTTCGGCGTACTGGCGGTACTCGGTGACGATTGCATCAGCATCGAGTTGAACGGATTGATTACCGGATGCCGCCGAAAGAATTTTCTTTTTCACGGAAACGATTTTCTTGACTCTTTCGCCAAAATCGTCTTGAATCAGGTCGCCCATTCGGATGGCAAAACTTCGTCCCACTTTGTCGCCGTAGCAGGGGCCGATCCCGCGCAACGTAGTGCCGATATTGTCCTTCCCGGAGACTAATTCGTTCCACATTTTGTCTTCAAGGACATGCCATGGCATGACGACATGGGCGCGTTGACTGATTCTCATCCGGGAAGTCACATCGATTCCCCGTTGTTTGAGTGAATCAATCTCCTTCAGAATCACCGGCGGATTGATGACCACGCCTGGAGTGATCAGGTTCAGGACACCGTCATTGAGAATGCCGCTAGGGATGTGGTGCAGCTTGTAAACGTCATCGCCGATGACGACCGTGTGTCCGGCGTTTGCACCGCCCTGATACCGAACGACAAAGTCCTTTCCTTCGGTCAGCAGGTCGACCAGTTTTCCCTTGGCTTCGTCGCCCCACTGCAATCCGATTACGCATTGTCCCGGCACCGGTAACTCCTCATAAATCCGTCATATTCGCACGAATGAGGTGTTTCGACTGACCTATAATCGGTACACACCGTTCACGCCAACGCAAACTCGCAAGTTTATTATTGTCTTTGTCCATCGGTCAACCGTTGGATGGGAAATAGATACAATAATGGAGCTTGGGCCCATTCAGAATTACGGTTTTCCTGAGTTGGTCTCGACACCCCTTGCCTCACGGTGAGTTGGCTGCTTCTTTTCCCTCTCCATCCAGTGCTTGCAATATGACTACCCCTTTATGCATGTTTGCGCTTTTGTTGACAACATTGATTGCCGGCGGCTCCGCCGCATTGGACGAAGGTGCGGTTGTCAAAGGGAAAGTGGAATTTGATGAGAATCGACTTCGCTCCTGGGATGATCAACCGCTTGAAATTCCCGTGTCCGAAATTGAAACTCGACTTCGGGAACGTGTTCAACTGCCTCCGATTCCTTTCCCGGAGGGCTGGGACAAAATGGACCCAGAGAAACGGAAGGCTTGGATCAAGGAATTCGAAAACAGTGACGCTGGCAAAAAGTTGATTGCCGAACGCGAATCGATTTTTAACGGCGCCAAATCGTTCGACGTGAAGATCGAAAACAACGGAGATTTTGTTGTTTACGACGTGCCCCCCGGTGTTTACGGATTGCAAGGTCGAGTCGACAAGGAATTAAATGGCTGCAACTACAGCTACGAAATTTTCGGTCAGATCGAAATTCTTCAGGAAGTTGATGAAGTCGTGCTTGATCCGATTCAAATCGCCGTCACTCCCCTATTGAAGACGAACCAGCCCGCGCCACCTTTGGAAGTGAAAATCCAGAAGGACGACAAGTTGCTGACGCTTGAGGGTTTCAAAGGGAAATACGTATTTGTGCACTTTTGGATTTCCAATAATCCGAGCACCGTTTTTTTGGAAAACGTACAAAAAATGCATGCCGAACTTCAAGACAAGCATGATTTGAAGTTGTTTAACATCAGTGTTGATGATGACCGCGCAGCCGCAATCAAGTTCGTTATCCAAAAGAGCCTTTCCGGTAACCACGGCTTTACTGAAGGATTTTATCACCGTTCACTATTTGATTACGGAATCCGATCAATTCCTTCCATTTGGCTGATCGGACCGGATGGAAAGATTTTGATGACTCAGTACGATTTCGCCACGGCATTCAGGTCTGGCATGCAGGATTTGACGACGATTGTTTCCGATCGCATCACCGGTAAATATGATCCGACAGCACTGACAGACGAAAAAGTCCCGGCTCCCGGTTCAACGAAGTAGACGACTCTCGAAACGAAAACGAGGTCAGCGGTCCACTCGAACGGATGGAAACGCTGAGATGGCCCGCAAATAGATTTGAGTCTCGGTTTTCATCGCGAAAACAACAGTATGTTTTTGCCGCGCTTTTGTACTCAAACGCACAAAAAAACCGTCGGCAAAACGCCAACGGTTTTTTATCGTTTCAGTTGGCCATGATTCCATGGAGAATCGTTCGGCCGTGTCGTTTGTTTTGGTCTAGCTGACCATGTCTTTCAGGCCCTTGAGGGCTCGAACTTTAACTACTTTGCGAGCAGGTCGAGGTTTGGCCCAAACCATCTCACCCGTTCCTGGGTTGCGGACTTCGCGCTTGGGCAAAGCCGGTTTATCTTGAACCACGATCTTGCATAGGCCAGGGATCGTAAATTGACCCGCTGAACCTCGTTGCGCAATGTTCTCTTCGATCTCTGAGGTTAATGCGTCAAAGAAAGCGACAACATCCTTTTTGCTCGCCCCGGTTTTCTCCGCAATGTTGTTCATGATGACCGATTTGGTCGGTGGTTTTGGGCCAGTCTTTTTTGCCATAGAGTAAAGCCTCCTGAAGTGTGGGTGGTGTGATGAAAACTCAGGAAAATACAGTCTTCCGAATCACAGGACGCGAAAATTAGACCGATTCAGCCTAATAATTCAAGGCAGCCTGATCCAAAAGCCCGCCGAAACAGTCTTTTTTTGCCAAATTCCCCATATTTTTAGAGGTTTCGCCCCCGATAGTCGGTTTTTTCGTGAAAACCTGAGCGATTTGCACGAATATTGCGGTTTCCAAAACACAGGGCGCATCCAAGTTATTGGGCACCGTGATAATAGAAACAGATGATGTCCTCCGTCGAAAAACTGTCATTTAAAACTAACTGAATTTCCTGCTTCCAAATGATCGTCAACTCGATTCGCACACTCGCTGTGGTTCTCGCGATGGCACTCTTCTGCCTGATCGTTCCTGGCATATCGTCATCCAGATTCGCCGAACCAACGAAGCACTCCCAACGCAACTATCAAACGGTGGCGCTGCGATTGCCGGGAGACAGCCGTGACGATCTTCGCCGCGTTCAGCGCGAATTCAACGATTCTGTACTTCCGATTCTCAAGAAGTCATGTAGCGATTGTCATTGGGGTGATTCCGCGGAAGCCGGTTTCAACCTCGAATCGTATCAGACGATCGATCAATTGCTGAAGGCCCGCAAGAAATGGCAAAAAGTCGATATTCGGGTGGCCGCCAAAGAAATGCCGCCCGAAGACAGTGAGCCGCTAACGGACGACGAACATGCTGAAGTCATGCGTTGGCTGGATGATTTGCTGAACAGCGCCGATTGCACCAATATCAATCCCGGCAGAGTCACAATCCGCAGACTGAATCGCACGGAATACCGCAACACGATTCGCGATTTGATTGGGATCGACTATACGCCCGCAGGCGAATTCCCCGGTGACGACGTCGGATATGGGTTTGACAACATTGCCGACGTGATTTCACTACCTCCCATTCTTATGGAGAAGTACTTGCAGGCCGCCGAGGACATAACCACTCAAGCCATTGTGGATCCAGATTTGCCGGCATTTCATGAGTGGATTGCGGGGAGCAAACTTGAGATTGGTGACGGAGCCAACATTGCGGGAACCAAAGCTGTCCTGTTCACAAATGCCACTGTCGGGTCCCGTTTGCAGCTGCCCGAATCCGGAAAGTACCAAGTTCGAATTTCAGCTTTCGGCGATCAGGGTGGTGATGCGCCCGTAAAGATCTCATTTGAATTTAATGGTCGAAAGATTGGCAAGCGATCCATTCGCGCCGAAGAGGATGAACCGGCCGAAATTGATTTCACGGTTCGGGGCAAATCCGGGAAAAACGAGTTGAAAGTCTCCTTTCTGAATGATGAGTACGTTCCTCGAAAAGGCGAAAACCGGGGTTTCGACCGAAATTTGCATCTTATGAGCGTGGAAATCAGTGGGCCTCATGGAAAAGTTCCCGCATCCCACCGCGATCTGATTCCCAGCGACGTCCCGGAACAGCCAGCTGAAATGAAGAGACTGGCCCGCAAGATCCTTAACCGATTCGCATCGAAAGCATTTCGGCGTCGGGCAACCCAGCAAGAATTGAGTGGATTGCTTGAGTTGTTTCAACAGGCCCGCTCCGAAGGTGACGTTTTTGAAGTTGCCCTTCGATTACCAATGCAAGCGGTGCTCGTGTCACCACATTTTCTTTACAAAATCGAAACTCCAGTGGGGCGAGGTGAGACACGAATGCTGAACGATTTCGAATTGGCGACGAGCCTGTCGTATTTCTTGTGGAGCACGATGCCGGACGATGAGCTTTTTCGAATTGCGGCCGAGGGCAAGTTGAAAAGCGCCCCCGTTTTTCGCGGGCAGATCAAACGCATGCTGGCCGACCCGAAATCTGAAGCGCTTGTGGAAAACTTTGCGGCACAGTGGTTGCAGCTTCGTCACCTGGAGGACTTCCAACCGGATCCAGAATTGTTTCCGGGAATCGACCGACGGATGCGGATGGATATGATCCAGGAAACCAAGTTGATGGTTCAGGATCTCATCCGCCGAGATGCGACCGTTTTCGATTTGCTGGAGTCGGAGTTTTCATTTATCAATGAGCGGCTGGCAGATCTCTACGGGATTGATGGTGTCAAGGGAGAAGAATTCAGAAGAGTCTCAACCAAGAAAGCCGGGAGAGTCGGCTTGATGACGAAGGCCAGCATTCTGACTTTGACCTCCAATCCTACGCGAACCTCGCCCGTCAAACGCGGCAAATGGATCATGGAGAACCTGTTGGGCGAGGAACCGCCACCGCCCGATCCGGAAGCGATGGAACTTGAGGCCCAGCCCGAATTGACGGGTACTATCCGAGAACGTACCGAACAGCATCGCGCGGACCCGAATTGTGCGGTTTGTCACGTGGTGATGGATGAACTGGGTTTTGCCTTGGAAAACTATGACGCCGTCGGCCGTTGGCGGGAAACGGACAATGGTCAACCAATAGATGCTTTCGGCGAATTGCCGGACGGAACTCGTTTTGAGGGAGCGGAGCAGTTACAACGGACCCTCAATACGAAAATGCGGGATCAGTTCGTACGTTGTTTGACGGAAAAGATCCTGATTTATGCGACAGGCCGAGGACTAGAGTATTTTGACGAGTGTGCGGTCGATGAGATCACTGAGAAACTGAAACAAAACGATTATCGTTTCTCCGAGTTAATCTATCGAGTCGCGACCAGCGATCCGTTTATCAAGCGTCGCGGTGAAGCGCTGCCTTTGAAAACTGCCGAAACTACGCCATTATCAAGCGTTGACCAATGAGGAATCTGACATGCCCCATCCTGTAATTTCCAGACGCACCGTTTTGAGAGGTCTTGGCACGGCCATTGCGCTGCCTTGGCTGGAAGCCATGGCGCCAGCGGCTCCATTGATTGCCGGCTTGGGCCGGCCAGCGGATTCCGTGAAACCACCGGTGCGAATGGCGTTCTTGTACGTTCCCAACGGCATGCACATGCCGGATTGGAGACCGCAAGGCCCGGGTGGCGAGGATTTTGAACTTCAATCGATCATGAAACCGGTTGAGGAATTTCGTCACAAGATGAATGTCTTCACCGGATTATCCCTGCGTGGAGCCAAAGCTCTGGGCGACGGTGGCGGTGACCATGCTCGTAGTGTCGCGGCGTTCCTGACTGGCGCCCATCCCAGAAAAACACACGGCGCGGATATTCAGAATGGCGTTTCGGTCGATCAAGTCGCTGCAGAAAAGATCGGCCATTTGACCAAGTTGAAATCTCTGGAGTTGGGGACGGAAGCCAGTTCGATCGGCGGACGCTGCGATTCGGGCTACAGTTGTCTTTACACGTCAAATGTTTCGTGGCGGACCGACACGTCGCCGCTGCCGAAAGAAGTCAATCCGGCGGCCGTTTTCGAACGCCTGTTTGGCTCGGCAAGCGAAGCCGACAACAAGAAATCCCTTGCCCGGCGAGAAAGTCGACGAAAGAGCATTCTGGATTTCGTCCATTCCGAAGCCAAATCGCTGAGCAGTAACCTCGGCGTTCAGGACCGTCGAAAACTTGACGAATACCTCTATGCGGTTCGTGACATCGAAAGGCGATTGCAGTCGGTCGACAAACTGGATCAAGCCGAGGAGGACGTCTCGAACTTTCCAAGACCGATCGGTGTGCCGGCTGAGTATGGCGAGCACATCAAGTTGCTGTTTGACATGATGGTTTTGGCGTTTCAAACTGATTCAACACGAGTCTGCAGTTTCATGTACGCCAATGCAGGCAGCAATCGAAGTTATCGCAACCTGGCGATCAGCGAAGGCCACCATAATATTTCTCACCATAAAGGTGCCCACGACAAACAGAAAAAGATCAGCAAGATCAATCAATACCACATGAGCCTGGCAAATCATTTGTTGACACGACTGGATAGCATCCCGGAAGGCAACGGAACTCTGCTGGACAACTGCATGATTGTTTACGGCAGCGGCATCGCGGATGGCAACCGCCACGAGCACAGTGATTTACCCATTGCCATGTTCGGCGGGGGTGGCGGAACGATCAAGACAGGTCGGTTCATCCGTTGTCGACTCGAAACTCCATTGACCAATCTGTACTGCTCGATGCTCGGACGCGTGGGAGCGAAGGTCGAAAGCTTTTCGGATTCCAATGGCGTGATTGCGGAGTTGGATGGATAACGTTTCCCACAGTCCTCGGCGTCCCAGGCGTCGTTGAAACCAGCCCACACATGCTGGCGAACAATAGAGATGAAAGTCAATTTGTGACGGCCAAGCACGCGGACTCAATCTGGATGGACCGGGCCCTCGAACTTGCGGTCCAAGGCCAAGGCTTCGTCGAGCCGAACCCGATGGTCGGCTGCGTTTTGGTGAAAGACAACCAGGTGATCGGCGAAGGCTGGCACCAATCGTTTGGTCAAAACCATGCAGAGGTCAATGCGATCCTGGCGGCGAAAACGGACCCCGCCGGGGCGAGCGTTTTTGTGACCCTGGAGCCATGTTCGCATCAGGGTAAAACGCCACCTTGTGTTCAGGCACTGATCCAAGCGCGCGTTTCTCGCGTTGTCGTCGCCTGCCCCGACCCCAATCCGTCAGTTGCCGGTCAAGGCATCGAACAACTTCGAAATGCTGGCTTGCAAGTCGATGTCGGTTTGCGGCAAGACAAAGCCTCTGAAATCCTCGCCCCCTATCTAAAGCGAACCGTCACGGGCCTGCCTTGGATAATAGCCAAATGGGCCATGACTCTGGACGGAAAAATAGCGACGTCCACGGGAGACAGCCAGTGGATATCGAATGAAAAATCGAGGGCCGTTGTGCATCAGTTGCGCGGCCGCGTTGATGCAATTATCGTTGGTGCAAAAACCGCCGTCGCCGACGACCCGTTGCTCACATCGCGACCCCGGGAGCTCGCGTGGCAACCCGGATCGTAGTTGATTCCCGGGCCAGGCTTTCAACTGAATCGCAGTTGTGCAAGACAGCCAGCCAAATTCCGACGTTGGTTGCGGCCGGGCCCACTGCCGATGTCAGCCAACTGCACAAGCTTCGCGAGAGAGGATGTGAAATCTGGTGCGGCACTCACTTAGATGCCAACCAAAGGTTGCTTGAGTTGCTGCAAGAACTTGGTCGTCGCCAGATGACAAATGTCATGGTCGAGGGAGGTGGGGAGCTGTTCGGATCGCTCAATGACTTGAATCAATTGGACGAGTTCCATGTGTTCCTTGGCCCGAAGTTAGTCGGCGGAGATCAGTCGATCAGTCCTGTGGGAGGGGTCGGGGAAACTCGGATGGCGAATGCGTCCGACATCCAGATCAAGTCCGTCCAACAGTTGGACAACGATATCTATATCAGGGGAATCCGAAAAGATCATGGGATTCCGAAAAACGCTGAATAAACCCAGGACGTGATCGGTCGAGTTCGTTTTTCGGATAAATCGTCCCTTTGCCGACTATTTGAGGCTCCATTCGACGAGCCGTCGATTTCTCGATATTATCTTGTTTCTCTTTCAGCGCCGGGAAAACGATTGCAACGTTATTCCTTTTGAGTAACCTTCATCATTTGTTGACCTAAGGCCGCACCTGTAATTTCTGCAACTCGAGATTTGGGTACTTTCATGCTTCGATCATATTTTGCCATGCTGCTTCTCTTCGCTGGTCCTTTGGTAGCGGTTTCCGATTCCTATGCAGATTCCAATGCCAGTGGTGGAGTCATTCAGAATTCCGAATCATTGGTCTTTTCGGGCGGGCCATTTGATCTAGTTGGCGGAAGCGGATTTGGTGATTCAGGAAATGGTACGTTTTCTGGTTCATTTTCCGGTGGCTTCACGGCGAATCGATTATTGTGGTCGGGAACTCAAACAAGTCTGATTGACGGAACTTGGGCTGACGATGCCTTTCTTTACATGACCGATCCCGGAGGGATGGAACCAACCTTTCGAATCAACCCTGGATTTGCGACCTACGATGGTCAGACGATCGGTTTTTCGGGGCTCTTCAGCAGCATCGTCAGCGTCTATCCCATGGGCATTGACCCGGCAGGCGATTGGAAATTTGAATTTGGCGATATCTTTGACGACGGTCCGGGTGTGGACCAAACCGTGGATTCCTTCACGCTCACTTTTGACGAGGTCATCCCCTTTTCGGATACGAGTGGGAATTTCAGTCTCGGAACTTCCTCGATTGGTTCAGTCAATTCCGCTGTCGGAGAATTGGCGGTATTCGATATTTTTGATACGTATACTCTGACGCTTGCCGAAAGAGGATTGTTCTCGGTCGAGTTGTTTTCCGATCCAATGGGATATACGGGAGACGATCTTGATTCTGAGATTGGATTGTTTGACTCGGCCGGGAACTTGATCGCCAACAACGACGACGCGGCACCCGGCAACTTGTTTAGTGCTCTGACGAATCTTGATTTGGAAGCCGGGGATTACACCTTGGTCGTAAGTGGTTGGGAAACGGATTGGTCGTCGGGGACCCTCGCCGGGGTGGTACCCGGTAGTGCCACCGGCGATTACGCTCTGAATGCCACTCTGAATGCAATTCCCGAGCCGAGCAGTTTGCTCCTGCTCGGGTTTATTGGATCGGCCGGATTTACGCGGCGTCGCCGCTGAAGCGGCCAGTTGAATATGTGTTCAAGTCATTTCTTTGGCAGGACGGCATCAACTTGTCTGTGAATAACGCGAGCGAAACAGATCATCGCGTGTGAAAACAAATGGCGGAACCAAAAATTGAATATCGATGGGACCAGGCTATTTCCGCAGATGAGTTTATTGATCTGCTCGAGCGATCGTCGCTTGCTGAACGTCGACCGGTCAATGATTTGACTTGCATGCAGGGAATGCTGGAGCACGGAAACCTGTTGGTCACGGCCTGGCATTTGGATCGACTCGTAGGTGTGGCACGTTCGGTCACCGACTATCATTATGCGTGTTACCTTTCTGACCTGGCAGTCGATTCAGGGTTTCAGCGACGCGGGATCGGAAAGAACCTGCTTGAACACACCAAACGGCAATTGGGTGCAAAATGCAACCTGATTCTCGTGGCCGCTCCGGCGGCTGCCCATTATTACGGTCCCCTTGGTTTTGAGCATCATCCACGATGCTGGATGTTAGCTGGCAATAAACCTTTAATTGAATGAATGATTGTTGTTTCAATCCCAGTTGACTTAACGGGACGCCGCCAACTAGTGCTTTGTCAGGATTGAATTTTAGGGTAGTGGACGAGGCTACGAGTCCTTCAGAGTCGCAATCCAAAAAGGGGCTCGTTGCCTCGCCCACTACGGCTAACCCGAATTTTCAACGTTGACAATCCACTAGTTTGGTTTCGCCCAGTCTGTTGATCATGCAAATTCCAAACAGTATCCCCACCATCCTGTGTCCGTTGTGGTTGGTGTTCGTCGCTACTGCCGCCGATTCCCTCTGTGTTTCAGCCTCCGAACCAAAGCCCAATGTGTTGTTTATTCTGGCCGATGATTTGGGCTGGCGAGATTTGAGCAACGAAGGCAGTTCCTTTTATGAAAGCCCGCATATTGACCGAATTGCCAGCGAGGGCACCAAGTTCACACGAGGCTACGCGACATGCCAGGTTTGTAGTCCTTCCCGCGCAAGCATCATGACAGGAAAATATCCTGCGAGGTTGAACATCACCGACTGGATTGGGGCCCGGATGGGCAAGCAATGGTCGCGAAACACGAGATTGTTGCCGGCTACCTACGAGCACAGCCTGGCACTTACCGAAACGACGATGGCCGAAGCGTTTCGCGACGCCGGCTATCGGACGTTCTTCGCGGGTAAATGGCATCTTGGCAGCGAAGGCTCGTTTCCCGAGGACCACGGTTTCGAATTCAATGTGGGCGGGCACCACCGCGGTTCGCCACCGGGCGGTTATTTTGCACCCTATGACAATCCCAAAATGGAAGACGGACCCATCGGTGAATCATTGCCACTACGGCTCGGTCGCGAAACAGCGAAGTTCATTGAAAAGCATCAAGACGAGCCGTTTTTCGCTTATTTGAGTTTCTATTCCGTGCACTCACCTATTCAAACGACTCGGGCACTCTGGAAAAAATATCGGGACAAAGCTGCCAAATTGCCTGCGCCTGATCAGCGATTTCTGATCGATCGCACATCGCCGGTGCGACAGGTTCAGGACAACCCATTGTACGCGGGAATGATTGAATCGTTGGACGATGCGGTTGGAATTGTATTGGAAACACTCGATCGCCTTGGACTGACGGATCGCACGGTCATTGTTTTTACCTCCGATAACGGCGGCGTTTCGGCAGGCGACGGAAAAGCAACAAGCAATTTGCCACTCCGTGGCGGCAAAGGCCGTCAATGGGAGGGCGGGATTCGCGAACCCTATTACATACGTTGGAGTAATTCAAAGGTCGGCGAATCCAGCACATTGGCCACCGGCACGGATTTTTATCCGACGTTGCTCGAAATCTGTGGGCTGCCACCGCGCCCGGAACAGCATTTGGACGGTGTCAGTCTCGTACCTGTTTTAAAGAACGAGTTGGAATCGAATACGGCAAAGGAGTTGGCCGAACGACGGCTGTTTTGGCATTATCCCCACTACGGCAACCAGGGCGGCGATCCGTCTTCGATCATTCGGTATCGGGATTGGAAACTGATTTGGTATCATGAAGATCAATCGCTGGAACTGTACAACGTCCGAGAAGACGTCGGTGAACAAAAGAATGTCGTGGCCGAGTACCCGGAAGTCGCAGGACGAATGAAAACCGAGTTGGATCGCTGGTTGCAGGAAACCGAAGCTCGTATGCCCATCCCAAACGAGTTGTTCGACGCCAAAAAACTCGAGCAACGAAAAATCCAGATTCGCATCAAAGACCTGCCGAACCTGGAGCGTCAACATCGGGAGTTTCTGGATCGTGATTTCGAGCCGAAACAGGGATGGTGGGAAGAGACGGGCAAATGATCATTGCCATCAAACGCGAAGAGGTTCATTCCACAGTTGTCCGGTTCTGGCTCGCAAATCCATGCCAAGGCTGCTAATGGCGGTGCTAGTTGGGGACCTGTATTGAAAGATAAAGCTATGCAAATGCAAAAAGTGATCTCGATTGTTCTCGTTATGGTTTTCGTCCTGGTTTGGATCCCAGCGAGTAGTCTGTTGGCACAAGACGAAGATTTCGTTTCGATCTTTGATGGCAAAACGCTTGATGGCTGGAAAGGCGAGGAGGATTTGTGGTCCGTCCATGACGGCGCGATCGTCGGCCAAACAACCGACGACAGGAAAATCGATGCAAACACTTTCCTTGTCTGGGAACAAGGCGAAGTCGATGACTTCATTTTGAAACTCAAGTTTCGTGTTTCGGGAACGCCGAGTGCCAACAGCGGGGTTCAGTTTCGCAGCAAGCAACATGACGATGGTCACGTCAGCGGCTACCAGGCGGACATCGATCGTTCCGGGAGATTCATTGGCATTTTGTACTCCGAACGGACCGGGCGCGGCATCCTCTGTCAACGAGGTCAAAAAACGACCATTCGCAAGAATGACGACAAAGACATCGAGAACATTGGTGACCCGAACGAATTGCTGGAAGCGATCGACCTCGACGACTGGAACGAGATGGAGATTCATGCCGCTGGCAACCATTTTATCGTCAAGATCAACGGGAACATCACGTCGGAAGTCATTGATCTGGAGCAGGAGCAATTCAAAAAGCGAGGAATCATTGGTCTGCAGCTGCATGTCGGTCCCCCCATGAAAATTGAGTTCAAGGACATTCGGCTGAAGCGTTTGCCACTGTCCGATGGAACCAAGAAAGTCGTTTTCATTGCCGGTCAACCCAGTCACGGGTACGGCGCCCACGAACACAATGCGGGTTGCCTGTTGCTGGCCGATCGTTTGCAGTCAGCCGCCACGAACGATGGCTTGCCGATCATTACAACGGTCTATCGCAACGGGTGGCCAGCCGATCCCACCGCGCTGGACAACGCGGATACGGTCGTCGTCTATTGCGATGGGGGAGGCGGGCATTTCCTGCATCACAATGGCGAAGTGTTCGAGGACATCATGCGGCGCGGCGTCGGACTGGTTTGCATTCACTACGGGGTGGAAGTCCCGGTTGGAATTTCGGGCCAACGATTTTTGAACTGGATCGGCGGGTACTTTGAAACCCACTGGTCGGTCAATCCGCATTGGGTCGCCAAATTCGATTCCTTCCCCGATCACGCTGTTGCGCGGGGTGTTGAGCCGTTCGAAGTTAACGATGAATGGTATTACCACATGCGTTTTTCTCCTGAAATGACACGTGTCACACCGGTCCTGACCGCCATGCCTCCGCCCGAAACATTATCCCGCAAAGACGGCGCTCACAGTGGCAATCCGCACGTCCGAAAATCGGTTCTTCAAGACAACCAGCCGCAGCACCTGGCCTGGGCCTTCGTACGGGGAGACGGCGTTGGTCGTGGTTTTGGTTTTACCGGTGGTCATTTTCACAACAACTGGCGGAACGACAACTTTCGCAAGATCGTTTTGAACGCGATCGTCTGGACGGCCCATGCGGATGTCCCTGCGCTGGGAGTCACCTCAGCGACTCCCACAGAAGAGGAACTGGCCGCCAATCAGGATTACCCCAAAAGTGGCAAAAAGACTCGACGCGAAAGTAAACCGCGAAAAGGTGAAACAGAGTAAGTGGCCAACGATGCTCTGATTTGAGATGGGCCGAACCGGAGCCTGCCGATTTCTTGGTCGTTTTGGACTAACCTTTCGTCTTGGCGATCCCCAACCTGGTCAAGTCCATGAAGATCGTCACCTACAACGTCAACGGGATTCGGTCAGCGATTCGCAAAGGTCTGCTGGATTGGATCGAGGAAAACGACTTTGACATCATTTGCCTTCAGGAAGTCAAGGCCCACCCCGGTTCGGTTCCACTGCTTTTGTTTGAGGGCCTCGGCTACTGTTCGGTCTGGCATTCGGCGCGTCGAAAGGGTTACAGCGGTGTCGCGACATTTTTTCGGATCCCGCCGAGTCGTTTTTACCAGGGATTGGGAATTGAAAAGTTCGATATGGAAGGGCGGGTTCTGCGTACCGATTTCGACGAGTTAACGGTATTGAATTGTTACTTTCCAAACGGAAAATCGGGCCCTGGACGGCAGAAGTTTAAAATGCAGTTTCTCAATGATTTCCAACAATCGATTGAGTACCTGTTGGAAGAGCGTTCGCAAGTAATCGTCGTCGGCGACTACAACATCGCGCATCGAGAAATCGACATTGCCAACCCCGGGCGGAACGAAAATAGCTCAGGTTTTCTACCGGAAGAGCGAAGCTGGCTGGACGCTTGGTTTGCAGCAGGGTTTGTGGATGCATTTCGGATCTTGCACCCCGAAACGGTTAGTTACACCTGGTGGCGGGCCACGCAGTTTGCCCGTAGAACCGGCCAGGGATGGCGACTGGACTATCAATCGGTCAGCGACGCAATCGCGCCGGCGATTGTTCGGGTCAGACATCTGACGGACGTGGAACACTCGGACCATTGCCCGGTAGTGATGGAAATCGAACTCTCGTCGTAACGGTGTCGCGCCAACAACGAATCGGAAACCACTAGTCGGATTTTAATTTTTCCATTTCAACCGAATTTCCGCATTCGTTGTAAGTAACTCGATCCATGAAACTTTTCATGAGCATGACGCCGCGACCGGAAGTTTTCTCGAGATTCTCTTCAAGTGTCGGGTCGGGAATGATATCGGGATCGAATCCCGGACCTTGATCGGTAATTCTTGTAGAAAACCGTTTGTCGCAGATTTCAATGACGACATGCACGTGTTTCATCGGATCGGACTGGTTCCCGTGATAGATGGCATTCATGACGGCTTCTTCCATCGCCATGTGAATCCCGAATGTGTCGCGATTCTCCCATTGAAACGCTTCCAGCTGGTCCAGGAGCAGGCCGATAATGAAGGAGCAATTGTCGGGCTCGCTCGCAATTCTCTTTTCAAAATGCCAGCCGTCGATAGTCTTTACCTTTTTCGGAGACGGTACAGCTTCATCGTCATAGTCGCTCGTGCAAGTCATCAGCTGATCCATTTCACTACGCAAACAATTTTAGTTACTCGCCATTACCAAACAATTCGATTGATTCCGACTGTACTTCGTCGATTTTAAACAACGAGTCCAAATTCGTATAACTAAACAGGTCGCGGAACTTCCGGTCGCAAATTGCTCAACCGGATTTTTCCTCCTCGTGCCCGAACCTGCTTTTCCAGCACGATCAACTTGTTGATCGCAGCACTGGAAAAAAATTTCACGTTCTCAAAATTTATCAGGATGTTATCCCGCTCGTCACGGTCGACCAAAGCCAGTAACTCCAGCCCCAGTTTCTCAATCCGAGCAGGATCCATCACTTTTTCGTCTTTGAACTTGACGACAGAAACGCTTTCCACGTTGTCCAGTTCAATGCAATCAAATTCGTCCATCACTTACTATCTCTTTCGAGTAACTTGGCAGCTCGGGGATCTTTCCCACTTTTTCATCCCGGCAGCCATTAGAACCGCCGAGTGCAGGACAAGTCAATTTGGGTTGGTTAATTTGTTGAAATCAATTTCACATCACCTGCCAAGGATGATTTCCACCCTGTTTCGGCTTACCTGTGTCAAGGCAATTAGCTCTCTCAATTGATCGGGCTGAGTTCAAACCAAGCCGACTCAACTTCAATCGTAATTGAAATTCCCACACTGGCGAGCAATTCTGTCGGTTTTTGGCTGAGTGGATCTCGATTGAGACCCGTTCCGGCCACCGTGAAGGGCTATCAGTCGTCCCCAAAGAGCTGGTGCTGACCCGATTCGGTTTGGGACGATCGGTTGCAGGTGACGCTGGGGATGCCGCATCGTGATCGACGGCAAGAAAAAAACACTAGCCTCTGCGTCCTCGAATGATCGACCAGAATCTCATCCGTTTACGCTTAGGTCTAGTGTTTTTTGAAACTGCGAAGACGCGTTTTTTTGACACGTGGGAATCCGGTCAAAAAACCATGCCGTTACCGATCAGCGATCGGCGAACTTGCTTCATCCTCGCAGGATAGTATTGTACGTTCTTTCGTTCCCCGGTGCTTACTCCCGACGTTTGGAAAATCCATGTAGAAAGACAATCGTGCCCAGGAACAGCACCGGCCAGCAGAGCCACGGTGGCGTGGTGATCACTTTTGGCGGACCGGCCAAATTCACTGTTTGATTATAGTTCACGTTTGGAATCGAGGATTGGTAGTAGGGAGAATTTAGTCGTTGATTTGGAGCTGAATCGATGTTTGCCGGGACGTCGCCATGATCCGACAAAAAGTTCGACATGCGTGGCGTCAATTCGTAACTTTGAACCAGATTGAGTTGAATTCCCACGAAAACCAGGACAAACCCGTTTGTCATTACCGATGTCCGTTGCATCATTCTGCCAGCCAATTGAAAAGGTCATATTTCCGGATGTTCAACTGCTGCGAGGGGAATTCCTTTTCACAAACACGCACGCACCGCCATTGAAAATCTTATCGAACCGTGAGATGAATTGACTTGAACCTGCTGTTACGAATCTGTGGCAATTGACTCCGCTGGTTTCGGCTATTTCGATTATGCGGGCAGCAATCTGGACAGATTGCCTGAATTTTCGCCGATCGGGTTTCCCGGAGCTCGCCCGTGGCGAAAACCATGATCGACGACTCAAAGACCGAGTGTGGTCCGGTGATCGAGTGCGGCTGTGCCGTTGAGCTAACCACGGCGCGGCCGGGTCCGGGAGCTTGTCGTTGACGCACCCCGCTCGACTCATACTCTCATGTCGATCCTGTCGGCGGAGCCAGTCGGGTTCACGCGCTTCTCGAATTCATCATATTGGTAGGGATTATTTTTGCGATTCCCGTTATCTTGTTGGCCAGAAATTCAAATCCTGCTCAGTCTCATTCCAAAATGAATTCAGCTTCCGACGGCCCAACGTCCGACAATTCCCTGCACTCCGGTATCTGGTCCGGAAGCTTTCAAGGATTGCTCTGGACCCAATGGTTGACCGCGATCAATGACAACGTCTTTCGCTGGTTCGTCATCGGTGTCGGGAAAGACCAGTTTACGCCGGAGCATGTCGGGACACTCCTGGTGGTTGGCTCGTCGTTTTTTATTGTTCCGTATATCATTTTTGCGTCGGTCGCCGGCTGGCTGGCTGATCGCTTCAAGAAAAGTAACGTTATCATCGGCTGCAAAATTGCCGAGATCGTCATTATGGCGGTTGGCGTATTGGCCGTCAGTCTGATGGGGGAACCGGATCCTCAGAACCGCATCGATCCCTTTTTCTGGATGTTGCTGGTCTCTGTATTCTTCATGGGAATGCAAAGTGCTTTGTTCGCGCCCGCCAAAGTCGGCACCATCCCCGAACTGCTTGACGAAAAAAATATTGCGGCGGGGAACGGGATCTTCAATCTCGCGACTTTATCGGCCACAGTGATCGGGATGGCGGTCGGCGGCTGGCTATCGGACGTAACGACGCGGGGCCAGGAAAGGGTCTGGCTCGCGGCGATCGTTCTGGTCGGAATTGCGGTGGTCGGGACACTGCTCAGTTTCTTGGTCAGGTCACTTCCTGCGGCAAACCGCAAAGCCAAATTTCCGTATTCGCTGGTTGGCGAGACGATCTCTGATATCACTCAACTGGTTCGTTCCGGACCGCTGTTCCGAGTCGCATTGGGAATCGTATTTTTCTGGTCCATTGCGGCGTTCGCTCAGTTAAACATTGATTTCTTTTCCGAGGAGAGCGGCGGGTTGATCGAATCCCACCGCACGCCGTTGTTGATTGCCGTCACAATGGGAATCGGACTGGGAAGTGTTTTTGCCGGTTATGTGTCGGCCGGCAGGATTGAACTCGGACTGGTTCCCTGGGGCGCGTTGGGGATCGCGATTTTTGCAGGATTGCTGTGGTTATCACCGGCCGATTTCGTGACCGAGAATCCGTTCAACTGGAAAATGATCGTGGCCAGCTCATTTCTGCTGGGGCTGGGAATGTCGGCTGGTGTTTTTGATGTGCCGTTAGCGTCCTACTTACAGCACAACAGTCCGATCAAGACTCGCGGCTCCATTCTTGCCGCCACGAACTGCCTCGCCTTCTCCGGAATCCTGGTCATGTTTGGTTTGCTGCTGATCCTTCGACACCCCACCTACGAAGGTTCGCTGGCCAATCTTCCCGATTCCGCGACGACTGCAGGTTTGCAGCCTGATCAAAAAGCGGTTGTGAACCAATTGGTGGCGGAATACGGTTCTCAAGCGAACCTGGCGGATTCAAAACCGCGACTAAAGGCGTTTGTGGACCAATTGGATCCGGAAGTTCGTCCGGCCGCGATTTCGGAACTCGTGTTTCTCGACGCTTCGATCCGTAAAAAAAGTAGTCAATCCGTCATGTTGGACGACTATGCTGAATCGTTTGGTCCCGAGGAATCGAGGTTAATCAAAAAGGCGATGTTACAGAGTGGCAAACTTCCGTTGCTCTCGTCGCGCCAGATTTTTCTGGTGATAGGCCTGATGGGAATCCCCGTTTTTGGATATGCCATGTATCGACTTGCCAGGCCCGCCGTCCGACTGGCGTTCTTGATGCTGTTGAGCACGCTCTACCGCGTTAAAGTCACCGGTGCGGAGAATGTGCCAGCGGAAGGGCCGGCAGTAGTGACTGTAAATCATACGTCCTGGCTGGATGGCGTAATCATTCTCGTGTTCGTGCCGCGTATCCCCCGGACGTTGGCCTGGGCCGGTAATTTCGACAACTGGGCACTCAACAAATGGGCGGATTTTTGCGGGTTGATTTTGATCTCCAACAGTCCCAAATCAATCAAACGCGGTCTCGTTACCGCCCACGACGCGCTTTACAAGGGCGAGGGCCAAGTCGTCGGGATCTTTCCCGAAGGCGGGATTACACGGACCGGGCAATTGAGGACGTTCAGGCCTGGGCTCTCCAAGATCGTGGATGCGGAGCGGCCGGTACCGATTATCCCGGTTTATTTTCACGAAACCTGGGGAAGTATCTTCAGCTACTACGGAAGACGGACGATCTTGCGAATTCCCAATTCCTTTCGTCGACCGTTGTCGATCCATATTGGCAAACCTGTCGAGAATCCCGATACAATGTTCTCCATTCATCAAGCTGTCCAAAGGTTGAGTGCCGAAGCCGTGAAAAACGAAGCTGGAAAATTCTCGCCGCCTGCCAAGGCTTTTATCAAAATCTGCAAAAAGAAAAAGTTTCAAACCAAAGTCGCCGACTCGACCGGTCAAGAAGAAACTGGAGGGACGTTGCTGACCCGGGCCTTGATACTGAGAAAGTTGCTGAGAAACCATGTGCTCGACCGTGATGAAACGAATGTGGGGGTCCTGATTCCTCCATCGGTCGGCGGCGCCCTCGTGAATGTCACACTGGCCTTGGACAAGCGCGTGGCGATCAACCTGAATTACACCCTTTCACCAGAACTGATCAATTACTGCATCCGAAAGGCGGGCATCAAGCATGTCCTGACAACGCGCAGAGTCATGGACAAATTCAACGTTGAACTTGATTGCGAAGTGAGCTTTCTGGACGACCTGAAAGACAAGGTCACGGGTGCGGGCAAAGCCCTCGCGGCATTCCAAAGCTACGCCCTACCCCGTTTCGTCCTTTCCCGCTTGCTGGGACTCAACAAGCTCAAACCCGATGATGTAATGACCATCGTGTTCACGTCCGGATCGACCGGCGTTCCCAAAGGCGTGATGCTCACTCAGAGGAACATCATGTCGAATGTCAATGGCATCGAGCAAGTTGCCTCGTTCGTGCCCAATGACACCATGATTGGTATCCTGCCGTTCTTCCATTCGATGGGTTACACAGCAACGTTGTGGGCAGCAATGTCATGCAATATTCGAGCGGTTTATCACTTTAATCCACTGGATGCCAAAACCGTCGGCAAATTGACCCAGAAATACTTGGGCACGTTCATCATCGCGACGCCGACCTTTCTGCGATCCTATATGCGACGTTGTACACCGGAGCAGTTCAAGTCACTCAACGCTGTCGTTGCCGGAGCGGAGAGATTGCCGACCGAAATCTGCGACGAGTTCGAATCCAAATTCGGAGTCCGCCCCGTGGAAGGCTATGGAACGACCGAACTTTCGCCCATCGCTTCGGTTAACATCCCGCCATCGCGCCAATTCGGTATCAAATTCCAAATTGATTCGAAAGACGGGACGGTCGGCCGGACCATGCCTAACGTGGCGGCCAAGATCACCGACCTCGATACGGGTGAGGAGTTGGGTGCAAACGAACCGGGGATGCTGTGGATCAAAGGTCCAAACGTAATGAAGGGATATCTGGACATGCCGGCGGAAACCTCCGAGTCGATCGTCGACGATTGGTACAAAACCGGCGATGTCGCGCTCATCGATGAAGATGGTTTCATCAAAATAACCGGGCGGATGAGCAGGTTTTCCAAAATCGGTGGCGAGATGGTGCCGCACCTGAAAATCGAAGAGGTTCTCTCCCCGCTTCTGGACTCAACTCCTGCTGACGACTCGGATGACCATTTGACGGTCGCCGTCACCGCGGTCCCCGATGATAAAAAAGGCGAACGGCTGATTGTGCTTCACACAAAGGTCGACAAGTCGGTCGACCAGATGCTGGAAGCACTCAAGGCTGCTGAGTTGCCAAACATCTTCCTGCCGTCACCGGACTCGTTCTTCGAAGTTGCCAAGTTGCCGCTGTTGGGGACGGGGAAATTGGATCTCAAGGGGATCAAAGAAATGGCGTTGGAGGTCGTCGATCAACCCGGTCGCTGATGTGGCGACGGTTATCCGACGGCGATCGATAACATCCGACCGGCCAAATTGTCTTGGTCCCATTCGCTCAACTTCACGTAGGACATGGTCAGCCGAGGATTGATTTCAATCACGCGGTCGTCGTCGGGACCGTTATCGCTGATCACGATGTCAATCCCAATGTACCCGCGAGTCGGCGGCAAAACCTCTAGGGTCCGCGCTGCCAGTTCCGTCGCTCGACGGGCGATCTCCGGTGCCAATGGGTATTTGGTACCCGTATAGTTTCCAAACGGCTGGTCATCAAAAATCTGCCCTGTCGGTGTCAGTAGCTCGCAGGATCCGAGGCCACAAAGCACCGAGACGCTCACCGCTTGACCGGCGATGAATTCTTCGACTCGCCAGTTTTCTCCGGAGGCCAGAGCGGGTAACAAACCGCGGTCTTGAATCAACTGCACCGATTCACTGCCGGCACCGAAGCGGGGTTTGATGACCCATGGCAAGCGTGGGACGTTCTGCGCGTTTCCGAGATCTCTGGCCAGGCAGCCAACGGGTACCCTGATTCCATGATCATGGAGCCACTGAATGGTTTCCTGTTTGTCGGTGGTGAGCCGAACGAATGAAAGATCCGGACTCGCCAGTTTGTGATGAAAATCGGAAACCCATTGGCAAGCCAAAATTAAACTGCCACTGGATTCGGGAGCGATCAAGATGACGTGGCCGACCCGGGCTGCTTGAGTCTGCAGGCAGGCTCTCAGCGACTCCGCGGAATCGACCAATATCAACTCAACTGAAGGCAGCCCATTCGTTGGAATTCTCACGTCCGACAAAACGATCAGCTCGATACCCAAATCCCACAGATCGCTCGCGAGTCGGGCCAGCATGGCAGCTCCCTGAGACTGGAATGGGCATTCCCTGTTGGGCGTTATCCCATCTTGCCAAAGCCCGCCGCCGTTGAGCCATTCAAAAAGCAACAATTTCACTGAGCGATTTTCCCCCAGGCTTCCCCATCAGGGCCAGCCGTCATTTTGTATTTCGCATGGCAGCCAAATCGACGAATGCAGGGCAGTATTCTGCTTGGCCCCACCCGGTTGATTCCCAACCGTCAAAAACGTGAATGAGGCACGATTTTCCGATCCAACTCATCGTCCGGAGCCGACACTAGTTTGCTTTACTTTCCCGACCATTGGTTTACAATCCGGAGGTCGATTCGCGAAATCGTGTTAATGCGTTTCGGTCAACATCAGACATTAACTGCCAGAAGGTGTTTTGAACGTGACAACTTTACTCACTCGCCAAGAAGATGATGTCCTCGTCGCCTATTTTCAAGACGTGAGAATCATCGATGATTCGAGAATATCAGCGCTTGGACAAGAGCTTACCGAGTTGGTGAATGATTCAGACAACAAGAAAATCTGCCTCAATTTTCAAAATGTCGGTTTCATGTCATCGGCGATGATCGGCAAATTGGTCCTGTTTGGCAAAAAATGCAAAGCCGCGAATGTTGGGTTACGCCTGTGCAACATCAATGACAATGTGGACGAAGTCTTTACCCTGATGCGGTTGGGCAAGGTCTTCAATATCGACAAAGACGAAAAGACGGCACTCAAACAGTTCGGCAAAAAAGGCTGGTTTGGTTAACGGCGATTGTCGCCCAGCTGCGTGTCCGGGCTACAACGCGATCATCGTTGGGTCGTTCAAGTGGTCGATTTCGATCGTGATTAATTGATTGAGGACTTCCCGAAACGCCGGACGATGTGACGGATTTTTGGCCATCATCTGCTTGACCAGCCGACTGACCGATCGCGGACAGGAAGGTTGGAGGAACATCAAGTCCTCTGCGATCCGGTGACGGTGAGCCCGGGCGATCTCATCAATCGACCTACCGTTGAATGGAATCGTCATCGACAAGGCCTGGTAGATCAGGACGCCCAGTGAATAGGTGTCGCTGGCCGTCGACGCGCGATAGCCGGTTTCAAAGCACTCGGGCGCTGTGTAGCGGGCCAGTTGCAGCTGGTCGTGCGGCAGCCAGGCGGCTTCACTGATCGCATGCGATTGAGACCAGCCCAGCAGGGTGACCCGCCCGGTCCTGCCCAGGATAACGTGCGAAGGATCCAATCCCAGATGAACTCGGCCCTTCTCATGGCCGGCACGAATACCCGCTGCGATCTGACGCGCAGCCCACAAGAGCCGGGAAAGTGACATCTGGTGGGCAGCACTTAGAAAACGATCGAAGCTACGACCATCGATCCATGGCTGGACCAGAAAAAACGGAGCCCTATCCAACTCGGCGTCGAGGAGGCGAACGACATTGGCTTGAATAATCCGTTCCGTCGCAAGTGCTTCGCGGCCCAAACGATCGATGGCCAGCTGAAGCTTTTCCGCTGGTAAATCGTTGTTCAGCATTTTGAGCACATAGCCGTGTTCCGAGTCGACCGAACAATTTTTGGGTGAAGCTCGGTAGATGTCGTACCAACGACCACCGGTGATTTGTGGCCCCAAACGCCAGTACGAAATCACTTCTTGTTTATTTTGAGCAGGGCAAAGTACGGGTGGCAGTTGCATGATTGGTTGCGGGTTCAATGGTGGATGCAATAGTAATTTATTCCGAATTCCTGTTCTTATCTTCGCTTCAAATGCGATCCAGCGAAGATCAGGAATGAGCCTCATGCTCCTGGCGGTTATGCAGTCCCTTAATCGAGTTGGCTGATGCATTGGGGATGGATCCATGCATCGCCGTCAATGTTTAATTGATCGGAAAACCCAACCGAAAGAACGCACTTTGCCTGAATAAATTCCGGTCGCAACGACAATGCCCCGAAAAGGGAATGCATTCCGTTTCTAAAGTGAATAAAGTGAACGCTTACCACCAAATATGAATGTGGCTTACGATTCCCGGCCCCGGAATCGGGACGCGAATCTGCGCATGATTTCGTCCGCCGATACGCCGATCAGGATCACCGCTCCAATGATCGTGAATTCCAGTTCGTCTGGAATCTTTAACAAGACGATTGAATTGTAGAGTGTCTGCATCAACGCCGTGCCGACGACGACGCCAAGAATACTTCCTTCGCCTCCCCGCAAACTGCAACCACCGAGCACGGCCGCCGCAATCGCATAAAGTTCGAAGAAGTTTCCGAAGCTTGACGGCGCAATGGAGTTGGAATCAATGGCGAACATCATCCCACCGATTCCTGTCAAAACTGCACACAAGATGTAGGCCAGTATCGTGATTCGCGCCGAATTGATGCCCGAATAACGCGCTGCTTCCTCGTTCCTGCCGATCGCCAACAGGTACCGCCCCAGGACGGTTAAATTCAGAAACACGATGGCGAGAATCGTAAACAACATGAAAATGAAAAACGAATAGGGAATTCCAAAGGACTCGACGCCATCCGGCGATTCCCAGATCACCCAACGTCCCGTCGCAATTTCTCCCAGCGTTTCCCGATATTCGATGAAGCCAACGGTCTGGTCATTCGTCAGCCAGCGAGAGAGACCACGATAAATCAACAATCCACAAAGTGTCACAACGAAGGGCTGAAGTTTCAATTTGGTAATCAATAGTCCGTGGATCAAGCCCAGCGCCAATGTGATCCCCAACACCGACAGAATCGCCAGCGGAATCGGCATCAAGGGCGATCGGCGAATAGGTACCGCAAAAAAAGTTGCGTCGATGCCAGGGGCCGCATCTTTCAATTCGATGGTGCCGTCTGATTCGCGCGACGATACGGATTTCTCTCGCGACGCCGAGTCGGGATGCACAAAGCGGATTTTGTCGTTGTGTTCCAGGTCGGGAAAATCAGGGCTCAGTTGAATGCGGGTCTCTTTGTGAGTCACAACCGGAAAGGCTCTTACGACAGTCGCTACGGGTGAATCATCTGCAGATTCCTGGTCCCGTTTGATTTCGCCATCAACAAGAATGGAAACTCTGCTGTCGGCGGATTCGTTTTTGATTTCTTTAATCTTTAACAGGCCGTTGTTGCGGCGATCTTTGTAGTACCAAAGATGGTCACCAATCTGATATTGTTCCGCGGCCGAAACCATGAGCGTGTTCGATTTCGAATCAACCTTCCAGACATCCGTTGCGTCCACTTGCACATATTCGACATGCAAAAACATTGCCAGCAGGCAGGCAGACAGGCAGACCAGCGAACCAATTGAAAGATCGATACCGCTGGAAATGATCACAAATGCGACACCGATACCGAGAACTCCGTAAAGGGCGGTTCTTCGCAGCAGGTTTTCAATGTTGCTTGTTTTCAGGAACGTTTCGGGAACGTAATACGCCAACAGTCCCCACAACAGCAGCAGCAGGATCGTGATCCCCAAAATCTTGATCAGCCCGGCAATATTTTCACTCATCTCCGATTATTCTCCATCGGGATATTCGTGGTCGAAGTGGCTGTCGCCAATTGCATGATGGCTTCTTCGGTCAATTGACCGCGAGGCAACTCGCCCGCCACTCGGCCTTCGTGCATCACGATCACGCGGTCGGAGATGCCGATGACCTCTTCCAACTCGCTGGAAGCAAACAGGATTGCCATCGACTGAGACGCAAGTTGTTCCATCAACCGGTAGATCTCCTGTTTCGCGCCCACATCAATGCCACGCGTGGGTTCGTCCAGCAACAAAAGGCGGGGGCCCAGAGTCAACCATTTTCCCAGTACAACTTTTTGTTGATTGCCACCGGACAGGAATTTTGCAATTTGGCGATCCGACGGCGTCTTGATTCCCAGCCGCTCGATCATCTCACTCGCATCAGATTTTTGTTTCCGGAAATTCGCAAAACCGAAAGGCAACCGGTTCTGCCTGAGTTTGGCGAGACCGATGTTGTTCCGGATATTCAGATCGATCAGCAAGCCATGTTGTTTGCGGTCTTCGGGTACCAGCGCCATCCCCTGACGGACCGCCTCCACCGAAGAACGCAGATTGACCGGCTGTCCATTCAGTTCGACTTCACCCGCGACAGGTGGATCGACTCCAAACAACGCTTGCAGGAATTCGGTCCGACCACTTCCCACCAACCCTGCGATCCCCACAATCTCGCCAGCCCGAACCTCGAGGGAAATTTTCTGAGCTGGCCAGCTTGAGGTGACCAATCCACGAACTTTCAGCACCGTTTCGCCAATCTCGTGCATTGTTCGCTGGTAAAACTGGGAGATATCACGTCCCACCATTAACGAAACCATGTTGTCGTGATTGATGTCCTGTTTCGACAACTCACCAGCATTCTCACCGTCCCGCAACACGACGACGCGATTCGCCATCCTTTGAACCTCAGCCAACCGGTGAGAAATGTAGATGATGCTGACGCCCTGTTCCCGCAGACTCTCAATCAGCTGAAACAATGATTCCGATTCTTTTGCCGACAGGCTGGAAGTGGGCTCATCCATGATCAGGATTCGGGCCTCCACCGACAGAGCCTTGGCGATTTCGACCATTTGCTGTTTGCCGATCGTCAAAGAGCTGACAATCGTCCGTGGGGAAACTTTCAATCCGACCCGCTTGAGAAACTCGGTTGAGCGACGATTGATTTCGCCCGCCGAAATAATCCCGGCAACGGATGGCTCGCTGCCCAAAAAGATGTTCTGCCCGACGTTGAGGTTGTCGCAGAGATTAAGTTCCTGATGAATCAACACGATCCCTGCCCGCATGGCCTCGCGCGTATTCTCAAACGATACGGGGCTGCCATCGACACAGATGGTTCCTTCATCAGCCGACTGGACGCCCGCCAGAATTTTCATCAGCGTGCTCTTGCCGGCACCGTTTTCGCCAATCACCGCCAGCACTTCACCCGGTTTCAAACCAAGGTTCACGTTGGATAGAGCGCGAACGCCGGGGAAGCTTTTGGAGAGGTTAACAACTTCAAGTAGGTTCGTCTGAGTCGCCAACAAGATTCACTCAGGTAAAAGGGTTAGACGCGTCCGCTCGGTCAATTATCTCGGGTTGTCATTCTGAAAGGGTGTGAGACGGGATCAAGCAAGAGTACGCAAAGTCGAAGAATTTCAGTCGCCGACGTCGCATTTGAGCTGTCTGCATTCCTGCGAGCCTGCCACCTCTCGCGATAGCGCAAGCGAACTAGTTCCCACCCACCATTTCTTTGAGTTCGGCCCGGAATTCATCGATCTGTTCTGACTTTTTGTCTCCAATTATGCGCCCGTCCTTCGTCACAGCGCGGGCCGGGACGTCGATGTATTTGCTTTCCGGGATGACGTCTCGGTTGCCTTTCAAAATTTCCGATAACACTTTGACGGATTGATACCCGTATTCGTACGGATTCTGCACGACGGTGCCGATGACCGTGCCGTCTTTGATTCCTTGCAGGGTCGCATCGTTTTCATCAAAGCCGGCGACCTTGACTCTGTCAATTTTATTGGCCTGGCGAATCGCTTGCAGCATTGCGGGAGGATTATAAACGAACAGGCCTACCATCACGTCTACGTCGGGATAGGTGTTGAGCGCATCTTCGGCCTTTTGTTTGGCAACTTGTGTCGCGCCCTGATCGACCAGAGTTGTATAAATCGTGAATTTGTCACCGATCACTTCCTCAACCTCATCTCGCCATTCAAATTCGTTCTTGCGATCCAGCAACTCGTCGATGACGCCCTGCTGACGTTTTTTGGCATTGTCCTGCTCCAGCCGGCCAATTGCCAGGATCACTTTGGCGCCATCCGGGTAGGCCTGCTTGATCAGTTTCCCAACGGTTCGGCCAGCTTCGTAGTTGTCCACTCCAATGTAAAGCAAGCGATTGGTGTTGGGTGCATCGGAATCGTGTGTCAGTAACGGCAGTTTGGCTGCCCACCGGTTGATCATATCCTCTTGGTTGATCGCATCGATGGGGCTAATCGCCAACGCAGCGATGCCGCTGGAAAGCAAGTCCTCGACGATCTGTTTCTGCTTGGTGGCGGTGGCCTCGCTGGGGAACCGCACGTCGACCTCCACATCCAGATCTTCGGCAGCGTCTTTACAACCGACCTCGGCGATGTTCCAGAAGCTGGCAATTTGATTCGTGACAAACGCGATTGTCGGTTTGTCCGATTGGGGCGAATCATGCGCCGCCCCAAACGAAACGGAAATCCCGGTCAGCAGGACGGTGGCCAGCGTTGAAACAGATACAAATCCAGTTAGTCTCATCTGCATTCCCTCAGGGTGGTTGGTCTTCTTGTTTATTCGAAACGATCAAAGAAAACCCGACAAAGCGATCTGGCTATTGGTCGTTCGAAATCACGTCAAGTCAATTGTTTGCTGTTTCCGCGATCCTGATTCTAATACCGACCAGGACGAAAAGCGAAGAGAGAACAACCAGCGTCGCCACGGACTCGAACTTCATCAGCGGACTTGGCTCGATTTTAAGGGGCGGTCAGCGGCGGCGACAGCGATTCCTGTCGGAATGCCGAAAGAACGGAGCATTCGGACAACAAGGAATGACGTTTGGGCGATTCGGTTGGGCAATTCCTGTTCACGAAACGAGGAAAACGAAGTGAAAATCTGATCGGGCGATGCCGCAATGGACGGCAATGGTCAGGCCGGAATCACCAGCCGTGCCCGTTGTGACGAGACACGGAAACGGGCAATCGAACCACTGCCAAACTCCGGGAAATCCTGTTCCACGCCGTCGGAAAAATCTCGCTATGGTTTGGCATCTGGAGCCATCCGAGTTCGCGGGGGGGGGGGCGGGGGCGGGCAGCGGGCCCCGGGAAAGTTCTCCGGGGATCCGGCCAAACCGGGCGGCAGGAGGCCCGGAGCCTGCCGGTCCGGCCATCAACAGATGATTTCGAATACGTTGATCGAGTAGCGGGCCGACACGTGTGTTGGCAGCAATGAAGAAATCGGATGCAAACGGGCACGGGCGGGGTGGCGAGCGGCCTACCCGAACCTGCTGACGGCGGATCGGGCGGCTGGGACACCGTAGGGCGCAGGACGCCATCGTTCCGCATCGGATCGGGGTTAACGCCGATGATTGGCAAATCTCCGACGTATTTCGCGGTATTAGCAACCAGTCCATCTTGACCGATCACGACCACGGCCAGGCAGCGGCCAAAATCAAAATTTGGCAAAAACGACCTGTCGACCGTTCGGATTGGCACCAAGCGCCCAGTAGGTTGTTTGGTAGCGCCGGTAACCGGCCGGTATTGGATACTTCCACCGGCTTGTTGAAAGTCGTGAAGAGCTTCGAGGAGGGGGGGGAGTTCCAACGATGCGTTAGAACCACCGTGTTGTGACAAGGGATGATGGCCCTGACCCAAAGTTGTCGCCTAAAATGGCGTCGGGGGACATCCGGTACCATGGTTGATTGTCATCCCCGAGAACTGGTCATCTTTTTCGGAGTCGTATTGTGTGGAATCAAGCATCCATCTGAAATATTCAATCCGATCTTCTGCGTTGTCGGCCAGATTTGAGGCCATGGCGATTAATTGGTATGATGAGATCTCCAGAGTTGATGGGTTCCAGCTGGCGGGGTGGGGGGGGGGGGTGGGGGGGGGGGGGGGGGGGGGGGGGGGGGGGGGGCGGGGGGGGGGGGGGGGGGGGGGCCCCGCCGGGGGGGGCGCCTGGGGCGGGCGGGGGGCGCGCAATGGGCGTGGGGGGGTGAGGGGGGGAGGCGTGGGCGTGTATCACTCGCTCGTGCGGCGTGAGGGAGCGGGGGGGGTGGGGGGCCGGGGGAGATGAGCCTCCCACGGGCGGGGGGGCGGGGGGGGGTGGGGGCGGGGGCGCGCGGGGGGGGGGGTGGGGGGGGGGGGGGGGGGGGGGGGGGGGGGGGGGGGCGGGGGGGGGGCGGGGGGGGGGGGGGGGAGGGGGGGGGGGGGGGGGTCGGTCCCTGGGGGGGGGCGGGGATGGGGGGTGGGGGGGAGGGGGGGTGGGGGGGAATGGCCCGCCGGGGGGGGGGGGGGGGGGGGGGGGGGGGGGAGGGGGGTGGGGGGGGGGGGGGGGGGGGGGGGGGGGGGGGGGGGGGGGGGGGGGGGGGGGGCGGGGGGGGGGGTGGGGGGGGCGGGGGGGAGGCCGGAGTGAGGACGTATGTGGCCCACGTGGGTTAGGGGGGGGGGGGGGGGGGGGGGGGAGGGAGTTATGTTGCGACTGGAGACAGCGTCGGGGCGCCAGTAGGGTTGTTTGTTGGGAGGGGAGGGGGGGGGGGGGGGGGGGGGGAGAGGGGTAGGTAAGAGGGTGGGGGGGGTGGGGGGGGGGGGGGGGGGGGGGATGTGGGGTACGACAAAATTCGCCCGGGACGATTTGCTGTGGTTCGCCTACCGGCGCTGCTTGTTGAACAGGACGCGATGGGTGTCGATGGCCAAACGTTTTGAGGAAATCCAAAGGTACGGCATCTCGAAATGGCTGGGCAAACTGGCGGCAGTCAGGCCGATGCAACCGTGGATCGCCACGCCAAAAATCATTGGCAGGCCGTCGATTGATCAATGCCAATTCGCAATCTATGACAGCACAGATCGGTGGCTCCCCCGCACAGTTGGCGAGAATATTTGACAATCGTGCCTGAGATTCCTGCAGGATTTTAGAATTCACAAAACAGTATTCTCCAAAAAGGATGATCAAACCGAAAATAACAAGTTGCGTGGGGTGCGGTCGGGCTTTAACTTTGAATCCGCTGCGACTTTGACCTGTAGGGGCATGAGTGCATGAAAGAAGGCGAACCGTTTCTGGGAAACCGACTTGCGTCCAGCGGGGAATTCAATCGTCGGCTCGGTTGGTGCCTGCTGCTGACCGCGTTCGCAGTCGGGATCTACCTGGATCCATGGTCATTGTCGGAACGTGACGCGGTAGTTTGGATTCGTAGCCCGAAAATGTATGCGCGCCATGCCCAAGCGGTGCTGTTTGGGATGGGCTTCTTGAACATCGCAGTGGCAAACATCTTGCGTCGTACACCGGCTCTTCCACAAACGGGATGGATTGTATCGTTGGTGGCCGGTGGCACGCTCCTCTACTGTGGCTCGTATCTTGCCGGGATTGTGTGGCCACGAGCGCACTGGATCGTTCCTTTGGGAGCCCTCGCGAATTTAACGGGTTTTACCATGTGGTTTGTAAGCCTTCATCGAACGTCGGCGCCTTTCCTGTTTCGAGCCGTGCTTGTCGTGTTCTGTTTTGGCATGCTGGTGGATGCGGGGATGGGATTTCTGACGGCTGCTCCCCTGTCCCTGCCGTGGGGATCCCTGGGAGAGATTGACGGCGTAAGGCTGCGCATGGTGCGGCTGGCGCGAGCCGCTGCGATCGCGCTTTCACTATTAACATTGTTGTACGATGAGTTGTTGAAAACCAGCGATCGTAAATGGCGCTGGGGGCTCCGGTTGCTGCTGTTTGGTGCGGTCAGTATGCCCTGCATTCTGGTTTCTGCCGCGGTCATTGTTTTGCCGCTGAAATACTTGCTTGGCCTGCCAGCGCAGGCAGCGTTGCTGGGAGTGATCGCAGGAGTGGTACTCGCGGTTAAACGTTCATCGTTATCGGAAGCGTCGGGCTGGTTGTTGGTAACGATCAGTATGATGGCCGGCCTGGTGATGGGGTTGTACGCCTTTGAAGGTCCGTTTAAGTCACCGGAGTTCCTGGGTGAGTACAACGATTGGAATCGTCGCTTCGCTCGTCTCGGGCACGCATACTTGATCGTGCTAGGTCTGATTTGTATACTGCTGTCTCGCCAAGTATGGGAAGCTTCGGCACTTGCTCATCGCGGTTGTCCTTCAGTTCTGGTCAGAACAGGAATGGGATTATTTGGTGCCGCCACCTTGATCGTCCCGGTTTTAATTTGGACCGTCCCGGCAAGCAACTTGCCTACAATCTTTCTGGCACCGGGACCAGCCTTGGCGACGTTCGGTATCGCGCTTTGTCTGTGGCCCCAATCTGAAAGCAGATCACAAACAGCCGGGTAGTTCCGGGCAAGCTTGGCATCCACTGGTTGGACGAACATAACTCATGAAGATTGGTCTCATCGCGATCGCGGGGGTCAAACTCCAAACGCGAAAGTTTATCGAACTGGGCATCACGCTGCCTCAGTTCATCAATCGCGGCCAGGTGATTGCTCAGTTGCCCAGCTTGGCGCTACTGACTTTGGCTGGCGCGACTCCCGATGATGTCGATGTGGAATACCTGGAAGTCGACGATGTGGATTCGTTTGTTGAAAATCCGCCGGTGGATTTTGACCTCATTGCGATATCTACCTATACGGCTCGGTCACGCGAGGGTTACCAGGTCGCGGACATCTACCGTGAACACGGAGTACCGGTGGTGATCGGTGGATTGCATGCAAGCCTATTACCCGCTGAGGCGGCCCAGCATGCCGACTCGGTGGTTGTTGGCGAGGCGGAGACCACATGGCCAGTTTTGGTAGAGGATTTTCGTCGCCAAGGCCGAAAAGGATTGCAGCCACTTTATCGAGAGGCGTCTCCCGGCCATTTCGATTTGAAGGACTCGCCGATTCCGCGGTTTGACTTGTTGCTCAACGCTGGCCGACCGGTAGCCCCGTTACCAGATCCAGCTCAATCCGGCGCGATCCATAGATTGGGAACCTACAATAGGATTACGATCCAGACCACTCGCGGCTGTCCGTGGGATTGTGATTTTTGTGCAGCATCCAAACTTTACGGACCTCGTTACCGGATCAAGCCTGTCGAAAATGTCTTGAGGGAAATTGATATTGTACGTGGCTTGTGGCGTCGACCGTTTATCGAGTTTGCAGATGACAACACATTCGTCAACAAAACCTGGTCCAAGCACTTGCTCAGGGAACTGGCGGGCCGCAACATCAGGTATTTCACGGAAACGGATGTTTCGGTGGCAGACGACGACGAACTGCTCGGCCTACTATACCCCAGTGGTTGTCGTCAAGTCCTGATCGGATTTGAAACGCCACGCCGTGCCGGACTCAACGGGATGGACCGCAAAAATTGGAAACTCCGACAACACGATCATTATCTTGAGGCAATCGAAAAAATTCAGAGTCACGGCGTCAGCGTCTGTGGCTGTTTCATCGTGGGACTGGATACGGATACCCCGGACATTTTTGACGAGATTCATGAATTCGTTCAACGCGCGAAACTGCTTGAAGTTCAAATCACGATTTTGACACCGTTTCCGGGCACACGACTTTATCAGAGGCTCGAGTCGGAGGGGAGGTTATTGTATCCGAACGTTTGGGATCGCTGCACACTTTTCGATCTGAACTTTCGCCCGCTGGGAATGACCGTGGAACAACTTGAGGATGGTGTCAGTCAGCTGTGGCGTGACACTTGGAACGCAGATGCCTTGGCGGAACGCAAACGGCACTACCGGCAACTCCTGCGGCAACGGCGAAACGCGGGCAAATCAAAAGATCACAACTGCATCGGCAAGGTTAACGAACCGGGATCGACGGGAGCCGTATCATGACGCGCCAGGAAGCACTGGACGTCGCTCGACTGGAGCGGCTCAACCTGATGTCACTTTCCCGATCATTCACGCCCGAATTGGATATCGATTGGGAGGCCACGACCACCGACGAGGAGTACGAGGCCTTGTACCCGGCGTGGAGTTTGTTCGTAGGTACCGGCGTTGACGAAGGCCTGGATTCGACCCAACGTGTTAAATTCGTCAAGTACCAGCAAATGAATTTGATGTTGTTTACGGGCTTGCTGGAACGTCACGGCATTGGCGCGTTGAGCAGGCTCTATGACCTCGATAGTTCCCAGCCGTTTGCCGAGTACGTGACTCACTTTATCAAGGAAGAAACCTACCACCACACCATGTTCACTCGCGCGGTGCGGAAGATCCAGGCCACGATGCCCGCCGATGAACCGTTGCCAAGACGCGGCGTGGACTGCACGATGCGGTGGCTGTTTCTCGCTTTGAGATTGGTGCCTAGCCGCAAGTTGAAAAGCAATCTGACATTTTCATTGTTTCGGTTTGCCGAGCAGGTGACCATTTTGGCCAATCAAACGGCACGGAAGCAGATCAAACGGCAGGAGTGCTTCGTGAATCAGATCTGGGCCTTTCATGCTTTGGATGAAGCGCGGCACCTGGCGTTTGATGAAATGATCCTGGAAAGAAACCGCTTGTGGTGGCCGATTGCCTGGCTGCCACGCGTCATGGTCACACCTTGCTGTATTTGGATGTCGATGGTTCTCAACGCCAACGAAGTGTGGGTCGGCCGAAAGTTGGGACTCAAAATTCGACTATGGCATCTGCCGTGGCTGATGCGTCGGACCAAGGCGCCGTTCAAACGTCGTGTCTTTGGTCTGCTGGCCAAAAACGCTTTGGGCCGTCCATCGACTGTCGATCAGGATTCCGAACATGTCGGATGAAAATCGAATCGTTGATACTCAAAGGATTTCTGGCGAAAACGGGTATGTCTACGCGTTCAAGAACCGTGCTCGGAGGCATCATTGTCTTGGCTATGGCACGTTCAAAATCGATCTCCGGAACCTGGAACAAGCACGCAAAGCCTACTCCCGCCAGGTACGGCCGATAACCTACAAGCCGATATTGGTGAAGGCAACGGCGATCGCCATTGAACAGACACCCGAAGCCAATTCGATCCTGTTCCGTAGTGGATTGGGAATGCGAGTGGTGCGGTTCGACAGCGTCGACGTTAACCTGCCGATCACTCGCGAGTTGGACGGCAGGACGATTACCTACGTTGCCACCATTCGTCGCGCTGCGGAAAAGTCCCTCGCGGAAATTCAAACGGAACTGACCCATTTTCAGAAAGCTTCACCAGAAGACTGCTTTCCCCTCCGACGATTCCAAAAATTCGCTGGCGTGCCGCTCTGGGTAGCGCGGCTGATTCATTGGTGGATGACGCGAAGCCCGCGGTTTTATGTGGGTAATGTCGGCACATGTGGATTAACCTTTTCGGAATACCGCGGGACAGGGCAGTTCTTTCCAGTTGCACCTACCAGTGTCGTCTTCGGGATCGGCGGAACGTCCGAGGAACCGGTTGTGCGCGAGGGCCAACTTGAAGTGGGGCGGGTCATGAATTGCGCATTGATGATCGATAACTTCGTGATCTCGGGACTGGCGGGCGTTCAGTTGGCCGAGGACTTCAGAGAGCTGTTGGAAAGTGCTTCATTTGTCTGGAATGAGATGTCGGGATCAAGCGACAGGTCGGACGAACCTTGAGTTTTCTATTCTTGCCACAATCGATTTGGGCGTTTGCTGCAGTTATCGCTGCGAGCGAGATCCTGTTCTTTATCTTTTCTCAACGGCCGATAGCGGTCCGCCTAACGCGCGTGGGTGTTTTTGGTCTGTTCTTCGGTCTGCTGCGACTGTTGCTGTGGGTCATTGGATATTCATGGTTGGGATGGTGGGACTATGGGTCGACCGTGGCGTTGTTGTTGCTGGCGGTGGCCTCGTTTCCTGCCCGCCGTATCTGGCTGGTACGTTCTCTGCACGAGCAGTTTTTGGAACAAGTTCAGGCCGCTTGCCGCGGATTGTTTATCAGGTATCAACAAATCAACCCCGGGCAAGCCACCCTCTCGACAAAAAGCGATACATTCCAACTATATGCAATTCAACTTTTCAGCCGATTTCAGTTGGTCGTGCTTCCGCGACCGACAGGACGGGATAAGATACTGTTGCTGCTCAAATGGCTGCACAAGCAGTATTCAGGTCCCATCCCTCGTTTGCGTATTGTATTGAAAGGAGCCCGTCATGAGCCAAGGTAATGTCAATGTGAGTGTTCACATTGAGAACACACCGGATGCCGTATTGGAGTATATCGCTGACGTACGAAACCGGCCCCTGTTCATCGGCCCACTCAAAGCCGTTTCGGATATCTTGGGGGATCCGGCGGGGGCGGGCACCAAATGGAATTGGATTTGGGCGGCACTGGGCATGGAATTTCAGGGAACGGCAGAGTCGCTCCAGTACAACCCTGGAAAGGTCTACTCTTTCAAAACCGAAGGCGCAATCACCAGCACGTGGACCTATAACGCCGAACCTGATGGCGATGGAACGAAGCTGAAGATCAATGTGGACTTCGACGTTCCTGCCAGCGTGATTCCACGTCTACCGGTGGAAAGTGTTGCCGAACGCATGAAACAGGCCGAAGCCGAACGCGTGGCTGAGAATTTGCAGTTGATTCTGTCGAACGCGTAGCAAATACGTGGTGACTGAATCGAATGTTTTTTGGACGGACAGCTAAGCGATCCGAAATTCCAATTTCGGCTTGAACGTTGCTCTTGTGGATTTTTTTTGATGTTTAATGCTGTCTTCTGGCCGATCGTCCTATTCACCCCAGCAAAATCAAAGCAGTCATTGCCTAATTGATTTGGAGGTAGTCGCCATTGGTTCGGGCAAGCGGACAAGAGTGATTTGTCGGGCTAATCTTTCGGAGCACGTTGATCGGAATTCCGCCGTTTCCAACCATTCATCCGCCACTTGAATCGAAAGCACTGCGGACGTAGGGTACGACCTGTGCGCGTTTTGATTCCACCAACTTGAGTTCTTACTGATGGCCAAGCCAGCTGATTTCGTCGTTTCATCACTTGGACAATGCCGATTCGCATCTCCACTAAATTTCGACTCGCCCAGCCATACCCAAGCGAGCCATTTTCGATCTGACTCAGACCGGGTGCGTCTCGACGTTCGAGTCAGGGATGCCGTCGTTGAGACAGAACCCGTGACGCTGGAAGAGGCGGGGCCGCGCGAACGGATCTTTTTTGATCCGACGCAGTCGACGGCGGCCATTGCGACGTGTGGCGGATTGTCGCCTGGGCTGAACAACGTGATCCGGTCGGTTTATTACGAGTTGACCAAGAATTACGGGGTGCCGCGCGTTCTAGGAATTCGCAACGGTTTCAGGGGGCTCAATCCTGCGTCAGGTTTGGAGCCGATTCATCTGACCCGAGAATACCTGGATCCGATCGACAAATTGGGAGGAACGGTGCTCGGCAGTTCCCGCGGGCCGCAAGAGGTTTCCGTCATGGCCGATTTCCTCCAGTCTCAGAATATCAACATCCTGTTCTGTGTGGGCGGCGACGGCACGCAGCGTGGCACTCAAGCACTTCAAGAGGAAGTGCAGCGGCGTGGAGAACAGATTTCGATCATTGGCATCCCCAAGACGATTGACAACGATATTTGCTACGTCGAACTTTCGTTCGGTTATGCGACCGCTCTCGAGAAAGCGGCGGAAGTCATCTGCGGGGCTCACGTGGAAGCCCGCGACGCCGTCAACGGCATCGGCCTGGTAAAACTGATGGGGCGGCACGCCGGCTTCATTGCCGCCGGTGCTTCCGTCGTAAGTCAAGAAGTCGATTTCACGCTGGTTCCCGAAATTGAATTCCCCCTCTCTGGGGAAGATGGTTTTCTCGCGGCCTTGGAACGGCGAATGCGCCACCGCGGGCACGCCGTTGTCGTTGTGGCCGAAGGTGCCGGCCAACATCTGCTCGGCCGGGGCGAGCAACGCCTCGATGAGTCGGGAAATTTACTGCACGATGACATTGGCGATTACTTGCGGAAAAAAATAAACGAGCATTTCGCTCAGCAGCAATTCCCAGTTTCACTCAAGTACCTGGATCCCAGCTACTTGATTCGCAGCGTTCCCGCGAGCGCGTACGATCGTGTTCTTTGCGACCAGATGGCACGTCATGCGGTGCATGCTGCGATGGCAGGCAAGACGGCCGCGATGATCGGTAAAGTGTTAAACCATTATGTGAACGTCCCCATCCAGGCGGTGGTCAGCCAAACCAAGGAGATGGATCTTTCGGGTGACCTCTGGCGGGCCGTCCTACAGGTGACCGGACAGCCACGTTGGTAAGGTTCCTGCTGAGGATCGGAAAAATAATACCTTCGATGCTTTGTAAGGCGACCACTCCGTCCTCCCAAGTCTCTCTTATTCGAGTTGACGAATCGAAAAAGCGCATCGCCAAATAGCAGCAAAGAGCATGAATCGGACGCATCCCAAGATCAGACCGATGCATCCCAAGATTCAGAAACGAAAAAAGACGCGAAAAATCGCGTCTATTCTGTAAAAACCGAAGTGGTCGGGGGCGGGTTCGAACCGCCGACACATGGATTTTCAGTCCATTGCTCTACCAACTGAGCTACCCGACCAAATACGGCATTATCGTCCGTTGCTGACCTTCGCAGCCTAACAACAGCGCAGAATGTTACCGGATTTACATCTTCATTGTCAATCGAGTTAACACGTTTTTCTGTTGATAGTTCGCATTGGTATCCGATGAGGCCGAAATAGTTTTCGTTCCTTTTTCTATTGATTTGTTCTGGAATCTCAAGAGGTAATTTCAGGGCTTGACGACGGATCGTTTGACTGTCATGCCCGCCCGATGACCAAGGCTTCGGTGACCAAGGGGGCCAAAAAAACGCGTGTACTGTTTGCCGGATCCTCAGTATGTTCCATCGAAATTAAGAAATTAATAATCCACTCGCCTTACACGTCAACGGAAGTCCAAAGATATATTTTTCCCCGCCTTTAGTTGTTCGCCCCGATTGGCCGTTGTGGCAATTCCCACGTCTCAAATGACTCGTCAAGCAAGAATGGATTGCGTCAATCGGGTGGGGAAACGGATATGATGATATCCAAGGATTCTGAAACCCGTGTTTGTGATCCTGAGGGTGGGAAAAATGCCAGGTAGCGTTTGACTCGCGGCTTCGCCCATTTTTATTGATGTTTAGAAAATCAATGATGTTTGACAAGATTTACGCCAAATGTTGCCGAACTTCGTTCGAGTTGCCAACAGAAAAGCAGTTGGTGAGTTTTGAGAATGATTATCACCTGAATTTGCCCGCCAGCTACCGCAATTTTATCCTGACTCGCAACGGGGGAAGTTTTCGAGGTCTGGTTATTGAATTCGGTGATAACAAAAGCGATTTCTTGACTTACATGCACGGTCTCAACGCAACGTTTGCAGGAGCTGAACTAGGCGAGGACATTAACCTATTCGACGATAATGAGCCTCCCGTCATCCTGCCGATCGGTGGGACTGGTTTCGGTTCACTCGTGCTGCTCGTTGTTGGTGAGGGAGCAGACAATGGCAACGTCCTCATCAAACACCCCAACGATGAATCGTTCGAATACTTGGCCGAAACGTTGCCGGTCTTCTTTGCCGCACTCACCTTTGACGATAATTAGCGCCGCTTTGCTATGCATGTCGCGGAGGTGATGTCGAGACCGTCGAGTATCTGATCAAGCGTGGTGCGAAAATAGCGGGCGATGAAGAATCATTGTTTGTCGCGGCCGATGATGACTGCGCCAAAGCTCGATTGCTGTTGGATAACGGAGCGGGTCCGGAGTTCGCACCCGAGGTCTATCCGGATCAAGGCGAACTTTACGAAGTGGTTTCTGCCGATGTAACAAGGACATTCTTGAAATCGTCACTCAACAACGGTTGGCCTTTGTCAGCGACCAATTCGGGCCAATAGTCTTCGATTCCGACCGGTGCCAATCTCGGGGAATCCGCAAAACCCGCAAAATCTGCATGGGCTTACCTGGTCAGCGGATGGCACGGTTTCCGGTCGAAGGTCTGGATTTGCACTCATGCATTGGTAGATTCGATTGCGATCGATGTGACCTTGGCTGACGGTCCATTCAGGATTGCAATGAATTCGCCTGACGATGCCATTGATGGGTCTGGTGGATCCACCGACTCTGGCCGCTTGGCGGTTCCGATGGCATCTTGGACTTTCACGTTTCCTTTCTCTAAGATGTACACGGTAGCCGGAGTCAACATCTGGACGGGTTGATCCAGACGTTATGAACGCATTTGAAAGAGGAGTCGACGATGAAATCCCAAGTTGGTTTAGTGGTTGCAGGTCTGGCGCTGTTGGTGTTTGCGATCGGATTAATCCAGACGCCGCAGGCCCAAACGCAAGTTGCCGTGCAGCAGCGTGCGACACAGAACAGTTGGGAATACGGAAGATTGATCATCGAAGGTGACGAGGCGACTTGGCAGGGCGGCGAGACCAGCGCACCTCTCCAGATCTTTTCCGTCGATGGACTGTATCGACGATTGGGCGGGCGGAGTCGCTCGAATTTGACCAACCTGCTGAATACGATTGGCAATGACGGCTGGGAACTGGTGGCAACCGACGAGATCATCTGGACATTCAAGCGACAACGTTAGCATTGAATATTCAGTAGATTGTCGATTGGCGACAGGGCAACCGGCTTCATGACTGAGCCAACCAGCTTGAAGAAACCCTTGCTCTACGCGCTGATCGCGTCCGTCGTATTGGGAGCCGGGCTAGGGATCATCCTCGTGCTGCGGAACGAGTGGGGCTGGTATGAAGTACGTGTCATTCTGACGACCGTCATCATCGCCGTGGCCAGCCTGTGCGGACTGGCTTGCGATCTTTCCAAGACCCCCATTGGCACCAACCTGCTGCCGAAATCAGGACTGGCGATGACCGGTTTGGCCGCCGCGCTGATGCTGATCGGAATGTGGTCGGAGATCGAATCTGACAGCTTCTGGAAGCTGGCGGCCGTCGTGTCGATTTTGGGAGTGGCGACGGTTCATGTTTGCCTGCTGTCGATTGCCCAACTCGAACGCCGATTTCAGTGGGTCTATTTTGTTGCTTGTCAGATTATCTTTGGCTTGGCCGCGATATTGTCGTTCGCACTGGTTTTTGAAATTGATTCGGACGAATTGTGGCGGATTGTAGCTGCCATCTCCATCGTCGTCGCGGCGCTGACTCTCGTCATTCCCATTCTCCATCGGATCGGTCGAATGTCCGGTAATCGCGAACCGTTGCTCATGCCAATCGACGCACGAAATGTTGCCGATATTGACGAACAGATTTTGCAATTGGAAGACCGAATTAAACGGCTGTCACAATTGAGATCGAAAATCCTCCGCGAGGAAATTGAGAGGAAGGCATAAGAGGTTGACTGCCGTGCCTGATTCACCATGCGCATCGGAGTTCGCCCATGCGGTGTTTGCAGAGGCATCCCTCGGAATCGGTGGGCACGACCGCGCCGCCAGCGATCCAGTCTCGCTGGTTAAAGGATAATGAAAAACATCGGTTGGCGGAGGTCGAATCCGTTACCACAGACGATGGGCGCGCGGGTCTCGTTCATATTGTCGTCGCAAAACCGAATCGGGTTCCTGTTGGTGTCGAGATTTCCAGATCAAGGCGGCAGCCAAACCCGCGATGAAACCTCCAATGTGTGCCATGTACGCGACGCCACCGGTTTGGGTGCCGACGGACATGAAGGAGCTGTAACCCATGAACAGCTGCATCACGATCCACATGCCCAAAACGAAAATCGCGGGCACAGTGATGATCGTATAGAAGAAAACCGCGTTGACTCGGTTTCGTGGAAATAAAACGAGATAGGCCCCCATTACGCCAGCGATGGCTCCCGATGCACCCAGGTTGGGAATGACTCCGTTGGGTTGCATGGCCAGTTGAGCCAATCCACCCACCAGCCCGGCGGTTAGGTAAAACGCGAGAAACGGCAAATGTCCAAACCGATGTTCGACGTTGTCGCCGAAAATCCACAGGTACAGCATGTTGCCACCAAGGTGCCCAATCCCTCCGTGCATAAACATGGACGTAATTAACGTAAGCCAGATCAGGGGCGGACCGGGCGCTTGCGGAATCTCAACTTCTTGACCGCCCGGCCCTGAGACAATCGCTACGCCGACCAGATCCTCTCCGGTCGTGATCTCCCTCGGAATCATGCTCCATCCATAAGTGATTTCCGGGTCAGCCAGTTGAAGCAGAAATACAACAACGTTAATTGCCAACAGGATGTAGGTCACAAACATCGGCTGCAAAATCTGCCGGTCGTCATCGCTGATTGGAAAAAGCATCGTTGATTTCGTTGTGAGGCTGGAATCTGGTAATTACTTTCGACACGATGTCGCAAGATGGTCCCAATATATTCCCCAGAGCGCGGGGAAATACAGCGTGCCGATTGGAAAATGTTCGGCTTCGGCGTGAAGCGTTTTCCGCTTTTCCAAAATTACCAACGGTGGGACGTGATCTTGCCAGCCTCAAAGGGCAAGGCCGTCGTGGATCTTTTTTCCAATTGTTGCCGGATTTGAAACAACCTTGTCCGCCATTTTCGGAATTTGCCCCGAAAACGACACGCACGGTATCCCAAAACTCAGTTGTTAGATGTGTTCACGTTAAACTCAAAAGCGTTCGCGGCAAACTTGGGCAGGCTGACGAATCGGAATCCGATCCTTGGTGATGCGGATCGACCGATCGGTATTCGGGCGTGGCGGATGTCGCAAGAATTCGGAAAATCCTGCGTTTGAGGTACCTGGGCATGTCGAGGTACTTGGGCTCTTGCGAACTCTCTGGATTCTCGCACACCCAGCTACCTGACGCGGTACTACTGGGTGGAAGGTGTTTGGCTGGGCGCCGAAACTCGATCGTGTCCCACCCAACTGGGTGTCAGCACGTCGACGTGAATTTGATTGCGGCCGTGCTTTTTCGATTTGTACAGCATGCGATCGGCCATGGCGATCAAGTTTTCACGGATCTCATCCGCCTCATCGCAATTGGCTGCCAGCGTTGCGGCCCCAACACTTATCGTTACCTTTACCGGTGAGCCTTCGAATTCAATTTGCAGACATTCCACGGATCGTCGTAGTCGTTCTGCGAGTACCGTCAGTCCTTCTGGTGACGGTTGATGCGCGATGACGACAAACTCCTCGCCGCCGTACCTGGCGACGGTATCCGCGTCGCGGATGGATTGACTCAAGGCCTTGGCCACGATGCAGAGGACTTCGTCACCAAAGGGATGACCATAAGTGTCGTTGAGTTTCTTGAAATGGTCGATATCGAGCAACACGAGGCCGACGAGATTGTGGTCACGACGGCAACGACTGATTTCTTTATTCAGCGTTTCGTCAAAGAAACGTCGGTTGTAGACGCCCGTCAATGGATCGAGAAAGGCTTGCTCGCGCAAACGACTGTTTTGGCTTTCCAGTTCCTGTTTGGCCTGCTCAAACTGATTCTGCTGCTGCAAAGCAACTTCGCTCATCGCGGCCTGTTGTCGGATTGCCAGTTGGGCAAGCTGTTCGTTGGCCATCACCAGCAATTCTTGAGGGTTGCCGACATCGGAAACATCCACTGAGAACATTTCGGCGACCGCATCAATTTTTTGCCGGGCCTGGTCCAGCAGCGATTGGATTTGTTGATGATCGAGGCCAAACAATGATTCGCCAAGTTCCTTGATTCGATTCAGGGACAGTCCCAATTGTCGGCCGCAAAAATACTCGCAAATCGCCGAAGCCATCGCCGACGTTTTCAGCAGTCCAAAGTGCGGGGCGGCATCCATATTTTGGAGGTCGATGACGTCGGCATGATGGTTGCGTGCCACATCGATCAAACATCGATCAAGTCCCCATTGCTCAAGCAAACCGGCTCCGACTTGCGTATGATCGAAGTTCAACGCTGCTTGTTCACAGTCAATCAGGTACTGGCGCTCGTTGGATTCCGCTGCTTCGACCACTGGCAAATACGCCTCTCCAAGCGTTCTCAGCATGGCCAAACGACCGATATCCATTATCAGCCCGGCCAGGAAGTTTTCACAGGCAATACCTGCATTGATAAGATTGCCGACGGTTTCGGCGGCTGCGGCCTGGGCGATCGATTGTCGCCAGTAGGACTGGTAATGCCGAGCGAGCGATCCGTTGGTTGTTAGCGAGTCGACGAGTGAAAAGCTCAATACCAATGATGAGACAACGTTGGTGCCGAGAAGCGGCACAGCTCTCTCAATTGACTTGACTTCGGACCGAAATGTGAAATAGGAAGAGTTGGCGGCCTTGAGAATCTTGGCGGTAATCGCGGGATCCATTTTGATCGCGTCCACTACTTCGCTGATTTCTACTTCTTCTTGTTTGGCAATCTCCAACAGCCGAACCGCGACTTGCGGCAGTGTTGGAAGTAAAGCTGACGAAAGTACTTTTTCAAGATTCACGTTAGTCGCCCCGATTGATCAACAATTTTGCCGAGCGTTCGGCAGTAAACAGCGTGGCCCTGTTGTAAGATGCGTGGCATCGGACAATGCGAACGGATGTTGGGCCTGCCTAAGTGATCGGGGAACCTGAAGGAAACTTGTCCTGACAAAACGGAAAAAAAAGAAAACGGAACCCAAGCCGTTTTGTTTCGCTGATCCTTCCGTTTATCCGTTTTGGACCGGATAGGAGCACCGTGTTCGGCCACCACAACTGGCGTTGAGTTTCAAATCTGTCAGCCGGCTCCCGGACGATCCATCACGGCATACTTCCGGAATGGTGGGTCAGTCGCATTTACTGTTGATACGTCTTTGTCCGCAAGTCTTCCGTTCTCCGCGCAACTTCTTGACGCAGTTGAGTTAGAAGCTTTGTCGATTCCGCAACTCGTCGACTGGCTTCCGCCTTGTCGCCGGTTTCGAAAAGTTCTCGGGCAGCGACAATCGCTGATTCGTCCATCGTCACTTCATCGAGCGAGGCCACGAATTGGTCGAGATCGCCCAGTTCAGACTTTTCGACGCCTTTGGCGGAAAGGTATCCGTCGCTGATGATCAGCATCACGCGCTGAGCCTTTTTCAAATCGAACAGCGCGTTTTCGTATTTGACCATCTCTTTCGTTTGATCAAACGCGGTTCTTGCTTCCTCCTGTCGATCCCACGATCCCAGGGATCCCATCAAAACAAAAACGGCTGCACAAGTGATCATTAGTCCGGCGACGATCGCCACAATAATTTGCGAAGGTTTACGATTGGGTTGGACGCGCTTAAAAATCGGGCGAAATTCCTGTCCCATTCCGACGTCGGTCGTGGCCTGCGTTTTCGGTGCGATCTGCCGCGGTTCGTTTTCGACTTCAGGCGTGGTTGCCCCACCGATCAATTTGCTGGATTTCAACGATCTGACGTCTTCGAGATCAAAAAAAGAATCTGAATCGACAGAAACGATTTCGTTCTGCCGATCTTTTACGGCCCTTGAACGCGACTTGCGAGTCGAAAAGGGAGGCACTTCCTCAATACTGCCACACTTGGAACATCTCGCTTTGCGGCCAATGATTGCGTCAGGCGCTTTCAGCGATTTGCCACACTGGATGCATCGATATCGAATCATGAAACCAATTTTCCAGATTCAACAACAACGGGTCAATCGCGAAATGATTGGTCACCGCCATCGCCCTTATTCATTGATTCTCGGATTTCCATGATCGTCGTAACGGACCAGAGCAAAATAGACGAACGAAAAAATACTGATCGGAATCGCAGAAAAGAATATCCGGGAAACGAAGATGCCGGCGATGCTGCCTCCACCAATCAGGATCAACCAAACCCACCAGGTTTCTCGCAAGATGCTATGGAATCGTTTCATGGTTTCGTCGCCAGCGCTTGATCTGAGAAAACTGTTTGCCCAATGTTGTATCGTGGTCTGGTTCCGTCTAACTACCCCGCCTGCGTCAGTTGCAACCGTAAAGCGACCGATAACTTAATCATCGCCGAAATGACGATCAATATGTCAGTTTTGGAGAAAGACCGCCGCAGTTCAGAAATCCGGCGATCAAAAGCCCAATATTTGGTGCGAAAATTTGAATAACTTCATCACAGGCGCTGACCCCCGAAATGTACCTGCAATTTCCGTGGCTCGCGAAACCGGGAGTCTAGCTGGATGGAATTGGCGAATTGAGGACTGAATTTAGAGCATTGACCAAATGGGTTTGAGCCGATCATGCCAATTATTTCCATTCCTTGCACTCTCCGCGTCTGTTATTTTGTGGTCATTCGAGGCCAGCCAAACCATTTTGATGAACCAACTCTCGCTCCATCAGTCAGGTTCCTGCGGGGAACAGCCGTCGCAACATCTAACAAAGGTAACAGGTCGTGGCAATTGATTTCAAATGCAAAAACTGCTTCACCACGCTGCGGGTTCCGGAAGAGCATTTGGGCAAAACAGCGCGATGTCCTCAATGCCAGGAACTCAATCTGGTCCAGCCAGACACCTTTTACATCAATGACAACGAGCCACCTGTCAAATCTGGCGTCAGCCCGGAGCCGACAAGCAAACCGAACCCATACCAGACGTCGTCAAACGTCCATCAGCCAGCCCACCCTAGATACCAAGTGGGACACCGCGGTGGCATGATTCTGACACTGGGCATCCTTTCCATCGTTTGCAACTTTGCCCTGGTACCTGGCATCCTGGCGTGGGTCCTGGGAAGGGCCGACCTCAAGCAAATGAAACTGGGCATCATGGACCCGGAAGGAGAGGGCATCACGCAAGCCGGCATGATCATGGGGATTATCATGACTTCGCTGGCCGCCATCGCATTGGTCATGTATATCCTCATCTTCGTCATGGCGTTCGGTTTTGCGATTTTCACTGAGCTGAACTAACGTGCCGAGCAACGAAACGTTCAGCGCGGAGGCGATGGAACAAGGAAGGCGGAATTCTGTCTTTCATCAGCATTTGATTGTTTTTCGTTTCTTGCCAACACGATCCATTTTCTGAATCTTGGCAATGTACTCCGTGGCCAGCGGAACTTTGCACGAGGTTTCGCCCATGTTGACATCAACCTTGCCGATTTTTTTGGCGGTCGCCTGAGCCTGTTTCAGGAGCGGCTTCACATAGGCTCCCACGCCAATGACGAAACCATTCATCGTGTACCGCACTCGGTCGGATGCCTGATCGATTGAAGTTTCAACTTTCTTGAGCAGTGTCTTGATCTCAGCAAGGTCAAGTTCGTCATCGGGAGTTGTGGCCATAACGCCGACATAGGTGGCCCACCCGCAGGAGGCGACATTCGTTTTTTTGGAGTTGATCCATTTGACTGCTAATTCTGGTGCGTGTTCGTTTTCTGCAGCGACACCGGGAACCGTGTACTCCGAGATCATGTACCAAGCCGCTTTCGTGGCCCAGGCTTGCAGTTGTTTTTTTGTCATCTTCGATCCGTCCGCGACAATACCGGCCAAATACATGGCATCTGAATTGCCGGAATCGAATAGCTCGAGGGCAAGTTCCTGGTTGCCCTTAATTGTTTTGGCAATGACTTTGAGATCAGCGACCTTGACGCCGAACATGTCATCCGGCGCACCGTGGCGCGAGTAGGTCTTTCGAGTTTGAGCGCTCCCTTTTTTCTTCAGTTCGGTCAACACTTGTGAAACGGTTTGCATGGTTCAACTCCAAGCGGAACGGGTGTCACATAAAAAACCCTCCGTTATTTGAGCACAGCATCGATGACAAATGAAGCAAAATTCAGCGACTCGTGCGGCCAGTCCGAAGAGATCGTGATAATTTCTGCGGAATTCGGGGAGCCTTGCGCCAAGATTACCACCTTCGAAGCGATCTGGACGAGCCGTTCGTTAAAATCCCAAGTTCCGCCAACCGGGATCGATAAAGGTCCGCATCTTGCTCGTCAAAGCAACAAAACACAACAACTGCTGGCATGACATTGGCACGCAACCAGTTGCAAACAGTTTGAATCGCAACTCGGCACGCTGGTTTGCCCGGAAAGCCGTAGATTCCCGTTGAGATACATGGAAACGCGATTTGTTGGATTTTGTTTTCCGCTGCCAGTTTCAGCGACGAACGATAGGCGTTTGCCAAGATGTTAGAATCCTGTTCGAGGTCTCGAAAGATCGGACCGACGGCGTGAACCACAAAATCGGCTGTTAAAAGAAAGCCAGGGGTGATTTTGGCTTCGCCCGGGACGCAGGGAGCAAGTTTTCGAGAACATCGAGCCAGATCCGGCCCAGCCGCCGCATGAACCGCGCCGTCAACTCCACCACCCCCGCGAAGTTGTTGGTTGGCCGCTGTCACGATAGCGTCGACGTGTAGACGAGTGATGTCGCCCACCACAATTCGAATTCGAGAAGCAAGCGCAGAATCCATGTTTGCAGCACTCTGAGACAGTTTTTTTCGGGAATAAGACTGCCATTCTCGTTTTGCCAATTCTATCCCAATCGGCCTTCCGATTTTTGGTTAGACTGATAAGGCAGTTGTCGCGCAAAGATCGAGATTGCGGTTTCTTAAATCGTTGATTCGCCAAGAAACTCACCTGGGTGTTGAGCTGCCCTTATTCTAAAGGAAGTTTTCAAGGAGCGGACTAGAATTCCGGGTTTTGAGTTGCTGTTGGAAACGGGAGTTCCTGAAGTCCGCATGTATTTTTTGTTGCCGTTTTGGATCATCATGAACAATTCCACGAAACTTCCGCCTGAAAAAATGCACTGCATGGAGATTTGGGGCGGAAATCGCGCAATCGAAAAGAGCTTTGAAGCGCCGGGGCTCGCAATCTACGTGCATAGCGCCCCATACCGAGCCAGTAAGGTCGGCGGAGGAGATATCTATTATCTGACTTCCTGTGCGTCGGGTCGCATCTCCCGGTTATTGATGGCAGATGTAAGTGGCCATGGGGAAGCGGTGTCCAATGTTGCCATTGCTTTGCGCGATCTGTTGCGCGAAAACGTCAATACGATCAGCCAGGAACGATTCGTGATCGAGATGAATCGTGAGTTTGGAGAACTCGCCCAGGAAAGTAATTTTGCGACCGCCGTCGTGGCAACCTTTTTTGAGCCCAGACGGAGCCTCTCGCTCAGTGTGGCCGGACATCCACACCCGATCTACTTCCGCGCCTCCAAGCAGAAGTGGGTTGCTGTTGATCCGGAAGGCGATGGCGGCCAGGGTATTGATAATTTGCCGTTAGGGATTCACGAGGATACGACCTACCCCGGTCGAAAAATCATTACCGAGCCTGGAGATATGTTTCTCTTGTACAGCGATGCCTTCATCGAATCCATCGATCGTGATAATGAACCGATTGGGATTGCCGGTATCGTTGATTTGCTTAACCGATTGGATTCTTCCGAACCGGCAAACGTTATCCCGAGTGTCCGCCAGGCAATTGATGAAATGTCTCGCGATAATCTGCTCCAGGATGATGCGACGATGATTCTTGCCGAGGTCACTTCAACCCGAGTTGGCCTGCGTGACAACCTGTTGTCGCCATTCCGATTGCTGGGCAAAGTCAACGATAACACGTCGATCGACGACTAACCGATGTGGGACGTATTCCTGGTCGATCAGCATTCTCTGTGATGCGACGACATTTTAGTTTCCCATCTTGTCTTTGGTCGTCCAGCCAAACTCGTGGTCTTTCCTGGCCAACCTTGGCTTACCGCTCCTTTCGGTCGCACATGCTGAACCTCCTTCCGCAAGGAGAGAACCGATTGGTCCTGCGGTAGCAGGGGCCGGGTTCCGCCAGCAGGCAGTTTTCTAAAATGAAGCAGGTGGTTTTTTCATGATTTACGATCGCCAGGACAAGCAGATCACCGGAAAGTCTGGGTTTTGCGGCCTAAGCTTGATAGTTAGAAAAAACCTATGACCTGTTGCATGAAATACTGCTTTTTCTTCCTTTAAGGAGTGTCGTACAGTCTAGCAGACGAGATTTTCTGATTGCGGAGAAAATGATGTTGATTGAAGAGCCCCCCTGCACTCCCCTGCCTTCCAACGATCTTGTGCATTCAGGACCACCGAAAACGAAGGCTTGGCGAAAATTTCTGGTGATGTACCTCGTGATGGTTGCCGTTAGTACTTCGGCCATCTGGTTGCTGGAACACGCCTCGATCTTCAGCGCGTTTCGGACGGCGACCGTTGCCGCCGTTGGCAAAACGTTTGCCGCCACCTGGGTATCCGCCCTGTTTGATTAGACGGTGACCTATTTGAAAGAAAGCATCTCTATGTTGTCCATGTTCAAAGACCGGCTTACGCCAAACAAGTTAAAAACCGTAAGATGTCCGAAATGCGAGTCGGAAATGGAGTTGATCACGCTGAAGAGAGCACTGGTTCGAAAATGCCCGATCAATTGCGGCATCTGGATGGATCAAGCCCAATTAGAGGCATTTCGGGAACTCCGACCCCAACCAGACCTAAAAACTGATGGTTTGCCTGCACTTTGGCAAGCAGCTTTCCTACCGAGACGTCTTCGAAAGGGTCCAAAACAGAAGCTATAATAATCAATGTCGACGTGGCCAAGCTGCCATTTCGTCAAAAAAACGGGGGCGTTCCTGCCGTGGGTCCCCTCGAAACGGAGTTGGCAGGTAGTTGCGAAACTCGCCCAAGCTCTCGGAACGCGATTAAGCGGCGACGGAAAGCGGTCCGAAACGGAGCCGGCTGTTCGATGCAAGACTGCCACGTGAAATTTACATTGGCTAAGCCATGAATGCAAAATATCGACTGAGAATCAAAAGTACAGAATACGCAGACTTGCTACGTAAGGTCTGCGAAGAGATGTCGATCGCATTCTCGGCCAACCAGGTCAGCCAGGCGTTCGCTGACGTGAGCACTTCCAACGCCAAAGCGACGGACGCTGAGCTGCTGAGTTCGGTCGGCAAACGGGCTGGCGTTCGATTTCGCGAGATTGAGAGCGGGTATCGCGATTTGATCGTTTCCGCTTATGGTAACTTCCCCATTGTGGTTCCTCGCAGCGATAATTCGGTGGGAGGAACATCCAGCTACTTTGTAATCTTGCGACGTCGATCGCGTTCGAGGTTCGCTGTTTTCGTGGACGGTCGCGAAATCGTCGTGCCGCGACGTTGGATCAAAAAGAACGCGGCCGGCAATCGAGATGGAACTTATGTTTGGTACCTGGCACAACCAATGTTGGCCGCGGAATCTGTCTCGGCCTACGATTACCAAACCGGCAAACAGCAAAAACCGATGTCGCCACTGCGGCGCCTGATTGCCTTCTTAAAGCCTGAATCGCAGGACATCCGGACGGTTTTCATTTTTTCCGTGATCGTCGGAATTCTGAGTTTGACGACGCCGTTGGCGGTCGAGGCGTTGGTTAACACGATTGCTTTTGGGCGTTACCTGCAGCCGTTGGTTGTGTTGTCGTTGATGGTGTTCATCTTCCTCGCGTTTCGGGCTGGGTTGGGGATTCTGATGACCATTGTTGTCGAGATTATCCAGCGCCGGCTGTTTGTTCGAGTGGTTGATGATTTGGCATTTCGGCTGACGCGGGTTCCCTTGTCATATTTAAAAAAGAAACACGGGCCCGAGTTGGTGAATCGGTTTTTTGACATCGTCAATGTGCAGAAGATCACTTCGAAGCTGTTGTTGGAATCGTTGATGTTGATCCTGCAAACCGCGATCGGACTGACCGTATTGGCTTTTTACCATCCCTTCCTGCTGGGTTACGACGTGGGGCTGCTGTTCCTGATGACCGTTGTGCTGTTCATTGTTGGGCGGGGAGCCGTGAAAACTGCCCAGAAAGAATCGCAACTGAAGTATGACACGGCAGCGTGGTTGCAGGAGATCGTACGACATCCAACCACTTTCAAATTCAATGGAGGTTTGGGGTTTGCGATCAATCGGGCTGATGAATTGTCTGCCAACTACATCCATCAACGGCGCGAGCATTTTCGCATTCTGATTCGCCAAGTTACGTTTTCGATGTTGATGCAGGCCGTCGCTGCGACGGTTTTGCTGGGGCTGGGCGGATACCTGGTTATTGAAGGCCAAATGAACCTGGGGCAACTCGTTGCTGCGGAGTTGATCGTCACGGTGATCCTTGGATCCTTCGCCAAAATCGGCAAGGACCTTGAGAGCTTCTACGACCTGCTGGCTTCGATTGACAAACTTGGCAAACTGTTCGATCTTCCCGGTGAACCCATCAACAAGTTGCAACTCGCTCGACCACCCGGCGCGGCAGACATTGAATTGGTTGATCTGAAATTTGGCAAAAGTCGACCCGCAGGTATCAATCAGCGTCTTTCGGCAGGTAGTTCGACCGCGCTCGTTGGCCGATCGGGTTCGGGCAAGACCGAATTGATGGAAACGATCGCGGGCTTGCAACCGCCGACGGCCGGATACGTCACCATCAATGGATTCCGCGTGGATCTGATCAGCGCCGAGTCCCTGCAATCCAAACTGGGCTTCATCAATGACGTCGAGATTTTTCAAGGCACGGTCGATGAAAATCTCCGCCTCGGTCGCAGCGAGATTGGATCGCAAGCCATGAACGAAATTGTCGAGAAGATGGGACTGCAGAGGACCGTCACGAGATTTGAAAAAGGTTTCAACACGGTCCTCAGTGTGACTGGCTATCCGCTTTCGACGGGGCAAGCCATTCGGCTGGTCCTGGCTCGGGCCCTCATCGCTCGTCCGGCAGCACTACTGATTGACGGGTTGCTGGACCGGCTTCCCGACGAGGATTTGAGCGACGTACTCAATCGCTTGAACGAGTTTAAACCGGCGACCACGATCGTGATTGCTACAGGCCGGCAGGCGGTCGCGGATTGGGCAGATTTGCAAGTTGATATATCGGGGTCAACACACTGATAAACTTTGACGGATAGACAATTTAATACGTTTACCACCGGCACTTTGAACAACATTTTCGATTATGACGATGATCACAGATAGCAAACTTCCAACGACTTCGCCCTTTGTCCCGACCGCACGCAAGACGGCGATCCACTTGGTGCAGTCGTCGAGGTTCGCCCAACGGGTGGCGAGATTGCTAGTGATTGGGTTATTTGCCTCGATCCTGGCCATGATGTTTTTGCCGTGGCAACAAACATCTCGAGGCACGGGGCAAGTCGTTGCTTATGCACCCCAGGAGAGACAGCAGACGATTCAAACACCGCTAAAAGGAGTCGTATCGCGGGTTGCCGAAGGATTGGTCGAAGGAAGTGTCGTTAAGAAAGGGGAATTTGATCCTTGAAATTCAACCGGTCGCCGGCAATCTGGTTGAGCAACTTGAGGGCTCAACTTCGCGATTTGAAAGCCAAGCTGGAGTCCGCCAACGTCAAAACCGAGGTCTATGGCCAAAATGTGCAAGGATTCACCGATGCGATGGGGTTCGCCGTAAGTGCCGCTGAGCAACTCGTCCAATCCGCGAAAGCAAAGCTTGCCAGCAAGAAGAAGATGCTGGCCGGCTACATCGCCAAAGAGCTGCAGGCCGAGCTGAATTTTGAACGCCAAAAGTCATTGTTCGAAGCCGGCATTAAGCCTGAAAAAGAAGTCGAAAAATTAAAGAAGGAATGGGATGTCGCAGAAGCCGATTTAAGTTCGATTTACGAAGACATCAAATCACTGGAAAACGAAGTGGCGGCGAAAGAGAGCGAACTGGAAGAAAAACGTCGAATCGCGCAAACCAAGATCGACTCTTCGAGAGCCTTGGAGCAAGATGCCGTTGGCAGCGCTGCCACCATTCGCAAAGAAATGCGAGACCTAGAAATCAAGCTGAATGAACTCGAGTTGTTGAAAATTACCGCGCCGCGTGACGGCACAATCTTTCGAATGCCGATCTATGAACGAGGACAAATTCTTAAAGAGGGCCAGTCGATTGTTACGATCGTGCCAGAGTCGACACAAATCGCAGTGGAGTTGCTGGTACCGGGTAACGACATGCCGCTGGTTCAAGTCGGCCAGGAAGTCCGGTTGCAGTTTGAAGGTTGGCCCGCGGTTCAATTCGCCGGTTGGCCGTCGGTTGCCATTGGTACTTTTGGCGGAAAAGTGACCAATGTTGACGCAACCGACAACGGCAAAGGTCAGTTTCGAATCCTTATTACACCGAATGAAGACAAAACGGCATGGCCATCAGATCGCTATCTAAGGCAGGGCGTGAGAGTCAACGGATGGGTCATGCTCCGCGAGGTCTCATTGGGTTACGAAATTTGGAGGCAACTCAACGGGTTCCCGGTCATCATCTCCGACAAGGAGCCAGGCAAGGAAAAGTCGAAGGTTCCGAAACTGCCCAAGTGAGTGGGATCCTAATCTCATTGCTCATGGTCTTGTTGACACTCGGTACCGGATGTCGAACGGCAGACTCACTGGTCGGTCGTAACAATGAACCGTTGTTTAACTCTCGCGGTTCGTCGCTTTCAAGCGGAGCAAACGCTTCCAGGCCGACAGCTCGTCAATCAACCGTAACCAAACCGGCTGACAAAGTGATTCAACTGGCCAGTTTCCAAGATGCGGATCGCCAGCCGGACGAGACGATTGAAGCGCCAGCGCCACCGGCTACGGCTAATGACGCGGAGGTGAAGAATGATCCGGCGATTGATCAAGCCGATGAATTGCCGAACGATTCGACTCCTGGCCAAACGGCGGAACCGAAGGCAGTTTCAAGTCAAATTGAGCTGGCCGATGTGTTGCAGTCGGTGAGTGATTGTTACCCGTTAATCCAGGTTGCGATCGGCGAGATCGAGGCTGCCGAGGGGAAGATCCTTTCCAGTTGGGGTGAATTTGACACGGCATTTGTTGCTTACAGTATCTCGCAACCGCTCAGTTTCTACAAAAACTATCGCAATGGAATCGGGGCGGCCCAACCGCTGTTTGGCGGCGGCAACGTGTACGGAGAGTATCGAATTGGCCGCGGTGAGTTCGAACCCTGGTACGGGGAACGCGAGACCAATGACGGAGGTGAGTTCAAGAGTGGATTTTCACTGCCGCTTCTGAAAGATCGCCTGATCGACCAGCGACGGGCGGCGTTATATGCGAGTGGATTCGCGCGTGACGAAGTTGAATCAAGTGTTCAGGCTCGCTTGCTGCTTTTTCAGCGGTTTGCATCACAAGCCTACTGGGAATGCGTGGCAGCAAGTCAGGTCGTCGACACGCAGGAAAAGCTGCTTGAGCTATCCCAGGTCCGTGTTGGACAGATTGGCAAAAGGGTACAGATCGGTGACCTGCCACGCATCGCCGAGATTGATAACGACCGTTTTATCGCCTCCCGCAAAAACTCGCTGATCAAAGCCCAACGAACGTTTCAGAAGACTGCGATCAAACTGTCACTGTTCTACCGAGACGCAAACTGCTCACCGTTGATTCCCGATAAGGACTATTTTCCCGACACGTTTCCAGAATCCGACTCGCTTGACGAATCCACAATCGGGCAAGGCATTCTGCAAGCCGTTTCGACTCGCCCTGAACTGGGAGAGATTGATGCCCTGCGCAAACAAATCTGTATTGATCGTAACTATGCCCAAAACCTGACGTTACCCAAATTGGATGTGAAAGGATTTGCCAGTCAGGACGTCGGCGCTGCCGCCAGCAGTAAACGCGACAAGTCTCCATTTGAACTCCAGGTTGGCGTCTTTGCGGATGTTCCGATCCAACGGCGGGAAGGACGTGGCAAAATCAGAACGGCCGATGCCAAGCTGATGCAACTGGATGCCAAAAGGAAGTTCGCGGTAGAAAAGATCACCGCCGAGGTTCAAGACGCCGCGTCTGCGTTGAACACGGCTCATGACAGGATTCAGCAGTCGTTGCTAAACTACGAACTCAACCTTCAATCGCTGAAGTTGGCGGAACTGTCTTTTGAGCAGGGAGACATCGATTTGATCGAGTTGAACATCTATGAGACGGCAATTGCCGACGCAAGGCTTCAACTGATCGCTGCCGAGCTCGATTACGTCTTCTTCCAGGCGGTCTATGAAACGGCCACCAATAACGCTGGATTCTAGCCCCCATGGAGCCAGGAACCGCAGACCGTGACGGCCAAACGCTGCGGCCGTTGAACGGCAACTAAGTTCGTCTTTCGCAGAAAAAGTTTTCTTGGCAGTCTTGATCCTAATTTGCAATTCCTGAAACGATGTATAGACTCGGCACAAGGTCCATCAAAATCGAATTGAGAATTTGACGCGTTCCAAAATCAACATGGATTCACTCTTTGAAACTCTCCATTAGTTGATCGATTTGCTCATCAGTCATCTTGATCCGAGTTTGGGTCAACATTTTCTTCAGATGTTTGACGCCTTCAAAACTACTTGGGAAACCGAAATTACCGGTCGGCCCTTCGCTGTCACAGAGTAGATTTTCATTCGCGTCAAAGATTCCCGAAAACGGAATTCCAAAATTGCGGCCCTTGGTTAAACGTTTTGCAACTTCGATGCCATTGGCATCTTTGAAATTATCAATCTTGAGCATGACATAATCCTGGTCGAGGACCTCCTTCTGATCATCCATCCGTGCCGCGAAAGCAAAAAACAGGGACTGCAATACCTCTGGCTGGATTCGGTCCCAGACTTTCCGATTCGTACGTTTCGCCTCGGCGAAAGCCTTTTCCCATTTTTGTTGAGCATCCTTATTGTTGGGTGCATACTGCTTAACAAACTGAGCCGCTTTTTCTGCACCGTCTTTGTCGTTGGGGTTGAACTCGGTTCGCCCCAATTCGTTACCGGCACCGTCGATGGCACAAACAAACAAAGTTCCCTTTGTCGGTCGGGGCCATTTCTTCGATTCAGCGAATGCCTTGTTAGCTGGGTTAACTCCTTGTTGTCGCCGACCGTGCCCAACAGTTGCATGTAATTGTAGACTTCGTCCGTTTCTTGGTAGTCCATCAAGTTGACATCGACAAAATCGGCAGCGTCTTGATCATCCTTTTGGTGCAGAATCACCATCAAGTGGTAACCATTGAGCTGACAGTCTCGCAAACCTTTTTTGTAACGATCGACCATTAGAATTTTTGACCGGTCGACAGGTGGCTCCCAAAGCTTGCTCACCAGCTTCGGGCGATTTTCTCCCGCGATTAAATGGAAATCGTCCAAGTAGGCTTGGCCCTCCCCATCTTTGCTAATCGAATCTGCCCGCAAACTAAGCGTCGATTCCGTCGGCACACCTTTAATCGTGTAATCGCCATTGGAGTCAGTTTTCGCGTTAAACTGTTTCGCTTCGAAGCTCGTTGGAAACGGCTTGGAGAAATCCCGTTTCACGGATACTCGCAACAGTGCACGCACTGCATGATTGGCCAATGGTTTTTCATTTTTCCCAAGCAGTTGTCCGTGAAACTCCCCCGTCGGCAGCAAGTTAATTTCAATGCGTTCGTCCAACTGATCGATCAGCGCGATTGCGGCAGCCTTCGCATCTTTGGTATATGCAAAAATCCCAACGGTCGTCGCGCGGGTGTCAAAACTGAACTTGCCGTTTTCATCGGTTTCCAGCTTCATTCGATCATTGGTCTCACCGTCGATCGAGCCGAATTCGACATGGGCATTTTTTAGTTCAGCTTTTAACGTCTTGGGCAAAACCAGTTGTGCCATCACGGTCCGTTTGACTACCAAGGGTTGGTGAAACTCAATTCGCGTCAAACCTGAATTCTTGACTTTGGTCTCTTTTCGGCTCGCCAGTTCGGCGTGTAGATACTCGCATCAATCGTTTGGCCCGGCAGGGCAAGGATTCGCACGACGCCTTTGGCATCGGTTCTTGCCCATTGGCGACGTCCACCACTTCCGTTTTGCGTATGACCATCTTCGCGCCAGGAAAACGATGAACCGCACGAAGATTGATTCCCAAATTCGTCAGTGGAATCTTGTCAGGACCTGCCATAACACTGATTTCGACTGGGACGCTCTTTTTGATTACCAGTCTTGGTGGATTGCTTTTTTCTGCCAACGGATCGAATGGCACCAAGTCGATATTGGGACTGACAAATTGGGAATCGTTGACGAAAAAACAATAGGTGGATCCAGGCAGGAAATCTGCTGAAAATTCGCCATTGGAATCAGTAAAAACCTTTCGGAGGTCCGAACGATTTTCCTGTTCGCCTTGAAATGAATAGGCCTCGACCAGAAAGCCCGCCAGCCCACTTGGAGGGCAAAGCAGTTTCAGACTTGATTCGGCCCACGACCCGTTTTCGTTTTTTGATCTGGCTTGGTTTGACACGAAATGTGATTGTATCGTCAACGAGTTTCGCGGACTCGGCGGTCACCCACTGGTCATCTTTGCAATCTACATACACACGATGAGTTTCCCAATCCGGAAACCACTTAAATATCGTCTCCCCGGAATCGTCAGTCATAATCCAGCTTTGCGGCATCAGCCCGGGACCGTTGTAGTCGGGGGCTCCCGAATTGATATAGACGGAACACTTCAGGTTGGGAACGGGTCGATCGGTATCGCTCTCGAGGGCTCGTATCTTTACCGTTCTGCATTTCGTAAGCTCGATGGTCTGTCGTTCTGCATTCGGGTCGCGGTTGGGATCACAGTTAAATGAAAAGCCAGCGATTTCGAAGTCGTCTCTCCAGGCTGAAAAGTTGCTCAGCTTCTCATTTTGAAAAGACCGATCGTCAGATTCCCCTCTGATCGGTTTGCATCGGCACGGATTCACGCCCGGTCGACGTGGAATACACAACCGTGGCCGGCAACTGGCTTTTTTCGTGATTCACATTGACGATGAATTCTTTCGCGAATTTCTTAAGCGAAAGTTCGATCCCATCGATCGCGGCTGATCGTAGCTCGTAACCAATTAGCAATTTGTAACCCGTGGATTCGCCATCGCCCGACGCAGCCATTATATTTACGCTCTGAAGCGTCAACTTCGAAGTTGGAACCCAGAACTCAAACTGGTTTTTGTCAACTTGGGTTTCAATTGGATCTTCACCAATCTTGACTCCCAGGGTGAAGTCATCGATAGCTGCCCCGGCTGCATCACCGACTGTGCCGTTGATTCGGATCAGAATTTCGTTGCCTGACTTGCGCATCCAATCTGGTGATTCTTGTGAGAGCACGCCATCGGTTATGGTCGCTAAAACTAAAAGAGCGGCAAAAAATCGGATAAACCCAATCTTTGTGACCAAACAGATTTTGTTCATCACCACGCTTCCAACGCTCCGAATGAGACAGACCTTGGCATGAAACGCATTGGAGCGATTTTATGCGCCGTGAACTTGAGTGCAAGGAAATTTACCGGAACGCCGCAGGTCGGAAGTTGGTGCGCGTCCCGGCCGGCAGTCGGGTGCCGTCAACGAAGACCAAAGAGCACCAACCGCCGTCTCCGAGGATGATTCCGATCCACACAATCGCTCGATGTGTGGGAGTCAGTAACGCGATGGCCAGCAGCAGGAGCCTAAGTCCGATCATCACAACGCTCATGATCAGCAAGCCGTAGTGGGGCGCGGTGCCAGGGCGGATTTTAGCAACTTTTGTCACAGTTCGAGCTACCGTGCCCGCTGCCGCAAGATTGTATTCGAACATTTTTCAACCTCCGAATTCACTTCGCTTGCGTTCTGGTATCGCCTTGCGGGTCTTTCTCGAGCGCTCACAGTTCGACCTGGTCCCACTGCTGGTCGACCGCTGTTCTCATCGAGGGCGGATCACAACGCCCCCCGGGTAACTCGCCCGTCAGCATCTCATAGCGTCCCAGGATTCCGCCCCGGGTTCTCGGCTGAATACCCAGCTCAATCCCTTCGGAAAATCCCCAAGCTTAGAGGTATCAGTTGATATCCGCGGAAAATCGAAACGACCGGGCCAATCGGACCAATTGGAAGGTTTCCTGCTCGAACTGTTTCAAATCTTTTGGATCAACGTTTTGCGTCGTTAACCGCAAATTGCGTTTGACTCAAATGCATTTTCAGTACTACGGTCGATTCCCGATGCGCAAGTACGATCCGTCCCAGCCCATCCTTTGTACGCCCATCCCGAAATTCGTCGGAAGCAGCTTTGTTCGCTTGCTGCGATTGTGGTTTGGCCACCGCTTCCACAAACTGAACCAGGATGAAACGCAAGGAACTGGTTGCTGGCTGTCTTTGAGGACTTGCAGACCACGATCGGCAACTTGGGAAGGATTTTTGGCAAAAAAAGCACTCAACTGCCATTCATTAGCGTTTCAGAATACGATGAACTGGTTCTGCAGCATCTTCGGGAGAGGTACTATCACGATTACGATTGTCCTTTGCTGAAACGCATCTACGATTTTGCCGTCGAACACGACGAAACGGTGGAAACTGATTAATCTCTAGGACCCTTGCGATCGAATCAAGAAAGAGTCAGAAAACAGGAGCCGATCGAGTTATTTAAAGTGATACGATCCGGACTGGCGTAAGTTTCTCCGGTCATGTTTTAATCTCAATACGTTGGAGTTCAGGTTGTGAAATTCGGTTTTTACTCTTGCATGAGCGGCATGCCGTGGGGAGGCAGTGAAGTCCTCTGGCAACGTGCTGCGCGGCGGCTGCAGGATGAAAACCATGATGTGACGGTCAATTACAAATGGTGGCCCAAAAAGGCTTATCCGCTTCAACAAATCGAGGAACACGGTGGAACCGTTTGGCTACGAAATCAGCCCAAGACCTACGTCGAATCGAAAAAAGAAGTCATTCGGAGTTTCTTCTCACGAAACGGCGCTTCCAAAAGCTGGTTGGAAACCGAACACCCCGATGCCGTGCTCATCACGCTGGGCTACCATCCCGACCAGGTACAGATTGCCGCCGAATGTCACCAACTGGGCATTCCTTACGGCATCAACATTCAGTGCGCCAGTAATTTCTTCTTTATCCACAGCGACCGACTCGATGAATATCGGCACTGGTACGAAAACGCGACCCGCGTGTTTTTCGTCTCGGAAGAAAATCGTCTGAAAATGGAAAACAACATCGCGTTGAAACTGGACAATGCCGAGATCGTCGCGAATCCGTTTAACGTCGGTTACGACTCCTGCCCGGAATGGCCTTCCACCGAACCTGATTTTCGAATCGCTTTGGTCGGCCGTGTTCATTTTCAGTCCAAGGGACAGGATTTGATTGTCGACGTCATGAAACAGGAAAAGTGGAGAAAGCGCAATATCAAGATCGTGTTTTACGGACATGATCAAGGCAACATGAGACAGCTGCTGGAATTGATCAAGATGCATGGATTGGAAGATCAGCTGATCTTCAGCGGTTTCAGCAACGATGTCGAAGATATCTGGCGAGACAACCACGCGCTGCTGTTGCCTTCGCGTTACGAAGGTGCCCCACTGGTGGTTATCGAGGCCATGCTTTGCAACCGGATTGCAATCACCACAGATATCGGCCGCAACCGAGAATTGATTGACGATAACGAATCTGGATTTGTCGCTGACGGCGCCACAATCAACTTGTTGGATGATGCCCTGGAACGTGCTTGGCAGAAGCGGGATCAGTGGAAGGAAATGGGGCAGTTGGCCGGCCAACATATTCGGGACCGTTATCCGGAAGATCCAATTGGTGATTTCGCAGACAAGATTCACTCATTGACCCAATCGAAAACCCGGACCTAACCAACCGCTTTCGACTGTCTGCCGCTGTTATTCGAGCGAAGTGAGGAATTCGCTCATCTCGGCCGCTGCATGATTGTCCCCCTGTTGGCGGGCTTCTGCGATGCCCCGAGTGAGAACTTCACGAGCGGATTCGGGTCGATCAAGGATGGCCAGCTGCTGTCCGCTCATGAAAAAAGAGGGCACGTAGGGCGGTTCGCCATTTATCAATTCCTGGTGCAGCTCGAGGCTTTTTTCATGGTCGCCCTCGCTGGCGAATTCCATCGCCAAAGCATAGCGCAGAAATGTGTCCTCTGGTGAGTCCGCCAACAGCGCCTCCAGTTGCTCCCGTCGTGACATTGGGTTGCTCGTTCAAAAAGTTGGTGTGGAAAGAAACCGTGTTCTATCAATTGCCTGCCTTTCTGGGTATCCAATATCTCCAAGTGAAATCGGGATCTCTTTCAATGAAGGAACCATGCATATTCCCGGCTGTACTCGGGCTGCCGTAGTCATGGGCTTGCAACGACCGATGGGTAAAGGGAGTGGATCTTCCAGTCCCTTCAGGTTAATGGACGATTCGGTTCAATCCACAGCTATCTTCGAGGGCTCCCACTGGCCGACCTGTATCGCGGCTCGGAATTTGCAGCCTCACCTTCGTAGCGAACCGTTGGTTTGCGGTCTTTGACCAATATCGACTCAGTTTCGTTTTCGAACAGGTCGCTACCATTTGATACGGAACTTTGAGTCTAAGAAGAGGGAGATTTGAACCAGAATTGCGGTGGCAAGTTGTCCTACTACTTGCCGCCTGAGGTGATGTTTTGTTATGGTCCGGGTTGTCAGATTCAAGCGTTTTTTCTGCTGTCCGGAAACGGTCCTGGAAACTCGTTGGTGTCGGATCTGAATGCTTTTACAGACAATTGACCGACTGAAATTTGGGAGAAAATCGTGGCAATTCGCGTTGCAATCAATGGCTTTGGCCGAATCGGCCGATTGACGTTTCGAAACTTGATGGAAAGAAGTGAGGAGTTCGAGGTCGTTGCCGTGAATGATCTGACGGACAACAAGACGCTGGCCACGTTATTGAAGTACGACAGTATCCATGGAAGGTATCCGGGAACGGTTGAATTCGATGCTGAAAACCTGACGGTTGAGGGCAAAAAGATCCGGGTTTACGAAGAACGCGATCCATCCAATCTTCCGTGGGGAGATCACAAAGTCGATGTGGTTGTCGAAAGCACGGGAGTTTTTCGCGGCCGAGCCAAACCGGGCAAACCGGGCTACGACTCGCACTTGGCCGCTGGTGCCAGGAAAGTTGTGATAAGCGCACCTGCCAAAGACGCGCCGGATCTCACCTGTGTCTTGGGCGTGAATGACGACCAAATCACCGACGATATGAAATGCATTTCCAACGCCAGTTGCACGACGAATTGCCTGGCGCCGGTGGCTAAAGTTCTGAACGATAATTTCGGAATCGAATTGGGTTTGATGACGACGATTCATGGTTATACAAACGACCAAAACGTGCTGGATGCTCCCCACTCGGACCTTTACCGGGCTCGTGCCGCAGCACTAAATATTATTCCCACATCGACTGGCGCGGCAGAAGCGGTAGCGTTGGTTATCCCCGATCTCAAGGGTAAAATGACCGGCATGGCGCTCCGCGTGCCAGTGCCCACCGGCAGCGCCGTTGATTTGACGGTCAATCTGTCAAAATCGGTGTCGGTCGAGGCCATCAACGCAGCCATCAAGGCAGCTGCCGAAGGTCCGATGAAAGGTGTCCTCTGTTACAGCGAGGATGCTTTGGTTTCCACTGACATTATCCATGATCCCCACAGCTCAATCTTCGCGGCAGAACAAACCAAGACGCTTGGCGACAAAATGGCGAAGATTATCAGCTGGTACGATAACGAATGGGGATATAGCTGTCGCACAGCAGACCTGATAGCAAGAATCGGTTGAGCTGCTGCCTTCTTTACGTTTTGACAAACACGACCACGGTAAGCAGGATGTCTTTCCGTGGTCGTTTGTTTGATAGCTCCGCACCATCCGATTCATGAACTTTTATCGCAACGTCGGAAAATCGTCAGTCCGACGGCCGCCGATTGTTAAGCCTTGGGTTTTCAAAGCGGATAGGGGAATATGAGGGATACGTTTTCACAATCGAACAACCAAACCGGTCCGAACTCCTCTCCGAAATTTGAGTGGCAGCCGGAGGTCGATATTCGGCGATCCGTACAGTACGGCGTTTGTCTCTGGTGGTCGGACGACTTACCCAGCTGGATCCATCCTGACGACGTCGAAATCGCAGAACGTCTCGTCCCCGGCAACCGTGTTTTTCGGCGTGAAGACTGTCAGAATTTTGCTGATCGGAAACTCGGTTATACCGAGTTCTCGTATGGAGACCAAAAATTTCGAGCGTTGCCCGCAATCTGGTTGCCAGTTCAATCAGAAGGAATCGAAATCGGCGATCTGGTGGAAGTTAAATCTCAATTGGGCAAACGCCGGCCCGCGTTACACGACGTTTGCGAAATTCGCTGGAATCGCCACGTGCGGCGCATCGAGTATTTCGTGGATGGGCACGCGAAGCATTACAGCCAACCATTGACGGCCGATGACCTTCAGCCGGCAGTCAGATTGAATGGCTTTCTCAGCGAACGGGAATTGACGATCGCTGCCCGTATGAGGATTTCCTGAGCTTGATCGGCACGGTTGCCCGGTGGGGTCCCGGCTTGCTACATCAATCGCATCGTGCCACAGCAGCTACACCGCGATGGACGTACAAACATGATCATTCCGAACGTGAAAATGAGCATGAAGCCAAACACAAGCGGGGAAATCGGCACATTGAAGTGAATGTCATCACGCCAACAAGACCGGCACCTTTTCAGATTACGGAACTGTTTTACGTCAGTATCTTCGACGATTTCGATTTGAGACATGATTTTTGAAGAGGTAGCAAGGAACGATTTTGCAGTGGTGAAAAGTGCTCGAAGTTGGCCGAGATCTTCAATTATCTTCGTCAAAGACATGCCAAAGGGTTGTTTGCCGATGGTTGAGCGAGAAAATTCAGCTCAAAGAGACTGATCCGGCCGTTCCATCTTTTTCGAAAAACCGGCATAATCGGGGAAACAGGTGGTTCATCGGTGGTTTGCGTTGAGCCGGTTGCCTGGGAAGAGTATTCCGATTGGGAACCGAGTATCAATTCGCCCGAATCCAATCGCCGATCTTATAGTTTGGAGCGGACATATTGTGGCAAACAGTTACAAGCGGTCACGAATGACCAGTTATCGGCCATAAATGGATTCGGCCGCGGAACGTGAGGACGCAAAAGTCATTGAGCAACCGTCGACCACAATTCGCAGAGACAGGCCCAGTGGTCGCCACCATCGGGCAAACTAACTGATTTTTCAAAGGATTTACCGCGTCAAAGCGTCCCGATCAGGCTTTACTGTCCTCAAAACGCTTTGCTACATTGAAAGATTACCGATCTTATCTGGCCGCCTAAATCTACGTGGCTTGATATTCGGTTAACTTGAATTTGCCGTGGAGAATCCCGCACAGATGGGAATTCGTTCAAAACGCTAGTTGTCGGACATCGCCGAATGTGCTGGCTAGTGGCAAAAATTGGAGTGGAATGTACGTGGACCTAAAACAAATGTTGGCGCCGTATTCGCCCCCGGAAACAAACTTTCTGGAGAGAGTTCGCTATTGGTCGGTCGCGACCCCAGACCGCCCCGCCTATCGCTTTCTCGATAAAGGCGAAGACGAGTTTCAGCTTCTGACGTTCAGCCAACTGGATGAACGCGCTCGGTCGGTGGCCGCAAACTTGGTTGCATCCGGGTTCGCCGGTAAGCGTGCGCTGTTGATGTATCCACCTGGCTTGGATTTCATCGTCGCATTTTTCGGTTGTCACTATGCGGGCGTGACCGCGGTTCCCGGTTATCCACCGAGGCGCAATCGAAATATGAACCGCATCAATTCGATTTCTGTCGACGCCGAGGCCAGTGTTGTATTGACCGTCGACAGCATCCTGAAACGTTGGCAGGTGGGATTGGATACCAAATCGGCGTTGGGATCGATGCCGTGGTTGGCAACCGACAAGGTACCCCTGGATTTGGCCAACGACTGGATCAATCCCAAAATCTCACCCGATGACCTTGCGATTATTCAATACACCTCGGGATCAACGGGATCCCCCAAGGGCGTCATGTTGAGTCATCAAAACCTGATCGCCAACTGTCGGCTGATTACCAGGGCTTTTGAGATTCACAACGCCACCGGTGCCGGTTGCAGCTGGCTGCCCGTTTATCACGACATGGGTTTGATCGGTGGAGCCGCTCAGCTCACTTTATTGTGGGGTCGAAGATGTATTTATGTCGCCGGTCGCATTTCTAACGAAGCCGATTCGATGGTTGCGATCCATTTCCCGTTTTCGCACCACTGTCAGCGGAGGACCGAACTTCGCCTATGCTTGGTGCACGATGAAGATTACCGAAGAGCAATGCGAGGGTCTTGATCTTTCTTGCTGGGAAGTCGCATTCAATGGTGCGGAACCGGTCCGGGCCGATGTGATGCAGCAGTTTTCCGAGAAGTTTAGGCCCTACGGATTCAACCCCAAAGCATTCTATCCCTGCTATGGAATGGCCGAAACGACGTTGATTGTTACTGGCGGTTCCAAACACACGCCGCCAATTATCCGACCCTTCGATAAAAACGAACTGGTCGAACATCGCGTCGTTCCAATTTCGGAGGATGACAAAAACGCTCGCCTGTTGGTCGGTTGCGGTCAAGTCCTGGAAGAAGAAGAGGTGCTGATCGTCCACCCCGAGACGTGTCGCCCATTGCCAGACGATGAAATCGGAGAAATTTGGATTAACAGTCCCAGCTGCGGACAGGGGTACTGGCGTCGTCCCGAGGAAACGAAGGAAACCTTCCAAGCAAGTCTCAATCCCGATAACGGAAAATTTTATGTCCGATCGGGGGATCTTGGATTTATGGATCGCGGCGAATTATTTGTAGCGGGTCGGTTAAAGGACATGATCATCGTCCGTGGTGTTAATCGTTATCCCCAGGACATCGAAGCGACGGTGGAACATTGTCACCGATTTACCCGCTCAGGCGCCGCAGCAGCATTTGCCGTGACGCGCTGGGATCGAGAGCACCTAGTAATTGTTTGTGAAATCGAGCGGGGGGATACACGGGATAAGTGGCAAGAAATTCTGCAAAGTATTCGCGCCGCCGTGACCGAGGAACATGATTTGCCGCCTGACGCGATCGTCCTCGTTCGAGCTCACAGCATCCCGAAAACATCCAGTGGTAAAGTTCAGAGACACGCCTGCAAGGCAAATTTTGAAAAAGACGTTGAGAAACATGTGATCGCAAGCTGGTCGGCATGGGAGGAATCCGAGATTTTCTCGGCATCGAGTGCCGTCCCGAAAGCCATCGAACGAAACGGTCAGGCCACAACGGAATCGGATCTTTCGCCGCAAGTTGTTCAAGCAGTGATTCATTTCGTCAAACAGGTTGGTAGGGATCGTGCAAAAGACGTCCATGTTGACACGAATATCGTCCACCTGGGTTTGGATTCGTTGGAACGGCTGGACATTGCACAAAGCCTTCAGACGACCTTTGGCGGTCGAATTCCGGACCAGGTTCTCCAGGAAGTCGAAACCATTCGCGAAGTTGCTGAGGCGATACAGGAATACATCGGCACGGAACCGGTAACGTCAGATTTTGAGAATCTGGACGCCGCTGTCGGCACGAAAATTACCGGACCTATTCCTGAATCTTACTACCAGCTTGAAAAGATGCCCGAATTTCTTCGACTGACCGAATTGAGAAACCAGGTTGATCAGTCGGGAATTCGCAATCCGTACTTTAGCGTGCATGAAGGCCGAATCGGCAGCACGACTAGAATCGAAGGCCATGAGCTGATTTCTTATTCCAGCTACAACTATCTTGGTCTCTCAGGCCATGAACACGTTAACCAGGCCGCCAAGGAAGCCATCGATAAATACGGGACCAGTGTTTCCGCCAGTCGGCTGGTCTCCGGGGAAAAGACGATTCACAGGCAACTCGAAAAGGAGTTGGCTGATTTTCTGGGTGTCGAGGACGTGATCACGATGGCGGGCGGGCATGCAACCAATGAAACGGTGATTGGCCACCTGGTCGGGCCCGGGGACTTGATCGTTCACGACAGTTTTGCTCACAACTCGATCGTGCAGGGCGCTGAACTCTCTGGAGCCAGGCGACGCCCATTTGAACACAACAACTGGCAAGAGCTCAATCAAATCCTCAAAAAAAACCGGCGTGACTATCGGCGCGTGTTGATTGTGATCGAAGGCCTCTACAGTATGGACGGTGATTTTCCCGAACTGCCTCGATTCGTTGAAATCAAAGATCGATACAAGGCGTGGCTGTATGTCGACGAGGCCCATTCCATTGGAACGCTTGGTCGCACGGGACGTGGCATCGCAGAGCATTTTGATGTCCCTCGAGACAAAGTTGAATGTTGGATGGGGACACTCAGCAAGACTCTGGGAAGCAGTGGCGGTTTCGTTGCTGGTCGACGAAACTTGATCGAGTATTTGCGATACACGACGCCCGGCTATGTTTTTGCCGCCGGTCTGCCTCCAGCCAATGTCGGTGCGGCACTGGGTGCCTTGCGAGTGTTAGAGCAAAACCCGGAACTGGTCGCGCGACTCGAAAGGAACTCGAAATTATTCCTGCAGTTGGCGAAAGACGCGGGCTTGAACACCGGCAACGCCCAGGGAACTCCGATTATTCCCATCATTACGGGGGATTCGATGCGGGCCCTGCGGCTGTCTGAATTGTTGTTTGAAAACGGAATCAACGCCCAGCCCATTCTTTATCCTGCCGTTGCTGAGAAAGAAACACGTGTTCGTATATTCATGACGGCGGACCACACAGAGGAACAGATCCGCGATTCGGTCGAAATTTTGGATTCAGCGTGGCAAAAGATCATTTCGGTCGACGGATCAAACACCCCGATGCCAGTGGGCTAGCACGTCGGCGCAGAGCACCGACCAGTCAACCTTTGGAACGGGGCAGTCACGCATGTCGACGAAGCGGGCAAGGCACCTAGCTCGGTTTGAGACGAATTGCTGCCGCTTCCATTGTTGACCTTATTCGGTGGTTGGGTGGGCCGGAATTGCGATGCGGACTAATTCACTTTCGTAAACCACCAGCTCCGCTGGTGCGTACCAATAAGGCTCTGCCGTTTTTTGTCGTAACCCGAGGCGTTAGCGAGGGATGATAACTGCGTTCCCTTGCTCACGCGTCGGGCTACGATTTTCGGCCCCTTTCAGGGCTTTCCTCTTCATACCAACCGCCTCTGCCGTTGCGGCTATCGATTCACTTCTCACTGGCCCGCCGTGGGCAACTTTTTTTCGTAACCCGAGGCGTTAGCGAGGGATGATAACTGCGTTACCTTGCTCACGCGTCGGGTTATGATTTTCGGCCCCTTTCAGGGGCCTTCCTCATACCACCGGCTCTGCCGGTGGCTATTGATTCGACTGATTTGTTGCCAACTCTGCGTCATGGAGACACGCCGCGAGAACTCAGTTCGTAAAATCCTCTATGCTGCGACGACCGTCTTGATCTTCCCGTTCCGTCGGCAACTTCGCCGACGCCCGAGTTGATATCTTTCGATCCGCTCGGCGAACCAGAACGTTCATCGGCAGAGCCTCTAAATCAAAACTTATCTCAAATATTTCGGGTGGCCGCGACTCAGCCAGCGCAAATCTGTTTTTCATTCAATTCCAGACCACTCGATACTCTGGCAAAAAGCGGCCCGCTCTAAGATAATGGTTTTCATTCGGCGCTTGACTGAACGTCTCGGTCCGGCGAACGCCGACTGTCGGCCCGTTGTAAACCAAGGCGAAAACGTTGTATTTGGGGTGTCAGACAAGTGCAAAAAGCGATTGAGAAAGCAGATACGCTGATCGAGGCTTTGGGCTGGATTCGTCAGTTCCGAGACAAAACGACCGTTATCAAGCTTGGCGGTAGCATGCTTGACGATGCTGATACCGTCCAACATATCCTGTTGGACATTCATTTTATGGAGTCGGTTGGCATGCGACCGGTTGTCGTTCATGGTGCCGGTAGTCGAATCAGCCATGCTATGGAAGCTGAGGGATTGCAGCCTCAATTCGTGCAGGGCAGGCGCTACACGGATGCTCCGACGTTGGATATTGTGGAAAAAGTCCTTGCCCAGGATACCAACAACGAGTTGGCCGATATCTACGAGAAAATCGGTGGACGGGCGATGACCTTGAATTTTGAATCGACGCCCGTGCTTTTCGGAAAACCCTTGCAGCTACCCGACGAAGACGGACAGCTGGTCGACTTGGGCTATGTCGGTGAAGTCACGCGTGTTGACCGGCAGGTGATTGAGAATCTGTGCTATGCCGGTCAGGTGCCATTCATTCCCTCAATGTGCCTTACTGACACCGGCCAGAAACTAAACGTCAACGCGGATACGGCCGCGACCAAGCTGGCCCAGGAATTGAATGCCGATAAACTGGTAATTCTTAGCGATGTTCCAGGAGTCATGCGCGATCCCCAGGATCCGGCATCCATCATATCCAGTTTGGCCCGCGCAGACGCGCAGCAAATGATCAAGGACGGCACGATCACCGCGGGGATGATTCCAAAAGTCGAAGCCTGTCTGGAGACGATTGACCGCGGTGTTCGCAAAGTGCATATCGTCGATGGCCGGCTGCGACATTCCTTATTGCTGGAAATATACACCAGCAGTGGAATTGGCACGGTGATCTGGTCGGACCAGTCAAACTGAAGAAGCGGCCGTTTCGGGCCAATGGATTCCTCACTTAATTCCTTTCCCTTTTGAGAAAAGGACGTGCCATGCGACACGTTTTGTCACTACTGGATTTATCGACGAACGAAATCCGACGTGTCCTGGAAATTGCTAACGATTTGAAATCGCGAATGGCAAGCGGAGATCGGCCGCCGCTGCTGGAGCGTCAGGTATTGGGACTGTTGTTTGAGAAACCGTCATTGCGTACGAGGGTCAGTTTTGAAACGTTGATTGCCCATACGGGAGGAGCCAGCCTGTTTTTGGGATCCGATGTTGGATGGGGGACGCGGGAGCCGATGCGTGACTTCATGCCCATTCTGACCAGCTATGTTGACGTGTTGGTCATTCGTGCCAAGAGTCATGACCGGGTCCGGGAAGCGACCGAGTTCAGTCTGTGTCCGATTATCAACGGTTTGACTGATGTTTCGCATCCCTGTCAGGCATTGGCCGACATCATGACCGTGATGGAGCTGGAAGGCGGTCTTGAAAACGCCAGGCTGGCCTACGTCGGCGATGGAAATAACGTGGCGTACAGTCTGGCCGTGATATGCAGCCGGTTAGGGATCCCGCTGACAATCGGCGCGCCCGCCAATTATCAATTCGACGCCTCTCTGGTGGATGATCTGAATCAACAGGCGGGTGCCAAGCTGATTCGGCAAACGGAAGATCCTCTCCAGGCAGTTGCCGACGCGTCCATCGTCTACACCGACGTCTGGGCCAGCATGGGACAGGAAGCCGAAAGTAAGCAGCGTGTCGAGGATTTGGCCGCTTACCAAGTCAACTCGGCGCTGATGGGGGCAGCTCGTGACCAAGCCCGGTTCCTGCATTGCTTGCCAGCTCGCCGAGGCGAAGAGGTCTCCGCCGACGTGATTGATGGCGAAGCCAGTGCCATCGTGCAGCAAGCCAATAATCGCCTGCATGCTCAAAAGGGCCTGGTCGTTTGGTTGTTGACCGAAGGCCAAAACTCAACATAAGCGTTCACAGCAAATCGCCCCCACACATCAACGTCGGCCGAGGATCGAACGAAAGTCGCCAGCCTCAACATCGTTTGCGGTGACAACACAACACGAAAACCTGCCTTTTTCAATGAACAGAGACCTTTCCACATGAAACGAAAACCGCACCAGATTCGGCCAGTGAAAATTAAACGCCGATTTACAAAGCAGACTCCAGGTAGTGTTCTCTATCAATCGGGAGACACGGTGGTCCTTTGCACCGCCAGTGTCTCTGAAGATATTCCCCCATGGATGAGGGATGAGGCAAAAGGCTGGATCACCGCGGAATACAACATGTTGCCAGGCAGCACCAGCCCGCGCAAACGCCGTGATCGCAGCAAAGTGGATGGTCGAACCACCGAAATTCAACGATTGATTGGTCGCAGCCTACGGGCGATTGCGAATCTCGAAGCGTTGGGACCACGTCAGATTACGGTCGACTGCGACGTGCTGCAGGCCGATGGAGGGACGCGAACGGCAAGCATCACTGGTGCGCTAATCGCACTGGTCGACGCGATCCATTCGGTCAAAAAAGAATTGCCCGACCCGACGGTCTATCCATTACGGGATTCCGTGGCCGCCATCAGTGTGGGAATCGTCGAGGGTCTTCCCGTGTCCGATCTTGATTATCCCATGGATTTCGCGGCGGACGTCGATATGAATGTTGTGATGACGGGCAAGGGGCAGTTCGTAGAAGTCCAAGGAACCGGAGAAGAAGCAACTTTCACTGAGTCCGAGCTGACGGATTTGATAAAACTCGCCAAAAAAGGCATCAAGGAATTAACCGCAATTCAAAAGACCTGTTTGGGTTCCAGGTGGCCCTCGTTTTGAATTCAGCCGTTCTCGCCACAGCAAAAATGCAATTATTTCATTGAGTGACAGTGGGATATTTGAGATCTTGGAGTATTTTTGAGTTGTTGTGACCGGACTATGTTTTCTCTCTCCATCTTCTCTCCTTGGGCGGTTCCTTGGGAGTTGTAGATCCTTCCTCCTCTTCCCCGCGTTCGATCGGTGATGGCCGAGCGTCGTACCGCTTGACTCATTGTAGCTATCGTCGCTGGAGTGCTTGACGATCCCGAGCTGCGACCAGTCACCGCTAGTTATACCGATCGACCTTATCTATCACCAATCCTCTCACCAGTTCACTTGTCCTTGAGACCGATAGACCGCCCACCAGCCCACCGAGTGCCCATGAGTGTCGCACGTGAAGTTCACGCCTCAGCGTCAGTGGAGCGAGCTCCCTTTCCTTCTTCTGGATCCACCTCCCCTGAGCTGTCCCTCACCCTCTTTCCCACCCACTCCGAGCCTCTACTTGGGGGTCTCTTGGGGGGGTCCAGCCCCATTGAGAGATACTGCTCATCTTCAGTCACTCTCTCCAGACCGCTGACGACCGATGACGCGTGCTCAGATTCGATCGAGACTCTCCGGATGGACGGTCGGGAGTCGGTGATCCTTATTTACCTGAGCGGCCCGCGCGAGACGACCACCCGATCGACTCGAGTTCCGAGAGTTCAGCTGGGTCCCTCCCCACCCTCTTTGGGCCCCTCTCGGCGCGCCTCCGCAGGCGTCCCGCTCCTGCGCCGCTGGCCGGGGGGGTCCAGAATAGGGAGGGGGGGGAGGGGGGGGGGGGGCGGCTTAGGCTAGCGTTCAGGGGGGGGGCTTTGTCAGGATTGAATTTTGGGTAGTGGAAGAAGGCTACGAGTCCTTCAAAGTCGCAATCCAAAAAGGGGCTCGTTGCCTCACCCACTACGGCTAACCCGAATTTTCAACGTTGACAATCCACTAGTCCACGCATCCGGATTGGCAACAACTCCGTCTGATCCCGGCACCCTGTCAGTCCGAATGCTTGCGAATCTTAGGGCACCTACGGGAGTCCTGGCTAAATAACGGCAATCGGCTTCCCAGTCATTGCTGATTCGTAGCAGGCATCGACGATCTGCATCAACCTCAACGCCTGTTCGGGCGTATTGAGAGGTGGTTCTTTGCCTTCAATTGCGTTAATGAAGTTCTCAGCAGACCGAATTCGCCCCATGTCCTCACATTCTTCGACGGTGATGGTGCGGTTAACCGAGTTTCCGTCGTCTTGAACATAGAGTTCGCAAGTATCGATTGCGGTCTCGTCCACTCCATCTTCTTCAAACAGCCGTTCGATTTTTCCACCCGCTTTGGTGCCTTGGAAAACAACTGAAACTTCTTCTCGCTTCACCATTTCTGCCCAAGAAACCTGGAAGCTCAGCACCTGCCCGGTCTTGAAAGAAACAAAACCATGGGCGGCGGCTTCCACATCCGTTGTTCCATCTTTCTTGTCCGGGATGCCCCAGGGGCCCTTGAAATTGCTGTCGGTTATAAAGTCGTCAAATGTTTGTCCGATAACGTACGCCGGTGCCGGGTTCCCCATATAAAACATGGCCAAGTCGATCATGTGCAATAGGTCAATCAAGGGACCGCCACCCGAAAGGGCTTTCGTGGTAAACCAGCCTCCGAATCCCGGGATCCCGGTGCGGCGAATCCACTTGGCTTGCGCGGAATTAATCCAGCCAATGGTTCCATCGTCAATGGCCGATTTGATCGCGAAGGATTCGGGACGAGCCCGGTTGTTGAAATTAAACATCAACGTCTTGCCCGCTGAATTCGCTGCCGCGATCATCTCCTTAACGTCCGGCGCGTTGAGTGCGGGAGGTTTTTCGCAGAATACGTGCTTGCCGGCGTTTAGAGCCTGAATGGAAAGCGGAGCATGAAATTTGTTGGGAACAATGACACTGATCGCGTCGATTTCCGGGTCGGCGATCAATTCGTCAACGCTGCCGGCGATATGGGGGATCCCATACGTCTTCGCAACCTTTCTTGCAGCCTCGACCGCAACATCGGCAATGGAGACGACTTCGGCGCCGCCCTGTTTGAATCCTGCGATATGATACTGGGCCATACCTCCGGCACCGATAACTCCCACTTTAGTCGTCATAGTTCTAATTTCTCAATAATCGTCTTCTGGCATACAAAGGAATGACTCGGAAATCGAAATAGCAGCGTAACCCAATTTCTGATGGCCTTCAACTTGCTCGCTCGCGTCCTTTGGCTCGGGCGGTTAAAATCCCTCCAGGAATCTGCAGTTACACTAGCCTTACAAAATACGGGACACCTGCAGTGGCCGCACCGCTCTCAGAGGGTTTCGGTTCCGCGTCTCGAGGTTCAAAAGTCTTTACAACCTGAAAATAGGTTTTTGTGATGGAAGTACTCGCTCTGGTTTTTCGCTGGCTGCACATCATTCCCGCGATTGTGATGGTCGGCGGGACGGTTTTCTTGCGTTTCTGTCTGCAGTCGCCGAATTCCGATCAACCGGCCTTGCTGGACGTACAGGAACCGGTCCGCAAACGTTGGGCGCGACTGGTCATGCTGTCCACCCTGTTGCTGTTGATTAGCGGTCTCTACAACACGGCGATGAAAGCGATGGGATATCAGCTCGATATGACCTACAACGCGTTGCTCGGCGTCAAGCTGTTATTGGCATTCGTGGTGTTCTATCTTTCGGCGGTGCTTGCGGGACGCAGCGAGCGGGCAAAACGATTTCGCCAGCGAGAAACCTACTGGCTCAACATCCTGTTATTCCTGATGTTGTTGATCGTCTTGATTGCCGGCTACATGAAGATCAGCTCGGTCGGTTTTGAATTGAAAACATGATTCGCGACTAAAACGGAATCCGATCACGAGAGATCCGCCGGGTGGCGTAACTTCGTTGAGTGGCTGAATTTGGCAACGATACAATCTGAGTCTTGCGGATTGTGCGATTCGACTAGTCGAGAAGCCGAAACACACCGCAAGACAACACCAACCAGCAGGAAAGGACGCAAAACAGACCCGCACCCCAAGTGGGGGGCACGCCGGGGGGGGGAAGGGAGAAGGAGGGGCGGAGGGAGGGACGGGGAAAGAGGAGACAAAGGAAGGAGGAAAACAAAAGGGGGAGGGGGGGAGACGGCGGACACCCCAGAAACGGCCGGCGGCCCACGACCCCAAGGGGGGGGAGAAGCGGGGAGGGGGGGGACGCAGGCGGCGGAGACGCCCAAAAGGAGAAAGGAGGGGACGGGGGAAGGGGGGGGAGACAAAAAAACGGGCGAGAAGGAAAAACAGGGGAGGGGGGAGGGGGGGAGGAGGGGAGGGGGGAGCGGCCTCACACAGAAGCTTTGTCAGGACTGAATTTTAGGGTAGTGGACGAGGCTACGAGTCCTTCAAAGTCGCAATCCAGAAAGGGGCTCGTTGCCTCGCCCACTACGGCTAACCCGAATTTTCAACGTTGACAATCCACTAGCAACCCAGTTTTAACTTGGGGTTTTGTGCAGCTTTTCCAATTGAATGAGTTGCGCCTTATCGCTGTCGACATCATCACTGTGACAGACCGCTTTGCCGCTCTCGCTGCCTAGTGACTTTTTGGCTTTGCTGGCCAGTTTGTGAATTTCAGCGGGGCTGAGCACACCTCGCTTTTGCAGGATCTCAACCTGCTCTGGCGCCAAAGCCTCGGAAACCTTTGCTTGATCCCATTGATAGTCCTGGGACTTGCCAGATGCGAAATCCTGGATTTCTTTGCTGATTCTCACGCTGCACCAGTCATGTCCGCACATGGCACAAAAATCTGTATCCACATCCAGATCTTCATCGTGAAACGCGCGGGCCGTATCCGGATCAAAACTTAGTTCAAAATGTTTCTCCCAGTTCAAGGCAGCACGGGCCTTGGTAAGTTCGTCGTCGCGGTCGCGGGTGCCGGGGATACCGAGTGCGACGTCCGCCGCATGGGCTGCGATTTTGTAAGCGACGCAGCCTTGTTTGACATCGTCTTTTTTCGGCAATCCCAGGTGCTCTTTCGGAGTGACGTAGCACAACATACTGGCGCCATGGTACCCGGCGGCTGTCGCGCCGATGCAACTGGTGATGTGGTCATAGCCAGGAAAAATGTCGGTTACCAATGGCCCCAGCACATAGAACGGAGCACCGTGGCACAGGTTCCGCTGGAGTTTCATGTTGTACTCGATTTGGTCAAACGGCACGTGACCCGGACCTTCCACCATGACTTGGACGCCCTGTCGCCAGGCCCGTTCCGTCAATTCCCCCAGTGTGACCAACTCGGCCAGTTGGGCCTCGTCCGTTGCATCCGCCAAACCACCCGGTCGTAAACCGTCGCCAATCGAAAACGTCACGTCGTGCTGCCGCATGATGCGACAAATTGATTCCCAGTTTTCGTACATCGGGTTTTGACGACCGTGCGTGATCATCCACTTGGCCAACAGCGAACCGCCGCGGCTGACGATCCCGATCAGACGACGTTGAACGAACGGTAAATGTTCGCGAAGAACTCCGGCGTGGATCGTGAAGTAATCGACACCCTGTTTGGCCTGGTGCTCAAGCATTTCCAGGATATCTTCCAGCGTCAGTTCCTCAATTTTGCGACCGATGATCATGGAATAGATCGGTACCGTGCCGATGGGAACCGTGCTGTTGCCAATGATTGCCTCGCGACACGCATCCAGATCGCCGCCGGTCGACAAATCCATGACTGTGTCCGCACCCCAGCGCTCGGCCCATTTCAATTTTTCAACTTCTTCGTCCGTGCTGGAGGAGACAGGAGAGGCCCCCATGTTGGCGTTGACTTTTGTTTTGGCAGCCCTGCCGATTGCCATGGGGTCAAGTTGATGAATCAGGTGATGGCGATTCGCCGGAATGACCATGCGACCAGCGGCAACTTCGTCGCGGACCTGAAGCGCCGTCAAATGGGGCTCTCGCTCAGCAACTCGTTTCATTTGGGGCGTAACGATCCCCAATCGTGAACTCTCCAATTGCGTTACGGGTTCGAATCCGATTTCGAGTTGGACCCGTCGCGCCGTGCCGTCTGATTGTTCGAAGACAACTTCATCACAGCCTGGCACATAGTCCCGCCGTTGATTCCCTTCAACAATCCCCAGCTCTTCAGTGGTCCAGCCTTCCGGAAGAAAGTCCCATGCCGATTTGTCGGAGATATCCGGCATGCCGGGGGTGTCTGGCGATGCGAAAGTCCGGGCGCCAGCAATTCCCGGTCGAATTGATGGCGACAACGCAAAACTTCCGGGAGAAGTTCCTTCGGCGTGAGTGCTTGGATTACTGCCGAGTGGTGGTAGCTGATAGTCATGATTCATATGCGTAGGTTCTTTTCAATCGATCCGATGGACTCCGAGATTTTCCCTGATTCTATCGTGCATCATTTGCAGGGAGTAGGCGGGCAAGCCAACAAGCGTCGCTGGAAAACTCAACGCTCACAACGCGTTGCCTTGTCGTAAGCGGGTTGACCAAATCTGGACAAGGAAGGTTGCGCAGTCGGATTGGCAACCATTCGGCTCGGCGATCGTCTCGTAGCCGGATCGGCAAACCGTCGATTCCGAGCCGGAGTTCACTCATCTTTGTAACGTCGGCTACAGTGGCGGACGCATGACGCAACACCCAAAGAGGAAGAAAACTCAGTCTCTCGCCAAGTCCTACTCGCGTTCGGCGGATTTCTTCGCTTGTTGGTAGGGTACACCCTCTTCGTACATTGCCATGCGGGTCCGATAGTCTTTCTCTGTCGGGCCCGGTTTCACATCGGTTTGAGCTTCGACCAACTGAATGACTTTTTCCTGAGTTTGCTTGGCGGTTTTGAAGTTCCCATTGGCAGCTTGCACTGCAGCCAGTGTGTCAAGCGTCGCTGGCGTTTCTCCGCCCAGCGTGATGGCCTGTTCGATCAGATCCTGAGCGGAATCCGGATCGCGGTACGTCGCATCGGGACAGGTCGCTTTGAACCAAGCCAGTCGTTGCATGGCGATGGCAGTGGGCTTCAGCTTGATCGCGTTGTCGTAAGCCGCTTCAGCTTCCTTCCACTGGCCCAGCATTTGATGGGCGTCCCCCAGGTTAATGAAGGATTGATCATTGCCAGCGATTTTTTGGCTGACGCTCAGGTAATCTGCCAGCGCCTCGGGATATTTCGCCAGCGCATAATATGCGTGGCCTCGACCGGTCAAAGCCTGCAAATCTGATTCCTGCATCGCCAACACTGCGTCATAGTCCGCGACCGCGTCGGCAAAGTTACTCGAATGATAGTTGGCTTCGGCACGATTAAACCACGCATCCGCCTCATCGGGCTTCAATTCGGTGACTTGGGAAAAGTCCGATATGGCAGCATCAAATTTCCCTTGGCTGGCCAAGGCAATTCCTCGAGACAACCACGAACGCCACCTTTTGCCATCGGCTTTGATCGACTCATCGAAATCTGACATCGCGCTGGACATTGCCGCGTCACCTTGCGAGTTGCCAACACCCGTTAGTTCCATGGCAATTTCAAATCGCAATCCGCCTCGGCGATTGAGCGCCCACCCTTTCAATGACCGGACGTAGGCCCGATTCTTGGCCGTCAGCTCGCCTTCCAACGCCTGTTCGCAGTTGGCCACCAACTGCGTAAATTCGTTCGCCGTTTTGGCCGTCTTGGTCGCTGCGTAGATTTCCAGGACGGTTTGTTTTTCGTCCGTCGCCGCCTCGGTGCTTGATTGACTGTAGGCGTCACTTGCGCCGGGGACGACGGCCAAGAAACAAGTTGCGGCGACGAGCCCAATTCGTTGGATAACTTTCTTCATCATTCCCTCCTTGAAATAAACGACCTGATCCGAGATCTAGGCTTGAGGCTCGGTCATACGCATGGGGTCAAGCGGCTTCTTTGAGTGTTTCTTCAGGCAAAATGTTCTGTTCGATGCATAATTCCCGAATCGTTTTGCCCGAATGAAAAGCTTCTTTGGCCAGCTTTGCTGCCTTTTCGTAGCCAATGTAGGGGTTCAAGCTGGTGCACATCGATAGGCTTTTTTCGACGAAGGATTCGCAAACATCGACGTTGGCTTGCATCTCTGCGGCACAGAAATCAACAAACGCGTTTACGCCGTTGGACAGCAACATCACGCTTTCCAACGTCGTCTGGCACATCACGGGCATCATGATGTTCAACTGAAACTGACCGCCGGCGGCACCGCTGACGGTGATTGTCTGGTCGTTCCCCATGACGCGGGCCGTTAACTGCATCATGCTTTCGCACATGACAGGATTAACTTTGCCGGGCATGATTGAGCTGCCCGGCTGCCGAGTCGGCAGGGCGATCTCGTAGAATCCACAGCGTGGTCCAGAACCGAGCCAACGAATATTATTGGCCACATTGAACAGGGTCGTCGCAATCGTTTTCAAGTGACTGTGGCAATCCACCAGCCCATCACGCTGCGCGTTGCCTTCGAAATGATTGTCGGCTTCCACGAACGAAACGCCGGTTTGGCTGGCGAGTTCCTTCGCGACCCGCGCACCAAATTCCGGATGCGTATTGATTCCGGAACCGACCGCTGTTCCACCGACGGGTAACTCACAAACCGCCAGAATCGCTTTTTCGGCGCGGTCGATGGAAAGCTCGATTTGGCGAGCCATTCCTCCAATCTCCTGTCCCAACCTGAGTGGGGTTGCATCCATCAAGTGGGTGCGACCGATCTTGATGACTTGATCCCAGGCGTTTGCTTTTTCCTGCAGCGTGTCAGCGAATCGTCGCAACGCGGGGATCAGTTTCTCTTTCAACTCGACCCCCACAGCCACGTGAATGGCGGTCGGGAAGGTGTCATTGGTGCTCTGCCCCATGTTCACGTGGTCGTTAGGGTGAATCGTTTTTTCTGTGGCAAAACGATCACCGCCGGTCAGCTCGATCGCCCGATTTGAAATCACCTCGTTTACGTTCATATTGCTCGAAGTTCCCGAGCCCGTCTGGAATACGTCGATCGGGAACTGGTCGTCCAGCTTGCCGTCGATCACATCCTGGGCGGCAGCCAACATTGCCGAGACTTGTTCGTCGGTAAGCGGGTTTTTTCCCGAGCCCGTTAATTTTCCAAGATCTCGGTTCGCCACGCCGCAGGCATGTTTCACTCGACCCATCGCATGAATCATGGCTTTCGGCAATCCCCAGCCGGAAATGGGGAAATTCTCGACCGCGCGCTGCGTTTGGGCACCATAATAGGCCAGCGCGGGGACGCTAATTTCACCCATGGAATCGCGTTCGGTTCGCATTTTTTCGTTGGAAATTTGAGTGTCCGTGGCCATTGCATTAATCCCTCAAAGTCGTCGCGGTATGTTAATTGTTCGAAAAAAAAGCACCAAGGCGAAACTCGCACTGAAGTTTGCTAGCCACCCCGGACTTTCAACTTGATAAACCGATTCTATCGTTTTGTTGGCATTAATGAAGTTCCATTGTCGCCGACTTGGTTTTCCAGCAATCGAATTCAATATTTCTTTGTGAACCGTCATAATGGATCTACAAAAAGTAAGAAAAGAATATGAAAACACGGGCATTGACGAAGCAGAGATGCCTCAGAATCCACTGGAGTGTCTCGATCGTTGGTTTGAGCTGGCAATTCAGCAGTGCCCAGGGAAATGGTTCGAGCCAAATGCGATGAGCCTGGCGACCTCCGATTCCTCCGGCAATGTGACTGTGCGAGTCGTGCTCTATAAAGGCCGATCAGACACAGGAATTCAGTTTTTCACCAATTACATGTCGGCAAAAGGCCAGCAGCTTAAAGAAAACCCGCGGGCGTCGGTGGTGTTCCATTGGCCTTATCTGGGTCGCCAGGTTCGGATGCAGGGGAGTATTTCAAAGCTCTCGCGAGAGACCTCGGAGGAGTACTTCCGTTCTCGCCCGCGAGGTTCGCAAATCGGCGCGCTGGCTTCGCGTCAAACTCAACGGCTTTCGAGTCGTACCGAACTGGAACAAGTGGCGGAGCAGCTGGGCGCCCAATACGAAAACCTGCCTATCCCGCTACCAGAAGATTGGGGCGGGTTTCTACTAACGCCCAATCACGTTGAGTTTTGGCAGGGAAGGCTCAATCGTCTTCACGATCGGATCGTCTACGAGTCGACCCAAGGGGCAGACTGGGAACGATTTCGTCTGTCCCCATAAAATCGCTCGCTGAGGTCAGTGTAGAAGTAGAATTCTCAGTCTACGGTAGTTGTAAAAATTCCGAACACGAGCGATGCCGCCCAACCAATGGTCTCGATTTAGTTTACCGATTTAGTTTACCGATTTAGTTTACCGATTTAGTTTACCGATTTAGTTTTGAGCGAACTGATCGATCGACGCTTTGGTTCGCGACTCGTTGCTGATTGCGACCCAGCAGCAGGATCTTTTTGTCCTTTAAAAAATAGTCGGTTGATTCGATTACCTGGTAGTCATTTGGCAATTTGGATTTCAGTTCACCGACGTATTCATCGGTGGTGATAAACATCGCTGACGAATGAAGTCGGCTGATCGTCTCCGGCGAAACCCTGGGTTTTCTGCCCCACCATTTACTCCGCGACAACGATTCCACCTGCTGATTTTCTGTTTGAGAAAAACACTCGTAGATCGGTTTTTGGGCGTAAAAAACCCAGCTTGACTCAAGTCCCCGATACGAGGCAACGATCTGATGATCATCGGCAACAGCAACGTGATTCAATACAACCTGGCTGCGCTGGGCTGAGTCCACGGCGACCGTGCCGAATCCAAACAGCAATACGCAAAACAGGATCGAGGTCAGGAATATGGCGATCAGTGACTGCTGTCGCTCGTCCAACATCAGTCGCCAGACCGCGAGTCCCGCACCGATGACCGGAATCAAACCGATGGCAACCAGCCAGTAATGCCCGGGAAAATACGTATAAGCTGCAAAGCCCAACCCGACCGCGACGGCGACGCCACTGAATGCCAATGCACCATACGCCGCCAAAAACCACTTGTTTGAAATTGAATCCTGACGATTTGACCAATCGATGAGGCAACTGGCGGTCAGGATTGCCAAAGCCGGATAACAAGGCGTGACGTAACTGGGAAGTTTAGTCTGCGCGATGGAAAAGACTCCCACCTGCACGGCAATCCAACAGACCGCGAATACCTCGGCAAACGCCATGCGTTTCCCGTCCGGTCGACGTCGCATACACCACAGTGCGACGGGTACCCAGAATACGGACCACGGAAAAAATCCGATCAGGATCGCCAGCGGATAATACCACAGACCACCACCATGATTTTCCATGGCCGTGGTCGCTCTTCCAAAGTGTTCACCAACAAAAAACAGCCGAGTGAAATCGCCCTGGGTGCGGGCATCCACCAGAAGATACCAAGGCGCGGCAATCAACAAGATCACAACTGCAGCGGTTAGTGGACGCATCGACCATAGCGTTTTGCCGAAATGAAGCGGACGAAATGGGGCGAGGATGTTGACAATGATTCGGAGCAAACGATTGGATGGCAGCGAATCCGGTTCAGGCAATTGCTGAATCAGCATAAACATGCCGATGATTGCCATCGGGATCACAAAGCCGACGGGGCCCTTGGCCAACACGCCCAGCCCCATCAAGGCGTACATGGCAACGACGACCTGGAAGTTTTGAGGGAACCACTTGTCAGCGACTCGTAGCTGGGGCGAATTTTCTCCGGCCTTGGCTGGGACGAAGACTCCCCAAACGTAAATGAAAATTGCGACTGTACCGCAAAAAACCAAAACGGAGTCGGGGGTCGCTGCTCGCGCGGCGATGTCGAACATGAAGCTGGTCGAAAGCACAATGCCTGCCAAAAAACCCGTCGTTGGATTCACCAGTCGACGACCGATTCCGTAGGTTGCCAAAACCGTGCCGAGTGCCAGCAATGCTGACCAAAATCGAGCCGCAAATTCGTTTTGACCAAAAACCGAGTAGGCTGACATGATCAGCCAGTACAAGAGGACCGGTTTTTGGTGACGCAATTCGTCGTTGAATGTAGGCACGACCCAATCGCTTCGAGCCAGCATTTCCGCGGCGCAACCTGCGTTGCGGGGTTCATCGCGATCCCAGAGTTTTGCCTCACCAAGGTTCGTGAAAAAGACAGTCGCCGAGACAGCAACGAGCAATAGCAATTGAAGCGTGGTTTGCTTCATCAATGCAACTCCTTTTGCATTTTGCGGGGCCTGCAGGTTGAGTTTTTGGGGTCTTTTCCCGTTGTCTCAACTCAAATTGATCGCCACAAGTCTAGTGAGAGGAGGGGCTATCGACAACGGCAACAAAATAGGCAAACTACCGGCTTGCAGGCAGGATACATCAGTGGATAGCCCGGACCGAGCAACCGTCATTTCGTCGGAGCTTCAGCCGCCCTTGAGCATTAATCGCAGAGCCGGCTGGCAGTTCAATTGGCTCAAGTTTTCGGTCAGAGTTCTCGAAATCTCAGGTGGATTAACACTGATTCCACCAATCAACGTGTCAATGAGGGAGTGATTTGGGGTCATCCCCACCAACCGCCATTCACATGAATCGTCTGCCCGGTGATGTACGTCGACAGATCACTAACCAAGAACAGAATCGCGTCTGCGATTTCGTGGGGTTCGGCAAATCGGCCCAAAGGCACGTTGGTGAGCAGGATTTTCCGGCTCTCTTCCGGGATTGATTTTCCCATGTCAGTATCAACTACGCCAGGCGCGACTGCGTTGACTCGAATGTTATTGCGGGCGAGTTCTTTGCTGAGAACTTTCGTAAGTGTGATCACGCCAGCTTTGGCGGAAGCGTAATTGGCTTGTCCAAAAAAACCGGTCACGGCCGACAGGGAAGCCACATTGACAATCACTCCGCCTTTCGAAAGGTGCTCGATCGCAGCCTGACAGCTGTTGAAAACGCCGGTCAAGTTTGTGTCGATCACGTCGGACCATTCGCTTTGGCTCATTTTTTTTACGCTGCGATCTTTCAGGATTCCGGCGTTGTTGACCAGGATATCGAGCGACCCGAACGCTTCGACCGCTTTTTCAGCCATGGCCGTCAATTGGTTGGGCTGGCGAACATCGGCGGGGTAGGAAATCGCACGCGTTCCCAATCCGGCAACGGCGTTCTCAGCCAGTTCTCGATTCCTTCCACCGGAATCGTCAAAGTAGTTGATTACCAGATTGGCTCCGGCCTGATGAAGTGCCTGTGCCGTGGCCAACCCAATGCCTTGCCCGGAACCAGTTACGATTGCAGTTTTGTTTGATAAGTCGATGGTTCGCATTTCAGATTTCTGTCAATAATATTCAGTAGTCGAGTATAAAAAGGGGGGGCACTGCCGGTCACGTCGCTGCCAGCCCAATGAAGCGATGCCGTCCAAAACCGTTCGAAGCAAGAAGCAGGTCAATCCGGTTGCCATGCAGGTTGACGTTTTTCCAGGAAAGCGGCAAGCCCTTCTCGGGCGTCGTTGGTTTCGCGCGCCTCGGCAGAAATCTTGACGGACCTGTCGATCTGATCTGCCAGATGTTCGTTGCTGCAATTGGCCAAATGCTGTTTCGAAATCGATAAGGCTGCCTGGGACCCGGTCAAGATGGATTTTGTCAATGCTTCCACTCTGGCTGCAAGTTCGTCTGACGATACCACGTCGTAGCAGAGTCCCAGCTGAAAAGCTCGTTGTGCAGACATCCTTTCTCCACTGAGCAACAAGTGGCCGGCAGCTCCGGCACCGATTCGATACACCAGCAGGGGGGTCACCATCGCCGCCGTAATGCCGCGCATCGGTTCGGGCAGCATGAAAAACGAGGCTTCGCTGGCAACGATTAAATCACATGCCAAAACGATTCCCACGCCACCGGCGAGCACAGGACCTTGGAGGACAACGACGGTGGGAACTGAAAGCGAATAGATTTCTTTCAGCAGTTCGCAGTAAACTAACGAGTCTTTTTGCCACTCTGTTTTGCCGTCGAGCGATTTTGCCCGTTGCTGCATCTCGTCCAGATCCATACCCGCACAGAATACCGTTCCCTCGGCTTCGAATCTTAAAACTCGCAAACCTGGCTTCGATTTAAGATCCAGGACGGCGTGCTTCAGCTGTTCGATAAAGTCGCGTTTTAGAGCATTCCGCTTATCGGGTCGGCTGAGCGTGATGCGCCCCACCCCGTTTTGAATTTCAGATTTGACGAACATTTCCATGCTGATCTCGAGTTGGTGATTGCCAGCCGTCATTTTAAGGGCATGTCGTCTCAAAATGAATAAGGCCGACATCAGTCACGCCACAACTCGTCGACTCGTCGATCTGCCGAGCATTCGATAGAATTTTGGTTTTGATACCGAAAACGACTGTGGAAACTCAACGATGTCGAGCGAAAAACGACGAGACAAAGTATTGATTGCCAACGGGCAGGGCTTTTGGGGGGACAGTATTCTGGGGCCGATTCGCCTGGTGAACGAAGGACCACTGGATTACCTGACGCTGGATTATCTGGCCGAAGTGACGATGAGCATCATGCAGAAGTTGAAAAGCCGCGATCCAAGCAAGGGATACGCCACGGACTTCATCGAAATGTGTCGTCGCGTGCTGCCGACCTGCCGCGAAAAAGGAATCAAGATCATTGCCAATGCTGGCGGCGTCAATCCCGTTGCTTGCCGCGAAGCACTTGCCCAAGTCATCAAAGAGCTTGGCATGACGGGAATTAAAATCGGGATCGTTGAGGGCGATGATATTCTTGCCGACCTGGAAACGTTAATTGAGAACGGTGAACCATTCAAAAACATGGACAACGGAGAACCTCTCCAGCGCTACCTCGCTCAAGTCAAAACCGCCAATGTTTATATCGGTGCGGATCCCATCGTAGAGGCACTGCAGCAAGGTGCTGACATCGTAATCACCGGACGCGCAACGGATCCGTCGATTGTGTTGGCACCGTTGATTTATGAGTTTGGCTGGTCGATGGAAGACATGGATCTGCTTGCCGCGGGAACCATTGCGGGGCACATTGTCGAGTGCGGAGCGCAATGTACCGGCGGCAACTTTGTGAATTGGCAACAGATTCCCGATATGGCTCGAATCGGATACCCGGTGGTTGAGGCCAGTCCGGATGGATCCTTCGCCGTTACCAAACATCCGAATACTGGTGGTCGAGTCTCGATCGAAACGGTGACCTCCCAGTTGGTCTATGAAATGGGAGACCCAGCCTGCTACATCACTCCCGATTGCATCGCCGATTTCACAACCATCCAGCTGGCCCAGGAAGACACCGATCGAGTACGAGTTTCCGGAATTCAGGGGAAACCCGCGACGGACACTTACAAAGTCTCCATCTCATTCCATGAAGGCTACAAAATCCTCAGCCAACTGACCGTCGCCGGTCCGGATGCCGTCGCCAAAGCCAAACTTTGCGCGGAAATCGTTTTTGATCGAGCTGCGATGGACGGTGTCGAATTTGCACCGGAAGAACGATTTGTCGAGATCGTAGGAACCAACGTGTGCCACGCGGGAATCGCCTTACCCCCACAGGATCCTGCGGAAGTCATATTGAGAATTGGAGCAAAGAGTGACGATGCGGCCAAATTGAATCGCTTGGGGATGGAAGTCGTACCGCTGGTAACGAGTGGACCACCCGGAGTCACGGGGTTTGCCGGTGGTCGCCCCAAAGCGACGGAGATCATCAGTTACTGGCCCGCATTGGTCGGCAAAGACAAGATTAAAACGAGGGTTTCGGTAGTTGAAAGTTGAAAGTGGAAAGTGGAAAGTGGAAAGTGGATTTGCCGTCTTACCAGGGTAAATTTCCTAGGTCGACATTGCCGCCGCTGATAATGATACCCACCCTTTTGTTTTGAAACGCTGGATGTGATCTGTTCTCAAGAACGACAGCCAACGGTACCGCGCAGCTGGGTTCAATAATCTGTTTGGTCCGTTCCCAAAAAAACCTCATCACCTTAACGATCGTCTGATCATCGACGCACAAAATCTCGTCGACCTCGTCACGAATGAATGGCCAGGTCAGCTTTCCCAGGCTGGTTCGCAAGCCATCGGCGATCGTATTTGGATCGGTTTGCGGAATAAATCGGTTTTGGGATTTTGACTGAAACGCATCGTCGGCACCGGAAGGTTCGGCGCCAATGATCTTGATGCCTGGTGATTTCGATTTCGTAGCGATACAGGTTCCCGACATGAGGCCACCTCCGCCAATCGGGGCGAGAATCGTATCGAGTTCAGGAACTTGTCGATGAAATTCCAGAGCGCAAGTACCTTGGCCGGCAATGATATGGGTGTGATCAAACGGTGGAATTAACTCGCCGCCGGTCGCAGATTGGACTTTATTGGAAACTGTGATCCTGGACTCTAGATTGGGTTCGCACTCGGTGATGATACCGCCGTAAGTCTGGACGGCCGCTTTCTTGACCTCAGCCGAATTGGAGGGCATGACGATCTGGGCAGTCGTTCCAAAAACCATGGCCGCCATGGCTAATGCCCCAGCGTGGTTCCCTGAACTGTGCGTCACCACGCCACGCTGCAACTGCTCCCGGGACAACTGCGAGACGGCATTCATGGCGCCGCGTATTTTGAACGATCCGGATTTCTGCAGGTTCTCACATTTGAAAAAGACCCGGCAACCCGCTTCTCGGTCAATGGTTTCAGAGGTCAGGATCGGTGTGCGATGAATGTAGGGTGAGATTCGTTGACTTGCTTCTCGAACATTGTCAATCGTCACGGGTTGTTCGGTTTTTGTATCCATTTTTCCATGGTAAGAAAAATCAATTTCAACTTCTTCCCAAACGGCAGCTTAACAAAAAACCGGCTTGGACAAGAGATAAACGCCGCATATTTGACGGCTCGTGAACCTTACGGTTGGTAATTGGGTCGCAGAGTCATACAATGTGTGGCTTTCCGAATGGCCACCTGAAGTCAGATCTTCTTTTTGTGAGCTGCCTGGAAATCGTCATGAGTTTGTCTCAGGAATATAGAGTGACCGAAAATCCTTCCGCCGAAAACCGATCCTCGGGTGCCGCCGCTCGTCGCGTTGCGCCGGAACGAAGTCATGAACTCGCGCTGGCAGCCGCCCGAACTGCGGCAGAGAACGGGGGAACCGATATCGTTGTGCTTGACATGACGCAGCACACGGCGATTTTTGATTATTTCGTCATTGCCACTGGTACCAGTCGTCGGCAACTGCACGCGATGAGCGAGGAAATTGATCACAAGCTGGAAGATGATTTAAACGACAAAAGAATGAATATCGACGGCTACGACGAGAGTCGCTGGATCGTCCTCGACTATGGCACTGTCGTGATTCATCTGTTCGATGAAGATACGCGAAAGTTTTACAGCCTGGAAGCTCTTTGGGCAGATACGAAGAAAGTTGACCTTTCAGAGGCTCTTAAGGGAATTCGGAACTGAGTCCGCGGTTCATTCTCTGTTCGACTGGACAGCGCTATCATCGCTTGGGTCTTCGTCGCGGACCGATTTTCGAGTGAACTGCGTTTGGAATCGGCTCGTTGAATCGCTGCAGCAATTCAAGATACTGCTCCCAGCTATTGATGTTGGTCAGCGAGTCTAATCCCGAGTCCGTTCGTCTGAGCGTTTCCACATCCAATCTTTTTGTGTCCAGGTGCTCGACCAGATCGATGACACGCAATCTTTTCTGACAGATAAGAGTGCCCAACTGATTCGCGATAGCTGTGCGATAAATTGCTGTAAGACCAAAAACTCGCTTGCCTTGAACTGGCACCACGGCTTCATGGTCTCCGATGATGTCGAACAATTGGCCGATGATTGCAGGTTCCAATAATGGCACATCGCAACCGGTAACAAATGCAAACTCCACTTTGCCAGCCAATGTCTTCAAGCCGACTCGGATCCCCTCAAGCGGTCCTTGGTGAGGCATTTCATCCATGACAAGGTCTGCTTCGCTGCGGGTTGATTTGGGAATTTCGTCGCTTCCAGCGGCCACCACAACCGGATCAGCAACCGTCGCCACGCGTGCGATTATTTGATCCAAAAAGGTTTGGCCTTGGAAAACCAGTTGCGATTTGGCCGTCCCCATTCGTAGGCTACCGCCGCCACAGAGAACGACCGCTCCGAGATTCGAAATGGAGTTGACATTTGGCATGAGAAGTTTGTTTTGGGTATGTTGCGATCGCTGCCGGGCACTCCTATCCTAACTTAAGTGTATCGTTTGTAGTGATGAATAGATTTCCAAGCTTGAGAATCCGGAATGGACCAAATTGGCAAAATCCAAAGCCGGTTCTGAACTCATGGCTCGGCCCAAAACGTCTGATTTAAAGAAACTGAATGTCACTCGTTCTCGAATGTCGACCTGACTCAAGAATCCCCATCGAAGTGGACGGGATTCTCCCCGAGCGATTGCGAGACCTTTCCGAACAGGAAATTGCGGCTCAATCAATCTGGCTGGGAAGCAAGCCAATCCAGCTGGGCGAGCTTTTTCGAGTTCGCGGCAAGATCGACGAGAGCGAGACGATCGTTTGGCAAGGCAACTTGCGGACGGTGCATTGGATCGGGGCACAAATGTCGCGGGGGAAAATGTTGGTTGAAACCGCCACGGGCCGCCATGTTGGCAGCCAAATGTCAGGTGGCACGATCGTCGTTCAATCGGACGTTTCCGATTTTGCGGGTTGCGAAATGACTGGCGGCACTTTGAGAATTCACGGCAATACTGGGGACCTGTTAGGCGGGCCACTGCCGGGATCGAAAGTCGGAATGAACCGGGGCACGATCATGGTCGACGGAAATGCGGGGCGCGGCGCGGGACAGGCGATGCGAAGGGGAACGGTTGCAATCGGTGGAAATGCAGGGAGGCTTTGCGGCTGGAACATGCTGGCCGGTACGATTGCCATCGTGGGAAAATGCGACGCGGACTTCGGCGTAGGCATGATACGGGGAACACTTCTGGTTGGCCAATCGTCTCCGTCCCCCCACCCACGTTCGCCCGCGGCGGAATCTACCATGCTACGATGATTCGAATGGTATCGAATTGGCTGAGTGAACAGGGTTTTGATGCTGCCAGACAGCTCAGCCAAAAATCATTCCAGATGTTTCATGGAGATCTGCTCAACGGCGGACGCGGTGAAGTCCTGCTGGTGGCTTGAATGATCGACCGGTCTTTTTAACGACGTTAAGACGCCCGATTCAATCGGGCAAGGTTTTTGCCCGCAGTTCTTGCAATTAGGCGGGCAACGATTACGGTTATGCCGCGGCACGCGCCTGATTGGATTGAACCGTGACAGATAATAGCGCCTGTTCGATTCGATCGGTAATCGCCTGGGGAGAAAAATCGTCCAGCACCATTTGTTTCGCGGACGTCTTGAGACGCACTCGCAATTCCGGGTCCGTGAGGATGCGGGCTGTGGTATTGGCGATGTCGCAGGGGTTTCGCGGATCAAACAACAGGCCCGTTTCGCCTTCGCGGACAAACTCGCGAAGGCCACCGACATCGGCAGATGCAACCGGGACTCCGGCAGCCATTGCTTCCAGCGCACACAGCCCCAACGGTTCTTTGAGGCTGGGAACGACACAGGCATCGAGGCTCTGAATCAACTCATGTACGTTATTGCGTCTCCCAACCCAAATCACGTGGCGGTTGAGTTTTAATTCCTTCAGACGATGGTCCAGTTCGCCAAAGTACTTTTCTTTCATTTCCACCTGGCCGATGAATGCGACTTTGAGATGGGGAAATCTCTGCACCAGCGCTGGCAAGGCTTCGATCAGCTCGCGCTGGCCTTTGCGTTTGATGACGGCTCCCACGACGCCGATCAAGGGTCGATCGTCATGGATCCCAAATCGCCTACGGCAAGACTCTCGTGTCGTATCGGACGTCTGAGTGAATTTTGCCAGATCGATAAAGCACGGAATTGTAATCAGTTTCTGGCGGGAGACCAGATTGTAACGAGCTTGGAATTCCTTGGTCGACTGGGAGTTGGCAATCACCAGATCGTTGAATGGCCAATGCAACTGGAAATGGCTGGCGTGCGCGGTGGCGACGCAGGGAATGCCCGTTATTCGCCTGAGCAGGACGCCAAAAAAATGTGCCCGGCTCATGTGCGTATGCATTACATCGAAACCTTCGTCGCGAATCCATTTGCTGATGCGCATCAACTCGTTGGGCGGTATCCGTTTCATGTCAGATTTCTTCCGCTGCACGGGTGTGCGACTGAGGCTACGCCAAATCCAAGATCGTGGTCGGCAAAGCAAATGCACGTCGTGACCACGTGCGGTAAGTTCGCGAGCCAGCAGACTGACGTGGACCATCGCTCCGTTGACGAATTGGCCGGAAACGATCTGAAGAATCTTCACGGGATCCCTGTGGTTGGGGGATTTTTGACAAAAGGCAGGCGGTATTGCACCAAAATCCCTGCGATAGCGTCAACGCCATTTCGATGCGTATTCATGGTTGGAATTCCATCGATGTGAATAGATGTCGTCGGCTTCGAGCAATGTTTTCGGCAAAAAATGAGTGAGGCGGTGGCGGCGTTCGCCAGCCCGTTTGGGGTCGGGAATTGCTGATCGAATTGTCGAAATGCAGTCTTCGCATGCCCCAATGAACCCTTAACGTGAGCGCTTACGATCGCGGCAAGGCAACTTTTTTCGGACAAACTGTCTCAGTTTGCAGTTGTGACTTGCGATTGGTTGAATGCGAAAAGTAAAATTGAGAGGTCTCCCGCATTGATTCGGCACGCAACCACGATTAGGTCGTTGAAAAGCCTGCTGTCTGGTGGCTCGAAAAATCAGTCGCGAGAGTTTAGCCGGTACCGTTGACGAATCGACGTTTAAACAGGGGCGATCCTTTGCTTCGCATTAGTTTGATAGCTTTGATGGTGTTCGTGAGGGGTGCTTCATTGACTGCACAGACGTCAAATGAAGTGGATTTTGGTTCGGAGATTCGACCCATTCTGTCGGACACATGTTTCAAATGTCATGGACCGGATGAACAGGAACGAAAGGCTGGCTTGCGGCTGGATTCGAAGGAAGCCGTGTTTGACGAGTTTGGTGCGATCGTACCTGGAGATCCGGCCGCCAGCGATTTTTATGACCGGGTCATTAGTGACGACCCGGACTTCATGATGCCGCCCCCGGATTCGGGGCGTGTCTTGACTAACCAGCAGAAGAACTCGATTCGGTTGTGGATCGAGCAAGGAGCGGATTGGGAGCAGCATTGGTCATTCATCGCTCCCGTGAAAATTGAGCCGGCCAAGGACTCGACCGGATGGGCCCAAACCCCCATCGATCATTTCATCCGGGCACGGCTTGCCGCTAAAGGACTTGCGCCATCTCCCGAGGCTTCGCGAACCGTTTTGATTCGCCGGGTGGCGTTTGATTTGACTGGCCTTCCGCCGACCGCCGAACAACTCAGCCGGTTCAAGGAATTGCAGGATGAAAACTGGTATGAGCAATTGGTGGATGAGCTTATTGAATCGCCTCAGTACGGCGAACACATGGCTCGTTTCTGGCTCGATGCCGCTCGTTACGGGGACACTCACGGATTGCATCTGGACAATTATCGGGAGATGTGGCCTTACCGTGACTGGGTCATCGAAGCTTTCAACCGAAATCTGCCTTTCAAGGATTTTGTTATCGAGCAATTGGCTGGCGACATGCTGGAGGGTTCAACGGACGATCAAAAAATTGCCTCTGGATTCAATCGGGCCCACGTGACGACCAGCGAGGGCGGTTCGATCGCCGAGGAGGTCTACGTTCGTAACGTAATTGATCGTGTCTCAACGACTGGCACCGTGTTTCTTGGTTTGACGATTGAGTGCGCCCAATGCCACGACCACAAATTCGATCCCATTTCTCAGCGGGAGTTTTATCAGCTATTTGCGTTTTTCAATAACATGACCGATCCCCCGCTGGATAAAAACATCAAGGATCCGCAACCGATCTTGAGAGTTGGTAGCGACCAACAGAAAAGCCAATTGAAACAGTGGGAACTTGAGCTTGGTCAAATCAAATCCGAGTTGAAAACGCGTCTGGCGGATTATCCTTACGTTGACGTGCAAGCGGAATCCCAACCGTCGGCGGAGGGTGTGTCGACAGAAATTGCTGTGGAAAAGAAGTACAACTGGTTGGACGATGGTCTGCCTGCCGGCGCAAAACCACAATCCAAGTGGGAGTTTGTTGCCGACAACGCAGGTCCAGTTCAATCCGGTGAAACGTCTCGAGTCCAATCGAATGATCAACTGGTTCAGCACTTCTTTACCGACGCGGTGCCAATTCGAGTTCAAGCCGGCGATCGTTTTTTTGCTTACGTCTACCTGGACCCGAAGAATCCTCCATCTCAAATCATGCTTCAATTCAACGACGGTGATTGGAATCATCGTGTCTACTGGGGAGCCGACAAAATCGACTGGGGAAAGCAAGGCGAATCGAGTCGGTATTTCGCCGGTGAACTGCCAGCTTTGGGGGAATGGATCCAGCTCGAGGTTCCTGTGGAGAAAGTCGGTTTTAAAAATCTGTCATTGGTCAGCGGTATGGCATTCACGCAGTGGGGTGGGAAAGCCTATTGGGATTCGGCGGGTGTTTTCACTTCGTTAGACCAAACGAGCGAATTCCGTTCCCTGTCTCGATGGTTGAAGTTCACACGTCTGACCAAAGGCCAGGGGCTGCCTGAAAAACTGCGAGAGTCGGTAAATCTTCCTGACGTCGAACTCAATTCAGAACAAAAAGGAAAATTGCGAGACTACTTCCTGGTCCACATCCATCCGGATGCCCGCCGTTCTTTTGCCGACCTGTTGAACCAGCAAGTCCAGGTCCAGAAGCAGCTCGACGAACTCACCAAGATGCTGCCCACGACGTTGATTTCCGAGGAACGCGACGATATCAAGCCGGCGTACGTACTCAATCGCGGAGAGTACGATCAGCATGGTGACGAGGTCCAGCGGGAGACGCCGAGCATTCTGCCACCTTTTCCCAGCGAGGCACCACGCAACCGGCTGGGTCTGGCCAATTGGCTGGTGGCGAAAGAAAACCCGTTGACGGCCCGCGTCGCGGTGAATCGTTTTTGGCAGCAAGTATTTGGCACGGCGCTGGTAAAAACGGCGGAGGATTTTGGAGCCCAAGGCGACCGGCCCAGCCATCCGGATCTGCTGGATTGGTTGGCCGTGGATTTTGTTGAAAACGACTGGGATGTCAAACGGCTGATGAAGGCCATCGTTACATCCGCCACCTATCGTCAGTCGTCGCGGGCGACGCCAGAGTTGATTGCGAAAGATCCTGAGAATCGGTTGCTGGCGCGGGGTCCGCGATTCCGCCTCGATGCCGAGACGCTTCGTGACCAGGCTTTGGCCGTCAGTGGATTGCTGGTCCAGGAAATTGGCGGTCCCAGCGTAAAGCCGCCTCAACCTGACGGGCTCTGGTTTGTGGTTGGCTACTCCGGCTCCAACACCGTGCGATTCAAGAAAGACCACGGGCAGGAAAAAGTTCACCGGCGTAGCCTGTACACATTCTGGAAACGGACCTCCCCGCCCCCGCAGATGAACACGTTCGATGCTCCTTCAAGAGAATCCTGTTCGGTACGACGTGAACGCACCAACACGCCGCTGCAGGCGTTGATGCTGATGAATGACCCGCAGTACGTCGAAGCCGCACGTTACCTGGCGCAACGGACGATTGACAGCAAAGTGGAAGATGAATCGAGATTGAAGTTTTTGTTTTCTACGGCTCTCAACCGTCAACCAAGCAACAACGAATCGAAACTGCTCCTGGAGATGCGGCGCACAGATGCGCAGGAATTTGAGGCAGATGTTGAGAATGCTCGTAAATTGACCGCGATCGGGGAAGTGGCGGCGGATACAAAATACGATCCGGTCGAGCTGGCGTCGTGGACGATGTTGGCAAGTCTGGTGATGAATTCCGATGAGTTCGTGAGTAAGAACTGAGACATGAATCCCGTGCCGCCAAGCCAGGTCAAAATTAGGAAGCGATATGGGGGTGGCTCGACGCCCTTTTCCTGCTTTTACCGTGGAAGAGTGAGGGGGCATCGAGCCGGTCCCACCTGTGACGCAGGCAACTCACGGACAGGGGCGCGGGGGACGAAATTGCGCTCGGCGCCAGAATCTTGCCAAGCTCCTACCTAAGACCTTAGTACTGAGAAGAAATCTGATGGAAGCAAAGAAAATGGATCCCGCTGAACAATTGATCCGAAACGAAACGCGACGCCAGTTTTTTCGCCGAGGTGCGATGGGGCTGGGAACTGCCGCGTTGGCGACTTTATTGAACGACGACGTATTGGGGCGTCCGAGCCTCGAAGTTGATTTGGCGACCAGCGCCAACGGCGTTGCGGGATTGCCGCACCATGCCCCGAAAGCCAAACGGGCAATCTACTTGTTCATGTCCGGAGCGCCATCCCAAATCGACATGTTCGATTACAAGCCCAAAATGGCCGAGCTGTTTGACAAAGACCTTCCCGATGAGATTCGGCAGGGGCAACGACTGACGACGATGACATCGGGGCAGGATAGGTTTCCCGTTGCACCGTCGATTTTCAAATTCAAGAAATACGATAATGGGGGTAACGGAAAATGGATCAGTGAATTGCTGCCCTACACAGCCAAAGTCGTGGGAGAGATGTCATTTGTGAAAAGTGTTTTCACGGAAGCCATCAATCACGATCCGGCAATCACCTACATCTGCACAGGAAACCAATTACCCGGCCGCGCTAGCCTGGGCGCTTGGCTGAGTTATGGGCTGGGAAGTGAAAACCAGAATTTGCCGGCGTTTGTCGTTTTGAATTCAACCTGGACGGGTCGCAAAGAGGCCCAGGCACTTTTCAATCGACTGTGGGGGAACGGTTTTCTTCCCTCCCGCCACCAGGGCGTATTGTTGCGGAATGATGGCGATCCTGTTTTGTTTCTGCAGAACGCGGCTGGGATCAGTGGTCAAATGCGCCGGCGAATGCTGGATGCACTGAGTCAAGTGAATCGGCAAACCGTTGAGACTTTTGGTGACCCCGAAACCACTGCGCGAATCGCCCAATATGAAATGGCCTTTCGAATGCAGTCGTCGGTGCCCGAGCTGGTCGACTTGTCCCAGGAAACGGAAGCAACATTGGCGTTGTATGGCCCGGATGTCCGTAAGCCAGGCACGTTTGCCTATAACTGCTTGTTAGCCCGCCGCCTTGCCGAACGCGGCGTTCGCTTGACCCAGATTTTTCATCGGGGCTGGGATCAACACGCCGCACTACCCAAGGATCTTCCCAATCAATGCCGAGACATTGACCAGGCAACCTACGGGTTGATTACGGATATGAAACAGCGAGGATTGTTGGATGATACCCTGATTGTTTGGGGAGGTGAATTCGGCCGGACCGTCTATTGCCAGGGCGCCCTCACCAAGACGAATTACGGACGCGACCATCATCCGCGATGTTTCACGATGTGGATGGCGGGCGCGGGAATTCAACCTGGTGTGGTTCATGGCGAAACCGATGACTTTTCCTACAACGTCGTGGCGGATCCGGTTCACATTCGCGATATTAACGCGACGATTCTCAACACTTTAGGCATTAATCACGAACGATTTAGCGTCAGACACCAAGGGCTTGACATGCGATTGACGGGAGTCGAAAAAGCTACGCCTGTGAGGGCCATCATGAGTTGATGCGTTTCCCCATCCGATCGTCGGAATTCTGGACGAATCGGTAATCTTTCGGCCGTGCTCTGGTCGAAACAGACTCCGTCTCCCCTGTCTCGTATCAAATCAACCAGGTGCATCATGCCGGACTCCAGTTTTCTGTTTGAGGAACTCTGCGCTCACGCTCGCCATACCAATCTGTTGTCAGCCAACCAGGCTTTGCTGGAATGGGACCAACAGACCAAGTTACCTGCCGGAGCAACCGAGTTTCGGAGTCAACAGATTACCTATTTCGCCGGTGAGATCCATCGCCGAAGAACAGACCCTCGATTGGGCGAGCTGCTGGAGCAGTTATCACAAACGGAACTTGCTGCGGACCCGCATAGCGATGCCGGGGCGACGATTCGAGAGATGAAAAAGGAGTTTGACAAAAAGGTCAAGGTTCCGACAAAACTTGTTGAGGCACTGGCCCAGGCGACGTCGCGCGGTCAATCGATTTGGATGGACGCTCACAAATCGAACGAATTCGCACGATTCTCACCCACGTTGGCATCCATCTTCAAACTCAAAAAAGAAGAGGCTGATGCGCTGGGCTTTGAAGAATGTCCCTACGATGCGTTATTGGATCAGTTTGAACCCGAGGCCAAGACTCGTGAAGTCGCTCTTGTGTTGGAAGCGCTGCGTCGCGATTTGGTTCCGCTGGTGGCCGAGATTACGGAACGCAAGGTTGAATTGCCTGTCGAGATTTTGAAACGCAACTACCCACAGCAGGCACAAGAGAGATTTGCCCGACAAGTTTCCGCAAAAATTGGTTTTGACTATCAGCGGGGCAGACTGGACACGACTCACCATCCGTTTTGTACCGAGCTGGGCCCCCACGACTGTCGAATCACCACGCGATTTGATGAGAGTTCATTTAGCATGGCATTTTTCGGTACGCTGCACGAAGCAGGCCATGGCATGTATGAACAGGGTCTACGGTCGGAGTATTACGGTTTGCCACCGGGGCAATATTGCAGTTTGGGGGTCCACGAGTCACAGTCGCGACTATGGGAAAATCTAGTCGGTCGTCGGTTAAGTTTTTGGCAGCACTTTTTTGCTCACGCCCAGGATCATTTTCCCCAATCCCTGCAAGACGTTGCGCTGACTGATTTTTATCGAGCCATCAACGAGGTTCGTCCGTCGTTGATTCGAGTGGAAGCGGACGAAGCCACTTACAATCTGCATATTATCATTCGGTTCCAACTGGAACAGGAGATTATCAATGGCCAACTCGAGGTCGATGACCTGCCGACCGCCTGGAATGAAAAATATCTGGAGTATCTCGGCGTTAAGCCTGCCAACGATTCCGAGGGACTGCTCCAGGATATCCATTGGAGCGCGGGTTTGGTCGGCTATTTCCCGACGTACACACTCGGCAATCTGCTGGCCAGCCAATTGTTTCAGACGGCGGAGAATGAGTTGGGAGACCTCGATTTGATGTTTCGCATGGGCGAATTCCAGCCCCTGTGGAATTGGCTAAAAAAGAAGGTGTATCAGATGGGTCGGCGATATCCATCAAGTGAACTGAGCACAAAAATCACTGGTTCGCCACTTTCCCATAACGACTTAATCGCGCAATTGAGACTAAAACTAACCCCAATCTACGGTTTGTAGGCCGAACTCGTCGAAATGGTTCTAAACTTGGCGTTTGGTTTTTACTACAATCGAACCGTGGAATAACATACTTTCTGCCTCGCTCGCCAAGCTTTTTCGTACATTTTTCCTTGAATGGCGTATCCGCATGGACACGACACAATCGTCATCCGACTCGATCATTATTGGCAATTGCCTAAGCTGCAAAGGCTTGGTTCGAATTCCTGCCACCGCAGATGCCAAATCCACCGTCCGCTGTCCGCATTGTTCAGAGTCATTCCGCTTACAACAGATTTTGGTGGAGTCGATTCCGGAACTGGAATTGGTAACCGAGGAACCGGAACCCGAACTGATTCCCCGCGTTGACCAGGTGAGCATCGACAGGTCGAATCGTGAACAGGACAAACCGCGCCAGAAGTTCGTCGTGCCGACTCAGTTAAGCCAAGGTGCAAAAAGAAAACGAAATCGTCGACGCAGATCCGAATCATCCAGCGGAAAACACCGAGGCGGTACAGATCCTGGAATTCCAGAGGGCAGGTCTCGGCATGAATCGCAAAAAGTAGTTCCGGAAATTGGGCGCGGAGAGGGTCCTTCCGCGGTTCGCACCACGCACTCGCCTGATGCGAGAACCTCTCGATCGTCGAAAGGCCATCGTTCGAAACGCCAGGATCCAAGCAGCGTCAAGGAGATGATCAAAATCGTCCTTGGTGCGCTGCTGGCCTTTCCCATCGCTTACCTGCTAATCATGTGGGTCGTCCGCACGGATCCACTCCTGATCGGTCCGTCGATCGGAAATGTCGCTCCTTTTGCCGTGCCCGCCGAACTGCGCGAGGCCGGCCTGGATGAAGGATCGAACCTCGATACGCTCACCACTCCCGGCGGCGAGGTGGAAACGGACGAGGAAACAGCTGACAGTCCACTTCCCATTTCGGATGTTGATCCGGACAGGATGACGGGCATCGATGGCAACTAAAGACGGGTCCTCTGAATAACCCGCACCACCCGTAAATTCTGCGCCCTGGTGATGCCTTTTCTCATCAAATCATGTGGAAGAAAAGCATCATCTTACCAGAACACGTGGTACGTTTCTCCGGCGGTAATCACGCGCAGTTTCGCATGATCGCGCTGCAGGCAAGACGAAAGTCCGGTGAAACGCATGGTACATCTCAAGCAAATTCGACGATGGAGTCTCGCTCTGGCGTTGATCCTGACGGCGTTGCAAGCGGGATGTGCAAGATGTCAGCTGCCCTCAATCGATCCGTCGGGAAACCGGATCTTTTCGACCAACTCAAAAACTCAGTTGCTAACTCCGGGCATTGCAAGTGGCGGTTTTCTTGGTTGTCGACCTTTTCAAAATCGCACCGCGGCGCCGGTAGCTGGTACATTTCAGCCGGCTCCGCTGGTTGTGCCTCCGACGATGCCTGCGACGCCTCAATACCCTGTCGGTCCCGCATTTGAGCATCCGGCGGATCCACCTCCGTGCAACAATCCACTGGCTGGTCGCAAACGCGAAAAAATCAAACATATCGTTCCCAGCCCCAGGGGATATAAAACGCAAGGGCAAAAAGGCCAAATCATCATGACACCGTCTCGGATCGTTGCGCCGGTCGGCAGCGAGGTTGTCGTGTTGGCCGGAATTTGTGGCGAAGATGGCTATCTCGTTACCAACCAACCCTTGGAATGGATGCTTTCCAACGACAGCGTTGGCGAAATTATTGAGGTGGGAGGCAGAAACCATCCTACTTTTAACGCGCTGGTACCGCCCACATCCAAGAAGCATGATGGACAATACGCCCAAGGCCGCACCGGACTGAAAAACCTGTTGCTTAGCCGGGGTACGCCAACCCCAGTCGATGACATTGAACTGCAGAAAGGTCAAACCTATATCAGTCTGGCTTCGGTTTCGCCGGGAACCAGTTATGTGACCGGGTTGGCCCCGAAAGCCGAGGGCTGGGATCGCAGGCGGACGTCGACGATCATTCATTGGGTTGACGGTCAGTGGTCGATTCCTGCACCGGCAAGTGCAACCGCGGGAACGGTTTATCCATTGACCACCGTCGTGAGCCGCACCGATGGCGGCGGAATCAGAGACTGGGTAATCCGTTATGAAATCGTTGGCGGGGCGCCGGCCGAGTTCGCACCCACCGGTTCCCAGAAAGCCGAAACCAAAACCAACTCCGATGGTCAGGCCACGGTGCAGATTCGACAGATCGCCGGCCAGTTTGAGCCCGGCACCACACAAATTCGAGTCGATGTTGTTCGTCCACCGATTTTGGGTGAGGCGGAGTTGGTTGTCGAGAGTGGCATCACCAGCGTCACGTGGAGCGCACCTGCCCTGACCATTCGGGCCATCGGTCCCCGGACAGCGGGTATCGATCAACCATTTAACTACCGCATCGAAGTTTCCAATCCTGGTGACCAGGTTGCCCGGAATATCGTGGTTCGCACCAAGAATCTCGACGACGCGATTGAATTCATCTCCAGCAATCCCAAACCAACGGAGTACGGGCGACAATACGAATGGAAGCTGGGTGACATTCCTCCGGGCAGCGCTCCTCGCATTATCGACGTCCAAATGAAGTCGAAAAAAAGGGGAAGTGTCGGCATGTGCTACGAGGTCGCCAGCGATGCCGACCAGTTACGCACCGAAGCGTGCGCCGAAACCGAAATTGTCGCGCCCTGTATCGCGCTGGATATCGAAGGCCCCACGACCGCCCGTGTCGGCGATGAAATTCTATTCAACCTAAATGTGCAAAACCAGTGTGATGAGCCCTTGGAAAATATCCAGCTGACGATTCGTCATGATCAGGGTTTGTTGCGACCTGGGAAAAGCAATCCGGCAACCTTCGAACTACCGCGGTTGCAGTTCGGCGAGACACGTTCACTCCCGATCACCTTCAATGTTCTGGCCCCGGGCACCCGCTGTTTTGATGTCGAGATCACAGCTCGAGATGGTCACACGGCAACCGCGCGACGTTGCGTGGAAGCCGGTCAACAGTCGCAAGACCAACTGCGGTCCCAAATCGAGTTGGATGTCGTTGGCGGAGAGCCCATCGAGGTCGGCGGCGAATCAGTGGTCGAAGTTCGTGTCACTAATCGTGGCAACACTCCATTGGACAACCCCATCCTTACCAACCGATTTTCCTCCTCGATCGAGCCTAGTTTTGTTTCCAAGGGATTCAATTACGACTGGCTTGGGCAGGATGAACTGGCAATTTATCTGGGGCAAATTGCTCCCGGGCAAACGGTCGCGCTACAACTCAAATACGCAGGAAAAATCGTCGACGAAAATGCGACCAGTGAAATCACCGTCAGTTCGCCGTCAGGAGCCAAAGCAACCGACAAGGTCGATTTGCGAGTTGTGCCTGTCGGTTCCGTTCCGGGCCGCCAGCCAGTCCAACCCGATTTTGGAACCGACCCATCCGGACCGATCGGCATTCCGACCGATCCGTCGGGGGCCCAGCCCAACGTTTCGGTTACAGTGCAAGCACTTGATCGCAACATCCAGATGAGCGATAGCTTACAAGCAAATCCCAACCTCCCCCAACAGGCTCGTGTCCAATTCGTTGTCAAGAATGAACGAAGCTCTTCAATGCGGGATGTCGATATTACCTTATTACTGCAGCCGGGAATTCGGCTGGCAAAGTTTGATTTTGGATCAACGAACCTTGATTTGGTCAATCGGAACGACGATTTTACGCAGTTCTACCTTCGCAGAGCCGCTGGAACTTCGGGGCGGAGAAGAGCTTCGTTTCGAGGCGACCGTGGTCGGGAACCAGCCGGGCCCCGCGACATTTGAGGTCCAGGTGAAAAGCACCGATATGCAAGGCGTAGAAGTCGGCCGGGACACGATCAACGTCGTCAACTAAAGCATTTTGCTCTTTCCGCTGGCAAGTAACGCACATGATTTCCGGTATCGTTGACGGAAAACGCGAACGCGAATTGAGGGAGCTCATAAGCCAATCCCAAATCTCGCTCGCCAGCTTCCTGACCGCAAAGGTAGCCATTCAAGACAGGACAAGACTCGTTTTGCGCGTTACCCGTGACCCGTTTCTGCGGCATCAGCCGAATAGACCCAAAGGCGCGAAACTGCCTCCGAGAATCGATTCGGGTTCGACGCCCAGCCAATTCTGCAGCAAATCGGCATACACCTGGCGATAGTCAATCCTGAATTTAAGGTCGCCTTGATCCAGGTCCTGCAGGCTCGGATGCTCGCCAATCAGGGGTTGCTGCAACGCGGATCCCATGACAAACACCGGCGCTGCCGTTCCGTGATCGGTCCCACGACTGGCATTTTCGCGGACCCGGCGACCGAACTCGGAAAATGCGAGAACGACAACCCGACCATCATTGCCTTGCTCGGCAATCTCCTTCATAAACGCACCGGTTGAACTGGCCAGATCGGACAACAATCCCTGGTGCGAGGGGCCTTGGTTGGAGTGCGTATCGAAACCGTCGAGCGTCGTGTAATAGATCTTCGTCGCCAGTCGACTGCCAATCAGCTGCGCAATGATACTCAGGTTTTTTCCCAAATTGGATCCGGGATAGTTGAATTGATTCCCGGAAACGTCACGGATTCCTTCCAGTCGATGACTCGTCTTTAACGCTACGGTGGCACTGTCATGCACGTAGCTCAGCAACGAATTATCCGATTGTAGCTTGCCTCGAAGCATTGGCGTCAGAAGATCTCTTGCTTGCTGGTTTTTCAAGACATTCAACTTGAAATCGTCCAACGAGCGGATCGAAGGAATCGGTTTGGACTCCGTGCGCAACGCCAACGGTTGCAGCCCGTTCCCAAAATGCACGGCGGGTAGATCGTCGGATTTCATCGAGGACTCTACCGATCGACCGAGCCATCCCAAACGATCCGATTCCGATATCCGATGTGCCGTATGCCATAAATCCATTGACTCAAAGTGAGAACGGTTGGGATTCGGATATCCCACACCCTGTACGACCGAGAGCTTTCCGTCTTGCAGCAAGTCGTCGAACCCTTGTAGCGCCGGATGAAAACCGATCTGGTCGTTGATTCTTAAAACATTCTTTTTCCCAATCGCGAGCGTAAATCGGTTTTTGTAATACTCATCCTCCCCGAAGGGGATCACTGTATTGAGACCGTCGTTTCCCCCCGACAATTGCAACACGACCAGGATCTTCTCGTCGCGGTTCGCGCCCGCCGCTCGAGACGCGCCCAACAGGAAATTCGGTACCGCACCGGACAAACTGATCACTGCCGAGCCGGCAAGCGTCTTCTTGATAAAACTGCGACGTGAATTCATCATCATCCTCGGGTCAGTTTAGCTGGAACGCTGGCAGGGCAGCCAACGATGAAAATGCGACCGCCGGATTCTCTTTGAATTGAGTTTGAAACACGGCGAGAATGTCTGGCGGCAATGGTTCAGCAAATAGATACTCGTTTACCCAATCCATTGAATCGCCCACACCAAAGTCTTTGTGTTTTTTGATCCATTGGTCCAGGTTACCATCGGAAAAGTGCGTCTCCTGGCTATTCAACATTTGGGACACAAGGTTGCCGCGTGCCAAGATCGTGGCCGCATTGATCCAGGTTTTTCCGCCGTCCCAGCCTTTGACATTCGGCGGATAGAGCGGCAACTGTCCAAGTCGCTGCAAGCGATCACCAAGCTGCTGCATGTTGATGGAAGCGTCGAAGAACCGCAACACTCCGATTGCCAGTTCGACGGGGCTCTTGATTTTGCGAGCAATCGCTTGGTCCGAATAAAATATTCGACTTCGGAAAATGGTAGCCAAGGTCTTGCGGATGTCAAAATTGGATTCTTGCAACACGGTCGCAATCGGCGCTGCCAATTCATCGGAAATTGCATCATCGTCGAAGACAAAATACCGAATCATTTTTTTGGCGATGAATCTGGAAGCGGCTGGCTGCTGCAAGATGACTTGGATGGCAGCATCGCCATCAAAGTCTCCGTTTGTTCCCAGGAAAGACTTGGTGTTTTTGTCGTGTTGATAGGGGTTGAAATTGAATGCGTTTCGCCGAACCTCCCAGCCAGTAAAACAGCGGGCGATTTCCTTGATGTCGGACTCCGTGTAGTTACCGGGTCCCAGGCAAAACAGCTCCATCAGCTCGCGGGCATAATTTTCATTGGGACGCGTTTTGCGATTCTCCGTCGAGTCCAGGTAAACCAACATCGCCACATCGCGTGAGATGAGCGTAACCAGCGGCCCAAACTTCTGCAATGCATGTTCACGAAGCAACTCGTTTTGACGCAGCATTGCCCGCGCGTTACCTACTTTGTCTGCCCCGGTGGCAAAATGCCCGTGCCAAAACAGCGTCATTTTCTCCTGTAGCGGGCAGGGCGATTGCAACATTCTTAACAGCCACCATGCCGCCAGCCCTTTTGATTCTTGACCACCCGTGAGCAAGCGACCTGAGGTTTTCATATCCTGGTCGTATGGTTTCGCAGCTTCCAAATCAAAGAGTCCGGCCAATGTTGCGTCAAGCCCATCCGTTTGTGCGCGAGCGATCGTTTTGATGGATCCACCCAATCCCGCCCGCCTCATTAAGTGAGCGGCCGTTCGGTTCGTCCAGGGATTCTTGCGACCGGGCTCGAACGGTTCCCAAGCTTCCTGGGGTCGAATTTCAGAACGTTCCAGCATGAAAGTGATCTCGTTATTGGTTCTCGAATTGGATGACCGGCCGTGAGCACATGATTTGGCATGTTTTAGCGGGATTTCGCAGGGATCCTGAAGGGACGGTTGTCAATTCCGCAGGTGAAAGTTTGTGACCCTGAATGGCAACGACTTGGCTTAGCCATCATGTTTCATTCTCAATTGTAAATCCACTCGCATTTCGGTCGATTTGACTTTGAAATCGAGCGAGCCGTCTTTCAATAGATCGACGACGCTGAGAAGAATTCCAATGGCCTCCTCGGCCTGTTTGCGGCTGTTCCCTTCCTCGAGCATGTTTTGGGCAATCAACGATTCGCGGTTTTCCTTCAGGATCGTGGTAAGTTCAGCTGCGTCCACATCGATGCGTGTGTTGGTTGTGCCATCGGACTGATTGGTCGACTTCGAATTCTGGTTGCCCGCCAGTTGGGCCAGTTCCACCGCCAGCTCGCGGCGACTGGCGACGATCAAGTACGGCCCTTGAAACGCAATGGTCGGCGAGAAGTTAAATAGCAACAGTCCTTCTTCCGTTTGATCATCGTAGAAATACTGTGCCGCCGAAATCTTCGCATCCCCGATGGTTTCGGTTTCCAAATCCAACTGTGGCTGACCCTGCATCCCTAAATTGATATTTGCAAAACCAATCACACTTTGAAACGCGATTTTGAGTTTGCGACGAATCTTCTCCGGCTCTTTGAGCTTGCCGATCATCGCGAAAGCAGGCAACTTGATGTCGGGAATATATGCGCTGTCAAACGTATTCTCGGTTACGACGATCTGAACGCCTGGCTGCAAAGCACCTAACACGTCCTGTCCGAAATCCATTCCGGAGAAAATGGTCGAAAGTTGGCTATCCGCCTGTGCCATTGCGCAATGACATTCTCCTCAAACAAGTCTTCTTTCGAGAGCCACCAATCCGCGATGTCACGATAGGAAACGAGATTTGCAATCACGCTTTTGGGAAGCAACGGTTCGGGCGCAAATCCCTGAAACTGTTCCCCAAAAAAGAAGCGTCGCGCATCCGTCGCCCAATCTTGATCAAATGGAACTGCGAATGAAAGTTTCAGGTCTCGGTCAAATTTTAGATCCCCAACTGCGATGGGGGCGTGCTTCAGCGCGTCGAACAAGCCGCCCAGGATAAGTTCGGCTCCGGGATTATCGGTTCGCCCTTGAAACAATTCCTTGGCCACTCCGGCTGCGCGGATCGTTTCCAGGTTAACGGCCACCCAGGCGTCGGATCCCGAATTCTGCCGTTTGGCACTCTGAAACCACTCCTCGTCCGCCAGTGATTCGGTCGTGCCATCGATCAGGTTATCGACGATCGTCTTGGCCAACTGCTTCTTATTGGAAATGACAAACCAACTCTCGAAGCGAGCGATGATGAATCCGTCAAACTCGGCCGCGACGGCATTCCGATATTCCTTTTTCTTGAACGGTGGATCATTCCCCTCTTGCTTGGCACCGGTCGCAACGACATTCAAAATGGTGCCCGCGAGCTTTCTGAGCTTCGCCTCGTCGGAAGACTTAAAGACGATTGCCAATGCATTGGATTGGGAATCGAAGCCCAAACTCAGCCCAGCGGACATGTTGTCTTTGATCGCATCGAGCAGCGGCTGTTCAATTTGAGTTTCAATCAGCCCTTTGGCGAGCAACGCCATTGCAAATTGGGGCGACTGAATCGCCCGTTTGACCGGTTTGAGCTCGCCGATTTGATTGACAATCGGGTGAGTTTCCACTTTTCCAATTAGCTGATCTGGATGCTCAATCTCCAGGTAGATCGCGGTCGTTGACGGAAAAAAAACGGCCGCTGTGTTTTTTTCCTGAGCCACGGTTGGGAGGGATGTCACGATCAGGAGCATAACGACAACCCCGATCTGAATGTGCCATTTTGCGAGGGCGTCCACGGGATTCTCCAAACGATACAACATTTGTTTTCATCAAAATTTTATACTCGTCTGACCGGCGATTGTTTCCCAAATCCCAGTCAAATTCGTGTTTTTCGAGAATTGCCTCTCCAGAATGATAACTTCGTAAAAATTTTCCAACCGCAAACGGCGTTGTTCGCGCCAGAATCAGTATCGCCGCCGATGCGTGGATAGGCGCATTGACGCAACGTGATCACCTCTGAATCGACTTCCGGTCGAGCTGTTTGCTCGGTCATGTTTGATCCTTACCCAAATTTGTGACACTTGCACGCCTTGTACTCGCGAATCAGTGCGGTATTCCATTGACCTTGTTATCCATCCCGTCAATCGGGCTGCCAATTGCAATTGCTTGAAATCTGGAGCGGTGCGCAAAGCTGTTCGATTTTTGCTGTCGTTCCCGGCAGTGTTTGCGTATCGCACAGGCCTGGAACTGTCTGCCGCGTGAGCTTCACGAATATAGATCATTCGAAACTCGACGATGTCCTTGTATTCCTGATACAGTTTTTCCATTGAACCAACCTGGCTCAAAAAAGGCGGTCACGTGTAGCTTCCGAAAAAAAGCACGACCGGCTTGTATGGCCGTGGAGACTCGCCAAAGCCGTTTCCGACTGACCTTCCAAGGATTTCAGCCGAAGATGGCCCATCGCACCAATCTCGAAACCGGATTGTCCGGGGCCCGCGTTTCTGCGGCCTCGACCAGTGATCCGCCAACGCCATTCAACAACACAAGTTCTCGATGCCCCGCCCGTTGTTGGCGATCGACATGGTGAAAACCCATTCAGTTGAGCAAAGGAAGCTGATGACTGCTGCACAAGGACGTGTCTGGATACACCTTTTCACGCGGCCGCAATTTATCGAGCACATATCACCTTCGAACACCCTTGCCGATTGCCCCAACTTCCGTTGAGTAATGCGTACCATCTCCGGTGACAAATCGAGCCCCATTAATTTCCGCCCGGGGCAATACTCCGTGGCAATTTTTTGAAGCATGTGTCCGCTGCCGCAGGAGCTGTCGAGTATGGCACCCGGTACGGTTTCGACGGCATTTGCCAGGTCGTTGAGAACCGCGATCATAAAGCGGAAGACGGATTTCTTCCCCCATCATTGCGTCGTAAGAATCCGCTGTCGCGTTATAAAGGCGGCGAACACCATCTTTCGGTGAAACGTGCATGTCAGCTCCGTTCTCGCATGATATTGGTCAACTTTTTTAATTTGTGTGCGAAGGGGATAGAATCGAGGAACATTCATGGATGCGTGGCACCGAATGGCGAATGGTTTTTGAAAAATGAAGAGAGCCGCCAAATCATCGCTGCCTTAAGCGTATCTTGGCCGTAGCAATCCTCGCGATACCCTCAGGGAACTCTGGGAAAACGGCCTGTTCGTCGTCGCGCGAGAACGATGCAATTAAAAATTAAAGCGGGAGAGTGCAGGTGAAAGCGTCTGGTCTGGTGGATTGGCTTCTTCAAGGAGATGTGTCAATTCAGTATCAAGTCCATCGCGATTTGTTGGGCTCGGAAAAAGTTCGATTGCGACAACGCATTTCCAAGGAAGGTTGGGGCGCTCGGTTTCTTTCCTGTCGTAACCCGGATGGACATTGGGGACAACGCTTTTATCAACCGAAATGGACTTCAACGCACTACACGATTCTTGATCTGAAGAACTTGGGAATCTCTCCAAACAACAAGCAAGTCCGACAAACGCTTTCGCTGATCCTGCAAAACCTCAAGAGTCCGGACGGGGGGATTCTCCCGATCGGCCTGGACAAGAAAAGCGATGTTTGTGTCAATGGAATGCTTCTGAATTATGCGGCATACTTTGGTGCCAACGAAGAGAATTTGAAATCGGTTATCGACTTCCTTATTTCCGAGCACATGACGGATGGTGGGTTCAATTGCTACTCAAACAGCCGCCGAGGTGCCGTACACAGTTCGTTGCATTCCACAATCTCGGTTGTTGAAGGTATCCGGGAATATGCGAGGAACGGCTACAGATATCGACTCCGGGCTTTGCAATCGGCTGAATTCAAGGCCCGAGAATTTATTTTGCAGCACAGGTTGTTTCGTTCCGATCGCACTGGACAAATAATTGACAAAAAGATGTTGATGCTCTCATTTCCCTCACGATGGCGATATGACATCCTGCGTGCGTTGGATTATTTTCGCCTTGCAGAAGTCGAATACGACCCCCGCATGGACGATGCAGTTGAAAACTTGCTAAAGAAACGCAGGGCCGACGGCACTTGGCCGCTGCAAGCGCGGCATCCCGGTCAAACCCATTTTGAAATGGAAAAAGTTGGCCGACCAAGTCGCTGGAATACCTTACGGGCATTAAGAGTATTGAATTACTTTGGCGTGGAAACCGCGGACGATGTCTGGCATTCGTCCCGCCGATGACAAGTCTTTCGTTGCGGGATCAGCCCATTCGACGGTTCCAATCCTTGGCTCGTGTTAGCCGCTGTCCGGCGGTTTCGATTCGAGCAGGGGCAACACGTTTTCCGGCGGACGACCGATTGCCGCTCGGTCACCGCAAATCACGATCGGTCTTTCGATCAGGCTTGGATTCTCGGCCATTGCTTGGATCAGTTTTGCGCGGTTATCGACGGTCGCTAGGCTCAGCTCCTGGTACAACGGTTCCTTGATACGCATGAGTTCACGCGGCCGACAGCCAAGTATTTTGAGCAACTTCCCGAGTTCCATCGTGCTGGGAGGATCCTCCAAGTAAAAAACCACGTGTGGTTCGCAACCCTTCTCGCGTAGTAGCTCAAGCGTTTGCCTTGACTTACTGCATTGCGGATTGTGCCAGACCGTGATCTCTTTCATACCCGCCCGCCGATTGTAGTTTGAGTATTCCAGCTTGCCTCGGGCCGTATCGTACGCCGGGAAATCTGGACTGCCAATCCAATCGAAATTAACTTTCGATTCGAAACACCTCACGGCAACGCGATATCCAATTTTTTGTCGAATAACGGAGCGCGGTCAGTTCAAAATCTCGGCGGTTGGGGGGCGTTCGAAACCAGAGCTACATTCCAGCATCCACCGACAAAAAGAATCGTGTCACGTGAAAAAAGATCGGTGCGGCAAAGCAAACCGAATCGATTCGATCCAAAACGCCGGCATGGCCCGTTACCAATGTGCCGTAATCTGCAATACCGCGGTCCCGTTTGATGGCTGACATGGTCATCGAACCGGACGACGCCATGGCGCTGATGATCAGCGCCATTAATCCCGCTCCGTACCAGGTGAATGGGGTCACATTGTAAAACAGCAATTGGACCAGGATTCCAAAGACCGCAGTACACACCGCCGAACCAATCAGGCCCTCCCAAGTTTTCGTGGCATTGACACTTGCCGCAATCACATGGCGCCCCAACAAACGATCCCAGACAAAATGAAACATGTCACTGACCTGGACCATCACGATAAAGAAAAACAGCAATCCGGCCGGCTTGCCCGTCCACTGGACCAACTCCCCGCCCAGCACTGTCCCAGGTCTGCAAATCAAGGTTCAGCAACGCCGCACCGTGGCTCAACGAGTAGACGCAAATCAATAAACCGAATTGAATCTTCGCCGTTCTTTCCAGGAAACGTTTGTGATCGCCCGTAAAGGCGATGCGGGCTGGAATGAACAATGATGCATAAACGGGAATGACAATCGTGTAGAACTCATACAGATCCAATCCCACCAGCACATATTGCAGCGGTGTGAATCCGAGAAAGACCCAGAATAGCGTTCGATGGTCACCCCGACGCGTTGGCGTCATGGTGATAAACTCACGCAGCGCCCAAAACGAAACGAATCCGAACAGGATAACCGTGAAGATTTTGTTGTTAAGCAAGAGGGCCAGCACCAACACGACGACGATGGTCAACCAGGAGCTGACTCGCCGATTGAAGGCTCGAATGATCGCTCGATCGAAATGCGATTCAGGTTGTCGTTTGAGGATCTGCCCCACGACCAGCAAGATTCCCAGCGAAAGCAAGACAACCAGCACAAGCACGATCGTCCACGTATCAAGCAGGTCAGAGCGAAACTGGCCAATCAATTGGAAATTGCGATGGATCACAAGCGGTGCTTAAGAGGTGTGGATGGGGTTAAGGATCGATTTCGGGCCTGGGTTTGCTAATTGGCTTTCAATTTCAGTACCGATTTCCGCGCGCGAGCCAAAAAGTCCGCTTTTTTTTCGCCTGACTCCAACCAGATCGGAGCTCCAATCGAGATGCAACTTAGCAACGGTACGGGTAGGAACTCGCCCTTGGGCATCACGCGGTTCAGGTTATCAATGTATACCGGCATCAGCTCCAGGTCAGGCCGTTTTTTCGCCAAGTAAAATAATCCGCTCTTGAATTCTCTCATTTCTCCCGATGGATCACGTCCCCCCTCCGGGAAGACGATCAACGAATCCGTGTTCCCAATCTCCCGCAACATGATATCGATGGGGCTGTTGTGCACCTTGACCTTTTTTCGATCAATCAGGAGGGCATTGAACACCGATGCCATGTACCGGCGAACCGGGCCTTTCTCCCAATAATCCGCGGCAGCGACAGGCCGTGTCAAACTGCGAATGTTCTTGGGAAGCGATGACCAGAGTACCAAGGCATCCAGGTGACTGGTGTGGTTCGCAAAATACACTCGCTGGCAACTGTCAGGTTCGCAATCCACCCAACGCACGGTAGCTCCGCTGAGGATTTTGGCGACGGTGGCCAAAAGGGGAACCGTGATCTGTTTCATGGGAATGACAACCGAACGCAATAGACGACCAGCTGTTCATGTTCACCCAAACGCATTCGGTTTTCAAGTACGTGGGTAACGAGAGGTTCAGTTCTGTGGGGAACTCGCCGGGCCGGAGTCGTCAGCCGATTCATCTTGCTCGGCCATTCGGTTTTGTACATTTCGCAGAATCTGTTTTGCTTTTTCGACGATTGCCTCGTAGCCCTCTTCGCCCGCATAACGGAGCATGACCTTGGATAACGTAGCTTGCGCGGTCTCCAGTTCTTGTGGAGTCTCCGCGGTGGCCGTCGAATCGATCAATTTGTCCAGCGCCGCCGGATCGGAGGGAATGAATGTCTGGTTTTGCAATGCCTCCATTCGTTCCTGGGACTCAAGAAAAATGTGCTGCTCGTCCCCTTCGGCCTCAATGGAATTGACCAGTTGATCGTAAATTTCGACGGCCTCGGAGTCGCGACCATCCTGCTGCAACCGGACGGCTTTGCCAAACAGGCGGACATTTTCCGACTGCAACCGGTTCGATGTTCCCCGTTCCGCCTGGAATACCAACGACTTGCGCCGCGAATCAAAATACATTTGCCGAGCCTGTTCGGCGTAGGGGCCTCCCTGGTCCATGATCTGCTTCAGTTTGACGCGGGCGTCGCTCCATTTGCTCTCATCATTCGACTCCAGCATTGTCTGGCTCTGCTGAATCAGTTTCTCAGTGCTGGGAGGAAGCGCCATAAAGACGACCAAAGCGATGATGGCAATCAAGCTGAAAACCATGAACGGCACGGATTGGAAAAACGATACATCGGCAGACTCCGGTCGGGGAGATTTCTTGCCCAGTAATCGGCGAGCTTCCGTTTTGTCGGCGCCCGCATTCAGCGCGTTAAAGGTGCTGGTCATTTGATCGACGGCGGCTTTTTGGGTGGCGTCGATCTTCTTGATCTCATCAAAGGCCAACACGATCGCACGTGCCGAGTGAGGCCGCTTGCGTGGGTTGGGCTGCAACATTTGAGTGACAATTTTGTCCAGCCAGATCGGGCAATTCATGACATGAGTGGCAACCGAGGGTACCGGCGCATTCATTTTCATGCGCGTCATGCGACCCATCGTGTCAGGCTCGTAGGGCAATTTTCCCGCGAGCATTTCGAACAAAATGACACCCAGAGAATAAAAATCTGATTTTCGGGTCGCTCCCTCGGAGAACTGCTCGGGCGCCATGTAAGCTGCGATATCCAGTTCGCGATGTCGTCTTGAATCCCAGCGACGTCGCTTGGAGCGGTTCAATCTCAGGTCCGCAATTTTGACTTTGTGGTCGTTGGTAATCAGGATTTTTTCAGGTGTCAGTTTTGAGTGAATCAATTCCTGGTGGTGCAGGTATCGCAGCACATCAGCGATCTGTCGACCGTATTCCACGACCAGGTCAGGAGTGATTTTCCCTCGTCGTGACAGGATGGCCGACAGCGACTCTCCGTCAATTAGCTCGGTGGCAAAAAAGATTCGTTCTTCATGAACACCCGCACCGTAAACTTTGACCAGGTTGGGATGGTTGAGTTTTTGTAGTTCTCTGACTTCCAACTCAATCTTGGTCAGTGCCTTCGCCCATTCGACATCCGGCGGGATAGAGATGAACTTCAACGCGACGTCGCGGTCCTGTTCAGTTTGGCGGGCGTGGTAAACGTGTTGCCGACGGTTCGTGCCGAGTTTCTTGACGATTAGAAATGGACCGACTTGCGTATTTATCACTTGAGTGTCCCGGAGGAATCCAATTTGATGAACACCAATGAACTGATACCTCAACACTACCTTATTTTATGCTTCGTTTTGAAGCAATTGAATCAAAGTTCGCGTCGATTCAACTTGATTTCCAACAAAAGGCGGTTTGATCCGAAAAATGGCCGTCCGTCAGCACGATGTGGTACTTCAAGTCACGGACGTCGGATCCCCCGATTTTCCCCCCAAGCCTACTGTCGTGCAGGAGCCACGTGTCAAGAAGATTCGACGCATACGAATCAGCCCGTGGGAAACTGTTTGCAGTATTCGTACACTGCCATCGTCGTCGCGGTGACAACATTGTAACTGTGAGGCAAACCGTAGACGGGGATCTCAATCAAGTCGTCTAACCGCTTCAACTCCTCCGCTTCGATTCCCAGTCGTTCATGTCCGATGACCAACGCCGTTTTACGCTCAAAGCGATAATCGAAAAGCGATTGGGAGCTGTCAGTCTGCTCCAACCCCACCAGGCGATAGCCAGCGGATCCCAGTTTCTCGATGACGGGAATCTGCGAACGGCGTTGCTCAACGACGACGTGCTCTTCCGCGCCGCGCGCGATGACCGGATCAATTTTTGCGGTCCCGCAAGCGACGACCTTTTCTACTGCTGCACATCCTGCCAAGCGGACGATTCTGGAAAGATTCACCTTGCTCTTAAAGGGTGGACACACCAGGACCAAAGCTCTCGAACGTTCGAGCGCAGATAGCGCTTTGTGACGCAGATGCTGAACCATCACCAGCCTATTCCACCAGCAGATTTGGGGCACTCATGGATTGCGACTGCCGCGATGGCGGATTTGGCGTGTCTCCATGAAATGAACCCCAATTCGGGACAGTTAGTGCAACGCCGGCTCGCCTCGGGCGACGCGATTCGCAAAACGAAAAGCACCTTAAAATGGAATGTCTTTCTCGTCGTATGATTCCGAAAACGCATCGTTTGCCGCGCCCACGTCTGGCTCACCAGCCGATTCCTTTTTGCTGCCCGCGCCCGACAGCACTTTGAAACTGAGTGCTTCGGCGGAAAGAAAAAATTTGACCTCGCTGTCGGGATCCCGCTGCCATTTGCGGCCGGCGAGCTGAAAACTGATTTCCACCTCATCGCCCACGTTAAGATCGTCAACGGTATCACATGCATCACGAAGGAATTCGACCGGGATATAATTCGTGAACCGACCGTTATCCTGTTCCAGGACGACCAATCTTTTGCGAAACCCCTTCTGCCCGTATGTCTTGGTATCTTCGATCAGGTGAACGACGCCACGAATTTTCGATTCGCTCATTTTAAAGCCTCCGGATATTCAATCTCATTCGATTTCATCAGTTTAGTGGAATCCAAGGTTTTCCACATCCCGTCTCGATCGGCCAAGGTGGGAGTTGGGAAACGTTTTCAAAAAACTATTGCCCGTGGCTCCTGGCCAAAGCCTCTTCGGCTTTCTGGATATAAATCGGATCCCGAGTCCCCTCGAAGGCGCGTTGGTACGTCACGCTCAACGCCGCCACGTTGAACGCGTCATCCGGTTCCAGCGCTACGGCTTTCTCGGCATGGGCAACCGATTTTTCGTAATCGCCGAGTTTGTGATACAGCACCGAAAGCGCCAGGTGGCCCCGGACGAAACTATCATCCATCTCAATCGCCTCTTTGAGCTTTGCAATCGCCTCATCATTCTTGCCATCGCTCTTCAGTTGCTCGGCTTCGGTTTCCAAGGCCAACAGTTCTGGTTTCATCTCAATCTCCCGGATGTTTTGCGGTTTCGCATTTTTTTAAGTCGTAACAGAAGGGCCTCCGATGCGATTGCAAACGGAACCCAGCAGTTAACCTGTGGCGCGTACAATTCAAACGTGCCCGACGAATATGTGCCTACGAGGCCTCAATGGCTGCCTGCGCTGCTGCCAGGCGGGCGATCGGGACTCGGTAAGGCGAACAACTGACATAGTCCAATCCGAGTCTTACGCAGAACTTGACCGAGTTAGGTTCACCTCCATGTTCGCCGCAAATGCCGCATTTTAGTTCTGGCTTGGTTTGACGGCCTTTCTGGACACCCATTTCAATCAGCTGGCCAACGCCAGTTTGATCAATCTGTTGGAACGGATCCACTTCCAGGATCTTTTGATCAATATACTCTGGAAGGAACGTCAGGCCGACATCGTCACGACTGTAGCCAAACGCCATCTGGGTCAAGTCATTGGTTCCGAAACTGAAGAAGTCTGCAGTTTCGGCGATTTTATCAGCGACCAACGCCGCCCGAGGGATCTCAATCATCGTTCCGACCAGGTATTTCACTTTCGAATTTGACTCTTCGATGATCTGATCAGCGACGCGACGGACGATTTTTTCCAGGAAATCCAGCTCGGATTTCGCACCCACCAACGGAATCATGATTTCCGGGAGAACTTTGATGCCTTTCTTGGCACACTTGACTGCCGCTTCGATGATGGCCTGCGTTTGCATTTCACAAAGAACCGGGTAGGTAATGCTCAGCCGACAACCTCGGTGACCCAACATCGGGTTGAACTCATGTAGATCCTGAATTCGCCGTTTGATTTTCGCGAGCGGAATTCCCAACTCGGTCGCCATTTTTTTGACGTCTGCGTTGGACTGAGGAAGAAATTCGTGAAGCGGCGGATCCAATAATCGGATCGTGACCGCTTTGCCGTTCATCGTGCGGAAAATTCCTTCAAAATCCTTTCGCTGATAAGGAAGCAGGCTCATGATTGCTGCGTCACGATCTTCGGGGTTGTCCGAAAGAATGAATTTCCTGACATCGTTAATTCGGTCACCTTCAAAGAACATGTGTTCCGTGCGACAAAGCCCGATGCCTTCGGCGCCAAACGCGATCGCGGTTTTTGAATCTTCGGGTGAATCGGCATTGGTGCGAACCTTGATGTTGCGGTATTTATCCGACCATTCCGAGATCTGCTGGTACATCTTGAAGATCCAATGGTTTTTTGCCGCGCGTTTCCCCTCCAACAGGGCCGCCACGACCGGCGAAGACTCCGTCAGGATTTCCCCTTCGTAAACCTTGCCCGTCGAACCGTTGAGTGAAAAAACGTCGCCTTCACGGTACGTTTTTTTTCCGATCGTTACGACGCTACGCTTGTAGTCAATACTGAGTGCCCCGGCTCCGCAAATACAGCATTTTCCCCAGCCGCGGGCAACGACCGCCGCATGGGATGTCATGCCACCGGTACTGGTCAGGATTCCCGCCGCGGCTCCCATACCGCCGATGTCTTCGGGCGAAGTTTCGTGCCGCACGAGAATCAGCTTTACATTCGGATCAATCCGTTTGAGTTCTTCAGCCTTGGCCGGGTCCAGCACGATTGCTCCGACTGCCGCACCCGGTCCGGCGGGAAGACCCGAACAAAGCGGTTTTATCTTGTCGGTTTCGCCCGACTTGAAGATCGGAAACAAGAGTTGTTCCAGGTCGCTGCCGGTCACCGTCTGCAAGGCGGTTTTGGGCGTCAACAGTTTGGGCTGCTTCTCACCGGTAATGACATCTTTGCCGGTTGCCATCTCGACCGCCCAGCGAATCCCCGCGATCCCGACTCGTTTGGCATTCCGGGTTTGCAACATGTAGAGCTTGCCCTGCTGGATTGTAAACTCAACATCTTGTGGGTACTTGTAGTGTTTTTCCAGCATCGCCATCGTCGTCAGCAACTGCTCACCGGCGCGAACCAGTGAGGGTTCGGATTCATCAACGATATCTTCCAGGTTCTTTGGCGTGCGGATTCCCGCGACGACATCTTCACCCTGTGCGTTAACCAGGTATTCACCCATCGGTTTGGCTTCGCCCGACGAACCATCCCGCGTAAACGCAACGCCGGTCGCACAATCGTCTCCCATGTTTCCAAACACCATGGTTTGCACGTTGACGGCGGTTCCCAGGAGCCCGGTGATTTTATTCAAAATTCGATACTTGACGGCCCGCTCGGTCTGCCACGATTCGAATACGGCGTTGATTGCGTATTCCAGTTGTTCCATCGGATTCTGAGGAAACGGTTCGCCGACATGGTCGTGGTAAATGCCTTTGTACTCGCCGACCAGTTCCGCAAGTTGATCGGCCGTCAGGTCGGTGTCCTCCACAGCGTTATATTTCTTTTTTTGCTCTGTTAACGCGTGCTCAAAATGTTCGTGTCGCAGCGTCGACGACGGACCCATGACAACATCACCGAACATGTCAATAAAGCGGCGATAACAATCCCATCCGGCGCGAGGGTTACCCGTCATCTCGATAAAACCCAATACGGATTTGTCGTTCATGCCGAGATTGAGAACCGTATCCATCATGCCTGGCATCGACTGGGCAGCACCCGAACGAACAGAAACCAGCAACGGGTTTTTTGCGGAGCCCAGCTTTTTGCCTTCCAGTTTTTCGAGTTTCTTTAGTTCCTGTTTGACCTGTTGCATCATCGCCTTGGGATAGGAACCGGCCTGTTCGTAGGCTGCGCACGCTTCGGTCGAAATTGTAAAACCGGGCGGCACCGGGACACCGGCGTTTGACATTTCGGCCAGGTTGGCTCCTTTGCCGCCGAGAATTTCACGCATGGAACGATCGCCGTCGGTCATGCTTTTTCCGCCACCGTAAAAATAAACGTACTTCTTGGCCATTTTTTTCCCTTGGAATTAGTTGTTATCTTTGATGCTGAAGCGTTTCGTTTGCTATCAGGTGCTTCGTCCGCAGAAAATCTAATCCTGCAACTCAGGAAGCAAGCCCAGTCCATACCGGTTCACAAAATGTTCCCCGTTGGCTTGGACTTTGAAGGTTTTGCAGATATCGCCCGGACGATCGCATTTTTTGCAGACTCGCCAGCGTATCAGGATCATTGTTAATGGTAAAGATACCGCTGTTGTTTGCCGGTGTTTGGGCGGAAATGACAGGCGTTATTTGAGATTAATGGTGACGCCTCGCCAATTTGATTTCCTGCAGAGCAGCACTCTTAAATCGCAAACGTTCGTTCTCGTCGGCGGTACCCGAATAATGCAACCAAGGTCATTCAAAATTGGAAAACTGTTGTTTGACGCCAGAGCGGTTTGCAGGGACTCACGAATGTCCGTTCCCCAGCTTTTTAGTTGCTTTAGCCGATCCGAATCGAATCGCGCACCGGCCACTGGGACGTTTCCGTCCTCGCCGTCGGTGCCACCCGAAAGAATACAGAACTCGACATCTGTGCCAAATTCAAAAGTCAACAAATCCAGCATGGCAGCCAAAACAAGGTGTTGATTCCGACCACCCTGGCCCGGATGTTCGCAAAGGTTAACCGTCGGTTCCCCACCGCTAATGAAACAAAACGGGGACTCTCCGACTTCCGACACCAATGGCTTCAGTCGTTGAACCAGGCGATGAGCGTCGCTTTCCGCGGTTGCTTCGGAGGCGTTGGTCTCGACTCGAAATTCATATCCCAATTCGGCAGCCTGGGTCCGAGAGGCTTCAACGGCAGCTTCGTTGTTCCCGATAATTAAATTTGAAACCTCTGTATCCTCTGATCCTGTCCGGTTGGTTAAGCCTTCGGATTGCAGCAGTCCGAGGACGGAGGTGGGTACCTGTTCCAACTCATGGCCGAAATAACGCTGCAAAACATTGATCGCTTGCTTGTTCAACTCAGTCGCCGTCGCGCGGTCCGTTTGAGGTACCGTTGGACCCGAGGCGATCGTGCCGATCGGATCACCAATGACATCGGATATGATTAGCGAGATAAGACGTTTGCAACCCGCGGATTCGACCAATCCACCACCTTTGACGGCGCTTAACTGGCGACGAACCAGGTTCAGATCATCAATGTCGGCGCCCCGGCTGCTGAGCATTTTCGTCAGCAGTCGCAAGTCTTCCAGGATCACGGGTTCAATCGGCTTTTCAAGCAGCGCTGATCCTCCGCCTGAAATCAGGCAAATGCATAAATCGTCGGGATGGCAGTTTTGCACGAGTTCAAGGATTTGGTTTGTCGATTCCAACACGCGATCGGTCGGCAGGTTACTTCCGGGCTTTCGACATCCGACCACGTCAATCGATTGGGTGGGCGCAATTTGATCGTCTGGCACATTGACCCGGCCGGAAACGTTTTTGCGAGTCAGGTAGTCGCGGCCCAGTGCAAGTTCCAGACCTTCCGCCATCCAGCCACTGGCTTTGCCCGCTCCGACGACCAGGATGTTTCGGAACTGGTCGTGCCGATAAGGGATCTGACCGACCCATAGTTCGTTCTCGGTCAACGAAACGGTTGCCTGCACCAACTTTCGCGAATCGACGGCAGCAACGCCGGCGGACCAGATTTTCATCGCTTCCCGGCTGATACGCGAATCTTCCAACGCTGATTCCATTATCCGGAACGCGAGTTGTGTCGCGTTCGGTCCCCGATGATGACATAATGCAAAAATTCCATGGTTAGTGTCGCTCGTTGACCGAAGTTCTGCAAATGCGTTCCTTTCAAAACCGAATCGTCTGGCCGTTATTGATCGGCGCCGGAGTGTGTCTGTTTTTTTGTATCAGCCATCTTTTTAGCTTTTGCGTTCACTCCTACACCGTTTTGCAGGATGAAAAACAGGCTGTTGACAAGTTGTTTCGCCAAACAGGCAGGACAAAGCTGGACCGTATTAACGAGAGCAGTGGTGTGGCGTTTTCCGGTCTCCAGCCCGATTCCATCTGGACGATTAACGACTCCGGGCACGACAGCGAGCTATTTGCGCTCTCTTTGACTGGCGAGACCATCGTTGCGTTGCCGGTGGGAAACGCGAAGAACATTGACTGGGAAGCGATGTCGAGTTTTCGCCAACAATCCAGATCTTTCTTACTGATCGCCGACGTGGGGGACAATGGATTCAAGCGGAAGGACTGTCAGCTCTACTACTTGCCTGAGCCGGACGCGAAAGTGCTGGCTGCCAACTTGCGGCGAGCTGGCAAGCCACCGCCTGTCAAAGCAACCCGGGTTGATTTCGTGTACGAAGACGGTCCGCGCAACTGCGAAGCCGCTGCCGTCAATCCGCGCACCAATGAATGTTGGTTGATCGAGAAAGTCTATTACGACAGCCAACAGCGGGAACTTCCCGGTATCTACGTGCTGCCGTTCTTGAACGCACAACAAAAATCGTTGGTCGCTAAACGCGTCGGCAGTTTTCCAGTTCGTAATGTCACCGGGATGGCATTCTCACCCGACGGGAATCGACTGATTGTACGTAATTACGTACACGCCCATCTCTACACGCGGGTCGAGGAATCGTCCTGGGTCGCAACCATCAAAAACTCCGAACCGCTGCCGGTTCCATTACCGCTGCAGAGACAGGGAGAAGCGATCTGCTTTACGCCGGACTCAAAATCGTTAATCGTAACCAGCGAAGCGAAACGCCAGGCAATCTGGCAGATCGACCTGGAACAGTACCTCATCCAGCAGGCGCAAGCTCGGGAGGAACCACCTGGTTCAACACAATCCGAGGCGGCCCGCGACCAATTGAGCGGCGGTTGATGCGGGGAAGTGCTACCTCTCCCGCCTCCAGCCAGTCGACCTTACTGCCTCAACTGGCCACCTTTTCCCTGCCGGAGAGTGAAGTGAATCGAGTACTGTCCGCCGAGTCTACCTTTTTGATTGCATGGGAAAGCCGTAAGATGGGGGCACAACCGAAAACCGTGAGAAAGACCATGACCACCATCAATCGTGCTTTGGCTGCAGAACGACTTCGAAGTGATCCTCGATTGGAGGAAGCCAAAAAACTGATCCTCGAAACCGTCGCCGATCACCAGCAAACGCTGGTCTCCGTGCGGCCTCCCGATCCCGACCTCGCCACCCAATACCAGCAAATGTTGGATCAGTTTGGCGAACTTCGTGGCGGCAATCTCTATTTCCCCTACTTGGGAAGTGGTATCGGTAACGGACCGTTTGTCGAGTTGGGTGACGGCAGTGTCAAACTCGACATGATCACGGGCATCGGCGTGCATGGTTTTGGCCACAGTCATCCGTTGTTGATCGAAGCCGGATTGACGGCAGCCATCAGCGACACCGTGATGCAAGGCAACTTGCAACAGAATTCGAATAGCTATGACTTAACCCGGTTGCTTGTCGAGACTGCCAATCAATCCGGGGCCCGTTTGAAACACTGCTTTCTTAGTACCAGTGGAGCAATGGCCAATGAGAATTCACTGAAGATGGCGTTTCAGAAAAATCATCCGGCCAATCGAGTGGTTGCCTTCACTCATTGTTTTGCTGGCCGCACGCTGGCGTTGGCCCAAATCACTGACAAAGCCAAATATCGCGTGGGTCTTCCCGATACGATCGCTGTCGATTATCTGCCATTCTTCAAACAGGATGATCCTGAAAAGAGCATCGCGTCTTCGGTCAAGCATTTCAAAAACTACATTCATCGACGCCCAGGAAAACATGCCGCGCTGTGGTTGGAATTGGTTCAGGGTGAAGGCGGGTACTATGAAGGCGATACCCAGTTCTTTAAATCGCTGATCGAGGTAGCGAGGGAAAACAACATCGCGGTGATTGCGGACGAGGTCCAATCGTTTTGCCGCACCAGCCAACCCTTTGCCTTTCAGCACTTCGGACTCGACGAGTTGGTCGACATCGTCACGATCGGTAAAATCTCGCAGGTTTGCGCCACGTTGTTCACCGCCGAATACAGTCCGCAACCGGGTTTGATCAGCCAGACATTTACCGGCAGCACTTGGGCGATCGTGGCTGCCCGGGCGATCATTCAGGGGCTGATTGACAATGGAAATTTTGGAAGCGATGGAAAGAACAAGCAGCTCCATGCGCATTTTGCCGACGGATTGAAAACGATCGGTGAGAGAGTTCCAGGTTCCGTTTCTGGCCCCTATGGCGTCGGCGGTATGGTGGCCTTCACGCCCTTTGACGGCTCGGCCGCAGCGGCCAAACACTTTGTGGACCGACTCTACCACGCCGGGCTGATGGGGTTCATGGCGGGTGGCGATCCCAGTCGGGTCCGCTTCCTGATGCCATTGGGATGCGTCGAGACGTCACATATTGATCTGGCGCTCCAAATCATTGAGCAGGTTGCCGGCGAATTGAAATCGGAATTCTGAGCATCATTTTACTTTCTCCGTACCCGTGATGAGCCAGTGACATGATGATTGTTCGCCGAGTCTTTGAGGAAGATATCGATCAGCTTTTTGCGTTGATCCTAAAATCGGAATATGGACTCACGACGCTGAAAGTATCCAAGGACGAACTTGCGTCGCGTATTGAGAGTTCGATTTTTGCGTTTTCTCAAAAAGCGGCCAGGCCGGCCGGACAGCCCTACGTTTTCGTCATGGAGGATTTGTCAAAGGGACAGGTCGTCGGAACCTGTTCGATTTATTCCAAAGTCGGCGGTTTTCAGCCGATGTATTCCTATGAAATCAAAAACTCGATTCACAAATCAGAAGAACTGGGTGTCTACAAAGAAATCCCGGTCCTGCACTTGCGACAAGAACACGATGGCCCCAGTGAAATCGGCAGCCTGTTTTTGTCACCCGATTATTGGGGCGGCGGGTATGGCCGTTTGTTGAGTATGTCCCGTTTCCTGTTCATCGCTGAGTTTCCCAAGCGGTTTGAAGGTGAGGTGATCGCGGAAATGAGAGGTATCGTCGACAGCGACGGCGTCTCGCCCATGTGGTCGGCAATCGGTTCCCATTTTTTTCAAATTGATTTTCCCAAGGCCGAGACGCTTAGCAGCAAATCAAAAAAGTTCATCGGCGATTTGATGCCCAAGCACTCGATTTACATCCCACTGTTGCCCGAAGACGCCCAGCAAGTCATCGGTAAAGTTCACCGGTTCACGCGGCCCGCGCTTGCTCTACTGGAAAAAGAAGGATTCACGTTTCGCCAAATGGTCGACATTTTTGACGGTGGCCCTACTCTGCATTGCGCGACGAACGAAATTCGGGCGGTTAAGGAAAGTCGCCACGGTATCGTGACCAGCGTTCAATCTCAGATCCCCAATGGCTCCGAGCAACTGATCTCCAATGCGAGAATTGATTTCCGGGCTTGCCTCGGTCAAATCGCCTGGGAAGGCGACGAGGTCACGATCGATGAAATTACTTCCCTCCGCCTGAATCTGAAGGTCGGTGATGAACTGCGCAGCGTCGATCTCAAACCAACAGTTACCGGCGCGCCCGAGCCTGCAGCGACCGAGAAAAATTCCGAGGGTGAGTCTGGGTAGGCAGAGGGATTCAGCGATTGACGGACGGCGCAGGAAAGTGTTCCCGCCTCCATTTTTAACGACTGCGGAGCATGGCATGGTGCAAACAGGACAATTCGTCGACGGCAACTGGATGGCAGGCGAGGGAGCCGAATTTTCTTCGACCTGCCCCATTGATGAATCCATTATCTGGCAGGGCAACGAAGCCCGCTCGGAACAAATCGATGCGGCCTTTGAGTCGGCCCGCAAGGCGTGTTTTAGTTGGTGGCAAAGAACGTCGGACCAACGGATCGAAGTCGCCCGCAACTATGCAAGACTCGTCAAAGATGCAAACGAGGAACTGGCTTTGTTGATTGCCCAGGAAACTGGCAAACCAGTTTGGGAAACTCGTACGGAGGCCAATTCAGTTGTCGCGAAGGTTGAGCTTTCCATTGATGCGTTTCGAGAACGGCGAGATACGACGTCGCTGGTAGTTGGAGAGATGAATGCGGTTACCCGCTTCAAGCCGCATGGGGTGTGCGCGGTTTTGGGACCCTTTAATTTTCCAGCTCACCTGCCAAACGGCCACATCGTGCCCGCATTGCTCGCGGGCAATACCGTTGTCTTTAAGCCCAGCGAAATCACGCCCGCGGTCGGCGCCTGGATGGTCGCGAAATGGCAACAATCCGGATTGCCTGCCGGTGTTTTGAACCTGGTTCAAGGCGGCCGCGACGTCGGATCAGCAATTGCCCACCATCCGCAATTGGATGGACTGTTTTTTACCGGTTCCAGCAACGTGGGCAGAGCACTGCACCGCGCATTTGCGGACTATCCGCAGAAAATTCTTGCGTTGGAGATGGGCGGTAACAACCCGTTGATTGTTCACGAGGCAAATGATTTGAACGCCGCTGCGTACTTGACCATCCTGTCCGCCTACATCACATCCGGCCAACGTTGCAGCTGTGCACGAAGGCTGATCTTGGTTGACAATCCGAGCAGCGATGAATTCCTGCAAACACTGATCGGGATGATCAAAAAAGTTTCGGTTGGTTTTTACAATGACCAGCCGCAACCCTTCATGGGAACGGTGATTTCCCAATCCATGGGGCAACGCCTGTTGGCAGCCCAAGATGCCTTAATCCAGAACGGCGGCGAACCACTGGTGGAAATGAAAGCCCAGCGCCAGTGTGATGCTCTCGTTTCGCCGGGACTGATTGACGTTTCGAAAGTCGACAATCGGAGTGACGAGGAATTGTTCGGACCATTGCTGAACGTCATTCGGGTGCGAAATTTTGATGAAGCCATCCAGGAGGCGAACCACACGGCGTACGGGCTTTCTGCGGGCCTGCTGAGTGACGACGCAGGCTGCTTCGAGCAGTTCATTCATCAGATTCGGGCCGGTGTTGTAAACTGGAATCGACAGACCACTGGTGCCAGCGGTCGGCTTCCGTTTGGAGGTTGTGGGCTGAGCGGAAATCATCGACCCAGCGGTTTTTACGCCGCCGACTACTGTTCGTTCCCGGTGGCTTCACTGGAGTCGAGTGAGTTGAAACTTCCAGAGCAACCGATGACGGGAATTAACCTTTGAGTGGCAAAACGAACACGACCTTTTCGCGATCGAATTGTGTTTGCCCCGGCTGTTCGTGCCTTTGCGACGACATCGAGATCCGCGTCACAGGCAATTCGATTTTGGAGTTGGGTTCGGTTTGCGATAAGGGCGACCGTTGGTTTCGGCAACCGATCCCGCCGACGTTTGATCATCAGGTTGACGGTCGCTCCACGGGTCTTGCAAATGCCGTGCAACAGGCGGCAGTGTTACTGGCCGGGTCAAATGCGCCTCTGATTGTAGGTCTGGATCATTTGACCACCCAGGCCCAGCAGTCTGCGTGGCGGCTTGCAAAACAGCTTCGTGCGACGATCGACACAACCCTTGGCGACAACCATCGAGCCCACATGTTCGCATTGCAACGCGTTGGCAAGGTAACGGCAACGCTGGGTGAAGTTTCCACCCGTTCCGATGTGGTGGTATTCTGGTTCTGCGATCCGGCGACAACTCATCCCCGCCATCTGGAGCGATACAGTCGGCCAGCCAATCGGCGAAAACGAACGGTGATTGTGGTCGACGAAAAACCTACCAAAACGTCCGCGCAAGCCGACATTTTGATCGAACTCCCGCGATCTGCCGCAGGTGCCGCCCTTTCGGTTTTTCGGGCGGTACTGGCGGGCATTGAGCTCGACGATTCGGCGGTCAAAGCCCAAACGGGAACGCCCGTCGATCGTTGGAAGGATTTCGTTGAACAAATGGTGGCCGCCAAATATGGTTCGATCTTCCACGGCCAAACGACGGCAGAATCATCGTTTGATACTGCGATGGATTCCCTGGCTTTATTCGTTCGCGACCTCAACGACACGACCTGTTTTGTCAGCATCGGGATGCGCAACGACGGGAACGCGCTTGGTGGCGAAAATGTGTTGGCCTGGAGCAGCGGGTTTCCGTTCGCCGTCAATCTCGCCCGCCAATATCCTCGATTCCATTGGCTGGAGTATTCGGCAGCCTCGATTCTCCGTCGGGGGGAATGCGATTGCATTTTAGTCGCCACGGACGATTCGCTCGGCCAAGCGTTAGACGCGTTGGACGACACCGCCAAGGAACATTTTGATAGGACGCCCAAGATTTTGGTTGCCAGTCAGGACTACCAAGGTTTGGCAAACGTGGCTGTCGGCTTTCGTGTCCCGCCACCCGGCATTCATGTTAATGGAGATTTATGCCGGCAAGACGACGTAGCGTTACCCTTGACCTCTGTGCCGCAACCGGAACGAGCGGCAACCGCCCGCGAGATTCTGGACGAGATTCGTACAGCGATCGGTTCAGGCATGGCGATCGGTTCAGATTGATCGAGAAGTTCATAACGACCGGAAATCGTGCGAGATTCCTGGTTGGCCTGAACGCTTCCGTGATCCGTTTTTATTCATGCCTCGGGGGTGAAGAGATTCAACTCCCGAACCTTCCGGCGCGACTACACATCCGGATCTGGTTCCGTATTTCGTTTCAGATAAAACAACGGCAGCAGGATCAGGAGCATATAGGTCGTCAGTGCGATGTATCCGCCATACTTGATTTCGACCATCTCCTTGCCCCGGTTTTCCAAATCAAAAAAAACACCGTCGCCAATCAAGAACTCACCCGGCAAAATTGGCTTGGTCGGATCGGGTGGCCAACACCAGACGCTTCCATCAAGTAGACCTAGATTTAGTCCGATGGACCTTCTCTCAAAAGCGGATTCCCAAGCATGCGCGCAACGGTTTTTGTTTGTGCCATTCAACAGTTGAACCGCCTGATCCACGGTCAGATCGGTGGGCTCCAGCCAACTCACCGGATTCGCCGTATCTTCGACTAACGCGACCGTGTTGGCGGTGCCATCGGGTACGTCGCCAAACTTGATCGCCTGGCCGACTTCAAATGCCGTTCCCGGCCCAACCACCAGCTTGTAAGGCGTTTTGCTCCCCGTATCGTTGGCGGGACATGTGAAAACATCGACGTGGACCGATTGGAGTTTACGGTTGTTGGGACCGTCCCACGGTTCATCAAAATCGTATTGGTCGTAGAGGGCTTGTTGTTCAATAAATGGCAGGATTTGAACTCGCCAGCTGTGTCGCAACTCCACTCCTTGAGAAGAAGTCACGACCAAATCCGTTGGGCATCGGCCGTATGCCATTTCATAGTTCAGAATGGCGAGCATAATTTGTCGCATGTTGTTCTGGCAGTGCACGCGTCGCGCTGCTTCACGTACCTGCTGGGCGGCGGGAAGCATTAGGCCGGCGAGACATCCGAGAATCAACCCGCAAAGCAAAAGCCACACGAGCGCTTGGCGGCGGTTCGATTGCAGAAATACGACCGTCCAACCGACCAATACGATCAAAGAGATGAGGAGAGTCTGGGGACCAAGGGCTAAGCCCGATGCAATCAATGCCGTTGCATAGAAAAGCTGGCGAGATCCGAATTTCAGTCCATTTTTCAATCGGCTGTCTCGTTAATTGGAACCAATAGGAATCTTAGGTGAATCTCAGTGATCCGCCATCCGCCTTGATTTCTTAATGTAAACCTATCGCCCGATTTCCTTTCGTAACAAGACGCCGCGGATTATCCCACAAACACATTCTGGGTCAAACGTTGCTCTTCAATCGCATCACCAAACCAGTCGTCCCGGTAGAAGCTCGAATGGATCATGAATCCGGGGTAGCAAATAAACCGATTGAACTTCATTTCGACTTGTCGCGTCATCTCCCAATCGTCGTCAGAGTCGGTCGGGTAATTTTTCGTTCGTGGTAAAGTCGTTAGAACGGATCGGACAAACTCCATGTAAGGCATGCGAAACATCTTTTGACAATACGTCTGGTAGCCTTGGAAAACGCCGCGTCCTTTCGCGAGTTTCATGAACTCCTGCTCGAACGAATCGTTTTTGTTTCGAGGCAGAACGCATTCCTCGACCCCGGTCGCCCGGTGCCGGTAAAACGCGGTGCCACCGACGCACTGTTCAGGCGGATTCAGATAGACGACTCCGGCGATTCGAACGGGATCCGCGTGCGGGCGGCATTGATGGATTGTCAAGTCTTCTGGTTTGCGATTAATTCGCATAAAAGACATGCCGGGGAAAACTGACCGCGATACGGTCAACTCTGGGGTGTAGCCAAGTTCTTTCCCGACATATTTCCACGCCAAACGTAACAGTGACGATATGTCGGTTCTGAATTCCGAACTCAGGCCGGGATGCGAACTCTTGGGACGAGTCGTTTCGAGGGACAACGCGAGCGAACGCACGTATTCAGGATCGCGGTACAGGTTGTCCAGTATCAAAAGCGGAAAATTTTGGTCACCGATTGTCTCAAACTCGATTTTAAAATCGCTTTCGTTATTGAGCGATAGTCGTTCGAGTTCCACCGAAGTTGGTTCCATCTCAGTTCCCGCATACTTAATTGATATCAGTGCCAGTTCAGTTCGCCAGTCTTTGCGGGCTCGCCGATTCTTTTGTGCAAGTTTTTTGCTGCCTCATGCTTTCTAACTTGGGCCATCCCAAATATTTGTTCGGAATTATCCGAACGGGCCAGTTTCAGAAATTCGGTCACGCCACAACCATTGGCGCCACTTCCGCCAATTTGTTCTTGAAGTTCAACCTAGTAGATCGTTCTGCATCTCTGACAACAAAGGCAGTGCGGTAGGGCAGCTTCTGACCGACCAACAAGGCCAAATAGCCTTCCGCCGTAAAAAAATCGCGTCGCAACTCAGTACTTAAAATCGAAAAATCTGGCCCGACATCACGAAAATAGTCAACGTACTGCTGGGCATCACCAATTTTTACGTCGTTCATGGCGGCCGTCCAAAACGGAGTGCTCAGTCGGTCATTGAATTTATAGTGCAACGCCAGAAAGTCACGAATGATCAACCAGTTTTTTTGTGTCACGCGATTGAAAATGTCTCGTTGGCTGGCAAGTATCTGCCCATTTGCTGACTCAAGAGCCTTTGATAATCTCAGCGCTGAGTCACAGATCATTCCGATCGCGGTCGCCTCCAAAGGCTCAACGAATCCGGCGGAGTTTCCGATCGCGACAACGTTTTTTACCCAGGATCTTTTGACAACGCTCGATTCAAACTTGATAACTCGCGCGTCGGCGACGAGAGGGTTCTTGCGTTTGAATTCCGACACCGCCTCTTCGTCCGAAATAAAACTCGAACAGAATACGTAACCGCGATTAATCAAGTGGTCGTGTTCGATCCGCCAGCACCATCCCGAATCCATCGTCTCAGCGGTTGTGAATGGATGATAGGTTTCATTCGTTCTTTCCCAGCCGCCAACGACCGCGCCGTCACATAACAAAGCATCACTAAAATCTATTTTCTCTTCACCCAACGCCTTACCAATTATCTCGGCATGAAACCCGCTGCAATCGATAAAAAAGTCGCCGTCAATCCGTTCGCCGCTCTTGAGCATCAAAGACTTGACACCCTCTTCGTCACAAATCACGTCCGCAACAAGGTCGTCGATCTTTTTGATTCCTTCGTTGGTCGCCAGCTCTTCGAGATAGCCCACAAACTTCTTGTTCTCAAGGTGATAGGCAACGTTGGGATTGTGACGCGGCTGGCCGTTGGGGAAACGCATGCAGACTTTGTTCTTATTCATGAGTGCCGAATTCAAGTCGGCAAAATCAAACTCTTCGTCGCAGTAATACCCCCTTGGTTTTTTCATCTGGCGATGCGGCGAGACCAATGACCAGAGAACGCGTAATTGAAAGAAGGTCGCTTACCCCACAACAAACGAATCCCCAATTTGGGGCTTGCAGAAACCTTCCGGTACATTTCGAAGGAATTCAGGCCCAGAAAGTTATGCAGGAAATGCACAACCGAAGGAATCGTGCCTTCACCAACTCCGATGACCCCCAATTTGGTCGAGCGGACGATCACGATTTCAACATCGGACAGCGTTCGGCGAAGCGCGATCGCGGACAGGAAACCGGCTGTGCCCCCGCCGAGAACGACGATCCGCTGAATTCGCCTCGGTGCATTCGACTCAGGTGATTTAACTTGGATCATTGCGTGGCCTGTGGTCGGGCAGCTTCTGCGTTGCGGTTTCGGTACAGGTTCTGTCAACGGCCGAGATCATTTTCTCCCGATCCAAGTCCAGTCCGACGAAGTCCTTGCACCGGCGGCCACTGGCGCTTTCTTCCAGTGCCGGAGATAGGGAATTCGAATCGTGGCAATACCTTTTTCTTGAAGCATTTTTGCAGCCATTTCCAGTTGATAGTTCAACACCGCTTTCAGCCGTTCGGGCGTCAGATTTCCGCCGGACTGGCCGTTTCGTTCCAGCATCTTGGTTTGTGATTGAATCACCTCTTCAACGTCTCGATACATAAATACGACTTTGTAATCGTATTCGGCCGGCAAGTTCTCCAACAAAGGCGCCACTACCTTGATGACTTTACCTTTGGCGTTTTCAATCCAACGGTTGTCGCGGGCCAGCGATTTGGTTTGTTCGAATTCGAGATAGCCTTTCGGATTGTCTTCGTCTGCCTCACGAACACCATCGACCAACAACTCAGCCCCGCCATTTTTCAGCATTTGCATCATCAATGAAGTTCCCGAGCGTGGCAGCCCCGTTACGACGACGATCGACTCTTTGGCGTCCATGTCACGTGGTGGTTTGACATAGCCGGTTTTTGGTTTCATCCGCAGGGTCGGCTTTGTTTTGATCTCCCGGTCTTCCTCGGCGATCGGATCTATAGAGGGCATGATCTCTGTCGAAAGATCTTCGCTGGTTGGAAGCAAGCCGGCTTTTTCCTGGTTTGCACGAGTCACTTCTCGACATTGCTTCGCCAAGTCTCGATAAATCATGGCCTTGGCCGGGTCCTTAGTTGGTTCCAGTAAAGTGCCATGTGCCGATACGCGATCCCAAAATTCGGATTTTGGTTCGTGGCAACCTCAAATGCACCCAAGGCATCCTGGTATCTTCCTAGACGCATCAAGGCAAAGCCCAACGTATAGTGCGCCAGCGGTAGCATGTATGTCTTGCCAATACATTGAAGCACGTAATCGCAAGCCGTTTCATACTCTTTAATCGAATTGTAGTATTTCGCGATCCCCAACAACGCAATCGGACTATTCTCGTCAATCTCCAGCGCCTTCTCAAATGCCTGCAAGGCTTCATCTCGCCGGCGGAGTTTAAGAAAGACTTCACCCAATTGAATGTGCAATGTTGGGCGCGACGGCTCAGAATTGATCGCACGCTCAAGATTGATGATCGCTTGTTCATGCCGGCCCTTGGCAGAAAGAGCATAGCCCTTGAGAAAGTCAAAATAGTAAGTTTTCACAGTCGCTAGCGAACGATGCTGACCGAATTCTTGAAACTCAGTTTGAGAAAAATGATCCGTCATTTGGAACTCGTCATCCTCTTTCAATTCTCCAGCGGCAATTTTCTCGTCAAATCTCTTCTGAGCAAGTTGCCTATATTTTTCGAGCTGTTTTCGAGAGTTTTGTGCGTCATTGACACGACGAGTCGCCAAATGATCCGCCAATGCCAGCAATTCATCATGAAAACCAAGAGCTTTGTAGCACATCGCCAGTTGCAGACCGATTCGATATGACTTTGATCGTTTGTACAGTTCCGCCAGGATTCAACTGCATCCGCATACGACCTGCGTCCATATAGGACCGAGCGAGGTTGTAGCTCAATTCCCGCACCGCGGGTCACATTCATCTTTTGTCGTCACGAGCTCTTCGATATACCCCAGCTCAACCAATTGCTTGATCGCCTCATCCGATTCGAGCGGATTCATTTGATATCCAACCGGATGGCAACCATCGTCGCCCTTGACTTCATCCCAACTGGTGATGGTTTCCAGCTCGGGCTCGGTTTCAAACGCCTCGGTTAAAACTCGGCCATCCATGTCCTCACCAACCGGTAGTCCAAACAATGTCAGGATTGTGGGAGTTACATCCAGTAGCGTTGAACCAAAGATCAATTTGTCCTTCGCAATCTTGGGACCCGCCATCGCGAACATACCCAGTTCTCGGTGCTCGATGGCGGGCCCGGCTGGTTCGTGCGGAATAAAATTCGGCCGCAAATGGTCGGGATGAAACCGTGGTCTGACACACGATCACCGTCACATCGTCGCCAGCCAGTTGCATCAGTCGCCCCAGCATCAGGTCATGAAAAACATACGCAATCGTGATAACGTGTTGGTAAAGTTCAAATTCACGTTCATCGATGACGGCCGCGCGGCGGATGATACTTCATGAATCCATGCGAAAAGTGATCGATGGCGTCAAAATAAACACCCATGAAATCCCATTCGGTCGTTTCCATCAGGTGGTTGCAATCGATTGGATCGTAACGCATTCTGCCAAAATCTTTCCGCAGGACGCAACTTTGGGGTCCTTGCTCTGGTCGATTTCTTCCTGGGAATGAAGTCCATTACTTCCTCGAGCGCCATCTCCTCCAGCCCGAATCGGAGTTCGCCCAGTTCCTCCCTCAACTCGGGCGGATGGACGGATGACAACGGTGGATGCTTGGACTTCCCCGTCTGGAGCGAACTCTTTTGAAATAAATCGGAGACCATCACACCGTTGATCGGCTCGGCAGGATGGCTCGGCCACCAGCCGACCACGTTGGACTTCCTCCCGTTTTGATTAAGGATGTTCCAGACCGCCTTGGTCTTTCGCGATAGATTGGACATCGGTTGGACGTTCAATCCATCTGGAGTCGGCTCGTAGAATCCGTAGATACCATGTTTGAACGGCCGTTTTCCGGTGGCAATCGATGTCCACAGCATCGGGGATAAAATCGGATGCAAAGTCGCGATGTTTCCCTTGACGCCGTTCTCGACAATCCGCTCTAGGTTCGGCATTTTGCCGCGATCCATCAACGGCGAGATGACTTTCCAATCCGCGGCATCCCAGCCGATTAACAAGACTTTGCTTTTTGACATATGCTTTGACAGGATTCTGAGGGCAGGAAGTATCGGAGGCGGGCCAATAAAAAAAGGTTCGTCCCCGGGGAGACGAACCTCTTCATTATACTTTGTGAGCAGGGAATCGAATTCAGTCAATTCGAGTCTTCAAATGCTAATTCAGCAACTTTTTTTCGTCGCGCCACCAACCGCGCCAAGTGCAAGCGTAATTGCGCGTACCGGGTTCTGGAACGCACCAAGTGAATCCACCAGGGGTCCACTGAAGGTTTGTCCAAATCGACTACCGTTAAACGCGTGGTCGGATCGTTGTGGAGGCAGTGAAGGTAGGGGTTGCGTTCCGTCCATCGCTCATCCTCAGTTGAAGTGCCCAGGCATTGTCGAGTGCACCACCCTTCGTCGACCGTGAGGATCCCACGTCCCGGTTGAGTCAGCCAGGGTTAGAAATCCCCAGACGTGTGGTCGCGACACCGCCAGCAACCCAACCCATCCAGCCGGGAGCTGCCGTGGCAACGTTTCCGGAACTGACGGTTCCTGCACTAAACGATTGCTTGAGGGCACCGGGATAAGCACCGAGGCCGTTTCCTTGCATGCCGAAACCACCCTTGGTTCCTGGCCAAACATCAACCAGCCGTACCTGCGGAAACCGTCCAGAACCGTTCCCCAAGCAATGTCGTTATCCATCCCCATATGTCAAACGCGTAGGCGGCGTTGGCGTCCATCCAAAGTTCAGCGACCGATAAATGATGTCGGCTTCTGCTTGACCCGCATGTCAGCAATCCACCGGCGGCAGCAGCACCGTAACCAACCATCTTGGCTACATTTTTCTTTGAGGAGGCCTTAAATGTCTTTCCATAATAACTGATGGCTTGGTTCAAGTTGCTCTTGCTCTTCGTCATGCTAAAACCTGATCTTTTGGGTGAGGAACTAAGGTGCGGATACAATTGCAGCAGGTCAACGGATCGTTATTCTCTTTGAACGATTTCCCAATGTCAAATTCTTAGCCCAAAAAAATTCCATTTTCCTTAAAACTTTTCTACTTCTAAAAACAGCGGTTTCCTTTTCAGAATCGCTAAGTGGGAACGTGCCAAGGCGTCAGAAGCAAACCATAAATCTGCCCGTTTTCAATTAGAAGCTCGACTAGCCGGTTACGAGGGAATGGAAGCTTGGTTAACGCGGTTTCCGCTGATGGCAAAACGTTATTCATCTCAATCACCTACCGCAATCAGGCTGTTTTGGGTCCGCAAGTAAATGGCTCCGTCGGAAATCGCGGGCGTTGCCAGAATGCTTTCTCCGCATTGGTTGGTTTCCACCAATTCATATTCGGGTCCCGCTTTGACGACCAACACGCGGCCATCTTCTGCCGTTAGATACAAATGGCCGTCAGCCGCCAGCGGCGATGCGGTGAAACTCAGTGACCCGCCATCGGCCTTGATTCTCTTTTTGTAAACCTGGGCGCCGCTTTTTGCATCGTAGCACGTCATGATACCGCTGTTGCCGCAGCAATAGAGATAGTCGCCGTAGGCGATTGGCGAGGGCATGTAAGGACCGTTTCGTTGGGTGCTCCAGGCAATGAACTCATTGGTATCCGTGCCCTCGGGAAGGCTGATATCGCCGCGGGCGGTGGGGCGGATGGCATAAATGGGTTGAATCGGCGAATAGCCGCTGGCGATGAATATCAAATCGTGCGCCACGAATGGAGTCGGGACCACGATTTCCGAATGTTTTGGCAACGTCCACAGCAAATCACCCGTTCGCGCGTCATAGCCTCGGGCGGCCTTGGTCGCGTGGGTTAATAGCATCGCCGTATCGCCAAACTCGTGGATCGTTGGCGTCGACCAACTCGGAATCTCCTCTCGTGCGGTTCGCCAAACCTCTTCGCCGGTTGCCAGGTCATAGGCGGCCACAAAGGAATTCTTCTGGATATCGCATTGCACATAAACGCGGTTTTCAAAAATGATCGGCGAGCTGCCGAATCCCCATTGGTATCCCGGATCATAAAACCAGCCGCTATCGAGAAACCCCAGATCCTTTTTCCATTTCAATTCACCGTCGACGTCATAGCAATAGATTCCTTCGCTGCCGAAGAAAGCAACGACATAATTCCCGTCCGTGGCGATGGTGGGATTGGCGTGCGACGATTTGGTATGTCGTTTGACTTTCGGTCTGGCTGTTGTTGCGGTCCGTTCCCAAACCACGCTGCCCGAGTTTTTTTCCAGGCAGTAAACATTGAAATCAAACTCATAGTCCTCCTCGACCGAATCAACGTTTCCATACAACCCGATCTTCAGACCTTCGGTCGCCTGTTCCGAAACGGCCGACGTCAAATAAATTCGATCGCCCCAAATGCTCGGGCATGACAAGCCCAGTCCAGGGATCGGCGTTTTCCATTTGAAGTTTATGTTTTCCGAAGCCTGTTCCGAAACATTCCAGGCGATCGGTGGGTTTTGGCCTTCGGCGACCCCGCGGCCACCGGCACCACGGAAGGATGGCCAATTTTTAGAGGAGATCGCGAGGTCCGCAGCAAGTGAAGACTCACTGGACGGGCCGAACTTCGGTTCCTCAGGCGCGTCTTCTGATTCGGCCGGTTCTCTGTTCTTGGACGGTTCAGCAACCTTCATTTCGCTCGGCTTGACAGGTAGAGCCACAACGTTGCTTCCGCCAAACGACAGCACAAGCTGCTTTACCTGGTCGCCGTCCATTTCAAACTTTACACCCGATGTGCCCAACAAGAATTCGTCGGTTCCACTCGGTTCCAGGTTCGCTTTGCTCGCTCCATTGAATCCCAGTTTCAGCTGGTCGTCATCCAGTTCGACGTCGATCACGAACGATTGGGATTTGTATTTGCCGACGTAACGCTGCAACATTTCCGGAGTCATTTTTTCGACGGGATCCGGTTGAGGCAGATCCAAAGTCTCCAAAAGTTCCAGCAGCTCTTGGATTTTTTCATCATCCCCTTTTTTGCGCGCGGCGTCCCGGGCTTTGATCAATGCCGGTTCCGATGCCGCTTTAGACTCAATGATTTTTTTGGCAAACTCAAAATCGCTGGTCGCAATCGCACTGGCGAGAAAACGGTCGGCTCCTTTACCGCCTTTGGCCAGCAGCATCACGACGATGTCTTTGTGTTGCTTTTGTTGTGCCCAGGTGATGGGGGTCGAATTGTAAAAGGTGTCCTGGACGTTCGGATCGGCACCTGCATCGATCAGAATTTTTACGAGGTCTGCGTTACCTCGATCGCAAGCGAAAAAAAGCGCCGTAGCCCCGTAAGCGGTTTTCGAATTGACGTCGACTCCCGCCTCGATTGCCGCGCGAACATCATCAACGCGTTCCTGCTGGGCCGCGTCCAGGAGTTTTTCCGCCGTCCAGTCATCGACCGATGTGAGTTCGGTCTTTGTTTGACCGGAACAGACACCAATAAAGACCAATGTCACCACCGTCATCCACCCGCAGGTTCGAATCATCGAAATTTCCTCGTTGAGTTGTTCGGCAGGATCGGCAAAAATCAGTTGCAGCCACCGCCAATCATAGACCAACGCAAACACCATAAAAACCTCGTTCCCTACAAAAAACAAGTTCGTAGCGCAGGTGGAAATATTTTTTGTGCGATAGATTCAATGAAATTTTTGGCATTGTTCAAATGATCGAATGCGAATCACGAATTAAGTGTGAATCTGAATCCAGTTGAGGCCTCGCAAATGTCGTTTGCATACGAAATCCAACCCAAGAAACCGGTGAAGACTGTCGATTACAAGACTGATTGGGGGATCTGGAGAACACTGGACTACCCAACGGGGCAGCGGTTTCGCGAATACAAATCTCACCTCGAGGTCCTGGGACGGCCTTTTATTTGCATCGCCTGGGGGATGGATCCGGCGACCGAAAAAATGGTGACGGCACGTGGTTTCATTGCGGTCGGCCAATTTGCGTCCGGGATGATTGCGATCGGTCAGTTTGTCAACGGTGGTGTTAGCATTGGACAATTTGCGTCCGGGCGAGTCGCGGCGATTGGCCAGTTCGTTGCGGCACCGTTTGCCTTGGGACAGTGTGCAATTGGATTGGCTGTCATCAGCCAATTTGCCGCCGCCGGCTGGGGGATCTGCCAACTGGGGATTACGGTTTTCGGCGGCATCGGCCAGAGCCTGCTCAACCTATTGAATTGAGCGTTGCCAGGCCGTCCCGAGCAAAAGCGTGGTCAACGCGATTTGGCATACCGCGCGAGCATGGCGGGAAGAAACACCATGTCCGCAAATAACGCCGCGGACAACGTGATGATGCCCATCGAGGCAAAAATGAAATGATCACGGGAGTCGCTAAACAGGACCGTGCAGAATCCAGCAACCAGAATAATGGTCGTCAGGATCAGCGCAGTTCCCACGCCCGTGAAAGCGCGTTGAATGGCTTGCAATTCGTCATCCGTTTTCTCCTTTTCTTCCTGGTAGCGAGTCAGGAAGTGAATCGTATCGTCAACGGCGATTCCCAGGCATACGGTGAACGCGCAAACCGTCACGATCTCCAGCGATTGGCCGGTAATCACCAGGTAGGCACCGGCCACTGCCAACGGAAACATATTGGGGACGATCGAAATCAACCCAATTCGCAAGGAACGATAAACGAGGGCCAGCACTCCAAAAATGATCAGTGACGCCGCGCCCAAACTGGTGGCCAAATCCACGACAATTTGATAAAGGTTTTCCCACCTCCAAATCGCGTCCCCAGACAGCGAGAGTTGGAAGCCGGGATAATCCTGCTGGATTCGTTCCAAACCGGAGTTGATTCGTTCGAACACTTCACTGTACTGCGAGATTCCCAAATCCTGCACGCGAAAATTGACCGAAGCGGTCCTCGACTCAGGCGTATAAAAAGCTCGCTTTAGCGGCGGCGGCAAAAGCTCGAGCATCGACATCCGATCCTCGACCGGCCCGTCACCCGGAAGCGATTGAACCAACGTTCGAACCGAAAGTGGATGCCCAATCAGCGGTTCCGGTTCCAGCAAATCGTCGACTCGGCCGATGACTTCGATCACCTCGGGAGAATCCGATGCCACCGACTGATCCCAGGAAAGGTCAATGTTGGCGGTTTCCAGCCCGCCCATGGCTTTGTCGATCTTTTTGAGCGCGATCGCCGGTTCCGAGCGCGTCGGCAGGATCGAAGATCGTCGTTCGTCCGGCCGCAGCGTCAACGAGACAATGATCAGGGCTGCGGTCGAACCGATCGCCAGGTAGCTGATCCACCGAGTTCGAGGCAATACAAACTCGATCACCCCTCCGATGCGATTGAGATTTTGGTCGATCAGGCTTTTTGATTGTCCGACTTGAACAAATTTTCCCAGCCAGGTCGAGCAGGCCAATGGAATCGTGGTCACGACTGCGACAAACGTGAGCACCACGCCGATCACGCAGCAATAGCCGAATTCGCGAACCAATTCGTGGTGAGCCAGCGACAAAGATCCAAACCCGATGGCCGTCGTCAACGACGTCAGGGCGCAAGCCAATCCCACCTGATGAATCCCTTGTTTGGCCGCCTCTTTGGGAGGTAAGCCCGCGGTGCGAAGTTTACGGATTTGAACCATCAGGTGCACGCCATCGGTAAGTCCCACCAGGCTGACCAGGACTGGCAGGACCACATCATTGAAGGGGTTGTCCTGGAAATCGAGATATCGAATCATTCCCAGCGTCCAGAACACCCCCATCGCTGGCGCCAACGCCACCACGAAAACGGCGGCGATTCCACGAAACAGGATGATCGCCATGATCGTGATCATCCCGTATCCCACGATCTGGTAGAAGAACTGATTCGATTCGTGGGATTGCATCGCCGTCACAAAGATGGGCAGATTGCCGGTGACAGAAAACTCTATATCAACGTCTGAAAAGTCGGCGGCCGCGGCTTCGGCAATTTCTCGCAAACCGGAAATGCAATCCTCATCCGACTTGATGAACAGCAAGTCAAAATTGACCAGCAACAGCAGTGTCCGGGCATCGCTGGAAAGCAGTTGGCCCCCGATAAACGGATGTGCCAACGCTTTTTCTTTGGCGGCAGCAAACCGGTTGGCGGAAGCCGTCGCGTGAGGCAACAACGGTTCGGGTAAGCCGAAAATATTCAACATCGGCACTTCGTCCATCCAGATCACGTCCGTGACATAGTCGGTGTCTTCCAATGCGCGGACGACTTGCCGTATGGCTTGCGTGCCTCGGGGAGTAAAGATGGACTCGGATTCAACGACGATGATCGCGTCCGAACGGAGACTGAACTCCTGGACATCAGGGAGTGCATCGTCGACCGTTGGTGTTTCGCCAGTTTGGGAATTGGCATCGGATGGTGATGCCTCGAATGCCGCCGTGATCAGGCGCGGATTGTAATAGCCGATGGCTGCAAATATTGAGATCGTCGTCAGCAGCAGATAGGCCAGCGAAGGTCGATCGACGATCCAGTTAGTTGTTCGGTTAAAAAATCTCGACACGGATCGCTACGAAGTTTTTGACGGATGGGCACAGTCAACGGACAACCCGTGGCTGAAAGTTTTTTCGCAATCGTCGCGAGGTCTCTGTTTGTCTGGACGGCACCAAGGAGTGTGACTAAGCTTCTCCAGTGTGACAGTCCAGAACGTGAGTGTTTTCAATGTCCAACGCGAGGTCAGGAGCACGACGTTGGTTTTCAACAAGGCAGCTTATTTGAACCGCTTTTCAGCCTCTTTCCTGATTTCGGCTCGCGTCAAACCCTCGGAGCCATCGGATTCGTAGTCACTATAAGCCCAGCTGGCGATCGATAACGGCAGCTCGGTTTTGATGATCAAATCATCCCGATTGCGATCAAACCGGTCGAAAAAAGAGCTCACAAACTCTTCCACTTTTGGATTGGTCTTTTTGGCAACCGCCGGCGAACTCTTTTTCGCAGCTGAATCGTTCTTCGATTTTTTTTGGGACCGACGAGGAATCGCCACATCAAAAAAAGCGATCGCCATTTCTTCCCAGGTTTGGTCGCCCCAAGTCACAAATTGCGTTGGATCGGGATTCGACGGGTTGTTGGGCGAGTTGTCAAAAACGACTTCGACATCGAGACGCTTCACCCGGCCTAAATCAATTGGCTCCTTCAGCTGATAGTTATGCTGCCAGTTGAAGTCATAATTTGGCACGCTCAACAAAGTTTCTTTGCGATCCGTCGTGATATCGGCGCTGAAAGACTTGCCTCGAAAGTGCATGTGCGGACTGAGCGCTAGCAGCTTTCCATGTTTGGGGAACCAGGGGACTGACGCATTGACCCGATGATCTGCTTCCTGCGGTTTGATTTCAAACTGTTGGTCCAGAGCGATCAGTGTCATCAGCTCTTCAGCAACATCTTGCTCGTCGGAAAATACCATGCCGACCTTCGTGATGTCTTGCTGTTCCGTTCCTGTCGTTGTGTAATGCTGCTGAAAAACCAGTTTCGATCCGGCTGGCACAAACCGGGCTCGTTTGGGATTGAACTCGAGGTTCTGCTGGCCCGGAACATAGGCGGCCAACCAACCAACTCCGCGAGACTGACGACCGTCAGGCGGTCGTACAAACACGATGCTGTGATGCACGACTTGCCGATTTCCCGGGATGACTTCTGCGGCGGCGATCCATTTGTCTTTCTTGAACCCGGGATCGACGACAAAATACTGGTACTCGACCGTGCCATCGGCCGGCACGTGAAACGGTCGATCCCGCATCTCGACGACCAGGTCGGGCTGGCGAGGCAACCGCCAGCCGGCAACGAATTCCTTTTCCGGTGGCAAATCATCGGCATCGCCGAACGGTGCGCCATCAGCTACCCAGCGTCGGACTATGTTTTTTTCGCTTTCGGACAACCGTCTTTGATTCAAGAACTGTCCGTGATTGGGATCGGCATGCCAGGGCGGCATCCTCCCGTTTTCAATGGTCTCCAGGATCATGTCGGCCCAACCGACGACTTCTTCGTACGGGTCCATGGTGAAAGGCCCAATCTCACCGTCGCGATGACATTCGACACAATGGTCCTGCAGAATCCTGGATACGTGTTTGGCGTAAGTAAACTCGGCTTGGTCGACCGGTTTTTTCACCCGCCCCAGTAGACACCCTTCTGGTTCGGTCTTGGACACGCTGACGTCCTGGCCGGTCAATACTTCCCCAAGGGCGATTCGCAAATCAGCCCGGTTCGGTTTGCTGCGAGCAATGCCCGGCAAATACTGGTCATCAACCCGCCCGCGGTAGTGGATGACCAAATTCTCATCCAGAACAAAAACTTCGGGCGTCCGTTTGACTCCAAACCTGTCGGCGACGACGTTGTCATAGTCTTTTCCACATTCAAATTCGAGTTTTGAACGTTTGGAAAACTCAGCCAGCTCGTCAAGAGAATCCTGCTGGTTGCTGCTGACTCCGATGAATCGAACGCCTTGCCCCCGGAATTCATCTGCCAGTCGCTGCAATCGCGGTGCGTACAATTTCGCCAGGGGACATTCGATTCCCAGAAAGCACACGACGGTAACTCTGGCCTCGCCGCCCTCCCGCAGAGAAACCGTACTTCCACCTGGAGTGGGCAGTTCAAACTCTGTGCCCCGCGAGACACGCCGTTCCTGTGCACTCAAGTTGAGGGCCACTGCGATCGCCAGGCTCGTTGCTAAAGCCATTGAAAGTCGATTCATTCCAGCGAATTCCGTTATCCATGAAACACGACTCAGCTTACCGAGACTGGCGCAGATTCACAACGGACTAACCGATCCAATCGACGTCCGAGTTTCTATTGCACTCGTTCCAGTCACTTGTCGGGGCCGGGTTGGCCGAGAGCTTCCCCATTTCCGAGCAATGTTTCTGCATCGACCAACTTTCCGAGAATGTCGGCCTCGTCCCGCTCTGCCATCTCGCGAAGATTGAAATCAAGCTTGAGGTCGTTGCCTGCCGGATCGATTTGACCACCGTCGTCCTGTCGATCGGGACCCACGCTGTAAATTCGACAGTTTTGACGATCGTTGGCTGCGCGGTATCTCAAATTCTTGCCCGCGTCGGAGAATGCATCTAAGGGAACCGAGTCAAGAAACTTGGGAACCAGCTCCTGCAGGTTCACCGGATACGTTTGATGCTCCCGAAAATACCGTTCCGCAGCGATTTCGGCTCGCAACAAGTCCCTCGTGGCATTTCGCCGAACCAGTGCGTCTTTGACGTTGGATTTCGCCGCCTCCAGGAGTTCCGGCATCATGACCATTATCGTGCGAAACCGCCAGTCATTTTGATTCCAGATCAACCAGCGTTCGTTTTGCATAATCTGATCAAGAGTGACTGGATCGTTCGATAACTCGTCCAGGGTTCTCGCGGCTCTTTCGAGTTTCTGGCTGGATGCGTTTTTGAGCGATAGCTGAATGGCTTGATATCCCGAACTTTCACAAGCCGCGCCAATGAGTGCCGTTAATAATACTCCTTCATTCGTAAGTGAATTTACCATGCGAACGGTTCTCAGGCCGTCTTCGATTGAATCGTCCCAATTCCCTTCGTAGCGCTCTTGGCGGGCTTTCGCGGACAATGCTCGGGAAACGGTTCGGAAGGCAGGCAGATTCAACGAATGAAGATCTCCGAAATAGTCCAAATCACCCACGGCAAATCTCAGATTCGACCAATCAATCCATGTTTGTGTTTTCCTGGTCAAGCCGCGATCAACCGTTTTGAAAGCTGTATCGTATTTGTCGATTTCACGCCGCATGGACTTGCCGGGTTTGATCCAGAGATTTCCATTCAAGATCTGACTGGAATCCAGTCGTTTGGCCGCGTCGACGAATTCAACCACTCCGTTCGGCTCTTCAGCGTCCAGCACCGTTCGATTGGCAGCGGCCGGTGGTGGAATGGATAATTTGAAATACAAATATCCCACACTTCCGGCAAGCAGTCCCGACAACGTCACGAAATAAACGTAGCCCAGCGGACGAAGAAATCGAAAATGCCTCAACCAACTTCCTTCCCTAACGGCATTCGCGGATTGTCCAAAAGTTCGGTTGAATACGAACAGCAACGTCGCGATCGTGACCAATACCAACCCGAGCAGCGTTTTCCAAGTAAGCAATCGAATCACAAACGTCGATCCCGGCGAGATCCATTGATCATCGAGTGCCGCACAAACCAGAGACGCGGACAAAGCCAGCAGGATTAGAACAACTTTCTTTCCAGTCTTGATTTTCCAGTGCGACAGTGCAAGTGGCGTCAGCGACCACACACCCAATGCGATGCCGATTGCAACGAGATTCATCATTCCCGGGAACGAGCTGAAGTTGATATGTGGTTCGCGTAACGCACCGTCAGTCAGGGTTTGGGATGTAATCGCCAACACAAACCCGATCAACAAAAACAGGCTGACGAACGTGGAGAGATTGAAATTGGGCACAAAAAAGACGCGCCGACGCCGTTCGGAGTCGTCGGTAAATCGCAGCCGACGTGTTCGCTCATACTGAATGGCTGCCAACACGAAAAGCTGCGACACGAGCAAAATCAACAAAAGATCGGGCGCTTGAATAATATGAAGAGGCAGCACCGAAAGAATCAGAATGATGGTCCGAAGTTGCCAAGGCCACTTTCGCGTCGAAATAAAAATGGCGAACAGACCGCTCAAAATGAAGCAGCCAAAAAATGCAATGATCGCGATGACCATTCCCGAAGAGACCATGAAACTGGCATCCAATCAAAGTCGCGAAATCAGCCGGAACTAACCGGGGTCGAGCAGCGGTTAGTCAATGATACGGAGCCAGTGTAACCGAATTGGCAACCACCCATTCAGAATTCTCGTGAAAGCATTGCGGCGATCAGTCGTAAGTCGACTACGGCCAGTCGTCGTCACTTTTGTCGAGAGGTGTCAGGCTCATGCCGCCGCTGGAGCGAATGTTGACCTGATAAGTTTTGCCTTCTTCGGCCGCCAGGTAACTGGCTTGTCCCTGGCTGGCTCGGATTCCAAGTTCTCGCTGCAAATTGCGATCATTGCAGACTTTCCAGAAATCTCGCCAGATTTGCTGTTCGAACGCGGTTTGACGCTCGCTTTTGTAAATCCCGGGGGGACCAAATTCAACTGTTTGCGTGTCCAATCGTTGACCGTCTCTTGGACGTTCGGCGTCGCCGTAGATGCTACGGAAAACGAACAAAGAAGCCGCTCTCAATTCGTCCGCGTTTTCAATGTACTTGTCTTCAAAGGTCGCAACCCAGCCATCGACATAAAATTTGTCGCCTTGCAACGTGAAATCTCTCGGGCTGCCAACGACTTCGCCGTGCTCGTCAATTTCACTGAACCGGACTTGCATAAATGGAGCACCATCCTCGTCCACTCCCTTCTCCATCACTTTGACATTGGCAATCCGTCGATCGACTTTCAGGAGTTTCATCGACGTCTCGAGCCGTTCGTTGATGGCCTGAACCGCTTTCATCTCCTCTGACTGCCGTTCATAATTTATTTGCAAATCCGCCAATTCGGCCATGGCCTGTTTGGCGTCAAATCCGGGTTTTACGTAGTTCTCATAACCGAACCAGCCGCCGAAACCGACCGCGCCGGTGAGTGCCAGCAACATGAGCGTCCGTACCGCGCTGTTGATGGTTTTTACTGAGTTCATCATATCGGACATCAGATTTCCAAATGGATTTGGAGAAAAACAGCCCCAAGCTGTAGTGATTTATATTGGGAATCGGACAATTGGGCAAAGGAAATCGGAATTTCTACGAGTTTTCGGAAGATTCCAGCGATTCTTCCAATTCGCGGATGAACGTTTTAATGCAAAGCTAAACAAACGTTCGCCGGCCAGGGAAAATTCTTGGCCAACGAGCAAAAAATTCGAGACGGAAAGGACACCCATTCTGCGAGTCCGCCTTTCCGTTGCCAAATCGTCGCTTGTTAACGAGCCAGGAGTTCCTGGACTGCTCGCCCGATATCCTTGGACCTCATCAGCGATTCTCCAACCAACATCGCGTCGATTCCTGCAGCGTGCAGACGCTGCACGTCTGCCCCGGAAAAGATGCCGCTCTCGCTGACCATCACGATATCATCGGGAAGCTGTTTTTTGATCCGGATCGAATGCCCCAGGTCGACATCGAATGTATTCAGGTCACGGTTGTTGACACCGACCAGGATCGGATTGCAGTCGAGCACCCTTTCGATGTTGGCTTCCTCATATAGCTCGACCAATGGAGTCATCCCCAGTTCACAAATCCGCCGATGCAGGAACGGCAATGATTGTTCATCGAGACACTCGGCGATTAATAGCACGGCGTCCGCACCCGCTGACCGGGCTTCATAAACCTGGTACTCGTCGAGAATGAAGTCTTTCCGTAACAGAGGAATCTCAACCACGGCACGAATCGCTTTCAGGTAATCAAGGCTGCCCTGAAAGAAGGGCTCGTCGGTCAAAACGCTAATGCAATGGGCGCCATTTTCTGCGTAGCACTTCGCGATCGAAACGGGATCGAAATCCTCGCGAATGATTCCTTTGGACGGGCTGGCTTTTTTGACCTCGGCAATTAGCCCTATGTCAGAGCCTGCGGTCAGGGCCGCCACGAAGTCTCGCGGGGGCGGTGCCTGTTCGGTCAAAGCAATCAGCTCTTCGATTGGCCGCGATTTCTCGGCTGCTTCGATTTCCGTTCGTTTTTTGGCAACGATTTTATCGAGGATTGAGCTCACTGGCTTGACGTGTGAAATCGTGGGATCTGGGAACCTGGATGGTAAAAGAGGAATGCCTTCATGGCACAGGCGAACAAGTCTACCACACGCTGTCACGGTAAACACGTCGGTAATCAATTCGTGCGGTGCATATCCGACAAACCAGAATTCAAGCTGCTTCGGTTACCGATTTGGCCTTGCCTTTCGCTCAGCGTTTTTCAGCTGAATGTTTGGTGTTGAGCATGTTCATCAGTCGCAGCCAACTGCTCGAAACTTGGGCGAGTGCCAGACTCGTTTCTTCAAGTCGGAACGTCGCCTTTCCCGTCTTAATAAGAACTACTGTCCACCAAGGGGTGCTGAGCGGCGACTTGATTAAAAATGCTGGCCAATTTTTGCTGCCGATAATGAAAGATTTTCTCCAAATCCGGACGGACGAACCACTTGTGAATCAATTTGCCGCCCCGTGGAATGTAGTGCACGTTATCGCGGCAAATGGTTTGTCCGTCGACCTCCTCAAACGTGTGCTCGTGGTACCAACGTTTGTACGGACCGCGAAGCTGTTGATCCACAAACCGAAACGGTGGTTCCCAAACGGCAATTTCGGTCCGCCATTTGATGGGCACGCGATGCAAGTACAGTTGGTAGTCCAGCAAAACGCCTTCCCGCATGTCGATGGGAGGCGGTGTCAGTACCGAGAAGTTCAACCACGGAGGTGTAATTTTTTCCAACTGCATGGCATCCGAAAAGAAATCAAAAACCGCCGTCCGAGGGAGCGGGATGGTCATTTCCGCCGTTAAGCGGTAGCCGGCGTCACGATCTGGTTCGATATGGATCATTGCGGATGACTGCATTTCTGTAAGTTAGTGAACGTTGAACATCGATGGGTACCGCCAGAGGCCACTTTCATTAACGGCAAAATTTATCCACTTTTTTTCCTCAAATCTTAAATTTCAGCTAATCGGACCAATCCCTACGGACGTTGCTGTCGATATCTAACTTGTCCGCGATGACCGTCGTACGGTTGATTTTGAATCAGGAGCCTGTTGTGAAGAAGTTTGGGTATTGCCTGGCAGCCGTAATGGTCATTGCCGCGGTGAGTTCTACAGGATGTGCGTCCGGCAACCCGTTTGCTCGGCCGATGACACAAAAGCAAGTAAGTAGCTGGAATCCGCCGAGCGTGAATGTCAACGATGCGATGAATGACCCGGTGAGCTATCCCAATGCAGCGCCGCCGCAACGAGCCGCCAGGACCCCGTGGGGTGGCTGTCGATCTGGTTCTTCGTGACATCGCTAGTGCTGGCACAGTCTGTGCCTGGAAAACTGCTGTCAACATTGCTGATCACTGCCGCCTGCAACCGCTGATTGCAGATGCGTTGCCAAGAGCAGCGTTCGATTTCGACATGTTGAATCGATTAAAAAAAGTGACCAACCGGATTAGTCCCGGTTGATCACTTGTTGCCGGTCAAAGGCAAATGGTCGGCTGTAATTTTGGTGATCCTATTTGAGTTTCTGCCAAACGTAGATTTTGAACGTACCGCTGAATTTGACGAACTCGCCCCCATCCGCCTCGACAGACTCGACGTCGAATGCCACTTCGAACGGTTTGTAGACGTACTTGTCGTGATACTCCGTCCAGCCCGAAACATCTGCGACTTTTTCGGAGCTGACTTTGAGACTCTTCAAATCATCGACTTTGAGGTTCCAATGAGAATCCTCCTGGTCGCCTTTTGAAAGTGACAGAAAATCAGGCAATCCAGTTACGACAATGCGATGGCTTTCGGATCCATCCAGATCAGGAAAACGGGCTTCGAGGGGCATCTTGCCGGAGCTACCGGTGACAATTCCAAAATCCTGGAAATGCACTCGCCCACCATCAACGACCGGTTTGACTTCAATATCGATGGTTTGGCTGAGGTCTTTCAGTTTGGACTTTCCGTCGACAGGAGTAACGGTCAGCTGAAAATCGGCATCGGACTGTGGCGGCGGAGTAAGCTCCAATCCGGCCAGGTTATCCTGATTGACGCGGTAACTGCCTTTTCCCGCCGATTTTCCAAAATTCAATTCGGCGTCTTTCGGCAAGCCGGATACCAACACGGCATCGTAGTCTGATTCGATCTGTAACTTGATTGGCGTGTCTTCCAGTCCCGTCAGGCTGGAAGTGACATCAAAACGTTTCGTGACATCAATCGTCACCGAGGCTTCGTTGGAGTCTTGGTCTCCGTCGGTTGCCGTGTAAGTGAATTTGTCGACGCCAGTGAAATCATCCTCCGGTGTGTACTGAAGTGTACCGTCCTCATTCAAGCTAACTTTGCCATGTTCCGGCTGTGTGAATTCGGCGACCTTCAATTCTTCGTCTGCTTGATTGGGGAGATCGTTCGCCAACACATCCAGGGATTCGGCATGGGAGTCAAAATGATCGTCGACTGCTTCGGGTGGCGCCGCAGAGTCGACCGTCAGGCGGATTTCATGTTCGTTGTTGGCTTCATTGGATTCTGCAGCAACCGCTTCCGGATCCAGGTAGTACTTCAGGACGTACTCGCCTTCCAATTCCGGTGTCCAGTGTTTACTGAAGCTGTCGTCCGTCCTGGTGTTGAGAAATTCGCCCTCAACCGAACTCGATTCATCGGTGTTGCCCACCACGGCACCGGCCCACACGATCGTTTCCATATCTGAGCTGTGGTAGATATCGACTTCGGCGTAGTTGTGAAAACGTCCCTCGAGCCCATTGAACCAGCGGGCGGGGATGGAGACCTCGTTTCCAACCTGAATTTCCTGATTCTTGATTTGCTCCAGTGCTTCAATGTCGAATTCGAAATCTGGCTGGCCGACTTGCATTTGGACGAAAAACCGACTGGCGACGTCGGTCGAGCTCTCGGTGTAGTGCATCAAGTTGATCGTCATGCGATCCCAGCCGGATTCGACTGTCCAGCCTTCCATCAGACCACCGACGGATCCTTCGCCTCCGGTCGCCTCCGCGTTAGCGGAACGTTCCGAGAATCGGCCGTCGTTGTAGTCGATTAGGCTGGCGGAAGACAGATCGTTGATTTTGTTGACGTAACCTTCGGCAGCAAACACTCCCTGGTTCGCGGTCGAGTTGAAGTTGATTTCGACAACATTGACCTGATCACCGGCCACCAACTCCAAAAGATTGTCGCTGGGCGTAAGCAGACGCTGAGAGCCGTTGACTTCGACCAACAGCTCGACAATTTCACTGGACTGAACGGCATCAGAATCGCCATAAGATTGTGTTGCGACCAGGCCGGTGTCGGAATGCAAGGCATCGCTGTCGACCAATCCGGTAGCCGAAAGGACTCGACGCTCTTCCAGGGATTCAAAACGCAACGATCGTTTGTTATGAAATTTTGAGTCCGGCCGCAAAACGGAATGCAGGTTTTCGGCGGACTTCTTCAGTGAACGGCGAATCATCTGAATGGGGTCAGCGTTTGGCATGATCAGGGACTGTTCAAAACAAGGGCTGTGGGTCATTTGCTGTGGGTCAGCGATTTAAGTTTCCAAACTTTACTTTGGTTTTGTTCCCGCAGTCCGCCAAAAGTAATGGAAACCCTGATTTGATGCGGGTGTGAATCATGGCTCGGCGCGAGTCTCTGAAAATCGCAACGGCGCTGCCTTTTTACGACATGTCGATCCGGATTTAACGGTTTCACCAATCCGCATGGTTCAGAACGATCGATCTGGTTGCAGCATTCCGCAAAGGCCGGACAATAATCTCCTTTCAAGCCCCGACTGGAAATGTGAATTATGCAACCGTTCACCCTCGTTTTGGGTACGAGGAATCAAAAGAAGCGCCGTGAACTGGAGTATTTGCTCCAACCTCATGGGATTCGGCTAAAAGGTCTCGACGACTTTTCCGACTCGATCACCGTGGCGGAAACTGGCACGACGTTTCAGGAAAACGCCGCCCTCAAAGCCACCGAGCAGGCCAGGCATCTAGGTCAGTGGGTGCTTGGCGAGGACAGCGGCATCAGTGTCGATGCGCTGGACGGTGCTCCGGGTGTTTTTTCGGCTCGGTTTGCCGGAGAGGACGCGACCGACGCGGAAAACAATGCGTTGATGCTTAAAAAACTGGCTGGCATCCCACTCAACCAACGAACTGCCTGGTACACCTGTCATATGACGCTCGCCGATCCCCAAGGGAACGAACGAATCAATTGTTGCGGTAGGTGTTACGGCCGCATTCTCACCAGAGAGTTGGGCTCATCCGGTTTCGGATACGACCCGTTATTTGAGATTGCAGAATACCACCAGACGTTTGGCCAACTTGGAGACGCCGTCAAATCAATGCTCAGCCATCGGGCGCGTGCCAATCGTAAGTTTGTTCCCCAATTGTTGGACTTGATCCGGCAGTTGTGAATCGCATCCGCGGACTTTGGCCGACATCAGCATTGAGAACGCAGTGTCCTGGCCCGCCGGCAATTCGTTTGACGACCCGACAATTGGATGCGGTGAAAAAACCGTCAGATCGCCAACGGGCTTTTCCCTCTGCAGATTCGGCCAAGGTCAATCAGCCATGCCTCGACGGCATTCGCCGGACTGACGTTCGCATTGACGTGCCATTGGAGTTCGATACAACGCTCAATCGCGATCCCCGCAATTTCGGAGACGTCCAATGTCTTCCAGGTGTCCAACGCGGCGGACACGCTCCCATGCAGGCACTCATCCTGGCAGGAAGTTTCGTCGACTCCGATGGTCTGCACATAACAATCTCGAAAGAAAGTAATGGCGAAATCCGCGACCAGGCATAATCGTTGACGTTTTTTGGCGGCGTCCTTGCCGGCGGAATCCAGGAAGGCCAAAACCGTTTTGGCAAAATCACCTTGCCCGGGGTCGCCAGTCGCAAGCTGGGCGAACAATTCGCTGCGAAAATCAAAGGTCTCTCTGTCGGCCAGTTTCATCGCCAACTCGACACTGCCCGCCGAGGCCTCTGCCAGAGATGCGACCGGAACTTCCGTCTCGATTTCTGGCACGGATTTCGCAATCAGATGGCCAACCTGCTCGGTGGAGAGCGACTGAAAGCGAATCACTTGAGACCGGGAGATGATCGTTGGCAACTGTCGCTGCTCGCTGGAGCCAATCAAAATCAATAGCGAATTGGGAGGCGGTTCTTCGAGCGTTTTCAGCAGGCAGTTCGCGCCTTCCTGGTTGAGAAAATCGGCATCGTCAACAATCGCGATTTTTCGTCCCCCACGGAACGGCTTCAGGCCTATGTCGTGACAAAGCCCTTCCTGCCGCCGGTGTTCCTTGTCGCCGATAAACAATTCCAGCGGAATGAACGCTTTGTCCTTGGGCTTGGAAATCAGAATCAAGTCGGGATGCGATTGGGCTTTGACCTGCTGACAAGCCGGACAGACGCCACAGGATTCAAAATCATCGGGCCGCTGCTCGCAAAGCATGACCTCGGCGAGTTTCACGGCGAACGTTCGTTTGCCGATTCCAGGTGGGCCGACAAAAAGGTAGGTGCTGGCCAGTCGGTCGCGCTCGACGCTTTTGCGAAAACGATCAACGATGGATTCGTGGTTCAGGATATTGGTCCAGGACATGGCAACCCGCTTTTCCCAATCATCACATCAGGTTGGAGATTCTACCGATGTCGAGGAACACCACAAACAACATCAATCCAAGAATCATCATCAGTCCCGCGTAAGTCAAAATGACCTGAACCTTCTCGCTGACGGGGCGCCGAAAGATCCCTTCGTAGGCCAAAAACAACATATGACCGCCGTCGAGAATCGGGATCGGCAAAAAGTTGACGATCGCCAGGTTGGCGCTCAGAAATGTCAGAAACAACAACAGCCGGGAAGTCCCTTGCGATGCCTCCGATGTCGCAGCCAAAGCGATCGTTCCTGGACCGCCAAGATTCTTGGGGGATATTTTCCCTTTGATCAACTTTACCAATGTCATTCCCACTCGCTTGACATCGTTGACGACTTGTTGCTGGCCATACTTAAATGCATCACCCCAGGTATCGGACTTGTAGTGCTCTTGCATCACCGTCAGATTGACACCACGCGTGGCCAGGAAAAATTCGTCCGACGCCTGCGTTGACATTCGAACCGTACGAGTGGTGTCTCCGTTTTTTAGTTCGAACTCAAGTTCGGTGTTCGCCTCCAACAGTTGCAGAAGGGACGAAATCTCGGCCCAGGAAGTTTCATCATCAATCAGGTTCACTTTCGGCCGTTTCTTCAACGCGGCGTAGATGTCGTTTTCTTTCTGCTCGGGTGAAAGCAGGTAGGTCACGGAAACGACTTCATCCCCGATCTTCAGTCCCGATCTGTCGGCCGGGCTACCGGGTTCAATGGATTCCACCGTTCGTGTCATCGGGATGGCAACGCCAAGTGCGTCGATTGCCAGGGGTTGATCCGGGCCAATATCGGATAGGAGTTTGGGAACGACAGGCTGTATCGTAAAAGTCTGGGTGGCGCCATCGCGTTTGATCCCCAGTTCCAGGGTTCCGTTTTGGCGGGCAATCTCAATCAACCGTCCGTTGAACGTTAACAGGTCGCCGCGCGGTTGTCCGTCGATTGAGACGATCTCATCACCTACTTGAATGCCGGCGCCGGCAGCGGGCGATCCTTTCTTGATCGCGGAAATCGGTCGCCAGCCAATCGAGAAACCAACTCTCCGCATCGGATTGGGATTCACTTTGGTTCGAATGGTTTCTGTCGTGGCTTTGGCTCCCTTTCCCGTGGTCCGTTCCAGCACAAACTCGGCGACCATGTCGGAATCTCGCGCTAAAACCCGCCGAAGATCGATGTCGGTCTTGATCGGCGTCCCGTTGACTTCGACTACCAAATCATTGGGTTTAATTGGCGGATCGGCCAAAGCAGCGGTATTTCCCTCGATGGTTCCCATTTCTCCAATGCGAGGCGTCAAGCGTTTACTGACTCCGATTAGCGGCAGATCTTTCGCCGCCCGTAGGAACCCCGTGCGCGGCGTTACCGAGGTCTGGGTCGGCTCGGTTTCGCCGTACCGAATGAACTCGATCTGCAGCGGTGTCTCGTCACCGTTGAAGACAATCTCCTGGGCCATGTCCATATAGGTGAAATAGTTCTTGACCTCTTTGTCACCGATTCGCAATATCGTGGCGCCTACTAAATCATTCTCCCAGGCGGGACCGCCACCGATCACATTGCCAATCACCGGCGGTTCGTAATCGACGCCCGACTTGAAAGCCAAGGCTGCGAACAGCACCGCGAAGATCAGATTGAAGACAACGCCCGCCGAAATAATCGCCATTCGTTGTGGAACAGATTTCGCCAGGAAACTGCGAGGGTCCATTTTCTCGCGGTCGACCAATCCTGTCGCGTCATAAGCCTCGGCGGCAGACTCGTCCGAATTCATTGACCGCTGGATTTCTTTTTCGATATTGCCAGGGTTGTCATCCTGACCCAACATCTTGACGTAACCACCCAGTGGCAAAATCCCGATGCCATATTCTGTCTCGCCCCATTGGTACTTGACCAGCGACCGAGGCACGATCACGCGGTCACCGATCTTGATATCAAACGCATCAAAACCGACGTAAAACTTGTCGCACTTCACGCCACAGGCTTTGGCGACCAAAAAGTGTCCCAGCTCGTGAACGAAAATGACGGCCCCCAGTCCGAACAGGACCTGAGCCATCGCCCACCAGGAGGCCGGATCGAGCCAAAAACTGTTCGCCGCCAATATCAAGCAATCATCCACTTGGACATCTCCTGCCTGGCCCACCGATCGGCAGCCAATAGCTGCGACAATGTGGGATGAGGTTCGTAATTATGTTGATCTAGTATTTCGCGACAGGCTGTCACGATGTCAGTAAAAGAGATTTCACGATCCAAGAACGCGGTCACGGCAGCTTCGTTGGCCGCATTCAAGACCGCTCCGCTGGAGCCGCCGAATTTGGCGACCTCGTAACCCAGCTCCAGTGCTGGAAACCGGTCCAAATCCGGGGGAAAAAACTCAAGTTGCATGGCTTGGGTCAAATCCAAACGTGGACTCGAACCAGCGATACGATCCGGATAGGTTAACGCATGCTGAATGGGCAATTTCATATCGGGAGGACTTAGCTGCGCCAGCGTCGAGCCGTCAACAAATTCTACCAACGAATGGACGATCGATTGAGGGTGGATGACGACATCAATTTGGTCATACCGCACGTTGAATAACCAGCGAGCTTCGATGATCTCCAGCGATTTGTTCATCATCGTGGCCGAATCGACCGTGATTTTCTGACCCATGTCCCAGGTCGGGTGAGCCAACGCTTGCTCGACGGTCACGCATTTTAGCTGAGGTAGATCGAAATCGCGGAATGGCCCTCCACTGGCGGTCAGGATCAGCCGCCTCACTTCGGATGCCGAACCGGCCGACAGGCACTGAAAAACGGCGTTGTGCTCGCTGTCGACAGGCAACAGGGTTGCTCCCGAGTTGCGAGCCATCTGGGTCATCAGCTCGCCGGCCACCACCAACGTTTCCTTGTTTGCCAACGCGATCGTCTTTCCATGTTCAATGGCAGCTAACGTGCTTTCCAGTCCCGCGCTACCGACAATCGCCGCCAAAACAATATCGACGTCCGGTGACGTTGACAGTTGCAGCAGCGCATCGGGTCCGGACAAAATCTCTGTTTCGGGCAAATCCGAAAGGTCCAATTGGGATGCGGCGTCCGGATCAGTGGCGACGACATAACGTGGCCGAAACTCTCTCGCCTGGGCAGCCAGCAGATCCAGCTGGGAATGGCCGGAAAGTCCTACGATTCTAATACCGGGGAGCGATCGGACGACGCTCAGCGCGTTTTGCCCAACGCTCCCGGTTGATCCGAGAATCGCGACAGATCGAGTGTCGACAGGTTCTGAGTTTGGATTCACGGAGATCAACAGGTCACGAAACGGGGGCGTTTTAGAATGGGTTGCTTGGCATTAAGTTTGGCTAGATCGTGGGAATGCCAACAAAGCAGCTTTGGTGCCAGTCATCACAAATCAAGACGGGCTGAGTCGAGCAATGGTTACGCGGTATTTCAGGTTTCGGTCATTCAACTAAATGTTGACAGAATGAGACGGTGTTGCCCTCAGGCATCGTATCACAGCGAGGGATACTTGTTGTGAAAGAGAATACGCATCCTGGTCAATCGAACTTGATCGAACCAGTTTCCGTGCCAGCGTATTCTAGAATCGAGCGCATTTTGCGACAAGGCGAACCGCACCAAGGGTGGAAGATTCGATACAACAGGGATAATATTGCTCGATTGGCCAGAGTTTTCCAAACCCGAGAACAAATTCCCCCCAATGGCGTAGTTTGTGCTCACATGGCTGTAAATCAGTAACACCTGAGATCAAGACATAAGGCCTTTTTATGGACGAACAACCTAAACGCACCAACGATAATAAAAGCAGTTCGACCGTCTGGTTCGCACTGATTGTTGTTGCCGCACTCGCCGTTTCCCTGTTTCTGATCCTCAGCCAGAATCAGAAAACGCTGAAATACAGCGACTTTCAGCGTTTGATGGCTGCGACCCAATACACTGAAAAAAGAAGCAATGAACTGGCCGATGGCACGGAAAAGGACTCCCGTCTAATCATCAAAGAAGGTGGGACGAACGGCCGCACGATCGAATACAGTGAACCGAATGACCTGGAGATCGGCGACAAAAAGATCGAAGGTCTGGTTTACTACCAAGTCGTCGCCGGGCAAGGCAGCAAGCCGGAGCGTGAACGAGTTAAGTTCATCGTTAACAAGGATGATGCCGATTCGACCAACGAATCCCTGATCAAAATGCTGGATGCCAGCAATGTTCGTTGGGATTACCTGGCTGGGCCCAGTGCCTGGGATCGGTACGGTTTCTTTCTGATCACGATGTTGTTGATCATTGGTCTTTTCTACCTGATGATGCGTCGTTTGGGTGGCGCCGGTGGTCCGATGCAGTTCGGCAGAAGCCGCGGTCGACTCATGGCCGAGGAGGATTTGGGCGTCATGTTTAGCGACGTCGCCGGCATCGATGAAGCTGTTGAAGAAGTCAAGGAAGTCGTCGACTTTCTGCAGAAACCAGAAAAATATCAAAAACTGGGCGGCAAGATCCCTTGCGGCGTTCTTCTGATTGGACCTCCAGGAACTGGAAAAACATTGCTGGCCAAGGCCATTGCGGGCGAAGCCGGTGTGCCATTTTTCAGCCTCTCCGGCAGTGACTTTGTGGAAATGTTTGTCGGCGTAGGTGCGGCACGCGTTCGGGACATGTTTCAACAGGCCGAAGCCAAAGCGCCGTGTATTATCTTTATCGATGAACTGGATGCGTTGGGAAAAACGCGAGGGGGAAGCGCGGTCGGCGGCCACGATGAACGCGAACAAACGCTGAACGCACTGCTCGTGGAGATGGACGGCTTTTCATCGAACAGCGGCGTGATCGTGATGGGCGCGACCAACCGGCCCGAGACGCTCGATCAGGCTTTGATGCGTCCCGGCCGTTTCGATCGCACCGTATTGGTGGATCGACCCGATGTGATGGGACGCGAGGAAATTCTGAAGGTCCACGTCAAGAATGTGAAACTCGACCCGGATGTCGATCTCAAACATGTCGCCGCCATCAGTCCAGGTTTTGCGGGTGCGGAACTCGCCAACCTGGTCAATGAAGCGGCTCTGCTGGCCGCTCGCAAAGACCAAAAGACGGTCTGCATGGAAAACTTCAACGAAGGTGTGGAAAGAGTTACGGCGGGGCTGGAGAAAAAGCAGCGGGTCATGAACCCGGACGAAAAGCAGCGTGTCGCTTACCACGAAGCAGGTCACGCATTGGTCGCGTATAGCCTGCCGAACACCGATCCGGTTCACAAGGTATCGATCATTCCGCGTGGACTGGCGGCTCTGGGGTATACCATGCAACGCCCCACGGATGATCGCTATTTGATGACGCAAAGCGAATTAGAAAGCCAGCTGCAAATCCTCGTCGCTGGAACACTTGCTGAAGAGATGATCTACGAAGACATTTCAACCGGTGCTTCCAACGATCTGGAACGAGCCACCGATATTGCTCGCGGCATGGTGATGCAGTACGGAATGAGTTCGTTAGGCAGAATCAATTACAAAGAGGAACGCAGCAGTCCGTTTCTTTCCGGCAGCACCGTCGGGTTTGGCGGCCGCAAATTCAGTGAAGCGACCTCTCGCCGAATCGACCGTGAAGTGAAACGGATTATCGACGAAGCGATCGAGAAGGTGCGCGAGACACTGACGGTTCGCAAGGCCGCCTTGCTGGCTTTGACGGAACGACTGATCGAAATTGAATCGGTCGACTCCACCGAACTCAAGCAGATCATCGATGAAAACTCGCCCGGCCCTTTGCTGGTGCCCGGCACCGATGTCACTCCCAAGCGGCATCAAAAATTGCGTGATGAAGGACGTGACGATGTCGGTGACCGCAACGCGGCAAAATGATTCTGCGCCCGTCGGTTGTTTTGTCATTTGATCAGAGGTTGCCTGTTCGCGCCGTGAGCCTACGTGGTGTTTCGCTCCGCGAATCAGGAATTTCACGAAGGTAAAAGCCACGGCACCGCCGCCTGTTGTTTCAATGCCGAAGATCGACAACGAAAATTGAGCTCGATCTCTCGCGGGCCCCGCTACGCAAATCCGAAATTGGCGATCGACCTGAATCGAACGGCCTGACCTTCGAGTCTGTTCCAACTCATGCCGGACCCTCCTCTGCTAGCGTTGATCTTTCGGGTTAGGGAACGTGCACCGACGACCCACTCCCGTCTGTGCGTGACAGGGATGATGCCCTCATGCTGGCAAATCCAGATGTCCGAAATTCTGATTAAACGCCCGATCCAGCGGGTCGTGATGACCCTGCTTGAGTTCAACCAGCCGAATGACTCTGCATCACCAAACGATCAGTTTGGCGGAACCCATGAAATCACTGCGCCCCTATCAAAGATTCCTCGACCGACTCTGGCCGCGCTCACGTCAGATTCGTCGCGGTGACTATTTGATCCTGGGCGAAATCAGAAAAAGGGCCGCCGTTTTGGAGAAAGCGTCGCAAGATGAATTTCGCCGCATATCGGAAGAACTCAAGCAGTTGATTCAAATCGGTTCGAATTCTGCACTTGGTCAGTATTGCGTCGTGGAATCGTTTGCACTCACCTCCGAAGCACTTCGCCGTACAACGGGAAAGGTCTATTACGACTGCCAACTTCTGGCCGGATTGGTGCTGGCCACCGGAGCGATTGCCGAAATGCAAACTGGTGAAGGCAAAACGATCACCTGCGGCTTGCCCGCTGTTTTGTACGGGATGACCGGGGCGGGTGTCCATGTCGCCACAACCAATGCCTACCTTGCCAAACGCGATTACGAAGAGTTGTTGCCGATCTTTGAGATGTTGGGATTGACCGCGGCATTGGTTGTCAGTGAACAGGACAAAAGGGAAAAGCAAATTGCCTATGCTCAGGACATTATCTACGGAACCGGTTACGAGTTCGGGTTCGATTTCCTGCGAGATCAATTGGCATTACGCAACAAAATCGAATTACCCCTGGGAACGCGATTCCTGAGTCGACTGCGGGGTATACCTACCCAGGAAATTGGGCTGATGCAGCGCGAACTTGGCTTTGCCATCATTGATGAGGCAGACAGTGTGCTGATCGATGAGGCCACCACGCCACTGATTCTGTCTGGCAGCAGTGGCAGCATCGAACCGGTTCGCCAGGTTTACCATTACGCGATGTCACAAGCGGATCAGTTGATTGAAGACGACGGTTTTGAAATTGACGCGATCAACAAATCCATTCGCTTAACCGAACGCGGTTGGCGGCAAGTACACGAGCAGTTGACACCGCAGATCCAGCTGAATTTGCAGCGCCCCTGGAACCAGTACATTGAACAGGCGTTGTACGCCAGCCACCTTTTGAAACGCGATGTCGACTATGTCGCGCGAGACGACCAGGTCGTATTGGTCGACCAAAATACGGGGCGGATTCATGAAGAACGGAAATGGCGCAGTGGCCTTCATCAAGCGATCGAAATCCGGGAGAACGTTACGCTGACCGAAGAACGAGAAATCGAAGCTCGCATTACACGTCAACGTTACTTCGGGTTTTACGACAGAATCGCGGGTATGACGGGGACCGCGGCTGGCAACGAAGGTGAACTTGTTGAATTTTATCGACTGCCGGTTGTCGAGATCGCTCGCAACAAACCGTCGCAACGTCGCACGACGGCGGCGCGTTACTTTTCCGGTCGCGAATTCAAGCATGTGGCAATCGCCAAAGACGTCCTGGCTCGCTCGCAGTTGGGACAGCCCGTGTTGGTCGGCACACGCACGATCACGCAAAGCCGCGAGTTGTCGTCCTTGTTGGAAAAATGGAGTTTGCCGCATTTGGTGCTCAATGGGACCCAAGATCATGACGAGGCGGAAATTATCTCCAGAGCCGGCGCACCGGGGGCTGTCACGATTGCCACGAACATGGCGGGTCGCGGCACCGATATTCGCATCGACGGCCATTCGCGAGATGCGGGGGGACTGCATGTTGTCGTCGTCGAACATCATGATTCTCCTCGCGTCGATCGCCAGTTGATCGGTCGCTGTGCACGACAGTCGGACCCTGGTTCCTGCCAGTTTTTTGTGTCGGCGGACGACGAAATCATCCGTCGCTATGACCCCAAACTTGCCAACACGATCATGAGAGCTGCCGGCCGTGACGGCGAATGTACAGCGACATTCGATTTTGAGGTTGCTTCGTTACAGAAACGAATCGAACGTATCAATTTCGGCTCGCGAAAGAAAATGGTGGTGCAGGATCATTGGATTGAATCGGTGCAGGAGTCGGTTGCAAAAACTGCCTGAATGACACTTGCCATAACGCGAAATGGAGTTTGCAGATGAATTCGGACAATCGAATGAGAATCATGCTGGTCGCTGCAGCCATCTGTCTGCAATTCGGAACCGCGGCACGCGGCCAGACGCTGGAGCAGGCTTTTATTGACGGCTCCATTGAGTTGAATCTCGGAGATGAAGCGTTCACCGAACCCATTGAGTCGATCCAGGTAGCCTGTGCAGAATCGGGCATTGTGGGTTCGATTCGAGTGAAACGGGGTGATCGTGTGGCCGCCAGTCAACTGCTGCTCGAACTGGATATGAGCGTTCTGGAGTCCTCCCGACGCGTCGCGGCAGCAAAAGCCGGTTCGACCGCGCGACTTCATGCCGCCGAAATTGAATTTGAGCAAAAACGCAAACGATTTGGCCAATTGTCAAAACTGCTTGAAGAAAACGCCGGCAGCCCGCAGGAAGTCGAACGCGCCCAAACTGACATGCAGGTGGCTGCTGAACACGTCGAAGCGATACGGGAAGAACAGGAACAATTCAAGCTGGAACTCGCGCAAATCGAGTCACGCATGGAATGTCGCAGGGTTAGAAGTCCGATTGCCGGTGTCATTACCGAGGTCCGTCGCAAGCCCGGTGAGTTCGTTTCGCCGCATGACCCTCACGTCGTGACCGTCGTGCAACTTGAGACACTGCGAGCCGTTTTTCATTTGCCGACAGCTCAAGCCGCTGCATTTGAACCTGGGAATCGAGTTCAGGTTCTGTTGCAGGAGACCAACCAGACGAGCCCGGCAACCGTGGATTACGTCGCGCCCGTCACCAGTGCTGACAGTGGTCGAGTTCGCATCGACGTGATGATCGACAATCGTGAACAGAAATTTCGAAGTGGGGTGCGCTGCCGGATTATCGATCACAAACTGGGATCGGCAACGATTGGCCAAGCCTCTCGGATGGCACCCGGATTGGGAAAGTTGGCTGAACGTCAGATGGTCGATCGTCGTGGCAGTATTCGAGAGACCATTTCCGACAGCTTCCCAACATCCTCGCTGTCGAATCCCTCACTGCGTACCGACCCGAATAGCGTTTCAGGAAACCGTTGATGCTCCCGCGAACGGGACTCCCTTAGTTTTTCACTTTTTTTATTGCCGGACGAATGTCGAATCAGAGCTCCAACTTGCCACCGGTCGAGGTCACCAGGCGATCGTCCGCGCGTTCGCCGTCGACAGAGCGACAAACAGCTCCGCGTCAAAAAACGACCATTCCGCGCAGCAGCGGTGCCCAAAAGCGAGACAGCCTGTTTGAGCTGATCCTCGATTTGCGGGCGATCGTTACGACCACGGACGAACGCGAAGAAGTCGTCCAACGTCTGACCGAAACACTCGTAAAACGCACGCGTTTGCTGGCTGCCGCCTGGGTTCAAGTCGACAGTGGCGAACAGCCATCCGTTTTGCACGCTACGTTTTCCAATCCGACGTTTGATAGCCAGGTGATGAGAAAGATCCTTTTGGATGCGGCATTGTCGACGGCTGGCGAGAACGCACCCCGAATGGTCTGGCCCGACAAAATTCGTGGAACCGCAGTTGTCTGTGTCCCGTTTTATCAAGACTCGCAAACGACGGGCGTCCTCTGCGGGCTTGTACATGATGAACAGTCGACCAGCTACGAATCGATCCTGACCTGTCAGTTGGTCGCCAACCATTACGATTTGTGGCGTTCTCGCGACCAGATTACGTTGCTGAACTTCGAGATTCGCAGCGCGGCCACCGTGTTGGAATTGATCGGCACGTCGCAAAACAGTGAGTCGCTGCAAGAGTCGGCACTCAAAATCGCGAACGAATTGCAAAACCTGTTTCGGTGCGATTACGTTGCGGTTGGCTATCGCAAAGACAAATCATCTGATGCGCGACTACTTGCCCTGTCATCGACGGCCGACTTTGACCATCAATCTCGAACGACGATGGCATTGAAAAACGCCTTTGACGAGACCCTGCTAAGAGGGACGATTACTCGCTTTCCGGATCAAAAAAAGGACCTTGCAACCCGAGCGCTTGCGCACCGAAAACTGGCGCAACACCTCCGTTGCGAGTCGGTTGTTTCGATGCCGCTGCGCAATCAACAGGACGAACTGATTGGCGTGATCACCATCATGGGAGGCCGCGATTTGGCTCGGAGCACGAGAACGAGCAATCTGGCTCGTGCCCTGGAGCACCCTGTGGGAAGTAGTTTGCAGGTCGTCCGCAAGATAGAAGGCGGTTGGCTGACGAGACTATCACGCCGCATCTTTGCGCAAGAAAAAGTCAGCACGAAATGGGCGGTGGTGGCCGTGGTTCTGATTGCGACCATCTCCATGTTTATGCCGGTCCCCTATCGAATTCATTGCGATTGTACTGCCGAGCCGGTCAATCGCAGCTTCAGCGTCGCGCCTTACGAAGGGTTGTTGGAAAACACATTCGTGGAACCCGGTGATGTCGTGCAGCGCGACCAAATTCTCGCCAGGATGGATGGCCGCGAGATCCGCTTTAAGATTGCAGGACTGGTCGCCGAACGGGATCGGGCCGCGAGGAAGAGAGATATTCATCGGGCGAACAATGAAATATCAGATGCCATTCGGGCGGACCTTGAACGAAAAAGATTTGAAACCGAATTGGAAGTGATGCAGCATCGCGAGCAGAATCTGGAGGTGCGAAGTTCAATCGCGGGAATCGTGCTTTCGGGAAGTCTCGATCGAAGACAAAACTACCCGGTCAAAGTCGGTCAAACGCTCTACGAGATCGCACCCATCGACCCAATTCGGGTCGAGCTTTCCATTGACGCCGAAGAGATCATGCATCTGTCCAAAGATCAGACGGTGTACCTTCGCTTCGACGGGTTTGGGACCGAGACGCTGGCTGGCCGAATCAGCAGGATTCGGCCCAGTTCGACCATTCGCGATGAACAGAATGTTTTTGTAGCGGAAGTCATTCTCACAAATACGGACAAAGAAATCCGTCCAGGCATGGATGGCAAAGCACGAGTCATTGGTCCACGACACACGTTGGGTTGGACCCTGTTTCATCGACCCTGGGAGAAATTCGTCACGGCAATCGGATTCTGACCGGAGCCTTGAACTCGGTCCTCGAATCGAAACGACGCCACGCTTATCTATCAGGCTCGGGGCGTCGTTCCGGCTTCGGACCTTTGAGCAGTGCGCGAATCGCAACTGTCACACGAATCAATCATGAACCATCAATCCGCACATCACAGCACTTTTGAACTTGCGAACAGTCGGCTGTTGCTGCGCAATGATTTGACGTTTCATCTCCAGGAGTATCGAGGGGCACCCTGTTACTTGATCGAAGACGAATTGAACTCCCGGTTCTACCGAATCGGACTGGCGGAGTATCAATTGATTTCGTTATTTGACGGCAGAACTTCGATCTCTCGGGCGGTCGCCATGTCGGCGGCGCAACTCGGTGAAGAGGCAGTCAGCGAAGCGGAGGCACTCACGATCTGCAAATGGCTGGTCGATGCCCAACTGGCTTCGACCTCCGCATCGCGAAAATCAGAGCGACTGTGGGAATCGCACAGCCAATCCGCACAAAAAAAACGTCGGTCGCGATTGAATCCGATCTCTCCCAAATTTCCACTATTGAATCCCGATGCCCTGTTGTCGCGATTGGCGATCAGTTTCGGTTGGTTATTCAGCGGTCCAATGTTTGCCATTTGGATCCTGACGTTGGCGTTCGCGGGCTATTTGATTGGATCCCATTGGGATGCGATCAGCAGTAGCCATAACCAGGTTTTCGCCAGGGACAACTGGTTCTGGCTGGGTTCGGCCTGGATCGGTCTAAAGATAATTCATGAGTTGGCCCATGGTCTGGTCTGCAAACGGTTTGACGGTGAGGTCCGTCAAGCCGGAGTCGTCTTGATCGTGATGATTCCACTGCCCTATGTCGATGTCACCAGCGCCTGGCGTTTCAACTCGAAGTGGCACCGAATCTATGTGGCCGGCGCTGGTATGTATGCCGAGTTGTTTTTGGCTGCGATCGCGGCAATTATTTGGGCCTATTCCGATGTCGGTGTGATCAAACAGCAGGCTTACAACGTGATGTTGGCTGGTTCGTTTACGACACTCGTTTTCAATGCCAACCCGTTGATGCGATTCGACGGCTATTACATTCTGACCGACTGGTTGGAATTACCGAACCTGGCCACGCACGGTCAGCAGTTGATGAGTTGGATGGGCAAAAAGTTCTACCTGGGCTTGGATGTCAACAAACCGAATTGGCCGGAGGGCCGGGGCGATATTGTTGCGATCTACGCCTGTTTGGCGTTAGCCTGGAAGGTCTTGATCTACGTCGGGCTGGCGATTGCCGCGGAGTCACTGTTCTTTGGAGCCGGCATTGTGTTGGCCGTGGTGGCCGTTTGCATGTGGGTCATTTGGCCGATCGTAAAGCTAATGAAATTCGTATTTATTGGCGAAAAGACTCAACAGCGAGTCAACCGGTTGCGGTTTTGTTGGTTGACATCAACCGCCGCGATATTGATTTTTGCGTTTCTGAAATTTGTACCCTGGCATGCGAAGGTTCAGGCTCCGGCGATCGTCGATTTTGCGAACATCACGGAAATTCGAACGCCCGTCGGTGGTTTTGTTCGTGAGATCGCGGTCCGAAACGATCAAACCGTTGAAGCTGGACAACTGCTGGCGATTTTGGAAAACCGTGAGTTAGCTGCCGAAGTAAACAAACTCAAAATCGAGCTGGAAGAAAATCAACTACTTCTTCGACAATTAAGGCAGCGGGAGGAAATGGCGGCGTTCGACGCCGAACAGAAGAATCGATCGGCACTGCAAAAGCGATTGTCGGAACGCGTGTCCCAGCTGAATGGCCTTCAGGTCCGCGCAGAAGTCGGTGGCATTGTCATCGCGGAAGACCTGGAATCGCTTAACGGAGCCTACTTGTCCGCAGGAAACAAACTCTGTTCGATCGGCACCGAGAATTGCATGGAAGTTCACGCTCTCGTATCCCAACACGATGTGGAACGGTTTCAGGAACGAGGCGGACGGTCCGTCAATGTGACCGTTTGGGGGCAAGGCCCGACGCTGTTTCCGGCGGTCCTCGATCACGTCAATCCCCGCGCGCGAGTGGAACTTACCCATCCGGCATTAAGTTCTGCTGTCGGCGGCCCGCTTCCCGTTAAATTTCGCCACTCGACCGAGGACGAAACGTCCGACTCGGACCAGAACTTTGAGTTGCTCAAACCTCGCTTTTTGGCAAAAGTGTCGCTATCATCCGCTGATAGCAGTCGGCTGCGTCCTGGACAGCCCGCCGTCGTTTCCTTTCGAGCACGACGTGGTTCCATGGGCGAAGTCATTTCAGAAAGCGTGACCGCCTGGGTTCAAAATCTACGTGAGATCAGTCAAAAGAAATTGCAATAGTGAGTTGTCAACGTTGAAACTTCGGGTTAGCCGTAGTGGGCGAGGCAACGAGCCACTCTTTGGATTGCGACTGTAAAGGACTCGTAGCCTCGTCCACTACCATAAAATTCAATCCTGACGAAGCAATCGCCGCAATTGCCAGGTGGAATTCAGATTGTTGCATTCTTGTTGAGCTGAGACTGAGATTTGCAGCCCAGCATCGAGGTTGTTAGTGGTTTGAGCAAGCAAGCCAAACCTAACCCCTAATCTTTGACTGGGCGGTAGATTCTCGAAAATCCGACCATCCCGAATGCTAGTTCCAATAGATCCCAGTCTCAGGTCTGATCCAATCAGATTGACTCGTATGACAGGACGATAGAACTGCTGTTGGTATCCGCAAAGCCGATTATTCGGGTTCGGAAATCGCGAACTGTCCCGAGATCCCCTATGCTCTCCCGCAAACTCACATACTGGCTTTCTTCATTGGCAATCCTCTTGCCGATTTCAATTGCCGCTGCCCAGTCCACTGACGCTCCAGACTCGCCTCCGGCCGATTCGATGACGGTTCCCGTTGATCTGGGCGATCTGTTGACCAGTAATGGCGACCCGTCACCAATGGCGGTCTCAGAACCCGGGTGGTGGACGAAGTTCGTCTCACAACCGATGCGTGATGCCTCGACGGCGCAATTTGTCTCGCTGGAGGAGGTGCTGATTCGAACCCTTCAATACTCGGATCAGATCAAGGTGTTTAGCGATTTGCCGTTGATCCGACGCACTGCCATCGCGGAGGCGGACGCCTTGTTTGACTGGACCAGGTTTTTTCAAACGCGCTGGGACGACTTGAATGACCCCGTCGGCAATTCATTGACGGTGGGCGGCATTGGCACACGTTACATCAATCAGCAGTGGACCGGATCCGGTGGCGTGCGCCGCAGAAACCGGGTCGGCGGTGAATTTGATGTTCAGCAGGAATTTGGTTGGCAGGAAACCAACTCGGATTTCTTCGTCCCGAATCCCCAAGGTACGGCCCGCTTGATTCTTGGTTACAAACAGCCCCTGATGCGAGGCGGCGGACGCGTTTACAACGAGAGCCTCGTGTGTTTGGCCAGCATTGATGCCCGGATTGCCGACGATGAGTTTCGGCGCCAGCTCCAATCACATTTATTGGAAGTGACGCGGGCCTATTGGGCGATTTACCTCGAGCGTGGCACCCTGTTTCAGAAAATGAACGCCTATCAGAGCGCCGAACAGATCTATCAGTTGCTCGAAAAGCGCAAAGACATCGACGCTCAACAATCACAGATCCTGGCCGCTCGCGCATCGGCCACTGCGCGACAATCCGAGCTGATTCGAGCCCGAATGGCCGTCAAGAATGCCGAGTCGAGATTGCGAGCTCTGGTCAACGATCCGTCTTTCGGTGAATTCGATCAAGTCGAAATCATCCCGACTGACACTCCCAATATGCTGTATTACGAAGCTAACATGCAGGAAGCGATGCAGTACGCGATTCAGTGCCGGCCCGAGATGCTGCAGGCATTGAAACAGATCAAAGCCGGTTCGGTGCGTCTCGGCATGTCGCGAAACGAGATGTTGCCGCAACTCGATTTCTTCACCCGCACGTACATTGCCGGTCTGCAGGGAAGCGGTCGGGTTGGGAGCGCCTGGGGCAGTCAGTTCAGTGATGGCCGTCCCGCGTACTCGATCGGTCTCAACTACGAGGTCCCTTTCGGAAACCGGGCGGCGTCGGCGAGAAACACCCGCAGAAAACTCGAATTGAGACAGCTGCAGAATCAGTATCAAACAACGTTGCAAACCGTTCGATTGGAAGTCGAAGTCGCGGTTCGGGAAATTGAAACATCCAGCCAGGAAATGTTCGCTACATCGCAAGCCATGTTGGCCAGGTCGGCGGAGTTGGACGCGCAAACCAAACGTTGGCAACGAATTCCCGGAGAAGATGTTTCCGCTAGCCTGGCACTGGAAAACCTGCTGACGTCGCAGGAACGCCTGGCATTGGCAGAGTTTGATTTCCTGCAGTCGCAACTAACGTACAACCTTGCCCAAATGAATTTGAAACGCGTGACCGGTTTGTTGCTGCGAACCGAAGGGATCGAAATCGGCGAGACGATCGAATGTGGCCTTCCGACCAACGTCTTAACGAAGTTTCGCGAAGCCGAATATGCAGCGGCGCCAGAGCTACCACCGGCCCCCTCGGTTGAGAATTGACGAATTCCCGACGCGGTCATTCCTGAATGTGCCGCTCCAATTGCGAACGAAGTTCTGACAGACTGAGCCCTGCAATGAGAAACTTCTTTCGCGAGCTCGTGGTACCGGACAACAGTGCGATATTGCGTTTCGGCAGTGACAGCGTTTTTGCCAGGAACTTGATGATTGCCTGATTGGCTTTCCCTTTTTCAGCCACTTCGGTAACCGCAATTTTGAGGGCACCGTCGACCTCTCCGCGAAATTCGCAGCGATGAGAGTTGGGTTTGGCGACGACCTCCAATATGACCTTCGAATCGGTTTCTTGAAGATTCAAAGCCACGGGTGATGTCCTTTTTTGCCTTGATTTGTGGTCGCGGGTCGACAAACGATCCCCGGCTGGCTGGCTTGTGCTCCACGGGGGCGTGGGTGCACGGAAGCCGGCAAAGCCGTAGCAATCTATGGCTCTGTACGACCCGGATGATTGGAGTAATCGAAGCGATTCGGAATTATATTGTTGCGAAAAATCAACATCGTATCGCGATCCCCCCATTCTTTTCCTGCGGCCGCCGTTTTTGACGCATGTTCGCGACTTTTCCGACTTTTGCGACCTAATCTTCGGTTAAGGATTGCGCGCCGAGAACGCAATTTCCGAATGCGGTTCCCTCCTGAGTAGCAAAAGTACCACCACAAATGTCGCGATTTCAAAAACCTGACAATGGCCAGTCCCCGACCAACCACAAATCCGGTTTGCCGAACAAACGAATCCTCCTGATCGAACAGTTGGAAGAACGTGTGCTGTTTGATGCCGTTCCAATAAACCCCGCTGACGTCCAGCCGGACATGGATACGGAAGCGATGGCATTTGTGCAGACCAGCACCGAAGTTGTGGATGCGGAATCCCGTAATGAATCGATCGGCGAACAACAATCGGCGCGCGAAGTCGTGTTCGTAGACAAAGGGGTTTCGGGTTACGAAAGTCTGGTCGCAGAACTGGTCAACGGACGCGACGTCGATGTCTATTTCGTCAACGAGGGATCGGCCGGGCTGTCTCAGATCGCCGATCGTCTTCAAGATCACAATGAACTCTCGGCAATCCACATCATTTCACATGGAAATGATGCGGAACTGTTTTTGGGCAACTCACAGATCTCGTCAGCGAATCTTTCGGGCGCATTCCGAAGCGATTTGGAACGCATTGGAAATTCGCTTTCCGAGGCGGGAGACATCCTGCTCTACGGTTGCGACCTCGCTGGCAATCAGCAAGGCATTCAGTTTATCGAAACGTTAAGCCAAATCACGCGCGCCGACGTTGCGGCTTCTGACGACCTGACAGGCAGCAGTCGGTTGGGTGGCGATTGGATTCTCGAAAAATCGACAGGAGCGATTGAAACTCAAACGCTCCATTCCGACAACTACCAGAGTGTTTTGTTGGAAACGGACGCTGGTTTTATTGTCGGCACAGCAAGCTTCGGGGCCATGGATGAACTTGCCGTGACGCCGCTGAGCGAGGGTGGCGTTTCCAGTCGCACGTATGACAATGCCGCGACTGCCAATAGCGGGGCGATTACCATCGATCTCCGCCTGACGTTGATCGACACATTTGATGAAAACGGCAATGTTACCACGGGAACTGCCAACCAATTACCAGTCACGTTTTCGGATTTTGCGGGCGGACCGGTGCTGCTGGCGCGAGTTCCGGGAGGGAGTGCCAACGGCTACGAAGGACATACCGCCCATGTGATGGTTGAGTTTTTCGATGCATCAGACGGGAACCCGCTGTCCGTCGTGGGTGATTTCACGTTCAAAGACATCGACTACGAAGCCCCCACGGCAACCGGATCCGGATCGGAAGCGGTCAAAGTCGTCTCGGATCAGATGCAGTCGTATCAAATTTCGTCAACACCAGCGTCCAGCATTGAAACCATCGTCAACGGGGACGGCACAACGACTTTCACGAATACCACGACTCGCGGAGGCGAAGCCGACGAAGAACGCTGGATCAGCATCAAGTTTCACGACATGCCACAGCTGAATCTCCGTTTTACAGCACGAAATGCGAACACGGGTTACGGTTTGTCGACCGCCAATTTTTCGGCAACTCCGTTGTCTTTTTCTCAGCCAGACGCAGTGGATGACGATTTCACGACCGATCAGGACACTAGCATCAGCGGCAACTTGATCACTGGCAATAACGGAAACGGAATCGACAGCGACTCTGACGGGGACACTCTAACCGTTTCCCAAATCAACGGGGACGGGGCCAATGTTGGGACCTCGGTGGCTGGATCGTTCGGTGGTGTGTTCACTGTCAACTCCAATGGCAGTTTTGACTTCGATCCTGCCAACGACTTCGACTTCCTCGCCTCCGGCGAAACCATTACGACCACCATCACGTACGCCGTGACCGATGGAACGGGAATTGAAGACGAAGCGACTGTCACGGTGACAGTGACCGGTACCAATGACAACCCGACAACCGTAGGAACCATTCCCCCGCAATCGAATAACGATGGGGACACAATAGCGCCGATCAACATAAGTGGTTACTTTGCAGACGCCGACACCACCGACCTGTTCACATTCAGTGCCGGATCGACTCTGCCTCCGGGGCTGAATATCGACCCGGTCTCAGGCATCATTTCGGGCACGATCAACAACAATGCATCTGTAAGTGGACCCTTTGTGGTCATGATCGTCGCCAACGACGGAAACGGTGGAACGATCACTCAGACATTTACCTGGGCGGTTGCCAACCCGGGCCCCACTGCAACCAATAATTCAGCCAATGTCAAAGAAGATACGACTCTAACCGACAACGGCAACGTCATTGCGAACGATGATGGTTTCGGCGTCGACAGCGATCCTGACAACGATTCCCTCTCGGTCAGCCAGGTGAATGGAAATGCCGCCAATGTTGGCGTTGGTGTCGCGGGAAGTTATGGAACTGTCTTCATTAGCGGCGACGGTACTTACACCTACACGCTCGACAATAACAATGCGACTGTTTCAGCGTTAGACAACGGCGATGCATTGTCCGAGGCGTTTACCTATACGGTAAGCGACGGCCAGGGCGGAACGTCGACAGCCACGCTGACGGTCAACATCGATGGGACCAACGATGCCCCGTTGGTTGGCGGGACCATACCCAATCAGTCGGATACCGATGCGGACACGATCCCGGGACTGGATGTTTCCAGCTACTTCAGTGATCCCGAAGGCGACGCGTTAACCTATGGGGCAACCAACCTCCCAGCAGGCTTAACGATTGACCCCGTCAGCGGATTGATTACCGGCACGATCGACAACAGTGCTTCTCAGGGCGGCGCAGGTGGTGTTTACACGGTGACCGTCACGGCGACCGATGACAATGGCGATTCGGTCAGCACGACTTTGACTTGGACGGCCAGCAATCCCGGTCCGACGGCGACTGACAATTCTGCCACCGTTACGGAAGACACTTCTCTTTCGGATAGTGGCAACGTGATCAGCGACAATGACGGCAGCGGTGTCGACAGTGATCCCGATGGCGATTCGTTAACCGTGGGCGCGGTGGCTGGCTCGGCAGGAAATGTCGGTGTTGCGACCAGCGGGACCTTCGGCAGCATCGTAGTCAACAGTAACGGTTCGTACACGTATACCCTGGACAACAACAATCCGGCCGTTTCTGCACTGGATAACGGTGAGACATTGACCGAGACGTTTAGCTACACGCTGACCGATGAGGAAGGCGGAACCAGCACTGCGGATATCACCATTACGATCCATGGAACCAATGACACCCCACTCGTGGCGTCAACCATTCCCAATCAGTCGGATAACGACGCGGAAACCATTTCCACACTGGATGTCTCGGCGTTTTTCAGTGATCCCGATGGTGATGCGTTGACTTACGGTGCCTCTAATCTGCCGGCAGGACTGTTGATTGATCCCGTTAGCGGATTGATCACTGGCACGATTGACAACAGTGCTTCGCAAGGCGGCAGCGGTGGCGTCTACACCGTGACGGTCACGGCGACCGACGACAACGGCGAATCGGTCAGCACGACGTTGACCTGGACCGTCGCCAATCCCGGACCATCGGCAACCGACAACACGGCTGCGGTAACCGAAGATTCTTCGCTCACCGATAGTGGCAGCGTGATCAGCGATAACGATGGCAGCGGTATCGATAACGATCCCGATGCCGATACGCTGACCGTTAACGCGGTCAATGGTTCGGCGGCGAACGTTGGTTTGACGGTCGCCGGAAGCTACGGCGACATCGTGATCAACAGCGATGGCAGCTACGTTTACAGTTTGAACAATAGTGATCCAGCGGTTTCCGCGTTGGACAATGGGGAGACGCTTTCGGACACCTTCACGTATACGGTCAGCGATGGCGAGGGTGGGACATCGACAGCCACGTTAACCGTGACGGTCAACGGCAGCAATGATGCTCCGCTCGTTGGTGGCACGATTCCCAATCAGAGCAACGACGATGCCGATTCGATTTCCACACTGGATGTCTCGGCGTTTTTCAGTGATCCCGATGGTGATGCGTTGACTTACGGTGCCTCTAATCTGCCGGCAGGACTGTTGATTGATCCCGTTAGCGGATTGATCACTGGCACGATTGACAACAGTGCTTCGCAAGGCGGCAGCGGTGGCGTCTACACCGTGACGGTCACGGCGACCGACGACAACGGCGAATCGGTCAGCACAACACTGGACTGGGCCGTCTCCAATCCGGCCCCCGTTGCCAACAGCAACACGGCCAGCGTCATCGAGGACACGTCGCTAACCGATAGCGGCAATGTCATGGCCGACGATGATGGCACAGGAATTGACCAGGATCCGGACAGCGATCCACTAACTGTCAGCGCCGTGGATGGGGCTGCCGGGAATGTAGGCGTGACGGTCAATGGCGCTTATGGAAGCATCGAAATCAATAGCGACGGAACTTACACCTACAACCTTAATAACAATCATCCTTCGGTTTCGTCGCTTGACAACGGAGAGACACTTAGTGATTTCTTTACGTATTCGATCAGCGACGGCGAAGGCGGTTCGTCAACGTCCGTTTTGACTGTCACGATTAATGGTAGCAACGATGCGCCTGTCAGCGGCGGCACAATTCCGGATCAATTCCATGACGACGCCGACACAATCGGTGCCCTGGATATCAGCAGTTACTTCAACGATCCAGACGGCGACACACTTACTTACTCTGCGACCGATTTGCCCGGTGGTCTGTCTATCGATTCGATTACCGGTCTAATCACGGGAACGATCGACAACAGCGCTTCGCAGGGTGGTGCCGGCGGAGTTTATACCGTTTCCGCATCTGCCACCGACGACAATGGTCAGGCCGTTACGGTCACCTTTGATTGGAATGTTTCCAATCCCGGACCAACGGCGACCGATGATTCTGGATCCACGACACAAACTGCCGCGACGGCAGGCAACGTATTGTCCAACGATAGTGATACGGATGGCGATTCAATTACAGTCAGTGCGGTGGGTGGATCTGCTGGAAACGTCGCTGCGGCGATTGCGGGCAGCACTGGCGGACAATTCACAATCAACTCGAATGGTTCTTGGAGTTTCGATCCAGCGGGAGATTTTGATTATCTGGCCGACGGTCAAGCGGCGACGACGTCTATCAACTATTCGGTCTCGGACGGTGAAGGTGGTGCGGCGTCCGCGACTTTGACCGTGACGGTCACCGGCACAAATGACGTCCCGGTCGGCGTCGGATTGATTCCACCGCAGGCAAGCCTTGACGGCGCGACCATTGCGGGACTGGATGTCAGCGGATATTTTTCTGACCTCGACACCTTGGACTCGCTGTCGTTTTCGGCGGCGGGATTGCCGGCTGGATTGTCAATCAGTAACACGGGCATTATTTCCGGCTCGATCGACAATAGTGCGTCTCAAAGTGGTCCTTTCCTGGTGACCATTATGGCCAATGACGGCAACGGAGGGAGCGTTGATCAAACGTTCGCTTGGGACGTCACCAACCCGGGCCCGACGGCGACAGATAATTCAGCGAACGTTACCGAAAACACGATGTTAGCGGATAGTGGCAACGTAATCAGTGACGACGATGGTTGGGGAGTCGATAACGATCCTGACTCTGATGCGATTCAGGTCAGTGCGGTCGAGGGTTCGTCAGCTTCGGTTGGCGTAACGATTAACGGCGCGTACGGCGACATCGTTATCAACAGCAATGGAAGTTACACCTACACGCTTGACAGCAGTAATCCTGCGGTCACTTCGCTCGACGCGGGTGACACGTTGACGGAAACATTTTCCTACGCGATCAGCGATGGCGAGGGAGGTTCAAGCTCTGCCCTGCTGACCATCACGGTCAACGGGCAGAACGATGTTCCCGTCCTTGGCGGTACCATTCCTGACCAAGCAAGCCTGGACAGCCAGGCGATCGCGACGCTGGATGTTTCCAGTTTCTTCAGCGACCCGGAAGGCCTGTCGTTGACGTTTTCGGCAACCGATTTGCCAGCCGGATTGGCGATCGATCCGTTAACGGGCAACCTTACCGGCACGCTTGATTCCAGTGCGTCGGCCGGTGGGACGGCTGGAGTTCATACGGTGACGATCACGGCGACCGACAACGTCGGGCAGTCCGTGAGTACCACGTTTGATTGGACGGTGACCAATCCGGCTCCGACGGCCGTTGATGATACCCGTACGATCGACGAAGATACCTCCCTCAGCGATTCCGTCGCCAGCAATGACAGTGACATCGATGGTGACTCGCTCACGTTTGCGCAAACCAGCGGACCCAGCGATGGCTCATTAACGTTCAATTCCGACGGCTCGTTTACCTACACGCCGAATCCCAATTTCAATGGGACCGACAGTTTTGATTACCAGGTGACCGACGCGAACGGCGCCGTTTCGACGGCGACCGTCACCATTACCGTTGATCCTGTGAACGATGACCCGATTCTCGTGACCCCGATCGGGGACCAGTCGAATGTGGATTCGGAAACGATTTCACTGGATATTTCCGGGCTTTTCTCAGACGTTGAGGGCCATGCGCTAACCTTTGCCGCGACGGGACTGCCGACGGGTTTGACCATCGACGTGTCTGGAAACATTTCCGGCACGATTGATTCAAGTGCATCGGCCAGCGGACCCTTTACTGTTTTGGTAACCGTGACCGACGGCAATGGCGGTGTCGTGACAGATACATTTTCATGGGTGGTTGCCAACCCTGCCCCAGCGGCCGTTGGTGACAGCTTTGCGACCAACGAAGACACGCCGGTCAGCGGAAGCGTCGCCAGCAATGACAGCGACCCGGATGGGGATACGCTGAACTACGTCAAGTTAACCGATCCAGCCAATGGAACGGTCGTCTTCAATTCCGATGGTACGTTCACTTATACGCCAACTGGCGACTTTCATGGTCCGGATTCGTTTGACTACCAAGCGATCGACGCCGACGGCGAAGTCTCGACGGCGACGGTCAATATTTCCGTCGATCCGGTCAATGACCCGCCAGTCGTGATCAGCAACGTTCCCGACCAATCGAGCAATGACAGCGACCCAATCATCCTCGATGTTTCAACAAACTTCTCTGATGTTGAAGGTGACGGGTTGACGTTTAGCGCAACGGGATTGCCAACCGGGCTGTCGATTGACGGCACGGGTAACATCACGGGGACTATCGATTCCAGTGCCTCGGCCAGCGGCCCGTTTACCGTTGTGGTCACGGCGAACGATGGAAATGGAGGAACCGTAACCGATACGTTTACCTGGACCGTGGCCAATCCGGCACCGACGGCGGGCAACGATGGGTTTACAACAAACGAGGATACTGCCGTAAGTGGAACGGTCGCGGGAAATGACGGGGATGTGGATGGAGACACGGTCTGGTTCACTCAACTAACCAATCCAGCCAACGGAACGGTGGCGTTCAACAGCAATGGTTCATTTACCTATACGCCCGATGCGGATTTCTTTGGTTCGGATTCGTTCGATTATCAAATTACCGATGCTGACGGTTCGACAGCCGTGGCTACGGTGACGATCGCCGTCGATCCCGTCAATGATGAACCGGTCGTCGGCAGCCCGATTGCGGATCAAACCAGTCTCGATAGTGAGGCCATTGTCGTTGATGTGTCCAGCCATTTCAGTGATCCGGAAGGCAACACGCTGTTCTTCAGCGCCGCCGGCCTGCCGACAGGCTTGACCATGGATTCAAGTGGAATAATCACGGGAACGATCGACTCAAGTGCATCTTCCGGCAGCCCGTTTACGGTCGTGGTAACCGTGGTTGATGGCAATGGCGGTACGGTGACCGATACATTTTCATGGACAGTTTCCAATCCAGCCCCGGATGCCGTCAACGACAGTGTTACCACCAACGAAGATACGTTGGTCGGCGGGAATGTATCGACAAATGATTCAGACCCGGATGGCGACGCGACAAGTTTCAACCAGTTGACCAGTCCATCGAACGGGACCTTGGTGTTCAATAACGACGGGACGTTTACTTACGATCCGAACGCAGATTTCTCCGGAATCGATTCCTTCGATTACGAAATCGTCGATGCCGATGGATCGTCAACGACCGCGACCGTGACGATTGTAGTCGGCGATGTCAATGATCCGCCGTCAGTTTCCATTCCAATTGCCGATCGAACGGACCTGGACGGGGCGACAATCTCTGTGGATGTCTCGGGCAACTTCAGTGACGTCGAAGGCGATGGGCTGACTTTCTCGGCAACGGGATTACCTGCCGGACTTTCCATGACGACGGGAGGCGTGATTTCAGGAACCATTGATAATAGCGCTTCCACCACCGGCCCCCACATCGTGATTGTCACGGCCGATGACGGCAATGGCGGCACGGTAACCGACACGTTCACCTGGACTGTCAACAACCCCGCCCCCAACGCGACGAACAATACTTCATCGGTAACCGAGGATTCCGGCGCAACAGGAATCGGTAATGTGATTTCGGGGGACGATGGAAGTGGCGTCGATAGTGACCCGGACCATGACGCCCTTGCCGTTGCCGCAGTCGATGGCCTGCCCGGCAGTGTCGGCGTTACCGTCGGTGGCGTCTATGGAACAATCCAAATCAATGGGGATGGTTCGTACGTCTATACGCTGGACAACAATCACCCTACGGTCAACGCGCTGGATAACGGCGAATCATTATCCGAATCATTCTCTTACACGATCAGTGACGGCGAGGGCGGCACAAGCACGGCGACTTTGACCGTCACGATTGACGGTACAAACGATGCCCCGAATTCGCTGGGCACCATTACCGACCGGACCAATCTCGACGCGGATGCCGTGACTTTCGATATCTCGACGTTCTTTGCGGATGTTGACGGAGACATTCTGACGTATTCGGTCGCGGGGTTGCCAAATGGTTTGACCTTGGACCCGGTAACAGGCGTCATTTCTGGCATCGTTGACAACGACGCTTCCCAAGGCGGGCCCGGTTTGGACGGTGTCTATTCAGTCCTGGTCACTGGCACCGATGACGATGGTGAAACGGTTTCGTCTTCGTTTACCTGGACAGTCACCAATCCCGTCCCAATTGCCCAGGACGACTCATTTTCTATTTTGGAAGACGGAGCATTGTCGGGAAGCGTTGTCGGCAACGATTCGGATCCCGACTTTGATGCAGTTACTTATTCCATGATTTCCGGCCCGACTGACGGTTCCATCACATTCAACTCGGACGGCACCTTCAGTTACACTCCCAACGCAGACTTTTTTGGAACGGACACATTTGACTACGAGATCTGTGATGCCAACGGCGATTGTTCGACAGCGACCGTGACGATCAATATTGCCAGTGTCAACGACGCACCGACCGTGTCGCTACTGCCGAATTTGGCCAACGTTGACAGCGATCCGGTTTCGGTTGATGTCAGCTCCTACTTTGCGGATACCGAAGGCGATTCGTTAACGTTTTTGGCCGCCGATTTGCCGACCGGTTTGACCATGGACTTGGCTGGTAACATCACGGGAACGATCGACTCCAGTGCTTCCGCCGGTGGTCCATTCAACGTCGTGGTCACCGCGAATGATGGAAACGGGGGGTCGTCAATGGCACATTCACATGGACGGTCACCAATCCGGCTCCGAACGCGGTAAATGATTCGTTTTCGACCAGCGAGGATACTCCTTTTACCGACTCGGTTGCCGCCAATGACGCCGATCCAGACGGGGACGCGCTAAGTTTCAACCTGTTAAGTGGTCCAAGCAACGGAATGATCAGTTTCAATTCCGATGGCAGTTTCACCTACGTTCCGGACCTGAACTACAATGGCTCCGACTCGTTCAATTACGAAGTTATCGATGCTGACGGTCAAGTGGCAACCGCGACGGCTTTCATCAGCATCGGAGTTGTCAACGATTTGCCAGTCGTTGTGAGTCCGATTGCAGATCAAAGCGACCTGGATGGCGACGCCATCCTGCTGGATTTGTCCGGCACATTTACCGACCCCGACGGAGATCCGTTGGTCTATTCCGCAACCGGTTTGCCAAGCGGACTGGCGATCGACCCGATAACGGGAGTTATTAGCGGAACCATCGACAACAGTGCTTCGGCCGGTGGGCCTTATTCCGTGACAGTTACCGTGGATGACGGCAACGGCGGGCTGATGAGCGATTCCTTCGTTTGGACGATTGGCAATCCAGCACCGACGGCAGTTGACGATACCTATTCCGTCAACGAAGACAACCCGCTGGCCGGGAGTGTTGCCGGCAATGATTCGGATCCGGACTTGGATCCTATGACCTTCAATCTGTTGGCGGGTCCGAGTGATGGCACGTTGACATGGAATTCGGACGGTACTTTCACTTACACGCCCAGTGGCGATTTCCATGGCACCGATTCGTTCACCTATCAGATCGTTGATGCCGATGGGGATGTGTCTACGGCAGTTGCGACGATCATTGTCGCTCCGGTGAATGACGCTCCGATCGCCAACGCCGATTTCGAAACGACAAACGAAGACAACCCGGTCACGATTGACGTTCTGTCAAATGACAATGATCCGGACGGAGATCCGTTAACCGTTAATGTTTTCAGCCCACCCGCCAATGGATCGGTCAACGTTAATCCTGACGGCTCCATTGAGTACACTCCCAATGCCGATTTCAACGGGACCGACACGTTCGAGTATGAAATCTGTGATTCGGATGGGGTTTGTGCGACCGCGACTGTCTCGATTGTTGTGGTTCCGGTCAACGATGGGCCGGTCGCGTTGGACGACAGCTTCATGACATCCGAAGACATCCCGGTGCTGGGATCTGTCGCGACCAACGACATGGATCCCGAGGGCGACGCCTTGACGTTCAGCCTGTTGACGCCGCCGAGCAGCGGATCATTGACGTTCCACTCCGACGGCACATTCGTTTTCGTTCCGGACAGCAACTACAACGGGACCCTGTCGTTTGACTACGAGGTGATTGACAGCTCTGGAGAGAGTGACACGGCCACCGTAACGATCCAGGTGAATCCGGTCAATGATCCTCCTGAGGCCAATGATGATTCCGAATCGACATCGGAAGATTATTCGGTCATTGTCAACCTGTTGGGTAACGACACGGATCCGGAAAACGACCTGTTGCAGGTGATTGAGATCAACGGCGAAGTCGTCTCGCCGGGCGATTCCGTGGAACTGGGTTCGGGGGCTCGCGTGACATTGAATACGGATGGAACCGCCGTTTATGATCCCAACGGTCAGTTTGAAGATTTAAAAACAGGCCACACCGCCATCGACACGTTTCTGTACACGATTTCCGATGGCCACGGGGAAACCGCGTCTGCGGAAGCTGTGATCACGATCAGCGGCGCAAATGATGCACCGATTGCCGAAGATGATTATGTAACGACAACGATTAACACGCCTGTCGAGTTTCCCGTTTTGACCAATGACACCGATGTGGAATTCGACGATCTGGCTGTCGTGCTGTTGAACAATCCTCCGGGTGGTGGAGCCGTGGTGAATCCCAACGGCACCATTACGTTTACCCCTGATCCGGGATTCGTCGGGACGGTGACGCTGCACTACCTGATTGAGGATCCGGAGGGTGCGTCCAGTGATGCCACGATGACGATTGATGTCGTGCGTGTATTCAGTTTTGATTCGTTCACGAATTTCTCGAAATCCAATTCGTCTCATGTCGGTGACGATGCGGGTGTTTTCCATCGAGAACGCCTGCTTAGTCGAGAGATCTTTTCGCTGGCACCCGAGCCGATCTTCAGCGGATTTGCCCGACCGGGCACGCAGATTGTCGGCAGGATTTATGACAGTTCGGGGGCCCTGGTTGGTGAAGCGACTGCCAATACCGATGCCGGCGGCAACTGGATGATGCAATTTCACTCGGCCGAAGGGTATGAGTTTTACCGCATCGAATTCGAGCAGGTTGCTGCGGGGGCCGCCGATGTTTATGGATACTTCGGTTTAAATCCTGCGGACAATTCGTACCAATCCATGGAACCCCTGACGGTCTATGACCAACCACTTTCAGTGGAGGGAGCCATGAAGACATCCGAGATGTCTTTGATGGAGGCCCAGCGTCAAGACGAAACGCCGTTGGGATTTGGGAAATAAGGATCGGCTACGGTCGCGGCTGGAATCCAAACGGTCACTCGGTTCATTCGAGTGGCCTTTTTTTTGCTACCAAAACCATTTGGCTGCCGCTGTATCGGTTTTTGCGGATTTGCTAGACTTCCATTCCTGAAGCCTGCTGTCGAGAAGCAAGGAGACGGAGTGAAATACGCGATTTGCAATGAGCTCTATGGTGATTGGCCATTTGAGAAATCTTTTGCGCATGCCAGTCAACTGGGTTACACCGGGGTTGAAATCGCACCTTTTACGATTCAAGCCAATGCCTTTGAAATATCACGTCAGGAGCGGCAATCGGTGAAGGCGGCCGCCGCGGAAGCGGGTTTGGAAATCGTCGGCCTCCATTGGTTGCTGGCAAAAACCGAAGGCCTTCACTTGACGCACGATGCTGCCGAGGTTCGCAGCCGCACGGCAGACTACGTTGGTGAATTAGCGCGATTGTGTCGAGACCTTGGCGGATCGGTGATGGTTTTCGGATCGCCACCGCAACGAAATCTGCCGGCAGGAGTCAATTACGAAACAGGTTTTGAGCGGGCCGTCGAGGTCTTTCAAAAAGCAGCTCCCGTGCTCGAGGATTGTGATGTGACATTGGCGCTGGAACCGCTGGGGCCAGAAGAAGGTAATTTTCTGCTAACGGCGGAATCGGCGATTGAATTGGCGCGCGCCGTCGATTCCCCGAACGTCAAGTTGCATTTGGATGTGAAGGCCATGTCGACCGAAATCTCTTCGATTCCCGATATCATTCGGGACAGCAAAGACTGGTTGGTGCACTTTCACGCGAACGATCCCAATCGTCGTGGCCCGGGGATGGGAGAAGTCGATTTTGCTCCGATATTTGCTGCACTCCACGAGATTGAATACGACGGATGGGTCAGCGTGGAGGTGTTCGATTATGAACCGGGAATGGATGCTTTGGCTGGAGAGAGCATTCGATATATGCAGAAGGTCGAAGGCGATCTCGCGACACGCCGGTGAACGGAATTTGGTTTGGATGGGAGATTCAAATGGCTCGCAACGTGGAGATCAAGGCAACACTGGAGGCCCGCGAGTTTGCGTCCGTCAAAGATCGAGCCAGGGAAATCAGCGACTCGGGTCCCGAGGTTCTGTTTCAAACGGACATTTTTTTTCATTGCGCTACGGGCCGATTGAAACTGCGAAAATTCGACGTCGGGACCGCCGAGTTGATCGCTTATGATCGGCCGGATCAGGTTGGGCCGAAAACCTCTTCCTACATTCGTGTTGATTGTCCGTATCCCGATTCGATGCGGGAAGCACTCACTCGCAGTTTGGGAATCAAGGGAATCATCAAGAAGCGTCGAGAAGTCTTTTTGACGGGGCAGACGCGCATCCATCTGGATCAAGTCGAAAACCTGGGTGAGTTTCTGGAGTTGGAAGTTGTCTTGAATGCTGACGAATCAGAGCAACATGGCGTTCGGACTGCCAACTCGATTTTGGAGAAACTGGGGATTCCCTCTCCTTCGCTGGTTGCCGGCGCGTACATCGACCTGATGGAAAAAAACAATCCCCAATTCGGAACGCTTGACAAGAACGATTAGTGCATCGTCAAGCTTGGGTGTTGAGGATGGTCGCAGTAGCTGCAAAGTGCAGTTTTCCGAAGACCCTTTGAAGTAACGTTGCCACATCTCCTCATCCTGAAGGTCGATGGGGTACTTGCTGGCTATAAATTGGGCGTTATGTAGCGATTATGCCGAGTCCTTGCGGGCGACTGTTTGCGACGTTAATTTAATGCCTGTTGGAATGGTTGGCGTCGAAGGAAGCAAACTGAAGGAAACCGCTGTGACGTTGGGCGAACGAAAAGAACGAGGATTGTTTATTGCGATAGATGCCAATATTGGAGCCGGCAAGACTAACGCCTGTCATGCGATTGCGTCGGCTGCGATGGCATCCGGTTGTGCGACGCGGGTTATGGAAGAGCCCACTCACCACCCGAAATTCAATCATTTCCTCCAACGTTACTACGACGATCTGCAAACTGGACATAACACGGGCGGCGGATTTGCGATGCAGATGTTTATGCTGTGTCAACGTTACGAGCAACATCGACTGGCCGTCGAACAGGCTTGGGGCGATCAGGGAATCGTGGTGGTCCAGGATCGTCCGATCTATGGAGATACGGTATTTGCTACGACGGCAATGGAACGCGGTTTCATGACGCCCGAGGAGTACCAGTTGTACGTCGATGTCTACCGCAATATGAGTCGTGACGTCATGCCGCCGGACATCTTTGTTTACCTTGATGTCGCGCCGGAAGAATGTTACGACCGGATGCATTCGCGGGGTCGCAGCGAAGAAGAGGGAGTTCCGTTGGACTACCTGCAACAGCTTTATGCCAACTATCAGAAGCTATTGGGTGAGATGCGACGACGCGGCGTGCGCGTGTTGACGATCGATTGGAGCGAATTTGGGCCGCCGGTCGAAATCTGGAACAAAATTCGCAAGCTCGTCGAATCCGAAGATCTTTGGTACGAGCAGTTGACGTTTGGCCTGGCGAAAGAGCCACGCGTGCCGATCACACCTGGAGCGTCTACCGAAGACGAATCTTAGCAGCGTAAGACAATTTCACGTTCTGTGGTGAAAAGACGTCCATCACGTAATCGGTTGGAACATGAGGGAAAGAAGAGAACAGAGATTCGTGGTTCCCTCCTGTTGTAGTCATCCTTCGAAGTGAATTTTTGTCGAAATTGGTTTCAGGCGACTGCGCAAAGAGGGACAGGCACGACGCACACTTATTCTGCCCGCTAGCGATCTTTAATCTGCGTCCTGCCAGTCCCCTGTTTGCTACGTTACCTTCCGCTATAAGGTCGGGGCAACTTAAATTAGCTCGCTTGCGGCGGAATGCTTTCTCCGGCAACCAGGTCGTCCAGCGATTGCCGTTGACGAATCAGGTGGGTTCGGTCGCCGTCGATCAGGACTTCGGCCGCAAAGGGTTTGCTGTTGTAGTTGGAGGACATGACAAATCCATAAGCGCCGGCGCATTGGATAATCAGGTAATCTCCAACGTTGGCGACCGGAAGTTCGCGGGCACAGACAAAACCACCCTCTTCCTGCGTAAAGATATCACCCGATTCGCAGAGTGGGCCGCCGACGATAACGGGCTGGTGCTGTTCGTTGGAATGATCCGCAAACGCAACCGCCATCGGGTGATAGGCTCCATACAGGATCGGTCGCGCAAGATTGTTGAATCCGGCGTCGACAAGATAAAACAGGTTGCCACCCATCTTTTTGATCGCCCGAATTTCGCTGATCAAATAACCACTTTCTGCAACCAGGAATCGACCGGGTTCGATCTCCAGGCTGATCGGATGACCAAATTCGGATTCCAGTTGCTTTCGGGTTTTGTCCCACAACTGATAGTAGCGATCCACGTCCAATCCGGTGTCTGCAGGTTTGTAAGGTGTGGGCAAGCCGCCACCGGCGCTGATCGTTTTCAGCGAAGAACCAACCTTGGTAGCCATTTTCTCCATTGCCGTACAGACTTGCGACAAGTGCTCAAAATCCGTCCCAGATCCGATATGCATGTGCAGGCCGGCGACCGTCAAGTCGTGATTGTGCGCCCGGGCGATGCAATCTTCGATTTGTTCGTGCCAGATTCCGTGTTTGGAAGACTCGCCGCCGGTATTGGTTTTGGCGCTATGTCCGTGGCCGAATCCCGGGTTGATTCTCAGCGTAATCTCGCGGCCGGGAGCAAGTTCACCCAGCTGGTCGATCATGTCCGGCGAGCCGACATTGACAGGAATGTTCTGGTCCACGACGAGCTGGAGAGATTGACGATCGAAGATGTCGGCGGTGTAAACGACGGGATGGGGGTCGCCGTGAAGTAGATAACCTGCCTGTTGGGCACGAAAAACTTCACCGGCGCTGACTGCATCGACGAAAACACCCTCCTGTCTCATCAAATCGAGAATTGCCAGGTTGGAATTCGCCTTCTGGGCGTAGCGGATGACATCAAACTGCCGCAGCTGATCGATCCGCTCGCGAATGATCTCCGCAGCATAAACGTAGGTCGGTGTGCCATACTTTTGAACGAGTTCCTTGACGGAAGTGGCGCCGATTTCTGATTGAATGGTGTTGAATTGTTGTTGCAGAGTCATGGAATTGGTGGAGAAAATGGGGTTTGGGGAATCGCCTCATTGTAAATCCAGGTGCCAGCGACGGATAGTTGATCGGTTAGCAGTTTTTTTCGTGAACCTGGCTTGTACGAGTTTGTCGTTGTTGAAGGCGGGGACGGAAAGATTGTGTGACGCGGGAGACTCGGAACTTTAACGCTCACTTCATTCACTGTGGATCGTACCTTGAGCTGCCTCGTTGCGGTGATCTAGCTTTTTTTTCTCGACATACAAGGCGACCTAACAATTTCCGGAAAATCGAATCGCCCATGAATCCTTCACCGATGACGCTGCACGAACTCAGCTGGAAACCGTGTTTCGAGCAGCAAGTTGATGAAAGGGAGGAGTCCCTGCTGAAAAGCACGCGTGGCGGCACCATGGCAGCCAGGTCATTGTATTCTCAACCGAAGGCGAAACGGCGGTGCCCGTTTCACTGACGGAGGCTTGTGGCGGGATAGCGGTCGGTGATTGGGTTCTCATGGACTCTGCGACCAAGCGGTTTCTCAGACGACTTGATCGCAATACCGTCATTCGCCGCATGGCAGCAGGTGAAGCAGCCAGAGAACAAGTCATCGCCGCGAATATTGACGCTCTGTTGATCGTCAGTTCCTGCAACCAGGAATTCAATTTATCACGTCTGGAGCGTTATCTCGCGGTCGCGCTGGAGTCCGGTGCGATACCCGTGGTGGTTTTGACGAAGGCTGATCTTTGTGGCGAAGCCGCCGGGCTGCGGAAACAAGTCGAGCGTTTGCATGCCGGTTTAGTCGTCGAAACGATCGATGCACGATGCCCGGAGCAAGCTGGCGTGCTGGAGTATTGGTGTCGGACAGGCCAAACCATTGCACTGGTTGGTTCGTCTGGCGTTGGCAAGTCGACCTTGGCGAACACGTTGGGGGTCGGTCACTTGTTAACGGCCACGATCCGGGAAGGCGACGACAAGGGGCGGCACACGACGACTTCCCGCTCGATGCACCGGGTACGGTTTGGCGGCTGGTTGATTGACAACCCTGGCATGCGCGAGTTTCAGGTTGTGGGTTGCGAACAGGGCGTGGAAGATCTGTTCCAAGACATGTTCCAACTCGCGAAACAATGTCGTTTTCGAGATTGTCAGCATACCGGTGATGCCGGCTGTGCCTTGGCCGCCGCCGTGGAGAACGGAGTCCTTGAATCGCGTCGCTTGCGGAGTTTCCTGAAACTTCAGTCCGAGCAGGCACGTAACTCGGAAACGTTGGCAGATCGCCGCGAGAACGATCGAAAGCGAGGTCGTTTTTACAAATCCATCATCGAAGGGAAACGAAAGTCACGGGAACAGGATTGAAAACGCGCCAGATACTCGGATCACCGGGACCAACACCAGACGTTTCTTCTATCCCAATGTCGAAAATGGACCAGTCGACGTTTCACCGTCGAAACGCGTTCTGCCGACAATATTCGAATTCCCGAGTCACGAATAGATTTATCGTTGCAGTGTACAAACCGTGCGTTTGGCCGTTTCAGCAGCGATTTAAATTGCCTGTGGGGGCCACTGTGGCAAGTATTGCAAGTTGCGATCAAAACATCCCGTCTCGGTTAGGCAACTGCTCCAATTGTTCGCGGAGTTTGGCGATGGGGAGGATGTGGGATTTTAGCTGTTGCTCGTTGAAATTCTGTTCGCGTAAGCGGCGTGGCAGGTGGTGTTGCTCGACTTCGCTTTCCAAAGCGGCTAACCAGGCAGGCAAGTCGATGCCGACACCAATCGTGGACCGGGAAAAGGCTTGGGCTTCATGGTGCAGGAGTTCGAACGTTCGGTAGGAATCGCGGGAGTCCGGGTCTTCCATCGCCGGCGCCACGAGTGCTCGCAAACGGTCGATCTGCATTTGATGGCCAAACCTGCCTTCCAGTCGGCGACCGACGGATTCCATGCGGATCGAGTATTTCTTGCGAAGTTTTTCCATCATCGCCAAGTACTTGTCTGCTTCCGGACCGACTCGTTCCGTCAACGAACGCCGCCACATGCGGGCGACACTGTTTTCCTGATCGTTCACCAGAATCCGGTGGGCCCAGATGACCGGCTTTAGGTTCCAACAGACACGATCGTAGCGTCCACGCAAGCGAAGGAAATCCAGATACATGTACAACGATTCCCCGTGATCGGACTGGGTCGTCGTGGTGTTGTAGTCTCGATACTCGTTGTAATTCTCAATGACGCTTTCCAAGACCAACGTGAGATAGCGGACGGCTTTTTGGCGGGGAATGGCTTCTCCGATCTCGTCGAACAGTCGTAGATCAGGCGGATCCTGTAGCACTTGTGTCAGCCAATTGTCGACTCCCTGGTGGAGGATGGCGCGAATGTTGGGCAAATGGAGAAAGTGTTGGGTGAACAGGCCAGCCCCGTATTTCTTAATGAACTCAACCAGCCGGTCCCACGAATTTTTGTCGTTCACTTTTTCGAGCACGCTCAACCGCAAGGTCCGGCTGTGTTCGAGCCAGAGAATCAGCATCGATTCGGTTAGCATCTCGATACATTCAAACAGGACCTGCCCGGATTCCTGGTTGATCTCTTTTTCGTCCAACTCCTCTTCGGCTTGCCGTTGGGCTTTTAACTGCGTGGTGGAGTTTACGAGTGCTTTGACCATCGAACTGTAGGCGACTTCGAACAGTTCATCGAATTCGGTCACGGCACCCTGCCCGATCGGGTTGTTGCGTTCCATGTTCAGCGCCGTGTGCGTCAATTCGTGCGTCTGCACCAACAGGCCGATGGCCGGCAGGTTTCCCAGCAGATCGAGAATCGCGATTTGCAGCACACGAGCTTTGACGACCGCAGCGGGATCGCCGCCTTTGGAGATCGGTACGTACAGCAGGGATTGTTCGTGCAGGTAATCGGTCAGCAAGCCAAAATGTTCCACGACCTGGTCAGCATCCCGCAACAAAATGGCCGCGAACACCGTAACCAGCGGATCGATGCGTTGAATCTCGTCGGGTAGATCCGATTTCTTTCCCGACTCTGCTTTTGGAGTCGCCGATAACGGCTGGTCGTCCAACAGGAAATCGATTGCGCGACTGACGGCCAACAGCATGCGAATCGCGTTCTCGGTCTCGATACAGGTGTGAATTGTCTGATCGAGCATCGTGTCTTTGTAGAGTCGGTGCTGATCATAATGCAGCATCGCATCGTGGTCGGAGCCACCGGTGGGCAGGCGAAACTGGTTGACGGTTGCCAGCAGACGGGTCAGCTTTTCCCGATTGTCGACCGCTTGCTTTACCCAATTTCCAATGATCGCCCGGCGTCTTTTCAAACGTTCTTCGATCTTCTCGTCAAGATCCTGTTTGTCTACCGTCGGAAGTGGAATGGTGGCTGCGATGGACCAATAACTGGCGATGGTGCTGAGGAACTCCAACCTGTCCAGGACTCGATCGACTTCCGCCTCGAGTTCGTCATCCGATGTCAGGCTGCCGTCGAAGACTTCCCCCTCAAACCCGTCATCGGTTGTATCACGATAGACAAAGTCATCATAAGCCGCATCAAATAGATCGTCATCGGAATCTTCGTTGATCAGCTCGTCGAGCTCATCGAGACCGATCGAGTCGTGGTCGGCGGTGGTGGATTTCGGTTTCGCCTGAAACTGGGGGACGTCCCAGTAATAGTCCGCGTTGGCTTCAATGAAGTCATAGAATTTCCGAATCCGATTCCAGACTTCGTCCGGTGATTGCATCGTCGCGGCAGGTTCGGTATCGTCCTGCTGGTTTCGGAGCAAGTTTTTCTGCTCCAGAATCCACAGATACACCAGGTCGTGGAAGGAACTGTCTCCCATCTGGAGGGGAATGTCTTCTGCCTGGGAAAGCCAGTGAACCAACAAGGCCGTAGAAGTCTTGTAGTCGCCTCGCTGCATTAAAGCGTCGATCACCAACGCGTAGGCTTTGGCGGTATCAAAAAGCTCGGCATGTTGCGCCCAGAACTCGATATCTCCGGCGGCCGCCCCGCCTTTGTGCCACAGATTCAAGGCTTGGGCGACCAACTCGGCCGCTTGAAAGATATCTTGCGCGTCCACGGCGTCGACCGCCACGACTTCGTGTGCGGCGAACTGTCTCCACCAATGCGTAATCGACAAAAACTCTTTTCGAATCGCAGTGCACATTTCCAAGCGGTCACTGGCAGCAGCTTCACTCCACAATCTTGAACAATGGGCGAAAATCCGATCCATCGTGTCGACCAGATCGTAGACACGATGATCCCGAACGGAGTTTTCAACCGCCGGGAAGAGGCTGTAATTGGCATCGAACCCAAGGATGTTCCAGGGATCGACGATCGCGCCGCAACGAATTCCCCGTTTGAGTCGCTGCATCGCTGCGGGGATCGCGGCGAATGCCTCATCCAGATCGCCCCTGGAAATCGCCTGCGAGGCGGAGTTGAGCAGGCAATCGATTTGACAATTGATCCGGGCAGCAGCGACGGGAACAATTTTGGATTGTTGCTTGGCCGCGTCGGGGTATCCCATGCGGGCAAAAATCGAAGCCAGCCGACAGTTGACCAATTGAGAGGCCCGCCGCTGAGCCAGCCGCGCATTCAGGTCTTGTCGGACCGCTCCAAAAGGTTGCTTGCGGATCCGAGCTTCCTGCTCCAGCCGAACGCGGTGAGCGTCAGGAAGTCGGCGAAGAAACTCCGAATAAAACTGATCGCGATACCCGGCAATGATGGGCAACAGATCGCTGAGCGTGGTGTCCGAAACGTAGGCTCCCGGTCCACATCCCGAGATTGCCGAAGCCATCAAAATCGTGCCAGCCAAAACCGCGCTGGCTTCGAGCATCAACTCATCATGGGCCAGTTTGGACGATGCGTCGCGTGAGCTTTCTCCCACTCGCTCCAATAAAGAATCCAACGTCACCTGGTGAACGATGAAGCGACGAAAAAAACCAGAGTTGTCGATCCAATGTTCGTCCCATTGGCCAAAATGGTGATTGGGCCGTTTGTTGATCGGATGATCGAAGTCGAATGCACGCGGATCGATGGACAATTCATCCAGCTTGGCCGGGTCAAATTGGGCAGTCCGCAGAATGTGCGGGTCGGTATCGTTCAGAATCTCGATGGCCCGTTCCATGATTTCGCGATAAGGTCCGTTAGCAACGCCGACGCCGCGAATGTACACCGGCACCGGCCGAATCCACTCGTGGTCGTAGGGCTCGATTTTTTGAGACTCGAGCGTGGCAACCGGACGATGACCAATAAAGTCGTTCAGTTTGCTCAAGGCGGCATTTGCAATCTCAGCGGTTCGCTCCCATGGAGATCCCTGCTGTAAGACGGCCTCGAACGCGCGGCCGACAAAAAATGAGTTAAACAGAAAATCATCGGTCTGATGAAACAACAGATCCCGGTGATGTTTTCGATAGGCCGGCAAAAGATGGTCGAATGTGATTTCCAGCACCGCGCGTCCCTGTTCAGCGTCGCGAAAAGTTTCGCTTTCCAGAGCGAGCTGCTCAAGTCGCTGATCAAGCTGTCGCCTTATTTTTCGGGCAATTCGTGCCTCTTCCGTATTGGTCAAAACGCCGGCCGGTTGGTCTTCGGTTTTTGCTCCCGGATCGGCTGAAAAAACCTTGAAAATCAGGTTCAAATTCGAAAAGAAGTGAGAATCATGGTTGCCGGAAGAGAAATTCAGGTAACCCAGAATTTGGTCCAATGTGGCAACGATCTTCTGTTCTGTTTTGGGTAAACCCATAAATGGTTAGCTTTCTGGCATTCGATGATGTGGGCAGCCACAGAATCGAGCAGGCGGTGAGTTGCAGCACCGGGCAGTTTGAAGATGGAAAAAGCAATGAAACAATCGTAAAAATCCAATCGTTTTTGGTCTAGTGGTTCGGGCTTAATTGCCATTCGCCGGGCAGTCTATGACAGCGAAAGACCGATTTTCTTGGTTGGTTCAATGCAAACGGCAGTGGATCCTCAAATGCTCGGGAAAACTAACAATTTCCAACGGAATGGTCACAATCGCTTGATAGAATGTAGTGGACGCTATTCTAAATCCGAATATTTGATTCAATCGAGACGATTCTATGGCCGAGGCAAAGTGCAAATCCCGTTTCCATTCGGCAGATAGCGGTTTCTTCTTGAAATGGACCGTATTCCTGATGGTTGCCCTGGTAGCGAACAACGTTGTTTCGGCCACCGATGGAATTGCCTCCAATTCACTGATCAACCGAGCCGGTTTGACCATCGATTGGTTCACACAAGCCGGCGTCAGCGCAGTGGGTGAAATCGTTGATCTGGACATCAATATCAACGAAGACAAGTCCACGACGTACTTCGTGATCCAAGCCGGACCCTACCGTGAAGTCATTTCCCAAAACGATTTGAATGCTTTCGGCGAACCTTATGGTCTCGACGGAGCCGTGGGATATATCGAATTGCGAAAAGAAGTGATCGAAGCAGAATTCAAAAGCCGCGGCGTCACTGATGTGGCCATCGAGATTGACCAGTTCAGTCTCCCCGAAACGACAATTTATTTGTTGACCCGTGGTGGAATCGTCACCGCGATCGACGGAGACAACGGCAAGACCAAATGGTCGACTCAGATCGGAAAACTTGGCATTCCAAGCATCGGTTTGGGCAGCAACAACGACTATGTGGCGGCAGTTAACGGTTCAACGCTTTATTTTCTGGAATCGGAGACTGGTAAAGTGCTGTGGTCTCACACCTGCCGAGACGCGGTTGGGGCGGGGCCAGCGATATCACCGGAAAGAGTCTTCGTGCCGCTGTTCAATGGCCGAATGGAAGTATTTCCGATTGAAAGAAACGGGGCCGATTCGTTTTCCTATATTGCTTATGGCACCGGCAGTGCCCGGCCAGTCGTTACCGAGAGAACGGTCGCCTGGCCAACCTTTCGGGGTGACCTAAATGTGGCTGCGCTGTATGGCGCTCGAAATCGTGCGGTGAGCTACCGGCTGAAGACGGACGGCTCGATCGTTAGCTCTCCGACTTTCAAGGATGGAAGGATCTACACGGCTTCTTTGGATGGATTTGTGTACGCGATTGATGAGAAAGATGGATCGCTGGCATGGGAAGTTTCCACAGGAGAGGCGGTTACCCAATCACCGATCCCGTTTGGCGATCGGGTTTTTGCGATTACCGAAGATGGTCGAATGTTTTGTTTCGATTCCCAAACCGGAAAACAATTGTGGGATGCTCCCACCCCGCATGTGCGTAAGTTCATCGCGGCGAGCACCAATCGGTTGTACCTGACCAACCGGTTTGGACAACTGATTTCTGTTGATTCAGCATCCGGGGCGGTTCTGAATCGAGTTGACGCGGGAGATATCAGTTTTGTGTTGCCCAACTATCAAACCGATCGCCTCTATTTCGGGTCTGGCCGAGGGACGATTCAATGCCTGCGAGAAATCGCCAGCAAGATTCCCTACTTCCACGCCGACGAACTTGAAGCCAAAGCGGATCCGGCGGCGGCCGATATGAATCGAGACAAGCCTGCGATAGCGTTGGAAGACGATCCATTCCAGACACTTGACGGTCAACAGGAAGAATCCACGCGGAAAGCGACGGCCGCTGACGATCCGTTTGCCGTCCCGAATAATGCCGCCGGAGGCGCCGCGAAGGACGCGGGCGCGGGAGCCGGAAAAGTCGACGACGATCCGTTCAAATAAGCGGACACTTATTCAACAATGCCACAGTCGATCCGTTCACCGGTTGACGAGACAGGGGGTAGTTTTGACAATCCTCTGCTGACAGCTCGAAACGTTCCGGGATTGCGAAAGTCCGCAGTCACGATCGTTCAACCGATTTCGAAACCGATTTGATGGATTCGCCCAAAATCAAACGCGCTCTGATCAGCGTTAGTAATAAACTTGGCATTGTCGATTTTGCCAAAGGCCTGGTCTCAAAAGGAATCGAGATCTTCAGTACGGGAGGGACACGGCGGCACCTCGAGTCGAGTGGGATTGCAGTCACGGATGTTTCGGAATACACGCAGTTTCCCGAAATGATGGATGGGAGGGTGAAAACACTTCACCCCAAGATCTTTGCCGGGATCCTCTGCCGCCACAATCTGGATACCGACAAAGCCAGTCTTGAATCGCACGGGATCCACACCTTCGAGTTGGTGGTGGTGAATCTTTACCCCTTTGCGGCAACGATTGCCCGGCCGAACATTTTGCAGCACGAAGCGATCGAACAAATTGATATCGGCGGACCCAGCCTGATTCGAGCGGCCGCCAAGAACAGCGATTTTGTTACCGTGGTCTCCAATCCTGGCCAGTACAGTGCTGTCCTGGAGGAAATTCAGGCCGAGGGAAGAACGACGTCTCGTTTGCGACGGGAGTTGATGGCACAAGCCTTCCTGCATACGGCAGAGTACGATACGACGATATCCGAGTACTTCTCCGGGCAAAATGAGGGTGAGACGTTTCCGGCCACGCTGCAACTTTCGTTTGGGCGCAAAGCGGTTTTGCGATACGGTGAGAACTCGCATCAACCTGCGGCGTTATATGAGTCGGACGTCTGCCGCGACGCAAACGTCGTCAACGCACGGCAATTGAACGGAAAACAGCTCTCATTCAATAACTTGCTGGATCTGGACAGTGCCCTTTCAATCGTTCGCAGTATCACGCAGCCGGCGTGTGCCGTGATCAAACACAATAACCCCTGTGGAGCCGGCGCTGCCAATGACCTTCGTGAGGCATGTCGTAAGGGTTTCGCGGGCGACCCGGTAAGTGCGTTTGGCAGCGTCATCGGATTCAATCAATGCGTTGACAATGAAACAGCGGAGTTTTTGGCGGCGGGTGATTTTTTTGTCGAAGCAATCGTTGCTCCTGACTTTGCAAAATCAGCACTGAAAATCTTGACCACCCAGCCAAAATGGAAGAAGAATGTCCGCTTGCTGAAAGTGGGAGACCTGCAACCGGCAAGAGCAGGTTTTGAGCTGCGAGACCTGTTGGGTGGAGTCTTGGTCCAGGTGGCCGACAACCAGGATGACGATGCTGCGGAGTGGGAAATTGCGACAGAAAAGAAACCGGATGATAACCTGCTGGAAGAACTGAAATTTGGATGGGCGATGGTGCGCCATGTCAAATCGAACGCCATCACGCTCTCGAAGGAGAGAATGCTGGTGGGTGTGGGGGCGGGACAAATGAGCCGCGTCGATGCGGTGGAAATCTCGATCAAAAAGGCCGGTGATCGTTGTGCAGGATCGGTGTTGGCCTCTGACGCGTTCTTTCCGTTTCCGGATTCCATCGAACTGGCCGCCAAGGCAGGAGTGGCGGCGATCATCCAACCCGGCGGCAGTGTCCGTGATGCCGACGTGGTCCAGGCTTGCGATCGGCACGGCATCCCCATGGTGCTGACCGGCAAGCGCCATTTCCGTCACTAAACGGTGAAGGTTAATTGAATGAAACGATCGGTTGCGATCGTCGGGCCGACTCCTTCATTTTTGAGATGGGCGATCTCGTACCCCTGTCCCTTGCGTGAATTGGAAACCCGCCGGTTGGCCGAATCCAGTTTTCGACAACTGCGAGCAATTCGGGAGCTTTCGTTAGCCCAGCTTGAGCGAAGATGCATCGATGGAGTCTGCATTCATCCTCAATCAGACAGCCTGAATGTCAGCTTGGCATTGGGTTTCCCGACCTTGGAAGTGGCCAGCCCGCTTGGCGGTGAGAATTTCGCGCGGGCATGTTGCACGGACTGTCCCGCCAACGCAGCCGTCAATTCCCAGGTTGGAGCGCTCGCAGGCTGTTTTGGCTGGCTGCCCACGGATTTGAGATTTCGCTCGGATGACGTTTCTCGAGGTCAGTCGTTGGCTCAAGACGTTCAGGAAGTTCACTCTCCCCACTGCCGGCTGATCGAGAGAGTCGAAATCGCCGCCACAACGCTCAAGCTACGAGAAGAAATTGATCGGGCGTTTCCGGCGGCGAGCCTCGTTTGGTACCAACTTTGGCGGCAAACCGTTCCAACTCCAAACCAACTGAACATTATCCAGCGAATTCTGGAAGAAGTTAAGAATGAGTTGGAGGTAATTCAAGCTTCCGATTGTGCTTTGGATCTGTGCCGATTTGTCGATGCCATTCACAAATGCCTATCGAGTGCCCTGGAACTGCATATCGAGTTGGTTCCTGCCGGGACGTCGGATGGATTGTCCTGGAGTAGGAATGCATTTTGCCGGGAGTGTGGGTTTGATGACCCCGAGATCGAGTCAATTGTCGGTTGTCCCATGTGCGGCCAGCAAAAGATCGACAAACAACGGCGCCGCAGCAAAGTGCTGGGAATTCGGCCCTATATACACCTGCAACGAATCCTCGGAGCCGATGACACGCGGACACTTCTGCAAAAGTTTGAGCAGCAAGGATAAAAGGAGGTGGAGTGTACGTCGATAACACAAATGTCTATCGACGCACCCTCCGACCACCATTGACCACTTGTTAAGGAGAGTTACCAAGAGCTTTCAGCCTACGTGTTCAATCCAATCGTATTTTTTTACGAGATCGTCGAATCAAGAAGCCAATAACCCATTAGCCGAAGTGAGAGAATGCAATTCACGTACCAGTGACGTCTAGCCATCACAACAAGATTCAAAAGAACCGGTTTTCTTTGGATAATTCACGACGCAGGTTTTTTTTTGCATTTCGGCTATCGAAATTTTCGGCAACGACTGCCCAATCATTTGGCAGCCAAGTACCGCGTCGTTGTGCGCGGAAAACTGGAATCAGGGACCTTCATTGAAATCGGGATCCCGAATTGAAGAAACCAAATTGTCAACGAGTTGTTGCAGTAACAGGCGAGATTCTGCCGCGGATGCAAACCGAGAATCATAGTGAAGCGTGATTCGCATCGCCCCACGGTACATGGCAAAAGCAAAATTGAAAGGCGTTCCATGTCGAATCGGGCCAAAGAAATCCATTTCGACTGGTTGCAGGCATGACGAGTCACTGGTTTTTTCCAAAACGCGAAAGGGCCGGCCAAGATTCGTAAACACGGCGTAGCCACGAGATTTTTTGTCCCGGGCCGCACGTCGGAGCGTGAAATCAAATAGGGACAAACAGCGGATAACAATCAAGAACATTTTGTCCAGCTGCCAGTTCCTGATGATCTTTACCTCGCGATCAATCGACCGGAACAAATCGAGTTTGGATTGGGAGCTGGGTTTGATTTGATCGATTTGCACAATGCTGGATCGGTTGGCCCCCGGCATTCGACGGTCAGCAGTCTCTCGAATATTGATGGGCAACACAATCCGGATGCACCCCCGGGAGGCTCGGCCGTCTGTCTTGCCGGATCGCCATTGGTCAAGGCAACGAAACAGTTCGCCCAACAAGAGAGAATTCAGAGTGACCCCGATGTTGTCGGCCAAACGAGTCAAGTTTGCTCGATCTTCGGCTGAAATCCAGCGGCTTTCGATGGCTGGAAAATAGCTGGTGCGTTTATCCGACGGCGGTCCCGCATCGCAGTAGGGATCGGCCGTCCGGCGAAAAAGAAACTTGGTGGCTCCGAAAATTCCAATGACTTGATGCGGCAAATGGCGAAGGTAATTCCACCGCAAGACTCCCAGGCGATTTCGATACCTGAACCGATGGGCGTCGATTGCTTTTAATCCATCGAGAGGTTCACGATCGTTGGTCAAGTTGCCGTAAATGCGTAACCAGTCATTGATGAACGTGAGCGAACCGGCTCCGTCGGCGATGGAATGATGCGCCCACATCCAAATCTCAGATCGGACTATTGGGTCGCCTCCTGGCGGGCTTGTCGGCCAACAACGAATTGCGAGGAAGGGGCCGCGGTAACTTTCCACCATCTGGGGGTCGATTTTCCACGGTGACGGTGGTTGCGGCAGAGTTTGAAAATCAAAATCCGCTGGCGCTTGTCCGGGTTCGCATTTCGAGCGATCAAAATATTCCCAAACAAGTCGACCTGAGCGAATTGCGATTCGTGAACTCAAAATCGGCTGGCGAGAAATCGCCAATTTCCAAGCAGCCTTGGCTAAGTCGTGGTCAATTTCCTCTTCGACCAACAAACGGCAGCCGATGATGTTGGGATAGTGCTCATCACTATCGAAAAGGTGAAACTTTTCGATGCTGGTCAGGTCGATCGGAAAAAGGTCGGCAAAAGGTTGACCTGGAATCTGGTTCATAAAAAAAACGCCCGGACGTAGCCGGGCGTAAAAAGTTTTAGACAAAACGGGAAGATTACTTTCCTCCACCGCCACCTCGGTTCTCGCCTTGGCCACGACGATCTCCAACTCCCGGTGGACGTCCACGGATGGTGCCGCGATTTCCTGCTTGACCGGCACGCTGACTCTGTCCTGGAGGACCTCCAACGGAACCACGTCCGGCAGCTTTGCCTTCTTCCTGCTCCGCATCGGTCGCGTCGCCAAGCCGCTTAATGCGGATGTTTCGAAAGCGGACGGGATCGCCGTGGTTTTGAAAGCAAATATGCCCCGAACTCGATTTGGCGAATTTCTCCCAGTCCTTGAATTTGCTTTCGGCCAATCGTTTATTCCAGTCTTCGCTACCGATTTCGGCTTCCAGAACTTTTTTGCTATTGAGGTAATGCGTGATTTTGTTTCCTTCAACGACAATCCGACTGTTGTTGAAACCACCAACTTTTCGCAATGACTTGTCCGTCGCGGGATAGAGGCCGTACAGCGCGCCAGCGGATGTCAACTCCGATTTTCCGTCGTCGTGTGCCTCGTCGTCCAAAATTTGAATTTCTGGCCCACTCATAAAGGGCTCCTCGTCTCCAGGGGTGACTCGGAACATGATCCCACTATTGCCACCCTCTTCAATCTTCCAGTCAACCTGCAGCTCGAAATCTCCATAGGTCTCCTTGGTCATGATGTCACCGATACCGCTGCCATCGAAGAACAGATGTTTGCCATCGATCTTCCAACCGGGGGGAATCTCTTCGGATTGGTAGCCTCGAAACTTGGAAAGATCTCGGTCGGACAACGGCTCGGTGAATTTGACCTTGGTCTCACCAGATGTCGATGAAATCTTTGGTGACAATCTACCGGGTGGTTGTGCGTCAACAGGTTCGACGGAAAACTGAGTAATCGCGAGGAAAAGGATCGCACAGGCCCCTAATCGAAGCGATGTGGAATAGGACATTTCATACTCCTGGAATTTTCTAAGGTGATGACTGCGCGGATTAAACCGCCACGTACGTCGATTCTAATGCCTCTGAACGACGCTGTCGAATCCGCAGAGAAATAATTTCGTGGAAAAAGCGATGGCATTTGCGAACGATTCGTGTGTCGGATTTATTGTCGAATGCCGGACAAATCCCCGAACCGACCGAACCTTGACGGCCGCAACCGACCCAATCCGATGAAGCGATCAACATCGCTTTCTGGATCACCTTCGGAATGCCGGGATCGCACACCGTGAAACCATTCAGGCTCGAAGAAAGTCCTTTTGTGAGACTCTCTCGAGAGGCACGTTCGCAGTTCTGAATCCGCGTCTGAATCTACCTACCGCAGGCAGGTCACTGGCTGGCGTCGTTTGGCTGCGGCCAGGACCGACGCAGCAACCCGCTCAATTTGACGACCTGTATTCGAGTTGATAACGGGTTTGTTTATTTCGCAACGCATTCAAATTCAGGCTAGCATCAATCATTCCCCGTAACGCCCTCGTTGTTTCGCCATTTCTTGTTTGACGTTGGATTGGCACGTTGTCTGCATCTGAGATTCAAATGACGAGTACGAACGACATGGAGGTCGATGATGCAAGTTTCTTTTCCTGGGATGACCAAATCACGTTTCCGGGCCTTGCTGGTTTGCATTTTGTTGTTGGGTGGCTCATTCACGGAAAAGGGATTCGCCCAAGGCCAGTTGAGTCGCATTCGTAACATTGTCCATGCTGATGCGAAACGCGATCGGGCAAACAACGAGGAGGGATCTGAACGGTCCAAGAAACCTCGCTCACGGAAAAAGGAACAGGCGCGGAAACCGACCCGAAAACACCACCGCGACCACAATCGCCGCAATCGCGGATGGCAACCACAATTTACCGGATTTTTGAGCAGCGGAACTTCCATCGTTGAAACCTGTCATCATCCGACCGTCGTTCATGTTTATTCTCCGCCGACCGTCTGCGAGCCGCTTCCGTCACCCGTCATTTTTGATCCGTTGCAGGGTAGTCTTCCGCCGGTGTTGGCAACACCCATCATTGATGCTCCTGTTCCGCCAGGCTACGAGGTGGTTTCCGAACCCGAAGCGGTTTTCCTGGATCCGGTTCCGGATCAAAACGCATTTGTTGCAGGCTTGGAAGATTGCCAGTTCGGAGCGGATTGGTTTGCCGACTGGGCATTTCGCGGTCGCGCGATTTATGGAGGTGGCATCGATAATTTGACGACCGCCGGATTGAGCATGCTGGCTCAAAAACCGGGCGGGATTGGATTGGACGCCAGCGTGAAGACGTGGCGTGAAAGTTCCCACGCGTTTCGTGAACATCTCTGGTTGGGAGACGCGAACCTGTTGTACGAATTTGCAAATCACCGTGATATTCGAGGCCGGTTGGGCTTGGGAATGAACTGGATCAACGACAGTTGGGGAGGTGATGTTGGATTCAACATGACGGCGGAAGTTGAAATGCGTCTTACGGATCGCTGGCTTTTTTTGGGTCAGGCCGACATTGGGACTCTCGGATCTTCCGATTTTCTTCACACCGAGCTGTCGCTGGCACGACGCTTTAACGGCACCGAGTTAGTTGTCGGTTTCGATTACTACGATATCGGCGGCGTGGATTTGCAGGGAGTGTTCGGGGGACTGCAGTTTCGGTTTTAGTCCGCAGTTCTCACAATTTCGCGACCGATGCCGGAACGGTGCAAACTCATGAATGCGTCAGTTGCGCTCTGTCACTCAAACCATCACTGAATTTGCGACCGAAGTTCCGGCGCGGAGGGAGTTTGTTTGTTGCCGGCTCACGGACATGTGAGAAATGCAGGCTAGACGGGTAGCGAGAGTGATTCCTTGTCTTGCATGTCGCCGTCCACCTCGCCGTCGTCAGTCAAAGAAGGAAGCCCGGCGCGGTTGCAGACGGTTTGATCCGTCGTCTCGGTCGAATTTCTCCTGTCAAAAACAAGGAGGAGCAACAGATTCCATAATCCCACCACCATCGAAATTGCGCCTAACGCAACGCTGGTCACGTAGATGGATGAATTGAGCAAGGGCACGGGCGAATCGAAACCTGCGTGCAAAACGACGCACCTGCTGAAATCCATGCTTTTGTATTTGCTTGCCAATCGAGAATGGATATCGCTATCAAGCGTCTGCCGGTTTGGCCAATAACGGACTTCGATTTCTCCCTGCTCAACAATCGCGCTCAAAGCGGCTCGGTTGGCCACGTTTTTAAAGCAAACGACAGCAGCTGGATAGTTCCTTTGCAACCTGTCCCAGTGATCGGGAAAAAAGGGAACACTGACAAACTCCCATACGCCGTCGTCGTTTGCGTCACGTTTCGCAAAGTATTTCCCGGGTTCAAAATCAACCAGTTGGTAATGCGCGATTCCAGTGGGTGTGTTGTCCAGCAGGTCGCAGCAAGACACCGTTGTCGGCCGCAATGGTTGTTTGGCGCGACTTTCGACGGCCTGATCGCTGAGAAACGCCACGAAGGCACACAAAACGGTGCAGCAAATACTTAGAATGATGAATAGTATGCGAATCATGGCTCAAAACTGCAGTACAAAAAGTGCTTTAGAATGTAGGTTCTGTTGACGCCATTCAAACGGTGCCGACCGGAAATTTGCAAAAAGCCGGTAAGGTTTTGCCGATCGTAACGGCAAAAACGTTCCTGCCCAAGACTCTCGTTTCTGCAGAGCAAAAAAACTCGTTTTCTTACGCAGTGCGGAGTTTCGCATTGAGACAAGACTGGGGGCCACCGAAGAATCCATCGTGTCCCGAATAGACAGCAGGGAACATTTTGGGTGATGCTTGATACTCGCGGTGACGATTCTGAGTCGCGCGGCGATTGACCCGCCTCTCAGTCATCCGTCTGGAAGATCTGACCTGTCCAAAGAGATGACAGTCACCCAGCGGAGGTCAGCTTGGAACGTTTTTGAATTTCCTCTTGAAGTTCGGTCTCCCTCGATTTGATCGCTTCCGAGTTCAACAGCGACCGAAGCGCGTTGAATCGGCGCGAAATATATTCGATCTCCCGTTTGTCCTGCGTCATGGATTTCAAACGAATTTCTTCGTCCGCCATCCTGGTTTTGATTTCGCGAGGAGACTCCAGTGCCTGGTAGTTCTTCAGGAACTCCTTCGCCTCAGTTAAGTATTCGTCCTCAAGGGCGGCGGCGATATCTGTTTCGAAAACATTCCGTTGCACGACCAGATTCAGAATCTCACGTTCCAGTCCCAAAATGATGCCCTCGGCATACAGGGAGGTTTCGTCATTGGGAACCGTCGTCGTTAACTCCTCGTACAGCCCGGGAATGATCGGCAACTTTTTCAAGAATCGAGCACCTCGTTTGAGATAAATCAAACGCAGGCCATCGGAACTGGGGGGGATATCAAACGACCCTCGCCAGTCGGTTTTCCCCAAAAAATCGGAGGGTACTGCCGCGCCTGCTTGGGGGCTGCGCGACCAGATTTCAACCCCCTCCAGGGGAACCTCGGGCTGCGAACTGGATTTCAGGATCAGGCGGGTCGGTCTTTCCGGCGGACGAATGACCAATGCAAGTTTCTCCGCTCGTTTGCTCGTCCGGCCCGCCAATGGCGCGCGAAGGTAGGACTGAATCGCACAGGTCAATTTGGATCCTGAATTATTCCCGATCGTGAGAAAGGTGAAATCGAGAGGTTGTAACGTGACGCCATCTCGTTCGGTTCGCCGAATCACCGGCAAAAAGTGATCGTCATCCTTAATGAAAACAGGCGATTCCTTGATCGGCACGACGTGCCAATTCAGGTCGGAATCAAGTCTGGTTCGCACGCAGGCGTTGACCGCTCGTGCCTGGACAAAGACCTCATCTTTGTTGTCAATTTCGATGATCCGGTCGACCCTGGCCAACGGCATGAACGCCACCGAAATCGCGTCCATGATGCCTGCGGCCAATTGATGTCGATGCCCCGTTTGGCGATCGAGCAATGGTCCCCATTGCTGGGTCTGCAAGTCAAATTCACGAACCCGAATTGACGTCACGCCGTTGTCGCAATTCAGACAAACAATCATTAGTTTGTCGAACGCACCCAGCATCGGTAGATTTTCGAATCCTTCGCATTTTTTCGGCGTCGCAATCAATTCCTGGAATCGCCAGCGCCATTGACTGGGCGCTGCCCCCACCGAAAGATCCCATCCACTGGGGTCAATCAGTTCTGAACGGCGCGTCACATCCTCAACGATTCGATCGAAGATGGCATTGATTTCCGGAGAACCATCGTGACAGATCCATACGGCGACTCGATACGGTCGGTATTCCCAGGCCCGCTCGGCCGCCAGGTCCAACTCATGATCCGTGACCCTAGGCGTGAACGTATCGACGAACTCGGATGCGCCCGCGCCGGCGGTCGAGGACGCAGGGACGGGGTCGCCCGTTTGTTGCCCACACGCATCGGACGGCGTCAGGGCGACGGTCGATAGCGCAACGACAATCCAGGCGATCGCCCGTCGGCTGCTGTTTTCAGATCTGATGAAGTCGTTCAAATTCAAAATTTACTCGTCTTGTTCGTCGGTTCCATAATTGTCGATTTGCCAACGGTGGACGTTTTGATACAGATGAATCAGGCCTCGGCCAATACGGCGGACCGTATTTCGATAGGCATAATGTTCCTTGATTTGCCAAAGCGGGATGACGGACAAATCCACAGCGACCTGTCGATGGAGTCGTCGCAAAGCAGAGCAGGCGGACCGCCAGCTTTCGGAATCGGCAAGGCCGCGCAAGGTCTGTTCAGCGGGTGCGCTAATTTCCGTGGCGATACCGTTTTGGCCAAATAGCGTGGCGGCGTCTGCCAGCGGCTCTTCAACGGTCGCTTCAAGGTACAGAAAGTCCCATTCATCATCGGCTGGCACGGTTTCATCTGCCGCCAGTTCGCGTGTTGAGGCGGCCAAACCGATTTCGCTCCACATGCGAGCGATTGCCTGCGCTCCCTGGAGTGCCGTACTGCTTTTTGGATGGGCAATCACCAACGGCGGAGGCTTCAACCGCGACGACCGTTTTTTTGTGGGACGACAGGCCAGTTCGATTAACACCATGCCCAGCTTGGCATTGAAAATCGGTGACCTGACTGTTAGATCATATCCGTAAGAGATCAGGTCGTTTTCTTCAGTTCCCACAGGGAAAGGACCGGTAATCACCTCGCAACCGCTGATGTCTTCGCCATCACAAATCACGTTTTCAAGAATGCGCTCACGATCAATCGCGTGCGACAGTCCTGCTCGAAAATCCAGACTGTCGTGGAGTTCGCCGCGAATCTTGGGCACAAGCATATGGACCGTCGGCAACAGGTAAGGCCGGACGACGATACCGGGTGCCTTTTTAAGTCGTTTGATGTCCGCAATCGGGACGCGGTCAACGACGTCGATGCTACCGTTGATCAACTGATCCACCGCTGCCGAGGCCGAGCCGAACAGTTGCTCAATCACGACGGGATGTTGACTGTCGGGTTCGCGTGGATAGAGCGGGTTGAGTTCGAATGTCGTGATCTCCGCTTCAGTTTGTGTCGCCAAGTAGATCCCGTTCTGGTCCGAGATCGGATCGCCGTTGTAAGTGAAATTCAGCAATGCTTCAGGTCGCACGTACGGTGTCCGCAACGTAATGGTGACCTTCGATTCCGAATCAATGGCAACCGTGTCGATGACCCTGGCCCAGGAAATGTCGAAGGCGGGCGAATCCGGATCGGCGGCGTCCAACAAACGCGACGCGATTTGAAAGGCCGATGAGATTGGGGTGCCAAAGGCGGTCGGTTCCTGGTCCAACTCAAATACGTATTGCAATCCGATTTCGTCCGCTCGGTACAATTCTCCATTGAGGAACCGGTATTTCCCACCCTCATCTGAAAGGCCGTCCATCTCAACAATGGTTCGTTTGGTCAGTCGCCCAACCCGGCGGGAACCCCAATGATCAATTCGTCGAACATCGGCGTCACCTCCATTTTGGCTGACTCCGACGACAATCAATGGAAACTGTTTCAAAAGTTCTTCCTGGAGTTGTTTCACGGATTCACGGCCTGGAGCCATTTGTTCCGCTTGGCGCGACGCCAAGTGTGCTTGGCGACCCGCGCCGTTGGCGGCGTATTGCCCGGCTTGTTGCATCAACTTGTCGGCCCGAGCTTCAAATGCCGCAGACCATTTTTCAACTAATGGTCGAGCCTCATCGCCGTATCGTTCTTCGATCGCAGTCAACGTTTTTTGGACTCTGACATAGGCCGCGTTGTCAAACTGCTCCTGAATGATTCCGTCGTAGCAAAGTCGGATGATCTCAATCAAGTCCTTGTTGATTCCTGGCACTTTAAAATTCGGGTCGCGTCGATAAATGTCGGCAAAGATCGAGAGCGCCAATTCGTATTGTCCGACGCGAAAATTTTCGGTGCCGTCTTTGAATAGGCAACTTCGCAGCGATTGAACCAGCTGCGGGTCATTCTTCCCGCCATGGTCGTAAACATACAACAGGTTTCTAAATGCTTTCGCATAGTCATCCTCTGCCAGCCATCTTATTGCCTCTTCGATCAGCAACTCGTTGAATGTGCGGTAAGAAGCAACACTCGAATAGGGAACCTGTAGCAGGTCTTCGCTCTCATCCGCGTATTCGAATACCAGCATTCCACGGCTCGGGATTGGATTGGGAACGGGGTCTCTTGCCGGCAGCACTTTCAAAATTGCATTTTCGCCGTCCTGGTTCAGGTAGATTAAATCGAACGGTTCCCCATCCACCAACGGGCCAACCAAGTCTTCCTTTTCGATCCACTGGCCGTAGCAGATCGACGAATTCCCGACCAGGATCCAGGCAAGCGTCAGCGCCCAAAGCAACAACTTTGGCATACCACCCAACGGTCGGCAGATTGCCACCAAAGTCGGGAGTCTTGATCGAGTTGTACGTGGCGCGGAGGTCATGGTTCAAAAATTTGAAAACTAGTTGGCATTGGGTAATTGATTCAAGTCCACGATATGGACCGTTCCGTCCATGCCGCTCAGGTACATCTTCTCTCCTACTCGAGTCGGCTGATGGATGATCGGTTGTCCCAGCGAATAGGTGTTGACCTTTTTGCCAGAAGAGGGCTCCACAACAATCAAATTGCCGCTGCGAAACGACAGTAAAATTTGCGAACCCAGGTTCTCCGGGGTGCCAGCAAACTGGTCGTTGGGGATTTCCATGGACCATTGAATATTCAAATCGAGGCCCGATAGCAGGAGCTGGTCATTGTCCATTTTCAACAGCAGGCCGGAATCCAATAGCCACGGACCCTCCACCACCCGGCCGGGTAGTTCGAGCGTTTGTTCCAACGCCAATTCACCCCCGATGGACAGGCGAACTAATTGATCATTGTTGTTGCCTTGAACAATTCCGAATACCTGTTGACCGGAATTGACCAGACGAGATTTGAAGGGTCCGCTCGCCTGATAAGAACCCAGTTTTCGAATCTTGTCGCGATTTTCAAGATTCAACAGGTAAATGGTGCCTTGTTCTTGATCGTCCTCGCCCGCCCCGGTTGCCACCGCCAATTGCGTGGAACCGATGAGTGTTGGTTCTAACCAATCGGTTTTTGAGCCTGGCGAAATGGGCGGTTGAAACGGCGTGCCGACGCGTCGGCCGCTGGAAGCATCGATTCTGGTAATTTGTCCGGCGGCCGAAGGAATGATCAGGTCGTCGCCAATTGCAATCGGTCGGCAAGCCGGCTGGTTGGCGGGTGGTTCCAATCGCAATAGTTTCAAATCTGCGTTGGATTCAGTCCCGAACAACAAATCCTCACGACCGGCAGGTCCCAGACAGGCAAACCTGCCCTCGCCTAGGGGGATCATCGTGTTGAATTGCAGGTCGTCGACAATGGTGCTGGCCCTTTTTGACGCATCCACAAAGTTCGATTCCAGGGAGTTGGGGGTGAACCGGAACAAGTCACCCTGGTTCGAAATTGCCACGACGGCAGTCCCGGAAACCAGGGGTGGCCCGGCAAGTTGGCCTCCAAAATCCGTCCGCCAAATGGACTGCAGAGACGTCGCATCGACCAGTGACGCGGAGAGCATACCCGAGCCCTTTCGCCGACTGACGTGCAGGATGTTTTCGTCCAGTTTTTGCAGCGGAGTCAGGAAGACGTCGGCGTAGTCGACGATGTCATCGCGATTGAATTTTCCCTGGTTGCGTTGAATTCGAAATCGGGAAATGCCTTGGCTGGCGATCCATAGATTGCTTCCCTCGGTCAGCACGAATGCCCGTTGTCCACCGCTGTTCTCAAACCGATCCGAAGCAAATTTTCGAACTGGGTTCTTTTCATCGGAAGGCAACAATTCGAGAATCCGGATTTCACCGTTGTCTGCCGTCACCAGCATCCAGCGACCAAATTTTTGTAATGGCGTAGTGACCGGTCCACTGGTAACCCGTGTAATCACCTGCACCAGTTTTAGTTGCAGACCATTTTGCTCAGGACGGAGAACATACAAGTCACAGTAATCTCCGCCATTGACTGCCACGACGATGTAACCCGACCAGAACTGTGGCGGGATCGCGATACTGCCTCGATAATGGCCAAGATAATAGACTTCACGGCAGCTAAAGTCCTGGTTCGAGAGCACGTACAGGTTGGAGGAAAGGCCCGGTTGATAAATGTACGGATCACGTTCGGCGACGAGAGAATTGACATTGGCAGTCTGCGGCAACTGCGCGCCCAGTTCCGATTCGCCCGTCTGCGGACTGATTTGAATCAGCTTACCGGATTCGGTCGTGACAACAATTTGACTATCGTTGAAGGACGGGGGCAAAAAGGGCTCCCCTACTTCGGAACGCCAGACGATTTCCCCAGATGCTTTTTTCAACAGCAGCAACTCGTGATGCTGTTGATCGACGACCAGTAGTGAATCCTGGTTAAGTGGTTGCGGCTGGGTGGTGGTCTGATAGCCGACAAACTGTCGCCAGACGATCACGCCATCACCGACGTCGATTCCATAGACGGATCCCTCCGCCAAAAAGTTCGCGATCTCTCCCTGCAACGGCTCGAAAGGATTTCCCGTTCGCGTCCCCAGCACGATGCTGGATTGAATGGCGCTCGGGCGAGCCGTATTGGAAACGGCCAGGTCCACCGCAGCCGGCTTCACCAACTCCTGCTCTTTGACGCTGATTTCCAGCATCGTGTTTCGCAATTCTTCGCGTCCCGCCAGGTCCCCGTAGTTACGCGTCAATTTCGTGTGGGCGGCAAATGCCTTTTCGGTGCTGCCTTCATTGCCCAATTGCCGAATTTGATTGATGGCGACTCGGTATTCCTTTTCTTTGTTGATCTGTCCTTCGATCGTCCGAATGTTGTCGTCGATCTTCGCCAGGTTGTTGGAGATCGTTGGTTTTCTGCGTTGGCTGCTGGGAATGAATCCCGGGTTGTCGATAATCTTTTTATATTCGTCGATGGTTTTCAGCTTGTCCTGCATGCCCTGTAGGTCCGTGGTCTTTTTCGCGCTTTCCGTCACTTCGAACAGCGAACGGGGAAGCATGACGGCCAAGTCATCGCGAATGATATCTATCTCGCTGTCTTCCTCTTCCAGCAATGGGGGCAACAACGTATTGGCACTGGTGATGGTTTCGGACCAGTTTTTCGAGGTGTATGCGCCAGCTAGAATACTCTGAACTCGACGTGCTTTGGCCACAGGCACATGCTTGTGACCGGGATTATCCTCGATGTACTCGTCAAACTTGGCGACGGCATCTTGAAATGCACTTTTTTCGAAGCTCTCCATCGCGGCTTTGAATTGATCTTCCGCTTTGACTCCCATCGTGGCCACCACCAACACCGCACCGATGATGATCAAGAATCCCAGCAAGCCGAATCCGATGTACAGCCATTTTGTCGACCATTGGTCTTTCAGGTTCCTTTTGCCCGTGAACCCGGTATTGCGTTTCAAAGACCCGGGTGCAGATTGCAGATCCTCGTAGCCGGCGTCGAATTCCTGGAGATCGGAAACTCCTTCGACAACGTCATCTTCACCCACTTCCATGGGAACAACATTTTCGGCCTTCGAGGGAACGTGAATGGGTTGGACTTCGACAATATCGTCGCCGGTAAACAATCCCTCATCCATCAAAGTCGCATCGATGTCGACCGGTTCCGATCGCTCAGCAGGTGGACGAGGTGGTTGAACATCCGGATCGGATTTGCCCGACGCGCCTACCAGGTCGTCCGTGTCATAATCCGGTTTTCCGGATGCATCCACGTCGAATTCATCGACGGTTTTTCCAACCGGTTCTCCTTTTAGCAGTTGAACTGCCACGGCCTCCGAAATTTGCTGTTTCTTGACCAAATAGTTCAGGATCGCCTTGGCCTTGACCTTTTTGACGGGATTATCGATCTCCTGGCGAATTTTCTGCAAAGCCTTGGGATCGATTGACCCCATTTTTTCCAGTTGTTCCAATAACGTTTCGGGCGACATTTTGTTTTTCCTCAATCCCTCGTCATCGCGTGGAAGGTGGAGCTTGATGGCTCATTTGGTTCATTGTACGGCCGAGTTCGGTGAAGGCGAACGAATCAAAAGTCTTCCTCGGTCGTCTGCACCTCGATTTTATCCATGCCGACGGCAATGCCCGCGTCCCAGGCGGTTACGACTTTTCGATGCATCGAATCCACATGAGCCCGAATGATCAGTCGCGTGGCCGTTGAATTCTCTTTGGCATCCTTCAGTCGTGAACGCATCTCCCGTTCACTGGGAGCCTCGACTTCCGCCTGGTCGCGGCTGGTGACATAGTAGGTATTCGTTTGATCGACGATCACTTCGACGTAATCGTCTTCAATTTGCTCATCGACGGTGTTGGAACTTGGTGCATCGGTTTGCGCCGGTGGCTGTTCAATGGACTTTTGCAGAGTGAAGGATGCCGTGACCATGAAGAAGATCAATAACAAAAAGGTAACATCGACCATCGGGGTCATGTCGAGTTCATCTTCGGGAATGGGATCTTTCTTGAGGCGGAATTCCGGTTCGTAGATTTCTTCTTCGTCATCGATGCCTTTCCAGCCCATCGGTTTGAACTTGGCTTCGGCATGCTGCACGGTCGTCATGTCATGGATAATATGCGCACCGGCATCGACTCGTTCCGCATCGAGGCGCAGCTCTTCGATCTTTTCCGATGGGGCAGATAGACCAAAGGAATCGGCAACGTTTTCGTCCGGTTGCTGTTTCTCTTTACTCATGAACGCCCCGCTGTTTATTGTTCTTCGTTGACACCGATGTGAATCTTTCTTGTTTTGGCAAGTTCGGATTGGGACACGCCCCGTTTGACCAATTGGACCGCGCCCGTTTTTACGTCGCCCTCAGCTTTTATGAGGATGGCGGATTTTTGTGGATACCGGGAAAGTTCGTTCTCCACGTATTCACCGATCAGAGCTTCCTGGTCCTCCGGATCGACCGCCGGAATTCGCGTCTCTGGATTCATGGATCGGCCAAGAAAACAGTCGAATCCCTCGCCCGACTCATCCAATGTGACCACCAATGTGACGCAGTTTTTGTCAGGTATCGAAAAACCAAAACTGGCTTTCGGGAGGTCGACCGTGGCCTGCGGGTCCATTCTGGACACGACCACGAAAAATGCGAGCAACAAGAACGTCACGTCGATCATGGGGGTGATGTCAAGTTCTCCATCATCCGGATTTCGTTTCCGTTTCGGGAGTTCGATGCTGGTGCCTTCACTCATCAATTCCGGCCTGTTTCAAGATTTGCACCCCGGGACCACAAACACCTGGGACCATTAACGATTGGGAAAACGAATGGTGGCTTCCTTGAAAATCTCGAGAAATTGGTTCACACCGTAGGAAACCAGATCTTCCATTTTACGGATGGAGACGTTGATGTAAGCCGTGCACAGCACCAATGGAACCGCGATCGCCAATCCGAGTGCCGTGGTTATCAGTGCGAACTGAATATCTTGAGCCAGCTTGTCGACCTCGACACTCGCGTTAGGAACGGCCAGTTTTGCAAACGCCGCCATCATGCCCAACACGGTCCCGAGCAGTCCGATCATGGGTGCCGTTTTGATGACGGTGTAAACCCAGCTTAAGCGATATTCCAAATCTTGAAGCACATCTCGTTGAAATCGGTCGGCAACCAGCTGTTTGACTTTCGCGAATCCCAGTTTGCGATTCACGATTGCGAGTTCAGAAAGCTGGCACACGGCACGACGATCGCCTTCACAAATCTCGATGGCGGTGTCGTAGTCGCCTCGCGATAGAGGTTCCTCAAGGGCTTCCAGAAACAAGGACTGTTGTTCCTCGGTCGGAAATTGTTTCTGACGCACACGCGACCAGACCATGATGACGCAAAAAGCGCCCCACAGCGCGATCAAAAAAATCACGAGGTATATCGCGTAGCCTAAATACAAAAATACTTGATCCATTTTCCTCGGTTCTCAAAATTGGCCGACGAGCGACGTGGAGATGAACAGGCAATCCAACATTATGGCTAACATTGATTCAATAAACAGCCTTGCAGGCGGTGTGATAAGGATATTTCCAAAACGGTCGGTGTGCTCGCGGTTCGATTTCACTACATCGGACTCACGGTCGGTCCCAACGTGGTCCATTCGATGCCTCGATCGCGGGTTAACGATAAAGAATGTCGACAACCGAGAAGACGTAGCCATCGTCCGTGGGTACGACTTTGAATGTCGTGTTTCGCACATCAGAGACTTTTTTGCCGGCTGCCTGCAATGCATCCAGTTCCGCCTGGCGAATCAATTGGCGCGTGTCCTCGGGGTAAAACTGGGCGACAATCGTGTCATCCAGTTCGACTCCTTGGCGGCGGGCAAGAATCTGGTCCCAACGCTGCATGCGGAGTTTTTTATGGGCGAATCGCAGCGTTTCGTTTTCTGCTGCGCGGTTGGTTTTAACGACCGATGGAGCACCTCCCACATCATGAACGCGCCAGATGTCGTTGCTGCTATCGACGGGAATTACGCCAATGTCAATGTTGAAAAAACTTAACTGTTCTGCATAAGCATCGATGTTCTCCGACTCATAGTTGATAATCCAACGCTTATGTTCCGGGATGTTGTCGCCAATCCCCAATCCTGGCCCGCCTTCCCGCGAGCCAAAACCGCTGCCTTTGCCCATTTGTGCTGCGTCGCCGCTGCGTTTGTCCAACGCACTTCGTACTAAAGAAACTGCGTCGGTCACCGACTCCAGGGAGTTGGCCAATTGAGGAATTTCCAATTCCGGAAATTCTTCGACGCCTGGTTCGAGTATGTCGTCTGCGACACCTTTCGGTTTTTCATCACCAGGCTCCGATACTTCCAGCGTCAAGGGCGCACGGCGTTTGGAGAAATCGAAGGCGGTTGTTAGCCAGATCAGGAACAGCATCGCCACCAGGAAGCCAAAGATGATAATCGAGGCGATCAGCATCGAATTAAGCAAGTCGTAAGCCGAAACTCCAGTCTCGACGCTCAGATTGGGTCGAGGGCGAGTCCTCGGCGATTCGGAACTCATGGGCGTTTTCCTTTCGCAGTTGCAGACTCAGTCTAATCCAGTAATTCGGCGTCAGGCCGGATTTTAAGAAACCACTCGGTCCATTGTTGTTTGACGTTTTTGTATTCGGCGCGAAGGTTCGTTTTATCGTCCTCGGTCAACGCATCGGGGTCTCGCCTTGAGTTGTTGCGGCTCGCATCTGAAATCGGTAGCGAGTCGATACGTCGACTGATCAGCCTCAAGCCGTCATGGGCTTCGAGGCAAATGCGAAAATCCGGATCGCCCAATGCGTAAATCAGTGCCGGCACATTATCCATATCCTGTTCTCCGGCCAGGAAACGTACCGCGATCAATCTTCGAAAGTAGTTTCGGGCCGTCACCATGCCTCGCAGGAACGACGTGATTTCGCCTCGCGATTTATCGTCTTTGTTTTTGAATTCGGTGACCGCCTTCTTGAGTGAACGGGTCAGGTTGGCAAACTGTTCGCGACTCAAATCCTCTTTCATTAAGGAAATCAGTTCGCCCAGGTTTTTTTCAGCGTCGGTCGTCGTAATCTCACCCCGGACCACTCGCAGCGTTTTGTCGTTCTCAAAACCGATTCCACCAATCAATTCGCTGTCGCTGCTCGGCTGGGAAAGAACTTCACTGCTGCGGACCAGGAACAGCACGGCAAAAGAAGTGGCCACCAGGGGATTTTCCATTTTCCAGGCGTTGTTTGTAAAGCCGCCGGACGAATCCTGATTATCTCTCAAGAAATCGACACCGCGGTCGTACCAGTCCGCCAGTTTCCCGCGCCCGACGTCTCCCTCCGCTTGCTCTCGGAACCAGGCATAACGCTCCATCGCGTACAGGTAATAGTAGGTCCACCGCTTCATTTCGATTACGAAATTCTGTTCCATCCAATTGTTTCCGTTACGCATGGAATTGGCCAATCGTCCGCTGTCAAAACTCACCAAAGGTCCGACTTTATTTAACAGCGATTCTCCCCCTTCTCGCGGTTTCACATAGACCATGACCGTTTTGGGAAGCCCAATATCGTCGGTTGCGACAGCCGACCCCATGTTTTTTTGACGCTTGGTCAATTGCAGGACATCTGCCAACAGGTAAACCGTTCCCAAGCCCGCCGCCTGAATGGATAAAGTCGGAGCTGAGCCCGCCACGGCCGTGCCTGGATCATTGGGTGACCGATGTCGGACTTTATAAACCCAGCCACCTTCCGGTCGTTGCGAAACGGTCAGCCATTGAAGCGCTCGTTTGGCAACTTCGGGATTAATCGCAAACCCGTGATGTTTCGCAACGAACAGTGCCAGCGCTCCATATTGCGTCTGGGAGGTGTCGCCGGTCCCATCCTCTCTCAAATAAGTGAATGCGCCGCTGGCTTGTTGTCGAGACTCGATGGATTTGAGTAACCGGTTGATTTGTGTTTCGTATTTGGAAGCATCCACTTCCGCCAGCAGGATCAGGGCCAGCGCCGGTTGATATATTTCGTCGTGCTTGAGCAAGTTGCTTTTGTCAATGGATGTTTGTTCCGTCGGATCCTGCTCCGGCAAACATGCCAGAATTGCCTCGATCGCCACCTTGATATGGGGATGATCGCGGGGAACCTGCTGATAGTATCGCTTGTTGGCCTCCACGATTGCCAGCGCTAACAAAATCTTTTCACCCGTTTCCGCGGAACCCATGGATTCCAACCTCTGCACGGCGCGGTTGACCATCTCCTCCACGATCGGGTGCTCGGGCGAATAAACCTGTTGGCTGAGCGCCGGCGCGGAAAGACCGGCCAGATGAATGCCAGCGAACAGGAGGAGAAGCAAGACCACGGTCAGGCGATCGGTTGAATTACGGCTTCGATTCATCGTTTGTTACTCGCGCCGATTGTCAAACCTTAAGATCCCAAATACGAACCGCTACTTGCCAAGCGTGACAGAAGATCGGACAGGTGAGTCGGGAAGTCGTTACAGAATTGGAGTTTGGTAACCTGACCAACGTCAAAAGCCATCGTAATTTTGCGATATTACAATGTCAACTCGCCGGTACGATTCACGTACGGCAATGCGACCTTCGGATTGAGAGTTGATTTCTGCCAAAACCATCTGATTCAGCCAGGCAACTTCGGACGAGTGTTCGAGATTGCGTGAGTCTCCGTCATTGTGAGGCGCATGGGCCGTCAACAGGAAAGGCCCCCCTGTCGCGGGAGCTTCGTTCCGGTGCAAATTCAACCGATTTGAGGCAAGGTGCACCAGGCTTCTCCTGCGGAGCTCGTCGTTGATTGGTCACGATCTGCTGGTGCGTTACCTGGGGGTTATGTCAAGCAATGGTCGCTGGTTGTTAGCTTCAAGAATTGGATACGTCTGGCGCCCACAAGTGAACGTTTTCTACGTGCTAAAGGTCAAGGCTATTCACGCGATCAGCCGTCTTCCTTTTAAACTCGAACAAACACCGCAATCCTGCGACCAACAGTACCACGGCCAGGAAAGTAGCGATCTTGGTAGTGAACGGTATTTCAACCGAAACAAAATCGACGCCGTCCAGCGCTTCTGCCACAGCGATCGCGGTTGTGCGAGCGGTGTTGTATCGCTCAAACGCCACCAGGCTGCAAACCGCCGCGCACATGAGCAGGAAGATGCCAATGGAACGAAGTTGATTCATGTTGGGACAATCGGAAGAGGAAACAGGATCAGTCGGCGCGCGACAGGTTGCGGTAGGAAAAATCAAGCTCGATTTTGTCCTTTGGCCACTCGACGCCGTCCACCTCCACATGCGGATAGATGAAATAGTTGAGCGGTTCCGTTTTTGGTTTCGGTGTCAACTCAATATCTCGTCCGACGGAAAATGCGATGCGATCCGCGGTGAGATGGCCGAAATAATACTCTTTGAGTTCCGGGTGTTTGTCGGCTTCGGAAATATCAATCGGTGTCCAGCCTTTTCCCTCACCGTAAAACCATGCCCAACAATGATAGCCCTTCACCGTGCCCCGTTCCGATTCTCCGATTGAGAAACCGATTTCAAATTTCGCCGGAATATTTCGACTCCGGGCGAGTGAAATAAACAAGCTGTGGAAGTCGGTACAGTTCCCGGTGCGACTATCGCAGGCCCAAACCGCATCCCCCAGCCCATATCCTGGTTTTGATTTGTCGTACGTCATGTGCTGCTCGACCAAGTCATACAAGGCTCGACCCGCCGCCATCGGTTCGACCGGTATCTTCTTCCGGTCAAGCAGGCTAAGGGGGCTTCCGTCGATCGGAACCCGTGAATTGGCCCGCAGAAACAACTCCTTTTCTGCTTTCGCCAGCTTGAGAACCGGTCGATCGAGTGAGGCTTCCCGGCGGTCGACTTGATAGACAACTTTGAGGGACATCGGTTGGCCATGACCGGGAAATTGACAATAGCCGATCCGATTGCGATACCTTCGCTCGTTGTGGAACTGCAAGGGTACCGGGGAAACGGTTTCTCTCAACTCGACATCCTGTTCCTGATTGGATTGCGCGATCGGTAGCCAAACCTGCACATTCGATTGATCGGGAAGATCCGAAATCTTAAATCCGTAGCTGAACTCAAATCGGCGTGATGCAGGTTGCCCGGATTCCTGTGCCGAGGCAGCCATGGCAAGCGTTATGCCAAAACAAATGGCAATCAATGATTTCATGTTTTCTCTTCGATGGAATCTAATAGTTCACCGGTCACCGTCGCCAAGCCGCGATAAAAATCAGTCCTGGCCTGCAATTTGACCCTTTCCAGGAATGGCGAGCACCACCGCAGGTGTTGGCCAAAAAATTGGCGGACAATCTGGTCTCGACGCGAGTCCCCGTCCAATGCCAGCATGAGTTTCCCCACAAAATCGAGTTCGACCCCCAAATGATCCACTAGATTAGAAGGGGGTTGGTAGTTGGGCAGCAGTTTAAAAAACTCACGAATGGAAACTACTGAATCACCCTGAAATTGACGATCTTCCCAAACCGATTGCACTGGCGAAACCTGGTTCTTGGGGCCAATTAACAGCTGGCAGAAATCGACTGCTAACTCCTCGACTGTCTTCAAATCACTGGTGACTGGAACAAAACCGCCTAGATCCTCATAGGCAGAACGGATGGGGCCGCCATTCAGATTTGCCAAAGTTTCCGAATCAATTTCATGCAACCAGAGGCCGCCAATAAATTCCAAAGCGGTACACAGTTGGACGGTTTGCGTGGACATGGCATCTGAATTTATGATTGTTGGTGGGCATTAGCTTGTTCGTGCGATCAACGCCGCAGCAATCCGCCAGACCGCGATTCTAACTTCGAGCGATCATCCTACCAACCAGCGTTTGACGAAAGCTGGGCGATTATGTTCGGGTTAGATCCAGATACCGGTCGTTGTCCTTTGCGTCAGGCATTCGTCAATCCTGGTTTTGCCAGTGGTTGCGATTACTTGTTACACTTCGTGTAGCGTTATACAGATGTTTGGGAAAGATCAGCGTTAATTCATGAGACGATTTGGACGATCCCGGTTGGTTGCGAGTTGGTTGATTGTCTCGTCGATCGGTGCGGTCCTCCAGAACTCTTCAATCCTTGGCGAGGAAACCCGTCCAGTACGCCAGGATCTTCCGAATATCATCCTTTGCATGGCCGATGACCAAGGTTGGCAGGATGTGGGATTCAACGGTCATCCGATTTTGAAAACGCCGAATCTCGACCGAATGGCTAACCAAGGACTGCAATTTAACCGATGGTACGCGGCGGCGCCTGTTTGCAGTCCAACACGAGGCAGTTGCTTGACGGGCAGACACCCTTTTCGATACGGGATCTACACCGCGAATAAGGGGCACATCAAACCGAAAGAGATCCTGCTGTCCGAAATCCTGAAACAATCTGGCTACGCAACCGGCCACTTCGGCAAATGGCATCTTGGAACGATGACGACAAAAATTAAAGATGCCAATCGCGGCAAACCGGGTAATACGAAAGACTATGCACCGCCCTGGGAAAACGGATTCGACGTCTGCTTTTCAACCGAATCAAAGGTTCCGACGTTCGATCCAATGAAGAATCCTGGCAGCGAGAGCAAGGCCACCAGGAAAGGAGTTCCTCGAGGGGGCGAGTATGGAACCTTTTACTGGACAGGACCTGACCAGCGCGTCCCTGACGATCAATTGTCGGGAGACGATTCGATGCTGATCGTGAATCAGGCCATCCAGTTTATCGCCGCTGCCAAAAATGAAGAGAAACCATTTTTTGTCGTCATCTGGTTTCACGCACCTCATTTGCCGGTCGTCGCCGATCCGGAACATCGAGCGTTGTATCCGGATCACCCGTTTGGATTGTACGGTCAACACTACGCAGGTTGCATTTCGGCGCTTGACGACGCGATCGGCAAATTGGTTGGCGAACTGGCTTCAATGGACATAGCATCCAACACAATGCTTTGGTACTCGTCTGACAACGGGCCCGAGGGCAAATCCGGCATCGCGCCGGGCTCGGCTGGAGATTTTCGCGGACGCAAACGGGATCTGTATGAAGGCGGTGTGCGGACCCCTGGCTTCCTCGTTTGGCCGGAGAAAATCAATTCACCTCGGACAACGGACGTGCCCTGCGTGACCAGCGATTATTTTCCGACGATTCTCGACCATCTCGATATTGATTTGCCGGATCGACCTTACGACGGAATCAGTTTGATGCCGTTGATTGAGGACCGCATGAAACTTCGCAACCGACCGATCGGTTTCCAGTCAAAAGACACTTCGACGTGGAACACGGATCAGTACAAATTAATCGTAAAGGGTAAAGATCTAGCAACTCAGCGAGTCGAATTATTTGATTTGTTGGCCGATCCAGCAGAGGCTAAGGATCTGTCCGCCGAGCAGCCTGAGCTGGTGTTGCAAATGAAGCGAGCCTTGGAGAACTGGCAGGCCTCCTGCGAACATTCCGATAGCGGTGGCGATTATTGACCACTTCAAATTCGACTTGCCTTGGCTGGCAGTTACCGAGCCACCAGACAAGCGAAGTATTAATGCGCAGTTAAGCACGCCATGAGCTTGCGTATGGATCCGATGATCGACCGGGATTCTTGGCGGAAACTGCTCGCTCGTATTGCCCGATTCCCGGCCAGTCTATTGACGGCTCCCGTTATCGAAACTGCTGAAAATAGGCTTTCGCAGTCGACGTCGATGCTGGTATCGATTCTCGCTGAGACGACTTTCCCAGATCAAAATTGCTAATCGGGCTGTTCGAATCGCTAGGGGATTCGGGGAAATCCATAGGTATTTGTTCGTCACGATTGGCGTCTGGTTCTTCCGTCGGAACACCGTTGTTTTCCGATGGTCTGCTCGGATCGCTTCGCTTCTCCATTAGCGTAACGCCCTCGCGAGGAGCCATTTGGTTGTAGGGACCTGCGGAAACGGGCATGATATCCCGGGGCTTGTTTCTGTCCGAATACCGGAACCTTCTGGCCTTCTCCAACGCGTTTTCTTCGGCTTCTTCCGACCATGCACCTTCGGAAAGCGTGACGTTGTATCGACTGAGCAGCGAACCCGTGGCAAAGGAGAAATTCAGCAAAGCCTGGTTGTAATCGGCAATGGACCGATGGGCGGCGCGTTCGGCGGCGGCGGCTCTGACGACCGCATCCAGCAGGAAGAACACCTGGTCCTGGCCTTCGATCACCCGGCGTTGTTTCGGTTCCAGTTCCTCCTGAACGGCCAATCGCGAATTCAAAGCTGTTTTGAGGACTTCGTGGGCACGATCGACTTCGGTATAGGCAGCGTTCAGGTCGTACATGATTTGCCGTTCCTGTTCACGAAGAATGGCCTTTTCTCGTACGAGGTTCAGTTCGGCGTTGCGTTCGGCCAGGAAATTGGCTCGGTTTCCGATCGCCCCGCCCAGCTCGAATCCAAGTTGCCAATCATTTAGGTCGCCGTTCACCAAATCGTTAAATGCTCCTTCTCCAGTCCCAGGCGGTTGAATGCCCTGGTCGTTCCCGAAATAGTTGATCACCAAATCCACGCCAACCGTATTGTCCGACAAGATCCAACCGCCATTTGTTCAGACATTTCGCTGCCAACAACTCCAGCTCCCGTTGGCGAACGAACCACTTCTGCCGGCGGAGTTCCACCCGTCGTTGGAGCGCCGTTTGTTGGGCTTGTTCCCAATCAAAGACGACCGGAGCGATGGCAGGGTCGGTGATCGGTTTGATAATTCGCCCATCAGCTGGCGACAAACTCATCAGCCGTCGCAGATTTCGTTCCGCTCCCAGCAGTCCCAGTTGGCCATTGGGTCGACCGACCAACGTGTCCTGAGCGGCCCCCTGGAAATTGAAATACTGTTGTCGCGCCTGAGCCTCTTCATCGGGTCGGCCAATTCCATTCTCATATCGCAATTTCCGGTTCTCCCACGTTTCACGTGCCGAGTCCCGGGCAGCCAAATCCGTATCCAGATTCCGGTACGCGAAATACAGTTCCCAGTAGTTGTTGACTACATCTTGGACAAGGTCGCGAACCGCAGCTTCGAAATCAGCCAGGGATATATCGGAGCGAATTCGGGCAATCACGACACCGTTGTAAACACCGGGTTGAGCGTTGGGACCCGCAATTCGATTAACCGTTGTTCCAAATCCACGCAGCAATGGTTGACGTACCTCAACCAGTTGAACCATATCGTAAACGCTACTGAATCGATTTCCAAATGAGTTTGGATTGTTCGGATCTGCAATTGGGTTGTTGTTTCGGTTGTAGTTCGTCAAGTTCCGAACGGCAAACCGGGTTCCCGTGGCAGTTTGCTTGGAAAGCTCAAAAACAAAATTAGACGTGTTGCTGACCTGCGCCGCTGCTCCGCCACCGAGTATCGGATTATTGAATTCTCGCTCGCTACGGTTGTAAAAGAAATTGGAATTGACCTGGGCATCAAATGCGCTCAACGCCGCTTCAACGCTGGACTGGCCGGTTTCAACAATGCCCTGATTAAACAGCGTAGTCACCGCTTGCGGGGCATTCACGACGGTACCGCCCAACTTCTGAAGAATTTCGCTATTGGCCAAGGTCATTTCCACGCACTCTTCGACCGTCATTTCCCAAAACTCCGTTTGATGGAAATTGGAGATCGTGATCGGAACCGGTGACAGGAAGTTCTGGTCGCCCTCGCAGGCATCGTCCTTAAGATCTGGATATTCGATTTGCTGCAACATCGATTGGCAAGGTTGACAACTTGGGTCGTAGGCAAACTTGGCCGTGTTGGCTTTGCGATGACTGCAGCCAGCAAACCAGGTGGAAATCAATGCTGCCAAAAACAACACCGAAAATCGCATCATCACCGAGATGCTCAACTGGGTTTCGTCGTGATGGTTTACGCGTCTCATGGTTTGCCCGTATGCAAAATGAACAGGATCTGGATATCCCCAAGAACCTTGGAAACCCCATTTATCACTATCATCGGAACCGAATTTCGAAACGATCATCGCAATAGCTTGAACCCGGCCATCTCGCAAAATAGAACTTCTCGACTAAGGCGGGAGAAACCGAATGATCGTCAAGGTTTAATGCGAGGCGTCTAATGCCGAAAATTGAATGCCAAGCCTGAACTCAAAACTGCTCTGCCGCGATACGTGCGGCGACTAGATCCGCAGACCTTAGCTGGACAGCGCCAGATTTACATTCTTGAATTGGTTTTTTAATGGGAAGTGAGCGGCAATGCGCTAGCCGCCGGTGCCCCAGCAATACCCGCAGCTAGCGCCTTGCGGATCATATAAAGTGCCGCTGGCTAATTCGAAACCATTTCAACACCCCATACATAGCACCGGATGTAGCTACGCACGCTGGTTCTTCCGCCGAAGGGCGGGCCTACAAACTGTCAAGACTGGTTTTGAAAACGGCGCTTCTCACAATCTGAAAGCAAGATGCCTCCGAGAAACCACGCGCAAACGAGCAACGTTTGTAACGCTATCTAAAGGCCGATGAGAGTTTGATCCGCGAAACGCAATCGAATGTCGTTTAGCTTGGCGGTCGGTTGAACTGGTTGTGATTGCCTCGCGGTCACGCGGCAATCAGTGATTGGAATGCCCCAGAATTTGCAACTGCCGTGTTGTCGGAACACAATCGCCGGGTCGGCAAAAGCCCAACGGGTAATCACACGAGAAAGGAGGGTCGTGAACGACTTTCAAAGGCGACAAAACGAGGGAGTTGAAGAAATGGAAACTTGATTTCCAAGGTTGCCGGTGAGGCCCACAGGTCTGTCCATAACGTTCCAAGGCCACATCTTCGAAGTACAGCGGCCGGTAACGAATGTTGGGAGCCGCCCACGCGAAAACCTTGGGCGGGGCGTAGAACTGAGTCCAGTCGCTCTGCGGGGCACTGCTGGCCAGTTCGAATGACCGGTCTTTGGGTGCAATCGGTTGTTCCTCTCGAATATCGATGCGGGCCTCCTGGATCGATCTGCGGGGCCAATTACCAATCAGATCGTTGAGTTCCGTTTCCTTTCCCGATTGGTTGTTGGCTGCCTGGTAATAAACATCGCTGGCGGCGATTTCTAATGGAGGCCGGGCTATCGAATGATCCGTAATCTGGGCTAGGCCCTGGTGTGCGAAAGCGAATATGAAACACAACACGACGATGGACTTGAGGTAGCTCATAAATCACCGAAATCGGAAAAAGGAAGACATTCCCTTGCCTCTATCGTCAATCAGTAATTCCGAAAATTCTAAAAACTGTCACCTTGCATCCAGATTGCCGACCCGGCATCGTCGTCACGACCGACTTTCGTTTGCGTACCAGCAAGCTTTGCGCAGTCGAGGTAATCGTTATTCCTTAACACCTATTACGGAACTCGTTGGAGCTGCTGAACGCTGCCGTGTTTGCGGAGCGGGATCAGATGAAGAGGCAGAAGAGAAAAGAGCCTATCCGGTCGTTGTCGCATCAAGTTGCCTAAAGTCCCTTACCGGATAGGCCGGGATAGTCAAAATGGTATCAAGAACAGGATGGGTTTTCCTCCACCAAGAACGTGTTTTTTTCAATATTAATCGCAATTTTCGCCCGAGGCTGCCTAAGTCCTTAAGCCTGCCCGATTTATGACCGGTTTGTATCGCCGGAGATCCCCGATTCGTGACGGATCGGTTCATTATTATGAGAGCCCAAATCATCATGGATACTTGATAAATCCGGGTCGTTCTCGCCAAATGGAGATCGGTTTGGATCCGCAAGCCGGTTTGGATCCGCATGTCTCTTGGTGAGGCCAAAGCTCTCCGAGGGATCCTCAGTTCATGATTCTGATTGGCTTCGCATTTGCAAACCGTGATTTGAGATCCAAGCCAAAGAGCCAAATCGAACCTTGCGCCTAACAAAGGGGAGTTTCTGATGAAGTGCCGAGATCATTTACTGAGTCGCCGCAATCTATTGACGGTGGGGGCGGTCGGTGGAATCGGTCTGACACTCACGGACTTTTTCCGCCTGAAAAAAGCCCAAGCAGATCAGAAGCACTACGAGAGCAAGGAAGGCTCCGCCAAATCGGTGATTTTCATCTTTCTTCCAGGCGGCATGGCCCAGCAGGAGTCGTTTGACCCCAAGCCATACGCCCCGCTGGAATACCGGGGACCGATGAAGAGCATTGCCACGAACTTGAGCGGAGTGCGGTTCAACCGGTTGTTTACCAACACGGCGCAAGTGGCTGACAAACTGACCATCATTCGATCCATGACCCATGGTGAGGCGGCTCACGAGCGCGGAACGCATAATATGTTTACGGGCTATCGGCCCAGCCCTGCCCTTTCCTATCCCAGTATGGGCAGCGTCGTTTCGCATGAATTCGGTCCGCGCAATAATTTGCCACCCTATGTCCTGATTCCGAACCAGCCGAATCCCTATGCGGGAACTGGTTATCTCAGTTCGTCCTTTGCCGGATTCAGTCTCGGGGCCGACCCCGCGCAAAAAGGTTTTCGCGTCCGGGACCTGCAATTGCCGGGAGGTGTTGACGTCGGGCGCTTTGATCGCCGTCGAAAACTGCTGGATGTGGTCAATCAGCATTTCACCGCGAGAGAAAAATCCGATGCGCTTGATTCGGTCGACACATTTTACGATCGGGCGTATAGCCTGATCAGTTCCGAAAAAGCGAGACTGGCGTTTGATATTGAAAAAGAGGATCCCAAACTTCGCGACGCTTACGGCCGAAACACGGCGGGAGCCCGGATGTTGTTAGCGCGACGGCTGGTCGAAGCTGGCGTACGATTTGTCACCATGACGTATGGGGGCTGGGATCACCATGACAATATTGATCGAAACATGAAGCGACAGGTCCCCGCACTTGACAAAGCATTCGCGGCGTTGATCCGCGATCTGGATCAACGGGGTCTGCTGGAAACCACGCTCGTTTGCGTGACGTCTGAATTCGGGCGGACACCCAAAATCAATGGCACTTCGGGTCGCGACCACTGGCCAAAAGTTTTCAGTACGTTGATGGCTGGCGGTGGAGTCAAACCCGGCCAGGTCTACGGCAGCTCCAATGCTACGGCCAGCGAGCCTGAAGAAAATGCCCTGACCGTCGAGGATTGGGCGACGACGATCTACAAATGTCTCGGGATCACCGCAGACAAAGAACTGATGGCTCCCGGCGCCCGTCCCATAGAAATCGTAGATGGCGGAAAAGTTCGACACGAGCTTTTGGCTTGAGTTGTCGAATTCGGTACCACTTCCCTAATGATTCGCACTGACAGGTTTCCGATGAAACGCATTTTGATCCGCGGATTGCTGACGGCAATGATCGCCGCGGTGTCCGTTGCCGGTCTTGGTACTGAGTGCCATTTCGGTTCGTCTTCCTGTCACGCGGCGGTCAAATCGAGTCCCCGGCTCAACCTGATTCTGCCCCGCGGCGTTCAGCGTGGCACTGAATCAACGCTGCGATTTTCAGGCCAGCGGCTGGCGGCAGCGGAAGAAGTGTTTGTCTACGATGCCGGCGTGACCGTCACCGCGATCGAACCGGTCGACGCCAATAACATTGATGTGAGAGTCAAAATTGATCCCGATTGCCGGCTGGGAGAACATGTCGTCCAAGTCCGGACGCGGGACGGGATTTCTGATTTTCGATCCTTTTATGTTGGCGCGCTCCCCGAAGTAAATGAGACGGAACCCAATAGCTCGATCGATGAAGCTCAGCCAATCGAAATGAATGTAACCGTCAACGGATTCGTTTCACGCGAAGACATCGACTACTTCCGCATCGAGGGCAAACAGGGGCAAAGGTTGTCGGTTGAGGTTGAAGCGGTCCGGTTGGGGTATATGTTTGATCCAGCCATTGCGTTGTTGGACAAAGATCGTTTTGAAGTTGCAATCTCCGACGACACTCCTTTAACAAAACAGGATAGCTATTTTTCGGTCTTGCTCCCTGAAGATGGTGAGTACTTCGTGACGGTGCGAGAGTCATCGTTCCAGGGTGATCCGAACTGCAGGTATCGATTACACGTTGGGCAATTCCCGCGTCCACTGGCCGTTTATCCCGCCGGCGGAAAAGCTGGAGAGAAAGTCTCGTTACAGTTTATCGATAGTATTCGGGAAGAGGGCGGGGCTATTCGTTCCGTCACCCGGGAAGTCGATCTGCCGGCCGAGGAAGGATTCCGAGGTGGACTCTTTTTTTCCGACGAATATGGCATCACGCCGTCTTCGCTTCCGTTCCGGATCTCGCCGCTCGAAAACGTCATGGAGTCGGAGCCCAATAACAGTTGGGTGGACACGCCAGCGATGCAACTGCCCAAGGCAATCAATGGGATTATTGAAACGGAAGGCGATGCGGATTTTTTTAAATTCCATTCCAAACAAGGCCAGGTGTGGCACATAACTTGTTACGCTCGTCGAGTTGGTTCGGGACTCGATCCTGTGCTCAACGTCTATACCGCGAGCAAAAAGTCCGTTGTCGGAAATGACGACTCCGTAAAAGCGGACAGCTACATTCGATTTCAGGCCCCGGCCGAAGGCGACTATTTTCTGCGCGTGCGGGATCACCTTGGACGTGGACAGCCGGATTTCATTTACCGCATTGAAATTGCCGCGGCCCATCCGGAACTCACATTGGGAATCAATCGCATCGATCGTTACTCTCAGCAGCGTCAGACGATCGCCGTACCCCAAGGCAGTCGGTTTGCTGTGTTGGTCAGCGCAAGTCGAAAGGATTTCGGCGGTGAGATCGAGTTGTTTGACGACAATCTGCCCTCGGGTGTAACGCTGACAGCGCCGCCGATGAAATCCAATTTGAATTTGATGCCGGCGGTCTTTGAAGCTTCCGCGGATGCAGAGATCGGAGGACAGTTGGTTGATTTCCGGGGGCGACACGTGGACCCCGCCAAAGACATTTCGGGGAGCTTCCGGAATCGAGCCGATTTTGTCTTGGGACAACCCAATAACTCGCTTTATTACTCCTGCACCGTGGATCGACTTGCGATCGCCGTCATTGATCCGCTGCCGTTCAAGCTGGAACTGGTTCAGCCCAAAGTGCCCCTGGTTCGCAACGGTTCGATTAATCTGAAAGTCATCGCCCACCGCAATGAAGGATTTGACGAGCAGATCAATTTGCAGTTCCCGTTTCGTTCTCCGGGTGTGGGTACGACTTATCAGATCGTCATGCCCAAGGGGAAATCAGAGGCGATCTATCCCCTCAATGCCAACGACAAAGCCCAAATTGGAAAATGGCCGATGTATGTGATTGGGGGCTCCAATGTCAATGGTCCGGCGTGGACCTCAACGCAAATGGCGGAACTCGAAATCGCCGATCCGTTTGTCAAAATGGAATTTGAACGTGCTTCGTGCGAAATTGGCCAATCGACAAAACTCTACTGCAAACTGGAACACCTCGCTCCATTTGAAGGAGAAGCTACCGCTGAAATTCTAGGCATCCCCCCGAACATCAACATCTCGACACCTTTGAAGTTCACTAAGGATTCCACCGAATTGACCTTCGACGTGCAGACATCCGACAAGAGCCCCGTGGGAAAACATGGTGCTCTATTCTGCCAAGTAACGGTTGTCAAAAACGGTGAGACCATTGTGGGGCGAGCCGGCAATGCCGTACTGCAAATCAATAAACCGCGACCACCAAAAAAGAAAACATCCACGAAACCAGCCAGCTAGACTCCGCTGCAGCTTTGCAGGACGTGACTGAAAACCCAAGATCGAAACATGGCTATTAACCAATCCGTTCTCGTTCGCTTTTTGTCGGCCATTTTTTTGGTGGTCGGTTTTGCCTGGACCAATTTACGTGCCGATGACGAGTCAACGGCGAAAGACGCTGTGACGACTTCCGAAATTGCAGCAGCCGTGGATGTTGAGAGTGAGCAAAGCAGTCAACCACCGGAACAGGCCCCCGACGTTTCCGTGGAAAAGCTGTTGGTTTTTCCTTCTTCCGTCGAGCTCAATACTCACCGCGATTCGCAAACTATTGTCGCACAACTTGTCTATTCCAACGGTATTACACGCGACGTTTCCAACCTGATTCAATTGCAAATCCAGCAAGCCGAATTACTTTATCGTGATGGCCGATCGTTGGAGCCAGCCAGTGACGGCGAAACAACGGTCACGGTTTCGGTGGAAGGACTCACTGTCGATCTGCCCGTCAAGGTCACGAACGCCCAGCAAAATCCGCCGATCAGTTTCAAGAACGACGTCATGCCGGTGTTTTCCAAAGCTGGCTGTAATGCCGGCAGCTGTCACGGTGCAGCCCGTGGTAAAGATGGTTTTCGATTGTCGCTCTACGGTTTTGACCCGCAGGGTGATTACCATCGGTTGACGCGGGAGATGTTGGGACGCCGCATCAATCTTTCCGTTCCGCAGGAATGTTTGTTAATCACCAAGGCGACCGGCAGCGTCCCCCACAGCGGCGGCAGCCTGTTTGAACCAGGCTCTCGATACTACGACACGCTGATGAGTTGGTTGGAAAATGGTGCGGTCTTTGACACGGGCCCGGTGCCCAGCGTGACCGGGATTGAGCTTTATCCCTCGTCGGCCGTTTTGAATGGCCCTGACGCCGTTCAGCAGATGACGGTGCGGGCCAACTATTCCGATGGCACCAATCGCGACGTCACGTCGCTGGCATATTTTTCGACCAACAACGACAACTCGGCGACCGTCTCCCAGGATGGATTGGTCACGGCCAAGAACCGTGGCGAAGCCTACGTCATGTGCCGCTTTGACACGCATACGGTTGGTGCGGATTTCATCGTGTTGCCCCAAGATCTTGATTTTGAGTGGCAAGAGGTTGCCGAGCAAAATTACGTCGACGAACTGGTTCATGAAAAACTGAAGAAGCTCCGAATCCAGCCTTCGGAGATTTGCAGCGACGCGGAATTCATTCGCCGGGCTTCCATTGACATTTGTGGAATCGTGCCCGATGCCGCGACGATCCAGGCATTTCTGGCGGACGCAGACGCCGACAAACGTTCGCGGCTCATTGACGAGCTGTTGGAGAAAAAAGAGTTTGTGGAATTGTGGGTGATGAAATGGTCGGAGTTGCTGCAAGTCCGATCGTCCCAACAGGTCAGCTACAAAGCGACGCTGCTGTATTACGATTGGCTGAAGAGCCGAATCGCGAACGATGTTCCCGTCAACGTCATGGTGAAAGAACTGCTCAGCGCCCAAGGCGGGACGTTTACCGAGCCAGCCACCAATTTTTATCAAAACGAACAAAACAACTTGAAGATTGCGGAGAACGTCGCCCAGGTTTTTCTCGGGATGAGGATTCAGTGCACGCAATGCCACAATCATCCGTTCGACCGCTGGACGATGGACGACTATTACGGGTTTGCAGCCTTCTTTGCTCAGGTCGCGCGAAAACGGGGCGAAGACCCCCGCGAGACGATTGTGTTCAATCGCGGCGGCGGCGAAACTCAGCACATTGTGACCAAGAAGCCCGTCAAACCGAAATTCCTCGGTGGAATCGAGCCCGATACAAAAGGAAAAGACCGCCGCGAAGTCCTGGGAGAGTGGATTGCGTCACCGGAAAACCCTTACTTCGCCAAAAACCTGGCCAATATCGTTTGGGCCCATTTCTTTGGGCGAGGCATCGTCGACGAAGTCGACGATGTGCGTGTTAGTAATCCGCCCGTCAATCCACAGTTGCTCGATACGCTTGGCCAAAAATTCACCGAGTACAACTACGACTTCAAGAAACTGGTCCGCGACATCTGCAATTCTCGCACTTATCAACTGAGCACGACAACCAATGACACCAACCAGTCGGATGAAACGAATTTCTCGCATGCGAAACTGCGACGAATACGTGCAGAAGTTCTCCTGGATGTGATCAGTCAAATAACGGAAACCCAAAACAAGTTTCCTGGACTGCCGGTCGGAGCCCGGGCGGTTCAAATCGCCGACGGCAACACGTCGAACTACTTCTTGACGACGTTTGGGCGGGCAAAACGGGAAACGGTTTGCTCCTGCGAGGTAAAAATGGATCCCAATCTTTCGCAGGCGCTGCATTTGCTCAACGGCGAAACCGTGCACAACAAAATCATGCAGGGCAAATTGGTTGAGCGGTTGCTGGGCGAAGGCAAGTCTCATGATGAAATCCTCGATGAGCTTTATTTTCGTTGCCTGGCGCGAAAGCCAACCGAAACCGAGCGACAAAACCTGCTGGCTGAAATCGCGTTAAACGAGAACAAACAACAGGTATTAGAAGATGTGTTTTGGGCAATTTTGAATTCACGCGAATTCGTTTTTAATCATTAGCGCCGCAACGTCGAAAGGTTCGTTTGTGTGCGAATCGTTTGCTAGCTTGGTCCCTGAATCGCAACATGTTCTGGTTGAAGTCATGATGAATACGGCCGTGAAAAAGATTCGAATCTCCATCGCCATGATCGCCGCCGGGCTCCTGGCAGTTCTAACGCCCACTGGATTTTGCGTTGCCCAGGAAACGAAACCCGCACCGAAAATTACCTATGACGAACACGCGAAACCGATTCTTCAGCAGCGCTGCTCCTCTTGTCACAGCAGCAACCGAAAAGAAGGCGACCTGGACGTCACGAACTATACAAACCTAATGGTCGGCGGAGGTAGTGGGGAGGTGATTTCTCCCGGGTCGACCGCAGAGAGTTACCTTTACAAACTCATCACCCACGAAGATTCTCCGGAGATGCCGCCCAGCGGAACCAAAATCCCTGAAGCCGAGATCAAGAAACTCGCCGATTGGATCAACCAAGGTGCGCTGGAAAATGCGGGCAGTCAGCCTCTTAAAGCAAAACCCAAAATGGATTTTGCGTTGGCCGAGGCGGTCACGACGCGACCGGAAACAGTTGCCGTGCCATTGCGGATGCCGTTGGAACCGGTAATTCGGCCCGCCCGGCCTTCTGCGACAGCTATGGCAACGAGTCCCTGGGCACCCTTGGCAGCGGTTGCCGCTCCGAAACAGGTCCTGCTGTACGATACGCAGTCGCTGGAACTACTGGGTGTGTTGCCGATGGGCGAAGGATTGGCTCATTCCTTGAGGTTCAGTCGCAATGGAAGCCTGTTGCTCGCCGGCGGCGGCAAGGACGGAATGGCCGGCAGAACGATTTTGTGGGACGTCAAAACCGGTGATCGAATAGCGACAATCGGAGATGAGCTGGATACCGTTTTGGCGTCCGACATCAGTTCCAACCATGAGTGGGTGGCACTGGGGGGACCTCAAAAACTGGTCAAAATCTTTTCAACATCCGACGGCTCGTTGCTTTTCGAATTGAAGAAACATACCGATTGGGTAACGGCCATCGAATTTAGCCCGGACGGAAAATACCTTGCCACGGGAGATCGGAACGGCGGACTCCATGTGTGGGACCCGGAAACCGGCAGCGAAATCTTTATGCTCAAAGGCCACGCCAAGTCAATCGCTGGCCTCAGTTGGCGTTCCGACAGCAGGATTCTCGCGTCCGCAAGTGAAGACACCACCGTTCGAACCTGGGAGATGAAAAAGGGACGCCAGGTGAAAACGTGGGGTGCTCACAGCGGGGGTGCCACGGCAATTGAATTCCTGCGGGACGGGAACATTGCGACCTGCGGTCGCGACAAACTCGCCAAGACCTGGGATCAGCAGGGCAAGATGATCCGCCAATTCGCTGGTCTCTCCGACGTGTCAATGGCGGTTTCTTTTTGCGACGAGACCAATCGCGTTTTATGCTCGGATTGGACCGGAGAGATTCGGGTGTGGAATGGTTCCGACGGATCGCACGTTGGCAACCTGGTCGCCAATCCTCCAACGTTGGAAGAACGGCTTGCTGAGGCTCGAGAAAGATTGGCCGTCGCAACCGAGAAGCACCAGCCGTTGGACCTTCAGCTACAGGAGTCGCAAGGAAAAATGAGCGAGGTAACCGCTGCCCTCGACGCAACCAAGCAGATGCTCTCTGAAAAACAGCAACGACTCGATGAATCGACTCAAGAATTGGCCGCAGCGAACAAGCAGTATGAGTCCACGACAACCCAACAGGCTCAATGGCGGACGGAACTGGAACAGACAAAGCTGGCCAAACCCCTGATCGAGGAGACCTACGCCAAGGCGGTCGCTGCCGCCAACGCACTGCCCGCCGATGTCGATTTGCAGCAGACCGTGGCGCAACTGAAATCAAAACAGGAGAAAGTCATCTCCCGGATTGAGGAGTTGAAAGGCCTGGTCGCCAAAACAGTTGAGGAAGAGGTCTCCACGAAGTCGAAGATGGAACAGTTGGGTGTCGTGATCAACACGGATCGCGATCAGGTTCAGGATCTGACGAGCCAGGTAACTCAATTGGAATCTGAAATATCCTCGTTGGCGGACCAAGTTGACGAGGAAACGCGTTTGGCGGACGCCGCCAAACAGGAATTGGCAAACGCGCAAACTCTGATCGGGAAATGGCAAAGCAATCTCGATTTCATCCAGCAGTTGAAGGAGTTGAATAGCCAATTAACCGACACCGAGCAGGTCGTTCAAGAGCATCAGTCGGTTGTCGACGCGGCCCATCAAAAACTGCTGGAAGCACAGCAGCTCGTCGACGAGGCGAAGCAGCAAAAGCAACTGACCGAACAGGAAGCCAATCGGCTGCGTCAAAAAATCCTGAGTCTTCGCGGCGACAAGTAGCGAGCCGTGGGCGGGATCGCAAAAACCCGTGGGAAGAACCATCTCGCGATTTCACAGCGAATCCCAACTCGCTGCTTGCTAACAATTCAGAGAGAGCTTTCGCGCATCCCAATACTGCGACCCGTATCCGTATTCGCTGGGGAGCACCCGTGTGCGACGACTTTCTCGGTGAAAGGCATCAATCTTCCGGCCAAAGGGTTTTTTGCTGACGACTGCGGAGTTTCCTCTTTGGGACGCGCGAAGATTGCTGTGGAACTTCGGTTGATTTGGTCTGATGCGTTTTTCGTTTGGGGGCAGGAAGTCCTTTTGCCTGGTCCGGCGAGAACGAGTTTTCGAGCAGATGCAGGTTTTCCAAATGTCCGGACTCGACGAACAATAATCGCGAGGAGACTTTTTCAATGGGAAGCTGCAAAAACTGGCTGGCCGCCTCACGATAGGCCGACAGTTGCGGTTTGTAGTATTCTACCCGCTGTTTCGTCTCCGAGGCCGCGACTGTATCCGTTTTGAAATCGATCACGTCGGCCGCGACCAACCGGTCACCTTCGTAAACCAAAACCAACCGATCGATCACGCCTTGCATCAATCCCGCTTCAAGCTGGACCGCAAATCGTCTTTCGTTTTCGACTTCCAACCGATTGGCCTCGATCATGATCTGCGACGTTTCGGGGAAATGCATCAAATACGTTTCTTGATAGGATTCCATCGTCAACAATCGTTTCACATTTTCGTGTTCAATCATCTCGTAAAATGAATCGATGATGGTTTCCCATTCGGCTGTCGGATCTATCGTTTTGAGATGTTCCAACAGCTGTTGCCGGGTTGGAACGGTGCGGTCCAGCCATTGGACCAGCTCGAAGCAGCCATGCAGCAACGTCCCCCGCGACATGGCTTGTTGATGTTCATCGGATTTGAAAATACTTCCCAGAACCAGTTCGTCGCCGCCTTCCAGCATTGAAGGGAGGGTGCGTGGCATTCCTCGTCCCGAGCGGACGTCGAATGAAAGATTGCCCTTCCGCAGTTTCGCATCCTCCGGCAAATAGAACTGCGCTAGCTGATGCGGATCGGGATCGGCTTGGTCGGGTTGGGCTGACTGGAACCAAACCGGATCGCCATGTTCATAAAGCAGACCTTGGCGTCGCTCTTCGTTGGGGCACAGCGTCGCCATCAGGATCCCCGCCGCAGATTGATGGTCGACTTTCGCTCCGTGAGAAACAATCACGTGCGTGGCATGCGCGGCTCGCGTCAATGCGACATATAGCACGCACATCGATTCGCGAACGTTGCGTTGCCGGTCTTCTTCAAAGATTGCCTGGAACTTTGGGGGCAACAAACGGCGAACGTGTTTGTTGGCATAACGCGTGGCGACGTTGATCGGTGCGGTTGGATTTTCGCGACCCACGACAACATTCGGTGTCAAACCTGCCCAGCCTTGGCTGGACAAGGGGATGGGGAACACCACGACATCGAATTCGAGTCCCTTGGCCTTGTGAATCGTCATCACGCGGACGCTGGCCGAGCTCTGGTCGCTGACTTTCACCTCGTTTCGCACGTACTGAACAAACTGGCTGGGTCGCAACTGCCACTGTCCGTTATCCGTTGGACTGGCGTACGCGATTTGGACCAGTTGCTGCAGCCGCAAAAGCTCCCGCCTTGTGCAATGGGCCGTCAACTGTTTTGCCAGTTTCTCGACCGTTGGACCATAGCCGCGATCCACCAACTCGCTGCGTCGTTGCGCAGCTGTTTTGATCGCAGCTTTTTGATTTTCGTTTTGATTCAGTTCGCTCTCCGGCTTCAAACCGAATGAATCGGCAAGTGGACTGTGGGAGAGATGGAATCGGGCCACTCCGTCACCTGGAAAATCGGCCAGGCGGATCGCCGAGAGCACGAGTTCGACCGCGGCCGAATCAGTGAGTGGATTCCCGCCTTCTTCGCTGGCCCGAATGCCTGCCTGTTGGAATCGGAAAATCAACTCTCCAACTTCGTTGTTCGTTCGCACGATCACGCCAATGGTGCGGTCCGGTGGCAGCGTCTGCGTCAGTTCCTTGACGCGTTGCACCGTTTGCAGGGTCACATTCGTGTTGCGTTCCGAATCCTTACTCCACTCGATACCTTTCACCGATTGGTCGCATTCTTTTGCCATCTCGATGGAAACGTATCCCTTGAGTTCCGTCCTTTCAGTCGAGTGTGGTGAAAACCAGGTCGACCATTTTCGGATCGCTTCGGCAACTACATTGTCTTTGCATTGATAGCGGTCGACGTTCATGAAAATGTTGTTGACCATATCGATAACCGGTGGCGCACTTCGATAGCTCTTGGTCAGTGTTTGGGTAACGTCGAGGTTTGGCAATTGCCTATCGACCAGGTCAAAGATCTCAGCAACGCCACCTCGCCAGCCAAAAATCGCCTGTTTCATGTCTCCGACGCAAAAGAACGAACGCAGCGACTCCGATGACTCGGTAACCTTCTGGGCAAACGGTCGAATGACATTCCATTGCGCCAGCGAAGTATCCTGGAATTCGTCCAACAGCAAATGTTGAATCTGATGATCCAATCGAAATGAAAAACGTTCTGTGTCCCACATCGAGACGAATTCCTGTAGCCGAGCGGTAACGTCATCAAATCGAAGATGACCCGTCTCGCTTTTGGCCTCTTCCAGGAGATTTCCAAACGCGCCCAGCAGGTCCCGCGTCGAAAGGTTTTGCTCGATCAGGCGTTTTTCCACGAACGCCGTGCAGTGCGGTAACGCCTGCCGGTAGATTTCGAGGATGTCTTCGGTCAGTTTTGTGTTGCCGTATTTCGGGTTGCCATCGAGCAAATTTTGAAAGGACCTGGTGGACGCAAAAGCGGCCCAATCATCCGACATCGCAAATCGTTTGACTTCTTCCCAGTGTTTCCGCAGGCTTTTTTTCTCCGGCTCAAGGTTCGCGATCTGGTTGACGAGCAATTCCAATTTGTCCGCCGGCAGGAATTTGCCTGTCATCGAAAGCTGATCCCACGGTTCGGGTCCCGACTCGCGGAAAATCGTATAGGCATTTTCGACGGTCTCCCGGATCATGGAAGCGACACGGCGCGCTGCCTGTCCCTTGGACAACATATGCAACAGGTCGAGAACGGCATCGCGACGCAAAACGGCCTGGATGGCTTGATCATAAAGCCGATCCATTTGGAGCTCTTCGACGATATCCCACGTCGGCGGCAGACCCAGTTCCAGGCTAAACGCCTTGGCGACCCGGTTAAAGAAACTGTCGAGTGTGCTGATCTCCAACCGATGCAGGTTCTGCAGCAACTCATGCAAGATCTCGGCGGCTCGATCCTGATCCAGATTCCATTCCAACTCCTTGGCCAATTTTTTTGCTGCGTCGGCATCGAGCGCCGCATCGGACAGGCGTCCCACGATTCGGTCGAGGATCTCTCCGGCACCCTTGCGCGTAAACGTTGTGGCGAGGATCGTTTGGCATTCGGCACCTGAGGCCAGCAGTTTGAGGTACCGATTTGAAAGCGAAAACGTTTTGCCGGTCCCCGCCGATGCGCGGATCACCTGGTTGGGAAATTCGCCCATCAATTCTCGTTTTGCGGTGTCACCTACCATGGCGCTGCCTCCTCCGGTTGAGGCGCAACCTCGAATTTTTCAAAGACGTTATCCTGGCAGATTGCGGCCACTTCTTCCGCATATTGCGGCGGGTTGGGATTGGGCGGCCAAAATTCGGCCTGCCGCAGTTTTCGCATGATTTGCCGAGCGGTTTCGTCCGCTGAACCCAACTGATCGGCCGTCCAAGGGGCTTCGTAGAAACCGATATCGTCCAGTTTTTTCGGCAGCAAGATGTAACCCATCAATACGTCTGAAAAATCTGCCCCCGCGACGGCACTGACTTCTTTGACCAGGTGCCGATAAAGAGGCAACTGCAGATCCTTCCATTGTTTCTTGCGTTTGGCGTAGTGAACGACGTCCGGTGGATCTCCTTTGTCAGACGATTTGTAATCCCAAACCGCTACCTGCCCGGTATGTTCATGTTGGTCGACCCGATCAATCTTGCCGCGAATTCGAAACGGTTCTCCATCAACGTCAAAATCGTGTTCGAGCAATTCTTCGGTCGAGACGATCCTCCACCCTGCTTTTCGGCGCTGGGCCTGTTCGGATGAAAACCGGTCCAGACGCAATCGTAGTTGCTCGATCTGAATTCGCACTGCCGGCAAACGGGAGCCGCCGTAAAGTTCGCCGGCAAACTGCTCCAACTGGCTATTCAGAAAGTCATAAATCTGTTGCGGGTCGGTTGATTCCCGACAATCGGAAAGGCCAAAAGACTCCATGACGTTGTGCGTTAAATCGCCGAATCGACCGCCGTCAAGTTCCCGCCAATCGTCGACCACCGCTTCCAGTCGCAATACGTGCTGCAAATAGAACCGGTAAGGACATTTGATGTACTCGCGAAACTTGGTGACAGAAATCCGGTTAATCGACGACGGGTTAATTGGTTCCGGGATTCCAAATTGCTGAACCGCCTGGGATCGGGATTCATCTGCCAGCCAGAATCTTGAATCGGGTTTTCCGCCATAGCTGAAAAACGCTTTGGCGCGGTGAGCCGCCGTTTGTTTATTGTCAGCGAACAGCAATCGACTGGGCTTCAGTGGCTCTCCCTGGTCATCTCGTCTTCCGGCGATTAATCGCAAGTGATTTCGAACTGAGGTGATCACGGTCAGAGCATAACAGTCGCGAGCAAAGCGACGGTCGTTGTCGAGAATGCCAAGTTGTTTGCAGAGTTCGTTGGGCAGAAACTGGTGACCGATCTCAGAAGTAGGTACGTTCTCGTCGTTCATCCCGGTCACCGCCAGCACCGGGGCATCGTCCAATGCCAGGTCCAGCCAGCCGGCCAACTCAATCGCATCCGGCGTCGGGGGCAGGACGACACGCGAGTCCGAGGCCGCCTCCAATGCCCAATCAAGAGCCTGAATCGCAGACGTGACCGTGCCAAATTTTTCGGGAACCTGTCGCTGGTCACCAAGTGCCGTATAAATGGCATCGCAGGCCCGGATGACCTGCAGGTCCGTCGGATCTTTCTTGTTTAATCGGCGATCACCAAACACCTGAATGAGAATCTCGCTCCAGGGTTGAGTCCAGTTCGCAATCGGTTGTTCGTCCTGGTCGAGGGGACTCAAAAGATTCGAGAGATGCTTGTGAACGGAGTTCAAGTTTTTCGACTGATATCGCCGTTCGACACGCTCGTTTTTTCGAACTTTCATCCTTCGCATCAAAATCACTTTTGATTTTGGCGGGATTTCCGAATGGGGATTTTGCACCGACGCCGATCGTTTCCGCCAAATTTGTACGCTGAAACTCTGCCAAATCGTTCAGCCAGGAAGTCGACTCAACTTTCTCTGACAACCAGCGAAACATATCCGGATGCCGGACCAAGGAAGCCAACGTCTCGTAGGTGGAATTGTGTAAGTACTCGCGGCAAGCCACCATCAGTCGGACCGGGCCCGTTTCGTCCAGTCGCTTGCCAGCGAGATTGCGAGGTTGCAGCTCAATGGCGTGAAGGCTCCTCTCCAATTGCGGCACAAGGTTCTCGTCGGGGATTCCAATGGTGATTTCATCGGTGGCAAAGTCGCCCTCGAGACTGCTCAGATAAAATGCTGCCGCGTTCGCCTGGTCGGCAGGTTGATCGACAATCATAATTTGCTGGTTGGGAATCTCGATTTTCACATCCAGCCATTGATCTGTGATCAGGCTGCCATATTGATCGAAGCGGTGCTGCAGCGATTGGGGCGCCGCCACCAGGATTTTGACTTGCGCCGAATTTGTGGTGATGATCTGTCGCAGCATTTCCGAAATTGAGCGATTCAAGTCGGCGGTACACAACATCACGATCTGTTTGTCGGTCGAACATCGAATTTCGGGCGGATCCGCCTTCAGTAAGCCGGCCGCCGCATAGTTCCTCGCCGCCTGCCGATCCCATAAATCGACCTGGTAGAGGATCGAATAATAGCGTTTCTGGATGGCGTTCAGGACATCCCAACGATCCGCTTCGGCTTTGAGAAACCGCTTGTCCTGTTTTACTTCCCTGGCAACACTGTTAAAGCTCCAGATATCGTTCGCCAATCGGGAATGCAGTTTGGAAACCATCGCTGCTAACGGTTGCCAATCCTGAAGATCGTCAACCTCATGCCTTCCCGTCAGAATCCTGATTTCGTCGTCGGGCGTTTCTTCCAGGGCCATCGACCAGGCGATCTGTTGGGCCAGATCGGTTGCGAGTGATTTTTCGGCAACATAAAGAAACTCGGGGAACCCGCCCAGAGTCGTGATAACCGGAGGAGTGAACCGGATGTTTTCTTCGTCGGTTCGGTTGACCAATAACTGCAGCAATCTCTGTTTCGATCGTTGCGTTGGAGCCACCACAATGACGTCGGCAAGATTCAGTCGCTGAGCACCCGCATGTTCTTCGCGATAGGTCTCAATAAACCAGTCGGCCGCGGAGAGCAGCGGGGGCAGCTCAAGCCCCAAAAAAATTCGATGGTCGGAATTGTCGGTCACGGTTGTCAAATCCCTGACAGTAAAAGGTTGAATCCCAGCTCACATTATAGAATAAGCTGGCGAATTGACACGTTAGGTCACGGAGTGTGAAAAAAGCGATCGGGATCCCGGCCAATACCGATCAATGGGCTTCCAGCCAATTCTGCCCGACTCCCATTTCGACTTCGATGGGAACTTCAAGCGGCAGCGCTGTTTTCATGCACTTTTCGATAAGGGGCATCACGGTGTCTTGCTCGTGCTGATGCATGTCAAACACGATTTCGTCGTGCACGGTCAACAGCATTCTGGTCTGGAAGTCACCTTCGCGCAACGCGTGATGGATTTTGATCATGGCCAGTTTTAGCATGTCGGCCGCGGTGCCTTGAATCGGGCTGTTCATCGCCAACCGTTCGGCTGCCTTGGCCAAAGTTCGATTTCTCGAATTGATGTCTCGCAGATAGCGACGTCGACCGGTCTGCGTTTTGACGTAACCGTGTTCTTTGCCAAATGCAATCGTCTTGTCGATCCAAGCTTGAACGCCTGGGTATTTTTCAAAGTAGTTGTCAATCAGCAAATTGGCCTCCTTGCGGGGGATGTTCAGTCGCTGCTGCAATCCGAAAGCGGAGATGCCGTACAGGATCCCAAAGTTCACCATCTTGGCCTTGGCGCGCATTTCGCGATCGACGTCGTCCAGCTCGACCTTGTAAACTTTGGCGGCAGTAACCGTGTGAATGTCAGTGCCCTCGGTAAAGGCCTGCACCATCCCTTCGTCTCCGCTGAGGGCGGCCATAATACGCAGTTCGATCTGCGAATAATCGGCGGCCAGAATCAGGTAGTCATCGTTACGAGGAATAAAGGCGGCTCGAATCTCGCGGCCGCGTTCCTTTCGCACGGGGATGGTCTGCAAGTTCGGGTTGTTGGATTGAATCCGCCCGGTCGCCGTCCAGGCCTGGCTGTAGTGCGTATGGAAGTCGTCCGGTTTCTGGATTAATCGCATCCGGCAATTGGTCGACGTAGACCGATTTCAGTTTGACGGCATTCCGATAATCCAGCACATCCGCGACGATTTGATGCTTGGGTGCCAGCCGCAGCAATTCCGATTCGCGGGTGGAGTACTGGCCGGTGGCGGTCTTCTTGGGTTTGTCGACCAGCTGCAATTCTTCGAACAGCACGACGCCCAGTTGTTTGGGTGAATCGATGTTGAACTCATGCCCGGCCGCCGGGAAGATCTTTCTCTCGCAAGTCCTCGATCTCTTCAGCCAGCTGCTGCGAGTAATCTTCCAGTGCCTTCGCATCCAGGCGAATTCCTTCGAACTCCATGTCAACCAGCACCGGAATCAAGGGGCACTCCACGTCATAGCAGACTTGTGCCACGCCTCGCTGCTCAATGTCGGGGCGAATCACACTTGCAACCTGCAGTGTGATGTCCGCGTCTTCGCAGGCGTACTCCGACAACATGCTCGATCGGAACGTCACGCATGTTCTTTTGGTCTGCGCCGCGCGGACCGATCAGAGTCGCTTGTGGGAATCGGCTTGTAGCCCAGGTAGAGTTTCGCCAGATAGTCCAGCCCGTGTTGCATTTCGGGCTCTTTCATGGAATGGGCCAACATTGTATCCAGCAATTTGCCGGTCAGCGAAATGCCATGCCAGCGGAGTAGCGTTGCGTCGTACTTGAGGTTGTGCCCAACCTTTTCGATTTCCCGATTTTCGAAAATCGGGCGAAATTGCTCAATCACCGCCAAAGATAGATCCCGGTCTTCCGGGCAAACCACATAAAACGCTTGGTGCGGTTCAAACGCAAATGAGATTCCCAGCGGCAGCGCGACTCGCGGGTTCAGCCCCGTCGTTTCGGTATCAAAACAGATGGTCGACTGTTTGGCGAGCTGCTCCAACAATTCCGCCCGCTCTTGTTTGGTGGTGATGGTCCGATATTCATGCGGCACATCGGAATCGTTTTTTCTTCGACCGGTTCGTCGAACAGTGTGGCTTGGATTTCACTTCTCGCGTTTCTCACGGATGCACCTGCCCTGGCCGGTGCCGGCGGAGAACGACTTCCCGAATAACCGTTTGCCCAGACCTTCGAACTCCAACTCCATGAACAGGGATTTGAGCTTGTCTTCGGCAAACGACTCCCAGGCGAAATCCTCAATATTGAATTCCAATGGCACGTCGGTTTTGATGGTTACCAGTTGCTTCGAAAGTCGCGCCTGGTCCGCATGTTCTTCGATGCGCTCTTTTTGTTTGCCTTTAAGTTCATCCGTATGTTGCAACAGGTTTTCGATCGTGTCGAATTTTGCAATCAGTTTCTGAGCCGTTTTTTCGCCGACACCGGGTACGCCGGGAATGTTGTCGCTGGCGTCACCCATCAATCCTAGAATGTCGACGACTTGATCAATGCGTTCGATTTGCCATTTCGCCAGCACCTCGGGCACCCCCAGCAATTCGTAGTCGGAGCCCTGTCGGCCTGGTTTGTAGATATTGATATGGTCGTTTACCAACTGAGTGAAATCCTTGTCCGGGGTCACCATAAAGGATTCAATTCCCTGTCGAGCCGCCTGTTGCGCGATGGTGCCGATCAGGTCATCGGCCTCAAATCCGTCTTTGCGAATCGTGGCAATGTTGAGGGCATCAAAAAGTTTCTCCACCATCGGAAACTGTGCTGCGATATCTTCCGGTAGCGCGTCACGTTGCGCTTTATATTCCGGAAACTCCTCGTGACGAAATGTCGGGGCTTGCGTATCAAAGGCGACGACGATGTGGGTCGGTTTTTGTTTGTTGATGATGTCGAAAACCGTATTTGCCACGCCAAACACTGCCGAAGTGCAGGCACCTGCCGAGGTGTAGCGCGGGCTGCGGATGAGTGCGAAATGGGCTCGATAAATCAGCGCCATCGCATCCAACAGGAAAAGCCGCTTTTGGGTGAACAGGTCGGCCATCAGGTTTTCTTTTTAAAGTTTGCTTTAATTAAATGCGGCCTGCACGCCGTGGGTGGGCCAAACCGGTTGGCAGCCAACGACGCATGCTGATGCTGCGAAACGAAAATTTCGGTTTCACCGCCCTTGAGTCGTGGCCACAATGACAGCCATTCAACACTTGCCCCAATGTTGCCAATGATTGTGTTACGCAGGTTGGTGTGGATCGATTCGGCAAGTAGAATCTGTCAAGTCAGCCGAGAAGGTCTTAATTGTTCAGATATGAGCCCAGAAGAAAAGCCACCGCCGGAATCGCAAGCCAATATTCCCGAGGAGAATCCTCGCCCTGATTCCAACCCATCGGATGCCGGCGGCTTCGAGGGGGTTAAATTTGACCTGGTCGAGGCGGAACTGGTTTCGGATCCGGGCGGGGTGGTGGAAGCGACGATTGTTGAGTCTCAACCGGATTTCCTAGCGGACGGCGATAGCCGAAAATATCCACAGTTCATTCCTCCCCCACAAGTCGATCGCAACCTGGAGAATATCGCGGCCAACGGCGGTGCCGTCGGTGCTCTGGTGCTGGGGATCTGGTCGCTGATCGGATCGTTTATCACCAACTGGAGCATGATCAATGGCGTGCTGGGAATTCTGCTGGGGGTATGGGGGCTGACATCGCGCCGGAAGAGGCTGGCCTGGACGGGGATCCTACTCTGCGTCGTCAGCATCCTCCTGAGCATGATCCAGGTGAACGAGTTCATCCAATTGTATCTCAACCGGGTCGACGAAAGTCAGCTGTGAGGATTTCGGTTTTGGCTATCTGAGCCATATGAGAGAATAGGTTCCGGAAGGCAAGTTGAAGCCAACCTCGATCAAAGGGTGCGATGGTTTGAACAGGAGGCAACCGAGTAAACGGAGTTGCTCAATGCCAAGACGGATTTCGCAACCGTTCTCGGAATCGCCGATTGGCCAACGAGCTCAACGCTCATTCAACGTCGGCGACGGAGTGAGCAGACGGCCATTGATGCACCGATCAGGGTCAGCGAACCTGGCTCAGGAACGGCTACCGTTCCGTTGAATTGAAATTCGTTGACGGCAAAAATTCCGGTTGCTTCGCTCGTTTGGGCATCCCAACCGTAAAGTCGAAATTCAATTCCATCAGATATGGTTTGGAAATCTGAATCCGTCGAAAGGTCAAACGTGTGCATGCTCTCCGAAGCACTGATCGACCAAAATGATTCCCTCCCCCTAGCTCCGAAAGAACTGTTAGAAGTCGGTAAGCCGTCATTTAAGCTTGATCTCAACAGTGCCTGCGTGGCCACCGGTAGATCCTTGAACCTTGATAACGATACTTTGCAAATCCATGGAGAGTGATGGTGTCATTGTCCATGTGAAATAGTCATTCGGGTCGCGTATGGCAAGAAGATTGTACTCATGAATCCACTGGCGGCGTATTGCCCATCGGCCACTGCAGAACTCAGACCACCACTACGACTGTCATCCCTTGAGAAACGGTCAGGCCTGGAGCGACGGTAAGTCCGGCAGTCAGAGGCGATGCGGAACTGCGCCGGTTCCGGCGATGTCGTTGCTGTAGATAATGTCAGCCGACGCAGCGGATGTCATGCAAAAGATGACCAGCACAAAGCCAACAAGCCAAACGACTCTTCTCATAGGTCTCTTCCCCTGAAGGTGTCCGCAATCGGGATTTGGATCGCCAATTAGAGGGATAGGATAACAATCGCCGCAGACGATTCCACCCTTTTTGCGCCTTCTTAACCCAAACTTCAAAGTCGATCGAAAATCTCTGGGGATTCGGAAAGCCTTGGTTGCACCAATGTGAAGCTGGCTTAACAGAATCTCAACTTCAACCATTGTTGCGCAGATGATCATTGAGAATCGCGCCGGTTGCTTCGGCCATTTTCTGCGCGTTTCGGTTTTCCCAAACGTGCGATTGTCCGCGTTGTCCCAACTCATCCCGAGCCTGTTTGTCTTCCAGCAATCGAGCTAATTGGTTGGCCAGTTCGTCGGTGTTGCCCGGCTCGAATAGCGCCCCGCCGCCGGACTGTTGGACGAGTTCCGGAAACGCACCGTGAGCGGGTTGGACGACCGGGACACCAGCGGCCATTGCTTCGAGGACATACAGGCCTTTGGGTTCCAGAAATTCGGCAGGCACGCAAAAGACGTCGATGTTGGCAAGCAGGTTTAGTTTTTCTTCGCGGTCGATCGAACCGAGATACTCGTAATGGTTTTTTAAACCTGCCTCGTCAAGCCGTTGCCATAAAGCATTCGCAAACGACTTGTTTTGCGGGCCCAGCCAGCCGGCAACTTGAAGTTTTACATCCTCGAATCCTGGCCGGTTCTTCAAATGGATGAAGGCATCCACCAAATGCTGTAGCCCTTTTTCCGGGGCCAAGCGTGCCATGTACCCGATCGTGCGGTCGCTGATCGTGCGATCGCTGATCGTGCGATCGGTTCCAGCTTTGTTACATTCCGGGTTTGGGTGACCAAATCTGCCGAAGTCCTCCAGGTCGATTCCCAGCGGTGTGACGTGAACCTTGGCCGGATCGAGGCCAAAATATTCAGACATGTAGTCCCGAAAAAACTCGGTATGGACGATAAAGCCGTCGACCGAACGGGCGATGATCTTGATTTGCTCGATGCACTTGCCGCGAAACGGTTCGTCTAGGCTGTCGAGAAATACATCGTCTCCCTGGAGCGTGACAAGGACCGGGATCTTCAGTTCCTGTTTGATGGTTTCGATGCAGCCGCCGATCAGAATGTTGGTGAAAATCAACAAGTCCGGCTGTTGCTCCTTAAGCCAGTCGCAGATTCGTCGTACTTCTTTACGCTGATTTCCTTTCCGCCCTTGAAGCATCGAGAGCGTCAGTTTGCCGAGCGATTTCGGATCCATTTCCATTGCCTTGGCCGTGACCCTGCGAATCAACCGCGGGTTGTCAAGAAAATGATCCAGCGTCGCAGGAAGGTAGCGAAAGAAAGGAATTTTCTGTTGGAGGTAGACGTTGAGTCCCCCAAACAGCACATGATCGACGCTAAAATCGGTTTCGTCCGTGCGAATCGGCGTGTAGGTTGGTACGAGTTGGATGTCCCATCCTTGTTGGGCCATCGCTTTGGCCAGCGCGTTGTCGTGCATGCAGCTGCCGCAATACATGCCGGCCGCACCAGCGGTCAAGTAGATGATCTTGCCGTTGTGGTTCATCAGGAAAATCGAGGTCCGGTCAGTTGGGGCAAGTTCGTACTGATCGCGGAACGAGCAGCGACGACCAGTAAATTGAGAAAAAGCTCTAACCTACCAAAGCCGCGGAATGATCCTTTTTGCAGTCGGCAACAATCTTTTGGCAAACCGATTCGGCCTGTTCGCCGGTCAGGGTCGTTTCATTGGATCGCAAAACCACTGAAAGAAGCAGTCTTTTTTTTGTTGGTCCATCCTTTGCTTCATCCCGAAATGTCTCGCGATAGATAACACTTTCCAACAAGTCGCCCGCCGCTTCCCGAACGGTTGATTCCAGATCCGCCCAATGGATGGCATTCTCCACAATAAAATTGAAATCTCGACTGACGGGCGGATAGGGACTCTGATTCTCATGCGTAACCGTCAGAACGGCGTGCTTTTCCAAAATCGCCAGGTCGATCTCTCCGACCGTTGCGTCGGAGCGAAGTCCAAATTGCTTTCTTCCCGACTTGGAGACCTCTCCCATCCAGCCCAGTGTCTGGCCGTTGATCAGAATTTCGCCGGATCGGTCGCGATCAAATAGCGTGTGTGGGCAAGGTTTGACTGAAATCTGAGTCCCGGGAGCCACGTACTGGACCAACGATTCGATGACGCCTTTGATTTTAAAATAATCTTGACCGCTAACCAGCGCCATTTTGGTCGGCTGATCCGGAATGGTCCCGTCGATTCGAGGCAGGTAAACTTTGGCGGTTTCAAACAGCTCAATCGTTTCGTTCGACCGATACTCGTTGATGCGTCGAACCTCCAACAAACTGGGGACGAGACTCCGCCGCAACAGATCGACGGCCCCAATGTTTTGAGAAGATTTCTCAAGCACGCCCAGCATTGGTTGACTACTCCGAAGCGGAGGCGTATCAGTCCAGGGACTAAAGGAATCGGACCAGGGTTGGGGGACCAGGCTGGCGGTGACGGCTTCGTCGAATCCAGCGGCAGTTAACACCGAGCGAACTTTTTCAAGGACTCGATCAGCAGGGGAACGGACGGATGCGGCCATGGGAACCGCGGCATCATCGGGGACTTTGTCGTAACCGTAGACACGCCCAATTTCTTCGATCAAATCGACTTCGCGAGTCAGGTCTTTGCGCCAACTCGGGGGGATGACTGTCAACGATTCGGCCCCGGAAGTCTCGATCGTCAGGCCCAAGGCTTCGAGCGTGGGCGCGACGAAAGCAACCGGAATCTCAATGCCCAGCAGTCGTTTCAATTGATGATAACGGAGTTCAATCGGTGATGGCGCCTCGGGAGCAGCGCCGACGTCGATGAAACCGTCGATCAACTCGCCGCCGGCGGTTTGCAGGATCAGTTCGCAGCAGCGGAGGCTGGCCCAGTCGATGTTGGCAGAATCGACATCTCGTTCAAAACGAAACGAAGATGGGCTGTGTAAATTGAGCTTGCGTGCTGTATTACGTACCGAAAGCTGATCAAAATAGGCGGCTTCAACAAGCACGTCCTGGGTGGATTCCGAAACTTCGGAGTCAGCACCGCCCATGACACCGCCCAAGGCCACCGGTGATTTGGCGTCGGCGATCAGGCACATTTCGGAGTCAAGCTGATAGGTCCGATGATCGATGGCCTCCATCGTTTCCTCTGCACGGGCGTGACGGACGATGATCTTGCCGCCGGCAATTTTCCCGAAGTCGAATGCGTGCAGTGGTTGTCCGCACTCCAACATGACATAATTTGTCGCGTCGACGACGTTGTTTACCACGCCGATTCCCAGCGTCGTCAATCGGTCTTGCATCCATTTCGGGCTGGGGCCAACTTTGACCCCACGGATCAGCCTGGCTGTATAGCGATAGCAGGAATCCGGGCACTCGATCGCGACCTGGCAAAGATCTTCGATTTTGTGACGACTTGTTTTGGGTTGGGGGTCGGGGATCTTCAGTTCTATCTCATAGAGCGCGGCCACTTCACGGGCGACACCAATATGGCCCAGGCAATCGGCTCGATTGCTGGTCACTTCGAGGTCGATGGCCTGGTCGTCGGCGACCGGCACCGTGCCTTCATGATTCAGCCCTGACATTGTCAAACGATCCGTCAGGTCGTCGTGAGTCATGTTCAGATCGACGTAGTCGTTAAGCCATTTCCAGGAAACAATCATGTTCTTTAAGTGCTCGTTGGTTGGTGAATGGGTTTGCGCGTGTTCTGAATGGTTGTTAATCCGACGACTCGATTAGGTTTTGGCTCTGTTCGAATGGTTGCCAAACCAGTTAGCTGCCGCGTCATCAAAATTGTCGCAGGAAGCGTACGTCGTTGGTGAACAGGTAGCGAATGTCGGTGATCTTGTGGCGTATCATGCACAGTCGCTCGATTCCCAATCCGAAAGCGAATCCACTGACTTCTTCCGGGTCATACCCGACGGACTTCAATACGTTCGGATCGACGACTCCGGCTCCTCCGAACTCGACCCATTTGCCGTCCCAGAAATAGTCGGCTTCTACGCTCGGTTCGGTGAACGGGAAGAACGAAGGTCGGATCCGAATCGGAACTTCGTCGCCAAGGTAGCTGGTTGCGAACAGTTTCAGGACCGTTTTCAAATCTGCCAAGTTGACGTCTTTATCCACCATCAAGCCTTCGATTTGATGGAACATCGGGTAGTGCGACCAGTCAGCTGTATCGGGACGGTAAACGCGACCGAGCGAGACGATGCGGACGGGTGGCTTGGTCTTTTCCATCACGCGGATCTGCACGGTACTTGTTTGACTTCGTAAGAGCACTGGATTCTGAGTCGAAGCTGGTTGGCCTGACTGAGTTTGGGCCACCGACAGGTAAAAATTATCCAGGGGGTCGCGGGCTGGATGGGCCAGCGGGATATTCAGCGCCTCGAAATTGTGCCAGTCATCCTCGATCTCGGGACCCTCGGCAGCCGTAAAACCGAGTCGGCCCATGATGTCCTTGATCTCTTTGATCGTCTGGGTGATGGGATGCAATCGCCCAACACGAACCGATGCACCTGGCAGCGTGGGATCGAATTTCGGATCGCGTTGGTCAGGAAGGCCACCTTCATCAAGGCGTGCCTGAGCCGATTTGAAAGCGGCCTCGATTGACTTTTTAACCGCATTCAGCTTTTGGCCAGCCTGTTTTTTGTCGGGGCCGGCGACGCCTGACATGTTTTTGGAAACCGTTTTCAAACGTCCGTTTTTGGCGCCAAGGAATTCAACGCGAGCTTCATCAAGTTGAGCTGGATCAGCGGCAGCCTCAAATGCTTGGCCCGCCGCAGTGACCAGCTCATCCAGTTCTTTGATGAATTGGTCAATGGGCATTGTGGCAGCTGACATGATTCTTCCAAATGTAGAGTTGCGAATTGGTTTTTACAGCTCAGGCAACGTTGATTCGATCGGGACAACAACTTTGACCAGGACAGGTTGTCAAAGTTCGCATCGAACGAAAAAAAGGAAAGACAACAGCTTGTTATCTTTCCCAACAACATATCAAAATGCGTTGTCAATTACGCGGCCAAAGCCTCTTTGACCGACTCAACGATCTTGTCAAAGCCCGCTGGATCACAAATGGCGATCTCTGACAGCGACTTGCGATCCAATTCGATATTGGCTTTGTGGAGGCCGTGAATGAATTCGCTGTAACGCAAATCGCGTTGTCGGCAAGCAGCGTTGATTCTGGTGATCCAAAGGCGTCGGTACTGACGTTTCTTGACTCGTCGGTCACGGAACGCATAGACTCCGGCCCGAATCAAGGTTTCTTTGACGGTCCGCAGCATGTTGCTACGACCACCACGGTATCCTTTGGCACGTTTAAAAAGCTTTCGTTTGGCTCGGGTACGAGCCGCGCCTTTACTGGTACGCATATCTTTTGCCTTTTTGTTTTCGCCAGAAAGGTCTCAAACCGATCGGTTTGACGTTGGGCACCCTCCAGAGCGCGCGAGAGACACTCGCAGAAAGATCACTGAAAATACGGCCGCTGCTTCGGTTTCATCGTTAGTAACTATATTTACCAAGCGCCTTGGTGATCGATTTCACCATGCACTGATCCAGCAACGTTCCGCCCCGCTTGAGCCGCGTTCGCTTGGCGGACATTCTCACGTTGCGATGCGATTTGCCGGAGGGACGATGTTTAACTTTCCCCGAGGCCGTTAAGCGAAACCGCTTTTTTGTCCCCTTGTGGGTTTTCAATTTGTTGGACATTGGATTGCCAGAATATCGGTTCAAAGTTTCGAATCGCGAATTTTAAAGGCAATCAACTGCTTTTTAAAGGGGAATTACGTCAACGACGCAAAATCTTCCTGAGGAACGGTTCCCAGCTGGATGGAGGGGTGGGGTTGGCTGAGATCTTCCTGCAAATAAAGCTCGGTCAATCCACCCATGGATTTGGGCCAAATATGAAAACTGCCAGATAGATGGAGGATCCTCCATTGGCCCTGTATTCCGTTTTCCCCACAAATTCCATCGTAATCTACCGTGTGTTGACCGACGTACTGCTTGGTCCAATTGCAAGCGCCCGATTGGGGATCGTACCAGCCGGAAGCGACCCATGGCCCTACGTAATCGGTTCCCTCACCTTTGATTTTGCCGTTTTCGAACGACATATACAGGTGCATCCAGCCTCTTTGACTGCGGTGTCGTTCGAGATAAAAGCCGTGCCACTCTCCAGTTGGAAATCGGTTGTTCTGTTCCATTAAACTCTTTCTGCCTTGCTATAACTTGCCCAAGGTACTTCGTTTCCAATCAGACGCCGTCGCAACCGACCTGACGCAATTCAGGCCGCAAGCGCCGCGATGAAACACGGGGAAGTATTCAAGCTTTGGGCCATCCAAGTCTCGCCGAGCGGAGAATTGGGAAGAAAGACTCGCAAAAACATGGCTTTTCGACGATTGACTGTCGAACCGGACAATTTGGCGAATCAAGTTCTCCAAACCCTGATTTGGATGCCAACCGATTGAATTCGCCCGGCCAAACATTGGTCGGTCAGCATCGGGGCGAGCATGCAAAAAGAAAGGCGACCATTTGGCCGCCCTTCTTTTGTATCTGAATTCGATTCCGCGTGTCAGCGAAGTTTTCCCAAAAACCGACTGCCAATACTATTCGTCGGTGGTGCTTTGGGAACCAGTACTGGCAAAGGTTGCACATCGCACGAGATGCCGGCCTTTGAGAGTCGCTCGGAGATTGGATAGGTCTGTACGGCTCCTGGCTTGCCCGGCAGGTCGACCGTCGATCCTTTAAATTGCATGATCGTTTCGACGATCTCGGGGTTGCTCTTCTTGACGCCGGCGGCATCTTCCTGGGAAAGCCAATCAAAGCTGCCAACACAGACGTAGCTTTCGTGTCGATCATGGAATTCGTACGCGTCGACGCCCTTTTTCCGAAGTTCACGGGTGAGCAGCGTCGCCTTTTTGGCTGCGTCCATTAATTTGCTCGAAGTAATTGCCTTTCGGTTTTTCTTCCGCCAGTCGTCTTCTTTTTGCGTTTGCTGAATCTGATTTAGATCCAGTGTCGTCTCGCCACCGAAAGAGGCGATTTTTACGGAATAGATACCCGGGTTATCCAGCAAGCTGTGTTTAATGTTTTTGTTGATTCCAAAAACAAAATGGTCGACCTTGCGAGCTTCGAAATACTCATCGGGCAGTAATGGGTTGGGCAAAAGAAACGCGGCCCGCAACGGCCCCTGTGATGCCGATTCCGAATTTGAGTTCATCAGGTTGGCGAATCCGCGCCAGGCTCGCAGCCGCTCACCCGCCAGATCTTCGCTTTGAACGGCTTCGACAACATCGAAGTTCGACATTGATTGCGGTTGCAAGGATTTGACTTTCTCAAGGGCTTTCTGCGCCCGAGAGTCTTCAACGGAGGTGAAATCGCCGACCAAGACGGCAATCTCCTCAAACTTGGATTTGCTGGCTGGCTCCATTTGAATCGGACGGATGGATTTCCGTTGATCCGGAGTTTCGACAACTTCCCAGCCGAGTGCCTTGCTGGAAACTTCTTTGGTAAAGTCAAATTCATGACGGTAAATAAATGCTTTCAACCGATGCTCGCTGCGAAGTTCGTGAACCAGTTGCTGAGCTTGCGATAGCCCGTCTTCTCCAACGAAAGAGGTGCACATGATCAACCAGGGGCCGTCTCTTTCGGTCAAATTGAGATCTTGCTGGCCATCTCCAGTTTTGGATTTTCGGAACGGAAGCTTCAATTGCCCCTGCGATGGAATCCCCATTAACGCAACTATCAGTAAGACGAGCGCCGGCACCGTGATTAATCTCATTTTTTGACTCCTGGACCGCGGCATTTTTCGCGTGAATTCGGCTAGTTCATTAAAGTTGCGGGACCGTATCAAATCGGTTCAGGCCCTGCCAGACCAGATTGGGGGATCCAAAGAATCGCCGCAGGTGGCAGGATTCGTCCCGATGGCGATTCGCCTGTTTTTGATTCGCAGTAGGGGCTAAATTGCCAACTTAAGCATTTACGGGGTTGAAATTTGCATTGATGTCTATATTCTTAGGTTAAAGGACTTGATTTTTCCGCACTCCATTTAAGTGGAATTTGAAATGCAATATAGCTTTCGACTGGCCGAGCTATTGGGACACGTACCTGATCCGCGCAAACGACCGGGTACCATTAAATCGATTGTTGAGTACACCGGATTGGATCGCCATCAAGTGGCGGCGTTGCTCAAGAATGAAGTCAAGTACATTCCGTTGAAGGCTCTATCGCGGTTGTGCGATTTTTTGATCGAGCATGGCCACGCCACCGCCGATCAACTTCCCGGCGCCTTATTTGCAGTAGAACCGGAAAATTTTTGGGAACTGCTTGCACGCCGAAGGCGATTGGAAATGTGTCTCGGTGTTCGCAAGGACGCCAGCGGCGAAAGTCCCGAGGTTTCGTTCGTCGTTGCATCGGACTCGGTTTTGTTGGGCGAACTCCTCAACGGTGTCACGACGCTGGGTGGTACTGCCAAACTTCGCAAATCGGACGGGAACATGTCAATGCTCACGTCGGACGCTCTGCCGCACCCTGAGCACCTCAAGCAATCCCTGGTCTGGAGTCCCGGACAGGCGACGGAAGCGGAAGTAACTCGGCGAGCGAAAATCGTTTATAACGAATTCTCCGATTCCCAAGGGGATAAAGCGTTGGTGGGCATCGGCAGCACCAAGAGTAATCCGGTTGTTGAGATCGTTCTTTCCCATGCTTTCAACTGCGAACCCTTCGTTTCTGAGGACAACATCGAAGAATCTGGACAGCGTTCGGTTCCATTCTTCATTCGGTACCGCGACAACGATCCTCATCCTGGTTCCTGCGTCGCGGGGATTAACCTAAGCCGAAAAGACACGCAACTTAAGCAGGGGATTTACTTCGAGGACGCCAAGGGTGACTGGATTCGATGTGGGAGCGACGGTCCCAAAGAGGAAGTTGCATTCGTATTCTATATTCATCGCGAATCTCAAGGTCGGCTGGAAATGGTGCTAGGCGGCTTCTCCGGCCGAGCGACACGTTTGCTGGCTCGTGAATTAGCCACGCGTGCCGAGAATTTCTGGCCGCCAGTCTATGAAATGCAAGGTATCCAGGTCGGCGCGTTCGTCGTCAAGTTTACGCTGCCATCTTCCAAGAAAGAAACCGATATTCTACGCACCGATTTGGTAGCAACGACCGACGTCACAGCAATTCCGATGGAAGCGCTTGCGAGGCGTTTGGATAGCAACACCAAGAAGCGATAGCTTCATTGAAATTTGCTATCGTTTTTCAGTTGAGATGGTCGGAAACTTGAGTGCAATTTGAGGCGAGCACCGAATTTCAGGCTGGCCCACCTTTTCTTGACGTTGTGACTCTTCTTTAAGAGCGCGGTTCTCCGTGGATCGAATGCCGACTGGTGGGAGTTTTCCGGTCTTGGCTCCCTTTTCATTGGTTTACAGCAACCTTCAGAATGCGCCCGTCGGGGTTATGAAACATATGGTCGGCCCATGTTCTGAATTGGCCGTTCCGCCCCCCAGGCAGAGGAATTGATCGCAGCACGAATATTCGAGGAATTGTCCCCGGGGCTTGTCCCGGGATGCGGACTCTTCTAATTGCCGTTTTCAAATGCCTCAGACGTCACAACTGTCGCGGACGGAGCTGATGGAGGCAGTTGAGATTCATGATTGGGAATGTGTCTGCCCAGACACGCAGTTGTTTTCTGAGAGCCCTTGCTGTCCGCAGCTACATTAACTTTTCAGAACCGTGATAGCCATTGGCGCAAACTGCACGCGCCAGCATGCGCATCATTCCGGTTGTATCGTCCATGCGGATCACTGGCAGGAAACACCGGCGAACCTGAAAACCTGATTGTTGAATAACGCTGTGATTGACCGATGAGTTCAATAATTAAACGAATGGGCTGAGTTGCATTCCGGACGAATTCAGCTGATTGTCCGGTGTCAAGCATCGACGATGGGAGAACGACGTGTCACAAGACATCAATGTAGTCGCTTTGGTCAAGGGTGAAGAGCGGTACATCTTTTTATTCAACGACGCTCAAAGAGGGCGAAAACTTCGCACGCTCGGTCGGTGGCGCTCAAACTCTGAAACGAGTTTTCGTGGTACACGCCGCTACGTTCTCATGCCAAAAAGTTCGCAACGCAGAAAGTCTCCGCGATTCCCCGATCCACTCAGAGATCGGTTTCGTCTCCAAGCGTTCGAGATCTATTCACGGGCGAAGCACAGCCTAACCGTTGTGGCAGTAAGCGTTGCTGTCACAGCAGTGAATCGGAGTGTTGCTCTTGGACAATACGATCCCCAGATTTTTGCGTTACCTAAAGGTGGAGCGAAATTGCTCGGAGTTGACGATCAAGTCCTACCGAGGAAGATCTGGAACTGTTGCTCGAGATTGACGGAATCCTGGGTGGTGTTCCGCAACCTCGCGCATCACTCCGCTCGATTTGAGAACCTATGTTTCAGCGCTGCATGAGGCGGGATACGCCAAATCCTCAGTTGCCAGGCGGTTAGCGTCACTGCGAAGTTTCTTCAAGTTCGCTCAGCGAGAAGGGCTTTGTGATTCCAATCCTGCCAAGCCACTTCGAAATCCGCGCCGAGATCGGAAATTGCCCCACTTTCTAACGGGTGACGAGATTGGCAAACTCCTTGCTGCGCCGCCGCGGGGAACAACGCTCGGGCTGCGAGATCGGGCGATTCTCGAGACGCTGTATTCAGCGGGCCTGCGCGTCAGTGAACTGGTTGGCATCAATCTCGATGACCTGGATCTGGAAGACGGCCTGGTGCGCGTGCGCGGGAAAGGCAAGAAGGAACGCTTGGCTCCGCTGGGCAGCTATGCGATCAAGGCAATTCGAGCCTGGATGAGAAAGCGACAGGTTGCCAAATCGGAACCGCAGAATTCCGGTTCGCCCTTGTTTCTAAATAAATTTGGTAAAAGGTTGACGACTCGTAGCGTGGGTCGCATGTTGGAGAAGTACCTAAAACTTACCGGTTTGGATTTGAGGACTTCGCCACACACTTTGAGGCACAGTTTTGCAACGCACTTGCTTGATGGCGGCGCGGATATCCGCAGCGTGCAGGAGTTATTGGGCCATAAAAGCCTGGTCACAACACAGATCTACACCCACGTGAGCACTGCGGGACTTCGCCAAGCCTACGAGAAAGCTCATCCGAGGGCTCGCAAGAAATCGGGGTAGGCCGAATCGCCCCATCGCGGCAGGAATCAAGCCAAATCGCGGGGACTCGGCAAGCTAATCCAGATTCTCGAGGATCTTGTCCCGTTAATCCCCATCGGATTCCGTTTCAGGAAACGTCTACGCTGTTGTAGACCGCGCTTGCGCGACCTACCAGCAGCGGGTCGACGACGCCAATCTTTTTGTCTGATTTACCTTCGTAAGGCATTCGGTGCAGCACGAATCGCATCGAATTCAAGCGAGCTCGTTTTTTACAATCGGACTTCACCACGATCCAGGGAGACTCCGGAAAATCGGTGTAATGGAACATCGCTTCTTTGGCCTTGGTGTACTCGTCCCATTTATCGAGCGAAGCCATATCGATCGGGGATAACTTCCACTGCTTCAACGGGTGGACTTTCCTGGCGGCAAACCGTCTCTGCTGTTCTTTTTGACTGACAGAAAACCAGAATTTGATCAAGTGGATGCCGCTACGGATCAAGCTGCGTTCGAATTCCGGAACCTGGTACATGAACTCCCGATACTCATCGTCCGTGCAGAACCCCATCACATGTTCGACACCCGAGCGGTTGTACCAGGAGCGATCAAACATCACGATTTCGCCGGCGGTTGGCAGATGTTCGGCGTAGCGTTGGAAATACCATTGTCCACGTTCCACTTCGCTGGGTTTTTCCAAAGCGACCACTCTGGCACCACGAGGATTCAAATGTTCCATGAAACGCTTGATCGATCCTCCTTTACCGGCAGCATCACGTCCTTCAAACAGGATGACCAATTTATTGCCCGTATTGCGGATCCAAGACTGCATTTTCAAGAGTTCGACCTGAAGTTTGTATTTTTCTTTCTCGTAGTTCTTACGAGTCATCAGGTTTTTGTAGGGGTAGCCGCCGTCCCGCCAATTCGACGCCAGCGCCTCGTCAAAATAGCTGACGGTTTCCTGGGGAAGAAACGGGCTGCGGAGCAACGCGTTTCGCAGAATCTCGGCGTCATCGGTCGAGGTACCGGCCATGATTGCGTGTAAGACTTGCGCCAACGTATTCACGTCGTATGGCGGAGTGTTCCCAATGATGTCTCTGACGGCATTGATTTTGGCCTCTTGCGATGAGTGGACCGCCTCATCGACGACAAATCTTCCAACTCCGGCCTCGGTGGTCGCAGAACTGACATCTCCACGAGATACGGGGCGCGGTTTGGGTTCGTTGTTGGTTTTTTTTGCCTTGTCTTTGTTGTTGGTGGGCTTGTTGGAACTCTGTTTTTTGTCGTTTGACATGCCTAATCCAATGGGACCACAAAAGAGAATGCGGAAATATCTGGTCAATTAAGTATAAAAAGAATGCTGTTTTTGCTCAAAGCACGCATTTGGTGTTCATTGCCGGCCCCGACCAAACGCACTTAGAATGAGCCAGCATCATTGACAATAACCGCAGATCCGAGCGTCATTGCGGATTGTCTTTGCAAAGCCTACCCCTACAGCTTAGCATCTGGAAAATGCCAAACTCACTTGAGCTTCGCAAATTATAGAGCAAAACGCAACGTGCGAAAACGCACGTCGCTCCGAGTTTGAGCTATGGATTCAAATATCGGAGAAGACGCTAAAATCGAATGGCTGGCCAGTGGATTGTCAACGTTGAAAATTCGAGTTAGCCGTAGTGGGCGAGGCAACGAGCCCCTTTTTGGATTGCGAGTTTGAAGGACTCGTAGCCTCGTCCACTACCCTAAAATTCAATCCTGACAAAGCACCCAGTTCAAACGATACGACTCTGCCAGTCCCAATGGCTTTGGTATTTTGATCTGATTGCTCTTGCGGCCGCATATTGACCTGGAACGTAATATTTGGATTTTTTTCGATGACCTATCAACCGCGAATTTTTGCTGCCGTCGGCGTCGTACTGTTGACGACTTTGTTTTTCAATCTCACTTATGCCCAGGAGGGGAACCCTGCCGTGATGACTGACAGCGTTTTGCTAAAACCTTGGGTCGGACACTATGGAGGAGTTCCACCGTGGCGTCAAATCAAGCCTGAGGAATTTCTGGGAGCTTTCGACGCGGCGATTGAACTTTCGACTCAAGACATCGATAAGATTGCCAACAATTCGGAGCCTCCGACATTTCAAAACACGATCGTGGCGATTGAGCATGCCGGTCAAACTTTGGAACGACTGTCGACCATTTTTGGTGTTCATGCTTCCAACCTGAATCTCGGATCGATTCCCGATATTGAACGAGAAGTCCAGCCGAAGTTGTCGAAACACAACGATTCGATTGTGCAGAACGAAAAATTGTTCGCTCGCGTCGCTGCGGTCTTTGAAGGGGAGGAAATGAAAACCCTTACCAAACCCCAGCAGCGACTTGTCGAAGATTACTATAAGGACTTCGTTCGCCAGGGGGCCAAACTGGGACCCGAAGAAAAACAGAAGCTCTCCCAGATCAACGCCCAGCTTGCGGGACTGTTCACCCAATTCAGCCAGAATGTCCTCAAGGACGAGGGCCTGATCACGGTGGTCAATGATGAAGCTGAATTGGATGGGATACCGCAAAACATTGTGGACGCGATGTCCGCGGCGGCGAAGGAGTATGCCAAAGAGAATAAGTCAGAGGATGCGCCTGAGTGGGTGATTTCCAATACTCGTTCCTCGATGGAACCCGTTTTGACTTACGCGACAAATCGGCCACTCAGAGAAAAGGTCTGGCGTACCTATTACAACCGTGGTGACAACGGCGACGATCGAGACAACAACGAGATCATCACGCGGATCCTCAAACTGCGAGCCGAACGGGCTTTGTTATTGGGTTATCCGACCCATGCCCATTGGCGATTGGAACCGCAGATGGCGAAAACGCCCGAAAATGCCATGAATTTGATGACCCAGGTTTGGCCCAAAGCTGTCGAGCGCGTCAAACAGGAAGTTGCTGACATGCAGGCGATTGCGGACGAGGAAGATGCCGGAATAAAGATCGAACCTTGGGACTATCGTTTTTATGCAGAGAAAGTTCGCAAGGCAAAATACGATCTCGATTTCAACGAGGTGAAGCCCTATTTGCAGCTCGAAAAACTGCGGGAAGGGATGATGTGGGCGGCCACGCAACTTTACGGATTCGAGTTCAACCAGGTCAACGACGTTCCCGTTTTTCATCCTGATGTACGGGTGTGGGAGGTTACCCGGAATGGGAAACTCGTCGGTTTGTGGTACTTCGATCCGTACGCACGTCGCGGAAAACGGAGCGGTGCCTGGATGAATGCCTACCGCTCTCAGGAAAATATTGATAAACCGATAACGCCAATCGTTTCGAACAATTCGAACTTCATTAAAGGCAAACCGGGTGAGCCGATCCTGATCTCATGGGATGATGCGGTAACGTTGTTTCATGAATTTGGCCACGCGTTACATGGTCTATGCAGCAACTGCCAGTATCCTTCTCAATCGGGTACGTCGGTGGCGCGCGATTATGTCGAGTTTCCGTCGCAAATCAATGAGCACTGGCTGTCGACGCCTGAAATCCTGGAGAAATTTGCGGTCCATTACGAAACCGGGGAACCGATGCCGCAGGAATTACTCGACAAGATTAAAAAGGCGGAGACTTTCAATCAGGGATTCTCCACCGTGGAATACCTGGCCAGCGCTTTGATTGATATGAAGCTGCACCTTGCCGGAAACGTCAAAATCGACGCGGATCAATTCGAACGGGAGACCCTTGCGGAGTTGGGAATGCCCTCGGAAATCGTGATGCGTCATCGGACCCCGCAGTTCAGTCACGTTTTCTCCAGTGATGGTTATTCGGCAGGCTATTACAGTTACCTTTGGTCGGACGCGCTGACTGCCGATGCGGCAGAAGTATTCGAGGAAGCCGGCTCGTACTATGATGAAGCGACTGCCAAGAGCCTGTATGACAACGTGATGTCGGTTGGTGATACGATTGACCCTGCCGAAGGTTTCAGACGGTTTCGCGGTCGTGACGTGGACACCAAAGCGTTATTGCGCAAGCGGGGCTTTCCCGTTGGCGGTCAGAATTAGAAATGGCGAATCGACAACCGTTATCGGCCGGGAGTCATTATCGCAACCCGCGATGCCTTGCCGTCATGGTTGCTGCTTGGGCCGCGGTGGTTTGTACCCGTGGTTTGTTTGGCCAAGAACTGGCTCTTCCACAGGCTGATGTTCGTCAAAATGCCACGAGCGTGCGCCCATTTTCCGAACGCATGGCGTTGTTGGAGCAGTCCAATCGCATTGTGTTCCTGGGAGACAGCATTACGTATGCCGGCGACTATGTTGCCGTTTTCGAATCCTGGATTTTGACCCAGGGCTTAAACAGCGTGCCTTTGGTCATCAACGTTGGTTTGTCGAGTGAAACGGTTTCCGGATTGAGCGAGGCGGGTCATGCCGGCGGTCGGTTTCCCCGTCCGAATGTGGCGGAACGATTGGATCGAGTCCTTGCCATCACGCAGCCGGATCTCGTATTTGCCTGTTACGGAATCAACTGTGGCATCTATCAACCGTTTGATACGCAGCGATTTCGAGAATATCAACAGGGAATCGAGAACCTCAACACACAAGTCGAAGCAACCGGCGCGAAACTTGTCTTGATCACGCCACCGGTTTTCGATGATCGACGCTCGGAAAATGAATTTTCCTATGACGCGGTACTTACGCGATATTCGGAGTGGTTGACTAGCAAACGTGATGCCGGATGGATCGTCATCGATTTGCATGGGCCCATGTCGGCTGAACTTGTCAGGCGTCGAGAAATCGATCCCGCGTTTACCTTTCAGCCAGACGCGGTCCACCCGAATGCCGACGGACACTGGTTCATTGCCTCACAATTGATTCGGTGGTTCGGTGATGATGCGGCGGCCAATGCTAAATCGCCCACAAAGATGTTGGCGGCCAGTGGTGTTCCGAAAGTGGTAGTCCCCATCGTGCAGCGACGGATGGCATTGATTCGCGACGCCTATTTGACGGCCGCCGGACATCAACGACCGGGAGTCAAAACAGGTTTGCCGATTGCAGACGCGCAGCAGCAGGCGAGCCAGCTAACCAATGAGATTCAAGGTTTGATTCGCACAAATCGCTAAGCCTGAATCGAGCCGTCGGAGGTGAATTCCGCCTCCGGCGATTCTCAGCAAGCACGATTCGAATTTGGTTAAAAGGAAGAAACGCGAATGTGGGTAGAGTCAGCGGATCGGATTCGATGGCGAAGTGTCGCGCCCGGTTTTGACCCAACTGCGGAACGTGATACGATTCCATAGCTGACTCGGGACGGAATGACATGATTGGTCGCACAATTTCACATTATAAAATTGCCGACAAAATCGGTCAGGGCGGCATGGGAGTTGTCTATCGCGCGCAAGACCTTCGACTCGATCGGCCGGTTGCCTTGAAGTTTCTGTTGCCGGCAGCGCTGAAACAGGCTGCGGACCGTCAACGATTCATTCGCGAAGCCCAACATGCGGCTGCGCTGAATTCTCCAAATATTTGCACGATTTACGAAATCGATGAGCAGGATGGCGAGACATTCATCGCGATGGCATTTTTGGAGGGCCAGACTCTCGCCGAGAAAATTCGCGATCAACCCTTGTCGATCGTTGAGGCCACCGAGATCGCCAAACAAATCGCAAACGGCCTGCAAGTCGCCCATCAACGGGGGCTGGTCCATCGGGATATCAAGAGCAGCAATATTATCGTGCTGCCGGATGGTTTGGTGAAAATCCTCGATTTTGGCTTGGCAGAGGCTTGCCAACGGGCGACGAGCACGGCGACCGGAATGGTAACTGGAACCCCTTCCACGATGTCACCCGAACAGCTGCGCGGCGACGCTACGGATCAACGATCGGATATTTGGTCGTGGGGCGTTGTCTTCTACCAAATGCTGACCGGGCGGTTGCCGTTCGTCGACAGAGAAATCCAACCGCTTGTGAATGCGATTTTGCAGGATCAGCCACCGAGACCGTCCGAGCTGAATCCCCGGGTGCGATCCAGCTTGGACAGAGTGGTAATGAAAGCGCTTTCCAAAGACGCGAACGACCGATATGAGACGGCCGCCGATTTGATCGATGCGTTGAAACTGGTTGGCGAATCGTTCGACAGCGAAACATTGGCGCTGGAAGAGACCGTTGACCTGCGGGCAGCGGTCAGTACGCCCTCCATCGCTGTGTTGGCGTTCGCGGACATGAGTGAGAACAAAGACCAGCAGTACTTTTGCGACGGCATTGCGGAAGAAATCATCAATCACCTTTCGCAGATACCCGCGCTTCATGTCGCCTCGCGTACGTCATCTTTTTCCGTGCAACATCAGTCCCTGGATGTGAAGGAAATCGGCCGACGACTGGGCGTCAGCACGGTGCTCGAAGGAAGTCTTCGCAAATCCGGAGACAACCTGCGCATCACCTGCCAACTGGTGGGAGTCCAGCACGGCTATCAATTATGGTCGCAGAAGTATGACCGCGAGTTAAAAGATGTGTTCTTGATCCAGGAGGAGATCGCCACCCATGTTTCCGAAGCGCTCAAGTTGGAACTTACGGAAAACGAAAAGGTCAGACTGGGTAAAGCCGCCACCGACAACATCGAGGCGTACGATTTCTACTTGCGGGGACGGGAGCATTTCTACGGCGCGCGGCAAAAAACGATCAAGCTGGCTTTGGAGATGTTTCGCAAGGCGACCGAAAAAGATCCGGAGTTTTCCAAGGCTTATGCCGGGATCGCCGACTGCCATTCCTATTTATATATGCATTTTGGCGGTCTGTTGGATGATTTGGAGGAAGCCCTACGTGCCAGTCAGCAAGCGATCGAATTGGATCCTCATCTTGCCGAAGGACATGCCGCTTATGGATTTGCGTTGTCGTTGAAGGGCCGGTCGGCGGACGCCGAGGAAGAGTTCGAGGCGGCGATCGATTTAAACCCCGGTTTGTTTGAGGCGTACTACTTGTATGCGCGAATGTGTTTTTCGCAAAAGCAACTGTTGAAATCCGCCAGACTATTCGAAGCTGCCTGCGAAGTCTGCCCGGCTGGCTATCAAGCGCCGATCCTTTTGGGGCTGACTTACAAAACGATGGGCGAGCATTCCAAGGCACTGGCCATTTATTCGCGCGGGTTGCAGTTGGCCGAAGCGCATATTGAGCTTCACCCGGATGACTCGCGGGCTACCTACCTCGCTGCTGCAGCGCTGGCAGAGCTTGGTCAGACTGAAAAAGCCATCAAGTTGGCCCATCAGGCGCTTGAGAATGATCCCGATGATGCGGCGATCATCTATGGCATGGCTTGCTTTCACGCCCAACTCAATGATCTTGACGCGGCTCTGGAGTATCTTGAGAAAGCCATCGACGCCGGTTTCAATCATAAAATCTGGATCCAGAACGATGCCGACCTGGCCCCCATTGCGGATCATCCGAGATTTCAACAGGCGCTGGAAAAAATCGGTTAGCTGGATACCGTTACTTTTCGGTCACCATTCCATTTTGCCAAACCGGAAATCCAGGCAAGGCGTGCCCGGGCAAGTGACGCGGCCAGCATGCCCGCCGCGATAGTCGACGTTACTTGTACTTGGATCGAATGAGACCTAATCGCAAAAGGAGATCGGCAGGGGAGCTGCCTCGCCACCAGCAGAATTGATCGGTCAACCAAATGCTACGTTGGTCGCGTGCCGTTCACATTGGCGTCAGAATCTTCAAACAACATGGTTCGATCCAGGTAGGTCTTCATCCTTTGTTCCAATGCCTAGCTCAGGCGTCGATTGGGCCACTTTGATACCGTCTTCGTTCAGATTCTCATAAAAGAAGTGCCGCTTGTGCGTCGAATGAGTCGTCGAATTTCCAAAACGCTGATCGTCGACAGGACCCTTGCCGGCGGCAGGCCCGTCTGAACAACAATCTGGTCAAATTCGGTTGGTTCGTTCCGAATCGAATTGAGCACAATCGTCTCCTGATCGGTAAGTTTCAATTCTGCGGGATGGTGGATTGTGTTGGCGGCGTCCAGCCGGGTCGGAGTGGCCAGTGGTCCGAGTTCATCCAGTACGTCGTCCACGCTTTCGACCAGTTTTGCCCCGTCGCGAATCAAACGGTGGCATCCCCGAGACATGCGGCTGTCGATTCGCCCCGGAACTGCAAACACCTCCCGGTTCTGCTCCATTGCCAGGCGAGCCGAAATCAACGCTCCGCTGCGATCGCCGGCTTCAACGACGATCAGTCCTAAACTTAAACCCGTGACAATCCGATTGCGTTTGGGAAACGAACCACTCTTGGGGGCATTCATGGGCAGCGCCTCCGACAGCAAAGCCCCCTGGTTGCGAATTTCGGCAGCCAATCCAGCATGTTCGGGCGGGTACATTCTCAACAGACCACCTCCCAGCACGGCAATGGTTCGTCCGCCGGCCTGCAGTGCACCGCGGTGCGCGGCAGCGTCAATGCCCCGCGCCAATCCGGACACAATCGTAAATCCGGCCATCGCCAATCCCCGCGCCAGCCTTTCGGTCACGGTCTTCCCGTAATGCGTGGCGTGTCGAGTACCGACAATTGCGATCGCAATCGAGTCCGCCGCCGTCAGACGGCCTTGCGAAAACAGGATGGGTGGAGGGTCGTGGATCTCCTTCAGCGGTGCCGGATACTGCTCATCGGTTTGATCCAGAATGGAAATGTCGTTTTCTCGGCAGAGCTCCAATTGAGGTTGGATGTCAATGCTTCGGCTAGCGTCGACGATTTGTCGATGAAGTTTCGGACCGATACCGGGGATATCTCGAATCTCTGACGGAGCGGCATGAAGGGCGGCGGCGGCGGAGCCAAATTTTGCGATCAAGTCACCAAACACTCCGGGACCAATTCCTGGAACCAGGTGCAGACAGAGTGCCGCATCCCGTTCACTAACCAATTCCGCGGCGATTCGCCCGTGTTCGTCGTTCATAAAATAAGCCCCGCTTCCATTCAAAAGCTTGCCCGAATCATTGCGTCATTCGGAGCAACGACCAATTCCACATGTCCAATATTCGTTGGCAGAATGAAATTCAGACTGCCGGCAAAGACTTTTTTGTCATGTTTCATGGCGGCGATCAATTCGTCGGTTTTTGCGGACGGAGAATCAACAGGCAATCCCACGGAACGCAATAGGTCCGTCTGGCGCGGCAGCAAAGTCTCGTCACACATGCCCATGCCTTCCGCCAACCGCGCCGCGCAGGTCATCCCAATGGATATTGCTTCACCATGAAGGTACTCTCCAAATCCAAACACAGCTTCGATCGCATGACCAAATGTGTGCCCGTAGTTAAGGATTGCCCGCCGCCCCGTCGTTTCTGTTTCGTCCTCTTCGACAATCCGGGCCTTGTTCTGGCAACACCAGGCGATAATGCGCGTCAACGTTTTGACATCCCGGTGTTTGATTCGGTCCACGGAATCTTCCAGGTACTCGAAAAGCTCCCAATCCATGCTCACGCCGTATTTGATTACCTCCGCCAGCCCCGCCCGGTAGTTGCGTTCGTCGAGTGACGCCAGCACACTCGGATCAATCAGGACCAATTGAGGCTGCCAAAACGCACCAACCATATTTTTGACGTGTGGCAGGTTGATACCGACTTTGCCACCGACGCTGCTGTCGACTTGGGCCAGCAACGTTGTCGGCATTTGGATAAAATTCAATCCCCGCGCGTAGCTGGCAGCAATGAACCCGGCGAGATCGCCAATCACGCCTCCGCCCAGGGCCACCACGGTCGACTTGCGGTCGGTATCGATCTCCACCAGTTTTTGCCATAACTCATCGCACTGCGCAACACATTTGGAGGATTCGCCGTTTTTAACGACAATGGAATCAACTCGCTGGGCGACTCGTTCAAACTGCTTGACGACTTGCTCCAGGTAGTGGCCCTCAACAATGTCGTCCGTAACCAATACAATGTGTGTTGACGCAACCGTTTCCGCAACCAATCGCGAAAACTCTTTCAGCAGCCCGGGCATGATATGGATCTTGTAGCTGCGAGAACGGAGGTTCACCGGAACGACGGTAGATGTTTTCACGGGCTGGTTCCTTTTTCAATCGACGAGACCTTCATTGTGAAGGATCTGGGGAATTTCACAAGTTGCTGAATGCCCAACGGTACAAATTTGAAATCGACGTTGCGTCGAACAAAACTGGGAAACCAATGGGAGCCCGGTAATTGCAACGATAGGTAACGCTCAGCGGCAAGAGTCATCATTTCGAGCGACAAACCTGAGGTTAATTGTTGCGGGGCCAACGCCTGGTTTCCGGCCATATTTTTAACTGAAGATAGAGAAAGAGAATACTCGATGGCAAAACGAAAACAGGCTATCAAACAACCTGCCTCGGCGGATGGCCAGGCTGGCAAAAAACCAGCCTCCCGCAAGACAGCCACAACAAAGAAAAACTCTCAGAAAAAAAAGGCGCCCGAAAAGGTACGTACTAGCGCAGTCCAGCGCAAAACGAAAGCGAGTAATTCGGTCTCGCGAAAGAAAACCGTCAAAAGAACAATCGCGCAGGCCCCGAAGACTCCTGTAACAGTTGGCTATAGCGGTAAACCGCTGATCAAGAAGCTTGGCATCAAACCGGGGACCACGCTGACCTTGCTCGGTGAGCCACAGGACTTTCTCAAGATGCTGGGTGGACTTCCAGATAATTTGAAGATCAAGAAAACGGCGTTGGGGGATCGCGATTTAACCATCTGGTTTCCTCGCAACGCGGCGGAATTGAAACGCAGGATAAAATCGATTGCCGGCGACATTCACGATGGCGGATTGTGGATTGCCTGGCCGAAAAAATCGGCGGCCGTCAAAACCGACTTGACTCAGGACATGGTTCGTGAGCTGGGGCTGAAACAGGGCATCGTCGACTACAAGATTTGCGCCATCGACGAAACCTATTCCGGATTGAAATTTGCAAACCGCAAAAAGTGATTGGACGCTGCGATCGACTGTGCCCTATTCCACAAAATCACATGAAGATAGGGCTTGCCACTTCTAGCCAATTGTCGTCTGGTGCGAGCTTAGGTTATCCGGCCTGGATTGTGTCTCGTGGAATCCTTTGGGTTATCATAGAAGATCGAAACACTTGATTGCAGTTACCAAGAAACCGAAACAACTGTTTTGTCTTGACCCCCATGACTCGTCGCCGTCCTGTCCTCATCGAAATTTCACAAGCTTTCTTTCGCTGGGCGTTTCGGTTGCTTTTGATGTTGGCGTATCGAATCCGCGTTCATGGTCTCGAGCGTTATCCTCAAAAAGATGGTTTCCTGGTTTGCGCTAATCACCAGAGCTTTCTCGATCCGATGGTGATCGGCGTCCTCTGTCCGCGGCCGATCAACTATTTGGCCAGGAAGGGTCTGTTTGATGTGAAAGCGATCCGCTGGTTTCTGGTTTTGAACGATGGGATTCCAATCGACCGGGATTCGGGGCTGAGCGGGCTCAAAGAAACCATGCGACGACTCAAAAAGAAAGAGTCGGTGCTGATTTTCCCGGAAGGGACTCGCAGCGTTGATGGCAAATTGAAGAAGCTCAAGCTCGGATTTTGCAGCATCGCCCGGCGAACCAAGTCGCCGCTATTGCCATTTTGCTTCGACGGAGCCCATGAGGCCCTTCCGCGTTCGCAGAAATTCCCCAAACCGGGGCGCATCGAGGCCGTCGTAGGGGAACTTATTACTTACGAGGACTATGCGGAGCTTTCCGATGAAGCGATGGCACAGCTGTTGGAAAACAGGATGCGAGAATGCCTCGAGGAAGCGCGGGCGCGACGGTATGGGGATTCGTTCAGGGAAGCTTGAATTCGTGCCCCCTCGCCGTCCAACTACCCACGCGTTATCGTTGGTTCTTTGAAGGGAGTCAATCTGAAAGCCTTCCGTTGATGCCCTAAGAATGCAAAGCCAGAAGCCGATTTTCAAGCATCGCTGCGATCACATGTGTGATGAACTACGGGATGCGATCAGGATCTGTAGATCTTGATTGGACGTGCAGGATGATGTCGGATTCAGCAGACGCAACTTCAAAACTCCCAAGCGCAATCCCAAAATGTTTCCCTTGACCGGTCGAATTGTCGAATGAACCAGCCCGAATCGAATTTCAACGGCCTCGAAAAGCCGCTGGACGATGCAAGCGGTGGCCGGGAAGCCAGCCATGGTTCTTTGTTGGTCATCTTTATGACCGTTTTCATCGACCTGTTGGGTTTTGGAATTGTGCTTCCGTTGTTACCGCTTTATGCCGACCAGTTCGGTACTGACCCAAGTGGTTTCGTGATTGGCATGTTGATGGCCAGTTTCTCAATCATGCAATTCATTTTCGCTCCGATTTGGGGTTCGCTATCGGATCGAATCGGACGACGTCCTGTCCTGATGATCGGTTTGGTCGGCAGTGTCGTTTTCTATACATTATTCGGAATCTCGGCGATCTACCAAAGCTTGCCTGGTTTGTTTGTGACTCGCATTGGTGCTGGAATTGCGGGAGCGACGATTCCCACGGCGCAGGCTTACATTGCTGACACGACGACGAAAGAAAATCGGGCGCGAGGAATGGCGTTGATCGGAATGGCATTTGGACTGGGTTTCACGCTGGGGCCATTGTTTGCTTTTTTTGCCGTACCTGCCAGCGGCACCGGTGACCCCGGGGCCAGTCCGGGATTTGTGGCCGCAGGATTGTCGGCGATCGCATTGTTGATGGCGATTTTTATGCTTCCCGAATCGCTGCATCCGGATTCCCAATCTGCGTCACGCAAATGGATTGATCGACGCGCCTGGCAAGCGGTTTTGTCCAACCGCGCGGTAGGATTGCTGCTGTTGGCGTTCTTTATCTGCATTTTCAGTTTTGCAAACTTCGAAACGACGTTGAGCATGCTAATCAAGGGCTCTGCAAGTTTCGAAAATGCGCCATTCGACTTCACGTTCCGCCAGGTCTGCTTGACGTTTGCCGCGATTGGATTCATGGTGGCTGTGGTCCAGGGTGGAATCGTCAGACGCGTCGCCAAGGTCGTTTCCGAGCAAAAACTTGCAGTCACCGGTGCTTTGATCGAAGTGTTGGGCTTTGGCCTTATCGCGGTGGCCGTCCGGATTGAATCGGTTGGCTGGTTGTTTGCGTCCCTGGCAGTGATTGTCGCCGGTTACAGCTGTCTTCAGCCCAGTTTGTACTCGCTTCTGTCCCGCTGGTCCGATCCTGCCCAACAGGGAAAAGCCTTGGGTGTTGGCCAGAGCGTGAGTGCGTTGGCCCGGATTTTCGGTTCGGCACTGGGGATTCCCATGCTCAAGGCGTTCCTGTATTTGCCCTACGCGATTGGTTCCATTCTCATGTTGGCAGTCGCGATCCTGGTCGCAATCGCCTGTCGCACGGGTCGGGATTTTGATGCAACCGAATCATAGTCCGTCGTTCAAAGGAAACGCACATGAGAACCACACGAAATTTCTGGCTTTGTTTTTCCGTCATGCTGTTGGTTCCGATGCTGCTTCCCGGGCAGGATCGAATTACCGGACGTCGATTTGCCACCCGTAGCGAAGTCATTGCCAAAAACGGGATGGCGGCGACAAGCCAACCGCTGGCAACGCAAGTCGCGTTGGGCATCCTGAAGCAGGGCGGATCGGCAGTCGATGCGGCGATCGCCGCCAACGCGACGCTGGGACTGATGGAGCCAACGGGAAACGGAATCGGCGGCGATCTGTTTGCCATCGTCTGGATCGAATCGGAACAGAAACTTTATGGATTGAACGCCAGTGGTCGCTCTCCTCTAAGCCTCTCGTTTGAGAAACTTCAGCAGGAATTGGGGGATCGAAAAACAATACCGCCTTTGGGTCCATTGCCGGTTTCGGTTCCTGGCTGCGTGGATGGTTGGTTCGAGTTGCATGGTAGGTTTGGAAAACTCTCGATGCAGGACGTCTTGGAACCGGCCATCAATTATGCGGAAGATGGATTTCCGGTTTCTGAACTGATCGCCTATTACTGGAGGGGCAGTTCCGGGCTGCGTCGTTATCCCGGTTTCGCCGAGACGTTTCTGGTCGATGGAAAAGCACCCGCCAAAGGAGAGATTTTTCGCAATCCCAAACTGGCGACCACCCTCCGCAAGATCGCCAACGAAGGTCGAGTTGCGTTTTACAAAGGCGATATTGCGCGAACCATCGATGAATTCATGTCCCAACATGGTGGCTACCTGTCCTACGAAGACTTGGCAGCTCATCGTTCAGAATGGGTCGAGCCGGTTTCCATTGATTATCGCGGGTATCGATTGTGGGAATTGCCGCCCAATGGACAAGGAATCGCGGCGCTACAGATCCTTGCAATTTTGAAAGGGTACGACTTGGCATCCATGGGGTTTGGAAGTGCCGACCACGTCCACTATTTTACCGAAGCCAAAAAACTGGCTTTTGAAGATCGGGCACGGTTTTATGCCGATCCCAAGTTTGTTGATGTGCCGGTTGATCGCCTGATTTCCGATGAGTACGCGGACGCGCGGCGAAGTCTGATTAACGGACGACGGGCAGCCCGGAGATTCGATGCCGGCCCACTGGAAGGCGACACGATTTATCTTTCCGTCGCCGACAAGGATCGGAATATGGTTTCGCTGATACAGAGTAATTATCGTGGCATGGGATCGGGAATGTGTCCGCCAGGATTGGGATTTTGTCTTCAGGATCGAGGAGAATTGTTTGACATGACACCGGGGCGTCCCAACAGCTATGCGCCGGGGAAGAGGCCATTTCACACGATCATCCCCGCCTTCGTTACCCAAAACAAAAAACCATTCCTGAGTTTTGGCGTGATGGGCGGCTCGACGCAGCCTCAGGGGCATGCTCAGATCCTGATCAATATTGTCGATTTTGGCATGAACTTCCAGGAAGCCGGGGATGCGCCCCGAATTCTGCATAGCGGATCCTCTCAGCCGACGGGCGAGCGAATGGCCGACGGAGGCAGCCTGACACTGGAATCTGGATTTGATTACGAGTCGATTCGTACGCTTGTGCGCCGTGGGCATTCGGTGGGCTATAACGTGGGAAGCTACGGAGGTTACCAGGGAATCGGATACGACGCAGAAAATGACGTTTACCTGGGTGCCTCGGAATCTCGCAAAGACGGTCAAGCCGCAGGTTATTAAGGCGATTTTTCAATTGGTTTTTGCGTATCGCCGTCGTCAGCTAATTCGGCTGATCCAGCCGGAAGACGACTTCACGCGTAAATTCGATCGCGGCAATCAACGACTTGGGCCAAAACGAGGCAATCTTATTGCGATATGCTTCCCAAAGACTAGATTAGGGTTCCGAGCAAAGTAGTTCGATCGATGGAGTGCAAGAAATCGAATCTTTGACAGGCCTTTTGCGTGAGCGGTACATTGGCGTGACGTTCGTTTAACAGGATTGACCTTGCCTGAAATTTCTTGAAGCCGCTAGTATTTCCCGTAGTCAATTGTGCAAACTGACCATGCCAAACGGGAATTACGAAACCAATGGTAAGTACTTTGGATAAAAAAGACGGCGATGCGAATTTGAAAGAAGCCGGTACGAATCCACCTGCGGAAATCCAACCGCTTGAGGACTCTGCAGCCAACTCCCCCGAATCAAAGGGTCCGACCAAGCCCCCAACGAGCGCAATTGATCAACCCGAACCCGACCCCACTCAATCGGTCAGCTCTGCGAAACCGCCGGCCGCGCCGACCAAAACGCGTTCGATCCAACAATCGGTCTTAAAGCCGGCATCGGAGATGGTCCACCAAATGCTGACTTCGAAAAAGGAGAAATCCAAGGAGATGATGAACCGGGGGGAAATCAACCAGCTGATTACCTACCGCATGCAGGGAGCGCGACCGGAGGCTTGGGAAGAAGACATTTCCCGAAACACGCTCGATGCCCAGCCGTTCAATAATGTCACGTCGGTCAGCGAACGGGGCATGAAAATCTTCAACAATGCGCAAAAGCGAAAGGTCATTCAGTCGTTGCTGGGGGAACGGCCTATTGAAGATCTGGTGGCCCGCGACACGTTCCCGATTCCTTGTGCCGATGATCGCGAAGGGTATTCGCCCGGCAATGACGGCTATTACTGGATGAGTGGCCTGGAGGACTATTTGAAAGTCATGGAGGTCGTGAAACGACTTCATGTTTATCCGCGAAGCATTCTGGATTTCGGATGCGCGTCGGGTCGCGTGATTCGCCATTTTGCGGCCCAGACTGAAATCCCTGAGGTCTGGGGAACTGACATCAATGCCCGCCACATTCGCTGGTTGTTCGAGTTTATGCCGCCGCAGGTCAAACCGATCTTCAATCATTGCATCCCCTCGTTGCCGATCCGAGACAATTCGATTGACGTCATCACGGCATTTTCTGTGTTTACCCATATCGACACGTTCGAGACATGCTGGTTGGCAGAATTGCGCCGCATCATGCATGACGACGGGATTTGTTATTTGACGGTTCACAACGAAGACACCTGGAATATCTGCCGAGACGAGATTGACAATCCAAATAACCGGTTGGTGCAGTCGATCTTGAAGATTGATCCGGAAGTGATCAACAAAATTCACGAGCCACTGGCAGATACGCGGACTGTTTATCGATTCGCACAGGCGGGACCGTACCGTGCCCAGGTTTTTCACTCGAACAACTATTTGCACAAGGTGTGGGGACGCTTCTTCACGATCGAGGAAATCTTGCCTTGTCACCACGTTCGCCAATCCGTGTTGGTCATGCGGAAAAGATAGTAGCCTCGTCGTTTCCAGTTCCTAGATTCCGCTGTGAAGAAAATGTCAGAACCAGTCAGTTTGCAGGATCGTTACGCGCCGAACCTTCTTTGTTTCGGCTGTGGTCCTGCCAATGAAAAGGGGCTGAGGATCAAGAGCTTCGTGGAAGGCGACAGAGTGGTCGCATCGTTTACACCCGAACCCCATCAACTGGCGTTTGAAGGAATCGTCAACGGCGGCATCATTGGAGTCTTGCTGGATTGTCACCTCAACTGGGCCGCGGCTTGGCATTTGATGGAGAAGAGTGGGCTGGAAACACCTCCTTGCTGCGTCACGGCCCGCTACGAAGTGATGTTTAAAAAGCCGACGCCAACCGGGGTCCCCTTGCATTTGGAGGCTTGGGTCACCGAGTCGACCGAAAGAAGAGCAGTTGTGGAGGGGACTTTGGGTCCGGATGGTCAAATCACCGCCACTGGCAAGGGAACCTTCGTGGCGGTCAAACCCGATCACCCGGCGTATCATCGTTGGTAACGGCAAATCTGAATCAGCGGGCACAATCGTTACAGTTTGCGGCGTTAACCGGGTGGCGGCAGCAAGCTTTCAAGCCATGGTTTTCCCGACGGTGATCCACGATCCCATCGAATTTGCGGGCGCAATTGTTTCTGAAAAACGTCGCGAATGACACCTGCAACGGTAAACTCGATTGGAACTTTTTTTTCGGCTCTGGAAACTTGGACTGCGTGTTGCCATTTCTTGATTTGAGCCGATAAATCCGACGAAAGATACTCCTACAGCTTGCGACGGATGTTCGTCGTGTCCGGTTGGCTGCTGGTTCTTTGTTCGAGAGCGGCTGATCATTCAAGAAGAACAAGGATGTTTGGAATTATCATGAATCGAATTCATTTACTGCTGGTTGCCGTCATCGCGACCACGGTTTGTGCTGGCAGCACCATTGCTGAAAAACCGTCCGACAAGTTTGGCCGAGGGCGACTGCTTCGCAAATGGCGAGACGACCTGATCGGAAAAACTGAAAAACAGAACCAGCAAAACGCAAACAAAAACAAAAAGCAGCCAACTCCAGCGAAGCGACCGGCGAACGGCCAGACGCCGACGCCCGCCCGCCGTCCGGCTGCGATGCAAACCAGTGCGAACCAAACAAAGGGCGCTCAGCAGCCCGCGTTGTCAAACAAGGAAATTCAGTCCCGTCGCAAAACGGTCGAAAAATTTGGCATGCTCGTTCAGAAGGATTCGAAAGGTCGATTCTTTGTTGCCCAGACTTCCCCCAAGGGGAACGCGGTTGAGGCGGGTGTTCAGCGGGGAGATCAATTGATTCAAATCGGTGGTACTGACCTCGAATCCATCGAAGAATTCTATGAAATTTCCGGAATCCTGGGCGAAGGCGACGCAATTGAATTTCAGATCAGCCGACGTGGCCAGAAAAAGACCGTGATGATCAGCTACGGGGAGGCACCCCAAGGCGAGGCGACGGAAGAAATCGCCAGTTCGAAAACGAAAGCGACTCAGGCATCTGCCAAAAACCGATACGGCTACCAGGGTAAGTCTTCAAAAGATTTTCGATCCGTGTTGGATCGAAGTGGAAGTTTCTTTCGCTCCAATTCCAAGAAGTAGGCACATCGTGGTTTGCAGGAATGGCAACCGTTCGTCCTGCCGACAGATTTTAGAACTCGCAAGCTCGCGGTACCGACTTCTGCGTTAACCAAAGGGTTGACTCGAGAGCGAACGGTCCGTTTAAAAGATAGTTTCGTGCACCATCGAAACTTAGGTTTCGAAGTGCACTTCAAACGCGATTGGCCACCAAAAAAGCCGATCGCGTTTTTTTATAGCGGCAGTGGATGGGTGGAGGGGCACGTCAGAAACGCTACCGTTGGACGGCGTTATCAGTTTTGTCAGACGTCATGAGGGGTCCGGACCAGTTTTTATCTCTGGCGGAGCCCATGGAAAAACCCTTTGTTGCGTCGGCAACACGGATGCGGGGAATCGTAAGGGTTTTGTTGTAACGGTTGAAGGGTTTCGATCAGCCGTGGCGTATTTGAGACGCGACGCCCTGTGACCCGATGATATAATCCAGTTGGGTCCCAACTGGACTTATGCCCATCCGCGTTGCTAACTCGTTTCCTGGTATCGAATGTCGACGTCGAACAATCAGCCCGCTAAATCGGTCCGTGGAATGCCCTCCATCGACTCCGTCATGTGGTTCGAGAAAGTAATGCGCGACGAAGCCCACGCGATTCTTGCCGCTGCAGATCGTTTGGGAACCGAGATTCGATCGGCCATTGACCTGCTATTCACCCATGAGGGTCGAACGATTGTTACCGGCATGGGAAAGACCGGATTTGTGGCTCGCAAGGCGGCGGCAACGTTTTGCAGCACCGGCACGCCCGCGATATTTCTGCATCCCAGCGAAGCAATGCATGGGGACTTGGGCATCGTCACGCCCGAGGATGTGTTGATCGCGATATCCAATAGCGGTGAAACGGCCGAAGTGGTCGGTCTGCTTCCCTTTATGGCTCGCAGCGGCATTCCGGTCATTGCGCTCACCGGTAATCTTGACAGTTCGTTGGCAAAACGTAGCAAAATCGTGCTGGACACGAGCGTTCTGAATGAAGCCGATGAGTTTTCTGTCACACCCACCAGCAGCACGACCGTTGCCCTGGCCATGTGCGATGCCCTGGCCGTAACTTTGATGCGTTTGCGGGGGTTTTCAAAAGAACAGTTCGCGATTTTCCATCCTGGCGGTAACCTCGGTCGGAAATTGCTGCTGAGGGTTGCCGATTTGATGCGCGTGGGGCGACATATCCCCAAAATCGAACTTGACTCCGACGTGACCCAGGCGATGCAAACGATTTCTGAAAAGAAACTTGGCGCAGTGATGGTTGTTTCAGAGCAAAACCGGGTCGAGGGGATTTTGACCGACGGAGATTTGCGACGCATCTTTCAAAACCGGTTCGATGGTCACCAGGAAATGCCCAACCGACAACCCGTCAGCGAATTTATGACTCGCTCGCCGAGACGAATCTCGGGTGAATCCCTGGCGGCGGAAGCACTGAAGTTGATGGAGGATCATGAAATCACGGTCTTGCCGGTCTGCGATTCGGCGGACCAGCTGATCGGCATCATCCATTTGCACGATTTGATCCGGGCCGGTTTGGCATAACGAGGTAAATCGTCCATGTCTGTCAATTCAAAAAACATGAACCCGACACCCCCCGATCCCGACGCACCCCATGCGGCAATGGATCAGGACGGCAATGCAGGTCCGTCGGACAAGGGCGACGGGCGGGCGATTGAAAGCGGGGGCGCAATCGGTGAAGAAGAATCCATTTCGATTTATAGCGCCGAATCAGACATTCGGCACCCCATTCGACTGTTTCGAGATATCGTTGCCGACTTTGCGATCGGTCACGAATTGGCATGGCGGCTGTTTTTGAGAAACATCCGCGGGTTGTACCGGCAAACGCTGCTGGGACTGTTCTGGGCTTTCCTGCCCCCGATTGCCAATACGGCGATGTGGATCTTCCTGCGCGAGGCGGGCGTGTTTGAAACTGGCAAGACGCAAGTCCATTCGACCGCTTATATTCTGACCGGCATGATTCTTTGGCAGGCCTTTATCGAAGCGTTTCAGATGCCGTTGGCGGCGATCAGCAAGAATCGAAACATGATCAGCAAGCTGAACTTTCCCCGTGAATCGTTGTTGATGGTCGGTTTGGGTGAGGTATTGTTTGATTTGTTGATTCGGATGACTCTCTTGATCCCGGCGTTTATTATTTTCGACGTGCCACTGCAGGCTTCGATTTTGTTGGCTCCGTTGGCGATCCTCTTTCTGGTATTGTTTGGAATGTCCTTGGGCTTGTTGATCATGCCGATCGGCTCACTCTACCAGGACGTCGGTCGATTTATTGGAATGGTGATTCCTTTTTGGATGATCCTGACTCCGATCATTTACGTTCCTTTGACAACCTTCCCGGGTTCATTGTTGAATTGGTTGAATCCGGCCAGTCCGTTGCTGATCGTCGCCCGCGATTGGCTGTTAATCGGATCGTCATCGTTTCTGACCACCGGGCTGATATTTGCTGGGATGACACTGCCGTTGTTCCTGTTCGGCCTGATCGTATATCGAGTGTCGATTCCGGTTCTCGTTGAACGAATGAATGCGTGAGGAATCAGTTTGTACTCGAAGCTAAACCATCCCGAGACGGATCTCCTCCTGGATGTTGAACAGGTTTGGAAGATTTATTGTCGCAACTTGAAAAAGGCGATGTGGTACGGGGTCCAGGATTTGGGTCGGGAGGTCATTGGTGCCGGTCACGACCGAAACTTTCAGGATTTACGGGCCGGTGAGTTTTTCGCGGTTCGCGATGCTTCGTTTCAGGTACGTCGCGGCGAATGCGTTGCGATGATCGGACCTAATGGGGCTGGCAAGAGTTCCATGCTCAAGTTAATCAACGGTTTGGTTAAACCGGACGCGGGGAAGATTTCCATACGCGGAAAAATTGGGGCGTTGATTGAACTGGGGACCGGTTTCAATCCGGTGTTGTCCGGTCGTGAAAATGTTTATATCAATGCAGCTGTATTGGGCATGAAGAAACAAGAGGTCGACAGGCTGTTCGACAGCATCGTGGATTTCGCCGAATTGCCTCACGTCATCGATGATCCGATCAAGACCTACAGCTCGGGAATGCGCGTCCGGTTGGGGTTTTCCATCGCGGCGAATCTCCGGCCGCAGCTGATGTTGATCGATGAGGTTTTGGCGGTTGGAGATGTCGGCTTTCGAATGAAATGTTTTGCTCATTTGCGGAAGTTGGTGGAGCAGGGAGTTTCCATCATTCTGGTAACTCATGCGGTCGGCATGTTGCAGCGAGTTGCGACCAGGTCGATTGTATTCAGCAATGGAAAAATTGTTCATGATGGCGACGTGGAAACCGGTTGCACGGTTTACGAAGAGACGATGGGTGCCAGCGAGCGAGTTCGCGTCCAGGACCAGGAAACGAAAAACCGGAGTGCCTGGGTCAAGTCGGTTCAGGTTGTTGATGAATCTTCCATTGAGCGAAAAGAGTTTGAGACCGGGGAAACCGTGAGGGTCAAGATTCAGTTGGCTTGCGATGTGCCGGTAAAGGATGCCCGACTGGTGGTTGCACTCTGTTCTCCCGTGCACGGGACGCTGACTTCTGTTTCCACGCCCTATCAGGGTGTATCATTTGACCTGGATCCGAGTGGGCGTATGGTGACGTTGGAATTCCCGGCCATTCCGCTCCTGATTGGATCGTACCATTTCAATGTCTCGTTGCTTGGCCCCACGACAACGGATTTTTACCATCGCAGCTCTGGTCGAGGGGCGTTTCGAATCATCGGCCCGCCCATGAATGCCGACGGTTACGGTATCAACGGCGTGACCCGCCTTCAACATGGATGGGATGTCAGTGGATAAACCCGATTTGCATTTCGTGATTTCGGCACCGCGGAGCGGATCGACCTGGTTAACGACCGCATTGAATCACCATCCCGACGTTTTTGCGACCGAACATCGGTTCTTTGGCAGATTCTGCGAAATCTGGAAGAATAACGATGGGACGACCGCTCCCCGCATCACGTTTGACAGCTACGCCCGGGCGTTTGCGATGCATTATTTCCATGGATTCATGGAATTGAGTTACGAGAGTTTTGTCGAGGAGTTCCAAAAGGCGTTTGCCGGTTTCATGGTAAATTTTGCAACCCAGAGAACCGGGAAACGGATTGTCATCGACAAGATCACCCCCTATCCGGGAACTGCGGAATTGGTGGTTCGGGAAATCAAGCGGCTTTTTCCGGACTCCACCGTCATTCAGCTGGTGCGCGACGGACGAGATGTTTTGACCAGTGGAACCTTTGACTGGTTGCTCAAGGACGCAGAGGGGACCAAGCGGTATGAATATTTTGTCAACTCGTCCACTGACCGGCGACTGGACAGGTTTTTTGACGACGAGGTGATTGAAAAGTGGGCGCTCAATTGGAAGGAAACGGTTACCGCATTCGAAAATGCGCTCGGCCATCTGCAAATCCGCTATGAACAAATGAAGGCAGATTTGCCAGCCGAGTTGCAAAAGATTTTTACCGCCGTTGGTGCCGATGCGGATTCGTCGATCGCGCGCAAGTGTGCGGAGCAAACGACATTTGAGAAGTTGACCGGCCGACCTGCAGGAGATGAAATACCGACCGCCAAAGCGAGGAAAGGCGTTGTCGGTGATTGGAAGAACTACTTTACGCGAATCGATGGAGAGCAGTTTAGTGCGCTGGCCGGTCATCAACTGGTGCAACTGCACTACGAGACAGATAGTCGCTGGGTGGCGGAACTTCCCGAGTCGTTAGACTTGAAAGTGTGATCTGTCGTCTAAATTCCAACATCGGTCAACCAAGCAAACAGAAACTATTGAAAAGCCGTGGCAGATTTGGCAGCAGGCCGATTTGCTGTCCTCGCGTGGATCGCGACCCCGGGTGCGATGTCTCGATGCTGTTGGATGGTCTCGATGCTGTTGGATGGTCTCGATGCTGTTGGATGGTCTCGATGCTGTTGGATGGTCTCGATGCTGTTGGATGGTCTCGATGCTGTTGGATGGTCTCGATGCTGTTGGAATGGCCACGTTTCAATCGCTAATCCTGAAATTGCACCGACTATGATCCGAAATCTGTCCGAGATCGAAAATCCTGGAAATTTGAAGTTCTGATGCCGCTGCGGTTGCGGGATTAGTGGTTAATCGCCAAAGTTTCTGCCGGTCTACTCTCGGGATGAACGACCAGTAGATCAGCGATCTGAGAAATGTAGTTCAGCGATCCTGAAACGTGTCGGATTGTGCGTTCTTCCCGGATCGACCATTTCTAACGGTTAAGAAATCGGCGGCCAAAGACGACGGTCATTTGAAGAATTGCCAAACAGTCGTCCCCTACAAAATGTCATAGTTCAACTTAGATAGAGAGGATCAAAAATCTTGTTTGGATTTGGAAACAAAAAGGAAAAGCTGGAGAAGCGATACAAGCAACTTCTCGAAGAGTCCTATCGCCTCTCGCATTCAAATCGGAAAAAGAGTGACGAGAAACTTGCCGAAGCCGAGGCGCTTCGGGTGGAAATTGATAAACTTGGTGAATCCACTGCCTAAGTAAATGATGCAGAATCATTCGCCTTGGTAGATCAGTGATCCATCGGCCATGCGGGAACTGGAATTGAATCTTTCGTTTTCGCGAATTCATCAACTTGAATCTTTAGAAAGGTATGATCATGAATCAGGAACACACGAAAAACTGGCCGGATTTGGCAATGGGGCTCTATGACCGGCTAACCGGTAGTAACGCCGAAATCGCATATCAGTTCGAAAACATGCATGTCCAAATCCCGAGTGGGACAGGCGGCGACGCGGAACACGCGGAATGGATCCTCAACGGGACTTTGAAGATCAGCACCAGCGAAAAGAATTCGTCCCCAAACTCCTGATGGCTGGCTCTGTGGAGTTGCAGACAACCGGCCACAAAATCATCGCGTCGTTTGAGCGTCAACGGATTACCTTGCAATTCCCTGACTTGGCCTCGTTGTTCGCGGCGCGATCCGCGAAGCAAACCGCCTCGTTGCTGGGAAAGATGCTGGGATTGCTGGGGGCTGAATTATGGGCTAGTGTCGGATCACGCCGCTCGGTGATGCTGTATCCCAATCCCAAACTTTGGCTCAGGGCGCTCGTGCCGGAAGTACGTGTTTTGAGAAAATCTGGGAGACGGTCGACTCGCGACCCTTTGGCTTGAGATGCAAACGTTTTACATCAGGAGCGAAGTTGAATTCTGAAGAACCTCAAAGAAAAGTTTTGCTGACCGGGGCGACCGGTTACGTGGGCGGACGTCTGCTACCCATCCTGGAGAATTGCGGCTATTCAATCCGCTGCATCAGCCGAAGGCCAGAACGGGTACAGTCGGAGGTAGGCCCCAAAACAGAAGTCGTTCGTGGCGATGTCCTTGACGACGAATCTCTCACGAAGGCACTTGAAGGAATTCACACGGCTTACTACTTTGTGCATTCGATGGGCTCCGGGAGCGATTTCGAAGAACTGGATCGAAAAGCGGCTAAACTTTTTGCCGATGCCTGCACGAAGCAGGGTGTCAAGCGAGTTATCTACCTCGGTGGGCTTGGTAATCCTGACCACCATCTCTCCAAGCACTTACGCAGCCGTCAGGAAATTGGCAACATCCTGAGAACTTCATCGGCTTCGATCATCGAATTTCGGGCTTCGATCATTATCGGTTCCGGCAGTCTGTCGTTCGAAATGATACGCGCGCTCGTGGAGCGTCTGCCCGTGATGATTTGCCCCAAGTGGGTACGAGTCTTGTCCCAACCGATCGCCATTGAGGACGTGCTGGCCTATCTTGCGGAAGCCATGGAGCTGTCGGACGAAGTCGCTCAGGTGTTTGAAATTGGTGGCCCAGATCAGATTTCCTACGGCGAAATCATGAGGCTTTACGCGAAGCAGCGGGGGTTACGTCGGTACATGATTCCCGTTCCGTTGCTGACTCCTTACCTGTCTAGTTTGTGGTTGGGTTTGGTCACGCCGCTCTACGCCCGCGTGGGACGGAAGTTGGTAGACAGTCTCAGGAACCCGACGCTGGTCTCGAACAATTTGGCGGAAAGGTTTTTCTCTGTGAAACCGCGAACGGCCGAGCAGGCGATCGCGCGTGCTTTAGTCAACGAAGATCAAGAATTTGCCCAAACACGTTGGTCAGATGCGTTTTCGTCCGGCGGCGATGAAAAGAATTGGGGCGGGGTACGATTCGGCTCGAGAATTGTTGACTCTCGGACCCAGGAAATCCATGCCACCGCTGCCGAAGCGTTCCGGCCAATTCGTAGAATCGGCGGCAAGACCGGTTGGTACTACGGCAACTGGCTCTGGCAGGTAAGGGGCTTTTTGGATCTGCTGGTTGGCGGCGTGGGTGTCCGCCGAGGCCGTCGGCATGAAGACCAGGTTCGCATTGGCGACGCACTCGACTTTTGGCGCGTCGAGCAGTTCAATCCGGACCATCTATTGCGGCTACACGCGGAGATGAAAGTTCCCGGACGAGCCTGGCTGGAATTTGAGGTCACCGAACAGGACGGTGTCTCAACGGTCCGACAGACGGCGATCTTTGATCCGGTAGGTCTCTCGGGGCTGGCCTACTGGTACGCATTGTATCCACTGCACCAGTTTGTTTTTGCGGGAATGCTCCGCAATATCTGCGCGGCGGTACACCATGAAGACTCCGAGCCCTTTGTCCATTCATCGCAGAAGTCTAACGGCAACACGCGAATGCCTGTGAACGCTGGATGAGGGGTGGGGTTGGGGGTGCAATGCGACCTTGTTGCCGGCCTATTGTCGATTGATCAACGATCCGGGCTAATCGCGTCGAGCCGCGGAATTCGCTTTTTGAGTTCGGACCCAGTAAAAACTCACGGCAAGCACCAAGCCGACGAAGGCTCCCAAGGCAACTCCCTGTGTGAGGCCCTGCCCGATGCCGACCGCGACGGGATCAAACTCAACCCCCCGTCCATTCGGATATACCGACCGATAATAACCGGGAACAAGCAGTCCCAACCCGGTCCCCACGGCCAGTCCCAGGACTCCGCCAACGAGTGAACAAGCGAAGACCGTGATGGCACTGACGAACAGCCGTTTCGGGGGTGAATCGCCGCGTCTGACCGGCATGGAAGTCGACTTGTACGGGTTTTGTTCGTCCATCAAATCCGCCCACTTTTTGAAGGAAGGCAGCCGATTTCAAATCATTCAGTTTGTGTTTGCCAATCACAGAACCGGCAACTAAAACCGGCAACTCAGGCCCCCCGCCGCTGGCACGTAGCAACTTTCCGCGTAATCCATCACCATGCGGTCGGAACTGAATCGCCACGCCAGTGTGCTGATGGAGTTGATCATCCGTTGTATCCAGTCGCGAGGTAGACCATCAATGTCGCGAAGATAGTAAGTCGGAGCAACTTCGTTTTCCAAAACCTCATACAAGTACTCGGCGTCGCGTTGATCGGTGACTTCGTCAGAAGCATGCGAGAATCCCCGACCGATGGCAAAACCATTGTGTCCATTGTAGGCTTCAGCCCACCAGCCATCGAGGATCGACAAATTCAATCCGCCATTCAAGACGACTTTCTGACCGCTGGTCCCGGAAGCTTCCAACGGTCGGCGCGGCGTATTCAGCCAGACATCCACACCCTGGATCAGGAAGCGGCAAACGTTGATATCGTAGTCCTCGACGAATGCGATTCGATGTCGGAATCGCGGGTCTTTCCTCAGTCGCGTCAACGACTGAATAAATCCTTTGCCGCCTTCATCCTTGGGATGTGCCTTGCCGGAGAAAACAATCTGCACGGGACGGTCCGGATGATTGACGATCTGGTCGACACGATCAAGATCCGAGAAAATTAAATTGGCGCGTTTATACGTCGCGAAACGACGGGCAAATCCAATCGTTAATACGCGCGGGTCGAGCAGCGTTCGGACGTGTTCGAGATGATCTTCGCTTTCGCCGCGGCGTCGGCACTGTCCTGTCAAGCGCCGCCTCACAAACGAAATCAGAGACGCTTTCAATGTGTTGTGAGTTTCCCACAATTCGCCAGGATCAACCTTGTTGATATTCTGCCAAATGCCGGACTCCCCAATTCGGTCCATCCAATTGGGGGGAAAATGCTTGTTAAACAGAAATGCCATTTGGTGGGCCAACCAGGAATGGGAATGAACGCCATTCGTGATGTGGCCGATAGGGCAGGCTTCTTCTTCACGCCAGGGCCAAAGATGAGCCCACATCCGACGCGAGACACTTCCATGCAATTGGCTGACGGCATTGGCGGTTCGAGAAAGTTTTAGACCGATCACGGTCATGCAAAACGTCTCCTGATCATCCTGGGGATCTATCCGCCCGAGGCTCATGAGTTGTTCGTAAGTCAGGCCCAATTGATCGCGGAGCGGCCCCAGGTGTTCCTCAACCAATCCGGCTTTGAATCGGTCGTGTCCTGCAGAAACCGGGGTGTGTGTTGTGAAAACCGTCTGGGACGCAACATCGCGAACGGCATTGTCAAATGAAAGACCGTCGTCTTCCATTCGTTGACGAACGACTTCCAGCGAGCCAAATGCGCTGTGCCCTTCGTTCAAATGATACACGCCGGGAGTAATCCCAAGCATGCGGAGAGCCTTGACTCCGCCGACGCCCAGCACCAATTCCTGGCGAATGCGAGTCCTTTCATCGCCTCCATACAGACGGCTGGTGAGTTGCCGATCGGTCGGCGCGTTTCCTTCGACATTGCAATCGAGCAAAAACAGCCTTACGCGACCAACGTGCATCTCCCAGACCTTGGCTAACAGGAATCCGTCCCGGGTTTCCAAACTTACAGTGATGGGTTCTCCCGACCGAGATGTCGCTGGGCGAATCGGTAGATCGTTCACTTGTGTGTCAACATATTCCTCGTGTTGATATCCGTTACCGTCCAGTTGTTGCCGGAAATAGCCTTGGGAGTAAAATAGCCCGATCGCGACCAATGGAATCCCGAGTCCACTCGCGCTTTTGATGTGATCACCGGATAAAACGCCTAGTCCGCCGGAATAAATGGGTAACGATTCGTGAATTCCAAACTCGGCCGAGAAATAGGCAACCGGTTTCGCGCCCAGCACTCCCGCGTTGTTGGAGGCCCAAGTGTTGTTGGCGTTCAAGTATTCTTTTAACAACCGGTAGGATTGGTTGATGCGGGTTACCAGCACCATTTCGTTGGCGCGGTCCGCCAGTCGTTGTGGTGTAAACTCATCCAACATCGCGACGGGGTTGTGATCCAGTTGCCGCCAACGAACCGGATCGAGATCTCGAAACAGGTGTTGGACCTCTCGATTCCAGGACCACCAGAGATTACTGGACAGCGCCACGCATTTGTTAAAGAGCTCTTCCGGGGTGTCGATCTCTCTGGATTGACTTGTGGAGGTAACTTTTACCGACTCGATCGTGCTCATGGCAATTTCTGGTGAAGGGCTGTGTGAGTTAAACGGATTTTCGCATCGAGTTGAGACAATAACAACCATAAACTATTGAACGGAGGGGCGAAAACGTGCGTCAAGTGATTGATTCACGAAAAAACGCGTTTCACCCTGTTTGGGAAAACAAACCTCAGCCGCAGGCTTCTGAACGACTGGATTTAGACACTCGAAAAGAAAGCTTGGCAAAATAAAGCTATTCCCAATCATCTTGTTAATCGACAATACGGAATCTAACAAATGCAAATTCTCGGAATGGTTAATCCTTGTGGTTTTTTCTGAATCTGAGACCTGGGTCGAGTCAAATGGGATCCAGCGTTTCGCGATCCGCTTTTACTACTCATAATGGTGACTGGGAATTGTTCAAAAAATCGGAAATATGACCGTGACCACAAACACCGAACTGACAAATTTCTGCCCGGATTCAAAGTTGAACGAGCTTTGCGAATCGATATGTTCAATCGGAAGTTCCATCCAGCCTGATTGTGAAGTCGGTTCCTTGTGGCCCCACGAGCAACTCAGGCTCGCCAGTCAATATGGCGTTCACGAGTGGTTTGTGCCGGAGTACCTCGGCGGCCGCGGTTGGAGTGCAGATGAAATTGTGGCAGGTTACTTGCTGCTCAGTTCGGCCTGCCTGACGACAACGTTTATTATGACCCAGCGCGCCGCGGCGATAAAGCGGATTGCGAATTCGTCTAACGAAGGACTTCGCGATCAGTTGATCGAGGGGATTCTCAATCGCGAAGCACACGCAACGGTGGGCATTTCTCATCTGACGACCAGCCGTCGACACATTGGAAAACCCGCCCTGCAGGCCCGTGAGTCGGCGAGTGGTTTTGTACTTAATGGGTTTAGCCCTTGGGTAACGGGCGCAATCGGCGCGGAGTATATTGTTACCGGAGCCGAGCTACCTGACGGTCTTCAAATTTTGTTGGCGGTGCCGAAGCAGAGTAGTGGTGTGACGGTAGAACCTGGATTTTCAATGCTCGCCTTGACGGCAAGCCAGACTGGGCCAATCCGATTCGATGAGGTTGAAATCGACCGACACTGGTTATTGGCCGGACCCGCCGAGGACGTGTTGTCCGTCGGTTCCGTATCGGCGACCGGCGGGTTTCAAACTTCGGCCTTGGCGACGGGTTTGGCGATGGCAGCAGTGGATTTCATACAGTCGGAATGCAGTCGACGATCGGAATTGAGAGAATCACATGATTCTCTGCGACGACAGTTGGATAGCGCAACCCAGAATCTGTTGGAATTGGCCAAAGGGAATCCCGTATGTTCCAGCGAAGAATTGCGAAGTGAAGCGAATAGTCTTGTTCTGCGGTCAACCCAAGCGGCCTTGGTCGCGGCCAAAGGGGCCGGTTTCGTCGAGGGTCACCCCGTTGGGAGGTGGTGTCGCGAGGCGATGTTTTTTCTGGTTTGGAGTTGTCCTCAGGCAGTCGCCAATGCCAATCTTTGCGAATTCGCGGGTATCGAAAGTTGAACATCAATGGCATCTCGAGTAACGGAACGAACGAATCGTTCGAGAATCGCAATTGCGAGCAATTTCAGAGTTTCTTGGTTCGAATCTAGTGGATTGTCAACGTTGAAAATTCGGGTTGGCCGTAGTGGGCGAGGCAACGAGCCCCTTTTTGGATTGCGACTTTGAAGGACTCGTAGCCTCGTCCACTACCCTAAAATTCAATCCTGCCAAAGCACTAGTCCCTCAATTCACAAATCTCAAATCCTTGCCATAACATCGCAATTTTCGAATCATGTCCCAAAAAACTCATGTCACCTGGCACCATCAGAGCGTTGAACGGCCGCGGGGGTGTGTCGTCTGGTTTACCGGCCTCAGCGGCAGTGGCAAAAGCACGATTGCCAATTGTGTTGACTTGCAACTGTTCGGAAATGGGTTTCCGAGTTTTGTTCTGGATGGCGACAATATCCGTCATGGACTCAACGCCAGTCCTGAAATCCTTGAGCCGATCCATGGTCAGGAGTTTGCCCACCGGTTTGGCCTGGGATTCGGCCCCCAGGATCGAGAGGAAAACATTCGAAGGATTGGCTGCGTGGCCGAAATTCTCTGTCATAGCGGATTGGTTGCACTCACCGCATTTGTCAGCCCCTATCGGCAGGATCGGGATCTTGTTCGTCAAACCGTGATTCAGGCAGGTTCCGAAAGTGATTTCATTGAAGTGTTTGTGGATACTCCACTCGACATCTGTGAGAAACGGGACCCGAAAGGCTTGTACAAAATGGCTCGTGCCGGGGAGCTCAAAAACTTTACCGGCATTGATGCGCCCTACGAAGCCCCTCGCCGTCCCGAACTCCATCTCGACGGCAGCGAGCCGGCCGAAGTTCTGGCCCAACAAGTGATCGATTACCTGACCGCGTTGGGCAAACTTGGCAATGACAGCCAATGAGGTTTTTTGAAACCCAACGGTTGGACAGCCAATTGGGAACGCCACAGGAACGAGAGACGGATATAATCCAGCCAGCGGTTCCCGAATTGGAAATCGATCGGCCTTGTGTCTGCGAATCTCGGTTACGATTCAAATGGCATGACATTAGTTTTCAAAATCTGTTTCTCAGCGAACTGTTTGATAAATCAGTGCGCAGCTTGAATGGTTAAGATTTTTTTTACTTCGATCGTTCTGTGGTGGTCTTGGGCGTTGTTGCCCATCGACGCGGTAGGCCAGTTTGCCGTTCCGCAATCGCCAGGCATTCCCGAACCAACCGACGAGATTCGCGAGGTCGACGAAGAACTTGCCAATCAAATCCTCAGGGAGTTGGGTTCTCAGGAATTCGCGATTCGGCAGACAGCCGCCGAGCAGCTTTGGCAACTGGGGGCAGCCGGCCGACAGGTTTTGATCGCCGCCAGCCAGCACCCGGATCGCGAAGTGCGGAAACGAGCTCAGGACATGATTCGGATCGTCGATTTGGGCATCAATCGCGGCACACCGCCCAAAGTCGCCAAACTTGTGTTGTTGTTTCACAGCAGTGGCCAGGAAGTGCGTAGCCGGGTCCTGGATCTGCTGATTCGCCAAAATCGGTTTGGCCTGGCGTTTGAATTGATTCAACAGGTTGACGATCAAGATCAGGTTCAACAACTTTACCACGATACGGTTAGTCTGAACGACCTCCTGATGCGTCTGGCCAGGGAAGAAGACTGGGAAAGTATTGATTTCATTCTGAACCATCGGCTGCCGTTTCAGTTCGACTCGATGGTCTGTGTGTACTACCAGTTGGCACAACAAAGGATTCCGAATTTGATACGTCAGATTTCCGACGCGTTAACGCGCGGCGAGAAAGAAGGTGGAGATCCGGACGACCGTCAGAGATTGATGTTGTGCTCGCTTTGTCGCATCGAGGATCAATACGAGCAGGCGCTGAGGCACGCGAGCGAGATCAAGAATCCATCGCGGCGCTCGGCAATGACGCAGCAGATCTATCTCGAACAAGGCGTCTGGAAAACACTCTCCAGAAATATGGTATTGCCAGAGGACAACCTGCGTCCCGATGAGGGGAAGTTTGTGTTTTCGCTTCCGCAGCAGGCGTTGATTCATTCCTTCGCGAATGAAAAACAGCAGTTGCAGGGCGTAATTGGCAAACTGGTGGAGAGGGTGAGTCTGCTGCAAGACCAGCAACTGCTTGATGAATCGCAGCAGGCAAAGGCGTTGGTTTTGGAAGTCGCCCTGTCGGTGATGGACTGGCAGGCGGCAGCACCATTTCTCGACATTGCGGATCGGCTTGATGTTTTCGAACTGTTGATCCTGCTGCAGAAGATTGACGAGGCTTTTGCTGCGATCGAATTGGGAAGCACGTTCGAAGAACGGTCGATCTGGCTCCAGCGTCGCATTCGAAACATCAAATCTTTGGAAAACAAAATCCGCCGGCAGGAGCAAAATGGTGAAGATTCGGATGCCGCCGAGGAAGATCTTGATCAAACATGGCAGTTGTGTTGCGATGTCGTCGGGCACCTGGGCACGCTGGGGTTTACTCAAGAAGCGTTGTTCCATTACCGAACTCTATTTGCCGGCATCCGTTCAAATGAAGACAGTTTTGACCTCCGATCCGACGTCATCCTGGGATTAATGCACCTCGGAGAATACGACGAAGTCTGGAAACTGGTTGAGCGTGGGTTCTCGGAAACTGAACACTTGAACCTCACCTATGACCTGTTTCCTTACAAGCGTAGCGACTCGGTTTTTTGGCTGGAAGAATTGTCGAAACGTACTCCCGATCCCATGGACCGGCTGCGCCTTACTGCGGCGCTCATTAACTCGCCGCTGGCACTTGGAAATGATGTCGATATTGAATCGGAATTGGCGTTTGTTCGCGATCAAAACCAGACCCCCGCGGAACTCGAGTATGAAATCTCAAAAGTAATGAGTTATCACGGCCGTGATGAAGAAAGCGCCAGGCATCTGCGCATTGCGGAAGGGTTGGATAATGAGTCCGCGCGGCAGGATTTGGCCGTACAGTACCTGGATCTTGGTGAATATTCGGCCGCTGCAGAACTGTTTGAAAAATCCATGAAATCACGGCCCAGCGCCCTATCGGCAATCTTGTGCGCTGAAGCGTATCGCGAACTTGGCGAACTGCAACGAGCGGCGCTTCTGGAGACGATTGGGTTTGTTCATTGGCATGACAGCTATCGGTCCAACACGATCGTGACCCAGTTTGCGAGAATCGATCGACTTCACCTCATTACTGACTTTCTGAAGATCTACGTAGTTTCGCCAGGAGCCGAACGAGTTTCTAACGAACGGTATCGAAGTTCGCTTGCCGCGACGCGTATGGGCACCGAGCCAGCCAGGGCCGCCAATGACCTGCAAATTATGCTATTGGATCTACTCAACAATCCGGCGTCCGGATTGAGACGGCTTTCGTTCTGGGCAGATACTCCGCGACAGATTGCGATTGCCAAGGCAACAAGTTGCATCGCAGACGGCAACACCGAAGCAGCAGTTGAACAACTGATGACCTGTATTCGATTTCGGCCTGGAGATTCTGGTATCGGTGAAAATCTTTTCCGCCAATTGGAAGCGGCCGGGGAACGCGAGCAAGCCAACCAGTTGTTTGATCAATTGCAAGGGTTTTACCAGGATGCACTGGTGAGATATCCGCTCAGTCCACTTCACCACAATAATTACGCCTGGATGTGTGCGACAGCAAATCGAAATCTCGGATTTGCAAAACGCCACAGCGAGAAAGCCGTCACGGCGCGGCCGTTTAACTCTAGCTACCTCGACACCCTTGCGGAAATCAATTTCCTGTCGGGAGAAACCGGGCAGGCAATCGAGCTCAGTCGGCGGTGTACGCAACTGAACCCTTTCAAGATTCACTATCGACAACAACTTCAGCGGTTCCGAAAAGCACAAGGTCCATCCGAAGATCAGAATCGATCAGTTGAAAATTTTTGGCCATAAACGGTACTCGGATGCATTTTGAAACGGCCCCACCAAAAAAAAAGCAGACTGCGATTGGCAGTCTGCTTTTTAATTTCAGCATCGGTAGGTCAATCGGTGAACTCAATTTGTTCACCAGGATGACCGCACTTCTAAGTCAGTTGCCAATCGAGGGCAGGCAAGACGTTCGCGGACTGTACGGCAGAATCAGGGGAGGACCACAAGCGTCCTGCAGAAAGTCCCTTGGACCCCGAGTCGTGTAGTAGGGATAGGCATAGGTTGGTGCTTGGGCACCAAACCCTGGATAGGGTGGTTCTGCCTTGTGAGGAATTTCACCTGCAGTCAGTCGGCTGCACCGGCCACATAGCCCACCACCGAGCCCACATCCGCCGATTCCGCAACCGCGACCGAAACCGCCCGCACCGGCATTGTTGCACGTATCGCAATCTCCACCGTTGCAAGTACCATTGTCACAGTTGTTTCGCGAGGTCAACCGCGCGAAGATTCCACCTTGGCGACAGGTGGCGCAGCCGTCGCAGTCTGAACCGCTGCAGGCATTTGGACCGGCGTTCATTTGTCGCCGTCCGCGGATGCCACCGCCAGCATTTCCTGCGTATCCGCGACCCATTCCGCCACCGCCGCATGCGTCGCAGCCCTGGCAGTTCGAACCGCCGCAATAAGCCCCAGCGTTTCCACGGGTCCCGAAATTGCTCAGCATTCCTCCGCTACCGCCGCCGCTGCAGGTGTCGCAGCCGGAGCAGCTTGCACCGCCACAGGGCCCAGCGTTTCCGCGTTTCTTTAAGTTGCTCAAAAACCCGCCAGCGCTTCCGCCACCGCTGCAGGTGTCGCAGCCGACGCAGCTTGCACCGCCACAGGCCCCAGCATTATCACGTTTCTTGAAGTTGCTCAAAACCCCGCCACCGCCTCCGCCACCGCTGCAGGTGTCGCAGCCGACGCAGCTTGCACCGCCACAGGCCCCAGCATTATCACGTTTCTTGAAGTTGCTCAAAAACCCGCCACTGCCTCCGCCGCCACTGCAGGTGTCGCAGCCGACGCAGCTTGCACCGCCACAGGCCCCAGCATTATCACGTTTCTTGAAGTTGCTCAAAAACCCGCCACTGCCTCCGCCGCCACTGCAGGTGTCGCAGCCAGCGCAATTCGCACCGCCGCAACCGCCAGCGTTTCCACGTTTCTTGAAGTTCAAGAGCCCGATGCCGCCACTGTCGCCGCCACCGTCGTCACTGCAGGTGTCGCAGCTGGAGCAATCTGTGCCACGATAAGCAGTTCTTTCGTCTCGTCGGGTTCTCATGTCGACCACCATGCCGCTGCGACACGCTTCGCAGCCGGTGCAATTTTCAGTTTTGCAGCTACTAGTAAAGGCAGCTCTACGGGTTGCGATACGTGCCCTGAGACCACCGCTGTTATCCTGGCAGGCAACGCAGTCGGAACAACTGGCGGTTGAGCCGCACGTTTCGCAGTCATCGCCGCGGCGACTTTTTTCCCGCTTTGTCATAAACCGCGAAAGCAATCCGCCGGAGTTTGAACAGTCGTCACAAGCCGCACCTTGGCTAAAAAACGACTTGCCTGTCGCGGGACCTCGTTGAAGTCTGGGGCGTTCAGATTTTTGTTTCGAGCAAGACTGACACCCTCCGCAGTCTCCACAGTCCGTGGCGGCACTGGTGCAGTCGGAACAGCCGGTTTGCGGTTGTTGGCAACACTCGCAACCTGCCTGCCGTCTTAATTTGCAGCCGCATTTGCCTTGTGCCAAGCAAGGTTCACTAGTGGCGCATACAGTCATCGACCATAAAAAGGCCACTGCGCACACCTTGGCAATTAACGGGGATCGCATTGTTTTAAATCCTTCTAAAACCTGGGTCATTACGATGCTGCGGAAAATCTGGCGGCTTGGAAACTCGATTCAATCGGGCCAAGAAATTTCCGTTTTTCTTTTTGCATTCAGATTGGCGATCCCGGATTCAGAGCAAACGTTTGCGGGAAAACGTTGCATCGTCTCAGCAAAGTCAATCGGTAAACTCATCGTCATCACAAAGCGGAGAATTGAGTAAATCAGTAAACTTGGCACTGAGGTTGTTCTGCTCGGTTCCCATCGCGTACATAATGGAGAATCTACGCGGACGTTGAGGCCAATTGGCGTTACAATGCTGGCGTTTTTGGATGGAGACAGTGGCGACCAAACCAGAATCTAAAACACGAGCTCGTTTCAGCTTTACATCGGTATTGGTCATGATGGCCGTGTTTGCGGCTGTCGCCGCAAGCCTGGCTCATTTGTTTCGAGCCGCGTCTGGCGATCGTGACGAAATCGGTCGCTTTGTAATCGTGACGGCAATGTCACCACTGTTGCTACTGGTGGCGGCCAGCTGGACATTCCGGTTGATCCGATGGTTCTTCAAATAGAGGTTTTGGCACACCGTTTGCTAATTGAAGGAGTTGGAAGTGGTTCGCCCGAGATTGTGAAAGCAATTAAGGGCGGAATAGAGACGAGGCAGTGCCTGGGCTGTTCACTTGTGGACAGTCTAGGCCGCTATTATAACCATTCGTATTGTAAAACAGGCTGGCAAGTTAACAAAACATGCCAGCCTGTTTTATTTTGATACAGCATTATTGAACATGTGTTCAATAATCAACCACTCCGATTCAGAGAAAATTAATCGATTCAGGTCGACAAAAAATATATCTTGCAATGAATTCGGTAAGAATGTGAATGGGTAGTCTCCGTCTAGTAGCCAAGTACTGGTGAGAAATGACCAGCCTGATCAAATCCAATCTATTGTTACTTTCCGCTACGGTGACTCTGTTTGCCACGTCGGTTTTGCAAGCCCGGGATCTGCCTGTCCCCCCAACCAAGGTCGGCAGGACGGACAATCAGGTTGCGAAAATCAACGCGCTGATCAAACAGGTTTGGGATGATTACGAAATCAATCCCTCTCGCGAAGCGACCGACGGCGAATGGTGCCGACGTGTCTTTCTGGATGTGATTGGAAGAATTCCGACTGTTGAGGAATTGAATCGGTTCCTGTCCGACAACCGGGATGACAACAAGCAGCAACTCATCGAAACGTTGTTATATGACGACCGGTACACCGAGGAATTCGCGCGACATTGGACCACGGTTTGGGCAAACCTGTTGATCGGCCGCACCGGTGGTAACGGCAACAACTCAATGATCAGCCGAGAGGGCATGCAGAAGTTTTTACGCGATTCGTTTGCCCGCGAAAAACCGTATGACAAACTTGTGCGGGAACTGGTCACGGCGACGGGAACGACGACTCCTGGTGATGAAGATTTTAACGGCGCTACGAATTTCCTTATCGACAAAGTCAATGACGAAAACGCTGCGCAGGCAACGGCGGCCACCACGAGAATATTTCTTGGCCTCCAGGTGCAGTGTACTCAGTGCCACAACCACCCGTTTAACGACTGGAAGCAACAGAAGTATTGGGAGATGAATGCGTTCTTTCGACAGGCGAGAGCGTTCCGTGGCGCCATGCGTGTACGCGACGGTGGCGTCGCTCAGCTACGAGACCAGGATTTTACTGGCGAAAGTGGAGACAACCCGGGCGAGGCTGAGATTTACTACGAATTGAGGAACGGACTCTTAAGCGTTGCCTACCCGGTTTTTGTGGACGGTCAGGAAATCGATCGAAGCGGTTTCGTGAAAGTGGTCAACCGCCGCGAACGGTTAGCCGACTTGATGATTGATTCGCCTTATTTTGCGCGCACGATGGCCAACCGTATGTGGGGGCACTTTCTCGGATATGGTTTCACATCGCCAGTCGATGATTTGGGGCCTCATAACGTCCCCACCCATCCGGAATTGCTAGAGTACTTGTCGCAGCAGTTTTCCGGCTCAGGATACGACCTACGGAAACTGATTTCGTGGATCACGCTCAGTCGACCCTATGGACTTTCCAGTCAACGTTCGAAATCCAATGCAAACGATGATCCGCTGCTGGGGGAAACTCCCAAGTTCTCACATTTCTACTTGCGTCAAATGACAGCCGAACAACTGTATGAGTCCCTTCTGGTCGCGACTCAAGCCGACAGCGTGGGAAGTTACGAGGAACAGGAACGCCAAAAGAACATTTGGCTTCGACAATTTACGACGGCATTTGGCAATGACGAGGGGCAAGAATCGACGGATTTCAATGGAACGATCCCCCAGGTCTTGATGATGTTCAATGGAGATTTGATAAAAAAAGCGACAAGCTCGGAGAGTGGAACTTCGATCCAGCGGCTGGCGTCATCGTCAATGGACAACAACCGAAAGGTCGAGCAGCTGTTTCTGGCTGGTCTCAGTCGCAAGCCATCGGGGAAAGAGCGAGATATGGCAAGTTCGATTTTTCGCGCTCGTCAAGGCAACACCGCTGAGGCGCTCAAAGATATTTGGTGGGTGATCCTGAACACGAATGAGTTTATCTTCAATCTTAGTGGGGGCGGCGGGGGGCTTCAATCACTAGCTATCGCCCAGTATTCTTCCAGCCTTACGGGTTGGCAATTTTGTCGATAGTCGCGGAGCGAGTGGACGAGGTTACGAGCGACGACCTTGGTGGTGTTAACATCGCAACTTCGCGTGGAAAACCCTGCATAACGTTGGGTTAAAACCCAAGGCCTCGCTCCGCGACTACCAAAACCCGATGTTAAACTGCGTTGAGGCAGTGGAACTGCAGATACCGTTTGTGTACCAGACTGTTGCTTTTTACTTTTCTAAACGTTCGTAAACGGGCGCCCGGTTTTTCCGTAAGAACTGGCTGGATTGGCAACCGTGTGGATGAAGCAAATCTGAATGTGGGGATAATTTCAAAAAATGTCCGCATGGTTGCTGAGGAGCAGGAACAAATTTGGACACAGAAACGCTGCCCGATATCCGAATTGGTCGGCGGGCCGCCGGCGGACTATAATTCGATTCAGGGGTTGTCACGACTGACTCTCAGGGAAACACCAGTCACAGGGAAACACAATGAAATTTCAAACTCCCGATGGAATGAACCGACGGCACTTTATGCGGCATCTGGCGGGGGCCTCAGCGTTGGCCGGAAGTGCTCTGGCAATGGGGCATACCTTAACAGCGCATGCCAACGAGTTGGTAAAAAACAACAAGGCCGCGATCCTGCTATGGATGGGAGGCGGGCCTTCCACGATGGATATCTGGGATCTCAAACCCGGCACGTCAACCGGTGGCCCCTTTAAACCCATTTCGACCAATGGTGATGTTCAGATCTGTGAACACATGCCCCTGATGTCCAAAAACATGGACAAGATGTCGATTATTCGTTGCATGAGTACGCGAGAGGCGGACCACACACGGGGTCGATACTACATGCACACCGGTTATGTTCCTAACCCAAACATAAAGCACCCCAGTTACGGATCCGTGATCGCTCACGAGTTAGCCGATACACGGCCTCAACTCGAGATTCCGCCATTCGTTTCGGTGGGCGGAAACAGTGAGGGCCCTGGTTTTCTAGGGATGAATTGGGCACCGTTTTCCGTCAATTCCAATGGCCAGGTCCGCAATCTTAATATGGGCATTTCGCCCGATCGTTTGGCGCAGCGAATGAATGCATTACGGCTCATGGAAACGGGATTTATCAACGATAATCGTGGGCTGGCTGCTTCCGAGCATGCCAAAGTGCTGGGCAAAACTCTCAGCCTGATGACCAGCGATCAAATGGAGGCATTCAAGGTTAACCTTGAACCTGACAATGTGCAGGAGCGATACGGTCGAACCAATTTTGGTCGAGGATGCCTGATGGCTCGCCGTTTGGTGGAAGCCGGAGTTCCTTTCGTCGAGGTAAGCCTGGGGGGTTGGGATAACCATCAAAACATCTTCCCGACGCTGGAAAATACAAAGCTACCGGAACTGGATAAAGGCATGAGTGCCCTATTCGAGGACTTGGAGCAACGGGGCCGATTGCAGGACACCGCGGTGATCTGGATGGGTGAATTCAGTCGGACGCCGCGGATCAACGGCAACGGCGGACGCGACCACTGGGCACGCAGTTGGAGCGCTGCCCTGGGTGGCGCTGGTATCAATTCCGGAATTGCGGTTGGCAAAACCAATGAGGACGGCACCCGGGTAGAAGGGCAGTCGTATTCTTCTGAGGATCTGATGGCGACAGTCTGCCGTTCGCTGGGGATCTCTCTCGAAACAACCTTTACCAGCCAAAACGGACGTCCGATGAAAATCGCTAACGGGGGCAAAGTGATTAAAGAGCTCTTCAGCTGAATTTCACGAACGGATTTCACCTTCTCGTCTGCTATCACGAAATCGATATATACGAAGTTGCCCTTTTTTACTTAAATGCGGACGGGAAAATTCGCAAAACGCGTGCGAATAGTTGTTCAGGAAAGGAAGCCTGAGTCATGTGGCGATTAGATGAACTTGCGAAACTCGTGGATGGGACGGTTACCTACGCCCCTGAAACGAAGATTTTGGGTGTGGCTTCGGTTTCGTTTGCCGAACCAGACGAATTGACGTTTGTCACCTCCCAGGTTTACCTTGATGATTTCGAGTCCGGATCGGCGGCGGCCGCGCTGATCCCCCTCCATGTCAATACAAGCCGCAAGCCCTGTATCCAGGTCGAAAATCCCGAGGCTGCCTTTGCCAAAATCGTTGCCGCTGTTCGTGAAACCGTGGACCGTAGTAAAGTGGGAATCAGTCCCCAGGCAATCGTCAGCCCCACCGCCATGATTTCGGACGACGTCTGTATTCATCCGGGTGCGGTCATTATGGACAATGTTGAAATTGGCAGCGGAACCGTGATCTTTCCAAATGTCACCATCATGGAAAACTGCCGGATTGGGACCCACGTGCAAATTTTCCCCAACGCCGTCCTGTACGAAGGTACCCAGGTCGGAGATCGCTCGGTGATTCATGCCGGTGTTGTGCTCGGCGCTTTCGGATTCGGATATTCGAACGTAAAGGGAGAGCATAAACTGTCGGCCCAACTCGGTTCCGTGAAAATCGAATCGGATGTCGAAATCGGTTCCAACTCGACGGTCGATCGGGGGACGTACGATGCCACAGTTGTTGGTGAGGGAACGAAGATTGATGACCTCGTCATGATCGGCCACAATTGCCAGGTCGGTAAACACAACTTGCTGTGCTCGCAAGTTGGGATCGCCGGTAGCTGCCAAACGGGCGACTATGTCGTGATGGGAGGACAGGTTGGCATGGCGGATCATCTGAAGATCGGTTCCAACGTTTCGATTGGTGCCCAGTCAGGTTTGATGCACAACATTGACAGCAATCAGAAAATTCTCGGCAGTCCAGGCAAACCGGCACGCGAAGAAATGCAACTGTTGGCCAGCCGAGCCGCGGTTGCCGGAGATGAGGAAGGCAATCCGACAACTGGAAAAACAAATCAAGCAAATCGAAGCGACGCTGGCCGCTAAAAAAACAGATTCGGATTCGGCACGCGCGGCGTAGATTCTGAGAACGGCGTTTTTTCAATCAGGCAACATGAATTCCTGCCTAGTGCTTTGTCAGGATTGAATTTTAGGGTAGTGGACGAGGCTACGAGTCCTGCAAAGTCGCAATCCCAAAAGGGGCTCGTTGCCTCGCCCACTACGGCTGACCCGAATTTTCAACGTTGACAATCCACTAGCTAGGATCTGGTCGTCCGGCAAAACATTGATCGATCACTTCGCTCTTGCCATGCAACACTTAGAGCCATTCAAGAAAATTGGACTGATTGCCGGTTGGGGCGATTTTCCAATCCAGGTCGCACAAGCCCTGGAAGAGCAGGGATACCACGTCCACTGCCTGGGTCTAAAAGGGCATGCGAATCCGGTACTCGCCGAAATCTGTCACGACTATCGAGAGTTTGGATTGGGACGCTTGGGCGCACAGATTCGTTATTTGCGACGTGCCGGGATCACCAACGCGACGATGGCCGGCAAGATCTTCAAGACGTTGATTTTTCAACGATTCAATGCCATTCGCCACCTTCCCGACCTGACGTTTTGGCGTCATTTTTATCCAGTATTCTTAACCCGTTCCAAAGACCGACGTGATGACACTTTGTTAATCATGGTGACCAATCTATTCGCCTCCTGCGGGATCACATTCTTGCCTGCCACCGATTTTGCCCCCGAGTTACTTGTGAAACACGGACGACTTACACCTTCCCAGCCAAACTCAAATCAGCGCAAAGATATTCGATTTGGCTGGTGCATGGCCAAAGAAATGGGGCGCCTGGACGTCGGGCAAACCGTGGTCGTCAAAGACCAACTGGTGATCGCCGTGGAAGCCGTCGAAGGCACCGATGAATGTATTCGACGCGCCGGCCAACTCTGCAAAAGCGGCGGATTTACCGTGGTCAAGGTCGCCAAGCCAAACCAGGACATGCGATTCGACGTGCCCACAATCGGCGTCGGTACCATCGAGACGATCCATCAAGCCGGCGGCCGTGTCCTCGCCATTGAGGCCGATAAAACGATCGTTCTCGATCATCAGGCCACGGTGGCCGCCGCAAAAAAATTGGGTATCACGATCGTTGCCTACAACGAATCCGATTTCGCCGCGGACCCCTTGCCTATTCGATCCGCAAGTTAGACGGTTGTACCTCCCGGGGGAATCCGATCGAATTGATCCCGATCCGCGACTTCGAGGTGAGATGCAAAACTGTGTTTGCAAGGATCTGAAAAGTCCTTGCGATTCAGTTCTGGCCGACTTTGAGAAATGCGGACTAGCCGATGGCGTTTGACATCAACTCGGCCAGCCGGGAGTTGATTTGGCCCCGCGTTAGCACTTTGTCAAAACTCAGGTCCCCTGCCCTTTGCATGACGTCCACGTTGACATGCTGGGCATAAGCAATGGAGTGTGGACGGCAAGAATTCTCCATCGCCTCCAAATCCAAACTCAGTTTCTCCATGTTCAGCCCAGGCATCTGAAGATCGATCAACAACAGGCGGCAATTCCCTTCCCCAACCAGTTCAAGTGCCTTGGCTGCCGAAGTCGCGGTTTTCAAAACGAATCCCAATGACCTTGCCGCCGCATTCGCACTCGACGACATCATCAGATCCTGGGTCAAGATGGCGATCATGGAACATTCCGATAAAACGGGCGAGGTGGTTTTAAAATCCATTATGCGAACAATTCCGACATTGACCACGAGTGGATCGAGTAAAATTTTCAAAAGTGGCTGCCGCCGTTCGCCAGCAAACAAATTGTTTCAAAATATGTCCCCGTCGTCACACAAATGACGTTGAGAGATCGGGGACAATCTTGGTAATCTCCCGCGGCCTTGCTCATAAAACGGTCCGCTCAACAAAACTCAGGTTGGATCGACTTGCGAGTCACCGTTCGGCTGTTGAAAGTCAAACTGCCTTTTTACAGTCTTGCGTCTGAAGCTTAAGAAGCAAGGTTAACCAGTGAGTGGACCGAACAGGATGTTTGGTCCGATACAACCGAGTTCATTTTTGAAAACGTTATCAATCAAGGAAGATATATGACGTTGAACAGAATTTCTGCGCGAACGTGTTGGGGCGTCGCTTTTTCACTTTTCATTTCCCTCCCAGCGGTCAGTGGTCAGACTTTGATCCCCAACCACACACCGGATTTAGGCAGAGATCAAAGAGTTGCCGCTCTCGAGGAAAGCAATTCGCCGTACAAGTTGTCGGCTCGATTCCACCTGCAACAAGGTTCGCATGAAGGCTACCTCGTGCTACAGTTTGATCTTCCCAATGGGAGTTATGTCCATTCGTTGACGCAATCTGGCGACTTGCAGCCTTCAAAAATCCGTGTCACGCCTTCGAATCAGTTTTCCACAAAAGGCAAGTTCTACCCCGATCGACCACCGGAGGTCATCGAGAAAGATCCGGTGTTTCAGCAACGTGTCGAAAAGCACAAGGACACGGTACAGTTCTTTGTCCCAATAAAAGTCCGTGCGGACGTGGATTTGAAAAAACTGGTACCAGAACTCGTTTTTAATGGCCAAGTTTGTTCGAGCGACGGTGTTTGTATTCCATTGCGCAATAAATCGGTAAAAGCGAGATTCGCCGGATATTTTGAGAGAACCAGCGAAAAGCGAGGGAACTTACAGAACCAGGAACGCAAGTAGCCGGACAAAGACGGCAGAAAATGCGAGGTTGGTTTAGTAGAGCCCGCGGGGAATAATTGGTATATTTCGGAATCGGTTGAGAGGTCAGGTTTCGAGGCACCAACGACATTCACCTTCCTGATCCACCAGACCAACCGGCCGAAATCGGAAATCTGGTTTGCCTGAACTGGTTCATTGACCACATCCGTTGAAATCAGTTTTTTTCGCGCACCTTTACGTGGTTGATTCACGTTGCATCAAATGACTGCCATCATCTCACGACTTCAAAGTAGCTTGTTTCTCGTCCCGTTGTTTGCATTGGCGTTGCTTGCGACGACTGTCAGTGGGCAAGATCTGTTTTTGCAGGATCAGTTTGGTGATCTCGGTGAGGGGGCCAACTCAATCGACAAACCGGTCACGCTTTCCGGGGACTTCAAGATCAAAACCGGGACTCGTCTCGGGATTCTCAATATCCGTGCCGAGATTGCAGAGAATTGGCACCTCTATTCGATCACCCAAAAACGCGGCGGTCCGATTCGATCGACGATTAAGCCGTCCGAGTCAGATCAGTTTGAACTGATCGGTGCCTTTCAGCCGGATGCCCCACCTCATGTGACGGAGGATATGGAAGCGTTTGACGTCCCGGTTGAAGAACATGAGGATTCTGTCGTTTGGTCAGCACCAATTCGGCTGGCTGAAGGGGTGGATGCGGAGAAGTTGACCATCGCCGTTGTTTTTGATGGCCAGACCTGTGTCTCTCTTCCGGATGGTCAAGTCGGCACCTGTAAGCTCGTTCGGAATGTCGATGTCGAAGCCCAATTCGCTGGTTTCGATGACACGCTTCAAGTCGCCGAACCCGCTGCTCCCAAACCTCCAGAAAAGTTTCGTCCCAAGATGTCGCATGTCGACTTTTCCGGGCGTATCATCCGTGCCGACAAGACATCACAAGTCATCGGCCCCGGCGACAAACTCACGTTTCAATTGACTGCGAAACCTGAGGGCGACTTCCATGTCTACGCCTACGAACGCAAACGCTCCGGCGAGATCCGGTCGACTCTGGTTGTCTTCACCGACGCCAGTGGCTGGAATGTCATGAAGCCCAGGGCTTCTGCGAAACCGGAAAAACATGATGACCCGGAGTACTTGTATCACCATGACCCGATCACTTGGTCTTTCGACTTGACGGTTCCCGAAGACGCAGAAAACAAGATCTATGACTTGGCCGGATTGATCGGATTTCAGACTTGCACACATACCGGTTGCGATGGTCCCGGTGGCATTCAGTTTTCCGCTGCTGTTCCGGTTGGTTCGGCGATGGGTCCGATTCCGGTGAAATTTACCGGTGGTAGTTCGTATTCGGCAGTTGAAAAAGCGATCGAGGCTTCCGTTAACAAAACGGTACCGGCAAATCAAAAAGCTGCAGATGTTTCGCCGACGGGCCGGGTCTTAAACGACAGTCCGGAACGGATTGCCGAGATGGCGACCTATTACGATCCCAACGAAAAGGTCAAATATCTGACTCTCGGCGAGCTTGAAGACAATCCAATCGGGACTCGCGCCGAGAACCTTGTGCGACGACCAAAGACGACGGTCTGGACCGCGCTGTTGGGTGCGTTTATCGGCGGTATCTTGCTTAACTTGATGCCCTGCGTGTTTCCGGTGCTGGGTTTGAAAGTAATGGGATTTGTTGAGCAGGCCGGAAGTGACCCTCGCAAGATTCGGATGCATGGAATTGCCTTTACGCTGGGCCTGGTCGTGTCGATGTGGATTCTGGCTGCGGTCATCCTCGTTATGAAGCTGTCGTTTGGGCAGGATGTCAATTGGGGCGCCCAAATGGGCAATCCCTACTTCGTGGTTTCGATCATTGTGCTGCTGTTCCTGCTGGGCCTGAACATGGCCGGCGTTTTCGAAATTGGGACCTCGTTGACCCGAGTCGGCGGAAATGTGCATCCCCACAAAGGTTACACCTCCTCGTTTTTCTCCGGAATCCTGACGACGCTGATCGCAACTCCGTGCTCAGGGCCGTTCCTTGGTGCTGCCATGGGTTACACGCTGGCTCAACCGGCTGCGAAAGCGATGTTCCTGTTCACGATATTTGCGCTGGGAATCGCGTTTCCCTACCTTTTGCTTTCGTTCTTTCCCTCGCTCATCAACAAGCTGCCACGACCAGGTGCCTGGATGGAAACATTCAAGGTCACGATGGCGTTCGCATTGTTCGCCACAGTGGCGTTTTTTATGCAGGCCTTTGGCGGACAAACGGGTGTTGACGGACTGTCCTGGTTAGCCATGGCTTTGGTGGTGCTTGGCCTCGCCGCGTTTTTTTACGGAACGTGGTCGCCGCCCCACGTGAAGGCGTTCAAAAGGCGATGGTTCGGTTTTGTGCTGCCCGCCCTGATTGCCATGACCGGGGGTTGGATGGCCCTTGATGCGGCAAATTACCGTTCGGCTGAGTCGACAACCGTTGCCCACCACGCAGGCGGATTGGATTGGCAAAACTGGACGCCTGGCAAGATCGAATACATTCTTGAGAAAAAGAAAAAAATCGTTTGGGTCGACTATACGGCTGACTGGTGAATGACGTGCATCTTTAACGAGAAGCGTGTCTTCTCGAATGACGAAGTTCTGGAAAAGCTAAAAGAGCTGGATGTCGAATTGATTGTGGTTGACGATACAAGTCGTGAAGAAAGAATCGCACGCGATCTGAAACGTGTTAATCGAAGCAACATTCCCGTCAATCTGATCTATCCACCGAACTACCCAGAAGAACCGGCAATCTTGCTGGAAGAACTGATCAGTCCGGACGATGCGTTGGTCGCACTGGCCAGGATGGAGCAAATTCAGCAAATGCTACGGGCCTCCGCAGATTCGTCTCCCCTCCCCTCCCCTCGTCCCTAAACGCTCGTCTTCGACGCTCGTCTTCGACGCTCGTCTTCGTCTTCGACGCTCGTCCTCGACGCTCGTCCTCGACGCTCTGACTAGCGTTTCTCGATTTGAACGGAAGATTGGCGGAGGGCGATTTGAGCGGGGCTAATTCAATTGCGTAAACCACCAGCTCTGCCGTTTTTTAATATTAACCCGAGGCGTTAGCGAGGGATTATTACTGCGTTCCCTTGCCCACGGCGCCGGGTTACGATTTTCAGCGTCTTCCTCATACCACCGGCTCTGCCGGTGGTGATTGATTCGGGCGGGGCTAATTTGAGCCAGCCATATTGCTGACCGTCACCGATCTTGAATTCGGCGTTTGGGCGTTCTTGACGACGCCGACAATCCAGTTTTCGTAGCCCAGTTGGCTCAGGCTTCGACGAATACTGTCCGCGTAATAGGGGCTCACGATCAATGCCAAACCGATTCCCATATTGAAAACGCGAAACATCTCTTCGGTTTCCACGTTCCCCAGTTTTTGGATCCAGTCGAAAACGACGGGCCGTTTCCACGAGTCGCCGTCAATCTTCACGTCCAGCCCCGTTGGCAGGATTCGGAAAATGTTCTCTTCCAGCCCGCCACCGGTAATGTGGGCGATCCCATGCACGACGTTTTTGACTTTGTAATGATTCAGGACCTCCCGAATGGCTTTCGCATAGATCAGGGTCGGTTCGAGCAACACGTCGCCGATCGATGTTCCCAAGTTCTCAAACTCATCTTCCACCGACTTTTTTGCGACGTCGAAAACAACTTTGCGAACCAGGCTGAACCCATTGGAGTGAATCCCGCTGGACCCAATGCCGATCACCACATCGTCGGCGGCAATGGAGTGGCCGTCGATCAGGTGATTTCGTTCGACCACGCCAACACAAAAACCAGCCAGATCATAATCACCGGTTTGGTAAAGATCCGGCATGATCGCCGTTTCACCCCCGAGTAAAGCACAGTCCGACTGCAAGCAGCCGTCGCTGATGCCTTGCACGATCCGTTCCAAAACCGGGGGATCGTCATGCGACATGGCGACGTAGTCGAGAAAGAACAGTGGTTCGGCGCCACAACAGATCGCATCGTTGACGCACATCGCGACCAGATCGACTCCCACCGAGTCATGTTTGCCCGCCATTTGGGCGACTTTAAGTTTGGTACCGACTCCATCGGTACACGCCACCAGGATGGGATCCTCGTAATTTCGGCGAAACAGTCGACTGTCAAAATCGAGCTGAAAAAGTCCGGCGAATCCTCCGTCCAGTTGACGAACTCGCGGAGAATACGTTCGATGCATCAGTCTCGGGAGCCGTTTCATGGCTTCGTTGTAAACGTCGAGATCGACACCCGAGTCTTTGTAAGAAACGCCGGACATAAATTTTGTGAATTATCAGTTGAATAGGTAAGCGGCCGAAGAATGCAAACAGTTTGCCCGATTGCTTCAGTTCCGGCAACCAGCGGGCCGAAAACATTAAGCCTGCCTAATGGTCCGATTCGTGGCGTCCGTTGAGAAACTCTGCCGGATTCCACGCCGATAGCAATGAACCAAAGACTGCCGGTCGCAGGCGAGATTTTCGACGGTACGCAATGCGCTGAAGCACGCCTGGAAAAACCCAATTGATTTTAATGGCCCGCTGCATTGCCGCCGAAAACGGGTGGTAAGCTTGTTTGCTCCGAGTGGATTCGGGCACCCGGATTGTCAACACAGAGGAAATCGACGAATGTTAATGCAAATGCGACATACACATCCAAAACTTCAATTCCAGCACATTTTGCCCTATGGCGCTGTTTTGCACGACTCGGGCGTTCAGTTCGTTGTCTTTAGTCGCAACGCTACTGAAATGCGTTTGCTGCTGTACGACGATGTCAATGATCGAGAGCCTGCCGAGGTGATTGACTTCAATCCTCGTACGGATCGTTGGGGGGACATCTGGAGCGTCTTTGTTCACGACGTAGAGCCAGGACAACTCTATCATTTTCAATGCTCGGGACCCAACGACCCCAGTCGCGGGATGCGATTTCAACCAAGTGCCCGGCTGATCGATCCTTACGCAAAAGCGCTGGCCGGAAATTTCCAGCCGTCCACGGATGGAATTATTCGGCCGCCCAAGTGTGTTGTCGTCGACGATTATTTCGACTGGGAAGATGATCGGCACATCAAGCGGGAATTGTCCGAAACGATCATCTACGAGATGCACGTTCGCGGGTTTACCAAACACGATTCCAGCGGCGTGGAATATCCGGGAACCTACCTCGGCGTGATCGACAAGATTCCTTATCTGAAATCGCTGGGAGTGACCGCGGTTGAGTTGATGCCGGTTCACGAGTTTCCGATTGGCGAATTCGACGGAACCATGGCGGAACGTCCCAACTACTGGGGTTACGATCCACTGGCTTTCTTCGCGCCCCACCGCGGTTATGCGGCCTCCAGCGAGGCGGGCGCCCAGGTCGACGAATTCAAGCAAATGGTTAAAGCACTCCACAACGCGGGAATCGAGGTCATCCTCGATGTGGTGTTCAATCACACCTGCGAAGGCAACGAGCGGGGCCCCGTGCTGAGCTTTAAGGGTTTGGAAAACTCGGTCTATTACATGCTGGAGTCCGACAAACGTTATTACAAAAACTACTCGGGCTGTGGTAACACGGTTAACGGGAACCATCCCATTGTTCGCGAAATGATTTTTCATTGCCTGCGTCACTGGGTCCACAATTATCACGTCGATGGATTCCGATTCGATCTGGCGTCCATTCTCAGCCGCGACCGGAACGGTCACCTGGTTCCCAACCCGCCGCTGGTTGAATCCATCGGCGAGGACCCGATGCTGGCCGACACCAAGATCATCGCGGAGGCCTGGGATGCGGCGGGGGCCTACCAAGTCGGTTCGTTTGGCGACGACCGCTGGGCCGAGTGGAATGGCCGCTATCGCGATGACGTTCGCAGTTATTGGCGTGGTGATGGAGGCATGCGAGGCGCACTGGCAACCCGTTTGGCTGGCTCTGCGGATCTCTATCAGCCAGGTGGCCGACCGCCGTGCAGCAGCATTAACTTTATCACGTCGCACGACGGGTTTACGTTGAACGATCTGGTCAGTTATCGCGACAAGCACAACCTGGCCAACGGCGAAGACAACCGCGACGGTGACAACAACAATCACAGCGAGAATTTTGGAATCGAAGGACCAACCGATCAGCCGATTATCAAACAGCTTCGCGTTCGGCAGATCAAGAACATGATCGCGACGTTGATGCTCAGCCAGGGAGTTCCGATGTTGGTCGCCGGCGACGAGTTTCGACGAACACAACGCGGCAATAACAATGCCTATTGCCAGGATAACGAGATCTCGTGGCTGGATTGGACATTGGTTCAAGAGAATACTGAGCTTATTCGGTTTTGTCGCAGCTTGATCGAGTTTCGTCGCGGTCAACCGACGGTTCGACGGCACCAATTCCTGACAGGCGTTCCCAAAAGCAAAAGCGGATGGGCGGACGTAAGCTGGTTCAGCCCACTGGGGACTGCGGTCAATTGGCACGCCGGTGATCAACCGATCATTTGTCTCCTGGCAGCGCCCCCGGTTACCGAAGATCCCGCCGAATTGGGGCGCGACGTATTGCTGATGTTCAATAGCAGCGATTATGGGTGTCGCTTCCTGATTCCCACGATCGCGAAATCCAAGAAGTGGCGGTTGTTCATCGACACTTCATTACCGACACCGCATGATGTCTATCCAAACTTGAACGGACCGGCTTTGCCCCAGAACGGCAGTCATACGTTGCCCCATAAATCGTTGGCCGTCTACGTCGCCGAACGATAGCGGGGCGGCGGAAATCACGGTTCGTCAATGCAAGCGGTCAATCCATGCCAGTCCCAGGGGGATTGGCAGGTTGGCCGCTTCGCTTTTTCGACGGTTTCGAGAACGGGTTTCAGGAACGGGTTTCGAATGGCAGCATCATTTTCGCGTAGATCCGAATGGAATTTGGCCGAGCCAGAGGTCCACTTCCTCATGCCAAGCTTGCATTGCAGTCGGGCAAGTTTCCGGCTCAGTTTTCGATCACGACCGCTTTGCTGGTAAATGCCGACATCTTCTTTCCCAGTCCGTCGAGTGCGTTCTTGACTTCTTTCTTGATCTCATTGTCTTTGATTTGAGAGATCTGCTCATCCGCCTTTTCAAAAAAGCCAGAGATAAACGCTCTTGCTGCCGCTTTTGAAAGTCCGGAAGAGAAACGATCAAAGTCGAGTTCATCGAAGTGGTTGGAGCACTCGTCAATTTTTCCGATCAGTTCTTGCGCATCTGCTTGTGTTTCCAATTCTGCCATCGAAGAGAGGATTTTGTCAAAATCCTGTTTCAGCGTTCGGCCGCTTTCACCGAGGCTGGAAATGTCCACGGTCTTCACGTGGGGAACGCGCGGACCCCGGTTCCCTCCACCGGCTCCAGTTGGCCGCATAGACGCCATTGGATTGGCTAAGTCATCGGGATGGGGGACATAGTTGATCTTGGCCGCCACGTTCATGTTCCGGATGAAAAGTTCGTAGACTCCGTAGGCGATGCTGACAAGAACCAACAATGCAAACAGGATCTTGGTGCGGAGGCTTATTCGTTTCTTCGATTTCGGCGCTGCAGGCTTCGATGGCGGTGCAGTATCGGCGGAGTTGGCACTGGCCAAGTACTGCTTCTGATCCGCTAGAAGACCTTTCACACCCTCCGCATCAAGCGATTGCTCCGATTTGAATTTGCCGATTACCGCCAACACCACGGGAGCAATCATGCCCAACAATTTAGTCAGTTGGCTGCTGTCCAGACCAAGCCCTTTGCTGATTGCTGCGACTTTGGATGCGTCGATGCCAAAAATGGATTCGACCAATTCTCCGCCCGTACCTTTCTGAGCGTCATCTCCTGGGCCGTTTTCAAAAACCTGATCTAGATTGCCAAGAATTGAGTCATCCTGCTGGTCAGCGCTTTTCAGAATTTTGCCGAGCCCCTCAGCAGATTCGGATTTGTTGATCAATCCGTTCAGCAGAGCGCCAACCGCACCATTAAAAACGGAATCCATTGTCGCTCGATCGATTCCCAACATGTCAGCAATCTTGTCGAGAATTGGCTGGGGTACCGATTGTTTGACAAGATCTAAAATGTTCACTGACATGTATCTCTCCTGGGCAAACTCAAATTTGGATTTGGGCATTTTAGCGGATCCGCAATTGAAATGTGCGACCCTCCGCCACAACGTTGTTGATGTAGTAAATTTCTAGCACGAACGAGTCGTTTGTGGAGCACAAGCTCAACGCAGAAACACCATCTCTTTTGTTGGGGCAAGCGAGATCCGTTTCGACGGTGTGAACACCCTTAAAAGACTTTTCGGATAGCTCAGAGTGAGCAAATGTCAAATCATTGCAACGTTTGGCAATGGATAGCAAAAAGTGTGGCCGACCAGGTCGTTCGGGCTACCCAATGGATCGCCCAAACGTGCGCAAAATGTCATGCTTTTCAAGCTAAATAATGCTGGAGCCACGCGTTGGCACCTAACTAGCTGAGTGGATTGTCAACGTTGAAAATTCGGGTTAGCCGTGGTGGGCGAGGCAACAAGCCCCTTTTGGATTGCGACTTTGAAGGACTCGTAGCCTCGTCCACTACCCTAAAATTCAATCCTGACAAAGCACTAGTGTTCCCGGGGAACACTAGGTGCCATGTAACATTTAAAAAAAGAGGATGCGAACCCGTAGCAAAATTGATTAGTCAATTGTCTTAAGAGGTGGAGTCCCAAACTCGGGTTCCTTGGTAGGTCGATCCACTTTCCCTTCGACCTTTTGGACTTTATCTCCACCGCAACCAGTATTTAAAGTAAGCGTCGTTAACGCGCACCCAAAAACCAAGGCCGGTATTAAGGCAAACACAGATTTCTTCATAATTCAGTTTCCCAATGTAGTTATTGATGCCTCATCGGGCACCTATCAAACAAAAAAAGCTGGCAGCAATGAAGCTGCCAGCCACAGTAAAAAGCGTCTTAACTGGTTTACATATCGCTAACGTTGGCGATGCGACCGTCTTGCTTGCCTGTCAGGCCAAGCCAGACTGCCCAAAAATCATTCCAAAGCAAACCGCTTTCAAGCGGGTGAACAGAATCCATCCGCCATTGCGAACAATGTCAGGTTACCGCTGTGTTCACTGTTGAATGAGATGCCGATGCGATTAGGATCCGTTAGAACTTGCTTTGAAGATCCATCTGGCGTATCAAATCCAGAGATCTTACCACCAGTGTTCCAGCAGTAATCACAGATCTCTTCGTTCCCGGTAAATGGGTTGACCATATAGCCGACTTCACCGAAAGCAATTGTGTTACTCGAGCCGTCAACGATATCGCCATAACTGTTCTTGGAGCGATTCGTGAAGAGGCCAACCCATGTTTCATTTTGATCGCCGATATACCCTGCACAACTGATGTAGTTGGAGGGCTGAAGCTGCGTCCAAGGATCGTCAAGGGAAACACCAATACCGTTTCGCGAAACTCCCCAAACGGTGCCCACATTGGTTCCAGCACTCGAAGAAGGACAGAGGAAAGGATTGATCTTGTTTTGGGCAACCACATCAAAATCCGTGTACCAGTACCAACGGGATGTTATCGCTGTTCCGCCATTGGACGTTGGGATGTCTTGATCAACGTTCAAGGCCGATGCCCAAAGGTCCGAAATGTTGTTCAATTCCATGAACTCAAGAATGTACGGCATCGTCGTGTTACGAGAGCCGTTTAGTGTCGAACCATCTTCCGTGTACCAAATGTTTCCTGGTGGGAAACGCATCTGGGCACTTTCGTAGTTAATCGAAGCAAGCGTAATTTGTCGCAAGTTGTTTTGGCAAGCGGCGCGACGGGCAGCTTCACGGACCTGTTGAACGGCTGGCAACAGCATACCAATCAGGATGCCGATGATGGCGATTACGACTAGCAATTCAACCAGCGTAAAGCCTCGATTTTTCTGGGCTTGATACTTCATAGAGAACTCTTTCTTAAAAAAACCCGGTCGGAGGAAAACGTCGGTGCAACTGGAGTGGACGTTTTCGGCCAACACCAAAAAATAAATAAAGAAAACGATATGCGACTAAACTTGTTGGATTCGGAAATCCAGTCGTTCGGTAAATCCAAGGTGTCCTTCAACCAGGAATTCCTTGAAACTTCAGTATACCGAAAACGCAAAGAGTTGGAAGCAAACGACTTTCGAAAACTGAAAAAACGGCTGAATTGAGGGAATCTGGCGAAATGGATCGAGACTTTGGTTCATTCAGGCTCTAATCGACGGATTCCAACAATGTTTTGTTTCCCCCCAAACCCAACAAAATTTAACACCTTTGCCGCGATATCGGCTCCAGTCGCAGGATATACGGGCAGCTCCGAGGTGCGGATGACAAAAAACTCAAAAATTATTGGAGTTTTGCCGAACAAGTCATCCCTCAACCTTTCGTGAAGGATCAAACGTTGGGTCTGGCCCTCACTCGACGGAATTCACCCCGGAATGCGATCGCCGGATGGAGTTAACAAGTGGGGGCATCCAAAACGGCACCGTCTGTCGCTAATTTACTTTCGTAAACCACCAGCTCTACTGGTCCGTACCAATAAGGCTCTGCCGTTTTTTGTCGTAACCCGAGGCGTTAGCGAGGGATCACTACTGCGTTCCCTTGCTCACGCGTCGGGTTATGATTTTCGGCCCCTTTCAGGGGCCTTCCTCATACCACCGGCTCTGCCGGTGGTTATTGATTCTGGACAACTCCGGCTCCGCAATCTGGCACGACGGAATCACGCAAAGGCCGAGTATTTCCTCGATTTTCGTCGTCCTGGAAAACGGTGGGCTTTGGTTCTAGCTGGCGACCGCCTTTTGTTCATCGAGGACCTCAACGGCGGCGAACGTTTTTCCTTCCAGCATCGCGAGACTGGCCCCGCCACCGGTACTAACGTGCGTTACGGCCTCTTCGAAACCAAGTTGCGAGATGGCCGCGGCGCTGTCGCCACCCCCGATGATGCTGATGGCGTCACTGTCGGCGATTGCCTGGGCGACGATCTTGGTTCCTTCGTCGAATGGCGGCATTTCAAAAACGCCCATCGGACCGTTCCATACAACGGTCTTTGCGTTTTTGATGATCGCGGCGAATTTTTGGGCTGATTCAGGGCCGATGTCGAGTCCTTCGAAGCCCGCCGGGATCTCGCCGGACGCTACGAATTGCTTGTTACAGTCCGCTTTAAATGCGTCACCACAATGGGTGTCGATCGGGAGCACGATTTTATCACCCGCCTTGGCCAGCAGCTCTTTGGCCAGCTCAACTTTATCCGGCTCAACCAAACTGTTGCCAACTTGTCCCCCTTCGGCAAGCGAAAACGTGTACGCCATCGCGCCGCCGATCAGGATCTGATCACATACGTTGAGTAGATTCTCGATTACTTTGATTTTGTCCGAGACCTTGGCACCGCCGAGGATGGCGACGAACGGGCGTTCGGGATTGGAGATCACATCACTGAGATATTTGATTTCCTTTTCCACCAATGATCCCACAACCTTGGGTTGATCCCCCATGGCTTTGGGCACGCCAAACATCGACGCGTCTTCGCGATGACAGGTGCCGAAGGCGTTATTGCAGTAAATGTCAGCAAACCCCGCAAGTTGAGCAGCAAAACCTTCGTCGCCTGCTTTTTCGCCGGGATCGAAGCGGAGATTTTCAAGAACCAGCACTTCCCCATCGCCGAGTCCCGCAACTTTCCCGGTCGCATCCGGTCCGACGGTGTCCGAGGCGAATCCAACGGGCTTGCCCAATAGTTCGCCAAGCCGTTTGGCCACGGGTTGCAGGCTGAATTTGGGATCCGCTTGCCCTTTCGGACGGCCAAGGTGGCTCATCAAGATCAATCGTCCGCCACGCTCAATGACCGAACTGATCGAGGGTAGTGCCATTTCGATGCGCCGATCATCCGAAATCTGATGGTTGTCATCAAAAGGAACATTGAAATCGACTCGCATCAGCACTTTTTTGCCGCTTACGTCGACGTCATTGATGGTGGATTTAGCCATGATCGTTCACCTGGATTGTGGTTTGATATTGCCGAAAACCCAATCTTAACGCGATTTTTGCCCGCCAAAAGGGGCGGCGAATAAAACCAACCGAGTGCTTTTGAACCGAGTTCAAATTCGAAACACCGCGCGGGCTGAAATGCGTTTTTAAATGCGTTTTTTTAAGTCGGTCAACCGGTTTAGCAGGGCTTTATCAGTTTCCACTGGCGATTTTTGAAAGTTGGCTGCTCAATGGGGATTCGTTCCGAGAGCGATTGTGTCGATCAAGACGATTGCGAAAGACAAAAAAACTTTTTGAATTGTGGGGTAGTTTGCCGCCGATGTTAGAAGTGATGGAAGAGCGTTTTCCAAGTTCGTGATCGAAGTCGCAGGGATCGGACCCCGTTTCCCTAACGCCTCGATGGTTAAATCTCGAACGGCCAGCGGCACCCCGCGTCGGCACGCTTATTTCGGACGGATTCTAAACATTTGCCGGGCTCAAGTGAGAGCCTGACGAGTCACCAGGGAAATTCCTCTGGTCGACTTCGAGGAATGAATATGGATCCAGGCCATCTCGACGAACTCATTGAGTTGGAAGACAACTATTGGTGGCATGTCGCCAAGCGCGAGCTAGTGACCAAGATCGTGACCAGTGAATTCCCGGCACCGGCGCGACTGGTCGAGGGTGGGATTGGATCGGCTCGCAATCTGGTCGAATTTCAAAAGCTCGGCTACGACGTTTGCGGCTTTGACTTGATGTCCGAATCTGTCGACCACGCACGTTCCCGTGGATTGAATAATGTTGAAGTCCAGGATCTGGGCCTGCCTTGGCCCCTGGAGCCTGATTCGATCGACGTCGTTCTGATGCTTGATGTGCTGGAGCACATGGAAGATCCCGTGGTGGTCCTGCAACACGCAAAAAAAACGCTGAAAACCGGCGGCGGCATTGTTTTCACCGTTCCCTGTTATCCCTGGCTGTACAGCGATTGGGACAAAAGCCTGGGGCACTATCGTCGCTACACCAAACTGGAGATGCGTGAACATGCCCAACGAGCCGGTTTGACCGTTGATTTCATGTCTCACTGGAACGGGTTCAGTTTGCCCGCGGCGCTGGCGGTTCGAGGTTATGAGAAGGTCTTTCCACGCGATCGAAAACCAGAATTTCCGCGCGTCTCCAGGGCCATGAACCGAACCCTGCTGACAATGGCCAAGATTGAACGAGGTTGGATGCGGGCAATAAGCATGCCCGTTGGCCTGTCGCTGGTAGGAGTGATGAGAAAATGAACACCTGCAAAACAACCCGTGACAAATCGCAACCATTGATCAACGAATCATTGATCTCCGTCGTCCTCCCGGTTTACAACGAAGTCAACGTTATTGGCCGGTTGGCCAGCGCATTGAAGGATCAGTTCGAATCGGTTGGCGTGAAGTACGAAGTCTTGTTTGTCAACGACGGCTCTCAGGACGGCAGTGCCGAAAAATTGGACCGGTTGGCAAGCGAAGACGGCAGGTTCAAGGTGTTGCACTTCTCTCGGAACTTTGGACATCAAGCGGCTGTCCACGCCGGTCTGTGTCATGCCGCTGGTGATGCCGTGATCGTCATGGATTCTGATATGCAGGACGAACCAAAGAGTCTTCCCGAATTCATCAAGCATTGGCAGATGGGTTTTGACGTCGTGTACGCGGTCCGCACCAATCGCAAAGAGAATTTTCTTAAACGCAGCCTGTTCCGATTGTTCTATCGTTCACTCAACGCCGTTTCCTGCACGCGAATTCCCAATGACGCGGGCGTGTTTTCTTTGATGGACCGTGCCGTTGTCAACAGCGTGATCCGCATGTCGGAGTGCGATCGGTATCTACCGGGTTTGAGACAGTGGGTTGGGTTTCGACAAATCGGGTTGCCGGTCGAACGAAATGCTCGCCACGACGAGACTCCGCGAGTTTCGCTTTACCAGTTGTTTCAGCTGGCCAAGACGGCATTGTTTTCGTTCTCGCGGGTACCGCTTTCTTCGTTTTATGCAATCGCAAGCGTTTCGGTTTTGGTGTGTTCCGCCTGCATCGGTTTTACTTTGTATCACAAACTCTTCACTGGTCTGGCCATCCCCGGCTGGGCATCGATGACGATCATCGGTTCATTTTTTGGGGCGGTCAACGCATTGGGAATCGGCGTGTTGGGAGAGTATGTCGTTCGCATTTACGACCAGGTAAGAAACCGGCCTCAGTTCATTGTTAGCCGGACGCGGAACATTAACCGTGAGGACCATTCTATTGTGGCGGAACAGCAGATTTTGGGTTCGATGGAGGAGATCCTGGTCGAGACTAAAGAATCTTTGAGTGCTGGCCGGACAACGGGGCCAGGTATGCCGATCGTGTTCGATTCGAATCGGTCATCGACCGGCGATGGTTTGCCTATTTCCTGAGGCCCGTCGGTTCGTGCGAGGCGGGCACCCGAACGCGGTAGGAGCGACACGACAACGTGGCGATTCCCGACGCGACCTCAGTCATTCGACACGGTTGATTGCAGCGATTGATATCGGATCTGGCAATCGGGAATGGACTGAGTAAGCCGCTTGAGTCCCCGGCCTGAGATCTGTGTTCGGGACAACGAAAGCGTCTTCAGAGATCTCAACTCACCGAGCGCCGGAATCTGATCATCCGAATAGGCGGTCCCAGCAAGTGACATATCGACGGCCCGGTTGAAGCAGTTCACGTCGCAACGCAAACATATCGCTTTCAAGATCCAAGGCCCACAATAGGCGACCGTCACGCGGCAGCTACTGGAAGTCGGTCAGTAGAAAACAGGAAGCGTATTGGGCTGGGACCGGAACGTGTCGACCACCCTCAGATTCGGAAATGTGTCGAGCGCTAACTGCTCATGACGATAGGTGCGCACGTTCTGCGATACGTAGGCGACGGTAATCGCAAGAACGATTGTGAACCCCAGCATGGTTCTCAATCGAAATTGCAGTCGAAATCTCGGCTCCCTGGGTTGCATGGTATTTCGTTACGAAACGATCGCCAAAATTGTTTCCGCAATAACACGATTCTATCGCATTATTCTCTCGCCATTGGCGTGCGTTTTGAAACGATCGGCGATTAAACCGAGTTCGATGTTCATTTTTCGGTCGTCAGACAATTGGCGGTTTGTAGAATGTCGCCATGAAGACTTTATTTGAACAACCCACCGATCTGGAATTGTACGAAGCGCTGTGCCGACGCGACGCGGAGTACGAGGGCTTGTTTGTCGTCGGCGTGAAAACGACCGGTGTATTCTGCCGTCCGACGTGTCCGGCAAGAAAGCCAAAACTGACAAACGTTAATTTTTACCGGAATGCGACCGCTGCGCTGTTGGCCGGTTTTCGACCTTGCAAGCGATGCCTTCCAATGGAGTGTCTGGGCAAAACCCCGATTTGGATGCAGGACTTGCTTAGTCGTGTCGAGAACGATCCGACTCGGCGGTGGAAAGACCAGGATCTTCGTGAACTTGGTTGCGAGCCGGCTCGAGTCCGCCGGTGGTTCAAGCAGCATCACGGCATGACGTTTCATGCCTACTTGCGTGCGCGAAGATTGGGCAACGCCATTGGCCAAATTCAGGTCGGTGCAACGAATACGACGAGGGCAGCTTTCCAAAACGGCTACGAATCGGCGAGTGGTTTTCGAGAGGCATTCCAAAATTGGTTTGGGGCCAGTCCCAACGATTCGCAACGGAATGGACCCGCCGTTATTTTTAATCGAATCCTGACGCCGCTCGGCCCCATGGTGGTCGCCGCAGTGAACGAGCGGATCTGCCTGCTGGAATTCGTGGACCGAAAAATGTTGGAGACCCAATGCCAACGCATCAAAAAGTTCTTTGGGAATCACGTGGTGCCGGGTTCCGCCCAGGTTTTCGAGCAGTTGGAATCGGAACTCGGCGAGTATTTCCACGGTAAGCGACGGCAATTTTCGACTCCGATTGCGATCGAGGGGACGCCGTTTCAAAAACGGGTCTGGAATTCGTTGTTGCAGATTCCGTTCGGAAATACCTGCAGCTATGAGGACATCGCCCGCTCGATTGACCGACCTGGGGCGTCTCGCGCGGTGGGGAGAGCCAACGGGGACAATCGAATCGCCATACTCGTCCCATGTCATCGAGTTGTCCGAAGTGACGGAACCTTGAGCGGCTATGGTGGAGGTGTCTGGCGAAAACGAATTCTGATTGAGCTTGAATCCGGCCAGAGCGTGCCTGCGGCAGTTGGAGCCGAAACGAACATTAAGTATTGATTGCGGTTGAGATCTTGTTATTGGCAAAAGGGCAATGACCAGGTTGCGGCCAACGGTTAGAGCATCAAGGGTTATTTGGAGTAGCCATGGCAATTTGATTTGCTTATTTGATCTCGGCCGGGGTCACCCGTGAGTCAATTAGCAAATGCTCGACGGACGGCCCCGATTACTTTGGGTGTGCCATTTGGCTCATCCCAAAGTGCCTTCGGAAAATGAATTTGATCGACATTTCGAACGATTTAAACCGCATCACTTGTTGACATTACAAAAAGGTTGATCTAACGTCTGAAGATGTTTCTGAACACCCCTGTTTTTCGATCTCAAGAGAGGAGACGAATGATGAATCGTTTTTTGGTTTCGTTGGTTGTTGTCGGTCTGTTTTTGGTTGGCGACTCGGCAGACGCACAGCTTTTTAAGTGCCGCAAGAAGAAAGCAGCAGCTTGTTGTCCCGCCCCTTGTCCACCTGCTCCGTGCTGCACTCCTTGTTGCCCTCCTCCGGTACGCGTTCAGTGTTGCCCGGCTCCGGCTCCAACCTGCTGTCCCGCTCCGGCACCTGTTTGCTGCCCCGCTCCAGCTCCCGTTTGCTGCCCCGCTCCAGCACCTGTTTGCTGCCCAGCTCCAGCACCTGTTTGCTGCCCAGCTCCAGCACCTGTTTGCTGCCCGCCACCCGTTTGTTGCAAGCCAGCGTGCCCACCTCCTTGTGCCGCACCTTGCTGCCCTCCCAAGAAGGTTAGCTGCCTGGATCGTATTCGAGCCAGACGAGCTGCACGCAAAGCATCAGCAGCTTGCTGCTACTAAGCACCAAACCAGCGACGAAATTCGAAAAGCCGAGTTCCGATCTTCGGGACCCGGCTTTTATTTTTGGCTGGATCCAAACAAAGCTTGGATCAAAAAAAGCTTGCTTCAATCCGCATGACCAAAATAGGACGTGAAATTTGTGTTGGCCAACCCTGCTTATGGGAAACGCCTCGCTGGGGCTCTCCCGAAATCAAAAAAAAGCTTGAAATGAATCCGTTCGCACGGCGGAATTCGGCTCGGCCAACTGCCCGATTGATCAACGGTCGTCGTCCGTAAGCTCTTGGATTTCCCCAGGAAGCTTGGGATCCACAGTCCCATAAGCACCGCGGCCGTTCTCTGAAATTCGATTTCGAGCGTCGTCCAGGATTTCATCCAGATCAGCTTTCCAGAATGCTTCCATCTCCTCACGACTCGCTGGTTCCTCCAGTGGTCGTAACAGGCGGAAGCCCGTGCCCAATCCCGGAGTGTCGGTATACCACCAAGGGCTTTTGGGGAAATTCGGATCTTCCGATCGCCATTCCCTGTCATCAGATCCCAAACGGGCAGCGCTGCGGCACTCTTCTGGTTCCAACTCCCAGGAGCCGCCGCGAAGGACACGAGGGTAAACCTTGGTTGGACGATTGTAGGCAGCGGCAGTGTCCACGGATGGTTTGGTAACGTGCGTGTATCCTGCTTCGTCGTACTGATCGAGAACCCATTCCGCAACGTTTCCATACATGTCGTACAATCCCCACGGATTGGGCTTCAATTCTCCTACAGTATGTCGTTCCTCGTCCGAATTCTCGATGAACCAGCCATGTTCCTCCAGTTCGTCCGGATCGTCGCCAAAGTAAAAGGCCGTGGTGGTTCCGGCCCGACAGGCGTATTCCCATTCGGCTTCGGTCGGCAACCGATAGAAAGTGTCGGAAGTCCGGCTTAACCATTTCGTGTATTGTTTTGCGGCATACTGGGTCATGGTGGCCGCTGGCTGATCAGGTTCCTCGCCGGCTTCAAACGTAAAGCTGGGATCATAGAGAGAAGAGGGTGCGGTAATCCCATCGATCGGGATCTCGTCCGCCACGACATTGCGAAGTCCTTTACTCTGCAAGGCCTTGAACGCTTTTTCCAACTGCATGTATTTTTTGTACTCGGCCCAGGTGACCTCATATTTTCCCATCCAGAAAGGGGCGACGGCCACCTCAAACTGCGGTCCTTCGTCGTCGCGGCGATCCTCTTCGGATTCGGGGCTTCCCATCAGAAAATTGCCACCGCGAATCGGGATCATCGTATATTCAACATCGGTTCCAGGAATGGTCGTCGTGTAAGGCACCATGAAGCGACCGTCGGGCAGTTCGACGAATGGCTCAGCGGTCGGTTTTGCGTTGGTGATTCCAAGTCCCGAATCCTGAAGAGATGTTTTCTTGATCGAATGAGATTGATCGCCATGCAGTGAAGGTTGCAGGTCGCGATGATTTTGTAAAAACCATCCGGCCATCGTCAAACCAATAACGAAAGAAGTGGAAAACTTGGACCAATTATTCACGCGTATTTATTCCTGATCAAAACCCGCGGCCAGAGTGAAAAATCATCGCCATGTCCAATTTGACCGACTCCGTACGAAAAGCAAGTACAAAATGGTTCAATCTTCGATGGGCGGTGTGATCTCGCCAACCAGGTTTTCGCAAACCTTAATCTTTATCTCCTCCAAGGACATTTGGGCACTCAGCAAGTAAAGCAGTTTGGCAAAAACGGCCTCGATCGTCATGTCACGAGTGGAGATTACTCCGGCCTCCGTGAGCGCTTTACCGGTGGCGTAATGAGACTGTTTCTTCCCTCCGTGCAAACATTGCGTGCAACCAACCACCAAAATTCCCCGGTCGACCGCCGACTCGATCGCTTGAAGAAAGTCGCGACTATTTGCCGGCCCGTTGCCGTTGCCGTAGGTCTCCAGGACCAACGCCTTCAGCGGCGTGCGAAGAATGTGCGCCAGGACATTCACTGAAAACCCTGGAAACAATCGGAAGGAGGCAATCTCGCCGGGGACGATTTCTCGGACTTCAATGTCTGGAGTTTCCTCGCCCGGCGGACGAATATGCTCTTCAAAAATTTCGAGCGTGGTACCGGCAAACGCCAAAGGGGGATAATTCGGAGACTCAAACGCGTCGAAACGCGACGCACTCACTTTCGTGCTTCGGCAGCCTCGCAGGAGTTGATCGTCAAAAAACAGGCAGACCTCCGGAATCGCGTAGTTCGCCGCCAGTACCATGGCCGTCTTCAAGTTTTCGCGAGCATCGCTTCGCAATTGGCCAAGCGGCAGCTGAGCACCGGTCAGAATCACCGGTTTGCGAAGTCCGGGCAGCATAAATGACAACGCGGACGCGGTGTAGGCCATCGTATCGGTGCCATGAAGAATGACAAATCCATCCACTTCGGCGTAATGCTGCTGAATGTCACTGGCGATCTGAAACCAGACGCCGGGCGACATATTCGACGAATCCATCAGCGGATCAAACTGACAGATTTCATATTCTGGCATGGGGGCCAGCGCAAGCTCTTCCATCTTGGCCATCTGTGCTGCGACAAAGTCAGCTTGGGGAAGAAAACCTACGCTCGACGGGCGCATCGAAATGGTTCCGCCGGTGTTGATGATTCGAACTTTTGACATGGTTACCCAAACATCCCCAATCCATCATTCCAACATCAACTGGGTGCACTCCTGCTGCACTCAGGAATCTCAGTCGTGATCATGTTGCTGACACTAATGGTCGGTCGTGAAGGCACGCAAGATGGCAGGCCGCCATTTCCCGGTTGCGAACCCAGTTCAGGTTGACGAAATGATTTCGTTGTGCGAACCTGTCCACGTTGTTCGTGGACCGTCACGGATTTGTCACATGACGTTCATACGGATGGCTCCGACCTTATTGCGTACTATGACCGATCCTGTTCAGGTTTACATCTCTGCGGGTTGCGTTTCACTGAAAGACTGAGGTTATCATGGCTGATAAAGAAAAAAAGGCGGCGGATCAACAACAACCACAACAATCTCCGATCACCGTTGACGAGTCAAAAGCGGTGAGTTGCTACGCCAATTTCTGCCGGGTTACGGGCTCTCCTGAAGAACTGATTGTCGATTTTGGGATGAATGCCCAGCCGATGGGAACCAATGACAAACCCGTTGAAATCCAGCAACGAATCGTTCTCAATTTCTATACAGCCAAACGACTGTTGCACGCTCTCCATGTTTCCGTGCAGCGGCACGAACAGGTCTTTGGCGAAATCGAAACCGATATTCAAAAACGCGTCAAGCCAAAAGTACCCGCCAAAACTTCATAGCGAATCAAGCAAAAAGCTCTGGCTCGACGCCGCTTGACGACGGACGAGGCAAGGGTCTGTCTCGACCCAGTTAACACCTTTTGTCCGGAATGGGTCCGCGTCGTCGCGTTGCCGCTGAAAAATATTTGGCATCGTCGTTAAAAGAGTAACCGGCAACGTACGGATCGGGGAAGAGGTTGGTGAAACCAGATTGGGTTCGGGGCCAGTCTCTTTTTGCTTCCGCGCGAACTTGTAGCCGGCCTGCTTGTGAGCAATGCGGACTAGATGATGTTCCCGTATCTGTGAACCGTTTCGGTAACGGATTGCTCTTTCAAATAATTGAGCAACTCGATGCGGCCGTTAAGAAAAACTTGTGGGTTGAGGATGGGAACGTTGCCGATGACAGCCGGGGCGAATGCGTGTTCATCGTAATCCCCCAAAATCCGCAACGTGCCTCCTCGACGCTTTGCTAATCGGGCAGCTAATTCCTCCGGAGCCTCGACGACGCAGTCGACATCCAATCGCTCACAAACGTCGGACAGCCAGTCGTCTCTCTGCGAGCAGCTGATCGCCAGTTCCGTTCCAACCGTCAGGCAGGCGATCATGTTCAAGGCGACGACGATCTGGTTTTCGGGTTGACTCTCGTCTCCCAATCGAAGCACGTGCCACGGTCGACAGCGATAACGAAAATCGTTGGTCTCACCGTGAATCTGTGACGGATCGTGAGACATCGAAAACTCCTGCTGCCACCAATGGGCGTAACTTTCGGCTCCCGCCTGCAGTTGCTCAATCGTTGCTTGGTCATCCAGCCGTCTTCCCAATTCCAAAACGGCCGCCCGTACCGGTTCCGTGGGGCGACTGCGGAGGGAGGGTAAGCCGTGCTCGGTCCATTTGCAGAACGTCGCGACGTAGTTGGGACCGCCCGCTTTGGGACCGGGCCCCACACATGATTCTTTCCACCCACCGAATGGTTGCCGTCGCACAATGGCGCCGGTCGTCGTGCGGTTGATGTAGGCATTGCCAACTTCAACCTTTTCCCGCCACGTCTCAATCTCTTGTGGGTCCAACGAATGCAAACCACCGGTCAATCCGAAGTCGCTGCTGTTTTGGATTTGAATGGCTTGCTCGAAACTGTCGACTCGGATCAGTCCCAAAACCGGACCAAAGCATTCGTTCCGATGATACCAACTGCCCGGTTTGACGGATAAGCGAATTCCAGGCCGCCATAAGCATGGATTCTCATCGACGATCCGAGGTTCAATCAGCCATGACTCACCATCGTCAAGTTGCGTCAGACCCCGAGTCAGGTATTCGTCCGGTTGACGAATCACCGGAGTCACGACCGCTGACGGGTCCCACGAACCAGCAACCTTCAGGCTGGCTGCGGCGTCTTTGAGTTGTTGCATGAATTTCGGGCTGTCATAGACTTCTTTTTCTATCAAAGCCAAACTGGTCGCCGAACACTTTTGACCGGCGTGTCCGAAGGCTCCCCGGACCAGATCCTTGATTGCCAAATCGAGGTCCGCTGCTGCGGAAATAATCATGGCATTCTTGCCGCTCGTCTCCGCGTACAACTTCAAGCTTGGTCGCCATGACTGGAAGAGCTGGGCCGTGAAAATACTTCCGGTCAAAATGACGGCCGCGACTCGTGCATCCGATACAAGGGCTTTGCCCGTTTGGCCATCAACGGTCGGAATGAACTGCAGAACATCTTTGGGAACACCGGCTTGCCACAGCTGTTGGGCCAGTTGCCAAGCAACCAATACCGATTCTCGAGCCGGTTTCAATATTACGGAATTTCCCGCTGCGAGTGCGGCCAAGACTCCCCCAGCAGGGATCGCGTAGGGAAAATTCCACGGTGGCGTCACAACGACCACCCCTGCGGCGCTTGCCGACGTGCCATCGCTCCAGCCCGGATCATCGAGTCCGTGAGCATAGTAGTTGGCAAAATCAATGGCTTCACTGATCTCCACGTCGGCTTCGGTAATGTTTTTTCCGGCGTCCAGCAACATGGCCCCGATCGTATCGCCTCGCTGTTGAGCAAAAACGACCGCGGCCTGTTTCAGGACTTGCGCCCGCTGGGTCACGCCGGCGGCATTCCAAGCGGGGAAAGCAGCAACCGCGGTCTGCAGTGCCGCTTCAACATCTGACACATTGGCTTGAGCGAATCGATAAGCGTCGTGACCGGGTCGAGAGGGGTCGCGCCCGCGTCCGGTCATGTTTTCGGAGTTGAATTCGCCACCCACTTGTATTGGGATCGGTTCGATCGTGCGATCTCGCCAGCTATCGATTATCTCAGTCGCCCAGACACGATTATTGGGAATCGCAAAGTCGGTGTCGGCCGCATTGTGAAACTCGTGCTCTTGAGTCGTGATGGTTTCGTCAAGTCGATTTTGCAGGCGGTTGGTGGTCGAGGGCAACGACGGATCATGCGCCAGCTGGCAGGCTTTCAAGAACGCGTCACGCTGTTCGGTCCAAGCGGGAGAACCTTCCTTCAACGCAAACAGGGCACCCAGGAAGCTTCCCGGTGCCGTGTTTTCGTCCAGCCGACGGACGAGGTAGGCGACAGCGGCTTCAAACTCGGCGTCCAGTACGACTGGCGAGTAGACCAGGCAGTCCCCAGATCTTTTGCGGACTTCCACCGCTTGCGCATTCGCCATGCCTTCCAGCATTTCAAACTCGACGCGGTCGTGCACCCCACGTCGTTCTCGCAGCAGCATTGCGTAGGCGATATCGAAAAGATTGTGACTGCCAACACCAATCCGGACAGCTTCCGCGTTCTCTGGCCGACAGGCAAACTCCAGCATCCGTTTGAAGTTGGCATCCACCTCGATCTTCGAGTAGTAGGGAGCCTGTGGCCAATCGCGGAGAGAAGCCTCAACTTGCTCCATCGCCAGGTTCGCTCCCTTCACCAGCCGGATTTTGATGCCGCTGCCGGTTCGGGATCTTCTTTCCCGGGACCATTCGGTGAGCGACTGGAGAACTTCAAAAGAGTCTGGCAAATAGGCCTGCAGTACAATTCCGGCTTCGAATCCATCAAATTCGGGTTCGGACAGAACGGCGCGAAACACGTCCACGGTGAGGTGCAGGTCGCGGTATTCCTCCATGTCGAGATTGACGAATTTGGGGCCCTTTGCGCCTCCGCCCTCGATGGCGGCTTCGTAAATGGACCGCAGTCGAGGTTTGATGAACTCAATCGTTTGTTGATAGCCGGTTAAACTGATTTGACTGACGATGGCAGACAATTTCACGGAGATGTAATTTACGCCGGGTTCGATCAGTCGCTGAATGTTGTCCCGCAGTCGTCGGTCTGCTTCCCGGTCGCCCAATACGGCTTCACCAAGTTGATTGAAATTGATTCGGACGCCGGTTTTTTCGCGTTCCTGGAGGTACTTTTCAAACTCCCTCGGTTCCGCAGAAATGATGACGTGTTCGGAATCTTCCCGAACTTTGGCTTTTACCTTTGGCATCACCAGGCCCGGCAACCAGTTGGCCAGTCCGTTACCCAGTTTCAAACTCAAGCGATCGAAACCGGAGAAATACTTGGGCAGACCGAATTCTTCGATCAACCCATCCATCCGCTGTGCCGCGCGCTGGGGCGCATGGATTCGCAATACCTGGTCGGCCATCGCGATCGTGAATTTTTTTCCATTGGCGTCGTTCATCATGCGCGCCATCATGGCGGAGCGATTTCGTTCTTCCGTCGTTTCCTGGTTTCGGGACGACTGAAGAATCTCCGCCGCCAATTTCACGGCTTTTTCAGGAAGGTCGGACAGTTCGGTCGGCGTTTGCGAATCGGTTATCATCGATTTGTCATTCAGTCGAGTGACCCAAATGTTTTTGGCTCTGGTTTAGAATTCAACGAGGTGCAGGTTGCCTCAACTATAGCGTCCGCCGCGCAGTTTTTCCAAGCGTTCCGTGACGAAAAGACGCAACAACTTGTTGGCCGCAAGGGAAATCTTGTCTGACGTTCTCTCGCACGAAAATGTACCCGAGCGGAGAGTGAGGCCGTGTCAGCGAATCTCACTGATGCGGTTAAAGGTGACTGGGAAGTCAATTCGTTGTTTTCCGCAAGTCTCGCACCAGGAATCCCGACTTCGTCACGATGGCATCGCAAAAAAAAGCACGACCACTAATCCAATTGTCCGTGCTGACCGACTGCCTGGCTGATATTCTCCAGTCGATGATCACTGACCTTGGTTAACAGGAATCGATTGATATCCCGCACGATGCCTGGCCCGCCATAAACAAAACCGGTATAGATTTGTACTAACGCGGCTCCGGCGAGAATCATTTGCCAGGCGTCGTTACCGTTCATGATCCCACCGACGCCGATAATGGGAATCGAGCCCGCCAAACGATCGTGAAGAGTTTTGACAATTTCCCGACTGCGAGTTGTTAGCGGGGCGCCAGAAAGTCCTCCGTCTCCGATGACCGCGAGTTTGCTGGGCGGCGTTTTAAGACCTTCTCGCGAGATGGTCGTGTTGGCGGCAATGATCCCGGACAAGCTGATTTCATTGACAATTGACACAATATCGTCAAGTTGCGATTCCGTCAGGTCGGGAGCAATTTTCAAAAGAATGGGTTTTGCGGCAATGCCGTGGTCCTCCGCCAACTCAGCGTTCAATTGCGTGAGCGAACCGAGCAGTTCCACCAAGTGCTCTCGATTCTGGAGTTCTCTCAGGCCGGGAGTATTGGGCGAAGAGACGTTGACCGTAAAATAATCGGCGTACGTGAACAACCTCTCGAAGCTGTACCGATAATCGGCAGTCGCTTCTGCCAGCGGCACGACTTTCGTTTTTCCGATATTGATCCCCAGAATATCCTGCGGGTTGGATTTTCTGACCGATGCCAATTGCCGTGCTGCGGCGTCTGCTCCGGAGTTGTTAAAACCCATCCGGTTGATAATGCCTTGATCCTGGGGCAGGCGAAACAACCGGGGTTTCGGGTTTCCCGGTTGGCGTTTGCCAGTAATGGTACCGACTTCGATATGGCCAAATCCCAAGGCTGGCAACTTGTGAAACCAACGCGCGTCTTTATCGAAACCGGCGGCCAGACCCACCGGGTTTTGAAATTCCAGTCCAAACAATTCAAGTTTCAGCCGAGGATCGCTGACCGTGAAACGTCGCCGCAAATTGGCTGCCAAGGGGTTGATTGCGAGTGCTCGGAACACGCCCATCGACAGGTAGTGGGCACGTTCGGCCGGCAGGCGGAATAAAATTTCGCGAAGGCCGGATTGCCAAAGCATTAATCACTGCCATTTCAATTCAAGTGGGATCACTTTGCCGGGCACCATCATTGGCGGGCACCATCATTGGTGGGCACCATCATTGGCGGGACAAGATCCAAATCATCCCCACGGCAATCGACGCCGCGAAAAACCGCTCACCAGGTCGTCGTCACCGATTGCCAACCCTTGGGACCGATTGCACAAACAAGTTCCTCAATTTTCGCCAATTCAGACAATGCAATAAGACAATTGATTACCAGTTCAAACCAATATCTTCACCGCCCGATTTTCGATCCGTCCCGCCTTTGAGTGGTTCGTTGCGAGACGGGACCGCTAATTCGCGCTCAGGTTCAACGGCAGCTTCATCCTTTTTCGACGCGGACTGTTTGGGGGCCGGTGGCGCAAGGCAGGATTTATGGGACAGCGAAATCTTTTGCCCGGTCGGATCGATGGACAGGATTTTTACCTCGATTTCCTGTCCCTCGCTCAACACGCTGCTGACCTTGACGACGCGGTGATAGGCAAGCTCCGAAATATGAACCAGGCCCTCGATTCCCGAGGCAATTTTGACAAACGCACCGAAGTCGGCGATGCGAGTGACGGTCCCTTTCACAATGTCATCGGCCGCAAATTGGTCGGAGATATTCTCCCATGGGTGTTCAAGTGTATCTCGATGCGAAAGCGAAATTCGATTGGACCCGATGTCAACCTTTTCGACTTTAACGCGAACCTTCTCGCCAACTTGAACCACTTCACTGGGGTGCTTGACGCGATTCCAGGCGAGTTTGCTGATGTGAATCAAGCCTTCGGCTCCACCCAGATCAACGAACGCACCAAAATCCATCAACTTGGTGACCGTGCCATCGCGAACCTGGCCGGCTTCCAACTCTTCCAACAGCTGTTTCCGTTTCTCTTCGTTCTCCCGATCCATTATCGCCCGGCGGCTGAGGACGAGTTTGCGTTTGTCCGGATTGACCTCCATCACGACGCAGGGAAATTTTTGGTTGACATACTCGCTGAAATCTTCGACTCGGAAGCGATCAATCTGGCTGGCGGGTATGAATCCGCGGATGCTGTTGACCATGACCTCCAGGCCCCCGGTATTGGAACCGCTCACTCTGGCTTCTACCACGGCACCCTCGGAAATGTCATCCCAGTCGGCGACTCCAACGGCGGCCCCAGGCACGGCCAGTTCGTACAGCCCGTCTTCCTTGTTGAGACCACGGACAATGACCTCGACCAAGTCGCCTTCGCTGGGCGGGCTTTTAAAATGGTGTAGTGTTGCGACGCCCTCAAATTGGCCGTTGAGTTTCAAAAACACGTTGTCATTGTGAATTTTCGTGACAACGCCTTTGATGCGCGAGTTGGGTTCCAGTTCAGTTTCGGCCGTTTCGGTCTTGTTGACCATTTCGTCCATCGAGAAATCACCCAAGGCGGCTTCAATTTCGGCGTCAAGATCGTCGCTCAATCCGTCGGTCGAGTGGATTTCGATCTCCGGTTCTGGTCCGGTGGCGATTTCGCTTCTTCGGACAATTGAATCGGGTTGTCCTTGGCCGCCTGAACGGCTTTTGGTTGAGTTCCGGCTAGAGCTTGGTTGGCCGTGTCGCGTTGAGAACCAATCGAGATTTTGGGTTTTACAGCTGTACCCTCGGTCGGTGTCGTATCTCCATCGGCCGGAGGCGTCGAAGATGATGATTCGGCCGGTGCAGGGACTGGGTCGACCGTGTCAGGCCCGTTGATGGGCGCCGTCGGTTCCGCCGAGACGGGAGGTTGCTGGACGGAATCGGCATCAGCCGGCTTTTGCTCACCGGGAGGTTGTAGTCCGGCGTCCCGTTGGTTTTGATCTTCCGACGGTTTTTTGTCGTCCGTCGAATTGATTGGCGATTTCAGCACTCATGATTGGATCGGAAAGTTAAATGAGGGAAAATCCGAGCGCGGTGCGAGACGTCAAAGTTTTAATGTGAGTGGGGGCAACACCCATCGCACCGCAATTGATAATTTAGCATTCCAGAACCGAATTGTCTTCGATCAAAGTGCTAAAAACTGACGCCCGCAGAATTCAATGGAAAATCGTCCGTGCGAAATGGTGAAGCGGGAAGACCAGCCCCATTGTCCAGGTTCGGCTCGGCCGTGTCCGACCAGGCGAATCGAACGGCGATCGGTTTCGTGACATCGGGTGAAAAAACCTCGACTGAATTTCGCCGTTGATGATCGCCGTTGGCTGGTACGAAATTCTTTGTCTTCACCACAAATCAAGAACTGACTCAAATCGCGGTCTTCAAACCGTTTTCGCAGCCCCTTGGCGTGCCCAAAGGTGATCCGAATTCGATTGCCAACGATCGACATCGATTCATAGATCGGCCCACTGTCGACCATTGATTCTCGACTTCCTCCTCGGGCAACATGTCGCTGTAAACTCTTTGCCAACGCGATCACGGCCAATCGGCGACCGACCTCCTGTTTGTTTTTGGGGTGAATGTTTTCCACATTGCCGATATCGGTGGTCACCACCATGCCCGTATTGGGCACCGTTTTGAGAGTTTTTAGCTGAGCGTCCCAGACTTCGGCCAGCGCGGCGGGCCCGGCTGGCTGGTTCCTGTAACGGAACGGCGCCAATTGAACGAAATAGAAGGGCAGTTCATCGTTGCTAAATCTTTTTCGCCAGTCGTTGATTAACGTCGGAAACAGTTTCGCGTATTGATGTCCTCGACCATTGTTGGCTTCGCCCTGATACCAGATCACGCCGCGAATCTTGAACTGCGTCAGCGGGGCGATCATCCCATTGAATAGATTGGACGGCCGGTCCTTGCTGAGGAGATCATCTTTCTCATCCCAAGACCTGAGTAAGGGGGCCAGCTCCTGAACTTTGTCCATTGCCGAACGGGACGTCCAGGCCTCACAGCGCGTGCCCCCCCACGACGTATTGATCAGGCCGATCGGGATATTGTTGAGTTCTTTGCTGAGCTCGCGACCAAAAAAATACGCGGTAGCCGAAAACGATTTGACCGTGTCAGGGCTGCAGACCGTCCAGGGAGTCGCATTTGTAAAATCCTCAAGTTTTTGAGGTGACGCACTGTGGGCGACGGTGAATAGACGCAAATTCGGATAGTTCTTAGCGAGTTCGATTTCCGTTTCCGGATTCAGAATTTTGGTCATCGGCCATTCCATATTGGACTGGCCAGAACAAATCCAGACTTCGCCGACCATTACATCGGTAAAAATGACTTTGGGTTCACCGGCAGCGTCCGCAATTTGCAGCTCGTAGGGTCCGCCAGCATCGGGTGTCAGGATCGACGTCGACCATTCCCCATTGGCATTCGCCTGAAACCGGATTTCCCGTTTATTGAAGGTGATGACGAGTTTCTGTTCCGGCTCGGCCGTCCCCCAAATTTTTACGGAGCTGTTTCGTTGGAGCACCATGTGGTCCGAGAAAATTTTGGGCAGCGAAATATCACCCCACAACACACTCGGAAAACAAAATACGGCGAATACAAGTAGCAACAGCCTTCCCTGATTCCGAAAAATCATCGTGAAATCCTTGTGAGTCGAGGCGTGGTGTGGTTTCGAGCGGAAAATTTCCGTGGCGTGGAGGAATTAAGTCTAGTCGAACCCCAAGCGGGTCTCCAGCATCCTGTGAAATTCGTAATTAACAATTCAAATAATTCCAACGGCGCGATCTTTCTCCCTTGCAATTCTTTATCATTTCAGTTTCGGTGCCTTGCAACTGATCACGACGACCTCATCTCGCTCACGAAAAACGTAGTTTTCCGGATTGACGACTGGATCTTCGCCAAGTGAGTGAACGGCAACCAGAATGATGTTGGCCGTCTCGCGGACCTGGCTCAGTTTTTCGTCGAACGTTGTCCCGACCCAGGCTTCTGGAATGGTAACCCGATGAAACTCATTGCCACGTTGATAGGTCAGCAATTCGCTAAAAACATTGATCAAGCCACGTGTCATTGCGGCTTGAGCCAGCATATGGGCCCCATATTCGCTGCTGACAACGAAGTCGTTGACCTTTCCCAATTTCAGATGGGTGGCATAACTTCGATTGAAAAGCTCGGCACACGTGTAAACCGATTCGTTGATCTTTTCGACCGTCAACGCAGCCAGAATCGTCCGCGCGTCCGCATCCTGTTCACTTCGCCCACCGCTGGTGTCCGAGAGAATCAGGCACGTTTGTGCGTGATTAATACCGGCGCGTTCCAACGCGTCGGCTTTTGTAAAATCGTCGTGAATGAACAGGACGGATGACAATTGTCGTGCGAGCGCTTCCAGTTGCTCCGAAGGCGTTTCCGAAATGACCACGATCGGCGTTCTTCTGGTTTGTTTGCCGGCTCGATACTCGTGAATGATGATCTCGGTTTTCGGCGTCCAACCGCAGATCACGATGTGGTTATGTAATTCGTCAAACTCCACGATTCGCCCCTCCACACGTAAACGATCGACCATGAATGCGGACACGGTGCCCGTGAAAATCGCAAAGATGGTTAGTCCCATGAACATCAAAAAAACGGTGACAATCTTGCCGATGAGTGTGCGCGGTGCTTCCGGGATTGGCTCCCCCGCGAACAAAGTGTAAAGACTGAACCAGAACGAATTGTCCAAATCAAAGTTGTCTTCGACCGGGGCATCGGAATTCGCCGGCAAGCGATTCAGTTGGCTGGTTCCGTCGGGTGAAGCGACTTCGATTACTTCGGCCGGATCCCGGTTCTCCAAATCCATCGGTCGCCGCTCAAAATGCGTAATCGCGACGGTTCCGAATGTTACCGCAACCAACAGCAGCGTACAGATCATGATGAAGTCAGCGGCACCACGACGAATGACGTACGGATAGTGACTGGATAACCTTGAAATCACACCCAGCAACCGAATGACCCGTATCAGGCGGAGCAATCGAAACGCGCGGGCGGATCTGAACACGCGAAAGACCGGGATCGTTGCCAGGATGTCAAGCCAAAACTCCGAGAAGAACCGGCGTTTCGAAGCGGCTGCCAGAAAACGCAGCGTCAGTTCGATTACGAATATGACCGTGATCGCTTCGTTGATCAGTTCCATTCGTTTCAGTTGCATTGGCGTCATGACGCCAAACATCGTTGGCACCTGCTCGGCCCCGGATGCAAAGCTCGATTCGAGTGAAAACTCGAACATCGTCAACAAAACGGAAACGATGACCAGCAAGCCTATCGCAAATTCAACCCACACCAACGAAAAGAATCGACGCAACGCCATCTGCCAAGGCCGAGGCGGAAGCAGCGATAGGTCGTTGCGTTGGTAAGAATTGGGTTGCATCGTGTTGTTTTCGTTGAGTCGGTCGCGATCTTTAACCTAATCCGACTCAAAACATTTGGCCAGCGTCACGAAGCGGGCACCGAGTCGAGGTACATCGGTCGCCGCCTTTTTCAGATCAACACTAGTGATTAGGCGAATTCGGTGAGAGCAGTTGATGCAGATGGAAATGATACTTGCCAAGTTTGCCTCCATAATTTCCAGCTCCGATTGCAATCGTGCCGTTGCCCGCTGCGGCCTGAATTGCCGCCCGCATCGCATGGGCAACGGATTCAATGTCGATTCCGTCAATTACGATCTCATAAACACAGTTGACACCTTCTACAAGCTCCGTGGTGACTCTGCCCCGTAAAGTGGGGCAATACGAATCAGATGTCGACGCTCGAAGCGCCTTGTACCGAGATCCGACTTTGCTGCCGCTACGAACCACCCCGCCTGGAAACGGTGTGATTACGCCTGGCAGTTGGCCAATGGCCGAGACCGATTTTTCAGCAGCTGCCAATCCAGATTCTTGGTCTCGCGATTGAATCAGGATGTTTCCTCCCGCGACACCTTTGGAAACTCCCACCGATTCTTCAACAATGAACTCACCATCCATGACCGGTATTCTCCAAAACCGTCGGTCACCCAGAAGCTTACTTTTCTGGTAGCCGTCGCCGAAGAATCGGAGATGAGAACCAACCGGCAGGCGTTTCAGAGATTTCGGTTTCGCATCGGGGCCCAAAGGACCCATTCCGTCAAAAACGGCCGTTGTGGGGCAGGTCATTAAACACTGCCCAACTCGATTGGTGATTGCGGCTCCCAAAGCCTCCGTCGAAAAACCAAACGCCAACAAGCTGATGCCCGGGCGATTGTCGAATGTTCCCGACGCATCAATCCAGCTTTCCACTCCCACTTCCGCGTCGCAACCGATCACTGAACTGCCATATCCGCAAAACTCGTCGGCCGCCGCCTGAAGCCATCGTTCGTTGATTGCTGTGACAATCAATCGCGTGTAACGCATTGAGAATGCTTCCGCGAAAGTGTCGAGGATAGCAGTGCCATTAATGTCAGATGGAGTGGCGTTCAATGGGGACCGCTGGTTAGTGAATGCAAATCAAATAGCAACGGAAAAAACTGACCATCCATTTTTTCGCCTTTGGGAATTGGCGGCACTCCTTGCAGCAAGGACTCGTCGGTGTAGGATTCGACGCCATCACGAATCACGTTGAGAACGACCGCCCGGCGAGGGATGTCGGTCTGGTTGTCATGCGAACCGTGGACCAGGAGCGGATGATGAAAGGTTGCACAGCCGGCTTCCAGCTCAATCGCCACCGGGTCCTGGAAGGTCGCCCACTGTTCCTTGGTCAGGACTTCTTCGATCGCATTCATGTCGCCGGCCAACCCGGTAATCGGCAGCAGGTCCCATCGGTGACTGCCGGGAATGTATTGTAAGCAGCCGTTTTCCCTGGTCGCCGGATCAAGCCCTGTCCAACATGTCAGGTGAGCCATCGGTCGAGTCCGCGTCCAGTAGGAATAATCCTGATGCCAAGCGACATTGCCGCCATGCCAAGCCGGTTTGCAAAAAAGCTGGTCGTGCCAGAACCGGACCGACCCTTCCAGCAATTGACTGGCCGGAACCAGGAAAGCCGGATTCCAAAGAATGTCGTGAAAACCGGGCTTTAACCGCCACGCACCCAATGCATGAAACAAAACCCGACTGGGATCAGGTGATTCATTGCTGTGATATTCGTGCCACAGCTCCTGGCCATCGTGTCCCGGTTCGAAAAACTCCGACAATTCGTTCTTCAACCGTTCGATTTGATCCTCGTCGAACAATTTGATGCCCGCCAGGTAGCCTTGATCGTGAAAAAATTGAACCTGTTCGTCGCTTAACCGGTATCTGTCCCAGTCAGATTGGGTGACCGGACGCGGAAACATCTCGGAAATGGGACGGTGTTGTGTGGATAAATCTGGCATGACCAACGGATGCGAGGACTCGACGATTGAAGTCGGTTTCGTCTATTCTGATCCATAGCTTACTTGAAATACAAGAGGCCGGTTTGCCTGGTTTGATCTCCCAACCTGTGATCGACGGCACCGTTATCCTCTGGCAACGAAAGCAGAGCCACGTCGCGAAGAACGCGAATCGGGGTGCTGTTGGGTTTCTTTACCACCGCGGGGCGATGATGAAATTTGGATGGAACGTGATGCTTCAAACGATGCAGTTTCTCTTGATCGTTTTTTGTTGCTGCCAGGCCGTGATTTGCCAGGAGCTCGCGAAACCACGCGATTGGGCAAGGGCAAATATTGAATCATTGGCCGGCCTGTACCTGGATTTGCATCGGACCCCGGAGCTTTCATTTGAAGAAAAGGAAACCGCTGCCAAATTTGCCCGCGAGCTGAAAAAGCTCGGAGTGACGGTCACAGAAAATGTGGGTGGTTACGGCGTGGTTGGGATCCTGGAAAACGGTGAAGGCCCAAACGTCATGCTCCGCGCTGATCTCGATGGACTTCCCGTCAAGGAAGCAACCAATCTTCCCTACGCGTCGACGGTTCGTGTCGCGGATTCGACAGGTAACGAAGTTGGCGTCATGCATGCTTGCGGACACGACATGCATATGACCTGCTTGTTGGGGACGGCGCGCTACCTGTCCGAGCATAAGGACTCCTGGTCCGGACGAATTATGTTCGTCGGTCAGCCGGCCGAGGAAAGAGGTTCTGGCGCCGTCGCGATGTTGAGAGACGGTTTGTTTCAAAAATTCCCCAAACCGGACTATGCGATTGCCTTGCATTGCAATGCCACCCTGCCCTCTGGCAAGGTGTCGCTACGTTCCGGTTATGCCATGGCAAATGTCGACAGCGTCGATGTCACGCTTTTTGGGCGCGGTGGACACGGCGCCTATCCCCACACAACGATCGACCCCATCGTTCAAGCTGCGAAGTTCGTACTGGACGTGCAGACGATTGTTTCACGGGAGGTCAAACCAATCGAAGCCGCCGTGATCACCGTGGGATCCATACATGCCGGCACCAAACACAACATCATTTCGGACAGCTGTCACTTGCAGTTGACGGTCCGCAGCTATTCGGACGAGGTGCGCAAACAGCTGCTGGACGGGATCAAGCGCAAGGCACATGCAGCGGCTCTCAGTGTGGGCGCCAAGGATCCGTTGGTCAAAATCTCGGAGGGAACTCCTTCGCTCTCCAATGATTCGGAGCTGACGAGGCAAATCAAGGGAGTTTTTTGCGATCAACTTGGTGAGAACTGTGTTGTCGAAGCGGAGCAGGTCATGGGTGGCGAGGACTTTAGCCAGTACGGTCGGCAAGGCGTATCCAGCCTCATGTTTTTTCTGGGCGTTGTCGAGCAGCGACGTTTGGATCGTTATCGGGAAATGGGGCTCGAACCCCCTTCGCTCCATTCGGCTGAATTCTACCCGGACATTAACCAGACGATCGAAACCGGGGTGGTCTCCATGTCCAGCGCCGCATTGAACCTGATGCCGATCAAATCGAATTAATACCGCCCGCTGGAATACTCCGGTCATCGCGTTGAGTCTTCGCCGCAACCGTCCGAGCGGACAAATGGAGGCAAGCCAGGCGCGAGCACGAATGTGAAAACGCTCTAGTTTTGATTCTGGTTGATCAACTGCAGGTAGTGTTGGTCAAAGGCTGCTACGACACTTTCCAAATTCGAGTACGGTCCGGGAACATAATCTGGATCGGACATCCCGCGCTGAGCCAATTCGCAGACGCGCCAGTCCTGTCGATTGGTCAAGTCCCAGAACTCGATGGCGCGGCCCGGATCAAAGGCGTCCTGAGCCACCAAAACGGGATCAAATAGAAACAGGCAGCACACCTTGGTGCTGTGAACATTGACGCGTTCAAGTCGATGTACCAGCACATAGTCCGGATGGAAGCTGAGAAACAGATTTGGAAAAAGGGTGAAATAGTGGACCGATCTCTGCTGATCCATCGTCAGGCCCGGCAGCATTTCGCCAACCAGTTTTCCATCGGTGGACATCGTTTGACTGTCCTCGGCCAATCCCATCGGTCCGCCCAAGATCGCGCCACTCATGAAATCATTGGACGATCCCAGATAGGGCGTCAGCCGATTGAGAGCCGGGTGTACGATCGGGCAATGGTAGCACTCGCTGTAATTCTGAAAGATCAGTTTCCAGTTTGCCTCCACCAGGTACTCGATCTGATGTCCGATTTTGAGTTGGGCCAGACCCCAATCTTTCATGCGACTGGTCAGAGGCCCGATCCATTCGGCGACGTCCTGCTCTGGATCGTGATTGATCCAAATGAATCCCCCCAACGACTGGCACGGGACCTGGAGCAGCGGATAGTCGTTTTCATTAAACCCAGGGACACCCTCCATGTTAGGAGCCGATAACAGCTGGCCAGCTCGATCATAGGTCCAGGCGTGGTAGGGGCATTGAATTCGTTTGGCAATCGCGGCGCAGTTATCTTCGTTGACCAATTGGCTGCCACGGTGTCGACAAAAATTGCGAAACGCGCGAATCGCACCCGATTCATCTTGAACCAGAACTAACGCCTGATTTTCGAATTGAATCGGCAGGCATCGGCTGGTTGCATCAAGCTCCTCGATGCGAGCGACGCAAATCCAGTTTCGCGAAAAGATCCGGTCCGTTTCCTGATCAAATCGATCGGTCGAGGTGACAAACTCGCGAGGCAATCCGCAGGCACCAGCGGCTGACCGAACTGAAGGATTTTTTTTCATTCCATGATTTTAGCGTGGGATCCGTCTTTTTGTATGCGGAGGATCAAACCCTTGGGTCGAAAACCCGTTTGGCTGGCGCGGCCACCCCATTTCTTCGAACTGTGTCCCAGCAATTACCGATTAACTGTGATCGCGAGCGTTGTGGAAAACGAGTTGTCAGTCTGATGCCCGAAAGCCCTGAGTGAACGCTAAGTGCTTGGTTGACGCTTCAACATTTGTTGCCACACCAACCGGGGAAATACCCAGGCATCTTTCGCGTATCGCTTCACCAGCCGCCGAGGTTCGCTACACATCCGATGTAACCACTCGATCCCGGATTTTTGCATCCAAATGGGAGCGCGTTGTTTTTCGCCCGCCAGGAAATCAATGGTTGCCCCCACGCACAAGGCGACTTTGGCCTGAATCTGGTCATGGTATTGGTGCACCCAGACTTCCTGTTTGGGGGCTCCTAATCCAACCACCAGGATATCCGGCTGGCACAACGCGATGCGGCCGAGGATGTAATTCGATTCTTCGGCGTCGTTTTCAAAACCTTTTGGTGGACTATAGACACCCACGGTTTCGACGTTCGGCCAATGCATTTTCATCTGTTGCGCGGCTCGAGCAGCGACACCCTTGGCGGCACCAAGCAAGAAAACCTTCAGCGTTTCCGACTCGCTGACCGAATCAAACAACTTTGGCACCAATTCCGATCCGGGGACCCGCTCGGGAAGAGGTTGGCCCAACAATCGCGATGCCCAGACGATCGGATGTCCGTCGGCAAGGATCATGTCGGCGTGACGGTACGCTTGACGCAATCCATCGTGCTCCTGTAGCAGAACCGCATGGTCCACATTCGGCGTGACGACGTAGCGGCATTTACCTGAGGCGTCCGCAACCCAATTGCGGACACCCGTCACCGCTTCACTCATTCGAATGGCGTCGATTTTGATCCCAAACAATTTCCGTTGACAGTGCATTGATACCTTCGTTCGCCGAAGAGCTGGACTTTATTCCTCATCAAAAGCCTAGCTTTCTATTGGCGAAGCGATCTGTGAAAAATCTCGAAGTCGGACTCATCCCTCGACGATTTTGATTCAAACCGAATTCCGAACCGTTAATGCCGATTTTGCGGGATCGGAGAATTGTTCTTTTTCGCGAATTTGGTGGCTTCTGTTTGAATTTTGCCGAGGGTAACCAACACTTGAGAGTCCTAAACCCCAGCAAAAAAAATGGCCAACTGGAAATCCAAACTCGTCGATGCCTATCGCCTTACGACATGCCCGTATCGAGCGTGGCAGATGCTTCGACGTCGACATCGAAAACAGGTTCCTGTTTTTGTTTTGTTTTATCATCGTGTAAGTGACCAGTTTACCAATCCATGGTCCATCAGTTGTCGAGATTTTGAGCGGCAGATCGATTGGATCGAACAGCATTTTGAGATGGTTGACCTGGAAGAATGCCAGCGAAGGATTCGCAGCGGTTCCAATACTCGACCAACGCTATCGATCACGTTCGATGACGGATACGCAGAGAATTGCGAATTCGCCATCCCGATGCTGCTGGAGCGAAGGATCCCCGTCACCTATTTTGTGACGCTTGAACATACAAAGAACCAACAACCTCTCTCGCACGATGTTGAGGCGGGCAGGCCGTTGCCGGTCAACACGATCGAGTCACTTCGTGCGCTGGATATGTCCGGCGTTGAAATCGGTGCCCATACGAGGAATCACATCAATCTGGCGGATATTTCCGACCCTCACGTTATTCTCGATGAGGTGATCGATGCGAGCCATGAACTTGGTCAACTGATTGGTCGCTCGATCCGCTATTTCGCGTTTCCCTTCGGACAACGAGAACATCTGAACGCTGACGTATTTCAGGTTCTCAGGAAAGAAGGCTTTCTTGGCGCGTGCACGACGATCAATAGTTGGAACGAGATCGGCGGGGACGCTTTTCAGCTTTCCCGCATCCACGGTGATCCAAGTTTCTCACGCTTGCGAAACTGGTTGACCTTCGATCCAAGGCTTGCGCGGACTGAGAAGTTTGACTATGAATCAAAAGTCTCACAATTTCCGGAACTTCCCTCGATGCCGATGCTGCCGGTTCCGCCGCCACTCGATCCGATCATGGATTCGTCAAATGCCATCCAATCCGAATAATTCTAAACCTCGCCGGGGCCAAGGCCTGGGTTCTCCTCCATTTGGCCGGCCGCTCCGCGTAATGTTTCTGTTGACCAGCATGCCAGTGGGTGGGGCCGAGACGCTATTGGTGAATCTCGTACGCAGGTTGGATCGCAAACGTATTGAACCATTCATTGGCTGTTTAAAGGATCGGGATGAACTTGGCGAATTGATTGCTGCCGAGGTTCCGGTTTTCGACCATCTCATCCGCCACAAGTACGATGTCGGCGTGATCACCAGGCTGAAAAGCCTGTTTCGTGAGCAGTCCATCGACGCGCTAGTCACGGTGGGCGCCGGTGACAAGATGTTTTGGGGGCGAATTGCAGGACGGCAGGCGCGACTGCCCGTCATCTTGTCCGCGCTCCATTCCACGGGCTGGCCAGACGGCGTCGGGCGACTTAACCGGTTGCTCACAGGAATCACCGATGGCTTCATCGCCGTGGCGAAACAACACGCTGATTATCAAGTGGTCGAGGAGAAATTCCCTGCTGATAAAGTGTTTTTGATTCCCAACGGCATCGACACCGACCGATTCACATATGACCCGCAAGCGAGAAAAATCTGGCGACGTCGCTTGGGGATTGACGATCAAGCGCCGGTGGTCGGCATCGTGGCCGCGTTACGGTCCGAAAAAAATCATTCGCTTTTTTTGGAAGCAGCCAGTATCGTTGTTCAACAAATTCCTCAGGCTCAATTCGTCATTGTCGGCGATGGCCCGGAGCGCAGCCGACTGGAAGCCCATGCCCGTGAGTTGAGCGTTGCGGGACAAGTCCACTTTCTGGGGTCGGTCAGTGAAGTGGAGAAAGTGCTTTCGATGATGGACCTGTTTACGCTCACGTCACACAACGAAGCCAGTCCGGTGTCGATCCTCGAAGCTTTTTCTTGTCAACGACCAGTTGTTGCCCCCAACGTCGGATCCATTGACGAAACGGTTCTGGCTGGAAAAAACGGATTCCTGTTTGCGGCCGGTAATCGGGAGCAGGCCGTAGAATGCTGGTTGAAAATTCTTAACGACCCTCAACTCGGTGCCAGGATGGGAGTTGCCGGAAGAGCTCATGTCATAGCCAACAGTTCCTTGGAGCGCATGACGGCCGGATATACCGACCTGGTTGAATCCTGCTTTGCTCGCAAAAAGCAGATCCAGACTGAATCGAATGATGACGCGAGTCACCGCGCCTTCGTATCGTGGGATTTCGATCTCGCGGCGGATGTGGCGATCAAGAATTGACGAACATCCCTCACACGTGTCGAACGATCTCCGCGGCGATTTGATCGCCAAGCATTCTGCCTCGATGCGTTAGCCGAATCGTGTTGCGTTCCCAATGCACGAGCTCGTTACGAGTCCAAAGAGCGAGCCGGTCGCCGATCAGGTCCAGAGCGGAGTAGGCGTTGCGTTGCTGGAAATCAGCCAATTCAATCCCCGCCACGCGTCGCAATCCGATGGCCAGGAGTTCTCGTGCCGAATCCTCTGGTGTGAGTTGTTCCGAGAATGCAATCGCCGGGTTTCCGGATTCGATCATTTTTAAATAGCGAAAAGTGCTCTGATGATTCGTCTCGCGGCGGCCGTCGATGTACCTGGAGGCTCCGGGACCGAAGGCGAAGTAAGGCAAACCCATCCAGTAAACTTCGTTGTGACGGGAATGATGGCCCGGTTTCGCAAAGCTGGAGGTTTCGTACTGGGCAAAACCAGCCTGCTCCAACAATTCGATGGATTCCAAATACATGTCAGCTCTTAAATCCTCGTCGGCAATCGCGAACTCACCGTGCAGCTTGCGATTCCAGAACTGAGTCCCTTTTTCATAAGTCAGTTCGTAGGTCGACAGATGATCTGGGGACAGCAACAAAGTTTCCAGAATGTCCCGACGCCAATGGGCTGGGGACTCCCCCGGTGCCGCGAAGATTAAATCAACGGAAATGCTGCTGGCGAACTGCCGAGCCATTTGGACGGCTCGACCGACATCATCAGGATCGTGGTCGCGTTCCAGGATTTTGAGTTTTTCGAAATTGAGCGATTGCACGCCCAGGCTGATTCGGTTGACCCCGAACTCGGCCAGACTTGCCGCCTTCTCGTCGGTCAAATCATTCGGATTGCATTCGGCGGTCACTTCCGCGTCGGCGACGAGTTCGAATCTTGCTTTTACAATTCCATTCAGGCGTTTAAGATTGGCCGGCGAGAGGTGACTGGGCGTGCCTCCGCCGAGAAAAAGTGTGTCCAGTTGGTATCGATCGTCCAGCCAGTTGATCTCCCGTTCCATCGCGTCCAGATAGCGTTCGACAAGGTAGTCCCGATCGGACACAACGCTGAAGTTGCAATAGCCGCAGCGGTGGCGGCAGAACGGAATATGAAGGTAGGCCGAACGAGGCCTGTTCCCTGACGGTCGCCAACTTTGAAGATTCAGATTCGATGGCCGCGCGTGGTCGTTCATCAGACCCACAATTTCAGTCGATCGTCCAGCATTCCCGGAAGCGCTTTCTCAACGATTTTTTCCGCTTGCCGGCGATTGTAGCGCGTGCTGAAATGCCCGGCAATGACCAATTCGTTATTAAAGCGATGCTTGCGTTTCACGAAATCGTCAAGGTGCATGTGGCCATTTTTATGAATCAGATGCGTCCGATGGTCGGGCGCGACAAACGTCATCTCGGTGATCAAAATCTTGACGTCGAAAAACTCCGGATTGTCGTCCAGCCCCTGCGGCGACGTATCACCGGTATATCCGATCAAAGGGATCCGTTGTTCTTCCGTGATTTGTGTTCCGGATTCGCGCAGAGCTTTGATTTCTTCCCCAGAGAGCTCACGGTATTCCGGTTTCAGTTTCTTGCGTCGCTCGAAAACGATGTAACCAACGCTGGGGACCGTATGTTTGGTGCGAAAAACTTTGACCACCAGTTCACGCGAGAGGTCGTACTCTTGGTTGGCCTCGACGCCCACCAACTCACAGGGAAGCCGACCTCGATCCAGCCGTTCGAACGATTTCAGCATGTGGCCGACGGCTTCGATCGCATGCGCCGGCAGAAAGATTCTGGGTGGAGACATCTTCATCAGTCGGCGCCGTGCGACGTACAGTGGCAACGCGGCAACGTGATCAAGGTGAGTATGGGAAAGCATCCACTTCGGCGTGCCCATGAAGTCCCAAGGGTGTGCTCCCAGGTCGAAGCCAAGTTTGAGCTCCGGGATCCGCCAGTACGATTGCACCGCTGCGCGCGAATAACCTTCGATCGTGAGACCGCCATGACAAATCGATTTAACGGGTGCGTTTTGAAGCATGGGGTGGCGGCGATCTTGAAAATATGAGTTTAGCTTGGAATTTGCAGTTCGAAAACGGGTTGCGCGCGGGCGGATCCGCTTTCGTCATTGAAATAGCAGCGAGAGCGAGGTGCAGCCGTTGACTAATGCGACTGCTGCGTTTTCCCGTGGCCGATGGCGCAAGACGTTAGAAGATCCCGCGTTCAACCCGTCGGAGTGCCTGCGAATCCGGCTATCTGACTCGAAGCACGATCGGTTTGGGCATAGCTTCCGCTCGTCTGATCGAGATCAGAAAGGAAGCTTGGATTGCGAAATCCTTATCCAATCTCGTTTCGACGAGGGCAACCATCTCAACGGTTGAGACATGGGGACACGACGGTCGGTTCGCGAGATGGTGGGAGAGAAAGCTACCGGAAATCACGGCACGGCCGGCGCCCCCAAAGGAATGGGCGACCGGCCGTGTCAGTGTGTTCCGGGCTCTTGCAGTCGGGCACGACATGCATTCAACGCAAGCCTACTTGTTCAGGCGGCTTTGCGCTTGATTTGCGTACTTCCCAGCGCCGTCACCAGGCTGTCGACGATGTATCGTTGTTCAGCTTCGGTCAGCTCGGGGAAGATCGGCAAGCTAAGAACTTCCCCAGCCGCTTTCTCGGTTTCGGGCAAGCAACCGGTTTCCAATTGAAGGTGCTGGAAACACTCTTGTCGATGCAGGGGCACTGGATAGTAGATTTCCGTGCCAATTTGCATGTCCGACAACTGTTGACGGATATCGTCACGCTTGCCAAACGGGATGCGAACTGTGAATTGATTCCAAACGTGTTCACAATTGGAACTCGAAGTTGGAGTCGAGATCAAGCTTGACAATCCCGAGCTGGACATTAGCTTCTGATAACACTCCGCATTGATCCTGCGACGATCCGAATAGGCTTCCAGGTGATGCATCTTGATGCAGAGTACAGCAGCCTGCATGGCGTCCAGTCGGCTGTTGATTCCGACCGTTTGGTGATAGTACCTGGGACGCATTCCGTGATTGGTCAGCAATCGCAGCCGGTCCGCGATGTCGGGGTCGTTCGTGGTCAACATCCCGCCATCACCGAAACCCCCCAGGTTCTTGGTTGGATAAAAACTGAAACAGCCAACCGACCCCATGCTTCCGGCGCGTCGCCCCTGGTCACTGGCTCCGATTGATTGGGCACAATCCTCGATGATGTGCAATCCATGCTTTGCCGCAATCTCGAGGATCGGATCCATTTCACAGCACTGACCGAACAGGTGAACCGGAATCACGGCCTTGGTATTGCCGGTAATTAAGGATTCCAATTGGTCGGCGTCGAGATTGAAGGTGACCGGGTTGATGTCGATAAAGACGGGTTTGGCTCCCAGCCGATGAATGGCACTCGCCGTCGCGAAGAAAGTGAAACTGGGGCAGATGACTTCATCGCCCGGTTCGATTCCAATTGCCATCAGGGCCAACAAGAGTGCGTCACTTCCTGAGGCGCAACTGACTCCGAATTGGGCGTGACTGATTTCAGCAACCGATGCTTCCAAGGATTCGACAAACGGTCCACCAATGAATCGACCAGAATCGATGATGGACGAGAATGCATCCATGATCTCGTCTTTGAGCGGTTGATTTCCCCGGGCCACGTCGAGCAAGGGAACGGAAGAGACATTTGACAGATTTGGACGAATAGGAATCAGCATTTAAGCCATTGCCTCCATGCAATGGGAGAACGGGTCAAAACCTACGAATTGCGACAATAAATATCTTGGCCAAACGGGTCAAGATGCAATGGCGATGACAACCGCCCAAAATTTGTTTTTAATGGACCTGCTAGCATTCAAACGACCGATGTCAATCGTAGGTTGAAGCTAACTGGCCCTGAATTCACGCAGGAGCGTGGATTGGTTTACTACTGGAATGACGCATGATCCTCATTGTGGACAACTACGATTCGTTTACTTACAACCTGGTCCAACGCTTGGGTGAGATCGACGGAGGTTTAGACATTCAGGTCTTTCGTAACGACGAGATTTCGGTGTCTGAGATGGAAGCGAAACGTCCCAGCCACGTCATTATTTCACCTGGACCGTGCACACCACATGAAGCGGGAATTTCGGTGGACTGTGTGACGCATTTTCACGGTCAGGTGCCGCTCTTGGGTGTCTGTTTGGGCCACCAATCGATTGGTCAGGCAACGGGTAGTAAGATCGTTCGCGCCGGCAAGCTGATGCATGGCAAAACCGACACCATTCACCACACGGGAACGTCGATTTTTGCTGGACTTGCTAACCCAATGACAGCCACGCGTTATCATAGCCTGGTGATTCAGCCGGACACGCTATCAGCCGAGTTTGAAGTCAATGCCTGGACGGTCGAAGCAGACGGCGAGGAAGTCATCATGGGCATTCGGCACCAAACCTATCCGACGTTCGGCGTGCAATTTCATCCCGAAAGTTTCTTGACCGAAGGCGGGGTCGACCTGCTGAAAAACTTCATTGAAACGGAATGAGCCGATGATTTCGATCGACAACGCGTTTCAATTGCTGACGGAGTCCGTGAAAGCATTTCCTCCCGAAATCGTAGAGCTTCGCCATTCCGCCGGTCGCTTGCTCGCGAAGAACATCACTGCCGATGTGGATTCACCGCCTCACAGGAAGTCTGTGATGGACGGCTTTGCGATCCGTAGTGAGGACATGCGAAATGGGTTGCGAAAACTAAAAGTCGTGGGAAACGATCGTTGCCGGTTCGTGGCCCCAACGCGCGTTCAGACCGGGGAAGCGTCACGGATCATGACGGGAGCGCCGGTTCCTGACGGCGCGGATGCCGTCGTCATGATTGAGCAAACCACCAGCGGTTCATCGCAGGGTTCGGAGACTGTTGTTATTGAAGTCGAATCCATCTCCGCCGGCAAACACACCATGGAAAAGGCTGCGAATTTTGCGAAGGGCGATACAATATTCCCGATGGGGCATCGCATTCGGCCCGGCGACATTGGGCTGTTGGCGGAAGTCGGAGCGCACCGGTCGCCGTCGGCTCGGTGCCTACCACGGCGATTCTTCCTACCGGGGACGAATTGGTCAAATGTGACTCGCAGCCCCAGACGGGGCAAATCAGAAATAGCAATGGTCCGATGTTGTTCGGACTGTGCCGACAGTCTGGGATTGTCGACGACGGACCTGGGAATCGGCCGCGACCATCCGGCGGCGTTGGAAGCCGCAATTCGAAACGGCCTGGAGCATGACCTGTTGTTGCTGTCGGGTGGCGTTTCCGCGGGACAGCTCGATTTGGTGCCGGCATCTTGGAAGCCCAAGGCGTCGAAGCCGTATTTCACAAAGTCAAAATCAAACCTGGAAAACCGATCTGGTTTGGCGTTTTGGATCGAGCGATGAACGGTCAAGGTACGTTTTTGGATTGCCGGGTAATCCCGTCAGCAGCCTGGTCGGTTTCCATCTTTTCGTTCGAACCGCGATCCGTTTAATGGAAGGCGAAATCCGACCACAGCCACAAGCGGTAAAGGCTCGGCTGGCCATTTCACACGAGACGCGCGGCGATCGTCCGACCTATTGGCCGGGGCAATGGGTTTCCGACGAATCCAGCACTCGGACGGTGAAACCACTCATTTGGCATGGCTCGTCCGATTTACGAGCATTGGGTTTGGCAGATGGATTGATTTACTTTCCCGGCGCCTCAGAAACTCACGTGGCGGATGAGCAAGTCGATTTTTTTCCTATCTATCAATAGACCCAGTGGGCCGTTGTGAGTTGCCACGCAAGTCAGCGTGCCTCCAGTTTTTTTTCGATTTTCGAAATCCTCGCATTCATTTCCTCCAGCATATGAATGATCAGAATGTGAGTTTTCTTTGCATCGATTCCAACCGGGCTCTGGTCGCTATGAATCATATCGCCAATTCGTTCGTACTCTTTTTGGTCGATTTCCATTTATTCCTCGATTGGTTTGGGCTTTCCAACATTCAGGATTCGTCAATCGTTGCGCGAACCGCTCCGACTGAGATCCCACCGTCGACCAACAACGTCTGGCCGCTGATGTATTTTCCGGCATCGGACGCGAGTAACAGCAGCGCCCCTTCCAGGTCGCCAGGAGCCCCCGGGCGGCCCAGCGGAATTCGTTCGCACAGGTATTCGACCCAACCTTCTTGTTCGTACATGATTTTGTTTTGTTCGGTTTTGAACCAACCCGGCCGCCAGGCAATTCACCGTGATGCCATGCTTCCCCCAGTCATGAGCCAAGCTCATGGTGAGCTGTTTGACGCCGCCTCGACTCGCTCCGTACGGACCCAGCCCGGCATAACCGGCGACGCAGGTGACGGATCCCATATTGATAATTCGACCGTATTTTTGGTTGACCATATGCCTGGCGACCGATTGAGCGACGAAAAACAGTCCGCGAAGATTGGTATCCAACACCAGATTCCAATCCTCCCAGGTAACTTCTAACGCCGGTTTGCGAACGTTGCAGCCGGCGTTGTTGACCAGGATGTCGATCCGCCCAAATTGGTCAATGGCCTTGGCGATGGTCGGCCTTGATGCTGTCGTGATCGCGAACGTCGAGTGCGAATCGCCCGACCTCTCGTCCCATGGCTTCGATTGCGGTGGCCGGTTCATCCAGCGAATCGAGAGTGCGGCTGGTCATCAGAATGTCGGCCCCGGCACTTGCCAGGCTCTTGGCGAATCCCAGCCCTAGACCGCGACTGGTTCCAGTGACCAGGGCGACCTTGCCTGTCAAATCAAATGGATTTTTGGTCATGGATTTTGTTGCTTTAAACAAAATGTCATAGGAATGTCATAACCGAGACGGAGTCTGCCAACCACGTCACGTTTGGCGACCGAGTTACCGAACAATCCCAGCCAGATATTTGATGAGTTCAATTGAAGCACCACGTTACCGACTCGGTTTCAGGATGACTTTCATCAATTCCGGCTCGTTCGAGTACAGCCGATCGAAGTACGCGGGCCCTTCTTTGAGGTCCCACGATTTGGCTGATCAGCGGCGCGACCTAGATCTGACCACTGGCCATCAATTCAATGCATTGCGGGTACTCGCCGCTGGAGCCGCATGAACCAATCAACTTCATTTCACGCGTTACGACTTTCTGGAGGGGCAGTTCGACGACCGGCTTGCAGGTTGCCCACCAAGCCAACTTGGCCCCCAAGCCTGACGCGATTCGACCGCCGTTTGCAGTGGAGCTGTTTTCCCGACGACTTCCATCGCCACATCGACGCCTCGGTCATGGGTCAAACTTCATGACTTCTTGGATCCGCTCTTGTTCAGCATTAACGGCGTGACTGGCTCCCAGTTCTGAGGCCAATTTCAGTTTGAAGGGGTCAACATCGACCGCGATGACTTTTTCAAAACCAGCCACGCGTAGCGCCTGCACAACCAGCAATCCGATCATACCGGTTCCCACGACGACTGCGGACTTCTCAGTCGCCATTCAGATCCAGCAGATTCACGGCGTGAACCGCAACCGAAACCGGTTCAACCATCGCCGCATGTTCAAAAGGAAGATTGTCGGGGAACGTATAGACGATGTGCTGGGGTACCGCAATCAACTCGGCAAAAGCTCCCGCCTGCCGATACGCATCGCAGGAAACGCCCATCACGCGGCGTTGGGACAGAGATTGATGGCTCCATTGCCGACAGGATTCGAACAATCGCCACAGGAGATCATCGAGTCAAACGTCACGCGGTCACCTGGGTGGAAAATCCTTTGACTTCGCCACCCACTTGCGTGATCACACCGGCCGCTTCGTGGCCCATGATCAACGGGGGGATTCGACGGCCACTGCTGCCATCGAAACCATGAACATCGCTGCCACAAATGCCGCAGGCTTCGCACCGATACGAATACCTCGTGTGGCTTGACTTGGGGCGGATCGACGTCTACCGAGATCAAGTTTCTGATATTCCGAAAGCAACATCGCTTTCATAGGACTTCCTCGACCCTTTTTTCTGGTATCTGCGATTCGCGACGATTCAAACGATTCTGCGCGAAAATTGGCCGGCGGCACGCGATTCGATTCTGCAGCGTAACGTTGCAATCACGATAACGACAACGATATCGGGATCGTGGGCTGTGGTATTAAGCCGGAACTCGTCGAGGCTTGCTCGACAAGTTGCCAACAAACCAATTGCATGCGGGGCAGGTGAAAGGGCCCCTTCCAAAGATTCCCCTTCAACGTTGCTGACGCTCCCGTCTCGCCGCAAATACCCAAACCATTCCCCGAGTTCGGTCGTCAGTAAAATGGCGATACGACCAGTCGTGAACGAGCTGATGCCATTTCGCGTACTTCTCATCGTCGGTTAAAAGGTAGGCCATCAGCGTGGCGATAATCGTTTCATTGTGTGGCCACCAGAACTTCATGTCGTGCCAATATTCCTGAACCGGTTTGCGATCAACTCCAACAAAATACAGCATCCCGCCAAATTGTTCGTCCCAGCCGCGCTTCCACATCCAGTCCAGCATTTGGCAGCCAAGCCGGATCAAACCAGTGTCTGATCGAAAGCGGCCTTCGGACATGATGAACCAGGCACCTTCGATCGCGTGGCCCGGGTTGAGGGTGCGCCCATCAAAATGGAATCAGCTCTCCCGAAGCACCCACGTCTCCATCACGCATTCGATTTCCGGCTTTACGAAATCGTTCTCGATTTCGTCGATCGCTCCGGTCGATCCACTCGTTGGCCATCTCCAGGCCAATCGAATCCCTTAACTCTTGAGCCGTATTAATCGTAATCATCGGGAAACCGATCCCTTCGAGTTGGCCGGGTGTTCGTGAATTTCGGTGTGACGTCTTGCGGGATCGAGGTTGATGGTCGATGAAACGATCGAAAACATTTTCGTGCCCTCTCCGCCAATCGATCGCTCGCCGGTTGCTTTGGCAATCTCTCCGTACGCGATTGCCGCAAAACTTTCCGAAAACGCGTAACGGCGTTTACGAATGGGGCGGCCTTCCTTCGTCACGTGAAACCACATTCGCCCATCGACCGGGTCGAACCCAAATTCGTCAAGAAAATCGAGGTTGCGTTTGGCGATTTCCAACCACTCTTCGTTTCGCTCGACGTGGTTGAAGAGTTTTCCCAGTAACCAGGTGAAACGTCCCTGTTGCCAGATGCCTTTGTCGGTATCCACGACCGTTCCGTCACGATCGAGCGAACACAGGATCCCGCCCAATTCGCGATCCACTCCATGTTTTAGCCAGAACGGCAATACGTTGTGGAACAGGCCTTCTCGATAGGTCAGGGCAAAACGTTGTTGGCCGCTCGGGTTTGTCAGTGGTTCTTTATTCATCGGGTTGATTCTTGCGTGTAAAAAGCGTCAGGCCGTCCAGCGGCTTTCGACTGGCAGGAAAAACCAAGCTGGCCAGGTAACCCACGATATAACAAATCGAAATTCCGATAGTCGCATACAAATAATTACTGATTTTGTAAAAATCGGAGCCAACCGAATCGTAAAGGAATCGAAAATCGAGGCCCAACAGGCTCTTGTTGCTTGCAGATACGATCGAAGTCATCACGGTGATGGCAGACCATGGCTCCGATCAAACTGCCGGGCCCATTGGCTCGTTTTGTCGTCGCTCCAAGCGCAAACAAACCCGCCAGCACGCCCAGGAACATTCCCAGGATGCCAATGAATTGATCAAAAAGGCTTTTGATGGTTGGATCGACAAACAACAGTCCCGCGGCGGTTCCCAGGATTCCCATCGTCAACGTAATCGCTCGGGCCACCCAAACAGATAATGCCCGCTCGGTTTGCAAGCGTTAAAGGGTCGCAGGAAATCGGTCACAATGGTCGTTGCACCAGAATTCATGCTTGTCGAAACGGTCGATTGCGCTGCCGCAAAAATTCCGGCGACCACCAGTCCCGCCAAGCCGATTGGCAATTCTTGGCTAATGAAAAGTGGCAGGATTCGGTCCGCGGCGATGGTCGGATCAAGTTTTTCCGGGTGAGTGCGATAGAACATCCAAAACGCCGTTCCCATCCCGAAAAAAAGCAAGGCGGTCGGAACCGCCATCAATCCATTGAGCCAGATTGATCGCCCGGCGAGCGCTTGATTCGACGTGGTCATGTAACGCTGCACGACGGCTTGATCGGCGGTGTAGCTGGCGATGTTTTGACCAAAGCCTCCCAGGATCACGACCCAGATCGCCATGGTGGAAAATGAATCCGGGGTGAAATTGAAATTGGCCGTATGGAACTTGCCGGCGTCCACAGCGGCCGACCAACTTCCAGGTTGAGATCCGCTGAAGGCAAAAAACAGGCACAACATCGCACCGCCGAGCAGGATAACGGTCTGAATCGTGTCGGTCCATATCACGGCTTCGATCCCGCCGAGGGTGCAGTAGATGATCGACAGGACACCCATCACGATGACGCATTGCGAAGGAGTCAAAGGCGTCACGCTGGCCAAAGCCAGTGCGGCGAGCGCCAGCACGACTCCCATCCGGAAAATGTGAAACAGGCTGAAACTTCCCGATCCGATCAAACGCACGGCTCGATTGAATCGCTTTTCCAGATACTCGTAGGCGCTCGTCGCGTCGATATGACGGAAGAACGGAAGCGCGAAATAAACGGCAATCGGAGCGACCGCGAGGATCATCACGCTTCCCACGGCATAGACCCAGTCCTGGGCAAACGCTTTCGCTGGAATGGCCATGTAAGTAATCGAGCTCAACATCGTGGCAAAAATGCTGCAGCCCGCCGCCCACCAGGGCATACTTTTGCCACCACGAAAATAGTCGTCCGTCGTTTTGTTACGAAAAACAAAAAAGACACCGACGCCGACCATTGCCAGTAGATACAACACGACGACGGTCATATTGATGGCACCAAAGGATGTCGGCTTTCGCATGACCTCGATCTGCCAGACTTTGTTGGTGCGCACGCGGGGTCGAACTTCCCCACTAACCAGCATGATGTCGTCTTTCCAACGAACGGCCGTCGTTGTGACCTGGTTCGCGGGCGTTGGTCCCATCTCGGTCCATGTGTTCGTGATCGTGTGATAGGCAAACGCGCGCCGAGGGAATCCAGGGTGCGCATGGTCTTTCATTTCCCCACCCGTACGGAGGAAATCACTCAGGGCACTGCCCGTCGCAAAAGCAGGCACAACGATATGGGCCGGGCCAAACGGCACCGCCGTTCCAGCCGATAGCGGAACCGGAGAGTCGGCAATTGGTCTCCAGGGACTAGGGGCATCGTAGCGGGAATTTTGAGGATCGAATTTGCTGGCCTCGTAGGTGGTCGGGTCAAAGGCCCAGCCATCGTTGGCGAAAACCAAATTTCGCAGATCCGTGGGGTCTTTTCCTTCCAGGAACCGACGTCCGCCAATCACGTAGAGTCGGTTGTCGAAGCCATCGTGTTGTGCCGTGACCAGAGGAAACATTCGGCGGGGACCCTCCGCGGGCCAGCTGACGATCGGCTCCCATAAACTCGTTTGTTGATTCTTTGACGGGTCGTTACCGTGTCATTTGGTTAAGGACTTGCAAGCTCAATCGATAAATGTTTCGACTGGCAGTTTGGTTGCCTTCGGCATCGATGACCTGGCCGGCAACGAGGTAAACGTGTTCACCGACAACAGCGGCTCCCCCGGCAGTGCAGGCAACGGGAAGGTCGGGGACATCCAGGTCGTTTTCGACGAGGCCCCATTCTTTGGTCGCCGGGTCTTCTTTCCAACTTAACAGAAACGCACGGTTAACGGGTCCATGTTCGTCTTCACCGCCCATACATAACACGCCATATTCGGTGCTGGCGACGGCAGAGTAGGCAACCTGTTGTGATAATCGAAACGAGTCGGTGTTTGAAAGCCAAGAGAACTTCCAATCAACTCCGTCGCGTTCACGTCGGAGTGCCCAGGCTCGATCGTGATACTGTTTTTTGACCACCCATAGCTGAGGATCATCTGGTTTCGTGAAATTTGCCCCGCCTGCAACGATCAAAACATCGTTGTGAATGCCGACGATCGGTCCAGCAACGCCGATGGGGTCGGGGAGATTCGGGATCGCGTTGAATTTCAACCTGGCTTTGGATGACTGTTCGGCTTCCTGCGATTCGACGGTGGTGCCGTTCATCATCACGCAAGCAAGAATGCAAATCGCGAGTTGAAACGGGCGCATCATCTGACTGTCCTTCAGAAAAATCAGGTAATCGAAACCGAGCTGACACCTTGATTTCGTTTCAACACACCAATCTCATCCAGTTTCTGCGCGAACGCTTCATACTCCGGTTCGCTGAGTGGGGCGTAGGGCGCCCGGTAGCTCCCACAGTCAAGTCCGATGTACCGCATGATGGATTTTCTGTAGGACCAGTTTTCGTATCCCGCCATCAAGTACGTGACCCGGTTGATTTCGGCTTGTCGATTCGCTGCTCCCGCAATGTTGCCCTCGTGATACAGGCGGTAGATATCGGCGTAGTGCATTGGCGCGAAATTGATTGTTGATCCGATTCCTCCTTGGAAGCCAAACGATTGGGCGGCCACGAATTGTTCGTCAAAGCCACTCATAAAAGCGACCGGACGATCCACCCTGCGGGCAAGTTGTTGAACCGAATAGAGATTGGCCCCGGTATACTTCATACCGCTGACGTTTGGGATTTCAAAAAAAGCCACATCGCGCTCGGGTACGATTTCCGTTCCGATCGAATAAACCATGAAGGGGAGATCTGTCGCACTTGCGATCTGGGAGTAATGACGCACTGCTCCTGCAAACGTGGTGCCGTGAAAGATAGGTCCGACCGAAGCGATCCAATTGGCACCGGCCTCTGCAGCCTTGATCGCCAGTCGCGTCGCAACATCGGTACTGGGGTGCCCTACGTGTGCAATGACATTTCCTCGCCCTTGGTTGATTTCGACAACCTTTCGAATCATGGCATTGCGTTCGGACTCCGACAGCAGGAGCCCTTCACCTGTCGATCCCGCGACGAAGAATCCTTGCAACCCTGCGCTCAACTGATATTCGACGATCCTTTCCAGCACGTCGAAATTGATTTCACCGGTGGCATCAAACGGCGTAAAGAGTGCAGCATGAGGTCCACGCATTTTGGCGACGAGCGATTCGAACTTCATGATTCGTGGAGACCCTGTGTTTTTTTATGAAGGCAGAACGGGCGTTGATCAAATTAATCTTCGACAAGCAATTGCGACAGATCGCAAGAATTGATTCCCGGCAAATAATTCAAAATTCGGTCTGGATTTCGCGTTCTTTTTACACTTGCCCGCACGCATCAGCGACTTGCCAGAGAAAGGCTGTTATTTCCGATGCGGGTTTTGCTCGTGGGTTATCATGGAATCGGTTATCCGCGATTTGAGGATCGCTGCACAAAAATGTGAATTCGAATCGATAAAAATGGGAACCGCCTGCGTAGTAACCAAGTCCAAAACACGCCAGTTTATGGTGGAAGTCCAATCTGATCGGAACGATATGAGAACGCAATCGAGATCAACCGCGCGACCCATTCTGTTTTGTCTGGCGTTGACGACAGCTCTGTTTTCACTGGCATCCGGGCAGGAGACCGACAAACCTCCGCAGGATTCAATCAACGAACAGACCATCTATATCCCCTATGACAAACTGCGAGAGGTTTTTGAACGTGATGGGCGGGGCGTGTTTTTGCCGTACGAGAAATTTCAGCAGTTGTGGAATGAGGCCAGGAAGAACCAGCCCAAAATTGTTGATACTTCCGCACCGTTGGGGGCGCTGATCACCGATATTGAAAGTACTGCCACATTGGGAAAAGAGGTCGTCAACGTAGAAGCCAGGATCAAGATTGAACTGCTGAAGGAAGGGTGGCATCGCGTACCTCTGCGGTTGAACGACGCTGCCATTCGGAGTGCCACGATTGACGAAAAAGAAGCCCGCGTTGTATCGGTGGACGACGGAAGTTATGAGCTGCTCATTGCTCACGATGCACAGGAGGCAAAAACAATCGAGCTGGATCTCGCTTATGCGAAAGCGTCCACAAAAACGGGCGGGCAGAGCACGGTTTCCTTTCAATCACCTCAAGCGCCTGTTAATCGCTGGAAGATTCGTACTGGACAACAGGACATCGACGTTCAGATCGAACCGATGATTGCTTCTTCAAGAAAGTCGATCGACGATCTGGCGAGCGACCAGACCGAGGGAGACGAGATCCTGGCATTTGTCGGTGCGGCTCCGGAAGTCAAGATTCTCTGGACACCCAAGTCGGAAGGTGCTTCCGGTCTGGCAGCACTTGTTTCCGCACAAACACAGTCTCGATTCCAAATTGACCAGGGTGTCGCCCGCACCAGCGCGACGGTCGCATTGGATATTTCGCGTGCCGAAATTGATTCTGTCTCGGTTACCGTGCCGGCCGATCAAAAAGTCGTCAGTGTTTTCGATCGTAACGTCAAAAAGTGGAAGGTCGAACAGAACGAAACGGAGCAGGTTGTCAATATCGAGTTGTTTGAACCGTCGCGAGGGCGGCAGTCGTTTTCGCTGGAGCTGGAGAAGTTCGTTGACGAAATCGACGAGGCGACTATTTCGGTACCCCAGATCAAGGTCAACGACGTTTCTCGCAATAGTGGGATGGTGCTGGTCAATCTTTCCGCGGGCCTCCGCGCCGAACCGGAAAACAAGTCCGGCTTGCTGCAGCTGGACGTCGCCGAACTGGCTGACAATCTCAAGAAACAGAAATGGGAGTTCGCCTATCGCTATGCCTCGCTTCCGTTCAGTCTTTCATTGAACGTCAAGAAGATTCAGCCATTGATCAATGTTCAACAATGGGTCGAAATTGCGTTACGGCCGGAAATCATGAACGTGGAGCTGACATCCGTCTATGACATTCAACTGGCCGGAGTTTTCCAGGTTGATCTCGATATCCCAGAGAGCTTTGAGATTCGGGAAATCCGACCGCTGGTTCAGCAGGGTTTGACGACGATTCCAGTGGATACGTACTATCGTGATGCCAATGATCGCCGCCATGTGATCGTCACGCTTGGCAAAAAAGCAATGGGGAAAATTGGTCTGTCGGTCTCGCTCGAACGTCAATTGGACGATGCCAATCTGCTTAGTCCAACGGGCAATTCATCCGAGATCGACCTGTCCGTACCCCGGTCCGCCCTTGAAGGGGTCGAGTTTTCAAAAGGGAGCCTGATCATCTATGCTCCCGAAAGTCTGCAGGTCAACACGACTCAAACGAAAGGCCTGCGCAACGAGAGTTTCACCGATGCGTTGGCGGGCCAGCCATCCGCCATTCGAATCCCGGGAGTTCGTCCGATCCTGGCGTTTGGGTTTTCTCATACTGAGGCATCACTGCGGTTGGAGGCCAAACGTCGCCGACCACAGGTCACCGTGGAACAAGTCGTTGTTGCTGCCGTGCAAACGGGGGTCGTCAAGTACGATGCCCGGCTGTTTTACAACGTGCAGTACAGTGGTGTCAGTGAATTGCGATTGGACGTTCCGACCAAACTGCTAGGGCAGTTGCGGAACCGATCGCCCAACGTCCTGCAAAAAACAATGGACCCGCAGCCCGACGACGTGCCAGAAGGGTATACCGCCTGGGAAATTACCAGTGACAACGAGTTTTTTGGCGACCAGCAGGTCCGCTATACATGGGAAGAGAAGATTGTCGATCTGCCACTTGGGGAAAGCACAACGGTGAGCGTCGATCGCTTGATTCCAACCAATGTGGATCGAGCTGCCGGTCAGATCGTGTTCACGAAATCCGAGACGATTGATGTGCGTCCGAACGAGGACGCAACCGGTCTTCGTCCGATCGACCCGCAAACGGATTTAATGCAGGGGGTGAAAGTTCAGAATGCCGCGATGGCTTTCGAATTTGTGGATGACTGGTCGCTCGAATTGACGGCAACCCGGTTTGAACTTCAGGAACTCAAGCGAACCAGTATTTCCCGCGCGTTGATCCGAGCCGTGGCGCTTCGACAAAACGAGCTTTCCGTCCAGTGCCTGTATCAAATGCGCAGTGTCGGACAACGGCTCTCGGTAAAGATGCCCGCCCGTTTTGACGCGGCGACTTCGTTTGACGATCAGCCCGTGCGGGTTAATGGTCAGCGAGTGACTCCCGAGCGTGGTGGAAAAGATTTGATCTACATTCCGTTGACCGGCCAAAAATCCGATGTGCCGTTTCTGCTGGAAATTCGATACACGATTCCTGGAAACCATCATCAGATTGACTTGCCAGTTTTCCCGGACGAACCGGCGGTGCAGAAAGTTTTTCTATGTGTCTATTTGCCTTACGAACGAGCCCTGTTGCACAAATCGGGCGATTGGACGGACGAGGCGATTGATGAGCACACGATATCCATTGCCGGCCTGCTGAATTCGCGAAATTCAAATTCTGTTGTGGATCGCATGTTTCGACGACGAAGCGAAAACGTGGATGAGTATCTGAATTGGGTGAAGGCAGGCGTGTCACTGGATAACTCGACCGATCAGAAATTCGAAGTGGACGGCAGGCCCTACGTTTTTTCGGCGCTGCGGCCTGAGCCCGCTCCAAAAGGGTCCTTGCACTTGCGAACGCTCAACATGACGCTGCTGAATGTGATTGCGTGCGGTGCCATTGCATTGCTGGGATTGTTTCTGGTTCGAGCCAGAGCCAGCACACAAATCGCGGGCGGGTTGTTGATCCTGGCGGCGATGTTTTTTGTGGGCGTGTTTTTTCCGTTGGTCACCGAGCATTTGTTTAGCGAAGCCTTGTTGTTGACTGTCGCCGTTGTTGGACTCGTCTGGTTGGTCAGCGATTCGGGACGTTGGATTCGTGAGTTTCAGCAACGTCGTCGAGAATCTCGAGCCACCATGTTCACACCGACGACGCTCGCAACTGACGCGACGAGCGTGCCGGCTTCTGAATCCTCGACCAGCGAGACAACCGCTGCGGAACCGGAACCCCCAGCCGATCCTTCGGCCGATGAAGGAGGAGCCCAATGATTGGTCTTTCTCAAAATTGTGGCCGTTTTTTCCGGGAAAACTGCATAGGTCAAGAATCGAACGTTCTCGCTCCCCTCAGTTCGAGTTATCACGACTGCAAGCCAAAACGTGCCTGGTCGTCTCGGCACCGCGTCGTTCTGGCGATTCTCGTGGCTGGCCTCGCACTGGTGTTCATTTCGGGTGATCGCGTGGCAGCGCAGGAGAAGTCCGCGGCGGCAGATCGAACGGTTAATGAAGAATTTCACCGGCAGATTTTTGTGCCCTTTGAAAGCCTGGATGTTTTGTTGGAAGGGAATTCGAATCGAGTCCTTTTGACGCGTGGTGAGTATGACGCCCTGTTGAAGTCGGCACAGACTCGAGACATTGAACGAGCGCCGTTGGATAGTGCCATCGTTTCGGCGAAATATTCTGGCCAAGTCAGCGACGGCGTGGCTCAAATCCAGGGCGAGTTGATTGTTGAGGCGTTGAACGAAGGTCTCATACAAATTCCCTTGCCGTTCAGCGGTGTCGCGATTCGCAGTGCTCAATTGGGTGATCGGCCTGCCAGGCTGTGGCGGAATCAAGCCGGCGAAATCGTTTTGTTAACGTCCGGTGAGTTCCGAGAGACGTTGAAACTTGAGCTGACGTTGCCGATGGAGACGTCAGCAGCGCGCCAGACAATGTCGCTCCAGGTACCAACCACTTCGGCGACTGAATTTGATCTGACGGTTCCTGGAAACGTTGAGGTAAAGAGCGGAGTTCCGGTGGCTCAACGGACCTATGATGCCGAGAGTGATACAACGCGTTTTGAGTTACTGGCGTCGCGACGCATGATGACGATCGTGATGTCGCTAAACAATCGCTTGTTGAAGGACGAGCAGGTCGTGGTTTCGCGAAGTGTGCTGATTCATAAATTGGCCCCGAGTTTCCAGGAAATCCATCTGACCTGTTCTCTTGACGTAATTCACGGTGCGCTTGATGAAGTTCAATTCAATGTGCCGCGGGGCTTTCAAATCAGTCAGGTGACGACGGAGTTGTTGAGCCAGTGGGAAGTCCAACAGGATTCGGAGCAGGATGACCAACGGCTGATTGTCAGATTTCGTCAACCAACACGTGAGGATGTCGTACTGAACATTACAGCGACTCGAAATCAGTCGACCAATGGCAGTTGGACCGGCGAAAATATCCGGCCGTTGGGTGTCGCTGGGAGTGTTTGTGTGGTGGGAATTCTGGCCGACGATCAGTTGGAGGTATCGAAACTACAGTCGGAAGGATTAATTCCGATCGACTACGAATTTCTGCTGGCCGCAATTCCAGGTTCGGTACACGGTTCGAACACAAGCAGTCCGGTAAAGGTGGTGGCTGCGTTTTATGCCCCGCAAAAAGATTATTTGCTGTCGGCGCAGTTTCGGGTGCCCAAGCCTGAGTTGATTGTGAGATCGAATTCGCGATTGTTAATCACCAATCGACAGCTTGAGTTACAAGGTGGTTTGTCATTGAGCAACCGATATGACTCGAGTTTCGCCTTCAAGCTGGTATTGCCGCGCTCGTGGCGGCTCAATCGTGTCACCGACATCAATAACCAGGTGCTGAAATTTGATCGTTTGAATCGTGAGGAAAATTCGGCGTTTGTCGTTTCATTGCCAGGCAGAATTGGGGCTGACTCGCCGACGAGAATATTTTTTGAAGCGACCTCGACTCCAGAAAACTGGTTGGATCAATGGGAATCCAACACCATCGAATTCCCGGTCGTCACGATCGAGGGGCAGACCCGTCACACGGGAGCCATTGCCGTCGCCACAGAGGAAGACATTGACATCAAGCCCGGGGATTTGCAAAACCTTGATTTGCTCGATGAGAACGACAAAAAGATGTTTGAACTTGATCGCCGAAGTGCTCCGCTGGCGTTTCAGTTTAAGGACTCCGATTATCAATTGGCACTTGACCTCAATCGCAGACTGCCAACGTTGATCGCCAGAACATACAACTTTTTTAAAGTCCAACCGAACCAGTTGGGCGTTCACGTCGAAATGGTTGTGGAGGTGAAACAGGCGAAAGCCGACGAATTCCAATTTGAGCTGCCGCTTGATTCGCCCAAATCAATTCGCATACGGTCCAGAAACGACCCACTCAAAGACTATTTCTCTGAGGATTCGGATAATTCGCGAATCTGGACCGTGTTGTTTTCCAAACCGCGCATGGGAAACGTCCACCTGTTGGTCGACTACCAGGTGCCGATGGAAGAGTCGGAACTGGTCGAGTTGAAGTTGTCATCCATGAAGGTTAGGGATGTCAGTTTCCAGTCATCCCTGGTGGCCGTCGAAGGTAGCACGGAACTGGACATCGAAATCCAGACCGCTGCCAGAGAAGTCGATATCGGAGAATTGGCGGAAGCGGTTCGGCAGCCAGGGCGATTCACTCTGGGGGCCTATTCCTGGCCGAACGAGAATCTGGATTTGACGATCAAGGCCACACGGCGACCTGTTTATCGCCTGCCGGCTGCGATCGTGCAGCGCGCGGAGATGGTGACGGCGATTTCAACAAGTGGAAAATCGCAGACCGCGGCCCGGTTCAAGTTAGCCACAAAACAACAGCCGTTTCTGCGCATTGAATTGCCCGTGGGTGCCACGCTTTGGTCCGTTCGGTTGGATGGTCAACCGGCAAAACCACAGCTTCAGAATGGCGCGTTGTTGGTTAGTCTGATCGGAAGCGAGACCGGAAAGTTACGTGATTTGCAATTAGTATTTGAATCGGAAGTCAGCAAGTTCAATCTTGTGGGCACGGTTGAGACGTTTGCGCCAAAGCTGTTTCTCAACGAAACGGCAGCCGAACAAGGCGACCCGGTGCCGCTGGTAGATTTGCAATGGCGATTGATGATGCCAGACGGATTTTCGGTTTCCCATGGTGATGGTGACTTTCAGTCAGATCAGTTGCTGCATAGACCTACTCCCATCCAGCAATTGGGTGGCTGGATCTATCGTCTTGGGGGAGGGATTGGTGAAATCGCTGTATTGCCGACGATGCAACAAACAGTATTCACATCCGAACGGGTGGCCGCTCGCGCACCGGGCGGTGATGATCTGGATGCCGCTGAGTCATGGCGAGAACTCGGTGAGAAGTCGAAGAAATTGGACTTGGGGAGAGAGCAACCGGCACCTCCAGCGAAACCCGAGAGTGATTTCAAGTTTGGTGAAGGACTGCAGCAAGCTGGTCCGATGCGGGGCCAAGCACTCGCCGACGATTCACGCAAAGCAAGTCTGTGGGCCTTGAGTGGTCTGAGAAGTCTGAACATCGAACTGACCGAATGGGGTAATTCGATTCAGTTTTATAATCTCGGTGAGCAACCGGTATTGAAGGCGACGGTGGTCAACCAAACTCGCCTGAACTGGGTCGCGATCGCATTCGCGTTTTTCATCGCGTCGCTGGGAGTTCTGCTTTCCCGCCGGAAACTGAAAACCAAAGTTTTCTTTGTTTTGGTCGTGCTGTTGGCCGCTGGACTGGTGCCGTTGGCTGGGGCTTCACTGGATGCGCTGGCTACGGTCCTTGATCTGGTAGTCCTGGCGGTTGTTTTCGTCGCCATCTACTTCGTGCTGGCGTCCTTGATCCGACTCTTGGGACGATCGTTGTCTCGTGCTGCCGCCCATTTGCCTATGCTCTCCATGTTTTTGGCTGTTTTCGTACTTGCGGGTCCGTCCTCGGCGCAGCAGATCATCCAGGATGCATCCGAACTCAAACGCCTGATTCAGGAATTGCAGACCGAAACAGCCGTCACATTACCCGACGATGCCATCATCATTCCCTTTGACCCGGAAGATCCAGAGGGACGCCGGAACGCGGAACGATTGTTGCTCCCTTATGAGCATTACCTCGAGCTGATTAAGAAAGCGGTTCCTGAACAGGATCCCCAGACGCTCGAATCTCCTGTCGGTTATGTGCTGTCCTCGGCACAGTACGAGACGCGACTTTCATTGGAGGATGATATCTCGATCGTTGGCAGACTTGTCATCGACGTCTTGACCGACAAACCGGTTTCTGTCGCCCTGCCCTTGCTGGGAGGCGCGCTCTCCGACGCCAAAGTGGACGGTCAACCAGCCAAACTCCAGTTTGGTTCGCCGAACAATCGTTCTGAGAACAATCGTTCTGAGAACAATCGTTCTGAGAACAATCGTTCGCCGAACCAACGTTCGGTTCCCAAGGCCAAGGGGGAATCCGTAGCAAACATCATTCAATTGCATCTCGAGGGTCGCGGTAGCAAAGTGTTCGAGTTCAACGTGCGATTGAAACCAGTGCGACAGGGAGGTTGGCGTTCGATTCGCGTGCGATTGCCCGTCGGATTAACTCGCGGGTTGAAACTGATTTCATTGCCCGCACCGACCGATATTCGTTTAAATGCAGATGCCGATCGACGTTCGATTGAAGCCCAACCGGGTCAACCGATCGAAACCGTGCTCAATGCCGACGGGTCATTTCGCATGCAGTGGAGACCCGCCACGGACGTGCAAGCCGTGGATCAGAGTTTGACGGCCCGCTCGGAGGCAATCTTCGATGTTCGTGAGGATGGTTTGCGACTGACCTGGCACGTCGAATTAGAATTTCGCGGCTCCGAGCGCGACGTTTTTACTTTAAATCTCCCGGCTGGTTTTCTGGTTGAGCAGGTCAACGGTGAAAACATTCGAGCTTGGGACGTGAAACAGAATCGTGGGACCGAGAACAACTCTGAGCCGGTACCCGACCAACTGACGATTTCGCTACTGGGCATTGCCAAAGATCGAGAGTCGTTCACCGTCGAACTTTCCCAGCGAGAGTATTCGGTCAATGACGCCACCGTTGAATTGGACGCACCCTATTTGACAGTGGAGGGAGCTGCCCTGCACCAAGGGGTTTACGAAATTAGGCGCAGCCCCATCATTGATCTGAAGACCACGCAGCAACGTGCCGTCAGTCGCATCGACAAAGATCCATTGGAACGCAGAGTCGATCGAAACAAGCTCGACGCGAAATCCAGTCCCTTGGGTGTCAAGTCGTTCCAGGTATTGCAGTTCGTGGCGACACCGTTTCGCATTGGGCTGGCCGCCAATCTCGTGCCACGCAAAATCACCGCTTCGACGCAAACCGTGCTGCGCATTGGGCAGAGCGAAGCGGATATGGAAATGAAGATCAACCTCTCCGTGGGCCGACGGCCAATTTTTAATCTGAGTATTGATCTACCGAAAGACGCGGAGATTCGACGACTGTCGGCCGGGTTGAAAGAATCCTGGACCACCGAATCCTTGGAAAACGTCCAGCGAGTTCATTTTACCTTTCCATCCGGAATCGTGGATGATTTTTCGATCATTCTGGAAGCCGCCCTGACCGAGTTCGAAGGGGGTGAACAGTGGGCGATTCCGCAGGTCCGAATTAACGACGTTCAGCAACAAACCGGGCAGATTGCGGTTCAGGTTGATCCATCGCTGAACGTCACGACCGCAGACATGCAGGATTGCGAAATGTTATTGCTGCAGCAAATCGAGCGATGGTTGAACAAGGATCAACGCAGCAACTCGCGATTGGCACTGCGTACCAGAGGGTCCGACTATTTTGCCACTCTTCGTTTTGCACGGATTCAACCGCGGGTCACCGTGGAGACAATCACCAACGTCAGAACCACCCGGTTTGCGATCGAGGAAACCATCCTGCTGGATTTTGACATTCAACAAGCCGGGATTCGTCAAATTCAGTTTGAATTGCCGGTGGAACTTCGCAACGCGAGAATTGCGGCGCGGCTGGTTAGCGAAACAACGATTGAGGATGTGGTTGACAATCCCGAAGCGGTCCGCGTGACTCTTGATTTGCAGGACGAAGTCATCGACTCCTACCGGGTGGTGATTGAAAACGACCGACAGTTAAACGATGCGCAACAAAGGGTCCCGATCCCGCGTGTGTTAACCGGCGTAACGGAACAGCAATATGCGACGTTACAGAATGTGGGGCGAGACGAGATCACAACCTTGCCTTCCCCGGATTTCCAAACTCTCAACCGCCAGCTGTCGGCGTTTACTCGGTTGAAGCAAAAACTTGCCGGTTTCGAACTCACGATGGCATTTGTCGCCAAGCCGGAGACGGACTGGCCGGTTCTGCATTTCGAAAACCGTCAACGAGAGGTTTTTGAGACCGTCGCCGCGAGTATTGAGTTTTCAAAAACGACGATGGTCGTCGATGCGAGTGGAGCCTATCGGGCATTACAAAACTTTCAAATCAACAATCGTTCCGAGCAATACCTCGACATCCAGCTTCCTGAGGGAGCAAGGTTGCTGACGGTCGTGGTCGAAAATCGGCCGGTCAAACCGGTTGCCTGGCCGGCTGCCGGTGACGATCGTCGTCTGCGAGTCCCCCTGGTGAAAACACCGCCAGGCGATCTGGACTATCCGGTACAGCTCAAATATGCAGGCCAGCTGGGCGACCTGAGCAACTTTAATGAGATTGAGTTTCCAGTGATTCAGACGCTCAACATCAACGTCCAATTGAGCCAGCTCCATTTGCGCCTTCCGGAATCTCACCGTTGGCTGAATTTCGGCGGCACCATGACCAAAGTTGATAGTCGCGGTGATTTGGAACAGAGTTTCCTAAGTTACAAGGCTCGACAAATCCAACAACTCGCTGAGCAAATTCAAAGTAAATCGGCAACGTTAGGTTCGTCCTATTCCAAATCGAGAGCCTTCAAGAACCTCAAGCGCCTGGAGCAGGATATGGCGGATTACGCGTCGGCCAATCCGAAACTAAACGGCCAAGCTGGAAAACAGCTGCTGAATCTCCTTGAGGGGAACAACGAGGCGATCCATCGAGCGCAGCAAGTTTACAGTGTCGACAACCAAGCCGCCGGCGAAATCCAGACCGACAACCGTGAGCGTTTCAATTCTTTGCTGGAAGAGCAGTCTGCGAGAATTGCCCGCAACTCGGTGACTCGAGGTCGTGGCGGGCAGAATTTCTATTTTCGAGAACTGGCATCTCAACAGCCAATGCCCCGGTCAGGGAGTTTACAGAATGGATTGGGTGAAATGGAAAGGAAAGATGAGTTCGATGCCCGATGGCTGAATCGAAACAAGCTAAACAGCAAGGAGCTGACGAATCAGCCGGCTCAGGGGCAGCTAGGTATGGGAATGCAGCAACCGACCATCTCATCGATCGTCCCGGAAGTAGCGCAAATGGAGGATGAATCGGTCACTTATTTCAATCCCAACAATCTGCCTTCCAGGAGAACGAAAGGTGCGCTTTCCCAATCGGAGTCGGGTGATAAGATGCAAATTCAATCGGGCGTCCAGGCAAATGGGGATGATGACTTGTTTGGCGCACGAGGTATGGGTGGCAGGGTTTTGTCGGGGGGGGAACTGAATTCGCCGGACGAAAACAGGTATTCCGAACGCGGTAGACCGAATGGCCAAATCTCTGCCGGGCCCGGCAAACAAGGTGGCCAGCTCGGTCAAACACCGGTTGAGGGAGAGGATCTGGCAGGTGCTGAGTTCGAGGATTTTGACAACGCACAGAGTGCTGCGGACGAGCCATTTGACGACGGCAAACTTTCGGCTGCTCTCACAAGCCTCGATATCGAATTGCCTGTCCGGGGCGCGGACTATTACTTCAAGGCACCACGGGGAAAAGCGTCGGTGACCGCGCGAACGATCGAAGCCAGTTCAGTGTCTCGTTGGAGTTCAGCGATTATTACGGTGGTAGTTTGCGTTTTCCTTTGGATTGGCTGTCTCGTGTTTCTCTCGCTGGCGCGCAGGAGGGCGATGCGATTTGTCGGCGCTGTAACGTTGGTCGTTGCCGGTGTCGTGAGTGTCATAACCGGTTTTTTGCCAATCTATGGATTGATCGCCGTGGCGACAGGCTGTGCGCTGTTTGTCGACTGGTTAACACGAACGGTCTGGTCGCAGGATCAAGTTCCTGAGGCGTTGTAGGGAACCATTAACAGTCTGTTTTGCTATATTGCAATATCGGTTTGTTGCGGGCAATCTTCGCGGCAGACCAAATGTACCGGAAGGAACGGTTCCGAACAGGAAATGAAACTAGTCAATCAACCTACGTTTATCAGCTCAGTGATTTGGGCCGTTCTGCTGAGCGTCGTCTTTCCACCGGCCACGGAAGGTTTGGCCGATGGTACCGAGCGCAGCCGGAAGGCACGGCCAAACATCGTGTTGATCATTTCCGATGATCAGGCGTGGACCGATTATGGATTTATGGGGCATCCCATCATCAAGACGCCCAACCTGGACACATTTTCCAGGGAAAGCCTGACGTTCAAGCGGGGATATGTTCCCACCAGTCTTTGTAGACCTTCGTTGGCGACCATCATTACGGGTCTTTATCCGACGCAGCATTTCATTTCCGGAAACGACCCGGGGTTTCCGGCTGATGTGTCTTCGCCCGATCGACACAGTTCCGCCACCTATCAACGGTTGGTAGAGGAATTGAATGCCAAAATCAAAACACTGGAAACATTGCCACGCATCCTTGCACGGCATGGTTACTTGAGCCATCAGTCCGGCAAGTGGTGGGAAGGTTCCTTCCAGGATGGCGGCTTCACTCACGGTATGACGCATGGCGATCCGACGAAAGGTGGTCGGCATGGTGATCTGGGGTTGAAGATTGGGCGAGAGGGCTTGCAGCCGATTTTCGATTTTATTGATGACTGCGGTCAACAGCCTTTCTTTGTTTGGTATGCGCCGTTTTTGCCGCACACGCCGCACAATCCACCGGCCAGATTGTTAAAGAAATACCTGCAAGCCGATCGCCCAATGGGATTGGCCAAATACTTCGCGATGTGCGAATGGTTCGACGAGACTTGTGGAGAATTGATCGACCACATTGATGAAAAGGGACTGGGTAACGACACGTTGTTTGTGTACGTGACCGACAATGGATGGATCCAGAAGACACCGCTGACCGAGGCGCCCAGGAATTGGAACAAGGGATTCGCGCCTGGCAGCAAACAGTCGCCATCAGAGGGAGGCGTCCGCACCCCGATCATGTTGCGATGGCGGGGAACGATCAAACCGTTTTTGGACGAAAAGTCGCTCGTTAGTAGCGTCGACTTGGCGCCGACCATTTTGGCGGCAGCCGGCCTGGATCCCGTTGATTCGATGACCGGTCTGAATTTGCTGGATGTTTCGCAAACCAATCGTTTGGACCGCGATCAGGTTTACGGCGAAGTCTATGCCCATGATGTGGCGGATATCAACCAACCGCGTCGGTCATTGCTCTACCGTTGGTGCATTTCCGGAAACGACAAAGCGGTTTTTTATCTTGATGGCCAGACGGGTCGTCACGGCTCAATTCACCAGTTCATGCAAGGCAACCGCAAGCCCCAGTTGTTCAATGTTGCTTCCGATCCGTTTGAGAAAAATGATTTGTCGGAACTGCGCCCCAGCGATCTGGCAAGACTCAAGCTGGAGACCGAGCGTTTTTTTGACGGGCTTTGAATCCGCCGATCTTTGCCGTCTCCAGATCTCTCGCTCGACGTTTTGCAATTCGTCGTCTGATGCACTTAAAATAGGTGATCACTTCAACTGCCAGTTAACTGTCAAACTGCGGCTCTTTTTTGACCAGGAAGATGCGAAATGAACCACGTACTCAGAGCCAAGCTAGTTGGCAAAGATCAGGGGCGCCGAATTAACGTGATGGGGAACGAGCTTCGACTCATTCTCTCGGGCGAGGATTCTGGTGGAACCATTGAGCTGTATGAAATGACTGCTCTGCCTGGAAACGGTATTCCGCCACACGTTCACACACGCGAAGATGAAATATTCTGTGTTTCTGCAGGCCAAGTCGAGTTTGTTATTGACGGAAAAACGATGTTGCTGGAAGCTGGCGCCACCCTATTCGGTGCTCGCAATGTCTCACACGGCTATACCGTGGTGGGTGACCAGCCGTGCCGGATGTATTTTACGGTCACTCCGGCGATGCTTGAAAACATGTTTGTCGAGCTTGCCGAATTGGATCCGCCCGAGCCCGCCAAGATCGGTGCCATCTGCGAAAGGTTTGGGATTGAATTCCTGGCGACATAAGTGGCGAGTTGCCGCCATGTTGTGATAACGGCGGGTGGCCTTGTTTTTTCGAAACCGATTCGGCGCACCAATTTATCGGCGGTTTGATTCTGGGTCCCATATTTCGAAGTCGGTTAAATGCAAAATTACCAAATGATCCTTGTTGCAACCCTCGCTTGGGTATTGATTCCGGTTGCGGCCCATTCGCAAGAAAAAGCGGTCTCCGACGGTCAGGAGTTTACCGAGCAGGACCGATTGCGAGGTTCGATTACTCCGCAACGCCAGTGGTGGGACCTAAAGAAATACGAACTGGCGTTTGAGGTTTTCCCGGAATCCAAGAGCCTGAAGGGTTGTAACGCAATTTTTTTTGAAGTGTTACAACCGTCGCGCCGAATGCAAATCGACTTGCAACAACCGCTGGAAATTACAAAAGTACTTCACGACGGTAGCCCACTGAAATTCGAACGGGACGACAATGTTTACTGGATTGATTTTGACGATCCCCTGCCAGCGGGAACCAGGCACAAAATCCAGATCCACTACGAGGGAACACCCGTCGAGAGCAAGAATCCACCCTGGAGTGGTGGTTTTTCCTGGCAGCAGGACCAGCAAGGCCAGCACTTTATCGCGACCTCATGCCAGGGCATTGGCGCCAGTATCTGGTGGCCCAACAAAGACCATGGCTATGACGAACCCGACGAGGGCATGGAAATTCGCGTCACCGTTCCGAAAGACCTGGTGGCCGTTTCCAACGGTCGGCTGCAGGAAACAATTTCTAACGGAGATAAAAAAACTTTCTGCTGGGTCGTCACAAATCCCATCAACAATTATGGCGTCAACGTGAACATCGGAGACTACGTCAATTTCTCTGAAGTCTACGCGGGAGAGTTTGGCGAGTTGGATCTGGATTATTGGGTCCTGGATCACCAGCGCGACAAGGCGGAGACTCAATTCAAAGAGGCTCCCCGGACGATCGAGGCGTTTGAATACTGGTTTGGCAAGTACCCGTTTTATGAGGACAGCTACAAGTTGGTCGTTGTTCCCTATCTTGGCATGGAACACCAAAGTTCCGTGACTTACGGGAATGGATTTCGAAATGGTTATCGAGGTACCGATCTGAGCGGAACCGGTGTTGGCATGAAGTTTGACTTCATTATTGTGCACGAATCCGGACACGAATGGTTTGGCAACAACATCTCCATGCGCGACGCCGCGGACATGTGGATTCACGAAAGTTTTACCAACTATTCCGAGAACCTTTTCGTCGAATACCATTTTACAAAGCAGGAAGCCGAAGACTATGTGATCGGCTGCCGCAAACGGGTACGTAACGACCGGCCGATCATTGCAGTTTACGATGTCAACCAAAGCGGGTCAGGAGACATGTATTACAAAGGCGGTAACATGCTGCACACGATGCGGCACATTATCGACAATGACGAGACATGGCGTTCGATTCTGCGTGGTTTGAACAAGAAATTCTGGCATCAGACCGTGACAACGGAGCAGGTGGAGTCCTACATCAACGAACAATCTGGTTTTGATTTCACAAAGTATTTTGACCAATATCTGCGGACGACGAAGATCCCGGTCCTCAAATATAAAATTGATGGCAAGCAAGTTGAATATTACTTTGACAATGTCGTGGAAGGGTTTTCGATTCCCATTCGCGTGTCGATCAATGGAGCCGTAACCAAGCTGACACCGACCGAGCAACCCCAGATCCATTCTTCAATCGAAGCCATTGAAACATTTGAAGTGGATCGTAATTTCTATGTCGACGTTAAAAACGATTAGGAACATTGCCAAAACCTGATTCAAGTTTGGCTTTCTGATACCGCCGTGACCGATCTTTCACCACTTTCCGGTCTATCGAAACTCAATGATCTTCAACTTCAAAGAGTAAAGGTTCGAGACTTTACTCCGCTCGAGAATTTGACGGCTTTGAAGGCGCTCGATCTTGTCGGAACTGGGATCAGTGACGATGCATTTGACCGATTGACCGAGGCATTGCCACGTTGCGTGATTAATCGGTAGCGCCACGGCTACAGTTTTGGCGGCATCGGCAGAATCAACATCGGAGTGCCGGTAGATTTTCCAACAGTAACTCGCCACCCGCCCACTACCTTGGCAATCGCAATCGGAGCGGATAACGTAATCGCAACGATTTAAAAAAGCGGCTCGTTTTATCATTGTTTGCCGTGCGCAGTTCAAAGATGGGACAGCCGTTTTCCCAGAGACGCGCTTCCAGAAAACGATTGCCTGTTTCCAATCCGCCCAGCTTTTTGACACAATAATTCGCGTTAAACGACAATGCAAGGACTTTATTATTTCGTGAAGTCCAACTTGCGTTGGCTGGCAGGTGGGTTGCTGCTGACTTTTTTTTCAAGTTTTGGCCAAACGTTTTTTATCTCCCTTTTCTCAGGTCAAATCCGCAGCACTTTTGATTTGACGGACGGTCAATTCGGACTGATCTATATGGTCAGCACACTTGCCAGTGCGTTGACGCTGGTCTGGGTCGGCCGAGTGGTGGATCATGTGCCTGTCGCCCGAGTTGCGTTCGTCGTCGTGTTGTGCCTGGCGCTGGCTTGCCTGGGCATGTCATGGGTTTCTTCCATCCCGATGCTATTGGCGGTGATATATGCATTGCGTTTGTTTGGACAGGGGTTGATGACGCATGCATCGCAAACGGCAATGGGACGCTGGTATTCCGCCAAACGGGGATTGGCAGTTTCTTTGACATCGACGGGTTACCAGTTGGGGGAAGCCCTCTTGCCGAGCACTGTTTTGCTGTTGGTGGCGGGATTTGGGTGGCGTCAAAGCTGGCAGGTCGCCGCTACTGCTCTGGTCCTGTTCGCGCTCCCCGCCATTGTGTTGCTGATGCGAGTCGAGCACCAGCCTGAAAAAGAGGCGGGCAATTCGCCCGACAGGATGTCCGCGCGGAGTTGGACGCGAGCGGAAGCCATCGTCGATCCGGCGTTTTGGATGCTGTGCCTGGGAGTGCTCGCACCGGCGTTTATCGGAACGTCGGTCTTCTTTCACCAGGTGCACATCGTGGAACTCAAAAATTGGACGCCGCAGTTGTTTGCGACTTCGTTCCTCGTGCTGTCGATCACCACGACGGTGTCCACGCTGTTGGGCGGATGGCTGATCGATCGTTTGAATTCAAAACGCTTGCTGCCAGTTTTCTTATTGCCCATGGGGGTGGGTTGCCTGTTGTTGGGTTTCAGCAGTCAACCATCGGTCATTTTTGCGTTTATGTTCTTGCTGGGTTGTTCTTTTGGATTTTCCAATGCGATCTTCGGAACGATTTGGCCTGAGACTTATGGAGTCGTCCATTTGGGGGCGATTCGTGCAATTGCGGTGGCGGCGATGGTGTTTGCCTCGGCACTTGGACCAGGTTTGACCGGCGGTTGTATCGATCGCGGGATCGGGTTTGAGTTCCAACTGTTGGTGATGGCCGGCTATTGCCTCGTTGCTTCCGTGGGGATGCTGGTCGTTGCCAAAATACTGATCGCCCGTGAAAATCTGAATTAACCCCGCGACCTGAAAGTCGTTAGAATGCTGGTGGTCTGACAAGGCAAGTCTTTAACCGCGGAGTCATTATGTCGTTTATGGAACGAGTCAGTAACGGATGGTCGTTGGCAAAAGCAAGCTTCAAGGTTCTGAGGCTTGATCCGGAACTGTTGGTGTTTCCGATCGTCAGCGCTTTCACATGCTTGATAGTATTGGCTTCCTTCCTGGTTCCCCTGTTTGGAATGGGAATTGATAACCTGGAAGTCCTGCGTGATGACAAAACGACGGCTGCCGACATCATTGCTTATGCGTTGCTGTTCCTGTTCTATTTCATCAATTATTTCGTGATCATTTTCTTCAACTCCGCCTTGGTTGCGTGTGCGATTATCCGATTTAAAGGAGGCGATCCAACGGTTCGCGACGGGATTGGCGCGGCGATGTCCAGCCTGTCTTCGATCGTGTTATGGGCCTTGGTGGCTGCTACCGTGGGAATGATCCTGAGAGCCGTCGAGTCACGCAGCGAAAACGTGGGCCGCTTCATTGCCGGTTTGTTGGGTGCCGCCTGGTCAATGTTGACTTATTTTGTGGTTCCCGTGCTGGTTGTTGAGAACCAGTCACCTTGGGCGGCGTTCAATCGCAGCAAGAATATCATGTTCAAAACATGGGGCGAGACTTTCACATCCAATTTTAGTTTGGGATTGCTTAACCTGCTGGTCATGGTCGTGGGAGCGCTGCCAATCATGGGCGGGATCTTCCTGGCCGCCAACGGTGCCGCGGTGTTGGGATACGTCCTGATCGCCCTCGGGGTGCTGTTGATCATCGTGGGAATCTTGTGCACGTCGGCCCTGGAGTCCATTTTGCTGGCCGGGCTGTACCTTTACGCCGAGGAAGGTAAAGTTCCCGAGGCGTTTGATGGCGGTGCGTTCAAGCAGGCGTTCAAGTAATCCCGAGTCATTCCCTTAAGCGGCCCGAGCGCGATCCTGGGAAACAGGCTGAGCCGATGAAGAATTGGGATGTGCCGATCCGGTCGGCAGTTTCTGTTGCTGTTTCTTTTCTCGACGATTCACCCACCAGTCAACGAAGCACTCAATTCGGAGCAGGCGGCTGAAAAGAATGACGATTGGCAGCAGCCAACCGAGCAAAATACCATGTCGGCGGCGCCAGAGCCGGTTAAACGCGTCGTCTGGCAAGTTGGGTTCCAGCGCTACGCGCATCGAACCGGAGGGAATCCAGGTCAAAAACTTTAAAGCGCGCATCGGACGTTTTTTGAAATGTGCCCCCGGTTTTCGCCCGGGATAGGCGGACTTGATCATCATCGAGACATAGGTCGAGGGCAGGACCAGGGTGCGTAGCTTTCCGCGCCCCGGCAGTCGAATGTCCCAACGTTTGTTGATTTCAGACTGATGCATTTGCATCTTGGGCTCGGTGGGCAACGTGGATTGGCCGGACCAGACACGAAAGACCCACAAACATTGCATCTCCGTCAGTAAGGGGATGGAACCGATAATGGGTCGAGCAAAACCGAGAAAGGCGAGACTCGGATCGTCCGGGGCAAAAACATATTGATACAGGTTTCCCAAATCACCTTGGTCGTAAGGTGCTGGCAAGAACGGGCAATGAAACTCGTAGCCGAAACAGCAGATGATGTGAGTGAAACGCTCCTGTCTGCCACTTTTGAACTCGACGGTCCGGTCGTTAACCGCGACGACTTCGTTTTGAGCGTTGACGCGCCCCGATTTGACCTGCTCGACCGAATGGCCATTCTTGTTGAAGAATGTCTGGGCGTAGCGGAATTCGTTTCTCCATTCCGGGACCCCGTGTCCCTGGTAACCGGCGAACGATCCCGTCGAGAGGAAGTCGGTGAGATAACGACGACCCGGAGCGCCTTTGGAAAATGGGCTCAGTGCATTGATGACCGGGCTGGCGATGAGGTCCAGGGCGAAATCATGTTTCTCGAACTGGCCGACGCCTTTGCGTTGATGGAACAGCGACTTGCGCAAAAAGTGTTGTCCATCGCGAATCGCCCATGTCAGTTTCGCAGGCGTTTGTGCCAGCAGGTCGATAATGTCGGATGCGGTTTCGCCACCGCCATAAACCAGGACGTGGTCGTCCTTTGAAAAATCGTCGGGTTGGATCTCCTTCAAATCACCAGCGTGAGTGATGGTGCCCTTGAAATTCGAGATCGGCTCACCAATCGGTTTCTTTTTGTTATGCAGTCCAGCGCAAACGGCAAGTTTGGCGGCGGTGACGGTTTTGGTTTCACCATCCTGCTCGTAAATGACTTGCCATTGGTCCCCCTGTTTTTCAACAGAGACGACGTGACAGCCGAAATTCAGGTGGAGTCCTATTTCAAAATTGTCAATGTAGTTGCGGAGGTACTGAATAATATCCTCATGGTGCATGAAATGCCCCACGCTTTCATCCATGAAGAAATCGGAAGCCTCGGTCACGATTCGAGAAGAGGAAGAAATCGTCGACTTCATTACGGTTGTGAGTTCCGGGTCGTCAGAATAATTCCAGACGCCACCAATGTCCGACCGTTTTTCCAGCACGATCGGTTTCAGTCCGTTTTCAAGCGCGTATTTGCAGGCGTAAATGCCGGACCAACCGGCCCCGATGATGCAGACATCCATGTCAGTTTCCCTGGTGGTACAGTTCGCCGATCAAGAATTGCAGAAAACGGCGAGATTAGGTTTTGGACAGAGTTTAGATGAAAATGGAAATCCAAATCAATGGAATTTTGCCTGCAAAATGCGGGAAACAGGCCTTGGTCGGACGGGTGCCAGCGACTGTGTTTTATTACGGATTTGGAGAACATGTGTCGCAATGCCGCCAGGTCAATGCAAGCCTGAAGCTCAAACGAGTGAAGGAGTTACGTCTTGCTGGACGGGATGGAAGTCGCGGGGAGCTTGTGGATAAGACGGGGACTGGTTGCATTCGACTTCGATACTTGCCGGAGCAAGTTTCATAGTGGGACCACCAACGCCGACTGGGATAATCGATTAAACGCCGAGATTGTCCCTCGCGAAGCGTGAATGGATACACCGTCGTAACCTGCGTCGGCCCTGATAATTTGTTCCAAAATGACGGGCCCAAGGGATTCACCGATCATGGCCACGATCCAGGGATACGTTGCAGCCAAACTGAATTTGCCTTGGCGATTGCGGATGATCTCGACAGCCAGGAAGACAATGCTCAGTGCGATGACGGCTTCGGTTGGGCCCGATGGGACGTTGACAAACCCAAGTGTCGCCAAGGTCAGGGTAACGCTATGGGCCAAAGTAAAAGCCGTGATTGTCTTAAACAGCATCCACAGATTGGGTACGATGATAACCAGTGCTAAAACGAACAGTAGATGATCTATCCCTTCAAAGATGTGAATCACTCCCATCTTCAGATAGGACAAGGCGACGGCGCTTTTTGTGGCGCGCTCGGGAATGACCCAGGAAGGAGATTTCGGTCGAAGAATCATCGAATGATGGTCGCCGTTGGCCAAGTCGACCCGGACCCGTACATCGATCTGTAGCGCCGAAAGGCCTTCAATAAAAATCGTCTCGCCGGAAATAGGTTCTCCGTCCGTTTTGAAACTGAAATACTGAACGGCTGCGCCTGGCGAAAGATGATTCGATGGTGGCCCAATCGGTTTCATACATTCAGGGAACACGGGAGCCAGGCCCAACACGCGGTCCCCAGTGCCGGGACTTTCAAGGTGACGTCAAACAACCCCTGTTGACGCTCCTTGATTTCCAGCAATGCGGGCCGGATCTCGTGAGCGACTGACATGCTGGGGAACAAAAGAATTTTGATAGCGGCGACGGACTGTTGGACGTGCTGTGTGGCGGATCCAAAGGGGGCGTCTTTCTAATTAAAAACACAGGCAAAAAGGGCTCGCCGGAACTCGCTGCCGCCGAGACGTTAATTGAACCGCTCAAAGACGACTCCTTCATCAAAAAAGTCCCTGCATTTCATGGACAGCCGACGCAGCCCGGTTCGTCATTCCACCTGGACGCGACCGACTACGATGTCGATGGCGATCTTGATCTATTGGTCGGCGCACGATGCTTCCTGGGAAAAGGAGAACGTCGAGGTCTTGAGCGATGAAGATCAGAAACGATTGGAAGATATCGACAAGGAAATTGGAGAGCTTCTCGACGAAATCAGGGAATTGACCAGCTCTGCAAAAACGGAAGAACAGCGGGAGGAATTGGTTAAAAGCGAGGAGTACAAGGAATTGGTTCAGAAAAATGTAGAGCTATTCAAAGAGAAAAAGGCATTTAACTTCGAACCAACCGACTCTGGCGATTTCGTTTGGCTATTTCGCCGCAAATAATTATCGACAGATTTGTCCCGCACATCGATTCAGGCACGCATCGGCCTCTACTCAAATGAGTGGAGGCCTTTTTTGTATTCGCGTAGCAAACAAATATTCGAGACCGACATGCCGCTGATCCAATTGTCGCATCAGCTGGGCGATTCGAATCAGGCTAACTTTGGTCGAGCCTTTCGCAATTGGACCAGGATTTCTCCGGGAACCGATTGCATTCAGATTATGCATACTCCCGGAAATGCTTCGTTTGCAGGATCGCGGGAGCTACTTGATTCGTATCCCATTGCCCTGCCACAAAATTTCCAGCTGGTCCATTGACCAGTGTTCCAATCCAATAGCGGGATCCGCCACGACCAAGTGACCATCGGCGGCGAAACCTAACGCCACGACCGAATGCCCCGTGCCGGGAATCCAGCCCCATTCGTCCTTAAAGCGGATCATTCACTCGAAAGGCAAGCGAACGGCCATCAAAACGGGCCAGTCATCTTCGGCGATCAGTTGCTCGAGGCTGCGATCGACGATTTCAACCTGACGATTTTGCTTGTTGGCCATCAGCTTGATTCCGCGGTACATGCCCAACGTCGGAGTGCCGGCGTCGTCGGTCAGGCAGAGCGGAATCATCTCTCGCTCGCTGGCCGGGATTTTTTCAGCCCGGAGTAGCGTAGCGGCGGCGGCCGGACTGCATGTCGCCCACGAGGTCTGTATCGCGACCGGACCCAACCATTCGTCTTGACCCTCTGGCGGCGGGCGCACCGCAATGGAAAGCATGGGCCACAAAATTGCCGCCAATGATGCGAGCGCGAGTGAACCTGATACTGCGAGGCGACGCCATCTCGGGATATCCGGTATTCGGGCGCCCCACCCCGCGGCCAGCGCGGCAAGGACCGCGGACACACTCGTATAGATGATCGCTGCCGAGTGCGGCACAAATCGCGCCCACATAAGGTGTCCCTGCAAGCGAAACAGAAACAACACGCAGCCCATTATGGCCATCGCCATCAACCCGATGATCAGTCGGGGTTGCTTTTCCGAATACAAGATGCCATACGCCATTCCACCCGCTGCGGCACAAATTACGCTCATGACAGCAACCGCAATCCACAAATCAGACATCGGCGATTCGCCTGAGGTTAGAACACGAAGTACCAGGCATTCATGATATGCCCTGTGAGCCTGTTTTGCAGCAGAATCGGGTAAAGGGGCTGACCTGCTCTGTAAAAAACCTGGGTGGGTACAAAGATGATCGTGATGTTGTGAGTCAGTGCCATCAGGAAAAGATCACGAAACTGGCTCTAATATGATCCGAGTCGCGGTTTTCTGTCTCCATTTGATCATAATGATTACTGCGCCCCGCTCGCGCGTTTCAACAAGATCTTGCTTGCATCCCATCGTCGCAGTGGCCGTATTGCGAAATCCCTCAGAGCCAACTCCGAATTAACACCAAACGGCAATGGGGCTTTGTTTTGAGTTGTCAGCCGGAGTTCGGAAAAGAGCGTTTCATTCTTCACATCAATTTTCCGCAATGCAATGAAATAACTTGGTAAAGGTTGTTGCCATAGCCTGACCGAACCGGGAAATGGAGCCTGACCGAACGCAGCTCAATAATGCGTTCTTTCGTCTAGTCGCTCGCGTCCGCCCCTAACAGGACTTGGGGGCGATCAAAAATCGCCCCCAATTCCAGCAGGTTGACATGGTCTGGCCGAGCAGGGACTAGCTGGCTTGCTTGGCTTGCTTGGCTTGCTTGGCTTGCTTGGCTTCATCCGCGGCAATGCGGCTGTCAATTGCGTCGAGGGTCGCTACTGCGGCCTGCTCAATCGACGAAATAGCATAGTCGATGGCAAGGCCGCTTCCCATTCCAGCCGCTCGGCATGCTTCTCGGCGTGCTTGATGTCGTGCTCGTGCTTCACCTCCGCGACTTTCGCCTTAACCGCGCTGATGTCGCCGGCAACTTTGGTTTTCACGGCGTCCCAGTCCTTCGCCACGCTGCCGCCAGCCGACTTAAGGTCCTGATTCACCTTCCTCGACCGCCGCAGCCGCAGCGACGCGCGCCTGCTCTCGGCGCGCGGCGATCTTGTCATGTGCTTCCTTCTCGGCCGCAGCCACTGAATCCTCGGCATGCTTCGCACGAGCCGAGAGATCGGCGAGGTGTTCGGAAAGTTTCTTCATGTGCTAGTATTCCGTCACAGTTCAATTTTCGGGTAGTGGACGAGGTTGCGAGTCCATTTTATCGCAACCATCGCTTGGATTCGTTGACTCGTCCACTACCGTCTACCCGAAATCCAAGTCGTGACGGAACACTAGTTCCTTTGCTTGATTGAGTTGCGAGCAAATGCGTTTTTGTCTGTTGAGTCGGGCTTGTTACTGCCGGCTCCTACTTCACATCGAGCCTCCGATTGTGGCCCATTCTCGGATCGGTCAATACGACCAAAATGGTGGTATTTTGGTGGTGGTGGATGGGATGCTCGACAAGACAATTGCAGCGGAATTGCCCGAAGGTTGCCCAAACTTCCAAAAAGATGCTTGCCGGCAGCCGGAGCAATCGCTGGCTGCGGCGGGTTTGACGTCATCATCTGTAGCCAGCAGATAGTGTCTGAGCGAAGCGATGGAATGTTGCCTAACCAAGCCAATCACGACGTGAAATGCAATTTCCTGGGCTAGTTCTGTCTCGCGACTCGATCGCAAAGCATGAAACAATTTGGGCCAAGGTTGCGAGAGCTCGCAACCTGCCAAAGCGGAGGACACGGGGGTCGCGCAGTCCAATCGTCCTAAATCTCTGCCTCACAAAGACGTTAGCATCGTTCCGCAAAATGTTTTGTCCCGACTTTTGTCCCGTTTGTTGCCACCGTTTGCATCAAACTGCAAAACGTTGCAGTCAAGTTCGGGACAAAAACGGGACAAACTTCTGTTAACGGGTTTTTGGCTAGTGTTGCTTATGACAACATTGGCGATGACGGTTGCCGACCACTTCAACCAGCGGGGAGCGATCGCGTAGAGGCTGAACGAGCCGCAGTGGCGACGACCAACTGCTCGCCGAATTCGGTGACCGGATCAAAGCTGGAGCCGGCAAAACCATCGCAGCCATCTACATCCGGTACTCGACGAGCCTGCAGGATTCATTCGAAGCACAGTTAAGAGCAATTTTGACTGAAGCGGCTGCCAAGAATTTTTCAATCTCAAAAGAAAATATTTTCTACGACCTTGGAATTTCGGGCGCGAAATATGATCGCGAGGGCTTAAATGCGATTCGCGAAGCTCGGAGAGCCGGCAAATTTTCAGTTTTCATTGCGTTGGCAACCAGCCGACTTGCTCGCAACTTCTGAAGACCCTGCTCGAAGTCCTGGATGAAGAAATTTGTCGGTAACGGCACTCGCTGCATCCTGGTCGATCAACGCCTCGATTCGAACGACAATGAACGATGGAAGCTTCTGCTGCCACTCCTTGGTTGGCTTGACGATATCCAGCGTACCAACCAGGCGGGTTATGTTCGGGCTGCTCATCGAATGCTGCTGGCACGGCGGATCGTTTATTCAACGATCACCTACGGGCACGCGCGGCGAAGTGATCCCTGGTTTTCTTACGAAGCGTGGTCGCCCCGTCACGGATGATGATTGTGGATGAGGAAACGGCTCTGGTCGTTAACTACATCTTTGACAAGTTTAACAGCAGCGTCGCAATTGGTCGAATCGCCAAACAACTGAATGCGGATTCTTCCTTGCCGCGGCCACCGAAATCAGAAAAAGACCGCTTCTCTCGCGATTTTGTGAAACGAGTTCTGGAGTGCGAGCGTTACGTCGGCGTCTTCATCTACAACGACGGAGCCGATGGTTCGACGATGTCACCAGATGAAATGCGAGAATTAGCGATCACGGATGGAAACGTGTTTTCGTTTCCGGAACTTCAGATTGTTTCGGATGAGAAATTCTTGAAGGCTCGGCAGCGATTAAAACGCGAATTCGGAGAAGCATCAAATTTCAGCACGATCACCCCGATCGCGAGACCGCGGTGACCAAGCCGAACGGCCAATGTTGCTGAACGGATTTCTATACTGCCCGCAGTGTGACAACCAGTTGGTTGTTACAGGGGCCAATGGGATTTCGTATGGATGCAAGACCTGCAAGCATGTTCCTGTGGATCAGCAGTTCTTGTATTCTTCCATGCCGCGACGGCTCGGCACCGATTTGATTATCAATGCAATCTGCGACAAAGTCTTTTCTGATGAAGCAGTAATGGCTAATTGCGTCGAACAATTTCTGGTTGAAGCCGAGAGAATGCAAAAGCCAGATCCTCGTCAACTTGCAAAGCTGAAAAAGAACCGCCAGGAAGTCAAAGCGCAACTGGGCATGCTCATCCGGACTTTTAAAGGTGCAGACGAAGATCTTGTTCAGGACCAGCTCAACGAGTTTCGTTGCCAACTAGCGACGCTTGATTCGAGAATCGTCAAAGAGCAAAAGTGTGTTGACCAGGCTATTACCGTCGGAAACGGAAGCGTATGAAGTTCTGTCCGACTTCTCAGAAGTCTTGAGAGCCATCACGACAGATGCGACCGACGATGAACTCGACAAAGCTCGGGAGCTCATCGGTCTGCTCACAGGTGGGCGCATCGACGTCTACCAGTGTGGCGAAAAGAAAGCACAACGAGGCTGGCTGCAGGTTCGACTAAAGGTCAATCTCGCCGCAGTCTTGATGGATCGGAGCGGAATCGACGATCGCTCGCGGGATGACAACTTCGCCGAAATTGTTGTCGACGTTCGTGAAGACGTGCCTGAGAACCCGAAGATTGCATTGGCTCGGCAACTCTACGACCAGGACTATTTTGAAAACGAGATTGCTGCAGAGCTTAAAGCAGGCCGTGCGAGCGTTTGCAATTGGATTCGACAGTCTTTCGCTGCTGAAGGAAAAACCCGACGGATACGAGCGCCGTAAACGAATCGAAAAAGCTCGTGGCCTCCACCACTATCAGCTAATCAGTGATGAAGTATTCAAGCTGGCTGAATCCGGCGTATTGTTATGTGAAATCGCAGAGCAACTGAACACTAATCGTGATGTGATCACCGACTCTCCGCAACGCCTATGAAAAGCGAGGCCTACCCTGGCTTGACGGTCGAACCCGACGCAAATCACTCGACCGCAAGTCACGGTAGTCCCCTCGTTGAAAAGCATGAGAACATGGTGGCTGCGACCCAATCGCAGCCGCCATTTTTTTTTAGCTATTAGCAAATTATTATCAGAGGAAACGGTAATGACAAAACAAAGCGACAACTGCTCGTTTGAAAATCTGCTTCAATCGGAACCTTCTTCTGAACGCCGACATTCAGCGATCATCGTCGAGCACGAGTATGTCGGCCTCCGAAGAAGGTGGAAGAATGGTCCAACGACCCCGTCACGTTAGCATGAGTAAATCTGACCGGAACGATTCGAATCCTGGCGAATTCACGTTATAATGATTCATGAAAGGCCAAGAGCATGATCGAGTTTCGATATACTGGCGAAGAACTTTGGAACCGAATGGAGCGGGCGGTGGAGCGTGTCAACGAACGACTTCGCAAAACCGTGCAGGTACTGGAGGACGCCAAGGTGCCGTATGCCATTGTCGGCGGTCACGCGGTACGGGCTTGGGTTGCCCAAGTCGATGAAGCCGCGGTGCGGACGACCCGCGATGTCGATATCCTCGTGAGGCCAAACGATCTTCCTAAACTCAGGCAGGCAATGGAGGCGGCCGGGTTTCACTTTCGCCAAACTTCGAGAATAAATATGTTTGTCGAGCATCCGGATGCCTTCGTCCACTGCCAACTGCTTGCGGATTCTCGCAGTGAGGCGAACAGGCCGAACTCTTCAGGAGCGAGGACTTCCCGATAGTCGACTCGTCCACGACGGTTATGGCTGGTTAAGACCCGACGAACTCGATCCTGTTTCGAGATGAGTCGATGCAAATCGCCCAATAGGAATTCTCCGCTTAGTCAACCCAACGTCGATCAACCGTTAGCACCCGATAGTTTTTTGCAAGAATCGGTTTAGTTCTCCCACTGTGGATGGACATCCGCGTGCCGGAATTTGAGAAAAAAGCGAACGCGCCATATTTTCATCGGTTTTAGAGAAGATTCTTTGATTCTTTGAAGATTTGCGCGACCAGGGGCTTCGCGCGTGGACCCCGGTTTTATCTCTCCGGATCGCGGCTCCCGCGTCGTTGCGGCTCCTCCGGTCGCGGCTCCGCCTCCTTCCCTACGGGCCTCCACTTCGCTCCGCTTCCTATTTCTTGACTTGGCTTGCTTTACTTGATGGGCACCTTCGGAGCACACGAGAAGCCAGACTGGTTGCTTCCGGCCGTCAGGCGCTTTCAAGAGGCGGTACGCCGACTGAGACAGATGCGAGAAGGGTAGTCCCAGCTACCGCCCCGGTACACCCGGTACGAGCCCCCAAGTGCGTCCCAACACCACTCCCAAACATTTCCGTGCATGTCAAACAGTCCCCACGCATTGCACTGCTTTGAGGCAACCCAATGTGTCCGACTGTTGCTGTTTCCATAAAACCAACCATATCCGTCCAACCACGATTCTTCATCGCCAAAACTGAATCTGGTTGTGGTCCCGGCTCGACAGGCGAATTCCCACTCCGCTTCCGTTGGTAACCGAATCCCATCGGTCGTCAAAACAACTTGACAAGATTTTCTGTGGAAAGCGTTCTTTTTTTCAGGATTTCTCTATTTTATAACATGGCGTTAAGGCCGAATTCTTCGCCTTAACCAGTTACAAAACATGACCGAATCAAAACCAGCTAACTTGCTGGACCGGAAGATCTGGCGATGAGTCGTTTTTTCGAATACACGCGCACCCTCCCATTTTTCCGGTTTCAGCCCATTGTATTCTGTATCATCCATAAAACGCTGGAACAGACCAACCGTGATTTCCGTATCGCTCAGCCAGAAATCATTTGAGACAACAATCGGTTCTTTTTCGGCCTGCACGCCTCAAACGGAATC